>CAVPXB010000009.1:0-615747 GCA_963709525.1 uncultured beta proteobacterium
ACGTCGCGCGGTTGAATGAGGCCTAAGCGGAATTCTGTATCGTAGTGTAACACATTGGTTTGTAACACACTTAGTGGCCATAAAGAGCGCATTGTCGATTTTGACAGCCAATCGTAATTGACGGTACAATTGACGGTATTGGCGCGGTTGCCGCGCAAAATACCGTCAAATGCTCACCGACATTCAGATCCGAAACGCCAAGCCGAGCATCGCACCCCGGAAACTGGCCGACGCACGCGGGCTCTACCTCTACATCTCTCCGTCGGGCGCCAAGTCTGGCGCTTCGACTACCGCTTTGCCGGCAAGCGATTCACGCTTACGTACGGGCGGTATCCGGATTTGTCACTAGCCGATGCGCGAAGGATGCGGGAGGAATCTCGGGCCAGTTTGATGAACCGGCGAAATCCGGCGCAAGAAAAGCAGCTCGCGAAGGCGGTGGCCCGGATCAAGACGGGGAATACGCTTGGTGCCATCGGTGACGAGTGGTACGCGAGTAAGGCGGACGCACGGTCGAAACCGTGGCGTGAGGCAAACCGGTTGTACTTGGATCGTGACCTTTCGCACCTCGCCCAGATCCCGATCGAGGACGTCGATGTATCGCTACTCTTGAATGCCCTCGAAAGAACGAAACAACGATCTGGCGTCAAGACTGCGGATCGCGTGCGTCAAACGGCTTTCCAAGTTTTTGACTATGCAATCCGAAAACTGCGCGCCAAAGCGAACCCCGCATACGCTCTGCGAAATTGGGACGATGTGCCTGTTAAGCAAAGCCACAAGCCACTCAAGCCGAACGAGATCGCGGCATTTGTAGACGCGATTGATCGGTATCCCGGACACCTTTCGACGAAACTCGCGGTGAAGCTCTTGCTGCTCACGTTCGTCCGAAAGGTCGAGTTGACGGAGGCGCGATGGACGGAGATCAACTTCGACGCAAAGCAGTGGACCATTCCTGCCGAGCGCATGAAGAAGCGACAAGAACACGTGGTCCCGTTGTGCGTTCAGGCGATCCAAGTGCTGTCACTACTGCGTCCACTTGCAGGGGACTCGATCTACATCTTTCCCAGTAACAGTAGCGAAGACAAGCCGATGGGACGTTCTACATTGAACGTGATGTTCGAGAAGATGGGCTATGGGGGCACGTTCACACCTCACGGAGTGCGTGCTACGGCCAGCACGCAGCTCAACGAGCTTGGATTTCGGGCGGATTTGATCGAGCGTCAGCTTGCCCATGCCGAACGCGACGTGGTGCGTGCCGCGTACAACAACGCGCAATATCTGACCGAGCGGGCCGCAATGATGCAGGCGTGGGCTGATTGGATCGACGACGTGCTGCAAAAGGCTCAACGCGAAGGCCTTCTGTTAGCCGAGGACACTATTGGAAAATCCGAGACCGGCAATGAATGAGTCAGTCATCCAACTTCGGGGGCACGAGACAGACGCGGAACGCGTTGGGGGGTACATGCTCTTTCCCAACGACGAACGGAAACGCCAAGAGTATTGGTCGGAATTGAACACTCAGCGGATTGAGCGATTCGCGAAAAATGAACCGAGCGCTCCGATCACGATGATCGGCTTCGACTTGCTACAGGCTACTAACCAACACGGCAGATCGATCATCCGGCAGGCAGCGTCCGAAAATCGTGAGCAGGGGATCGTCGCCGGAAAGATCTTAGCCTACATGCACGCGCTCAGCCTGATCGAGTGCCCCAAATATGCAGGCCTGCGAGCGGTGCGGGAGATGATCCACACCGAGAATATAGAAGCAAATGCCAAGGAAGCCCAACGAAGAAGAAGCAACTTGGCGACCGACCTTGAAGATAGCACGCCAAGGTCGAACGCTGAATACGGTTTAAGTACGATCACGGAGTGCTGGACGAGTTTTCGCGGCGTGGCGCATTTGTGGGCTGCTTACCTGAAACTCCGTCCCGGTTACCGTGTGGCTGCCCCTCTTCTGCCAAGTGATCACGCGAGTCTTTCGCAGTTCTTTGGCGTGGCAAATGCATATCTCGAATTCGGAGTGTCGTTTGAATATGAACGCGCTCGAACGCCGAGAGTCGCCGAACGACATCCACTCTCGAAGAGGAACTGTTGGGTGACGGTAGGACCGACAGGGCAGGGTACTGCTGTGGAGATATCTGTCCCAAGAGCAGAAAGCAAGCGTTTGGCGGGTCTCTATTGCCGAAGGCGTTAGGCGGACGAACGTCTATGGATTTTGTTTTGGCGACCAGTGGCTGCAATCTACGTTGTCTCCGAGAATGGGTTGGTCATACCAACCAAAAGGGGACGCAGAATGGTCGGGAGCGAAGAAGTTGTTAGAGTTATCCGCAGAAGGCAAGTCCGTGAGCTCACGGGCTTAGGCCTTTCTACGATTAGCGCCAAAGTGGCGAACGGGACCTTTCCGGCCCCAATCAAGTTGTCCGAGAAATGCGTCGGATGGCTTCACCACGAAGTCCAAGCGTGGATTGCCGCACGCATAGCCGACTCGCGCTCGCATCGGAGCGCCTCATGAATTCGCGTCAAGAAACGGCAATGCTTACGTTGACCGTTGCCTCGATGACAAAACTTGCTTCGGTTATCTCGATCCAAGTCATGCCGACCGAAGTCATCGTCCGCTTTGGAACGGCGTCTGGTGCGCCGGGGGGGGCAGAGTGTAACGGCGCCGAGCCGCAGTTTCGGGATATTGACCTGCTCAATCCTAGCGACGCGGAGTATGAAGCAGCAGGGGATTGGACGGCGTTCGTTCCCTTCTCCTACGGCGACAAAGGTGACGGGATTCCGCCGGTACCTCCGGAATCCGAGGTCAAGATGGCGAGTGTCGAAACGCCCGCGCATCTCGACGTTCCCAGGCGGAGATGTCCGAAGGAGGTGAGCGGCGACATCATTGCTTGTAGTACTGACCACGAGCGACCAATTTACCAGTTAGCTGCTTCAATTCAATCCACGGAGGCATCTAAATGAGTAAAGACCGCTATAGCCATTGTGATCGATTTCGCTTGACCGCTAGGGTTGAAAGCGACTTGAAGAAGGCTCACAGGCTGCTGCGAATCAATCCGGAAGACGGTGAAGTGATTTCTACCAATTCGTATGGATTTGATGTCGCCGTAGGTAATATGACGATGTTCTGTCGCCCATGGGGGCCGCAAGACAGCAAGGTGTCAACGCATCTGACTCTGGATGGAAATCCAGCGAAAGTTGGTGAAACATGGGGGCTGTATGACCAGCGCGATCCGTTTGGCGCGATTACGAAAACGTGCTTGAAGACATTAAAGGTGCTGGCGATCCCGTTCAATGCCGAGGTCAAGGAGGCGATTCAGCGTGGTGAAGCGACACTTAGTCGGGTGCATTTGACGTTGCATTTCTTTGCCGGGGACACAACCGGGGACACAGCTGCCGTACTCGAGCAGATCAAGCAGGAACTTGCCGATCGCGGCGTTAAGTTTTCGAGCGAGGGCTACGGCGCGACGGCCTACGTGAACAAGGTAGACGGGGAAGAGAGTCGCCACTGGGCTTTGGCCATCTATGACAAGTACCGCGAGCTTCGTCACAAACGCCCCGCAGGGACCACTGACGAAGAGTACGCCCGCATTCTTGAACTTGCCAAGGGGGTCCTCCGCGTAGAGTTGCGGCTCAACAGCAAGATTCTGCCGCGGTTGAATCTCCGTTACTTGCATTGCTGGAAGGACTTTGACGCGGACGCCCTAGTCTTTCGCTATCTGGGTCGCCTGGGGCTGGGGACGGTTACCAGCTGTGCCCTGTCCGAGGACGAGAGGAAGCAGCTGACCCTCGCCCAGCAGCGCGACTACGAACTGTGGTTAAAGGGCGGGCGGCTCAAGCAATTGATGGCGCCCCGCACTTTCCAAAAGCGCGTCCTGGCCTTCAAGGAGTTCGGCGTCGATATTCGCGGGCGTCATCGCCCTCTACACGAGGATTGCATCGACTTGACAGTCGTCTTCGGGCGGAAGAACTTAGTGCCGACGTCCTACTGGACGACCGGGATTCGGAACAGCTGGTGAGGCCATACTTGCTCGACGATGATCGCGCGATGAGCATCTTTATCCGGCGGATGTCCGTTGCTGGGCCGTGTCCGCACGCAACGTTTGATGAGGCCGCCCTCCGTAACGTCATCTACGGTGCCGAGAGGAGCAGTGCCTTTTCCAAGCGAAACCGCTTTCAGCCGAACTACAAGGCGGCGCTGTTGGCCAAATCGATCGACCGCAATGCTGCCGGTTCAGGTGCGGAACGCCTTCAATTGATTTGCCGACCGCTGCTGGCATTTCAGCGCCACGAGTTGTTTGGCGCCGGCACGGTGGCACAATGGGCTTACGAGATCTTCGATGCGCTGGTGGCCGGCGTTTCCTGGAATGTCGCGCCAGAGACGATGAACTTGTGGCGTGCTGGTCACGTCACCGTCAACTGGGTCGAATTGCAGGCGAATTTCATCGTTCCCAATGATGACGTCGCCGCATTGTTCAACCGCCTGGCGCAAGTCCCCTACTGCGCAAAGCGGAGAATCGGAAGAACCCTAGTGCGCTTCGACGAACGCGAGGCGCTTCGGCAGCGCCGAAACACCGGCACCCGAACGGTTTGTGCATTGAGCCTTTCAGCAGCCACACCGTGCCACCTTGCGCGGCCGCACCTGGCAAGTTTCGCCACCAGCCTTGCCGGACAGGGATACTGCAATGTTCGGGCGGTCCTACGCATCGAATGGGCCGAACTCGCGGTCCGGCAACTTGAAAGTGCTACGGCGTGGGAATCGGTAAGTGTCTGGGATTTGATGTTGGCCAAACTGCTGGCGTACGGTGTATTGGATACCGCCGTGCATGTTGGTAAGTCGCCGCCGAAGTGGGATGCAATGCAATCGCTGCTACACCCCGCTTGGCTGCTGGCTGTGCCCGCAGCCTGTCGCGCCGCGCCGTACCTATATTTTCCCAAGGCGGATGCGCCGCTGATAGAGGGGGAGGACGGTCAAGTCGACGGATCGGAGGTGCTCGACGACGACGACATTAATGTGAGGTTTGACGATGAGTGGATTGACGAGCGGTTTGCTGAGTTGGATTCCGACGACGACAGCGACACTGAGGACCAAAGCGGCCGCGTGGGCAGCGACCGACGCTGTTTGGAGTGGATCGGCCCCCGCCGTTGACCGGAATTGGCGGTGCAGGAGCGTAGAGCCGCATGGCGCCGTCCTTACGCTACTGCGACGTATAGCGACCTTCCAGGTCACTCTCTACCGGACTCTTTCGCCCTGCCTCGGTGCATGAACCGGTCTGCGCTCACCGGGACAATCGCTCTTTGGTAGTACAGTTGGTACTTCACTGAGCCAAGGACGCCCGTGTCAAACATTGCAACAGCGATCAGAGAAGAGATTGTTCGCCTTTCCCGCAAGGAGACTCGGAGCCAGGTCGAGCCCGCCAAGAAAGCGGTAGCGCAGCACCGCCGTGACCTTGCCGCGCTGAAGCGCCAAGTCGCCCAGCTCGAACGTCAGGTCAGTTTGCTTTCGCGCAAGGTTGTTGGTACGCCAGCGGCAACGCCTTCTGCCTCAACCACGAAGCCGGTTCGCTTTGTCACCAAGGGGCTCCGCTCCCAGCGCAACCGGTTGGGTCTTTCTGCCGCTGATTTCGGCAAGCTGCTGGGCGTCAGTGCCCAGTCCGTTTACAACTGGGAGCGCGAACTGGCGCGCCCTCGCGCCGAGCAGTTGATGAAACTGGCAGCACTGCGCGGACTTGGGAAGCGCGAAGCTGGGGAACGGTTGAAGAAACTGACTGCCCCGACCGTGAAGAAGTCGCGCAAGGCGTAGGGTGCGTATTCCGGGCCAAGGCCCAGAGTCCGCACCCGGATCGGATCCATCCGACATCCGATCCAGTTGCCGCTGTGATGTGGTCGGCGTGTCCGTCAGATCAAGGCTTGGTCACGGCATTTGATGTGAGCACGTCTGCTTTCATCCACTCGCGCGTCTAGCAGGACGCGAGAACTAATTCGCAACACCGTCGCGTTCCCGGCGACGCCCGAACACTCCACACAGATCACCGCGTGCTCAACGAGCCCGCGCGGTCGCCACACGCCGTCAACACAATTGACCGGTGCGTCGGCGCTCGCCCACTCACTAACCACCACAGACAATTGCAGGAAAGTTCATGGCTTTGAGACTCGTAACGCAGCGCACGCGCACCGATTGCGGACTTGCGGTCGCGGCCATGGTGTCACGCCGACCGTACCACGAGATCCGTTGCATCGCCGTCGAGCATCTCGGCTATCCCGCCGAGGGACCGTACAGCACCTCCTCCTGGAAGCTGCGGCAGTTGCTCTGGCATTGCGGCATCGAAACCTCTGGCCTCCGCAAGTTTCGCGGCTTTGACCAACAGGGGGTGATGAGTGCGCTGTTGATCAACTATCACCCGCCGCGAACTTGGGGACACTGGGTCGCCTTTGAGCGATGCCGTCGCGCTCCGCCCCGCGTGCTCGACCCCGGATGGTGGGTGAAGCAGCCGATACGGCGCCACCTCGGACGGATTGACGCCGCGTACTACATCGCCATCGCCCCGCAGTAGTGAACGCTCGCGGAGCGATCTTCTTGGAAACGCAATGCAAACCGAAACGGAGCAATCATCGATGCGAAATCGAATGCGGTTCAAAGACCTCGCTACAGACGACACCTTTGCCGACCACGCGGCGATCTATGCGCAACGCATGATCCGCTGTGTCGATGAACTGGCCGCGACCGCCAGTGACCGATACACCCTCGCCGAGTATCTCTTCGCCATTGTGCGACGGGACGAGACCACCGAATGCCCGCAGACGTTGCGCGAGGTCAAGCACGAGGCTGCCGGCCTCGCTCTTGAGGTCAAGAGTGCCCCGGTCGCCGTGGCCAACAACGTCGAGTTCCTGGTGGACTCCCTGCGGCTGACTTCCGCCGAGACCGCGCTGCTGGAGCTGGCGCTCGTGCTGGCTTACCAGGGCTCCCTGCTGGCCGTGTTTCAACGAATCCAGCCACAGACCCGACCCAACGCGGCCCGGAAGCTGGCCACTGTGGTCGGTCATGACGTTCGTGACATTGCGAGCGCCATCAGTCCACGCGCAACGCTGATCCGGCTGGGCCTCTTCAAGCCCTACGAGGCCAAGGACTCGCTCGATACTGCGGTCGAGCTGCCGAACGACGTTCTGCTGGCGCTGACCGACGAATATGGCGAACCGAGTCAGTTGCTGGAGTCGTTCGTCAACACCTGCCCTCCGTCTAACCTGACCCCGGGCCACTTTCCACACCTCGCCAAGGACCTGGACTGGTTGACCCGCTATCTTGCCGAAGCGCTCGCGCAGCGGCGAGTCGGCGTGAACTGCTTTCTGTGGGGTGCCCCTGGCACCGGCAAGACGGCTTTCGCGCACCTGATCGCCAAGCAACTCGGCGTGCGCCTGTTCGAGATTTCGTATGAGGACCGTGAGGCCAAGCCAAGCGATGCCGCAGGAAGGCTGAGGTCGTTTCAGCTCGCGCAGGCGTGCTTTGCGCGTGGCGGCGGCGTGCTGACGCTGTTTGATGAGGCTGAGGACGTGTTTCCCGGCGTCGGGCCGTTCGGCTCTAGCCAGTCCTCCGAAGCCTACGGCAAGGCGTGGATGAACCGGCTGCTGGAGAGCAATCCGGTGCCGTGCCTCTGGATCAGCAACACCGTGGAGGATATTGATCTCGCCTTTCGGCGTCGCTTCGACTACTCGCTCGCCTTCGAGATCCCACCGCTCGCCGTGCGGCAACATCTGGTCAATGAGCTATGTACCGGCGTTGGAATGCCACCGGAGGCCCTTGCTCGGCTCGCCGACGAGGACCGCGTGTCGCCGGGTCAGATTGCACGTGCCGCAGCCACCGCACGGGTCGTTGGTGCGGCTGGTGCTGATGCGGGCGCGTTCGTCATCCGCAACGTGCAGCATAGCTCGCGGTTGCTCGGTCATGGTGATGTGCTGGCGCCGCAACCCGACGTAGCGGTGGCGCTGGATCCTGGCCTCATGAATACGACTCTCGACGCCAGCACACTGGTGGAGCAGCTGGCCCGAAGGGAGGCCCCGGCAGCGGCGATACTGCTGTACGGCCCCTCCGGCTGTGGGAAGACCGCGTTGGCACGGCACATCGCTGTGCGTCTGGGGCGACCCTTGCTACTACGCGGGAGTGCCGACGTGCTCCGAGCCTATGTCGGTGAGACGGAGCAGTGCATAGACGAAATGTTTCAGCGAGCAGCCACGGAGCGTGCTGTCCTGTTTCTCGATGAAGCGGACAGCCTGCTGGCAACCCGCGAGCGGGCCCGGCACCAGTACGAGACAACGCGCGTCAATCAAATGCTCATGCGCATTGAGTCGTTCACCGGGATCTTTGTCGCCGCCACGAACGTGCTTGACGCTCTGGATCCGGCGTCACTGCGCCGGTTCACCGTCAAGATCGGCTTCGACTACTTGCAGCTTTCTCAGCGGGTACGGATGGCGAAGCTGGTGCTCGGCCTCGACACCGACCGATCCGACGACGACCTCATCGCGGCGTTGAAACCGCTGCGCTTGCTCACCCCCGGCGACTTTGTAGTGGTCGCCAAGCAGGCTGCACTGCTCGCGGAAACCCTGACCGTTGCCTCACTGATTGAAGGCCTGCACAAGGAACTGGCAGTCAAGGGCGCCGTGCGTCCGAACATCGGCTTCACCCCCTCGCTTCACTGATCCGGCGCCAGCGCCGCCGGCTTTACCCCCTACGAGTTTTGGTCCCCTGGTCTTAGACCAGGCGGCCCGCGCACGTGCTCGTTCAACGATTGGAGTTGCCATGACGCAAAGCGATAGACACGACCGTGACCCACTGCCACCGCGTACTGACGCCGCCACGCCCCCTGATGCCGATCCAACGCTATCCGACGATTGGGGCGAGGAGACACCAGACGCACCGGGTGTGTTGTTCCCGCTCGGTCGGGTGGTAGCGACGCCGGCTGCCTTGGAGTTCCTTGTCCGGCACGCCACGTCGCCAGCGACGCTACTGGCCATGCACCAGCACGGCGATTGGGGCGATATCGATCCGGTCGATGCGCGTGAGAACGTCCTATCGCTCAAAGCCGGATTCCGCGTCATGTCGGTGTACAAGTTCGGCCCGGCGCAGGAAGCGCTGTGGATCATCACCGAGGCCGACCGCAGTACCACCACATTGCTGCTACCAGGCGATTACTGACGGCCCTAGCGTCCGAATGGCTCCTTGCCGAGTGCGGCTCGCTACGACACCGCGCCAGCGGTCAGCCGGCGCCGCCATGCCGGCAACACTCGCTCACTCACCGGTCGCCATGCCGGCGTGAAGCCGCACCGCCAATTGGCGGCTTCGCGCCAGCCGGCGGCCATAATTTTTGACGGTCAAACCGTCGATAACTGACCATTATCAACCAATGAAAACCACACCAGCCAACCGCACTGAAACCACCGCCGAAACCACCGCCGCCAAGCCGCCGAAACCGCGTTTTGAGCCGGTTTCGGCGTCGGTTGATGACTATGTAGCCAAAGCCAGCGCCACTGCCACCAAGCGCGCATATGCCAGTGACGTTGCGCACTTTGAACGCCACGGCGGCACCATACCGGCCAAGCCGGCGACGGTCGCCGCATACTTGGCCGAGTGCGCGTCGCGACTCAGCGTCGCCACACTGGAGCGGCGGCTCATCGCGTTACACCAAGCACATCGTGATCAGGGACACTTGTCACCCATGCAGGACCCCCTGGTGAAACAGACGATGAAGGGGATACGGCGCGTGAAGGGACGGAACCAGCGCCGGGTTAGGCCGATTGAGAAGGATGACTTGCTGGAAATGATTGCGATGGCCGAGCAACAGGCACCGATGAAAGCGAAGCGCGACATCGCACTGTTGCTGGTGGGATTTGCCGGGGCATTCCGGCGATCTGAATTGGTCAGCTTGACCGTCGCTGACATGACCGAGCATGACAGCGGAATCGAGCTGCTGCTGCGCCGGAGCAAGACCGATCAGGAGGGAGAGGGGCGAACTATCTTCATTCCGCACGCAAAAGGGAAGCGGTGCCCGGTAGCCGCGTTGAAGGAGTGGCTAGTGCTGGCTGGCATCGAATCGGGGCCGCTATTCCGATCCGTGAACCGGCACGACCAAGTACGCAAGCAAGGACTACAGGCACAAGCGGTGGCGACGATCATCAAACAGATCATCCAGAAGAGCGGGAGGGATCCGAAGGATTTTGCCGGACACAGCCTGCGTGCCGGCTTCGTGACGACGGCAGCAGTTCAGGGCTTGCAACCGTGGCAGATCAAGGAACAGACTGGCCACAAGAGCGATACGGTGCTGGCGCGCTACATCCGACCAATCAATCGACGGAAGCTGCCTTCATTGCTGTGAACTGTCCTAAGTGGCATTCAACCCTACGGACGCTGCCCGATTAGATCCGAACTTGCAGTGAAGGACCGCCATCGACCCACACCGGCCGCTGGCAAGTGTTTGCCCCAGAGACCGATGTACTTTTTAAGCCGCCGTTCGCTGAATCTGCCAAGAAATGCACAGTTCGGTGGGAGCGGCGATTGCCGGAGGACTGCCGGCCTTTTGGGAAGACTGCAGCCGCAAGGCCGCACTCCAAGGCCGGTGACGGTGCGCGGACGACCCGCAACTGAGTTAGGCCAAAGTGAGGCGGGACTGGAATGTAGTCACTCAATGCTCGTGTTCGCTGGCTGCAGAGTTCGATTCGCGACAATAGCAACCGAGACCGTCAGGATGACGATGGTGGCAGCGGGCGCCATCCACATCCACGGCGCGTGGTTGACAAAGACAAAACCATTCGCGGCCAATTGGCCAAGGCTGGTGACCGACGGATCGCCGAGGCCCACGAACGCGAGAGCGGCCTCGGAGACGAGTGCTCCTCCGAACAGGATGCCAGTCGCGGCCAGCGCCGCGGTGGCCGCATGCGGCAGGATATGGCGCGTCGCAATGTACACGGGCGGTGCCCCGAGCGCATGCGACGCAAGCACGAATTCCCTGGTCCGAAGGCTCGCGGTCTCGACTCGCACCAGGCGCGCGACAATCGGCCAGCGAGTCAGCCCCATCACCAGAACCAGCGCCGCAATGGAGCCGCCGAACAGGGCTGCGACCAGGATGGCAATGATGAGCGTCGGAAGACTCGCGACCACGTCGACCCCGCGCATCAGCAGTTCGTCCACCAGCGGGGACCCGAGCCCGGCGGTGAGACCGACGCCGATGCCCAGCATCAGCGCGAGCAGCGTGACGCCGGTGCCCACGAGCAGCGAGGTGCGCGCGCCCTGCGCGACCGCAAGCAGCAGGTCGCGTCCCAGGTCGTCGGTCCCAAGGGGGTGCGAAGGGCTCGGCGACAGCAAGGGGTCAGCGGATGGGAGACCATACAGGTCCCCGGCCGGGGCGAGCGCCAGGATCGCCACCCCGACCATCAGTGCCAGGGCGACCATGGTGCGGCGGCCTCTGAGAACCTGCTTCAATTGGCGCCAACGCCCCATCACCTGCGTGCCTTGGTGATGCGCGGATCAAGACGAAAGGCGATCAGGTCCACCACCACGTTCACCGCCACCACCACCGCGCAACTGACCAGGACGACACCGATCACCGTCGGAAAGTCGCGGGCGGCGGCCGAGGTTACCGCCAACCGGCCGAGACCCGGGAGCGCGAACACCGTCTCGATCACCACGGAACCGCCGACGATGGCACTGAAGCGCCACCCGATCAACGTGACCAGGGGCAGCGCCGCATTGGGTAACGCGTGGCCGCGCTTGGCAGCGGAGTGGGTCAACCCTTTCGCCAGCGCCGTGACGATGTAGGGTCGACGCAACTCCTCCGCGACACGCGCCTGAACCAATAGCGCCACAAAGGCGAGTTGCAGCGTCGCGAGCGAAAGCACCGGCAACGTCAGCCGCCATGCCATACCAACAATCTGACCCAGTCCGGTTGCGTGCGCACGGGGATCGACCAGTCCCTGGACGGGGAACCAGCCGAGTCCGAGCGCGAAGACGACCACCAACCCCTGCGCGATGACATAGCTCGGGACGGCATGCAGGCCCGCAAGCACACCGGCCACGATGCTGGAACCTCGTCGCATATCGGCGGCCGCAAGCCCCAACACCAGCCCGGCCAGCGTGGCCAGGATCAGCGCCGGCACCATCAACGCAATGGTGACAGGCGCGCGTTCGGCGATGAGCGTCGCCACCGGAACCTGCGAACGGAAGGACATACCGAGGTCGCCCCGAACAATCCGACTTAGCCAATCGACGTAGATTGCGGGCAACGGCCGGTCGAGGCCAAAGGCGCGCGTCACTTCCTCCAGATGACCGGGCGCCCCGTAATCGCCGCCAAGCGCCGCAGCAGGACCGCCCGGCGCCAGATGCACGAGGATGAAGGCGAGGCTTGCCGCCAACCAGACGGCAATCAGGCCCAGCGTGATCCTGCCGATCGCGTAGCGGATCAATGCCGACGCCAGGCGGTCTCGGCGAACTGCCCCGACCAGGGTGCGAAATCCGCCAGATCGCTTCGCCATGCTGCCGTGAAGTCGGTCTCCACCAGCCACCAATAGGGCAACTGGACGGCGATGCGGCGCTGTGCGGCGCGATAAGCCTCACCGCGTGCTGCCTGATCGACCGTCGACCCGGCGACATCGAATAGCCGGTCCACTTCGGCGTCGCGGAAGGCGGCGGCATTGGAGAACGGAACGTTGCCGATGGCGCTCGAATGAAACATGCGGCGAACACCGATCTCGGGGTCGACGCCGTTGCAATACGAAATCAACGCCAGATCAAAATCACGCTGCGCGAACACGGTCTGCGCGAAGGCCGCGGGGTCCATCGTGCGGACCCGCAAGGCGATGCCGACAGGAGCGAGATGCTGGCGCATCAGCTCCGAATAGCGGGCAAAGGCCGGGAAGTGCAGGATGTCGAAAGTCGCGCGCACGCCGTCCGGTCCGCGCAGGAGACCGGCTTCGTCAAGCAGCCGATTGGCGGTCGACGGGTCGAACCGGAAGGCGTCGAGCGCGCCCGCCAGATGGGCCCAGCCGATGCCCGTGCTGATCGGTGCGGCGGCGACACGGCCCTGCCCGAAGATCACCAAGCGTAACATCTGCTCGCGGTCGATGGCGTGCGCGAACGCTTGCCGGACATGCAGATCTGCCATCCGGGGCCGCTCCAGGTTGAACGACAGCGTCATGATGCAGTTCGCGCCCCCGGCGCCGGCTTGGGTGTCGACCAGTGTGACCGGCTGGCCCTTGAGCCGCTGGGTATCGATGGCCGACACGCGGGCGAGCATGTCCACCTCGCCGGCGAGAAACGCATTCAGCTGGGTGTTCGCGTTCGGCAGGATGCGGAACACCAGGCGATCGAGCCGGGGGAGGTTCGCCTTGAAATAGCCGGGATTGCGCACCAACACGACCTGATCGTCGCGACTGTAGCTCTCGAAGCGAAAGGGCCCGGTGCCGACGGGTCGCAGGTTCGCCGGGTTCTGGTTTAGATCTTTGCCGGCGTACAAATGGCGGGGAATGATCGGCGCTTCGGTCACGTCGAGTTGTCGCAGCAACGCCGGGTGCGGTCGGCGCAGCCTGAACACCACCGTCTTCGCGTCCGGCGCTTCGATTGACTCGACCGCAGGCGCGAGGCCGGCGCGGGCGCGGGCATGGAAGCGGAACAGGGCCTCCTCGAAGCTGAACTTGACATCCGCGGCGGTGAATGGCTCGCCATCGTGCCAGCGCACACCATCGACCAGGTGAAAAGTGACGGTCTTGCCATTAGGCGCAAACTCCCACGAACGCGCAAGATCGGGTCGCGGCGTCCCATCCCGGTCGAGTGCCACGAGCCCGTTGTAAATTGACCCGGCCACCGCATGAAGCGGCCCCGCCGACGAGATGGCCGGGTTGAGGTGCCCCGGATCGCCGGAGACGGCCACCACTGCTGTACCGCCACGCCTTGGCTGTTCGCTTGCGGCGACACTGGCAACCAGCACCAGCGCGGTGGCAACTCCCAGGATGCAAATTCGCAGCAGCATCGATCCCTCCGGAATGCGTAGGAAGATAATCTCAATTGTTATGATAGCGCAGGAGCGAGGCGCTTGGCCCTCGCTATCGGCTAACGGAGTGCTTGCAAATGACCAAGTCGGTTCAGCCGGACCTGGAGAGGCAAGCGGCATTCTGGGACGCGCGCGCGGCGGAGTTTCCCGACCCACGCGAGCCGGTTCAGCGTGAGCGCCTCTTGGGACGGCTTGCACGTCTGCCTCCTGACGCGCACCCGGGGCATGATTGCCATCTGCTCGACATCGGCGCCGGAACGGGATCACTCTCCCTCTACGCCGCAGAGGAGGGAGCGATGGTTACTGCGCTCGATATCTCCGCAGCGATGCTGGACCGATTGAACGAAGCGGCGAAACCTCGGAGGATTGCGACGGTCCGGGCCGACTGGCGCTTCTTTGATCAGGAAGCAGCGGGCTTCAGCGGCGCGTTCGATGTCGTTTGCGCGCAGATGGTGCCGAGTTTCCGCGAGGTGACCGACTTTGCGCGGATGGAAGCCTGCAGCCGTCGCTGGTGCGTGTTCATCGGGTGGGGCCGCGAGCGGCACGATCCGTGGCTGGAAGCCGCCTTTGCCGTGCACGATGTGCCATGGGAGGTGCCGACCGGCGTACCGCTGGCCGTGCAATGCTTGAGAACGCTCGGCCGCGATCCGGAACCGATCTATTGGAGTGAGATTTGGAACCGGACGCGGTCAGCGGCCGCCGCGATCCGAGACGCAGCGGACCACCTCTTTGTCCGAGGCGTGGACGCCGACCTCGGCCTGCTCCGAAGCGAACTCTCAAAGAATGGCGTTGGCGACCAACTCGTCGACCAAAGCGTCGTCGAGATCGGATTGCTCGCCTGGCGGATTGATCGCGTTCAACCATAAATCGGCTGACGACTCCATGACTGCCCGGCAAATGCATGAGACAGGACGAACTCGCCCATGGGATCTCGCGTGGTCGCCGGAGAGATGCGCAAAGTTGCGTTTGCAACCAAGTTGCATTTCACGGTGGTCTATGGTTTCATTCTCGGATGGTTCGCGCAACAACGCCGGCATCATCAACCGATCTCATCCGTGACACGAGCGAGCGGGTAGCCCGCAATCGCGCTGGACAGCTGGTCGCATTGAGCGCCCTGCGGCGGCCGCCATCGCTCAGCGACACAAAGTTAGCGCTCGGTGAAATGAAGTTGGACGTGCGCGGAACGTGCGCGAATCGGCCACCGTGGTTGGCACCATGACATTCCGCCGGCGATTGCTGCTGACATCGTGGCTGGTGATTCAGCTGCTGCTGGGTCAGCAGCTGGCGCTGGCGCACATGATCGGGCATCTCGGCGAAGAGCATCGCGCGCCAGTCGCCGCGTTGGACGTTTTCGCGCACGGCGAGGACGCCGACCATGGCGCCGCGCACACGCTTTCGCATGTCTGCGCCACTTGTTTGGACTGCCTCGGGCTCGATGTAACGTTGTGCAGGAAGCCCTGCGCCGGCACCCTGCCCGACCTAGTGGCAATTCGCGTTGCAACGGCCCCTCTGCACGCGCCGCCTCTCCGGCGACTCGTCCTATCCCTCATTCGCGCGCCGCCTTCACTTCCAGGCTGATCCGGTTGTCCTTTCGCTCGCGACCCTGCGCCGAGCGCCCGACCATTGGCTTTGGAGTGATTCATGAATCACGTTCCTGTTGTTGTGCTCGCCGCCTGCGGTGTGCTGGCGAGCGTCCCGGCGTCCGCCTCGGACGCGGAGCTGAAAGCCCTGCGCGAAGAAATCGCGCAAATGAAGCAGGCCTACGAACAGCGGATCAACGCGCTGGAGCAGCGGCTGGGGAATGCGGAAAAAGAGGCCACGGCAGCCCGCTCGACCGCCGAGACGGCTGCCGGGCAGGCGCAGGTCGCGCGCGCAGCCAGCCGCCCGCCATCGGCCGCCAGCGCGTTCAATCCGGAGCTGTCGTTGATCCTCTCCGGCATGTACAACAACACCTCGCAGGACCCGCGCCAGGATCCGACCGGCGCGGCCGGACGCGAACGCCGGATTCAGGGCCTGTTGCCTTCGGGCGGCGAGTTCAATCCCGAGGCGCGGGCATGGAATCTGGGCGAGTCGGAGCTGGCGATTTCCGCCAGCATCGATCCCTACTTCCGCGGCACCTTCCTCGCGGCGATCTCGCCGGCGAACGAGATCGGCGTCGAGGAGGCGAACATCCAGACGCTGGCGCTCGGCAACGGACTCGGCATCAAGGCCGGACGTTTCTTCTCCGGCATCGGTTACGCCAACGAGCAGCATCCGCACATGTGGGATTTCTCCGACGCTGCGCTGCCGTATCAGGCCTTCTTCGGTCCCCAGCTCGGCTATGACGGCGTCCAAGTCAAATGGGTGGCGCCCACCGAACTGTTCGTCGAACTGGGCGCCGAGTTCGGCCGCGCGCGGAGCTTCCCTGCCAATGACGGCGAGCGCAACAAGAACGGTCTGATGTCTGGCAGCGCCTTCGCCCGCGTCGGGGGAGACTACGGCACGTCCAACAGCTGGCGCGCCGGCGTTTCCTACTTCGCCAGCGAGCCGCGCGACCGCAGCTACGACGACGTCGACAGCAGCGGCACGCTGATCACCAACAGCTTCTCCGGCAAGAGCGACACCACCGTGCTGGACCTGGTCTGGAAATGGGCGCCGGAGGGCAACGCGAAGGAGCGCAGCTTCACCTTCCAGAGCGAGTGGTTCCGCCGGCACGAGTCGGGCGAGCTCACCTACGATACGGGGGGTGCCAGCCTCGGCAGTGCCACCGATGCGTTCCGCTCCACCCAGACCGGCTTCTACGCGCAAGGCGTCTGGCAGTTCATGCCCGGCTGGCGCGTGGGCTACCGCTACGACCAACTCGCTGCCGCGAACACCTCGGTAGGGCTGGTCGACAACGGCATGCTGGTGGCCGCCGACCTGCCGATCCTGCAGAACTTCACGCCGAAGCGGAACACCGCAATGGTGGACTACTCGTTCTCCGAGTTTGCGCGCATCCGCCTGCAGGGCGCGCGCGATCAGACGCGCCCCGGCGTCACCGATGACCAGATCTGGGTGCATTACATCATGAGTCTCGGCGCCCACGGCGCGCACAAATTCTAGGAGGGCATCGTCATGAAACGTCTGCTGTTGCTTCTGGTCGCCCTCGCCGCGATGCCCGCCTCGGCGGCCCTCAACGTGTTTACCACCGTCCCCGAGTGGGCGGCGCTGGCGAGCGAGATCGGCGGCTCGTACATCAAGGCGGTGTCGGCCACCACTGCCATGCAGGATCCGCACCGCATCGATGCCAAGCCCTCGCTGATCGCGCGCGCCCGCAACGCCGATCTGGTGATCGCGACCGGCGCCGATCTGGAGATCGGCTGGCTGCCCATGGTCCAGCGCGAGTCGGGCAACAGCCGCATCCAATCGGGGCAGCCAGGCTACTTCGAAGCGGCGCGCTATGTGACGATGCTCGAGATTCCGCCGCGCCTGGACCGGGCCGACGGCGACGTGCACGCCGCCGGCAATCCGCACATTCAGACCGATCCCCGCAATATGCTCAAGGTCGGCGCGGCGCTGGCGGCGCGCATGGCGGAGCTCGATCCGGCCAATGCAGCGGCGTATCGCACGGGCTACGCGGCGTTTGCCGAACGCTGGCGTGGCAATATCGCGCGTTGGGAAAAGGCGGCCGCACCGCTCAAGGGCGTGCCGGTGGTCACGCAGCACAAGGCTTGGGTTTATCTCTTCGATTGGCTGGGCCTGCGCGAGGTGGGCACGCTGGAATCCAAGCCCGGTGTCGAACCGACCATCGCTCATCTCGCCCAAGTTCGCGACCAGGCCGCCAACAGTCACCCGCGCATGGTGATTCGGGCTGCCTACAACTCGGCGCGTCCCGCCGAGTGGTTGTCCGCGGAAGCCAAGCTGCCGATCGTCGTGCTGCCATTCACTGTGGGCGGCACGCCGGAGGCGAAAAACCTTACGGCGCTCTTCGACGACACCGTGGCGCGACTGCTGAAGCCGCTGCAATGACGGCAATTCAGGGGTTGTGCGAGGGTTTTCGCTTCGCCGCCCCGGCCCGATCGGCCCGGGCCACAGGATGAAACATTGAGTGCCGAACTGAATGGCATCGACCTTGGCCTGCTGGCAGTGCCGTTTGCCGCCGGCCTGCTGGTGCTCGCGACCCACGTACCGCTGGGGATCGAAGTCCTGCGCCGGGGCATCATCTTCATCGACCTTGCCATCGCGCAGGTGGCCACCCTCGGCGTCATCGCGGCGGGCCTGGCCGGCCTCGACGAGCATGGCAGCGCTCTGGCGACGCAGCTGGCGGCAGGAGGCGCCGCCATTGCCGGCGCCGTGCTGCTGACCTGGATCGAGCGCCGCTGGCCGGATATCCAGGAGGCCCTGATCGGCCTGGTGTTCGTTTCTTCCGCCGCGGCCGGCATCCTGCTGCTTGCGCATCACCCCCACGGCGGGGAGCACCTGCGCGATCTGCTGGCGGGCCAGCTTTTGTGGGTCACGTGGCAGCAGTTGGTCCCGGTAGCCATCGTCTACGCGGTCGTTTTGTTTTTGTGGCTGGGGCCAGCGCAGCGCTGGCCGCGCTTGGCTTTCTACCTGCTGTTCGCCATCGCGGTAACGGCGTCGGTTCAGCTGGTAGGCGTGCTGCTGGTCTTCGCCAGTCTGATCGCGCCGGCGATCGCGACGCGCGTCCTCCATGGCGCCCGACGCGTCGTCATCGCCTATCTGGTGGGCGCAGCAGGCTATGCCGCAGGACTCGGCCTTTCGCTGTACGTCGATCTTCCCGCCGGAGCGACGGTGGTGTGCTGCCTGTGCCTGTCGGCGATGGCCGGCCTTGCCTTTCTCAGGCCGGGGAGCGGCCCCTTGCAGCGCCACTGACCACTCGTTGCGTGGGCTACCTCACTATTGGCTGGCGGCGCATGGTCGCAGGGTGTACCTGACTACTGCCAGGATCCGCTGTCAGCCATATTGCTTAGGCCAACCAAAGGCCCGGTCAAAGGACGACACACGGGCCAAGGCCGGGAAGTGTTACCACGCCCGCGAACTCTTTGGCCGCAATTCGGGTTGCATCCGGTCGTCTCGCAAGTGACGTTGTCCACGCTCGCGGTCGGCCCGATTGAGGATGAGCTGGGGAAGGACCTAAGCGGGATGAATCAGAAGGCTCCCGGAAGGAAAGGATGCGTGGTCGCGGCACGCTGACGCGGTGACCGGCATTCGGGAACCGGTGCCACTTCGAAGTTCAAACGCTAAGCACGACTTCGTCGAGGTCCGCCGCAATCAGCAACTCGCCAGCAAAATCGCGCCGAACCTCTTTTTCCAGTATCGCTAGCATCGTTGCGTCCGGACGTGGCCGATGATGCGTCAGCACGAGCTTCTTCACGCCTGCTTTGGTAGCGATCTTGCCGACGGTGTCGCCGCAAGCCAGCGTGTATTGCGCAAGCCGGCGGAAGTGCTCCGAGTCAATTTCCGCCTCCGCGAGATAGCAGCACTGGACCAGCACGTCGGCGCCGGCGGCGAGTCGGTCGAGCCCCCCGCAATCAACGGTATCGCCGCTGATCGCGATGACCTTGCCGTCCGCCTCGAATCGATACCCGTAGCAGGTCCAGCGTTTGACGAAGGCCGGCGGAAGGGCGAGGTGGTGCCCATGGACCACGACATCCGCCATGACGCGCCAGGCGCCGGCATCATGAACGACGCCGGGCACGCAGTCGGTCACGACGACCGGCTGCCATCCGCCGAACGAGGGCTCACCTTCACTGCGCCATTCGATGTCCTTGTCGTAGACCTGTGTCAGCAGGGCATCGGCGATTCGCCGGGTCTCGGGTGGTCCGAACACCCGGAGCGCTTCACGGCGCCCTGCGAGCCACGTCGACAACGCGACATCGTAGAGGTCCCCGATGTGGTCGAAGTGGTGATGCGTGACGAAGACGGGGTTGATCGACGGCAAGGCAATGCCCGCGCGGACAAGCTGGACGACCACGCCCCGTCCGGCATCGAAGAGAATGTTCTCGTCGCCATACCGGATAAGGGTCGCGGGTCCGCATCGCTGGGGATCCGGTCTTGGGCCTCCTGTTCCCAGAAGGACGACGCTAAGTCTCTTCATCGAAGAAGTGGCACGACGTGCTATTCGTCGATGGTGAAGCCAGTGGAGCGGATGACAACGCCCCAGCGCTGAGCGTCTTCGCGAACGGTTCGACTGAACTCGTCCGGCGTCGTGGCCAATACGCCGATGTCGAGCGCATTGAGCTTTTCCTTCACCGTGGGATCGGCAAGTGCTGCGACGATGGCGCGATTGAGCTTTTCGACGATGGGGCGAGGCGTCCCAGCGGGTGCGAAGAAACCGTACCAGAACGTCACGTTGTCGATGTCGGTCAGGTTGAGCCGCGCCTCCTTGAATGTGGGCACGTCAGGCAATTGCGGTGACCGCTCATTCCCAGTGACGGCAAGAACCCTGACGCGACCGGCCTTGTGGTGCTGCACCGTGTTGGCGACAACATCGAATATCGCTTCGATCTCGCCCCCCTGCAGCGCCGTCATCGCCGGCGCGCCACCCTTGTAGGGGATGTGGGTCATGTCGAGCCCGGCCGACCGGTTCAACATCACGCCGATGAAGTGGGAGGGTGTGCCGGGCGAAACCGAACCAAAGCTGGTCTTGCCCGGGTTGGCCTTCACGTAGCGGATGAAACCGGCCAGGTCGGTGGCGTTGACCTTGGGGCCAACCACCAGGCCGAAGCGGAACGTGCCCAGTTCCGCGACCGGAACCAGATCGGTGAGAGGATCGAAGGGAAGCTTCTTGTAGATGTAGGGGAAGAATGACGTAACGACCGGCGGCGCGGCCAGCAGCATGGTCCCGTCGGCGGGCCCCTTGGCGACAGCGTCGGCGGCAATCAAGCTTCCAGCACCCGGCCGATTGTCGATGAGCACCGGCTGATCCAGTTCGATCCGCAGTCGATCGGCAACGATCCGGGCCAGGATGTCGAGGGTGCCGCCGGGAGGAAAGCCCACCACAATGCGCAGGGGTCGGTCCGAGGCGGCATGGACAGGGGCAATCGCCAGCAGGACGCAGCCGAGCAAGGCGACGCAGCCGACGCCAAAGCGGCGAAGGTACAGTGCGGCGTTCGCAACGTCGGCGCGAGTCATGGCCGGCCATCTGGGAGCGATTGGCGAAACGTCAAATGCGTGGCACTCCTGGCCCGTGGGGCTCATGTCGGTCTCCCTGTTGTCACCTATGCAAGACTCGTCATTGCATGTCGATGCATCTGCGGTCATTGCGATCGCCAGCTGCGGCGCGCGTGGCGTTCTGCTTGCCATGACCGTTTCCTGGTCGGGATTGTAGCTCTAGCCTCGCGGACCGAGCGACCGATTGGTCCCGTCGGACCACGACGCAATACCTCCATCTTGTTAACGACTCCCCAGGCGCTTGCCCTTTGATGTCGGCGCCGGAGCCCGGGGACGGCCAGCTGGGTGCCCGCTCGACATTTCGTCCTGGACCGCTATACTCACGCCCGTGAAATCCCGAGCCTACCGGCGTTCTGTCTGGCTTCTCGTCCTGGCAGTCGCATTGCACTGGCTCCCGTCATTCGCGATGGGAGGCTCGGCGTTTGCGCCTTCGCTATGCACGGCTCAGGGCATGGTCCCGGGCGATAGTGGCTCGGCACCAGGCAGTTCCTCCACCCACCTCAAGCACGAGTGTGGGCTCTGCGGTGGCGTGGCACTTCCCACGGCGCCCATGCCACTCGTTGGGCCGCCGGATCTGGCAACCGACCAACTTGGCGCCACGATCCCCGGTCCGCGTCGTTTCCATACCGCGTGGGGCCCCACGCGCGCACGTCCGCCTCCCGTCTCCTGCTAGATCGTCGGCGCCAGTCGACACCTCGATTGATCTCGTGCGGCCGTGGTCATGCCGCGGCGTTGGCTTACTTAGCGACGCCGCGCGCGACCGTTGTGTGCATGCTCTCAGGAGGCATTCAATGAAGACGATTGGCACCTCGTGCCTCTTGCTGCGCGCGATGGGCGGCAACGACTTCGGGCGCGAGGTGGGTGAGTTCACTGCAGTTGGTGTTTTCCAAGGAGGCCAACATGCCGCTAGGCATTCGGATGCTCGTCATTTTTGGGACGATCTCGTCGTTCAGCACATTGGCCATCGCAGTGGCATTGGGCGGAGGATTTGCGCCGGGCGTTTTCCCGCCGAACGAGCCGGTCGAGATGAAGCTGATTCCCCTGGAGCGACCCACCGATGCCGGGGAAGCTCCGGTACCGCCGCCGTCTCCCCGAATGGAGATTCCGGAGGAGTTTCGTACGCCGGATCAGACGCCGCCAATCGCGTATCAAGGCCCGGACGGTGTGTGGCGGTTTCGCGATTGAGCCTCATCAGGGACAAAAGGCGGGCGCATGTGCCGAGTTGAGGGCATTCGCAAGGAATTGCCGCATGGCACGCGCCGGCAGGTGGATGAGAGGCGCGGTCCGCACGACGTTCATTTTCCGTTCAATTAGAAGGAGGCATCATGTTGCGTTCCATTGCTCTTGCCTTGTCGTTGTCACTCCTGACGGTGGTCGCCCATGGTCACGAGTACGAACTCAAGTCGCTCTATATCGATCATCCGTTCGCCCGCGCGACGCCACCCGGCGCGCGGGCGGCGGGCGCGTTTCTCACGATCCAAAACAAGGGCACCGCGCCTGACCGCCTGATCGCGGCTTCTTCGCCGGTAGCGGGGATTGTCGAGGTACACGAGATGACGATGGACGGTGGCGTGATGAAGATGCGCGCCATACCGGCCATCGACATCAAGGCCGGAGCCAAAGTCGAACTCAAGCCGGGCGGATACCACGTCATGCTGATGGAGCTGAAGCAGCCGCTCAAGAAAGGGGACCGATTCCCGCTTACGCTGACGTTCGAGAAGGCCGGGAAGATCGACGTGTCGGTCTGGGTGGAGGACATGGCGTCCAAGGGGGGCGGCGAGCACAAGCACTGATCTGATGCGTTGCAGGGCTCGAGTTGCCAATGGGCGTCCATGCCCGCGCCGCGGAGGGCAGATCCGGCTCTGCCGCGTGTCCAAAGGAGCGCTTTCGATGGCGGCGAGCAACGTTGAGGAGCATCAGTACGAGCGATGGTGATTCGGCGGATCATTGCAGGGATGCTCGGCGGATTTCGTCGTCATTGCGGCATGAAGGAAGTTGGGTTCGCGGCAGGTCGAGGGAGCACCATCGTGCGATTTCGCTGTCGCAGCCTTTAACCAGGAGCGAACTATGAGACTTGTCACTCAACTGTTGCTGGCATTTGCTTTGATCATCGGCAGCATTGCCATCCCGGCGTTTGCGGGGGACAGTGATCCTCTCTATGTGAATTTGACGACCAACGAGCCACATCGCGCTAACATGGCCATTACGTTCAGCAAGAACCAGTTTGAACGCGGTCATCCCGTTACGATCTTCCTCAACGACAAAGGCGTGTTTCTCGGTTCGAAGGCCCATGCGGCCGCGTTCCCGGAGCACCAGAAAATGCTCGCCGAGCTGACCAACAAGGGTGCCGTCGTGCTGATCTGCCCGATGTGCATGAAGCAATATGGAATCAAGGAGGCCGACCTCCTGCCAGGTGTCAAGATTGGCAACGCCGAGCTGACCGGCAACGCCCTGTTCAAGGACAACACCAAGACATTGACTTGGTAGTTCGCAGACAAACAGGGGCGTGGCGGTGCGCGGCGGCGTGGGGCGAGGTCTTGACTCCCATGCGAACAGAATCATGATGGGCGACACGGGCCGGCCATGACTTCTTTGGGTTGCAAACACCTTCGCCCATCCGCACTTGTTGCAGTTTCTATTTTGCTGTTGCTAGGCGGATTTGGCTGGGCACAGTTCGAGTCCCGCGCTGCACCGCCGTCGCCGCAGCAGCGCGCTTCAATGGCCCTGACACAGGAACTCGACCTGACCGATCTCGTCCTGGTGACCGAGGCCCGCTACCTGCGCCACCTTTCTCTGGCCGACCGCCACTCCGCGTTCCAGGATCATCCGCTCGCACTCGAGCACTTTCCGTCCGGTGGAGTGCTCGGCGTTCCCGCGCATCTGCGGGTTCCCGATGCTTTCATTGCCCCCGATGCGCGCACGACTGAATCGACAAGCGCGGCTCGTTGACTACACGCTGGTGGCGCTGGCCCGCCATCGCGCGCGCAGCCTCGGCCTGCTGGCGGTGTACACGCTCGTCGTCTTTGTGCTGGCGTCGGTGATGCTGTTCGCGCAGGCGCTGAAGCAGGAGGCCGCGGCGATCCTGCAGCACAGCCCCGAGGTGCTGGTGCAAAAGCTCTCCGCCGGGCGGCACGCGCTCGCCACGGCGTCCGACCTCGCGACCGTGGGCAGCGTGCGTGGCGTGAGCGGCGCCAAGGGTCGGCTATGGGGCTATTTCTTCGATCCCGTGGCGGCCGCCAATTACACGCTGATGGTGCCGTCCGAATCACCCCCAGTGGCGCGCCACGTCGTCATCGGCGACGGCGTCGCCCGCGCGCGCGGGCTGGTGGCCGGCAACCCGCTGGCACTGCGCTCGCCCGCGGGCCCCTTGTTTTCGTTCACTGTCGAGCGCGTGCTGGACGAGGCGTCGTCGCTGGTCAGCGCCGACCTGATCCTGATCGGCGAGAGTGACTACCGCGCCTTCTTCGACCTGCCACCGGCGGTCTATACCGATCTTGCGTTCTCGGTGACGAACCCGCAGGAAGTTCGCACCGTCGCGGCCAAGATCGCCGCGCGCCTGCCCGGCAGCCGGGTGATCCTGCGCGAGGAGCTGCTGCGCACCTACGAATCGCTGTTCAGCTGGCGCGAAGGGCTGCTGTTGAGCGTGGCCAGCCTGTCGCTGCTCGCGTTCGTCATCCTGGCGTGGACCAAGGCAGCGGGGCTATCGGCCGACGAACGCCGCGAAATCGGCATCCTCAAGGCGATCGGCTGGGACACCACCGACGTGCTGCAGATGAAGCTGTGGGAAGGGCTGCTCATTTCCGGCGTGGCGTTTCTCGCGGGCTACCTCGCCGCGCACGTCCACGTCTTTCACTTCGGCGCGGCGTTGATCGCGCCGGTATTGAAGGGCTGGGCGACGCTGTATCCGCAATTCGCGCTCACGCCCACGGTCGACGGACTGCAGTTGCTGAGCCTCGCCCTGCTCGCCATCGTGCCCTACACGCTCGCCACGCTGGTGCCGTCGTGGCGCGCTGCGATCGTCGATCCCGACGCGGCCATGCGCGGGACGTTCTGACCATGGCCCGGATCGAACTCGCGGGGGTCGTGCAAGGTGTATCACGAGGGCGAGCCGAACGCTTTCGCCGCGCTGTCCGACATCGACCTCGTGATCGACAGCGGCCGCATCACCGTGCTGCAGGGGCCGTCGGGTTCGGGCAAGACCACATTGCTGACGCTCGCCGGCTGCCTCGCGCGTCCGACCTCGGGCCGGGTTCGGCTGGACGGCGAGGTGGTGTCCGGACTGCCGGAGCGCTTCACCGCCGAGTTGCGGCGCAAGCACTTCGGCTTCGTCTTCCAGCAGTTCAACCTGATCGCCGGCCTCTCGGTGCGCGACAACGTGATGCTGCCGGCGTACCCGACCGGCATCGGACAGCGCGCGCTGGTCGCGCGGGCCGACGCGCTGCTCGCCCGCCTCGATCTCGCACGCCGCGCGCACGCCCGGGTCGAATCGCTTTCCGGCGGCGAGCAGCAGCGGGTGGCCATTGCCCGCGCGCTGATCAACGATCCGCCGGTGTTCATCGCCGACGAGCCGACCGCCAATCTGGATTCCGCGCTGTCGGTGGCGTTCCTCGACGTGGTGGAGGCGCTGCGCGACGAGGGCCGCACCGTGGTGCTGTCGAGCCACGATCCGCGGATCTGCACTTCACCGCTGATCGACCGCGTGGTGCGCCTTGCCGATGGCCGGGTGGTGGCATGATCTTCCAGCACGCCATCCTGGCCATTCTGCTCGTCGGCGCGGCCGCATTGCTGGGACTCGCCGCGGCGACGCCGCACGCCGTTGCAGTCCTCCGCCATTGGGACACCGCCAGCGGCAGCGCGCGGCAGTTGCGGCTGGAGCGGCGGACGACGCTGGTGTCGGCCGCCGTGGCGCTGATGCTTGCCGCACAGGTCGCCGCGCTGTTGCTGTTCGTGTTCAACGCCGACCGCATGGCGATGCTGTTCGTCGGCGCGATGTGCGCGGTCGGCACGCTGCAGGTGAACGCCTGGGGCTTTCCCGCGCTCTACGCGCAGATCGCGATGTTCTTCCTGGGCAGCGCCTGGCTGACGCTCAACGCCGTCGACGCGCGCTCTCCCGATTACCCGCTGACCCGCGCCAAGCACGCATTGCTGCTGGCCATCGTGCCGCTGCTGGCGGTATCGTTCGCGCTGCAGCTCGCCTATTTCCTCGGCCTCAGGGCCGATGTCATCACCTCCTGCTGCGGCAGCCTGTTCTCCGCCTCGGCCGCCTCGGTGACCGGGGAGCTGGCCGGCGCGCTCACCCGCTGGCGCCGCAATGGGCGATCACCGTCTTCTTCGCCGGCATGGCGGCGGTCATTGCGCTTGCGATCATCGTCGCCCGGCAGGGTCGCGGTGGTATGCTGCTGGGGGTGGCCGGCATCGGCGCCCTGGTGCTCTCGTTGGCGGCGATCGTGTCGTTCGTATCGCTGTACATCTACGAGGACCCGCGCCACCACTGCCCGTTCTGCATCCTCAAGGCGGAGTACTCGTACCAGGGCTATGCGCTCTACGTGCCGCTGTTCGCCGCAACCGCGGCGGCCGTGGGCGCGTTGGCGCTGGCACCGTTCTCCCGAAGGCCGGAACTCCGCGCCCGGGTGGCCCGCGCCACGCGCATGCTGGCGCGGTTGCGGGAACGCTGTTTCTCGTCTTTACGCTGGCGGTGGCGTGGATGATCGCCAAGTCCGGCTTGATCCTCATCGGCCATGCGGTTCATTGACCTTTACCTTCGGTGGGTCGCCGTCGCGATCGGCGGCGCAATCGCGCTGACCGGCTGCGGCGATCCGGTACCGCTCAATCGTGGCGACCTTGCATCTGGCTTCACGCTTGCCGCCGTCGCCGGCCCCGACGTTCGCTTTCCGGCAGGGGGCGATGGCGCACCGACGGTGATCCGGTTCTGGGCCGATTGGTGTGCCTACTGCTACCAGGAGATGAAGGATCTCGAGCCCGTCGCGCGTCGTCTCGCAGCGGAGCGGTGACGTTCCTCGCCGTCAACGTCGGGCAGGACCGGGCAACGGCGCAGGCTTTCGTCGCCCGGCTGGGGATCAGCTACCCGGCACTCATCGACGAATCGGCGGCGACCGCCAAGGCCTATGGCGTGACGGCGTTGCCGACCACCTTCTTCGTCGCTGCCAACGGTCGCATCCACAACAAGCTCGTCGGCGAAGCCGATGCGGCGACGTTCGAACGTCTGGCGCGCGAGCTGCTGGATGCAGAGCCGCGACGGGGCGCGCCTTGAGCGACACCGCGCCGCTCGGCTTCGGCCTTGCCTTCCTCGCCGGCCTGCTGGGCAGCGGTCACTGCCTGGGCATGTGCGGGGGCCTGGTCTCCGGCTGCTTCATGCGCCTGGGTGCCAGCTCCCGCCGGCCGACCGTCTACGCCGCCTATCATGGTGCGCGCCTGGCCATCTACGCGCTGGTCGGCTTGCTGGCGGCCGGGCTGGGCCAAGTGCTGCTGCAGGCCGGCCGCTTCGGCTTCGTCCAGGGCGTCCTGCAGGTAGTCGCCGGCATCGTGGTCATCATCCTCGGACTCGACATCCTGGGCAAGCTGCCGTTCTCGGTCGGCGTCGGCTTCGCGCCGGTCGCGTGGTCGCGGCGGCTGTTCGTCGTCGCGCTGGAGCGCGACCCGATCCGCGGCGCGCTGCTCGCCGGCGCCGCGAACGGCCTGATGCCCTGCTCGCTGACGATGGCGATGGCGTTCAAGGCCGCGACCGCTGGCGATGCGCTGCAGGGCGCGGCGTTGATGCTCGCCTTCGGCGCCGGCACGCTGCCATCGATGCTCGCCGTCAGCGTTTTGTTCGCCAAACTCTCGATCACCGCCCGTTCGCGCCTGCTGGCTGCCGGCGCCGTGCTGGTGATCGGGATGGGCGTCGTGCTCGTCATCCAGGGGTTGGGGTACACGCGGGTGATGGGAAAGCTTGTCTTTTAACCTACAGGAGGTCGCCAATGAATCGTCGCAGTCTCATCTCGTTGTCTCTCGCCAGCATCGCCGCGGCACCGCTGGCTTCGATCCCGTTCGCGCAGGCGCAGGGTTCCCAGGCCAAGTGCGCCGGGGACGGAACGCCGGCGCAGTTCCTGCCCCGGAACGCGCCGGATCCACAGCCGCAGGAGAACGACCTCGCCAAGTTCCCCAAGTGCCCTTATTGCGGCATGGACCGTCGCCAGTTCCACCACTCGCGCATGCTCATCCAGTACGCCAATGACGTACCCGACGCGGTTTGCTCGATTCACTGTGCCGCGATCAGCCTGTCGCTCAACATCGACGCCGAACCCAAGGCCATCTGGGTCGGGGACAATGCCGCCAGCGGCGAGCCGAAGCCGCTGGTGGACGTGGACAGGGCCAGCTTCGTGATCGGCGGCAGCACCATGGGCGTGATGACGCTGCGCAGCAAGGTGGCCTACGGCAGCGAGGCGGCCGCCAAGGCGGCGCAGGCCGCCCAGGGTGGCGTCATCGGTGACTTCAACGCGGCGCTGCTCGCCGCCTATACCGACATGTCGCGCGACGTTGCCCGTATCCGGCAAAACCGCGAAGAGCGTCGGCAGCGGATGAACGCGATGCCGAAGGGGGGGTGGTCGGGGGGGGGGAGCATTGACATGAATCGGCGTCGCGTCGGCGTTGTCTTGCTTGCCCTGGCCGCCGGGTGCGGCATCCGTACGGCAGGGGGTGCCGGTCCGACCGCGATTCCGCCGGCAGCGACCACCCTTCCGCAGCCCGGTCCGCGCGACCTGTGTCCGGTCTGCGGAATGCTGGTCGCGAAATATCCCGCGTGGGTGGCCGTTGCCCGCTATCGCGACGGCCACGCGCATTTCTTCGATGGCCCCAAGGACCTGTTCAAGTATCTGTTCAACTTGCCGCGATACGCGCCTGGACATCGGCGCGAGGATCTGGCCGACCTTTGGGTGACCGAGTTCTATGGCCTGACGCGCATCGACGCGAGGCAGGCGTTCTACGTGGTCGGGTCGGATGTCCTCGGCCCGATGGGGCACGAGTTCGTGCCGCTCGCGAGCCGCGCCGAGGTCGAGGAGTTCATGCGCGATCACAAGGGGAAACGCATTCTCGGTTTTGTGGAAATCACGGCGGAATGGGCCGAGAAACTCGATCGAGCGCGGTTCGATTAGAGTTTGGGCAATGCCGGACCCAGAGGGTACCGCGGCAAGACGGCGCGAGCGGACTCGGGGGCACGGCAGTGCAAGCGCTTCCCCGATCAGCTCCGGCGTCGCGACTGTCCACCAGGGCAGACCACGAGTTCGGCAAATCCGGTCGCAGGGCCCAGTTCGCGGGTGAACGACCATTCGGGGAGAAACACCAGCAGAACCTCTGCGGTCGTACGCACGCGACAACCGTAGGTGAGATGACCGCCAAACACATGCCCCGAAGCGTTGGCGACGCTCATGTGCAGGTGCGCGCCCGTTTCCGCGATCGTGCCCGCGAGGGTCAAGATTTCAAGGTCACCGTCCAGAGCGGTCGACTCGCTCTCTCCGGCAAATCTGAGCCGGGCACCGCGCAGGCTGCCGATACCGGAAACAACAAACCCCGCCCGGGAGCCGTGCGTCGCGACGGTTTCTTCCAGCGTACTTCGCAGGTCGGAGTCGGGCAAGATTCGCAGGGGCAGCGCTTCCATGTTCGCCGCCTATCGTGCGCCGCCGAGATTCGAGACATCCACGTCAGGTTAGCCGGTCGAGTCGTCAGGAAGGCGGCAGAATCCGTAGGCATCCGCTTGCAGCGCGGAGTTGAACCGTGCCGACATGTTCTGCAACGCCACGACCGCCGTCAACTCGACGATTGCAGCCGGTGGCAAGAGCGCCCGAAGTCGCTGGAACAAGTCATCACTCACCGCAGGCGGGGTAGAAGTCATCGCCTCGGCGTACTCCAGTGCCAGCCGCTCGGCCGGCACGAACGCCGGTCGATAGCGCCAATCGGCAACGGCCGCGGCTTTGTCCTGCGCAATTCTGGCGTCGTCGAGCATCGAGGCGTTCATGTCGACGCAGAACGCACAGCCGTTGAGTTGGGACACGCGCAACGCGACCAATGCCCGAAGCTCGGCCGGCAACGGGGAACTGCGCCCACGCAACGCCGCGACCAGCCCGAGAAAGGCCAGCAGCGCACGCGGCCGATACGACCAAAGTGCCGTCGGGTCGAGCAGAACGCCGTGTTTCCGCCGCTGCCACCAATGCAGCGGTCGCAAGTACCATGGGGGAGATGGCGCTGGGAGTCGCATAGGATGGTCTTGACTTGGCGCAAAACGCGCGAGGAACCGTAAGGTAGCATCCGCCTGCGGGTTCCGTTGGGCAGGAGTTTCTGTTAGCTAGCTGCCCGCCTGCGAAACCCCGAAGCGTTTGAGCCTGTCAACCGACAGTTGTCACCAGCGCGATCGCGCCGCCATCGCCATCCACAACGATGCCTCGCGCGCACCCTTAACGGAGATTTGGAATGATTTCAGTTCGCTTCAGGCAGTTTGCCGTCATGGTCGCTTCCCTCATCGTCGCATTCAGCGCATTGGTCGCGCCGATGACCGCGCAAGCGCAGGACAAGTCCGCGCTGTTCATCAACCTGACCAATGATGACCCGTGGAAGGTCGCGATGGCGGCGTTCTTCGGCACCAACTTCGCCCTGAAGCAGGATCACAAGCCGGTGGTCATCTTCGTCAGCGTGCAGGCGACCTCGATGTTCCACAAGAACAAGGCGAATGTTCGCGCCGAGCAGTTTGGAAAGACCGTGCATGAGATGTACCGCGAATTCCAGGCCGCTGGCGGCAAGGTGCTCGTCTGCCCGGTGTGCATGAAGGCGCTGAGCATGGCCGACACCGACCTGATCGACGGGGCGGAGGTGGCCTCTGTCAAGACCGTGAACGAAGTGCTGTTCCGAGCCGATACCAAGGTTCTCGCCTGGTAGACACCCGGATCGCGGGAATCGGTTCCTCCGAGCCGATCAGGATGGGAGCTTTCGGTCCACGAATGTTGCCGCAATTCGCCGAGTGAGGATTCTGCATCGCATGAACGTGCCTGCGGCGCGAATGCGGAGCGGCCGAGCCTTGGCCGAGAGCATCATGTGATGATCCTCGGCATGGCGACCGCCCATCTCGACATATAAGCAGGCCTTTGAGCCAGGCGTGGTGACGGACTGGAGCGGGTTTGACTTCAATCCGGTCCGGTTCTTCCTTGCAGTTCGGTCGCGTTCCCAGTAAGCGGCGGTTAAACACAGCCGGCAACCGGCAGTCGATTCCCGTGGTTCAGGCCAAGGATACGACCCCGCGCCACGGGTCAGCTTCATCCTCTTCGGGACTTCGGTGACGCAGTTTGCCCATGAAGCGGGATCACCGTAGCGCCTGCCTTGAGCTTGTCCAGGTAATTTGCCCACTGCTGCATCATCTTGCGGCGTTCCTTGATGAACTTCGTCCGGTTGTAGGCTGTCCCCAGAGCGTCGGGAACACGGTGCGCCAGCTGATGCTCAATGACTTCCGGCGCGACACCCAGTTCTTGATGAAGGATGGTCCGCGCCATGGCCCGGAATCCGTGTCCCGTGATTTCGGTCCTAGTGTCGTATCCCATGCGTCTCAGTGCCGCATTCACGGCCGCATCACTCATGGGTTTCTTCGGATCGCGCCCGGGAAATACGTAGCGCCGCTGCCCGGTCAATGCATGCAGGTCATTCAGAATCGCCACCGCCTGCGTTGCAAGGGGCACGAGATGTTCCGTGTTGGTCTTGGTCACCAGGTAGCGCCATTCGCTCTTCTCGAGGTCGAAGTGCTCCCATTCCGCCCTGCGAAGTTCTCCAGGGCGCACGAAAAACATCGGCGCCAAGCGCAGCGCGCATTGCACCGTAAATGTGCCCTTGAAACCGTCGATCGCCCGCAGCAGTTCCGCCACCGCCACGGGCTCGGTGATGGAGGGGAAGTGCTCATGCTTCAGCGGGCGCAAGGCGCCGCGAAGATCACGGCAGGGATCGCTGAGGAGGCGCCCCGTGGCAACGCCGTAGCGAAACACCTGTCCGCAATTCTGAAGTGCTCTGTGCGCCGTATCGTGCGCGCCGCGGCCCTCGATTCGATTCAGCACACTAAGGATTTCTGGCGGGGCAATGTCGGCAATCGGTTGCGCTCCGATCCACGGGAACACATCGTTCTCGAGTCGCTTGATGATCTTCCCCGAGTGCGATGCGGCCCAGCGCGGCGAATACTTGGCGAGCCATTCTCGGGCGACCGCCTCGAAGCTGTTCGTTGCACGGTTGGCCTTCGCAGTCCTCTGTTCCTTTCGGTGCTCGCCGGGGTCGATCTCTTGAGCGAGAAGTCGGCGTGCATCGCCGCGAGCTTCTCTGGCTCCGGCAAGTGAAACGTCTGGATAGATCCCCAATGCGAGTCGTTTCTCTTTGCCGGCGAACCGGTACTTGAGCCGCCACAGTCTGCCGCCGCTCGGGGAAATCTCCAGATAGAGGCCGCCGCCATCGAACAACCGTAGCGGTTTGTCGGCCGGCTTGGCCTTGCGGATCGCAGCGTCGCTGAGCGCCATTTGGGGGCATCCTGACCGGGAGACCGACGGATGCCCCCAATTATGCCCCCAAAAGCCCCGGGATTTCCGGAACCCGGTTTGAACGCCCGCGGACGAAAAAAGGCCGGTTTCCCTATGAAATTTCTGGAAAACCGGCCTTTGCTGGACTGCTTTGGACTGTGAACTGGTGGAGACGATGAGGATCGAACTCACGACCTCCGCATTGCGAACGCGGCGCTCTCCCAGCTGAGCTACGTCCCCTTGGGGGGCGAATTATAGCGCAGGGTGGCGGTATGCGGCAAACCGAGGGCGGTTCATGGTTTGTCCACGCTCGCGCGAAGCGATTGCGGAGGCGTTGCCTCGCTCATGGACTCGGCACAGTGATGTATCAAGCTGAGCCCGTCGAAGCCCTTCGACAAGCTCAGGGCGAACAGTTCAATCTCAAGCTCCGTTCAGGCTGAGCCCGTCGAAGCCCTTCGACAAGCTCAGGGCGAACGGTTCAATCTCAAGCTCCGTTCAGGCTGAGCCCGTCGAAGCCCTTCGACAAGCTCAGGGCGAACGGTTCAATCTCAAGCTCCGTTCAGGCTGAGCCCGCCGAAGCCCTTCGACAAGCTCGGGGCGAACGGTTCAATCTCATTGATGCCGGATCAAAGAGTGGCGCAGGGCGCCATGCGCCAAAGCGCGCGACCGCGGGCGTGCTAAATTCCCGCTCACCACTTCGAGGAGGTTCACCGCCATGAGCAACGAGGCGATCCACAGCAAGCACGCACCCGCCGCACTCGGACCCTATTCGCAGGCGATTCGTGCCGGTGACACCGTCTATCTCTCCGGACAGCTCGGGATCGATCCTGCGACCGGAAATCTGGTCGACGGGATCGAGGCCCAGGCACAACAGGCACTGAAGAACCTGCGTGCGGTGGCGCAGGCGGCGGGCGGCGAGCTTGCCGACATCGTCAAGCTGACGCTATTGCTTGCCGACATCAACGATTTCGCCAAGGTCAACGAGACCATGACGGAATTCTTCAGCGCTCCGTACCCTGCCCGCGCGACCTACCAGGTCGCGGCGCTGCCCAAGGCGGCGCGCATCGAGATCGAGGCGGTGCTCGTTCGCGGCCTGGAGACCATCGACCAAGGCCGGGGACGGTAGTCGCCGCAGTGGCCAAGAAAAAAGCCGCGACCGGAATTGCCAAGGCCGAGAAGCCCGGCCGCGGTCTCGCCGATCAGCTCGTCCGGCTCGGTATCGCGCGGGACCAGGATCTCGTCCTGCACCTGCCGTTGCGCTACGAGGATCACACGCGGCTGGTGCCGCTGGCCGCGCTCGCCCCCGGCATGACGGCGCAGACCGAGGGCACGGTGATGCACGCCGAGGTGCAGTTCCGGCCGCGGCGTCAGCTGGTGTGCCTCATCGAGGATGGCGCCGATGGCGCAGGGAACCGCGCCCAGCTTGTGCTGCGCTTCTTCCACTTCTATCCCAACCAGCAGAAGGCATTGCAGCCGGGAACGCAGCTGCGGGTGTTCGGGGAGATACGCGACGGCCATTTCGGCCATGAGATCGTGCACCCGCAGTTCAGGATCGTCACCGCCGGAACCCCGTTGCCCGACTGCCTGACCCCCGTCTATCCGACGACGGCAGGCCTGGGACAGGAAACGCTGCGCAAGGTGATCGCGCGTGCGCTTGCGGGCGATCCCGCGCTCACCGTCGAGTCGCTGCCGGACGAAACAGTTCATCGGCGCCACCTGTGGAAATTCGGCGACGCGGTGCGCTTTCTGCACGCGCCGCCGCCGCGTCTCGACCGCCCGACGCAGCATGCGCTGGACGAGCGCACGCACCCGGCATGGACGCGCCTCAAGTTCGACGAACTCGTCGCGCAGCAGCTCTCGCTCAAGGCGCATCGCCGCGCGCGTGCGGCCCGCCACGCGCCGGTGCTCACGGGGACCGGCGAGCTGACCGGCGCGCTGCTCGCGCGCATCCCGTTCAAGCTCACCCGCGCGCAGCAGCGCGTGTGGCGCGAGATCAGCCGCGACCTCAAGCGGGCGACGCCGATGCAGCGGCTGCTGCAGGGCGATGTCGGCAGCGGCAAGACGATTGTCGCCGCGCTCGCCGCGCTGCAGGCAATCGAAAGCGGTCGGCAGGTGGCGCTGATGGCGCCCACCGAAATCCTCGCCGAACAGCACTACCGCAAGCTTGCGGAGTGGCTCGATGGCAGCGGGGTCGCCATCGCGTGGCTTTCCGGCGGCATGCCGGCGAAGGCGCGCCGGGCCTCGCTCGCAGCCATTGCCAGTGGCGAGGCGGCGTTCGTGGTCGGCACCCACGCGCTGTTCGAGGACGAGGTCCTGTTGCCGCGCCTGGGGCTGGCGATCATCGACGAGCAGCACCGGTTCGGCGTCGCGCAGCGTCTCAAGTTGCGCGGCAAGGCGGTGGGCGACGCGCACCAGTTGATGATGAGCGCCACGCCGATTCCGCGCACGCTGGCGATGACCTTCTACGCCGATCTCGACGTTTCGGCGCTGGACGAGTTGCCGCCGGGCCGAACGCCGGTCGCCACCCGGCTCGTCAACAACAAGCGGCGCGGCGAGATCGTCGAGCGCGTGCGCCGCGCTTGCGCCGAAGGACGGCAGGCGTACTGGGTCTGTCCTCTGATCGAGGAGTCGGAAAAGCTCGAGCTGCAGACGGCGGTGGCGTTGCACGAGGAATTGCGAGCTGCGCTGCCGGAATTCCGGGTTGGCCTGCTGCACGGCCGGATGAAGTCGGACGAAAAGACGGCGGTGATGGCCGACTTCGCCGCCGGCAAGCTGCAGGTCATGGTCGCGACCACGGTGATCGAAGTCGGCGTCGACGTGCCCAACGCGTCGCTGATGGTGATCGAGCACGCCGAGCGTTTTGGCCTGGCGCAGTTGCACCAGTTGCGCGGCCGCGTGGGACGCGGGGCGACCGAGAGCGTCTGCTACCTGCTGTTCGAGCAGCCGCTGGGGGACACCGCGAAGGCTCGCCTCAAGGTGATCTACGAGCACAACGACGGTTTCGAGATCGCCCGCGCCGATCTCTCGATACGCGGCCCGGGGGAATTCCTCGGCGCGCGGCAGTCGGGCGTCCCGATGCTGCGCTTCGCCGATCTCGAACGTGACGCGGCGCTGATCGAAGTGGCGCGGGACGCCGCCGAGGAACTGCTGGCACGCGAGCCGGCCGCGGCAGCCGCCCATGTCGAACGCTGGCTGGGCGCGAAGGCCGAGTTCTTCCGCGCTTGAAGCAGGTGGGTTGCGGCGGGCGGGAACGCAGGCTCGCGCCGTCTCCGGGCCGTGGGACTTGATGCGCCGGCTTCGTAGGTGCCGCGCAGCAACTCGAAGGTCTGCGTCTTCGATCCGGGCACTAGCGTAATATGCCGCGACGATTTCGCTGTCGGTCACACCACCGGATCATTCTTTTTTTTGGGAGCAAAGGACATGTCGCTGCTGTTTTCGAAGACCACGCTGGGCACGCTGGCGCTGCAGAATCGCCTGGTCATGGCGCCGCTGACGCGCAATCGCGCCATCGGCAACATCCCCAACGAGCTGATGGCGCTGTATTACGCGCAGCGCGCTGCTGCGGGACTGATCATCACCGAAGGAACTTCGCCCTCTCCCAATGGATTGGGCTACCCGCGCATACCCGGTATCTTTTCCGCGGCGCAGGTGGAGGGCTGGAAGCGCATCACCGCCGCTGTTCACCCGCGGGGCGCGAAGATGTTCATGCAGTTGATGCACTGCGGGCGCATCGCCCACGCGCTCAACCTGCCCGTCGGTGCGCGCGTATTGGGGCCATCGGCGGTGGCGGCTGCCGGCGAGATGTACACCGACGCCGAGGGCATGAAGCCGAACGCCACGCCCGAGGCCATGACCGAGGCCGACATCAAGGCCACGATCGAGGAGTACGCCCAGGCGGCGAAGAACGCCGTGGCGGCGGGATTCGACGGCATCGAACTGCACGCGGCGAACGGTTATCTGCTCGAGCAGTTCATCCGTCCGAACTCGAATCAGCGCACGGATCGTTACGGCGGCGCCATCGAGAACCGTGCGCGCTTTGTGCTCGAGGTCGCCGCTGCCGCCATCGGGGCCATCGGCAAGGACAGGGTCGGCATCCGTCTTTCCCCGTTCGGCGTGTTCAACGACATGCCTGCCTACGCCACGATGGACGCGGACTATACCTATCTGGCGCGCGAGCTCAACGCCCTCGGGCTGGTTTACATCCACCTGGTCGACCACTCGCCGATGGGGGCGCCAGCGGTACCCGAGTCGATCAAGGAAATGTTCCGCAGCGTGTTCAAGCGCACGCTGATGCTGTCGGGCGGCTATGATGCCGCGCGCGCCGAAAGCGACCTGGTCGCGGGCAAATGCGATCTGGTTGCCGCCGGGCGACCGTTCCTCGCCAATCCGGATCTGGTTGCGCGATGGCAATCCGGCGCCGCAGTGAACGCGCCCGATGTCGGCACGTTCTACACGCCGGGACCGAAGGGATATACCGATTACCCGGCGCTAACCGGATAGGCGCCACTGCCGAATGCCGTGACGGCGGTCGGCGTTCCCCGCAATGCGTCGCGGTGGAAATTCTCGGGCACGACCACGACGCCTGCGATGGCGCCGGCAGCCAACGCGTCGGCAGCCTTCAACTTGTCGGACCTGGAAAGCAACGCAGCGCGCGCCTGGTCGAAGCTCAGCTCCGAACCCGCAGCGAAACAGGGAAGAAGCACGCCGGCGCAGTCTGACAGTTCGGCTCATTTGCTCGCCGCGAACTTGCCGACCGGGTGCGGCAAGCGCCAGGGCACCGAGGCGAACTTCTCCACCAGGAACTGGATGACCGCGTCGACTTTTGGCGGCCGGCGGCGCAGAGGCGCGGACACCGCATGCAGCGGCAAAGGTTCCGGCTGGTGCGCGTCGAGGAGAATGGGAACCAGTCGACCGCTGCTGATGGCCGGCCCGACGACAAGGTCGGCCAGGCGTATGACGCCCAGCCCCAGCAGCGCGAGTTCGTACAGCGTCTCCGCGTTGTTGGCCGTGAGGTTGCCCTTGACCGCCACGTGGCGCACGCCACCGGGGCTCCGAAACGGCCAATCGGCCTGCCCGGCGATGTCGGCGAGCGTGAGGCAGTTGTGGCGGGCCAGATCCTCCGGCTTCCTCGGCACGCCGTGCCTTTCGAGATAGGCGGGTGCGGCGGAGATCACGCGCTCGAGATCGCCGATGCGGCGCGCGGCGAGATTGACGTCGCCCAGGGGGCCGATGCGAATGGCGAGATCGATCCCGGCTTCGATCATGTCGATGGCGTACTCGGTGATGATGAGATCGAGCGTGATCTCGGGAAACCGGGCGGTGAATTCGGGCAACACCGGCACCAGCGCGTAAGCGGCGAAGGCGGTGCCCAGGCTCATGCGCACCCGGCCGCGCGGCTGCTTCCCGAAGCGCATGACGTCGGACTCGGCATCCTCGATCTCGCCGACGATTCGCTGCACGCGCTCGAAATAGATCTCGCCTTCCGCGGTCAGCGCAAGGCGCCGCGTCGAACGCTGGAGCAGCCGCACCCCGAGCCTGCGCTCCAGGCGCGTGACGAGTTTCGACACCGCCGAGGGAGTGACGCCCAGGTCGTGCGCAGCCGGCGTGAACCCGTTGCACTCGACGGCGCGGACGAAGGCGAGCATCGCCAGACCGGATTCCATCGGCACCCCAAGGAGTATTCGATTGATGCCATTTTGGCACAAATGTTTTGCCGGCGGGGTGGATTGTAGCGGAAGCCATCTGGAGTTAACGTTCTCCCAGTCCCCTTACCAGCGCTCCAGAGGAGTATTGCATGGCCCGTTTTGACCCCAACACCTTTCCCGATCGTCTCGCCTTCGAGGCTGCCACGCGCCGAATGCGGGCCGAGGAACTCGGCCGCTTGTTCGGTGCCGCTGTGGCCTGGCTGGAAGGCCGGCAACAAAGAATCGCCCGTTACCTGGGCACTTTCGCGACGGCGGCTTGCGCGCATTCGCGCCGGCATTCGGCGCGCTGACCTTCCCCGCGTCACCACCGCGCCCCGCCCGTTGAGGCGCCTGCGGGAGCAGGCGGCCGCTTCCTGAACTGTCGACCTTCGGCGGGCAGTGGTGGCTGCCTGCCGGCCGCGTACCCAGTCGCGCAACCGGGCGCAATTCGGAGCAATTCGAAGCCGTCCACCGGGACGGCGCTCGGCGCTCGCCCGCGTCGCCCCGTCTTTCCTGCCCGAAATCAACATCTTGCCAGAGGCGACCGGGTCGTTTGCGCTAGAATGCGCGACCGGGCAGACTCGCAACCATGGCTCTCTACACCCTCGGCCTCAACCACCATACCGCGCCCCTGGACGTGCGGGAGCGGGTCGCGTTCTCGCCGGACGCGATCGGCCTCGCGCTGCGCGATCTCCTGGGCCGGCCCAAGGTCAAGGAAGCGGCGATCCTGTCCACCTGCAACCGGACCGAGGTCTACGTTCACGGACCGGATCCGCAGCCGGTCGTGCAGTGGCTGGAGGAGTTCCACCACGTGCCGAAGGATTCGCTGGCGCCCTACGTCTACACGCTGCCGAAGGAAAAGGCGGTCGCGCACGCCTTCCGGGTGGCGAGCGGCCTCGATTCGATGGTGCTGGGCGAGCCGCAGATCCTGGGCCAGATGAAACAGGCGGTGCGCCACGCCGAATCCGCGGGATCGCTGGGCCTGGTGCTCAACCGCCTCTTTCAGCGCACCTTCGCAGTGGCGAAGGACGTCCGCACCCAAACCGACATCGGCAGCGCATCGATCTCGATGGCGGCGGCGTCGGTCAAGCTCGCCGAGCGGATCTTCCCGTCGATTGCCGATCAGCGCCTGCTGTTCATCGGTGCCGGCGAGATGATCGAGCTCACGGCGACGCATTTCGCGGCGAAGAACCCGAAGTCGATCACCATCGCCAACCGCACGCTGGAAAAGGGCCGGCAGCTTGCCGAGCGCTTCCACGGCGATGCGATCACGCTGAACGAGATGTCGGAAGCGCTGCAGCGCTTCGACATCATCGTCACCTGCACGGCGAGCACGCTGCCGATCCTCGGCAAGGGCCTGCTCGAGCGCGTGGTCAAGGCGCGCCGCCACGCCCCGATCTTCATCGTCGACCTGGCGGTGCCGCGCGACGTCGAGCGCGAGGTGGCGGAACTCGACGACATCTTCCTCTACACCGTCGACGACCTGTCCAACATCGTCCGCGACAACCTGCAGGTGCGCAAGGAGGCGGTTGTGCAGGCGGAGGAGATGATCGCGGCGCAGACCGAGAGTTTCCTGCGCTGGCTCGAGGGCCGCTCCGTGGTGCCGACGATCACCGCCCTCCACGGCCATCACGAGCAATTGCGCTGTTTCGAACTCGACCGCGCGAAGAAATTGCTGCAGAACGGCACGCCGCCCGAGCAGGTGCTCGAACAGCTGGCACGCGGGCTCACCAACAAGTTCCTGCACGCGCCCACGCAGGCGCTGAACCAGGCCGGCGACGCCGAGCGCGCCGAACTGGTCGCCCTGTTCCAGCGGATCTATCAGATTCCCGACGGCCACAGCTGATCCGGCCGGGTGATGTCAAATTCCGTTCGGGCTGAGCTCGTCGAAGCCTCTTCGATCAACTCAGGGCAGGCACTTCGACAGGCTCAGGTCGAACGGTTCGAACGTTTCCCCGCGGGATCAACGGTGCCGCGGCCCGCGGCAGCGAGCGGTCCCTGCCGAACATGAAACCCTCGCTGCAGCAGAAGCTCGACCAGCTCGCACTGCGCCTCGACGAGCTGAACGCGATCCTCGCATCGGAGGATGCGACCCGCGACCTGGACCGCTATCGTGCGATGACGCGCGAGCATGCCGAGATCGGCCCGGTCGTCAGCCGCTTTCGCGACTACGGTGCTGCGCTGCGCACGGTTGCCGAGGCCGACGAGCTGGCCGCCGACCCGGAGATGCGCGCGTTCGCCGACGACGAGCGCCTGAACTGCGCAGAAGACGATGGCCGAGATCGAGGCCGACCTGCAGCGGATGCTGCTGCCGAAGGACCCCAACGACGAGCGCAACGTGTTCCTCGAAATCCGCGCCGGGACCGGCGGCGACGAGTCGGCGCTCTTCGCGGGCAACCTGTGCCGGATGTACCTGCGCTATGCGGAACGCCAGCGCTGGCAGACGGAAATCGTGTCGGCGTCGACCAGCGAGATCGGCGGCTACAAGGAGGTGATCCTGCGCATCGCGGGAGCGGGTGCGTACTCCAGGCTGAAGTTCGAGTCGGGCGGGCATCGCGTGCAGCGGGTGCCGGAAACCGAGGCGCAGGGCCGCATCCACACCTCGGCGTGCACGGTGGCGGTGCTGCCCGAAGCCGATCCGGTTGCCGCCCAGCACATCAACCCGGCCGACCTGCGCATCGACACCTTTCGCGCTTCGGGCGCCGGCGGCCAGCACATCAACAAGACCGACTCCGCGGTGCGGATCACGCATCTGCCGACGGGGCTCGTCGTCGAATGCCAGGACGACCGCTCGCAGCACCGCAACAGGGCGCAGGCGATGGCGGTGCTCGCGTCGCGATTGCTCGATCGCGAGCAGCGCGAGCGGCAGCAGAAGGAAGCGTCGATGCGCAAATCGCTGATCGGCAGCGGCGATCGCAGCGAGCGCATCCGCACCTACAACTTCCCGCAGGGGCGCGTCACCGACCACCGCATCAATCTCACGCTGTACAAGATCGACGCCATCGTGGACGGCGACATGGACGAGCTCCTCGGCGCGCTGGCGCAGGAGCATCAGGCCGAACAGCTCGCGGCGCTGGGTGACGACGCATGAGCCACGCGCTCCTCGATCCGCTGCCCGGACTGCGCACGCGGCGCCTCGTCATGCGGGGCTTTCGACCGGCCGATCTCGATGCGCTTTTCCGGCTCGACGGCGATGCGCGCGTGATGCGCTACATCGGCGCGGGCAAGCCCATGTCCCGGGACGCGGTGGTCGAGGCATTGCGCCGGATCTGCCGTTATCCCGGCGTCTATGCGGGGCTTGGCTGCTGGCACGCGCGGCGGCGCGACACGGACGCCTTCATCGGCTGGTTCATCCTCAAGTACTGCGGCGCGTCGTGCGATGTCGAGGTCGGCTACCGGCTGCTTCCGGAGGCGTGGGACCAGGGCTTTGCCACCGAAGGCGCGACGGCGCTCGTTCGCTACGGTTTTGACACCCTCGAACTCGACCGCATCATCGGCGTCACCCACCGCGACAACGTCGCATCGCAGCGGGTGCTGATGAAGTCCGGGCTGGCCGACGCCGGCTGGGGGCGCTACTACGGGCGGAGCCTGCGCCTGTTCGCGGCGCGGCGGTTCGACTTCGGCGACGCCTGATGCGCGTACGCCGCCACGTTGGCTTTTGTCGGAGCGGCTTCAGCCGCGATTGTTTTCGCTGATGCCGACCGTCGCGCAAGCGCTCGCGCGGTCGGAACTCGATGCGCTGGACGCGCAGGTCTTGCTCGCCCACGCGCTCGGCCGCAACCGGACCTGGCTGATCGCGCACGCAGACGACGCGCTGGCGGCGCCGGATCTGGATGCGTTCGCGGCGCTCGTTGCCCGCCGCCGCGGAGGCGAGCCGGTCGCCTATCTCATCGGCGCGCGCGAGTTTCATGGACTCGTGCTCGCGGTGTCGCCGACGGTGCTCATCCCCCGGCCCGAAACCGAAACCCTGGTCGACCTCGCGTTGGCGCGGCTGCCCGTCGATGCGGAGGCGCAGGTGCTCGACCTGGGCACGGGTTCCGGCGCCATCGCGCTGGCCATCGCACATGCGCGGCCGCGCTCCCGCGTGACTGCCTGCGACGTCTCGGTCGCCGCGTTGCGGCAGGCGCAGGGCAACGCGATGCGTCTTTCCATTGCCAACGTCGAGTTCATCCAGTCGGACTGGTTCTCGGCGGTGGGCCCCGCGCCGTTCGATCTGATCGTCGCCAATCCGCCGTACGTCGCCGGCGACGATCCGCATCTCGCGCTGGGCGATCTGCGTTTCGAGCCGCGGCTGGCGCTGACGCCCGGGGGCGACGGACTCGCGGCCCTGCGCGCCATCGCCGCCGCCGCGCGCGCGCACTTGCGAATTGGCGCGACGCTCGCCGTGGAGCATGGTTACGATCAGCGCGACGCGGTTGCCGCGCTGCTTGCCGCGGCGGGGCTTGCCGAAGTGACCGCGGCGCGCGATCTGGCCGGCATCGTCCGCGTCACCGCGGGCGTGCGCCGGGACTGATCGCGGTCACTCCTCGGCGGGCTTTTGCTTCTGCGGGGGCTTCGCCGGCAGCAAGGGCGCCGGCCGGCGGCCATCGATCAGGTGAGTGATGCCGAGGAACGGATGCCGCAACAGCATCCTTGGGCCCGCATAACGCATCACCACGCGCACTTCCTCGCGCTTGTCGACGCTGTAGCAGTGGACCGTGCAGTTGGCGCAGGTGGGCTTGGCATCGCCGAACACGCAGCGTTCCAGCCGGCGCGTCGCATAATCCATCAACTCGGCGCAGCGCGGACATTGCGGGTCCGCCTGCTCGTGATGGTCGCGGCAGTACATCTCCACCATCACGCGCATCGTCTTCAACTCGCGGGCGCGACGGACGAAGCGCTTGTCGGTGACGAAGGGCGTGACTTTCGCGGTCATCGGATCAGGGCTTTGCGGGCGGTGGCGCGACACCCAGTCGGGCGCTCCATGGCAGGAGTGCCGGCAGGATCGACGGGTAGAGCGCGACCCCGTGCGCGCGCTGTTCGGCGAGCCGTCCCATGCCGGCTTCGCCGGGGACGCGCACGCGCTCTGCGCCGGGACGAGGCCTCGAGGCGTGGCTGATCTCCACCATGTGATCCATCTGGCGCAGAAAATCGGCGCTGCCACCGAAGGCATCGGGATCGATCGCCTGCACGAACACCGTGCCGCCCCAGCTCTCGCGCGGGTCGGCGCGGCCGAAACCGGCCAGTCCCGCAGTCATCGCCTCGATCATCAAGGCCAGTCCGAAACCCTTGTAGCCGGCGTCGAGGCCGCCCAGCGGCAGCAGCGCGCCCCTGGGCTCGTCGAAGGCCACGCTGGGGTCGTCGGTGGCGGCGCCTTCGGCGTCGATCAGCCACGCGCCCGGCAGACGCTCGCCCGCATCCCTGCGCTGGCGGATGAAGCCCATGCTCGTGATCGACGTCGAAACGTCGACCAGGATCGGATCGCCCGAAGTGGGGATGCCGACCGCGATCGGGTTCGGCGTGACGATCGGCGTGAGTCCGCCGTGCGGCACGACGGCTGCGAGCAGCGGATCGGAACTCTGCACGATGCCCATCATGCCGCGCCTGGTCGCGTGCAACAGATAGGCCGCGAGGCAGGCGATGTGGTGCGAGCGGCGGATGACAACGGTGCCGGTGCCGAACTTCTCCGCCATGTCCATCGCGGTGTCCATCGCCCGCAGCGTGAGCCAGGGTCCGGGCAGGCGGCCGCCCTCCCAGAGCTCCGCCGCCGGGCGCGCATTCATAACGCGCGGCGCACCGGCCTTGGCCATCGCGTCCTTTTCGAGCTCCGCGAGATAGGGGGCGAGCAAGGCCAGTCCGTGCGTCGTGTGGCCGAGCAGGTCGCCGGTCAACAGCACGTCGGCGACGTCGCGCGCGATGTCGGCACGAACGCCGGCGGCGCGCAGCAGGGCATCGGCGTAGTCGAGAAGGCGGGCGGCGTCGTAGCGGATGCGGTGAGTCATGGCGAGAAGGCGCTGGAGAGGAAGGCGCGAGGGCATGCGGCGCGATTCGCGGCGCCGGTTGACGCCATGCCGCGTTTCTCGCACGATTCTACCTCACCGTCGTACGTGCCGATGGCACGGTCCCGCCCCCCTTCCTTCCACTTCCCCTCGCGTTGCACTCCCGTGTTGCCCTCGTCATTGCAGGTCAGCGTCGTCACCCACCGGCCCGATGTCGCGCTGCTCGATCGCTGCCTGCGCAAGCTCGCGCTGGCGATAGCGGCCGCGCGCGAGCAAGGTTCGATCCGCAGCGTCGCCATTGCGCTGATCGACAACAGCGAGGACCGGGCAATTGCCGAGCGGGTGATCGCGCTCGGCGAGGCGCACTTCGCCGACTCGGGCATCCAGGTCCACTACCTGCACGGCCACGCCAACATCGGCTACGGGACAGCGCATAACCTCGCGTTGCATGGCACCGGCGCCGATTACCAGCTGGTGCTCAATCCCGACGTGGAACTCGCGCCCGATGCGCTCGCCAACGCGGTGCGCTGGCTGGACGCGCACGCCGAGGTCGGCGCGCTGGCGCCCGCGGTCACCAATCGCGAGGGCGTGCCCGAGTACCTGTGCAAGCGCTATCCGGCGGTGCTCGATCTGGCGCTGCGCGGTTTTGCGCCTGCGTTCGTGCGGCGAGGGTTCCGGCGGCGGCTCGATCGCTACGAATTGCGCGACCGCATCGACCCCGCCAGTGCCGAGCCGGTGTTCGACGTGCAGGTGATTTCGGGTGCCTGCATGCTGGTCAAGCGCAGGCCGATCGACGTCACGGGCGGCTTCGATCCGCGGTTCTTCCTCTATTTCGAGGATTTCGACTGGAGCGTGCGCCTGGCCAAGGTGACGCGGACCGCGTGGCTGCCGACGTTCCGCATCGTGCATCACGGGGGCGGCGCCGCCCGCAAGGGATTCGCGCACGTTCGCTGGTTCGTGCAGAGCGGGGTTCGCTTCTACCGCAAGCACGGCTGGCGCTGGTTCTGAGCCGATGCGAGATTCCGGGAACCTTGTCGTGGTGACGGGCGCCGACGGCTTCATCGGCCATGCGTTGTGTGCGCACTGGTCGCGCAGCGGGAGGCTGTTTCGGGCCGTGGTCCGGCGCCGGGCCTCCGAGGGAGCAGATGCGCCCCGTCGCCACGTCGTCGATGATCTTGCGCTGGCGAGCGATTCCGCGCTCGACGCGCTGGTCGCGGGCGCGACGGCCATCGTCCATCTCGCGGGGCGCGCGCACGTGATGACCGAGGCCGCGACGGAACCCGATGCCGCGTTCCGCGCCGCGAACGTCGAGGCGACCGCGAGGCTCGCCCGCGCCGCGGTGCGCAACGGCGTGCCGCGCTTCATTCTTGCGAGCAGCGTCAAGGTCAACGGCGAGGCCAGCCCGCCGGGCCGGCCGTTCCAGCCCCACGACGCCCCCGCTCCGGCTGACGCCTATGCGCGATCGAAGCGGGACGCGGAGCGCGAGCTCGCCGCCATCGCCGCCGGAACCGCGACGACGGCGTCGATGCTGCGCCTGCCGCTGGTTTATGGTCCGGGCGTGCGGGCGAATTTCCTCGCCCTGATCGACGCGGTGGCACGCCGGCAGTGGCTGCCGCTGGGCGCGCTTCGCACTCGCCGCAGCCTGCTCTACGTCGGCAATCTCGTCACCGCCATCGATGCCGCCGTCGACGTTCCCGTTGCCCTCGCAGGCGTGCATTTTGTCGCCGACGAACCGCCGGTGAGCTTGCAGGATCTGATCCGCGGCATCGGCGCGGCGCTTGCGGTGCCGGCGCGTCTCGTTCCGGTACCCGCCGCTTTGCTGCGCTGGGGGGGCAGGGTCGCGGGGCGTCGCGATGCCGTGGCGCGGCTGACCGAGTCGCTGGTCGTCGATGGCGCAAGCTTTCGGGCGGCGACCGGCTGGACGCAGGCTTGCTCGCTGCAAGAGGGACTGGCCGCCACGGCGCGCTGGTGGCGCGCCCGGCACGCGTTGTAGGCGCGCCGAACTGAACTTCTGTGGGAGCGGCTTCAGCCGCGAACCAGGTGGCGCAACGGGCAATCGCGGCTGAAGCCGCTCCCGCAGGCTTCCACTCGGTGCGAGGCTATAATCGACGCCATTCACTTCCGGGAAACGACCATGACCCCGCGTCCCTCCGGCCGCAGTGCCGACGAGCTCCGACCATTGCGCATCACCCGTCATTTCACCAAGCACGCCGAAGGTTCGGTGCTGATCGAGGCGGGCAGCACGACGCTGCTGTGCACCGCCAGCGTCGAAGAGGGTGTGCCGCCGTTTCTCAAGGGCAAGGGGCAGGGCTGGCTCACTGCGGAGTACGGGATGCTGCCGCGCGCCACGCATACGCGCATGCGGCGCGAGGCGGCGGAAGGCAGACAGTCCGGACGCACGCAGGAGATCCAGCGCCTCATCGGGCGCGCACTGCGCGCGGTCACCGATCTCAACGAACTGGGCGAGCGCACGATCAAGATCGACTGCGACGTGTTGCAGGCCGACGGCGGCACGCGCTGTGCGGCGATCACCGGCGCCTGCGTGGCGTTGTCGGACGCCATCGCCTGGTGCAAGACGCAAGGGCTCGTCAATGGCGAGCCGCTGAAGGACTTCGTTGCCGGCGTCTCGGTCGGCATGGTCAATGGCACGCCGGTACTCGACCTCGATTATGCCGAGGACGCGACCTGCGATACCGACATGAACGTCGTGATGACCGGCATCGGCCGCTTCGTCGAAGTGCAGGGCACCGCCGAAGGCCAGCCGTTCTCTCACGCCGAGATGAACGCGATGATCGCGTTGGCCGAGAAGGGCATCGAGCACCTGATCGCGGCGCAGATGCAGGCGCTGGGCGCGCTGCCGAAATAGCCGCGGCGAACGCCTTCGCGCCCCGTTTCCCGGTTCACGCCGTGGTCGAGTTTCCCCGCCTTGTCCTCGCCTCCGGCAACGAAGGCAAGCTGCGCGAGTTCCGGCGCCTGCTGGCGCCGCTCGGCATCGAAGTCATGCCGCAGGCGGAGCTGGGCATACCCGAAGCGCCCGAGCCGCACGTCACCTTCATCGAGAACGCGCTGGCAAAGGCCCGGCACGCCAGCGCCCACGCGCGGCTGCCGGCGCTGGCCGACGATTCGGGCGTCTGCGTGCGCGCGTTGGGCGGCGCGCCGGGAGTGCAGAGCGCGCGCTACGCCGGCGAGCCGAAGTCCGATGCGCGCAACAACGCCAGGCTGATCGCCGAACTCAAGGACGTCGCCGACCGCCGTGCGCATTACGTCTGCCTGCTGGTGCTGGTGCGGCACGCCGAAGATCCCGAGCCGGTGATCGCCGAGGGCGCGTGGCATGGCCGCATCATCGACGCGCCGCGCGGAGAGGGCGGGTTCGGCTACGACCCGCATTTCCTCGACGAGGCGAGTGGCCTGACCGGCGCCGAACTGCCGCTCGCGCAGAAGAACGCGATCTCGCACCGCGGGAAGGCGATGCGCGCGCTCCTCGAGCGTCTGCGCAGCGGATGAGCGCCCCGGCCCCGGTCGCGTTCGACCCGCAGGCGCCGTCGAGGCCGCGTTTCGCTGCGCTGCCGCCGCTTGCGCTTTACGTGCACATCCCGTGGTGCCTGAAGAAGTGCCCTTACTGCGACTTCAATTCGCACGAGATCTCCGGCGACCCTGATGCCGACCGTTATGTCGGCGCCTTGCTTGCCGACCTCGAAGGCGCGTTGCCGTCGGTCTGGGGGCGCACGGTCAACTCGGTGTTCATCGGCGGCGGAACGCCAAGCGTTTTTCCGGCCGCGGCGATCGACGCCCTGCTCGCAGGCATTCGGGCCCGCGTTCCCTTGCTGCCCGATGCCGAAGTGACGCTGGAGGCGAATCCCGGCACCTTCGAGCGCGGGAAATTCGCCGGCTTTCGTGCGGCCGGCGTCAACCGGCTGTCGCTCGGCATCCAGAGCTTCTCGGATCGGCATCTGCGCGCGCTGGGCCGTGTCCACGACGCGAACGAGGCGCGCGCTGCCGCGGAGGCGGCGCTGGCGATCTTCGGCAACGTCAACTTCGACCTCATGTACGCGCTGCCGCAGCAGACGCTGGCGGACGCACGCGCCGACATCGCGGAGTCGCTCGCCTACGCGCCGCCGCACCTGTCGTTCTACCACCTGACGCTGGAACCCAACACGCTGTTCCACCGCCATCCGCCGCCGCTGCCCGACGACGATGCGAGCGCCGACATCGAGGATGCCGTGCACGCGATGCTGGGCGAGGCGGGTTACCAGCACTACGAAACCTCGGCGCACGCGCGTGCCGGGAGCGAATGCCGGCACAATCGCAATTACTGGCAGTTCGGCGATTACCTCGGCATCGGCGCCGGTGCGCACTCGAAGCTTTCGTTCCCCGACCGCATCGTGAGGCAGCAACGGTACAAACAGCCACGCCAGTATCTCGACACGGTCGCCGCCGGGTCGCCGGTCCAGGACGAGCACGAGGTGAGCCTCGACGATGTCGGCTTCGAGTTCATGCTGAACGCGCTGCGCCTCGAATCCGGCGTGCCGGCGTCGCTCTTCGCGCAGCGCACCGGGCAGCCGCTGGCACGGGTCGCGCGCGAGCTTGCCGCCGCCACCGCGCGCGGCCTGCTCGATCCCGATCCGACGCTGATCCGGCCCACGCCGCTGGGGCGGCGATTCCTCAACGATCTGCAGGCGCTGTTCCTGCGCGATTCCGCGTCGCCATCGATATCCGTCATTCAACCGGGAGCGAAGCGATGAAGCCGCCCGATGCCTTTCGCCTGTCACTTGCCGCGGCAGCGCGGCGCCTTGCCGAGGGGACGCTGTCGGCGACCGAGCTGGCCGCTTCGCAGCTCGCGCGCATCGCCGCGACCGATGCCCACATCGACGCGTGGGCGTATCTCGATGCCGGGCACGTGCTGGCCGCGGCAGCGCGCTGCGATGCGTTGCCTGCAACGGCGCGCGGGCCACTCGCCGGCATGGGCATCGGCATCAAGGACATCATCGCGACGGCCGAACTGCCGACGCAGATGGGATCGGAGGTGCATCAGGGCCATCGCCCCGACGCCGATGCGGCTTGCGTGGCACGCCTCAAGGCGGCCGGCGGCTACGTGTTCGGCAAGACCGTGACCACCGAGTACGCGTTCCTGGATCCCGGCAAGACGCGGAATCCGTGGAATCCGGCGCACACGCCGGGCGGCTCGTCCTCGGGTTCGGCTGCGGCGGTCGCGGCCAGCCATGTCGCGGGCGCGCTGGGCACGCAAACCAACGGTTCGGTGATCCGGCCGGCGGCGTACTGCGGCGTCGTCGGCTACAAGCCCACGCGCGGCGCGATCCCGCTCGATGGGGTGCACATCTTCAGCGAGACGCTGGATCAGGTCGGCAGCTTCGCGCGCAGCGTTGCCGATGCGGCGCGCGTCGCGCATGCCGTGGCGGAACCGGGCGCGATCGCGGCCGCGATTGCCCCGCTGTCGCATCCGCCTCGCCTCGCCTGCCTGGGGGGCTTCCCCTGGGTCGAGCTCGATTGCGGCGATGACGATCACGTCGAGGCGGCGGCGACCCGGCTGCGCGCGAGCGCCATGGTCGCCTCCGTCGACCTGCCGGCGGCGTGGCACACCGTAGACCGCGTCCATCGCAGCATCATGCTGTTCGAAGGCTGCGCGCAATCTCGGCGCCTTGCAGGAACGCGAACGAGCGCGGCTTTCCCCGAAACTCAACGCGGCGCTGGACGAGGGGCGCACGATCAGCGACGACGCCTATCGCGCAGCGATCGAGGCGCGCACGCGGGCGATCGCCGAGTTCACCGCGTGGATGGCAGGCTTCGACGCCGTGCTCGCGCCTTCCGCGCCGTCGGCCGCGCCGCGAGGGCTCGATTCCACCGGCGACCCGTCCTGCTGTACGCTGTGGTCGCTGCTGGGTTTTCCGGCGATCACGATTCCGGTGGCGCGCAACGCCGCGGGCTTGCCGATCGGGCTGCAGATCGCGACGGCCGCGGGTGCCGACGATCGGCTGCTGGCGACCGCGGCGTGGTGCGAGCAGCGGCTGCCGTTCGCGCCGTTGCCCTGATCGGCGGCGAGATCTACGGGCATGAAATGAAGCGCGCAAAAATGCACCTGCCACCCGAGCCGCCGAAGCCGCGCAATCCCGTCGCGCGCTCGCCGCTCCTCGGCAAGGGCGGCGCGCATGGCAAGACGACAGGTGCCAGGCGGCGCGAGGCCAACGTGCTGGCCGCGCGGCTCAAGCGCGATCCGGAAGCGCAGCCATGAAGCGCTGGCCCCATCACCCCGACACGCTGTGCCGCAGCGACCTCGAATGCGGCCGGATGCGCGAGGTCTACGCTGCCGCGATCGACCCGTCGCGGGCGTTGAACGACGAGCAGCTCGCGGCGTCGTTGCAGGAGACGTTGCGGGCGAGGCCGGCCGGTGCCGGCTGGTGGATCTTCGCCTACGGGTCGCTGCTGTGGAATCCGCTGTTCCCGGTGGCCGAGATGCGCGTCGCCAGGTTGCGTGGCTGGCACCGGCGCTTCTGCCTGTGGTCGCTCGCCACGCGCGGGACACCCGACGCGCCGGGCCTCGTGCTCGGCCTGGAGCCGGGAGGATCGTGCCGTGGCGTCGCGTTGCGGCTTCCGGCACCGTTGGCACTGGACGAATTGCACCTGTTGTGGCGACGCGAGATGGTGGTCGGCTCGTATCGCCCGACGTGGATTCGCCTCGATGCGGAGGGACGCGAAGTCGTCGCGCTCACCTTCGTCGTCAGGCGCGACCATGTGCAATACGCGGGCAAGCTCTCGCCGGAGCGCGAGGTCGAGGTGCTGGCGCGCGCCGCCGGGGCTTTCGGCTCGTCGCAGGACTACCTCGAACGCACGCGCGTGGCGCTCGTCGCCCACGGCATCGTCGATCCCTACCTCGAGGGGCTGTGCGCGGGCGTGGCGCGCTTGCGCAACGGGTGACGCCGCTCCCGTAGCCGTCTCGATGCGCATCGCCTGAAACAGGAGCAGCATCACCAGCGCAACAGGCGCGGTCCGACCCAAGCCCCCAGCGCCGCGGGAAGCAGCATCCCCAACACGTACCAGAGCGCAAGGAAGGGCGCTGCGAGCTCGGGGCAATGCACGGTGTAGACGAGGGCTCCCACGGCACCCGCGGCAACGCCGGCCGCCGCGCCGGACAAGCGCAAGCGCGTCGGTGCGAGGCCCTTCATCAGCCACACGAGGGCGGCGAATATCGGCAGCGACAGCAGCGCGATGTTGGCGCTGCACACGGTCCAGCTGATTCCGCGCAGCAGATCGGTCCGCTCTGCGGCATCCGCGTTCACCAGCACGGCCGCGGCGAGCAGCCACAGGGCGAGGACGGGCGCCACCAGCAGCGATCGTTCCCAGCGCAGTGTCGCGCCCGGCCGCGAACAGCGAAGGACCGCCGTCAGTCCGCCGATGGCCAGCGCGGCGCAGAACAACTCGCGAACCCAGAACATGGGCATCAGTGCATAGCTTGCGAGTTCGGGGTTGACGTGAAGCCATGCGCCCATCAGCAGCGTGGCGATCAGTGCGCCGCCGCCGAGCGCGAGCAGCAAGCGGCGCGTCGGGGACTTCGCGTCCACCGCGCCCGCCCCGGTCGCCAGCATCGACACCAGATCATCGGTTCTCACAATCCGTTCCTTATGCGCGCTGCGAGCGCTTTCATTCCCCGGTGCACGCCGACCTTCACCGCTGACTCCGACATCCCCGTGAGCTTTGCGGCCTCGGCCACGGAAAGGCCTTCGAGCTTGACGTGAATGATCGGCAGCCGGTGCCGATCGGGCAGGGTGTCGAGCAGCTTGGCCACATCGCGGCGCGCGTCGGAGGCTTCGATGTCGGAGGCGACCAGCAGCTCGTTGTCGTCATCCAGCGGATCGTTGAGCAGATCCCGGCGTGCGCGCCTTCGCAGCAGGTCCACGAGCTTGTAGCGTGCGATGGCGTGCAGCCACGCCGTCAGCGGCTGGTCCGTCGCGTAAGTGTGCCGCTGATTGTGCACGGCGAGCAGCGTTTCCTGCACCAGGTCCTCCACCTCGTCCGGCAGGCGGGCGAGACGCTTTCGCAGGAAGGCGCGCAAATGCGCGCCCAGGTCCCGCAGGAAGGCGTGATAGGCCGCGGCATCGCCGGCGAGTGCGCGAACCAGCAGGTCCCGGAGGCGGTCCTCGCTCGCGTTGCCTCTATCCACAGCTAGTTCGTTGTCCGGGCGCATTCGGTTACAGCCATCGATGGCTGCGACGAATTGTGCCCGTCGGTGTAACCAATTGCCACTTCGGGTCGAATTAGCTGGCAGACCGCCGGATGTGTCCACTACCGGGCGGGCGGTCCACTCAACCCACCGACAGGAGCTTCAATGATGAATCGCAACGCACTTGCTGTGACCGCCTTCGCTCTTTCCGCGCTCGCTTCCGGCGCCGCGATGGCCGCGGACGACAAGGCCAAAGGCATGGACAAGAAGGGCGCGACCGAAATGGAGAAATGCTACGGCGTCGCGCTTGCCGGCAAGAACGACTGCGCCGCCGGTCCCGGCACCACCTGCGCAGGCACGTCGAAGACGGACTACCAGGGCAACGCCTGGAAGCAGGTGGCCAAGGGCACCTGCGCCACCATGAAAACCCCCAAGGGCATGGGCTCGCTGCAACCGATCAAGAGCTGAGGGGCGACGGGCTGATAGAGGATCGACGCGTGACCACGGGACTGTCCGCGGGGCTGGGGTTGAAGCCTCGGCACTTCGAGGAGGCGTTGGCCGCCCCCGCGGACGGCCTGTGGTTCGAGGTCCATCCCGAGAACTACATGGTCGAGGGCGGGCCGCGGCTGGCCTGGCTCGAGGCGATCCGCGCTCGCCATCCGCTCTCCCTGCACGGCGTGGGGCTTTCGCTCGCCGCCGATGCGGCGCCGGATGCCGCGCATCTGCGCCGATTCGCCGGGCTGGTCGAGCGTTTCGAGCCCGCCCTGATTTCAGAGCACCTCGCCTGGTCGACCTGGCGCGGCGCCTATCGCCCGGATCTCCTGCCGTTTCCGCGGACGAGCGAGGCGCTCCTGCGCATCGCCGACAACATCGACCGCGTGCAGCGGGCGCTGCGCCGGCGCGTCGCCATCGAGAACCCGTCGCACTACCTGCGCATCGACGGCCACGAGTTCGATGAGATCGCGTTCCTCGCCGAGCTCGCGCGGCGCAGCGGCTGCGGGCTGCTGCTCGACGTCAACAACGTCTTTGTCAGTGCGCGCAACCTGGGCTTCGCGCCGGAGTCCTACATCGACGCGTTCCCCGGCGAGTGCGTCGACGAGATCCACCTCGCCGGTCATTCCGCGGACCCGGCGCTCGGCGAAGCGCTGTTGATCGACTCGCACGATGCGCCGGTGTCGGCGGCGGTATGGCGCCTCTACGAACGGCTGATCGCCCGCATCGGAGCGCGTCCGACGCTCATCGAGCGCGACGACAACCTGCCTGCATTCGCGACGCTGCAGCTCGAGCGGGCGCAGGCCGAAGCGGTGCTGCGCGCGCCCGAGCGACGGGCGGCATGATGGACGCGAGCGCCCATTCTCGCGGCCGGCTGGGCGCGTTCCAGGACGGCTTCGCTGCCGCGCTGCTCGCGCCCGACGCTTCCGCCGCCGGCCCGCTCGGCGAGGGATCCGGGGTCGCGCGCCTGGTCGCGCAACCGGGGTTCGCCGTCTACCGCAACACCGTGCTGAAGGGCTGCATCGACGCGCTGCAGGCCAACTACCCGGCGGTGTCGCGTCTGGTCGGCGACGCGTGGTTCCGCGCCGCGGCCGGGGTCCATGCGCGCGCCGAGCTTCCGCATCAGCCAATGCTGATCGACTACGGTTCCGGGTTCGCCGATTTCCTCGCTGCCTTCGAGCCGGCCCGTGCGCTGCCCTATCTTGCCGGCGTCGCCCGGCTCGATCGCTTCTGGACCGAGGCGCACATCGCGCGCGACGAGTTGCCGGTTGCCGCCGCCGACGTCGCGCGCCTCGACGCGGCGGCGCTCGCCCGCACCGTGCTGCGACCGCATGCTTCCGCGCGCTGGGCGTGGTTCGACGAGCAGCCGATCGTGTCGATCTGGCAGCGCAACCGGCAGGCGGCGTCGGACGCGGCGGACGAAGGCGGCGCAATCTCCGACCTCGCCTGGCATGGCGAGGGCGTACTCATCGTGCGCCCGCACGCCGCGGTCGAGTGGACGCCGCTGGAGAAGTCCGACTGCGTGTTTCTCGATGCCTGCGCTGCGGGGGGCACGCTTGCCGCCGCTGCCGCGGCAGCCCTCGCCGCCGATGCGCACGCGGACCTGGCGGCGCTCATGGCGAGGACCCTTGGCGCCGGCGCCTTCGGGTCGCTCGCGCTGCGCCCCGACGATCCACCGGAGTCCACCTGATGCCCATCACCGCGATCATTTCACCTGTCCGTTCCGAGCCGGGACTGCGCGCCACATGGAACCGGGCTGCGGCGCTGCTCTCGCGCCTGATCGGGGACTCGCTGCTGGCGCTCCTCGCCCGTTTCGGGGTGGCGGGGATCTTCTTCCTTTCCGGCCGCACCAAGGTCGACGGCCTGCTCACGGTCACCGACGGCGCCTACGCGCTGTTTCGCGACGAGTACAAGCTGCCGCTGATCGCGCCGGAGATCGCCGCGCATGCGGCAGCGTACGCCGAGCACCTGTTCCCGGTGTTGCTGGCGCTCGGTCTTTTCACCCGGCTGTCGGCGCTGTCGCTGCTCGGAATGACGGCCGTCATCCAGGTTTTCGTCTATCCGGACGCCTGGGCCACCCATCTTTCGTGGGCCGCGCTCCTGCTCTATCTGGCCGGGCGTGGTGGAGGAGCGGTCGCGCTGGATCGCGCACTCGGATTGCACTGAGAGGCTGAGACTGTCGGTCATCCCCCGCCTCGGCGGGGCTTAGATGGCGACGTGCCGGCCGCCATCGACGTTGAGCGTCTCGCCGGTGACGTAGGTGGCTTCGGCAAGAAAATAGTGCACCGCGGTGGCGATGTCCGCGGGCGCGCCTTCGCGTTTCAGCAGCGTGTGCGAAATGATGCGCTGGCGCGACACTTCGTCGAAGCTGTCGTCTTCGGGCCAGAGAATGGGGCCTGGCGCGACGGCGTTGACGCGCACTTCGGGTGCCAGTTCGCGAGCGAGCGCGCGCGTGAGTCCCGACAGTCCCGCCTTGGCGATCGAATAGACGGCGAAGTTCTTGAGCGGCCGCTCGGCGTGGATGTCGGTGATGTTGACAATGGCACCCTGCGCCTTCCGCAACGCCGGGGCGGCGGCCTGGGCGAGGAACAGCGGCGACTTGACGTTGGTGCCGATGAGGTCGTTCCACTGATCGACGCTGATCGTGCCGATCGGCGTCGGAAAAAACGACGACGCATTGTTGACCAGCGCGTCGAGGCGGCCGAAGGTGTGCAGCGTCTGCTCGACCAGCGACGGCAGCTTGGCGGTTTCGAGGAGGTCGGCCTGGATCAATGCCACCGAACCCTTGCGCACCTGATTGAGTTCGGCCTGCAACAGGCGTGCTTCGCCCGCCGACGTCCGGTAGTGAAGCATCAGGTTGGCGCCCGCGATGTGCAGCCGGCGACAGATCGCCGCACCGACACGCCTTGCTCCACCCGTGATCAATACCGTCTTTCCCTGCACGCCGTGCCCCGCTTTTCCGCGTTAGACTAGGTCGGAAATTTAGCACATCGGATGTCCGCGCTGTCGACACCGCCCCGTTCCCGCATGCCTCCCGTCGCCGCCCTGCCGTTGCCCGAGTCGCCTGCACTTGCCCACAGCGAGCGCGTGGCTGCCCACGTCCGGGCGGCGATCGCCGCGGCCGACGGCTGGATTCCCTTCGTCCGTTACATGGACCTCGCGCTGTACGCGCCCGGGCTCGGCTACTACGCTGCCGGGGCGGGCAAGCTCGGAGCCGACGGGGACTTCACGACCGCGCCCGAGATGACGCCGCTCTTTGGCGCGGCGGTGGCGATGCAGGTGGAAGCGATCCTGGAGTCGACGGCCGCACGCGAGATCGTCGAGTTCGGCGCCGGCACGGGCCGGTTGGCGGTCGACCTCCTGCAGGCTCTGGGCGCGCGCAACGCATTGCCGTCGCGGTACGCGATCCTCGAAGTCAGCGCCGATTTTCGCGCGCGACAGCAGGCCACGCTCGAGCACGCCGCGGTCGACCGGCGCTGTCGCATCGAATGGCTGGATACCTTGCCGGCGTCGATCGACGGCGCCGTCATCGCCAACGAGGTTCTGGATGCGATTCCCGTCCATGTCGTCGCGAGAAGGGCGGGCCGGTACTTCGAGCGCGGGGTCGCCGAGGATGCGTTGCGCGGCGCATTGGCCGTCGCCGACCGGCCCGCGCCGGCACGGCTCGCGGCGGTGGCCGCAGCGCGTTTCCCCCCGGACATCGACTATGTGAGCGAAGTGAATCCCGCGGCCGAGGCGCTGGTCGAGGAAATCGGGCGCCGCCTCGTCGGTGGCGCCGCGCTGTTCATCGACTACGGCTTTCCCCGCGCCGAGTATTTTCACCCGCAACGCAGCGAGGGGACGCTGCTCTGTCATTACCGCCACCGCGTGCACGACGATCCGCTGCATCGGCCCGGCCTGTCCGACATCACGTCCCACGTCGACTTCACCGCCGTCGCCGAGGCGGGTGAGCGTGCGGGGCTCGCCGTCGCGGGATTCGCGACGCAGGCGTCGTTTCTGCTCGGTTGCGGCATCCTCGATCTGCTCGCCGCTGTCGGCGCGCCGGAGTCGGTTCTCTACGTGAAGGCGGCGGCGGCCGTGCAAAGATTGCTGTCGCCGGCCGAGATGGGCGAGTTGTTCAAGGTGCTGGCCTTCACGCGCAACGAGGGAATACGCTGGCCCGGATTCACGCTTGCCGATCAGCGCCACCGCCTGTGAACCTTCATCGAGTGGGCCCCATGGATACTTCGATTGCCACCCGCTGCCTCTGCCTCGGAGCGCTTCCCGCCCGTCATGCGCGTTACCGTTCGCGTCATGCGGCCGTGATCATCGCGGCGCGCTCGCCGCGGGAGCGCGAGTTGCGGCTCTCCTGGCGCGAGTTCGACGGCTACGTCAATCGCTGGGCGAATGCACTGCTTTCGCTGGGCGTCGGGCGCGGCGATCGCATCGCCACGGTGCTGCCCAATTCACTGGAGCTCCTGGCGACCTATTGGGCCTGTGCCAAGATCGGTGCCGCCATCGTGCCTCTGTCGCCGATGCTGACCACGATCGGCTTGAAATCGCTGCTCGCGGACGCGATGCCGCGGGTGGTGCTGGCCTCGGGCGATCAACTCGCAAGCATCGAGGACGTGCGCCACGACATCGCCTGGAAGCCGGTGCCCACCTGGGTGCTGATCGACGCCGCCTCCGACGACGAGGCGGTCGGCTATCGCGCCTACGGGTCGTTGCATGGCGAGGCATCCGACGAGCCGCCGGAGGCCGACGTGCGTGCGGACGATCTGTTGACGCTCATGTACACGTCGGGGACCACGGGCCTGCCCAAGGGTATCCCGCACACGCATTTCATCCGCGCGATGTACGCCACGCTGATGGCCAACGCATGGCGGATGAGCCCCGAGTCGGTGGTGCTGCACACCGGCGCCATTGTCTTCAACGGCGCCATGGTGACCATGTTCCCGGCCTTCCTGTGCGGCGCCACGTATATCCTGCACCGTGGTTTCGACGCCGAGGCCTTCATCGCCACCGTCGAGTCCGAGCGCGTCACGCACACCATGCTCGTCCCGTCGCAGATCATCGCCATCCTCAACGCCCGCGGCTTCGACCCCGCGCGCCTCACCTCGCTGGAAATGCTCCTGTCCCTGGGAGCGCCGCTGCACCGCGAGCACAAGGATCGGCTGAACGAGCTGCTGCCGGGCCGCTTCTACGAGCTCTACGGCCTCACCGAAGGCTTCTTCACCGTACTCGACCGGGCCGACGCGGTGCGCAAGGCGGGCAGCGTGGGCGTGCCGCCGCCGTTCTTCGAGTTGCGTATCGTCGACGACGAAGGCCGCGAAGCGCCGCGCGGCGCCATCGGCGAGATCGCGGGTCGGGGCCCGATCACGATGCCCGGGTATTACAACCGCGCCGCCGAAACCGCGCGCACCCTCCGCGACGGGTGGCTCTATTCCGGAGACCTCGGATACGTCGACGAGGATGGGTATCTGTACCTCGTCGATCGCAGGAAGGACATGATCGACTCAGGCGGGATCAAGGTCTATCCGAAGGACATCGAGGAGATCGCCGTCCAGCATCCGGCGGTGCTCGAGGTCGCCGTGTTCGGCATCCCCGACGAAAAATGGGGCGAGACGCCGGTGGCGGCGGTCGTTCTGCGGCAACCTGGCAGCCTCACCGGCGACGAGCTGCGCGAGTGGATCAACGCGCGCGTCGCCGCCAAGTACCAGCGCCTCGCGCGCGTGATCGTGATGGACGACTTTCCGCGCAATGCCGCCGGCAAGACGCTCAAGCGCGAGCTGCGCGCGCCGTTCTGGCCGGGACCGGAACCGGCGCTCTGAATGGCGGCGCCCGACCCTTCGCCGTGGCGGTTCTGCGTCGCGCCGATGCTCGACTGGACCGATCGGCACTGCCGGTACTTCCTGCGGCAGATCTCACGCCGCGCACGGCTCTACACCGAGATGGTCACGGCGGCGGCGCTCGTCCATGGCGATGTGCCGCGGCACCTCGATTTCGATCCGGCCGAGCATCCGGTGGCGCTGCAACTGGGGGGCAGCGATACCGGTGAGCTCGCCGCGGCAGCGAAGCTCGGCGCGCGCTGGGGTTACGACGAGATCAACCTCAACTGCGGCTGTCCGTCCGAGCGGGTGCAGAAAGGCAGCTTCGGTGCGTGCCTGATGGCCGAGCCCGCGCTGGTCGCCGATTGCGTGCGCGCGATGCGCGACGCGGTGAGCCTGCCGGTCACCGTCAAGCATCGGATCGGCCTCGAAAGCGATGACGACTACGGCTTCGTGCGCGACTTTGTCGGTGCGGTGGCGGCGGCGGGCTGCGATGTCTTCATCGTGCATGCGCGCAACGCCGTGCTGAAGGGCTTGTCGCCGAAGAAGAACCGCGAAATCCCGCCGTTGCGCCGCCACGTCGTCCATCAACTGAAGCGCGATTTCCCGACCGCGACCATCGTCGTCAACGGCGGGCTCGCCGACTGGGCCGCAATCGAGCGCGAATGGAAACTGGTCGACGGCGTGATGCTGGGGCGCGCGGCGTACCACGATCCCTGGCTGCTGGCCGTTGTCGATGAAAGACTCGAAGGTGGCGAGCAGGTGCCGCGCACCCGGGCCGACGTGCTGCAGGCGCTGGTGCCGTATGCAGAACAGCAGCTCCTGGCGGGCGTGCAATTGCGGGCGATCGCAAGGCACGTGCTCGGCCTTGTTCACGGCGTGCCCGGCGGGCGCCGTTATCGCCAGATGCTCTCGGACCCGCATCGATTGTCCGGTGCATCGCCCGCGCTGCTGCTCGAGGCGATTGCCGCGGTGGAGCAGTACGCCGCGCGTCCCGGGCCGCCCTGACCGCTGGCCCCGGTCACTCGGGCTCGAAAATCTCCGGGTGGTCGCGCACGATGCCCGGCAGCGTCTGCAGAATCATGCGCAGGTGGGTGCTGACGGCCCTGGACGCCTGGCCGACATCGCCATGGGCAATGGCGTCGACGATCAGCGCGTGCTGGCTCGCCAGCAGTCCGAACGAGGTCGCCGATTCGAGACTCAGGAAGCGGACGCGATCGGTCTGCGCTTTCGATTGCTCGATGATCTCCCACGCGTATTCGCGATTGACCGACAGCGCGAGCGCGCGATGGAACGCGTCGTCGAGATCCTGGAACTGCCGATATTCGCGGGAAGGCACACGCTTCTGCCGCGCGACGAGATCGCGCAGCGTCCTGACGAGCCCGGGGTCGCGCGCTCGCGCGGCCTCGCCGGCGATCCGGGTTTCGATCGCTTCGCGCACCCACTGGGCTTCCAGCACTCTCTTGGGCGAAATCCGGACGACGAAGGTTCCCCGTTGCGGGACGATCGAGAGGAGCTTGCGCTCGGCGAGCTTGATGAACGCCTCGCGCACCAGTTGCCGGCTGGTCGACAGGCGTCTGGAGAGATCGGCTTCGGACAGCGCCTGGCCGGGCGGCAGGTCGCCCTGCACGATCGCTTCGTACAGCGTATGGTAGAGCGACACGCCGGCGGGGCCCGATTCCTGGCGCTTGGCGAGTGCCGCGCCGAGCCGGGTCAGCGCGGTGTCGTCCATGGTCGGGCCCCAAAAAGATATTGCATTGCGGCGGAGGATACCTTAATCTTGCGTTCTAACTGGTCAGACTAGTATGTTCAGTCAGGGTCAGAATGCCTGATTTGATCAGGTGAATGCAACCCCGACCGATTCGAGATTCATCCCGGAGATCATCGCCATGCGACTCTGTAACGCGACCCTGTCCAAGCTCCCGGCCAACGTCCTGCAACCCCGCTACGACCGCAGCAAAGTCAAAGCCTCGATCGTGCATCTGGGCATCGGGGCGTTTCACCGCGCGCACCAGGCGATGTACACCGACGCCGTGTTGCGCGCCGGTGATCTTGCCTGGGGGATCGTTGGCGCCGGCGTCATCTCGGCCGACATGAAGCATGCGCTGGCGCCGCAGGACTGCCTCTACACGCTGTCGGAAATGGGCGCGGACTCGGAAACCACGCGGGTCATCGGATCGATCGTCGGCGTCCTGGGCGGCCCCGAAGAAGCCGGCCGGCTGCTCGCCACGATGAGCGACGCCGCGACGCGCATCGTGAGCATCACGGTCACCGAAAAGGGGTACTACCTCGATCCTGCCACCGGCAAGCTGCAGCTGCAGGCACCGGCAATCGCCGCCGACCTGGCGGCCCCCGCCGCGCCCGGGACCATCCTCGGCCTCATCGTGCAGGCGCTCAAGAACCGCAAGACCGCCGGCATCGCCCCGTTCACCGTGCTGTCCTGCGACAACCTTCCGCACAACGGGCGCCTCGCCAAGGCCGCGGTGCTCGCTTTCGCACGCGAGGTCGACGCCGGGCTCGCCACCTGGATCGAGGCGCAGGTTTCGTTTCCCTGCACGATGGTCGATCGCATCACGCCGGCCACCACCGACGCGGACCGCGCGCGGGTGTCCAAGGTCATCGGCATGGAGGACGCGTGGCCGGTGGTGACCGAGCAGTTCACCCAGTGGGTGATCGAGGACCGGTTCACGATGGGGCGTCCCGACTGGACGATCGGCGGCGCGGTGTTCTCCGACGAAATCGAGACCTGGGAGAACATGAAGCTGCGCTGCCTCAACGGCGCGCATTCGACGCTCTCCTACCTGGGTCAGCTGACCGGACGCGAGACGGTCGCCGACGCGATGCAGTTGCCGCTGATCACCGAAGCGCTCGATGCGCTGTGGCTCGAAGTGCGCGAAGTGTTGAAGGCGCCGAAGGGTGTCGACACGGGTGCGTACGTCGACAGCCTGAAGCAGCGCTTCCGCAATCCGGCGCTGAAGCACCGCACCGCGCAGATCGCGATGGACGGCTCGCAGAAGCTGCCGCAGCGGCTGCTGGCGCCCTTGCGCGATCGTATCGCCAGGGGCCTCGCATCGCCGGCGATTGCCACGGCGATCGCCGCGTGGATGCACTATGCCGTAAAGGTTGCCCACGACCCCTCCGGCGCGCCGCTCAACGACCCGCTGTCGGCGGAAATTCTGGCGCAGGCGAAGCGCAGCAACGACGCGACCGGCATCGTCGACCACCTGCTGTCGATCGACAGGATCTTCGGCGCCGACCTGCCCGCGAACGCGGCGCTCCGGGCCGCAGTCGTCGACAAGTTCGTGCAACTCGCCCGGAACCCCGCGGTGGCCACGGCCTCGCAGATCGAGACCTGAACCAGGCCCGACCGGCACCAAGCTCCAGAGAGATTTTCAACATGAAAATGACCTTTCGCTGGTACGGTGAATCCGATCCCGTCAAGCTCGAATATATCCGCCAGATCCCCGGCATGCACGGCATCGTCTCGGCCATTTACGACGTGCCCGTCGGTGACGTGTGGCCGGTCGAAAAGCTGCAGGCGCTGCGTGACCGCATCGAAAAGGCCGGGCTCAAGTTCGAGGTGGTGGAAAGCGTCCCGGTGCACGAGGACATCAAGCTCGGCAAGCCGGCGCGCGACTCCCTGATCGCCAACTTCCAGCAGAACATCCGCAATTGCGCTGCGGTCGGCATCAAGGTGATCTGCTACAACTTCATGCCGGTGTTCGACTGGACGCGCACCGAGATGGCCAGGGAGTTGCCCGACGGCTCGTTCACGCTGGCGTTCGACGCCGAAGCGATCGCGAAAATAGATTTGGAGCAGGGCATTTCGCTGCCCGGCTGGGACGCCAGCTACAAGCCCGAACAACTGAAGGCGCTGCTCGCCGAGTACAAGTCGATCGACGAAGAGACGCTGTGGGGCAATCTCGAGTATTTCCTCAAGCGGATCATCCCGGTGGCCGTGGAGGAGGGGGTCAAGATGGCGATGCATCCGGATGATCCGCCGCGGCCGATCTTCGGCCTGCCGCGCATCGTCAAGAATCACGATGACCTGCAGCGGCTGGTCGGCATCGTCGACTCCCCGGCGAACGGCATCACGCTGTGCTCGGGCTCGCTCGGCGCCGACCTCTGCAACAATATTCCATCGCTGGTGCGCAAGTTCGGCGGCATGGGGCGCATTCACTTCGGACACGTGCGCAATGTGGCGGTCGAGCCCGACGGCAGCTTTTACGAATCGGCCCACCTGTCCTGCGAAGGCTCGCTCGACATGGCCGAGATCCTCAAGGCCTATCACGAGGTGGGTTTCGAGGGGTATTTGCGGCCCGACCATGGCCGGATGATCTGGGGTGAAACCGGCAAGCCAGGCTACGGCCTCTACGACCGCGCGCTCGGCGCTGTGTACATCAACGGCCTGTGGGAAGCGGTGAGCAAGTACGCCGATCGACCTGCGGCGAAGGTCTGATGCCTTGGGCGGGGACCGCCTGCAGCGACCTCGCCTGGTGGAAGATCGTCGACCAGAACCCTGCAACCAGCAACAACCAACAGGAGAAGAAAATGTCCAGTGTCGGTTATCACGAGCCGGTAGAGGAACTGTCGGATGAAACGCGCGACATGCACCGGGCGATCGTTTCGCTGATGGAAGAGCTGGAAGCCGTCGATTGGTACAACCAGCGGGCCGATGCGTGCAAGGATCAGGAACTCAAGGCGATCCTCGAGCACAACCGCGACGAGGAAAAGGAGCACGCCTCGATGGTGCTGGAATGGATCCGGCGCAGGGACCCGAGCTTTTCCAAAGAGCTCAAAGACTACCTCTTCACCAAAGATCCGATCGCGCACGCCTGAGGGCGGCTACCCCGCGCTGCGCGGCGCGTTGGCCGCGTTTGCCGGAAGCTGCCGCAGCGGGATCTGCCTGGCCCGCAGCTGCCCGCAGCCCGCGTCGACATCCTGCCCCGCAGAGTCGCGCAGCTTGGTCAGCACGCCGCGCTGGTTCAGGTGGAGCGCCATCGCTGCCGCGCGCTCCGGCGAAGGTCGATTGAACGCCAGTCCCGCCACTGCGTTGTACGGGATGAAATTCATCACGGCGTACTTTCCGGCAAGCAGCCGGACGATGCCATCCAGCTCGTCGTCGCTGTCGTTGATGCCTTCGAGCAGCGTCCATTGATACTGGATCGGATAGTGCGTCGCACGCGCATAGCACTCCCCCAGCTCCACCAGCTCGTCCGGGTCGATGCGCGCCGCGCGCGGCAACAGCTTCGCGCGCCGCTCGGCGGAAGTCGAATGCAGCGAGAGGGCGAGCGCCGGCTTGACGCGCCCCTGCGGCAGCCGCTCGAACACGCGTCGATCGCCGACGGTCGAAAAGACCAGGTTCTTGTGCCCGATCGCGCCCTCGCTGCCGAGCAATTCGATCGCCTCGAGGACGTTGTCCAGGTTGTGCGCCGGCTCGCCCATGCCCATGAACACGACCTTCCTGACGATCCGCAGCGAACGCGCGAGCGCCACCTGGGCGACGATTTCCGCGCTGCCGAGTTGGCGGTGCAGCCCGTCGCGCCCGGTCATGCAGAAGCTGCAGCCCACCGCGCATCCGACTTGCGTCGAGACGCAGAGGCCGTCGCGCGGCAGCAGCACCGACTCGACCGTCTGGCCGTCGGCCAGTTCGACCAGCAGGCGCGCCGAGCCGTCCGCGCCGGCGTGCTCGGAGCGCAGGCGCGCCAGTCCGGTCAGCTCGGCGGCAAGTGCCGGCAGCGCGTTGCGGAGTTGCCGGGGAAGGAAATCCTCGGCGAGCTGCCGGCCGCTATCGAGCGGCAGCGCCTGCGTCCAGGCACGGAGCACCAGGCGCTCATGGCAAGGCTTGGCGCCCAGGGCGCGCAAGCGACAGCGGAGGTGCTCGAGGCGCATGGCAGCTCATGGTACGCGACGAAGGGCGCGTCGACGTGGCGACGCGTGCGGCGACAACGACGCGACGTTCAGAGCGCCTTGATTTCCTGCCCGATGGCACTTCCAGGCAGCCGAGGCATTTCAGCCGACCTTGGCGCGGAGATAGGCCAGGAGGTCTTCCAGGGTGACGAGCTTCGCATAGTCCGCCTCGGGAATGTCGACGCCGAGATTGGCGTGCAGACCAACGAGGAAGTTGAGCCAATCCATCGAGTCCAGGTCGATCTGATCGCGCAGCGGCTGCCGGGGGTCAAGATCGTCGGGCGAAACCTCGGGCGCGATGCGTCGCAGCGTTTCGAAGACAGTCCGGCGTAGGGTCTGTTCGTCCATGGGAGTTTCGCTTTCCGTTCAACCTGCTCCGGTGTCGAGCTTCTCGGGTTCCTGCAGCAGCGCCGCCACCTCGGAGAGAAAGAGCGCGCCGCGGTGCCCGTCGCTCGCGCGGTGATCGGCGGACAGGCTCGCGGTGACGACCGGTGCAACGGTGATCTGGCCGTCCTCGACCCATGGCCGCAGGGCGACCTTGCCGAAGCCCACCAGTGCGACTTGCGGCGGATAGATGACGCCGTGCACCAGATCGACGCCCTGATCGCCAAGATTGGTGACCGTCACCGTCGCGTCGCTCATTTCCGAGCTCTTCAGGGACAGTGCACGCGCACGGGCAACCAGGTCGGTCAGCGCGTGCATCAGGTCGTCGAGGCGCATCGCGTCCACGTCGTGGATCGCCGGTGCGATCAACCCTCCTTGTCGGAGCGAAATCGCGACGCCGAGATGGATGCCTGAACCAGGCTGCAACGCGCCATCGCGGAAGTAGCCGTTCAGCTCGGGATACTTCTTCAGCGCGAGCGCGACCGCCTTGAGCAGGGGGACGGCCATCAGCACACGCTCGGTCACCGATCGGCCGGCGTTTCGCGCCGCGAGCCACCTGCCCGCGCCGCCGAGCGGGATGTCGGTGGCGAGGTAGTAATGCGGGATCTCGCGCTTGGAGCGGGCCATCGCGGCGGCGATCGCTCGACGCATCTCGACGGCCCGGTCCCGCGGCTGGGCTGCAGCTGCGGCCGCCTTCGCGACGTCCTCGAGGGTGATCGCGCCCTGCGGTCCGGTGCCGGTGACGGCGGCCAGATCGACTGCGAGTTCCTGCGCTCGCGCCCGTGCCGCCGGCGAAATGCGTCGCCGCGAGGCAGCCGCTTCCGCAGTCGCCGCCGGCGTGGGGGAAGGCGAAGGCGCAGGTGGTGGGGGCGCGGACGCGGGCGTAGGCGCGGACGCAGGTGCGCTGGCCAATGCAGCGGCCGCGGTCTCGGCCGCCTTCCTGCGCTTCTCTTCCTCCGCGTGGGCAGGCGTTTCGCCCGGTTGCAGCAACAAAGCGAGCACGGTCCCGACCGGCAGCGTCTCGTTGGGCTCGTGCACCAGCTCGTAGATCTCGCCTTCCTCCCAGATCTCGACGTCGATCGCCGACTTGCTCGTGTCGATCACTGCGACCACGTCGCCCCGCTTCACGTGGTCGCCGGGCTTCACCTTCCACTCGAGCAACGTGCCTTCGTCCATTTCGGCGCCGAGCGATGGGAGCTTGAACTCGATCATGTTGGGACGCTCCGCTCAGGTTTTGCCGAGGAGTTGCCTGGCAGCGGCGACGATCTTCGGCACTTGCGGCAACGCGGCATCCTCGAGGTGCTTCGCGTAGGGCATCGGCACCTCCTCGCTGCACACGCGCACGGGAGGCGCGTCGAGATCGTAGAACGCCTGCTCGACGATGCGGGCCATGACCTCGGCGGCAAGGCTGCCCGTGCGCCAGCCTTCGTCGACGACCACGGCCCGGCGGGTCCTTCGCACCGAACCCATGACCGTGGCGTCGTCGAGCGGCCGCAGCACGCGCAGGTCGAGGACCTCGGCCTCGATGCCTTCCGCCGCGAGCTCTTTCGCCGCGTCGAGCGCCTTCCAGACCGTTCCGCCGTACGCGATCAGCGTGACGTCGCGTCCAGGGCGGAGAATCTTCGCCGACCGGATGTCGACGCTGCCCCACGCGTCGGACAGCTCGCCCTCGAAGTTGTAGAGCAGTGCATGCTCGAAGATCACGACGGGGTCGGGGTCGGCGAGCGCCGGCCTCAACATGCCGCGAGCGTCGTCGATCGTGGCCGGAGCGAGCACCGTGATGCCGGGCACGTGCGCGTACCAGTTCTCAAGGCTGTGCGAGTGCTGCGCCGCGAGCTGGCGGCCGGCGCCGGTCGCCATGCGGATCACGACCGGGACGCTGAACTGCCCGCCCGACATGTGCCGAAAGAGCGCGGCCGTGTTCACGATCTGGTCAAGTGCCAGCAGGCTGAAGTTGACCGTCATGACTTCCACGATCGGTCGCATGCCGCCCAGCGCCGCGCCGATCCCGGCTCCGACGAAAGCGAGCTCGGACAACGGCGCATCCCGGATGCGCTCGGGTCCGAACTCCTCGATGAACCCCTTCGAGACGGCATAGGTGCCGCCGTACCTGCCCACGTCCTCGCCCATCAGGAAAACGCGCGGATCATTCGCCAGCGCCTCGCGCAGCGCTTGCCGGACTGCCTCACGGTAGGTCATTGTCATCGCGCTGCCTCCGTGTGCACATCACGCGTGAGATCCTCAACCGGCTCCCAGGTACCGCTTTCCGCGAACGCCACTGCGGCCTCCACTTCGCGCGCCGCTTCGGCATCGATCGCGAGGAACTCGTCCTCCGTGAGCTTGCCCTCCGCCTTGAGGCGGTTCGTCAGATTGTGAATCGGCCCGCGCTTCTTCCATTCCTCGACCTCGGTCTTGTCGCGGTACAGATCGGGATCGAACATCGAGTGCGCACGATAGCGGTAGGTCTGGAACTCGACGAAGAACGGCCCCTTGCCGTCCCGCACGTGCAGGAATGCCTGCTTCGCGCCCTCGTGGACGGCGATCACGTCCATGCCATCGACCTTGAGTGTCGGCAAGTTGAACGCCGCGGCCTTGATGCACAGGTCGGTCTGCGACTCGGACCGCGCGAGTGCGGTGCCCATTGCGTACCCGTTGTTCTCGCAGAGGAATGCGACGGGCAGGTTCCACAGCGCAGCGAGATTCAACGATTCGTGGAACACGCCCTCCGCCACCGCCCCGTCGCCGAAGAAGACGGCGGTCACGCGTCGCCTGTCCTGCATCTTGTCGGCCAGCGCGAGCCCTACGGCGAGCGGCAGGCCACCGCCGACGATCGCATTGCCGCCATAGAGCCGCGTCGCCGCATCGAAGATGTGCATCGAGCCGCCGCGCCCCCGCGAGCAACCCTCGCGCTTGCCGTACATCTCGGCCATCACTGCGTTTGCCGACACGCCACGCGTGAGTGCGTGCCCGTGCTCGCGATAGGTGCCGACGATCGCGTCCTCCGGCGCGAGCGCGTGAATCGCACCGACTGCGACGGCCTCCTCGCCGATGTACAGATGCAGGAAGCCGCGGATCTTCAGCTGCCCGTACAGGTCCGCGCAGCGCTCCTCGAACCGACGGATGCGCACCATGTCGCGCAGCATCGCGAGCGCGACGTCGCGCACCAGGGTCACCGGCCTCAACCCCGTCGTATCGCTCATCACGAACCCTCCAGCGTCGATATGTCGCCCTCGGGCAGCCCGAGTTCGCGCGCCTTGAGCAACCGCCGCATGATCTTGCCGCTGCGGGTGCGCGGCAACGCTGCCGCGAAGGCAATCTCCTTCGGCGCCACGGCCGCGCCAAGGCGCTTGCGCGCGTGGCCGAGCAGTTCCATGCGCAGATCCTCGGAGGGCTCGAAACCGGTCTTCAGCATGACGAACGCCTTCACGGTTTCCCCGACGATGGGATCGGGCTTGCCGATCACGCCTGCTTCAGCGACGGCCGCGTGCTCCATCAACACGCTCTCGACCTCGAAGGGCCCGATAAGATGCCCCGCGGACTTGATGACGTCGTCGGCGCGCCCCACGAACCAGTAGTAGCCGTCTTCGTCGCGTCTGGCCAGATCGCCGGTGAGGTAATAGTCCCCGGCGAAGCATTGCCGGTAGCGCTCCTCCTGCCCGAGGTATCCGCGGAACATCGACGGCCAGCCCGTCCGCAGCGCCAACTCGCCCTCGGCATTCGCTTCCCGGATCTCATCGCAGCTTCCGTCCGCGCGCTTCTTCACAATGAACGCGTCGATGCCGGGCAGCGGCTTGCCCATCGAGCCCGGCTTGATGTCCATCGCCGGGGTATTGGCAATCATGATTCCCCCGGTTTCGGTCTGCCACCAGTTGTCATGGATCGGCAGCCCCAGCACCTCGTCGCCCCACCACACGGCCTCAGGGTTCAACGGCTCGCCGACACTGGCGACGAACCGAAGGGCGGGGTAGCTGTGCCGTCCTGCCGCCTCGGCCCCGGCCTTCATCAACATCCGGATCGCGGTCGGCGCGGTGTACCAGACAGTCACACGCTCGTCCTGCAGCAGCCGGTACCAACGCTCGGCATCGAAGTCGGCTTCGTCGACAAGGCTCGTCACGCCATGCAGCAGCGGCGCAATGATCCCGTACGAGGTTCCGGTGACCCAGCCTGGATCGGCAGTGCACCAGAAAATGTCGTCAGGATGCAGGTCGAGCGCGTAGCGGCCGGTGGCGTAGTGCGTGACCACCGCGCCGTGGACGTGGACTGCGCCCTTGGGCGTGCCGGTCGTCCCGCTGGTGAAGTGCAGCAGCGCCATGTCGTCGGCGGACACGCGCTCGATCTCGAACGCGTCGGGTGCCTCGTCCATCAGTGTGGCGAGATCGCGCGTTCCGGGCACGTCAGTGCGCGTGCCGTTGTCTCCGATCAGCAGCACGTGCTGCAGCCGGGGGAGGTCATCGACGATGCCGGCCACCTTGCGCCTGTAGAGCGCTTCGGTGGTTACGAGCACCCTGCCTTCGCCGATGGCGAGGCGCGTCTTGATCGGTTCGGGGCCGAACGCCGAGAAGAGCGGCGTCACGACGGTGCCGTTCTTCAGCGCGCCGAGTACGGCGACGTACAGCTCCGGGACGCGACCGGCCAGCACGAACAGACGATCGCCTTTCCCGACGCCGAGGCCGCGCAGGACGTTGGCGAATCGGTTGGTGAGCCGTGCCAGCTCGGCATAGCTCAACTCGCGCCGGGTGTCGGTGCGGCTGATGAAGCGGAATGCGACGTGGTCCCGGACCGCGGTTCCGAGATGGCGATCGACCGCCGCATAGCCGATGTTCAGTCCGCCGCCCGGCATGTTGCCAAGCTCGCGGCGCACGCCATCCCAGGAGAATCGACGCCGTTCCGCGTCGTAATCAGCGAGGTTCGGCGGCGCCCGCAGCGCCGCCACCTGCTTGTGAATGACCGATGCACGCATCCGGCTTCCTCCTTCGCGGAATCGCAGGGCGCTCTCGTTCCTTCTTCCTTCAGGCAAGTATGGGCCAGCCGAACGGCGCCACTTTGACCGAGGTCAAACCGTGGTCACCATGCGCCCTGCCCGAGGGGAGCCGCGCCGCGCGGGCACCGGGCTCGATGCGGGCGATCAGAGCGCCCTGATCTTCGCCCAGACGGCGTCGTCGACCGGAATCCCCTGGGCCATGTTCTCGGCGCGGACTTGCAGCTCCTTTTCGCCGGGATAGAGGACTTCCTGCGCCGGGTCCACGCGCAGCGACGCCTTGATGTCCGCCAATACTTCGTTGACTGCCGAGGCGAGGAAGCTCTCGCCGGCAATGCCCTTGGCGTCGATGGCGATGCACACCTGCGACAGCTGATACTCGTCGTCGCCGAGCTTGCCGACCTGGAACGTGGAACGGCCGCCCGAAAGCACGGTCGCGACCAGGTCGAGCAGGATCGACATCCCCGAGCCCTTCCAGAAGCCGATGGGCAGCACGCGCCAGCTCTTGGAGATCTCGCCCGGATCGGTCGAGATGTTGCCGGCCTCGTCGTAGCCGCCGGGCACCGGCAGCTGCTCGCCGCGCATCTTGGTGGCTTCCATCTGGCCGTAGGAGAACTGCGCCATCGCCATGTCGACGACGACGTGGCCGCCCTCGCGCGGCAGCGCCATGATGAAGGGGTTGTTGCCGATGCGGCGGTCGCGCGCGCCCCAGGCCGGCATGTTGGGCTGGGTGTTGGTCCAGCAGATGCCGATGCAGCCCGCGTCGGCCGCCTGCCAGCCGTAGGTGCCGCCGCGCAGCCAGTGGTTGGTGTTGCGCAGCGCGACGCAGCCGATGCCGTACTCGCGCGACAGCTCGATCGCGCGATCCATCGCGATCTTGGCGTTGACGTTGCCCAGACCCAGGTTGCCGTCCCAGCGCTCGAAGCCGCCGATGCCGTCGACCCTGGTCGGCGTCGCGTTCAGCTTGATGTGGCCCTTGTCGATGTACTCGACCACGCGCGGAAAGCGGTTGACGCCGTGCGAGTAGATGCCGTCGCAGCTCGTCTCGGCCATCAACCGGGCGGAAACTTCGGCGATATCGTCGCGGCAACCCTTGTCGAGGAGAACGCGCTTGAATTCGGCCTTGAGATCGGCAAATGCGATGCGGGGCATGATGAGGTGATCCTCGAGTGGGGGTGGAAGATTTGTTGCGCAGTGGATGCCGAGTGGCCTGATCGGTGCAGCGGCTTCAACCGCGAATGACGGTCACGCGAACGCATTCGCGGCTGAAGCCGCTACATTATTGATCCGGCACGGTGATGCATGAAGTTCCGTTCGGGCTGAGCTCGTCGAAGCCCTTCGACAGGCTCAGGGCGAACGGTTCAATCGTACTCATGCCGGATCAACAGGGAATCGCACTGCTCAACCGGTTCCCTGCTGCCGTCGAAAGCCGTGCAGGATCGCGTCGGCGACGAAGCTCGACCGTGCCGCACTCTCCGCCGTTCCGGGGCAGGGCGCGACGCCGTTGAGGTCGTCGACGATGCTCTGGATGAACGGCTGCTGGACGTGTGGCGGGTTCGGAATCGCGCTCTCCTGCGTACCCGCGTCCGTCGTCAGGCGCAGCGGCTTGTCGGAGAAGAACGCGAATTCGATCCGCCCTTTGGAGCCGACGATCTCGATGCGGTCGACGTCGTCGCCGCCGACATAGCACCACGAGCCCGAACCCAGCGCGCCGCCCTGGTGGCGCCACGCGGAGGTGACCGTGTCCTCGACATCGTAGAGACCTCCGGCATTGGTCGCGATGCCGTGCACGTCGACGATCGGGCCGAAGACAAAATCGAGGAAATCGAGTGTGTGCACGCCCATGTCGAGAAACTTGCCGCCGCCGGCGACCTCGGGCTTGAGGCGCCAGGGGAGCGTGGCGCGGGAGCAGTCTTCCGGCGCGGGGGGCTGGTGCTGGATCACGCCGATGCAGCGCACGGCGCCGATCGCGCCGGCGTCGATCCATTCCTTGACCTTCAGGAACCGCGGCATCGCGCGCCGGTAGAACGCAACGAACAGCCTGCGGTCGACCCGCCGGCATTCGTCGATGATCTCCTGGCATTCGTCGAAGCGCAGGGCCATCGGCTTCTCGACGTAGACGTGCTTGCCGGCGCGGGCCGCCAGCAACGCGAGCGCCTTGTGCGAGCTGGGCGGAGTGGCGACGTAGACGGCGTCGATGTCCGGGTCCTGCACCAGCGCCTCGGCCGAGTCGTACACCCTCGCGACGCCGTGGCGCGCGGCATAGGATCGCGTCAGCGCAAGGTCGGCACTCGCCACGGCGATCAGTGCGGAGTGATCGGCCTTGTAGAAACCAGGACCGCTCTTGACCTCGCAGACGGACCCGCAGCCGATCATGCCCCAGCGAATGGTTTTCACGCGCGTCCCCTGGCTACTTCAACAGCGACACGCGAACCTTCATCACGACCTTGCGGATCGGTTCCGGCCCGTCGATGGCGCCGCCCGGGCGATGCACGTCGCTCGGCAGGAAAACGGCGAAGCTGCCGGGACGCATGGTCAGGATGGTTTCGTCCTGCACGTCGGCATAGAACAGGAGGTCGCGCGTCGCCAGCAGGTCTTCGGCGACCCGGTGGTTGCCGGTGTCCACTGCCATTCCGATGCGCTCGCGGCCCGTGACCAGAAATTGCACGTCGGCATACTGGCGATGCACTTCCGGGCGGCAGTCGGCGGCCGGCTTGGTGGTCATGTCGATGACCTGGACATAGATGTCCTTGCCCTGGAGGTCATAGTTGCCCGCGGGGAGGGCGGTGAAATCGGTGTCTCTGAGATGCCGCAAAGCCAGGCGCAACGGCGCCGGAACCAGCGGCAGAATGTCCTGCAGTTGCCCGACGTGGCCGGAAATCATGGGGTGCTCCGATATAAGAGCGGGGAAAGAATGAACCGGGGTCAAGAGCCGGTCGCGACTCGCGCGGCCGCCTCTCACGCCCGGTTCGGGGGAGGCTAACGCTGGCCGTCGACCGCCTTCATGACGTCGGCGCTGCCGGAAATGGGTGCGATGTTGGTGATTTCGAGGCGCACGACCTGCCAGCCGCCGTGGGCGATGAGCCGCAGCAGGCCAGCGTGGCGACGTCGCTGAAGAGCTTGCAGGCCTTCTTGCCGGCGAGCGGCAGCTTCTTGGTCAGCATGTGGACGCCGAGGTGGGCGTTGTCGCGCAAGGTCAGCACCGCGCCCAGGAAGACGACCCAGATGAACATGAAGCGCGAAACTTCCTCGGAGAACGTGATCCCGAGGTTGAAGCCGTAGCGCAGCACCACGTTCGAGAACACGAGCACGACCATCATGCCGAGCATGAAGATCAGCAGCCATTCCATGCCGCGTACGAGCAAGCGAGTAAACACCGTCATCTCCCCAGAAGCCGTGTTGCGTTCTCCCTGCTGCCGCCATCGGCTCGAAAGGCCGGCTTGGCGGAGCCACGTCCGCGCAGCGGACCGGACGCGTGGCCCAGGAACCACTGCGCGGCGACATCAACGCAAAAACTAGTATGGTAGTTCGGCGACTGAAGTGCAATCCCCCCGGCGTGCGTCTTTGATCTTGCGCAAGGGAACGCGCCGGACGCGGTGCGCGAGTTCAATCCCGCCCCGCGAGCGCCAGCACTTCGGCCCAGACGCCATCGTCGACCACGATGCCGTTCCGGCGTTGGTCGGCGCGGGTCCGCAGTGCGGACTCGCCGGGGTAGCGCGCGCCGCCGCTGTTTTCCGCCGGCGTGGAGGAATGTACGTGATCGACGACACCGTCCGCGACCTGGTCGGTGAACGCCGCCCCCCCCAGCTTGGCGGGATCGACGGCGATGAACACCTGCGAGCAGCCGCCACAGCTGCCCCGGCCCGCCTGGTCGATCTCGTGGGTGGCGAGTCCCTCGGACAGCACCGCGGCGAGCGTATCCAGCAGGATGGCGAAACCCGACCCCTTCCAGTAGCCCATCGGCAGGATGCGCATCGATTGCTCGATCGGGCCCGGCTCGGCGGTCAGATTGCCGGCGGCGTCGAAGCCTCCCGGATACGGCAACTGCTCGCCCTTGAGGCGGGTGACCTGCAGCTTGCCGTAGGAGTACTGCGACATCGCCATGTCGAGCACGAGGTGGCCGTTGCTGCGCGGCACCGCCATGACGAAGGGATTGTTCCCCACGCGCGTGTCGCTGCCGCCCCACGCGGGCATGCAGGATTCGGTATTGGTCCAGCAGATCGCGACGTACCCACGATCGGCTGCGCGCCAGCCATACGTGCCGCCGCGCATCCAGTGGGTGGTGTTGCGGAGACCGACGATGCCCACGCCGTGGGCGGACGCAACGGCCATCGCGCGGTCGATCGCGGCGATGGCGTTCAGGACGCCGGGGCCCAGGTTGCCGTCCCAGACCTCGATGGCTCCCAGATGCTTGACGAGGGACGGTTTGGCCGCGAGGTCGATCCAGCCGCGATGAATGTAGTCGACGAATCTCGCCACCCGGTTGAGGCCGTGCGAGTAGATGCCGTCGCAACTCGCCTCCGTATGCGCGGTGGCGCAGGTCCCGGCATCCTGCGCGTTCATCCCGGCGCGGACGAGGGCTTCGGTGACGACCTGCTGCATGAGTTCGAAGGGGATGCGGGTCATGGCGGAAGTCTCCGCAGGTCGTATTGCGGGAGGCGCGTTGCCGCCCGCGGCAATGCGGCGGTCACCAGTTCCACAGCGTGCCGTCCTCGAGCCGTGCGACCGGCAGGTAGGCGCGCTCGTACGGATATTTCGCGGCGAGTTTCTCGTCGATGTCGACGCCGTGACCGGGCGTCTCGCCCGGGTGCATGTAGCCGTCGTCGAAGCGCCACGCGTGCGGGAAGACCTCCAGCGCCGGCTCCGGGTAGCCCATGTATTCCTGCATGCCGAAGTTGGGCGCCCACAGGTCGAAGTGCAGCGCCGCCCCCATGCAGACGGGAGACAGGTCGGACGGGCCGTGACATCCGGTGCGCACCTGGTACATCGCGGCGAAATCCGCGATGCGCCGCAGGTGCGTGATGCCGCCGGCGTGCGTGATCGTGGCGCGGATGTAGTCGATCAGCTGCTCCTCGATCAGTTGCTTGCAGTCCCAGATGGTGTTGAACACCTCGCCGACCGCGATCGGCGTCACCGTGTGCTGCCGAATGAGGCGGAAGCCGTCCTGGTTCTCGGCGGGCGTCGGATCCTCGAGCCAGAACAGCCGGTAGTCCTCGACCGACTTGCCGAGGCGTGCGGCCTCGATCGGCGTGAGGCGATGGTGGACGTCGTGCAGCAGGTGGAGGTCGAAGCCGAACTTCACGCGCACGGCGTCGAACAGCTTCGGCGCGAAGTCGAGATATCTTTCGGTCGACCACGATTGCTCCTCCGGCCAGTCCTTGGTGGCAGGCTCGTAGGCGGCGCCGCCCTTGGATACGCCGTAGACCGACTTCATTCCGGGCACGCCGCACTGGGCGCGGATGGCCTTGAATCCCATGGCGCGATACTTCTCGAAGGCGTCGAGGGTTTCGGGGATGTCGCGCCCCGTGGCGTGGCTGTAGACGATCACGTGTTCGCGCGACGCGCCGCCGAGCAACTGGTACAGCGGCATGCCGGCGAGCTTGGCCTTGATGTCCCACAGCGCCACGTCGACCGCCGCGATGGCGGCCATCGTGACCGGGCCGCGGCGCCAGTACGCGCCCTTGTAGAAGTACTGCCAGATGTCCTCGATCCGATGCGGGTCGCGGCCGATCAGCAGCGGGCACAGATGGTCCTGCAGGTACGACGCCACCGAAAGCTCGCGGCCGTTCAAGGTCGCATCGCCGATGCCGCAGGTGCCTTCATCGGTGACGATCTTCAGCGTCACGAAGTTGCGGCCGGGGCAACAGACGATCACCTTGGCTTCCACGATCTTCATCTCGATCTCCTGAATTGCAGCGCCGACGGCGCAGGCGAGGTTGCTGCGGGGTGGCCGCGGCTCAAGCTTCGAAAAAGTCTTCCGGCGCCCGGTCGCGCAGGTTGAGCACGTCCTGGTTCACCGCGTTGATGTGGTCGAACATCGCGGCGGAGGCGCCCGGACCGTCGCGCGCCCTGAGCAGCGCGACGATGCGCGCATGCTCGCGCAGATTGCGCACCGCGTGCGCGGGATCGAGCTGCAGCAGCCAGCGCACGCGATCAAGATGCTGCTTGACGCGCCGGATGCGTGGCCACGTCTGGTGGCGGCCGGCGAGGTCGAAGAGGTGCTCGTGCATCGCTTCGTCGAGGCGGAAGAAATCGCCGGGGCGATTCGCGGCGAGGGCGGCACGCTGCGCCTTGATCAGCGCCGACAGCTCCCGCAAGCCCGGCGCGGTGATGGTGGAAGCAAGCTCGACGATGTTGGCGCACTCGAGCGAACGCCGGATGAAGCAGCCCTCGTGCAGCGCCTCCATGTTGAGCGGCGCGACCACCGTGGCGGCTTGCGGATAGACGCGGACCAGCTGGTCCTTCGCCAGTTCGCGCAGTGCTTCGCGCACCGGCGTGCGGGAGACCCCCAGCACCTTGGCGACCGCGGCTTCGGAAAGCGGCGTGCCGGGAGCGAGCCGAGCCCGGACGATCGCATCGTGCAGGAGTTCCAGCACCTGCTCGGAACACGACTGCCGTGTGTTGAGCCGCAACGGGCCCAGCGCCTGGGCGAGGGTGGCGAGATCGCCGTTGCTGCCGATGCGCGCGATGTGCCCCGACACACCGGCGCGGCGCGCTGAGCCATACGACCCGATGCCTTCGCGCCGCGGCTTGCGCGCGCGCTTGCCCGGCTTGGTCATCGGCATCGACATCGTGGTCGTCGCATCGGCTCGGTGTGGGTCCGGCAAGGATCCGGATCGGACCTAAAACTGGTATGGCAGTGTGAATCTAGTCCCTCTGCGCATGCGCTGTCAACCCAAGACGGATGCCGGCAGGACGGCTGTCGAGGAACCGTGGGGATCGGTGAGCCCGCGGGGCGCGCGCGGGTTGCGGACGGCGCGGTCCGCATCGGCGGCGGGGGCGGACCCCCATGCTAGAATCTGCGACCAAACGCGCGCCGACCAGGTTCAAAGCAACTCCCGCCGCGCATGATGAATTCCCGTCCCATTGGGGTGCTCTTCCATGGTCGCACCGTCCCCGCCGCGTCGGCTTGTCATCGCGACGCGAGAATCCGCGCTCGCACTCTGGCAGGCGCATCACATCCGCGATCGACTGGCCGGATTGTATCCAGGCTGCGAAGTGACCCTGCTGGGCCTGACGACGCAGGGTGACCAGATTCTCGATCGACCCCTGGCGGACATCGGCGGCAAGGGCCTGTTCATCAAGGAACTCGAAGTGGCGATGGCCGAGGACCGCGCCGATCTCGCCGTGCATTCGCTGAAGGACGTGCCGATGGAGATGCCCGAGGGGTTCACGCTCGCGGCGATCTCCGCCCGCGAGGATCCGCGCGACGCGCTCGTCTCCAACCACTACCTCGAGCTTGCGCAGTTGCCGGGCGGCGCCCGCGTGGGGACGTCCAGCCTGCGGCGCGAGGCGCAACTGCGCGAACGCGACCCGTTGCTCAGGATCCTGCCCCTGCGTGGCAACGTCAACACGCGGCTGCGCAAGCTCGACGAGGGGCAATACGACGCCATCATCCTTGCCGCGGCAGGCCTCAAGCGATTGGGCTTCGGCGCGCGGATCGCCGCGCTGCTCGATCCCGACGAGAGCCTCCCGGCCGTGGGTCAGGGAGCGCTGGCGCTCGAGTGCCGGACCGATCGCGCCGACGTCGTGGCGGCACTTGCCCCGCTGGTCGATCGCGACACGACGCTGGCAGTGATGGCGGAGCGCGCATTCTCGCGCGCGCTGGCCGGCAGTTGCCACACGCCACTCGCCGGCCATGCCGTCGTGCGCCACGGCGAACTGTGGCTGCGCGGCTTGCTCGCCAGCTCCGACGGTGCCGAGGTGATGCGCGGCGACCGGAGCGCGGCGGTGTCCGACACGGTCGCGGCAGACGCGCTCGGTCTCGCCCTCGCCGAGGATTTCCTCGCGCGCGGCGCCGGTCGGCTGTGCGGGCTCTGATCGCGCGTGGCTGATTCCACCGGATCCGGCGTGCATTCGTTGTCGAATGCTCGCGCGGCGGATCGCCCGCTGGCAGGCGCGGGCGTGCTGGTCACGCGACCCGCGCGACAGGCCGGACCCCTGGCGCAGAAGATCGCGGCGCTCGGTGGTTCGCCGATCATCTTTCCGGCCATCGTCATCCTTCCGCCGCCGGACGCCGCCCCCCTCGCGGCGCTGCACGGCCGTCTGCACGAGTTCGACGTTGCCATCTTCGTGTCGGCCAACGCCGCCGAATTCGGCGTCCCCGCGTCCGGTCGATGGCCGGATGGCGTCGCGGTCTACGCGCCGGGGCCGGGGTCCGCGGAAGCGCTCGCGGCGCTTGGAATCGCCAGCGTGCAGGTTCCCGCCACCACGTTCGACAGCGAAGGCCTGCTGGCCTTGCCGGGGTTGACCGACGTGCGCGGCAAACGCATCGTCATTTTTCGCGGCGAAGGCGGGCGCGAGCTCCTCGCCGACACGCTGCGGCAGCGTGGCGCCCGCGTCGATCATGTCGCGTGTTACCGCCGGGCTCGCCCGGCGAGTGCCGCCGGGCTCGCGGCAGCCTTTCGCGATCAAAGCATCGATGTCGTCACCGTGACGTCGAGCGAAGGCATCGACAACCTCTGGTCGGTGCTCGATGCGCCCGCCCGCGCCGCCTGGCAGGCGGTCACGACGCTCGCGCCGCACCCGAGGATCGTGGCGCGCGCGCGCGAACTCGGTCTCGCCGCAACCGCGACCGCCGGCGGCGACGCCGGGTTGCTGGCCGGGTTGCTGCAATGGTCTGCCTCGCACATCCCCCGGAGTTGATCGCCATGGCCGTCGAAATCCTCGTCACCGCGGCGCTGCCGCCGTTTCTCTACGATCCCCTGAAGGCGGCGTACCGCTGCCACGATTATCGCGCCGCGACCGACAAGCCCGGGCTGCTTGCCGCCGCGGGCGCCGGCATCCGCGGTCTGGTGCAGGGCGGCGGGACGGCGACCACGACGGCGCTGCTCGCGGCGCTGCCGAAGCTCGAGATCATCTCGGTGTTCGGCGTCGGCTACGACGGTGTGCCCGTCGACTACTGCCGCCAGCGCGGCATCATGGTGACGAATACACCCGATGTCCTGACCGACGATGTCGCCGACGTGGCCACGGCGCTGGTGTTGATGACGGCGCGCGGATTTCCGGCGGCCGAGCGCTTTCTGCGCGCGGGCGAGTGGTTGCAGAAGGGCCCATCGCTGACAACCCGGCTGGGGGGAAAGAAGGTCGGCATTCTCGGCCTGGGCCGCATCGGCAAGGCCATCGCCCATCGCCTCGAGGCCATGCGCATGGACATCGCGTACACGGGACGCACGCCGCAGCCGGGGGTGAAATGGCGGTATGTGCCGACGCTCGCCGCGCTGGCAGCGGAGGTGGATTTTCTGGTCGTGGCCTGTCCGGGGGGTGCCTCGACCCGCCATCTCGTGGGCGCCGAGGTGCTCGCCGCGCTCGGCGCCAAGGGCACCATCATCAACATTGCGCGCGGGTCGATCATCGACGAACCGGCGCTGGTCGACGCGTTGCAGCGAGGCGCGATCAGGGGCGCCGGGCTCGACGTCTTTGCCGACGAACCCAGGGTGCCACCGGCGCTGCTGGGCATGGACAACGTCGTCCTGCTGCCCCATGTCGGAAGCGCGACGCGCGAAACGCGGCAGGCGATGGCCGATCTTTGTCGCGCCAACCTCGACGCCTGGTTCGCGGGCAAACCCCCGCTGACGCCGATTCCCGAACTCTACTGACGCGCGTTCAGCCTTGGGGCCGCGCGCGCTCCGCCGCAGCGCGGCCGGGCCAGAGCACGGCAAACATCGCCGCCAGCACGAAGGCCAGCGCCGCCCACTCGCTGGCGCCGGGCTGCTCGCCCAGCACCAGCATGCCGGCGAAAACGCCGACGATGGGGACCGGCAACGATACCATCGACGACACGACCACCGGGAGCGTGCGCGCGAGCGTGAACCAGGCCCAATGCGCGAGCGTGCCCGCGAGGAAGATGTTGTAGAGAATCGCGAACCACGCCCGCGGCGACGGGGCCGGGAGCGGCCCGGGGGCGAACAGTGGGGCGAGCACGGCGATCGGTATCCAGCCCAGCAGCATCATCCAGCCGGAGAGCGTGTTTTGCGGCAGTGGCAGTTTCCACTTGCGCAGCAGCACGGTGCCGAATGCCCAGCACGTCGCGGCGCCGAGGATGAGCAGCGCGGCCGTAGGCGTGCGCTGGACAACGCGGATGTCGTCGCCGAGCAGAATCGCCATGCCGATCATGCCGAGCAACAACCCGACGGCCTTTCGCTTCGACAGCGGCTCATGCAGCAGCACGAGGGAGAACAGGACGCTCCAGATGGGCATCGTGTAAGCGATGATCGCGCTGCGCCCCGCGGGCAATTGCTGGACGCCGAACAGCACCAGTGCGTTCCAGCCGGTGATGTTGAACATGGACAGGAGGAGGACGCGTCCCCGCAGTCCGCGCGGAATGCCAACGGCATCGCCGGACAGCTTCGCCACGAGGAGCAGGCCCAGGGCGGCGAACGGCAGCGTCAGGGAACGGAAGCTGAGCGGCGCGATTTCGCTCACGCCCATCTTCAGCACCGGCCAGTTGCAGCCCCAGACCAGCGCCAGCACGACCACGGGCAGCAACGCCCGCGTCGTCAGCGCGGTGTGCGCGTCACCGGTCGGCGCGGTCAAGCGGCAATCCCGGACGGGAAAGTCCGGCTCGACAACGGCATCAGAGCTTCTCGCCGTATTTGCTTTGATGCAGCGCGCGCGCCTGCACGACCCAGGTGTCGCGGCGGATGCGGCCCGGGAACTCCGGCAAGCGGGCATCGATGTGGTCGATGTCGCGCTCGGTCCAGCGCGCAATTTGCCGGTAGCTGGTCACGCCCAGGAGGTGGAGCATGCGCTCCAGCACGGGCCCCACGCCAACGATCAGCTTGAGATCGTCCGGCGTGGCGGGGCCGAAGAGGTTGGGCGGCGCGTTGTTCTCGATGTCGATCACGAGCTGGCGATAGCGCGCGGTGTCGGCGCGCGATCGGGCCAGCTGGCCGAAAAGACCGTGCCGCTCCTGCGCCAACTCGCCCAGCTGCTGCAGTGCCGCGTCGCGGTTGCGCACCTCGCTGCGCAGGCGCGCGGCGTCCGCCTCGTGGCTGCGGACCAGCCGATGCAACTCGGCATCGTGGGCGAGGTTCGGCGGCGCGACGGGCGGGCGTGTCGATGGCGATTGCGGTGAGGCCCCGGTCGGCTCCGCCGCCGCGCCGGGCGTCGCCTCGGGCCGCGTCGCCGACGGGCGGCGGCCGATCCGTCCCAGCGCGTAGCCGAGTGCTACGGCGGCGGCGATTCCCAGCAGGACGAGGAGCGTGTTCACGGTCGTGGGCGGCGGGTGTTTCGGAGCGGGCGCGAAGCCGCGAGTCGGATCCGGATCGCTTCGGCTTCGCGGCAGACGCAATTGTAGTCGAGGCGACGTTCCGCCGGGGGTTCCTCGCGGCGCGCGCGGACTCGCGACGGCCGCCGGCGGGACGTCGGAAAGAATCGGCACGCGGAGCGCGCTGTCCGGCGCCGGGTGCTCCTGCTGCTAGAATGGACCAGGATATTGGCTGCGCATTGCCATGGTGGATCCCGTGCCCGCTCCAGAAATCCCGGCCGAAACGGCAACAGCCGCGACGCGGCCCGATGCTTCGTTCCTTCCGCGCCTGCAGAGGACGGGGAAGGGCGTTTCGTGGGCGCTTTTCGCGGCCGTGATTGCCGGCCTCGCGATTGCGCTGGTCGCGGTCTGGCTCGAGGGCAGGCGGGCGATCGGCGCCTTGAGGGTCGAGGCGGCGCAGCGGCTTGCCACGGTCGAGGCGACGAGCGCGCTGGCGGGCAAGGAACAGGCGCGGATGGCGATCGACCTGCGCGATGCGCAGGCGAAGGTCGCGTTGCTCGAGGCGCGGCTTGCCGAATCGCAGACCCAGCAGGCATCGCTGGAAGCGCTGTATCGCGATCTGGCGCCCTCCCGCGACGACATCGCGCTGACCGAGATCGAGCAGGTGCTGCTGATCGCGAGCCAGCAGTTGCAGCTCGCCGGCAATGTCGCGTCCGCGCTGTCGGCGCTCCAGCTCGCCGACGCCAAGCTGCAGCGCCTCGATCGTCCGCAATTCGTGGCCTTCCGGCGGGCACTTACCCGCGACATCGATGCGCTCAAGGCGACGCCCTACGTCGACGTTGCCGGGCTCTCGCTCAAGCTCGACCAGGCGATCGCGTCGGTCGACACGTTGACGCTCGCGCGCGACGAGCGCATTCCCGAGCCGCCGGTCGAAAAAGGGCCGGCTGCCGACGAGCCCGCGTGGCGACGATTCCTGCGCGATGCATGGTCCGATGTCCGCCAACTGGTGCGCATCGAGGTCTCCGACCGACCGGCCGCGCCCCTGGTCCCGCCCGCCCAAAGCTATTTCCTGCGCGAGAATCTGAAGCTGCGCCTCTTGTCCGCGCGTCTCGCGCTGGTCAATCGCCAGGATGCGAGCTTCAAAGCGGATCTCGCGGCTGCCGACGACTGGATCCGACACTATTTCGACCTGCGCACGAAGCCGGTGCAGGCCTTGCTCGCGACGCTGAAGCAAGCCGGGGTCGCGTCGGCTGCGGGGGCGCTGCCGGACCTCTCGCGCAGCCTCGAGGCGTTGCGCGTGCTGAAGCTCGCACAGGATCGCGCGATGAGCCGCGCTCCAGCGAAATAGCCCAAGATCGTGCGCGTCCTGTTCTGGTTCCTGCTGCTCGCTGCCGCCGCCGTTGCGGCGGCGCTGGCGGCAAGGATCACCAGCGGTTACGCCCTCTTCGTTGCACTCCCCTATCGCGTCGAGCTGTCGCTGAACCTGTTGCTGGTGCTGCTGGTGGGCGGTTTTGTCGGTATCTACGTCGTCCTGCGCATCATCCGGCGCGCGATGGGCCTGCCCCAGGAAGTGCGTGCGGCGCGACGGCGCGCGCAGCAGGAGCGCGCGCGCGCCAAGCACGACGCCGCCGTCGTCGCCTTGCTCGAAGGGCGCTACGGGCGGTCGCGCCAGCTCGCCGAGGAGTCGCTCGCCATTCCACAGTCGTCGGGGCTGGCGGCGCTGATCGGGGCGAGGGCGGCACTGGAGACGCGCGATTTCGACGCCGCGATGGCGTTGCTTTCACGACCGGATGCGCAGGGCGCGGCACTGGCGGTCCCGAGGCTCATGCTCGAAGCGGAGATCAAGCTGGAACAGCGGCAGCCGGTGGAAGCGCTCGCCGTGTTGCAGTCGTTGAAAAAGGAAGCGGGCCTGCACACGGCGGCGCTGCGCCTCGAATTGCGCGCGTTGCAGGGTGCCGGTCGCTACGCCGAGATTCCTCCGCTGGTGGACCAGCTCGTCAAGCGCAAGGTCTACGGCGCCGACGAAGGCGAACTGGTACGTGCGGCGGCGCACGCGCAGGAGCTTCGAGCGCGGGCGCAGGATGCCGGCGGGCTGCGCGCGTACTGGGCCAGGCTGGGAGACGCCGAACAGCGCCAGCCCAGGATCGCGCTGGCCGCGGCCCGCAGTTTTCTGGCGCAGGCCCAGGACCGCGAGGCGGCAGAGATCCTGGTCAAGAGCCTCGATCGCCACTGGGACCCGGCACTCGTCGAGCTGTTCGCCCAGGTCCGCGCTCCGGATCCGACCCGCCAGCTCGAACAGGCGGAACGCTGGCTGCTGCAGCACAACCAGGATGCAGCGTTGTTGCATGCGCTGGGGACGCTGTGCCGGCGGCAGCGGCTGTGGGGAAAGGCGCAGACCTATCTCGAAGCGAGTTTGGCGCTGATGCCCTCGTATCGCACCCACCTTGGCCTGGGCGAGCTCCACGCGGGGCTCGGCCGCGACGCGGAGGCCAACGCGCACCTCGCCGCGGCGTTGCGGCTGGCGTTGGCGCAACTGGACAGCCGAGACGCCTGAGAGTCACGTCGTTGCTTCCGACGCGGCCCCGTAGGTGAAGCTGTCGGCGAAGAACTCGTCCTGCGGCAGTCCGCGCTGCGCGGTGAAAGTCGCGCGCGCCGCGTCGATCATCGGGGGTGCTCCGCAGGCGTAGACCTGATAGCCCGCAAGGCTCGCGAAGTCGTCGAGCACCGCCTGGTGGACCAAGCCCGTGCGTCCGGGCCAGTGGTCGCCGGGGGCGGGTTCGGAAAGCACCGGGATGAACGTGAAATTGCTGCTGGCCTCTTGCCAGCGGCCGGGCAGGTCTGCGCGATAGAGGTCCTTTTTCGCGCGCGCCCCCCAATAGAACACCAGCGGGCGCCGGGCCTCCAATCCGTGATGCAGCGCGTGCTCGATGATCGCCTTGATCGGCGCGAAGCCGGTGCCGCCTGCGACGAGGATCACCGGCTTGTCCGAATCCTCGCGCAGATAGAACGATCCCAGCGGCCCTTCGAGGCGCAGGATCTCGCGGCCCTTGTACTCGTTGAAAAGCTGCGTGGTGAAAAAGCCGCCCGGCACCTGACGGATATGCAGTTCGAGCAGCGCATCGTCATGCGGCGCGGTGGCAAGCGAAAAGCTGCGCCGCCGGCCGTCCTTCAGGAGCAGATCGACGTACTGGCCGGCCAGATACTGCAGCCGCTCGTTGGCGGGCAGTTTGAGTTTCACGATGGCCACGTCGTCGGCCACGCGGTCGATGCTCTCGATCCGGCAAGGGATCTTGCGCACCTGGATGTCGCCGGCCCGCCGAACTTCCTTCACTTCGATGCACAGGTCGCTGCGCGGTTTGGCCACGCAAAAGAGCGCGAGGCCCTGGCGTTTTTCGTCGTCGGTCAGCGTCGATGCCTGGTGCGCGCCGTAGTCGACCTCGCCGGAGAGGATCTTTCCCTTGCACGAGCCGCAGGCGCCGTTGCGGCAGCCGTAGGGCAGCAGCAGGTCCGCAGCCATCGCGGCGGCGAGGACGCTGTCGCCATCAGGGCAGCTGAACGAATGACCGCCGGGCTTTATGGTAATCTCGTGCGACATGATCAAAGCCTTGCCTTTGGCGCATCGACCGGCACGACGACGCGAGCCGGAACACATGGGTTCGGGGGCGTGAAACGCGGGTGGGTTCTGGCGTGATCCGGGTGCTGCTGATTGGCTGTGGCGACGTGGCGATGCGCACTGCGGACCTGTTGCATTCGCGGGCTCGTCTGTACGGCCTCACCCGCCGCCCGGACGATGCCGCCAGGCTGCGCGAGCGCGGCATTGTCCCCCTCGTTGGCGACCTCGACCATTTCCGGACCCTGGATCGCCTGGGCGGCGCCCTGTTTGCCGTGCTGCACTTCGCGCCGCCGCCCTCCGAGGGGCGGGACGATCCGCGGACGCGCAAATTGATCGCGGCACTGACGCGGGCGCGAAGCATACCACAGCGGTTTGTCTACATTTCGACGTCCGGCGTCTACGGCGATTGTGCCGGGGCGCACATCGACGAGCGCCGGCCCCGGCGCGCGCAAACGCCGCGTGCGCGGCGCCGTGTCGCTGCCGAAGACCGCTTGCGTGCATGGGCCAAGCACCAGGGCGTCCGGTTGTCGATCCTTCGCGCGCCGGGAATCTACGCGCCCACGCGATTGCCGCTCGATCGCATCAAGCAGGGTTCGCCGGTGCTCGTGCCCGAGGATGACGTCTACACCAACCACATCCACGCCGACGACCTCGCGCGGGCCACGGTGGCGGCGCTGTTTCACGGCCGATCGAACCGCGCCTACAACGTGACCGACGACGCCGAAATGAAAATGGGAAGCTGGTTCGACCTCGTCGCCGACGCGTTTCACCTGCCGCGCCCGCCGCGCGTGTCGTGGGAAGAAGCGGAGCAGCGGATCGCCCCGATTCTCCTTTCGTTCATGAGCGAATCGAGGCGGCTGTCCAACGCGCGCATGAAAGGCGAATTGCGGGTGCGCCTGCAGTATCCGCTGCCGCAGCTGATGCTCTGCGAAGTTGCGCCGCGCGATCTGAAGAAGCAGCTCGCGTTGCCGCTTTGACCGATGACCGAGCCCCGGTGGCCTGGCGCATCCCCGGCGGCAACGCGCTGGCAGGCGATCGCCGCCCGCCTTGACGTCTACGAGCGCCTGGTCCGACTCGACAAGCCGATCGGCACCTTGCTGCTGCTGTGGCCGACGCTCGCCGCGCTGTGGCTTGCTGCGTCGGGCAGTCCCACGTGGACATTGATCCTCGTGTTCACGATGGGCACGCTGCTGATGCGCTCGGCGGGCTGCGCGATCAACGACTGGGCCGACCGCGCTTTCGACCCCCACGTCGAGCGCACTGCCCGGCGTCCTCTCGCCGCGGGTGAGCTGCCGGCGTGGGAGGCGGTAGGCGTCGCGGCCGTCCTCGCGTTCTGCGCTTTCCTGATGGTGCTGGCGACCAACCGCACGACGATCCTGCTGTCGCTGCCGGCCGTTGTGATCGCCGCCGTCTATCCCTTCTTCAAGCGTTTCTTCGCCTTGCCGCAGGCGTTTCTGGGCATCGCCTTCTCGTTCGGGATACCGATGGCGTTCGCGGCGGTGTACGACCACGTGCCGGCGCTCGCGTGGTGGCTGCTCGCCTGCAATCTCTTCTGGGTGGTCGCCTACGACACCGAGTATGCGATGGTCGATCGCGAGGACGACCGGCGGCTCGGACTGCGGACATCGGCGATCGCCTTCGGACGCTACGACGTCGCGGCAGTGATGCTCTGTTATGCCGTCTATATCGGGGGCATGGCGGCCATCGGCCGGGCGCTCAACATGGGGCCGTTCTACTACGCCGGACTGCTGGTCGCGCTGTGCCTGGCGCTCTGGCACTGGCGCCTCATCCGCCGCCGCGAGCGCGCCGATTGCTTCCGCGCGTTCCTGCACAATCACTGGCTGGGGCTCGCGGTGTTCGCCGGCGTGGCGCTCGATTTCGCGGTGCGTGCGCGGGCGTGGCCGACAACGCTGCAGTAGCGCGGACGTGCCGACAGGGCGAAACGGGCGCCGCGAGGGCGCCCATCCGCTGTTGCCTGATGCGAGTCGAATCAGAAGCGCCAGCCCACGCCGATGCCGAAGACCCAGGGATTGATCTTGAGATCGCCGATGGTCGCCCCTGCGGCGGTCACGTCGTTGCTGATCCAGATGTACTTCACGTCGGCGTTGAGGTAGACGTTTTTCTGGATTTCGTAGTCGAGTCCGGCCTGCAGCGCGCCGCCCAGGCTCCAGCTGTCGGCGAGATCGAGCGGCGAGGTCAGTCCCACATTGTAGAAATACGTGGCGTTGATGCCGCCGCCGACGTACGGCTTGAACTTGCCGAGCTCGGTGAAGTGATACTGCAACGTGATCGTTGGCGGCAGGACGCTGACCTTGCCGATGTCGTTGCCGTTGAGCGAGACCTTGTGGCGGGCGGTAGCGAGGATCAACTCGGCCGCGAGGTTCTTGCTGAAGAAATACGTGAAGTCGAGCTCGGGCGCCCATTGGCTGTCGACATCGAGACCGCTGATCGACGAACTCACGTCGGGATAGATGCCGATGGCGCGCACGCGGGCCATCCAGCTCTGTGCATCGGCGGTTGCCGGCAGTGCCAGCGGCAAGGCAACGAGCATGGCAGCAACGAGCGGACGCAGAGCAGGTTTTTTCATGATGAGGCTCCAAAAAGACGCGCGAGCAGCGCTACGGTCAGGTGGCTCGACTGCATCGTATGAGTGCACCTTGCAAAGGCCCTTGACTCATGTCAAGAAACCTCCGAGCGCCCCGAGCGTGGAGAATGGGACGTTGCACGGACGCAACGTCCCTCGTCGATGCCAATGCATGCGCGACCGCGCATACGAGCGCGAGAATCCGCGGTCGGCTTGGCGCAGGTCGCCGCGCATCATCGAACGAATTTGCGGGACAGGACGCTAGAATGTTGGTAGCGGGAGGAACTATGAAGGGGTGGCAAGGCGGGTTGGTGGCGTGGGCCTTTTTCGCGGCGTGTTCGGGCGCCATCGGCGCCCCGCCCGTGCCCGAGCGCGTCACGATCGAATCGCTCGACCGCGACGCGGTGACCGGCAAGCACGTCGTCATCCACGCGTTGCTCTTCAAGCCGGGCGCGACCGATTCCGAGGCTGTCGAGCGCCGTCCCGCGGTCATCGCCCTCCACGGCTGCGGCGGCATGTACAGCGCGCTCGCGTCCAGGCGTGACCGGTTGTCCCTCCGTCACCAGACGATGGCCGAACTGCTGGTCGCCGAAGGCTACGTCGTGCTCTATCCCGACAGCTTTCGCTCGCGCGGCACCGAGGAGATCTGCACGCTGGAGAACCGCCGGCGTTCGATCACTCAGCGACATCGGCGCGGGGACGTCCAGGGCGCGCTGCGGTGGCTGCAGGCGCGCAGCGACGTTCGCGCCGACCGCATCGCCGTGCTCGGGTGGTCGCACGGCGGCAGCGCCGTGCTGGCGACGGTCAACGCGAAGCAGGACGAGGTCGCGCTCTGGCGCGAGCGCATTCCGGCGACACCTTATTTTCGCGCCGCGGTGGCCTTTTATCCCGGATGCGTGGACTCGCTGCGGAGCCGGGTCGGGTATTCGCTCGCCGCACCGCTGACGCTGTTCGTCGGCGGCAGCGACGACTGGACGGCGCCGCAGCCCTGCGTCGATCTCGTGGCGAAGCTCGCTGCCGGGGGCGAGCCCGCGACCATCACCGTCTACCCGGATGCCTACCATGGATTCGACGGGCCCTCCTCGCAGAAACGGCTGCGGCTCGACGTGCCCAACGGCGTGCATCCCGGGCAGGGCGTGACGGTCGCGACCGATCCCAAGGCGCGTGACGACGCGTACGCAAAGCTGAAATTGTTTCTGCGCGAGCGCCTGTTCGAAGCGCGAGCCGAATCCGCTGATCTGATCGCGTCAGCCGCGGGCCGGCCGCTTCTCGCGCACGAACCAGCTGGCGACGGCACCGAAGGCGGCAAACCCCGCAAGCAGCCCGATGCCCTGCGACCAGGCGCCGGCGAGGTCGCCGTTCGCGCGGCCTTGCTCCAGCAGCCAGCCGGTCAGCGGCTGCAGGATGCCGGCGCCGAGAAAGATGCCGACGTTGACCACGCCCGTCGCGATGCCGGAGTGCTCGGGGCGATTGACCTCCTTCGCCACCACGACGTTGAGGACGAAGCCGGGGATCAGCAGGCCCATCAGCAGGAACCAGGCGTGGCTCGCCACCAGCGAAAACTCGGCGTGCACGAGCCAGGGCAGCCACGATAGCGCGTAGAGAAGAGTGTAGGCGCGCAACACGCCGCGGCGATTTCCCAGTCGATCCGAGATCATCCCGATGACCATCGAGCCGATGGCAACGCCCAGAAGGAGAAGGCTGGTGTGCTGGGCGGCCACGCCGCGCGGCAGCCCGTAGACATTCTGCAGGAAGGGCACCGCCCACAGGCCGGCGAAGGCGAGGAAGCTGCCGCCGACGCCGATGTTGACGAAGAACCCGGGCCAGGTCGCGGGGTTCGCCAGCACGCCGCGCAGCGCGCGCTTCCAATGCAGCCTGGCAGCGTCGCTGGGCGCGGCATGCACGGGCGCGAAGCCGCACTGTTCCGGCCGGTCGCGCACCCAGCGCCAGGTGGCGGCGGCCAGGATCAGCGACAACAGCGCCAGGCCCACGAATGCGCTGCGCCACGACGTCTGCGTCACCAGCCACGCCAGCGGCGCACCGGCGATGACCGCGCCCAGGTTGCCGGCGAACATCGTGACGCCGTTGAGCGTGGCGAAGCGGTTGGCGGGAAACCACACGGCGCTGATCTTCAGGATGGCGATGAACGCCGTGGACACGCCGATGCCCACCAGCGTGCGGCCGATCGCAGCGATCTGCCAATTGGGTGCCAGCGCGAAGACGAGCGAGCCGATCCCCGCCACCAGCGATCCCCCGGCGAGAAGGATGCGCGGACCCAGCGTGTCGGCGAGGATGCCGACGGGGATCTGCAGCACCGTGTAGACGTAGAAATACGTTGCGGCGAGCGTGCCCAGCACGGCGCTGTTGATCGCGAATGCGCGCGTCAACTCGTCTGCGATGGCCGCGGGGGCGGTGCGGTGAAAGAACGACAGCACGAAACTCGCCAGCACGATGCCGAACACGACCCGCCGGGTGGCGAGAAAACGCGGATCGGCAGCGGATCGGGTCCTTGGTCGCGCGGGCATCGCGCATTGTAGGGGGCGTCGGTCGCGTTTGGTACCATCAACGATTCGGGATTCCACATCACCCAGCGGTGACCTTCGCCATGAAATACGCCGACCTGCGCGACTTCATCGACCAACTCGAACGCCGGGGAGAATTGAAGCGCATCGGTGTTGCCGTCGATCCGCGGCTCGAAATGACCGAGATCTGCGACCGCGTGCTGAAGGCGGCGGGTCCGGCGTTGCTGTTCGAGAAGCCGACCGGTCATTCGATGCCGGTGCTGGGCAACCTCTTCGGCACGCCGCGGCGGGTGGCGCTGGGGATGGGCGAAGAGAACGTCGAGGCGTTGCGCGAAGTCGGCCGGCTGCTCGCCTTTCTCAAGGAGCCGGATCCGCCCAAGGGCCTGAAGGACGCGTGGCAGAACACGCGCCCTGTATTCATGCAGGTGCTGAACATGGCGCCGAAACTGCGCTCGTCGGCACCTTGCCAGGAGGTCGTGTGGGAAGGCAATGAGATCGATCTCGCGCGCCTGCCGGTGCAGACCTGCTGGCCCGGCGACGTCGGGCCGCTCGTCACCTGGGGCCTCACCGTCACCCGCGGGCCGCACAAGACGCGGCAGAATCTCGGCATCTACCGGCAGCAGGTGATCGGCCGCAACAAGCTCGTCATGCGCTGGCTCGCGCATCGTGGCGGCGCGCTGGATTTTCGCGATCACGCGCTGGCGCATCCGGGGACCGCGTTTCCGATCGCGGTGGCGCTGGGCGCCGATCCGGCGACGATCCTGGGTGCCGTGACGCCGGTACCCGATTCGCTGTCCGAGTATCAGTTCGCAGGGTTGCTGCGGGGCTCGCGCACCGAGATCGTCAAGTGCATCAGCCACGGACTCGACGTGCCGGCATCGGCGGAGATCGTGCTCGAAGGCTTCATCCAGCCCGACGCCGCCGACCCCGGCGGCTACGAGACCGCGCTCGAAGGCCCGTTCGGCGATCACACCGGCTACTACAACGAGGTCGAGCGCTTTCCCGTGTTCACGATCGAGCGCATCACCCTGCGCCGCGATCCGATCTATCACTCGACCTACACCGGCAAGCCGCCGGACGAACCTGCGGTGCTGGGCGTGGCGCTCAACGAAGTCTTCGTGCCGCTGCTGCAGAAGCAATATCCGGAGATCGCCGACTTCTACCTGCCGCCCGAAGGCTGTTCGTACCGGCTCGCGATCGTCTCGCTGAAGAAGCAATACCCCGGCCACGCCAAGCGCGTGATGTTCGGCGTGTGGAGTTTCCTGCGCCAGTTCATGTACACCAAGTTCATCATCGTCACCGACGACGACATCGACATCCGCGACTGGAAGGAAGTCGTCTGGGCGATGACCACGCGCGTCGATCCGGCGCGCGACACGCTATTGGTCGAATCGACGCCGATCGACTACCTCGATTTCGCCTCGCCGGTCTCGGGCCTCGGCAGCAAGATGGGCATCGATGCGACGCACAAGTGGCCGGGCGAAACGCAGCGTGCGTGGGGGCGTCCGATCGCGATGGATGCCGAGGTCAAGGCGCGCGTCGACGCGCTGTGGGGCGCGCTGGGGCTGTGAGACGGCGCTGGTTCTTGCAGGAGCGCCTTCGGGCGCGAATGCATTTGCGGGACGGTGATTCGCGGCTGAAGCCGCTCCTACAACGGCACACCCCTCACTGCCGTGCTCAATAGCGGCGCCAGTGGCGCGCAATCCGAAACGCGGTGAGTGCCAGCGTCGCGACGCGTAGCCAGCGCGACAGGCGGTCGGCGCCCACCCATGGCAACGCGAACCCCACCAGCGCCGAGGCGGTGCCGCGGCTTCTGGCGAGCGCCTCGGCCGATTGAGCGGGCGCGATCGCCGACTGGATTTCTCGCACTGCCAGCGTCAGGCGCATGCGGTCGAGGCTGGACCGCGTGGTCAGCAGCGCTTTGCGATGCGCGAGGTCGAGATCGGAGGGCGCGCTCATCGTCCGCTCCGGAAGTGCTCGGCCAGCCATTGCCGGTCGCGTTCGAGTTCTGTGAGCGTCGCGGCAAATGGCGGAGTGGCGGCGGCCTCGGCGGACTTCAATCGCCACAGCGCGCCAACGCCGACGACGAAATGCAGGACGGCGACGGCGAGCAGGGCCGCATGCCGGTGCGCGTCCCAGAAGTACACGACGAAAAACGCGCAACACGCGATCCACGCCAGCGCCAGGGCGAGTCCGGCGACGGCCAGCAACAGCAAGTGGCGCTTGGCCCGCTCGCGGCTCTCCTCGAACTCGAGCGCCGCGAGTTCGGCGCGCGTGCGCAGCAGGGCGAGTCCGGACGCCGCGAGGCGCGCGAGCGAGCCGCGCAGCCCCGGATCCCGGCCGTGGCCGGACGATGCGTCGTTCACGGCGTGACGGTCCGTCAGCGGCGGTTCAGGAGCAGGCCGGCGACGAAACCAATGGCGGCGGCGGCGCCGATCGACTGCCAGGGGTGATCGTGGACGAAGTTGTCGGTGACGCGCGCAGCGGCCTTGGCCTGATCGATGGCGTGCCCTTCGAGTTCCTGCAGGCGCAGTTTCGCGTGCAGGAGCTTGGACTCGACCTGTTCGCGCAGGTCCCGCGCCTTGTCGCCGGTTTCGCCGGCAGCGCGCTTCAGCATGTCTTCGGCCTCGCTCAGGACGGCGGCGAAGTCCTCGATGATCTGCTCACGCGTGCGATCGATATTGATGGCCATGGAAGCTCCCCATTGACTGGTTGACGACGGCCCGGAACGACAGGGGCACCAGGCAAGTATAGCCACCCTTTGCGTCCCGATGCGGGTTATGCGACAGAAATTCGACCGCCGCCCGGTGCTGGGGGATCAGTGCCGGGTTGCGCTGTCTGCGGCGCCTCGCCGCAGCCGGGACGGGCGACGGTATGGCGCGACGAATGGCGGCAAGGGCGATTGAATCGCCGCGCCGGCGGCCGCATATTGAGAACCGCGGCCAAGCGGGCCGCCTACACCCCTGAAGGAACCTTTATCCATGGCCGACTATCCCGCACCCAATGTCATCGATGCTGGCCAGGCGCCGGTTTCGGGCGCGCTGTTGGCCTATCTGCTGTTCGGCATCGCAGCCTTCGTGGCGCTGGTGTCGGCCGGCGGGCTCGTCGTTGCGGCACCCCTGATGGGCCTGCTTGGCATCGTCGGCGTCATCGTCGCCTACGTGAAGCGCGACGAGGCGCAGGGCACCTGGGTCGCGTCGCACCTGCGCTGGCTGATCCGCACTTTCTGGTATTCGACGCTTTGGGGCGTCGTGGGGGCGATCATCTACGTGCTGCTGTTCATCGTCTTTCTGCTCGGTGTGCTGCTCGCGCACCTGATCTGGGGGGCGGCGTCGATCTGGGTGATCTACCGCGTCATCCGCGGCTATCTGCTATTCAAGGACAACCGGCCGATACCCGGGATGTAGCCGCGCTTGCGGCGGGGGGGCCTCAGCGCTGTTGCGCCGGGGTCCAGGTGGCGGCGTGGGTGTAGACCCATTGCACCAGCGTGTCGAGCGCGGCCTGCACGCGCGCGGCGTTCGGATGGTTGACCATCGCGACGACGACCCAGCGCCGGCCGTCGGCATCGAGCACGTAACCTGCGATGGCGCGCACGCCTTCGAGCGTGCCTGTCTTGAGCATTCCCTGGCCGGCCACGCTGCCGTTCTGGAACCGGCGCTGCAACGTGCCATCGGTGGCGGTGACGGCGAGCGAGCTCGCGAACTCGTCGCGGACGCGGCTGCCATCGGCGGCGCGCAGCAGTCGTGCGAGGCTGCCGGCGCTGATGCGTTCGCGGCGCGAGAGCCCGGACCCGTTGTCGAGCACGAGCTCGGGCATCCGCAGCTTTTTCCCGGCGAGCCAGCGGTCGACGGCTTCGGTGGCCTTGGCGGTGGTTGCCGGCGGCGCCGCGATCGTCGTGCCCAGCGTCAGGAAAACCTGCCGCGCCATCACGTTGTTGGAGAGCTTGTTGATGTCGCGGACGATGTCGTAGAGCGGCGCCGATTCGAGTCTCGCGAACGGAAGCGCGTTCGGCGGCGCCGTTCCGTTCTTCCAGCCACCGGCAAAGCGACCCCCCGCCGCCCGGAAATAGGTCTCGAACATGCCGTGCACATAGGTCGGGTGATCGAGCAGCGCAACCCACCATTCGCGCTCGCCGCAGGCGGCCGGGAAGGCGCCCCCGAAGCGGGCCGTTGCCGACGTGCCGTCGTTGGAGAATGCTGCGCCCAGGGCAGCGCGCCAGTCGCCGCAGGTGCCCGCAGCGGAAGGCGGCGCCGGTCCCACGGTCACGCGCGCCAATGACGGTTCGACGCTGAAGTCGAGCGCATTGCCGTTGGCGTTCGGGGCGAACGCGAACTTCACCGCCTTGAAATTGACGAGCAGCGCGTCGGGGCCGACGTTGTAGGGCTTGAGCGGCTCGTTGTCGAATCCGGAAGCGTCGTGCGCGCCCGTCGCGAAGTACGAGCGGTCGAGCGCCAGATCGCCATCGATGGCGGCGAGCCCCTGCGCTCGCAGCTGCGCCATGAACGCCTGCCATTGCTCCAGCGTGAGCTTGGGGTCGCCGTAACCCTTCAGCACGAGATCGCCGTGCAGGACGCCGTTTTCCAGCGGGCCGTCGAGATAAGCCTCGGTTTTCCAGCGATAGTCGGCGCCGAGCAATTCCAGCGCGGCGAAGCTGGTGACGAGCTTCATCACCGATGCCGGGTTGAACGGCCTGTCGGCCTGATGCGCGAACAGGGGCCGCGCGGCGCCAGCCTCCTGGACGACGATGCCGACGGCGTTCATCGGCACGCGGGCGTCGAGGAAGGCGCGCGTCACCGAACGCGGCACCACCGCGAAGGCCGGCATCGCGATGGTGATCGCAACGATGGCGATGGCGAACACGCGCCCCATGCCGGCAATCAGCCCGTCGAGGGAAGCGTGGGTCATGCGAGGTCGAGAATCTCGGCCGTCCGCTCGACCAGCAGCGCGAACTCGGCATCGGTCAGCACGTACGGCGGCATGAAGTAGACGCTGCTGCCGATCGGGCGCAGCAGCAGCTCGCGGGCGAGTCCCTCGGCAAAGCACCAGCGCGCGAAATCCGGTCGCGACGTCTCGACGTCGAAGGCGATGATCATGCCTCGCTGCCGGAAATGCCGCACCTTGGCGTGACTGGCAAGAGGGGATGCGGCAGCGTGCCAGCGCTGCGCCCGGTCCCGGTTGGCGGCGATCACGTCGTCGTCACGGAAGATGTCGAGGACGGCAAGCGCTGCGCGGCAGGCGAGCGCGTTGCCGGTATAGGAATGCGAATGCAGGAAGCCGCGCGCCGGATCGTCGTCGTAGAACGCGTCGTAGACGGCATCGGTGCACAGGACCGCCGACAGCGGCAGGTAGCCGCCGGTGATGCCCTTCGACAGGCAGAGGAAATCGGGGGCCGCGGTGCAGGCCTGCTCCCACGCGAAGAGGCTTCCGGTGCGGCCAAAGCCCGTCATGATCTCGTCGGCGATCAGCAGCACCTCGAAGCGCGTGCAAAGCGCTCGCGCGAGGGCGAGGTAATGCGCGTCGTACATCACCATCCCCGACGCGCCCTGCACCAGCGGCTCGACGATCAGCGCCGCGGTGGTTGCGTGATGCGCGGCGAGATGCGCTTCGAGCACGCTGGCGGCGCGCTCGGCGGCGTCGCGCGCGGTCTCCCCGGGTCGCTTGCGCCTGGCGTCCGGCACCGGCACGCGCGCATTCCGCTGCAGCAGCGGCGCGTAGGTGTCGCGAAATATCGCCACATCGGTGACGGAAAGCGCGCCCAGGGTCTCCCCGTGATAGCTGCCCTCGAGGCTGACGAAGCCGGCCTTTTCCGGCCGCCCCCGGTTGCTCCAGCAATGGAACGCCATCTTGAGCGCGATCTCGGTCGCCGAGGCGCCATCGGAGCCGTAGAACGCATGGCCAAGGCCGCGCGGCGCCAGCGCTGCCAGCCGCTCCGAGAGCTCGACCACGCTCCGGTGCGTGAAGCCGGCAAGCATCGCGTGTTCGAGCGTGCCCAGCTGGTCGACCAGCGCGGCGTTGATGCGCGGATTGGCGTGGCCGAACAGATTGACCCACCACGAACTCACCGCGTCGAGGTAACGCCGCCCGTCGAAATCGTAGAGCCAGGCGCCTTCGCCGCGCGCGATCGGCACGATCGGCAACGACGCGTGCACTTTCATCTGCGTGCACGGGATGCCAGACCGCGCGCCGGCTGCGCAGGAGCCACTCGTGACTGGCGTCGCTGCTCATCGCCAGGCTTCGGTCACGGGCTTCCCTCCGGGCAGGCATCGGTGCGAAGGCCGGCAAGCCGCACGCGCATGCGCTCCATTGCCGCCACCAGTTCGCGCGCGATGCCCGGCTCGCGCACCGAGTGGCCGGCGTCGGGGACCACGATGTACTCGGCCTCCGGCCAGGCGCGGGCGAGCGCGTCGGCGGTCACCGGCGGACACACCATGTCGTAGCGGCCCTGGACGATGGTGCAGGGCAGGTGGCGAATGCGGTCGACCTGCAGCAGCAGTTCGTCATCGGACAGAAACGCGCGATTGACGAAGTAGTGCGCTTCGATGCGGGCGATGGCGAGCGATGCGGCAGCGTCGTCGGCGTCGGACGTTGTGGCCGGCAGGAGCGTCACGCACGCCGCCTCGTAGCGGTCCCAGGCCAATGCGGCGGGCAGGTGGATCGCGGGATCGGGGTCGATCAGCCGGCGGTAATAGCTGCCCAGCAGGTCGGTCCGCTCGGCTTCCGGCAGAAACTCGGCGAAGGCGCGCCACGCCTCGGGGAACACCGCGCGCATGCCCTCCATGAACCAGTCGATTTCCTGCGGGCGGGCAAGAAAGATACCGCGCAGGACCAGGCCCAGGCAGCGTTCCGGATAGGCCTGCGCGTAGGCAAGCGCCAGCGTGGAACCCCAGGAACCACCGAACAGCAGCCAGCGCTCGACGTTGAGATGGGCGCGCAACCGCTCCATGTCCGAAATGAGATGCCAGGTCGTGTTGTCGACAATTTCGGCGTTGGGGCCCGACCGTCCCGCGCCCCGCTGGTCGAACAGGATGATGCGCCAGAATTCCGGGTCGAAAAACCGGCGATGGTAGGGCAGGCACCCGCCACCGGGGCCGCCGTGGAGAAACACCACCGGCACGCCATACGCATTGCCGCTGACCTCCCAGTACAGCGCGTGCCGCATGTCGACCGCAAGCTGGCCGGTGACGTGAGGCTCGTGTTCCGGAAACATCGGATCGGGGCCGGCGGGGGAGGGCGCCGCGAGGAGGGTGGGCATGGTGTGGGTGGCGCGCGCGGGCTTCAGAGGTTACTTGCCGCGCCGCTGAAATTCAACGTCGATGGTTCCGAGATCTCCGAAGCGAATCGCAAGCGTCGTGGCAAGCGGGACCCGGAGCACGCCGGCGTAAGAGCCGGTGGTGACGATCTGTCCTGCCGCGAGGCCTCGGCCGCCCCAGCGTGCCGAACCCAACTCATTGGCGAGCCACGCCAGCGGGCGCAGCGGATGGGCATCGGGATGGCGGCCATCGCGCGCGAGTATCGGGCCGTCGGGGCCGCTGATCGTGAGCGCAAGAGCGGCGAGCGATTGTTGCCACGGGTGCGCAATCGCCGGTCCGACGTAGAGTCCCTGATTGTTGCCGTTGTCGGCCAGCATCTCGACGGATGGCAGATCCGCGGGGTCGGCATACCGGCAGCCGATGAGTTCGAGCACCAGCCGCACCTCGCCCACCGCCGCGCGCACTTCGTCCTCGGTGTAGGGCGCGGCGCGCGCCGGAAGATCGCGCGCCAGCACGCACGCAATCTCCGGCTCGATCGCGGCTGCGGCGTCGACCGGATACACGGCGGCGGGTGAGTGGCTGTGGATCAGGTCGGCAAAGATCGGCGCGACGATGGTCTTGCCGGCGTTCGGAAGCGAGCACTTCCAGCCGCCGATGGACGCGTGCAGGATCTCCGCGACGCGCTGCTGGATCGCGATGGCATCGCTTGCGGACGCGGGCCGGAGTTCGCAAGCCAGCCGTCCAGCGAGACGAGCGGTGGTTCGCGCGGCAACGAGGTGGTGCGCGGCGGCGTCGACGGCGGCGGCGGAAAGCGGCGCCGAAGCGTTATCGGGCATCGGATGCTCCCTGTCCAGGAGATTTTCGGAACGCGCGTCTCGCGCCGCAGCGAATGCACGCGCGCGGCGCCGCGAAGGCACCGATGATACATCGGCGACGCCGTCGGCGTTCTGCGGTGCAGGTCGCCCGCGGATATGGTCGTGCCGCCCAGGCTCTATAATGGACGCTGGTCGCCGGCCCGCTTCGCTTTTTCCCGCGCCGGCCCGCCGCTGCCCGACGCCCGAACTGGATGCAAAGGTCCCCCCGATGAAGTCCCGTCTAGTCGCCGCCGCCTGTCTCCCGGCCGATCGTGAACGCGCCACGCTGGTCGGCCGCGCCTGGTCGCCGGAACTGCGCGGTCCCGTGCTGGTCGTCGTCCGCGGCGATGCGCTGTGCGATCTTTCCCGCGTCGCGCCGACGATGCGCGATCTCCTCGAGCTGGAGCATCCGGTGGCGGCGATTCGCGCGGCCGCAGACCTGCCGCGCCTCGGCGCGCTCGAGGCCGTGCTCGCCAATTCGTCGGAGCGCGAGCGCGACCCGCATGCGCCCTGGCTGCTGGCCCCCTGCGACCTGCAGGCGATCAAGGCGGCGGGCGTCACCTTCGTCGCCAGCATGCTGGAGCGCGTGATCGAGGAACAGGCGCGTGGCGACCCGGCCAGGGCGGTGGCCGTGCGGCGCTCGATCGTTGCCGTCATCGGCGACAACCTCGCCTCGATCCGTCCGGGCTCCCCCGAATCCGCGCGGCTCAAGGAGGTGCTGATCGGGGAGAAGGTATGGTCGCAGTATCTCGAGGTCGGCATCGGCCCCGACGCCGAGATCTTCACCAAGTCGCAGCCCATGTCGGCGGTGGGGCTCGGCGCGGACGTCGGCATCCACCCCAAGTCCGCGTGGAACAACCCGGAGCCGGAGATCGTCCTGGCGGTGAACAGCGCCGGCCGCACGCTGGGCGCGACGCTGGGCAACGACGTCAACCTGCGCGATTTCGAGGGCCGCAGCGCGCTGCTGCTGGGCAAGGCCAAGGACAACAACGCCTCCTGCGCCATCGGCCCCTTCATCCGGCTCTTCGACGAGCGCTTCGGCATCGACGACGTGCGCCGCTGCGAGCTCGCGATGCGCGTCGACGGTGGCGAGGGCTTCGTGCTCGAAGGCGCCAGCTCGATGGCGAAGATCAGCCGCGATCCGCTCGATCTCGTGGCGCAGGCCATCGGCGCCAACCACCAGTACCCGGATGGATTCCTGCTCTTTCTGGGCACGATGTTCGCGCCGACCAAGGACCGCCTGGCGCCCGGACAGGGGTTCACACATGTCGTCGGCGACGTGGTCGCGGTGTCGACGCCGCTGCTGGGCGCATTGGTCAACCGCGTCGATCGCACCGATGCGGTGGCGCCGTGGACTTTCGGCGCCGCCGCGCTGATGCGCAATCTCGCGCAACGAGGCTTGCTTTCCTGAGGATCGAACCATGACTTCGAACGTGTTCCGCAATTACATCGCCGGCGAATGGGTCGCCGGCGCGTCGGTGACCGTCAACCGCAATCCGTCCGACGTCAACGACGTGATCGGCGAGTACGCGCGGGCGGATGCCGCGCAGGTGCAGGCGGCGATCGCCGCGGCCAAGGCGGCGTTTCCCGCGTGGGCGACGGGGTCGATCCAGGAGCGCGCGAACATCCTCGACCGTGCCGGCGCCGAGATCCTCGCGCGCAAGGACGAGCTGGGAAAACTCCTCTCGCGGGAGGAGGGCAAGACGCTGCCCGAGGGTGTCGGCGAGGCGATGCGGGCCGGCAACATCTTTCGCTTCTTCGCCGGTGAAGTCCTGCGCCATGCGGGCGAGAAGATCCCCTCGGTGCGCCCCGGCGTCGATGTCGAGGTGACGCGCGAGCCCATCGGCGTCGTCGGGCTCATCGCGCCGTGGAATTTTCCGCTGGCGATTCCGGCCTGGAAGATCGCGCCGGCGCTCGCTTACGGCAACACCGTGGTGATGAAACCCGCCGACCTCGTGCCGGGGTGCGCGTGGGCGATTGCCGACATCCTGGTCCGGGCGGGGTTGCCGCCCGGCGTGTTCAACCTGACGATGGGCCGCGGGTCGGTCGTCGGCGAAGTGCTGGTATCGAGTCCGGATGTGACGGGCCTGAGCTTCACCGGGTCGGTCGGCACGGGGCGCGCGATCGCCGCCAAGGCCATCGCGCGCATGGCCAAGCTCCAGCTCGAAATGGGCGGCAAGAATCCGCTGGTCGTCCTCGACGATGCGGACCTCGCCACCGCGGTCAACTGCGCGTTGCAGGGTTCCTATTACTCGACCGGCCAGCGCTGCACAGCGTCGTCGCGGATCATCGTCACCCAGGGCATTCACGACCGCTTTGTCAGGGCGCTCACGGAAAAGCTCGCGGCGCTCAAGGTCGACGACGCGCTGGCCGCAGGCACCGACATCGGCCCGGTCGTCGACCAGAGCCAGCTCGACACCGATCTATCGTACGTCGCGATCGGCAAGGGCGAGGGGGCAACGCTTGCGTTCGGCGGCGAGCGCATCACGCGGGCGAAGGACGGCTATTACTTCACGCCCGCGCTGTTTACCGACGCCACCAACGCGATGCGAATTGCGCGCGAAGAGATCTTCGGTCCGGTGGCGGCGGTGATCCGCGCCGGCGGCTACGACGAGGCACTGGCGCTCGCGAACGACACCGAGTTCGGCTTGTGCTCGGGCATCGTCACCACGTCGCTCAAGCACGCGTCGCATTTCAAGCGCCACGCGCAGGCGGGCATGGTGATGGTCAACCTGCCCACGGCGGGCGTCGACTACCACGTGCCCTTCGGCGGCCGCAAGGGCTCGAGCTACGGTTCGCGCGAGCAGGGCCGCTACGCCGCGGAGTTTTTCACCACGGTGAAGACCACCTACATCGCGCCTTGACGCGGCGGCGGGGCGCAAAGACATTCGGGCCTGAAGGCCCTCCTACAGGACCTCGGCACGTCTACCTGTAGGAGCGGCTTCAGCCGCGAATGGCGACCGCGGGATTCAGCGCCTCGCCTTGTACGCGACGACCTTCTGCTTCTGCTCGCCCAGGCCCGCGATGCCCAGCGTGATGACGTCGCCGGCCTTGAGGAACTGCGGCGCCGGCTTCATGCCCAACCCCACCCCCGGCGGCGTGCCGGTGGTGATGACGTCGCCGGGAACGAGCGTCATGTATTTCGACAGGTCGGCAATGAGCTGCGCGACGCCGAAGATCATCGTCCGCGTGTTGCCGGTCTGCTTGCGCACGCCATTGACGTCGAGCCACATGGCGAGGTTCTGCGGGTCCTTGATCTCGTCGGTGGTGACGAGCCAGGGGCCGAGCGGCCCGAAGGTGTCGCAGCCCTTGCCCTTGGTCCACTGCGCGCCACCCTTCTTCAGCTGGAATTCGCGCTCGGACACGTCGTTGATGAGGCAGTAGCCGGCGACGTATTTCAGCGCATCCTTTTCGGCGACGTGACGCGCGGTCCGGCCGATGACGACGCCGAGTTCCACCTCCCAGTCGGTCTCTTTGGAGTCCTTCGGAATCATCACGTTGTCGTTCGGGCCGACGATGCAGGTCGTCGACTTGCAGAAGACGATCGGAGACTCGGGAATCGCCATGTTCGATTCCGCGGCGTGGTCGGCGTAGTTGAGCCCGATGGCAAGAAACTTCGACACGCCGGCCACACAGGGTCCGAAGCGCGGCTTGCCCTTGACGAGCGGCAGGCGCTTGACGTCGAGTTTCGCGAGTTCCTTGAGCTTCGCCGGCGCAAGCGCTTCGGGGCCGATGTCCTTGACCTTGCGCGACAGGTCGCGCAGCTTGCCGTCGGCGTCGATGAGGCCGGGCTTTTCGCGGCCGGCGGGGCCAAAGCGTACGAGTTTCATGGGTTCTCCTCTAGAAATGGATGGTGCGCGATCGGGGTCTCGCATCGATAGCAACGGCTCGGCGAGCGGTCAGAGGCTGAGAGTTTTTCGGGCGTGTCCGAGCGGCGCGCCAGAAGGCGTCCGATCGAGGCGCAAAGCGCAGCCATAGCTCGGGCTATGGCGAGCATTTGCAACGAAGAGCGGGCGTCTTCTGGCGTGATGAGCGGGCATGATCGAAAGACTCTCAGCCTCTCAGATCGAGATGCCGCCGTCGATGGAGACGACGATTCCGGTCATCAGCGTCGATTCGTCGGACGCGAGGTAGACGATCAACGGTGCGATTTCTTCGGGCTGCCCGAGGCGTCCCATCGGCTGCCGGGCGATGAAATTCTTCAGCGCCGCGACCGGATCGGGCGCCGTGTTGATCCGGTCGTGCAGCGAAGGCGTTTCGATGGTGCCGGGTGCGATTGCGTTGCAGCGAATCCCCCTGGCGACGAAATCCGCGGCGACACCCTTGGTGAGGCCGATCACGGCGGCCTTCGACGCGCCATAGACGCAGCGGTTGGGAAACCCTTTGATCGACGACGCCATCGACGCCATGTTGATGATGCTGCCGCCACCGTTGGCGAGCATCTTCGGCAGCGCGCACTTGATCGCCACGAACATGGCGCGGACGTTGAGATTGAAGCTCGCGTCCCAGTCGCGGTCGCTGCAGTCGAGGAGCGTGCCGTTGTGCACCCACCCCGCGCAATTGAACAGGATGTCGAGCGGCGGCAGGGCATCGATCGTCCGCGCGACCGCGGCATCGTCGAGCACGTCGAGTTGCCGTGTCTCGATGCCCGGCACGCCGGCGAACGTTGCCAGGAGTTCGGGGTTCACGTCGGTCGCCGTGACGCGGGCGCCCTCCGCGGCCATCGCCAGCGCCGTAGCGCGACCGATTCCCTGACCGGCTGCCGTGATCAGCGCCGTCTTGCCTTCGAGCCGCCCTGCCATCGCGTTTGTCCTTCGAATGCGGACACGCGGCCGCTTGGCGCGGAATGCGCATGCGGCGCGGTGTCGTCTGCGTGCCGACCGCTGCGGGCCTCATCGGTCCCCGCAGCCCGGCGACGGAGCATTCTACCGCGCCCGCCGAAAACTGGTAATGCCACTTGACCAATTGGCGGGTGAAGATTAGCCTTCCGACAGGCGTATCAGAGCCGGCGGCCAGCGCGGATATTGGCATCGTTGGCCCATCGTCGGCCCATCGTCCCCGGCCGGGGGACGCGAACCCGCAGCCAGGTTGTCTTGCATCCATGCCGTTCCAAAGCATCGAACCCCGGCGGTTGTATCGCCAGATCGCCGATCAGATTCGATCCCTCATCAGTTCCGGCGAGTTCCATGCGGGCTCGCGGTTGCCTTCCGAGCGCGACCTTGCCAAGCAGTTGGGCGTGTCGCGCCCGTCGGTGCGCGAGGCGTTGATCGCGCTCGAAGTGGAGGGTCTGGTCGACGTGCGGATCGGCTCGGGCATCTACGCGCTCGGCCAGGCCGGCAAGGCGGTCGCCGGCACGGTAGATGCTGACGAGCCCGCCGAGGCCGAAGCCGGACCGTTCGAGTTGCTGCGTGCCCGCTACGTGATCGAAAGCGAGTGCGCGGCGCTGGCGGCCAAGTCGGCCAAGAAGGCGCATCTTCAGGCCCTCGAGGAGGCGCTGGACCAGATGGCAGTCGAGTCGCGCGACGGTTCGCAGCCTCTTGCCGGCGATCGCCTGTTTCACCTGCGCGTCGTCGAGGCGACCGGCAACGGCGCGCTGGTCTCGGTCGTCAAGATGCTGTGGGAAGAGCGCGTGGGGCCGCTCTACAAGCAGCTCGAGGAGCACTATGATTCGCCGGCGCTGTGGGCGTCGGCGATGGCCGAGCACCGCGCCGTTCTGAAAGCGATAGCCGCTCGCGACCCGGTGGCGGCAAAGAGCGCGATGCAGCGCCATCTCAACCACGCCTACAAACGGTTCAGCACCGGGTGGGATAATCTCAAGTAGCCCATCCGGCGCGGCACAGGGTGCGTAAACTGCCTCCAGCGACGCCGCCATCAAGGAGAAATGAAATGCTTGCCGCCCGAATTCACGCCAAGGAAGACCTTCGCATCGAGCCCTTCGCAACCCCCGAAGCCGGGCCCGGCCAGGTGCTGGTGCAGCTCGGGGCCGGCGGCATCTGTGGCTCGGATATCCACTACTATTTCGAGGGGCGCAACGGCTCCTTCGTCATTCGCGAGCCGCTCATTCCCGGTCACGAGGCCTCCGGCGTGATCGCCGCGGTGGGTCCCGGCGTCACGCGGGTCAAGGTGGGCGACAAGGCGGCGATCAGCCCGTCGCACGCCTGCGGCCAATGCTATCCCTGCCGCGAAGGGCGCGAGCAGCTGTGCCAGAACATGAAGTTCCTCGGCAGCGCGAGCCTGTTCCCGCACGTGCAGGGAATGTTCCAGGAATACTTCGTCATGGGCGAGCGCCAGTGCTATCCCGCTGCCGGCGACGTGACGCTGGGCGAACTCGCCTTCGCCGAACCGCTGGCCGTGGCGCTCCACGGGTTGAAGCGCGGTGTGGACCTCATCGGCAAGTCGGTGTTGATCACCGGCGCCGGGACGATCGGCTGCCTGTTGGTGATGGTGGCGCGGCTGGCCGGCGCGACGAAAGTGACCGTCAGCGACGTTCTCGACCGGCCGCTCGCGCAGGCGAAGGCGGTTGGCGCCGACGTCACGCTGCGCGCCGATCGCGACGCGGAAATCCTCGCCAGGCCGCAGTTCGACGCGGCCTTCGAAGTGTCCGGCAGTTTCGCGGCCTTGAAGACCTGCGTCGCCGCGGTCAAGCGCGGTGCGTGCATCGTGCAGGTCGGCACGCTGCCGCACGAGCCGCTGCCTTTCCTGCTCAACGAGCTGATGGTCAAGGAACTCGATTTCTGCCCCGCCTTCCGCTGGGGCATAGAATTCGACTGGGCGGTGCAGTACCTGCAGTCGCGCCGCATCGATGTCCGTCCGTTGCTGACCGGCCAGTTCCCGCTGAAGGACGCGCATCCAGGCCTTCGAACTCGCGAAGGACAAGAACCGCGCCACCAAGGTCCAGGTCGTTTTCGCGTGAGGAGCATGCGTTTTCCATTCATCACAGCCAGGAGGAAGCATGAAAGCGTTGCACAAGTTGATACTCTCGGTCGCCGTCACGGCGATCGCTGTCGGCGTTGCGGCCGGCCCCGCCGCCGCGCAGACCAAGCTCAAGTGGGCGCACGTCTACGAAACCGGCGAGCCGTACCACAAGTGGTCGGTGTGGGCGGCCGACGAGATCAAGAAGCGCAGCAACGGGCGCTACGAGATCACGGTTTTCCCGGCCAGTTCGCTGGGCAAGGAGGCCGACCTCAACCAGGGGCTCACGCTCGGCACCGTCGACATGATCATCAGCGGCACGTCGTACGCGATGCGCAGCTACCCGCGGATCGGCATCGCCTACTATCCGTTCATCTTCCGCGACGCCGACCACATGCTGGCGTACTCGAAGAGCCCGGTGTTCCAGGAAATGGTCGACGGCTACCGTGCCAAGACCGGCATCCAGATCGACTGCAATGACCTACTACGGCGCGCGGCAGACGTCGTCGAACCGGCCGTTCACCGACTGCGCCGGGATGAAGGGCCTGAAGATCCGCGTGCCCGACTCGCCGGCCTACATGGCGACGCCGAAGTCCTGCGGCGCCAACCCGGCGCCGATCGCCTTCGCCGAGGTCTACCTCGCGCTGCAGAACGGCACCGTCGAGGCGCAGGAGAATCCGCTGACGACGATCGAGGCGAAGAAGTTCTACGAAGTGCAGAAGGCGATCATGATGACCTCGCACATCGTCGACGGCATCGTCACCCAGATCGCGCCGCACGTCTGGAACAAGCTGTCGGATGCCGACAAGAAGATCTTCACCGACGTCACGCGGGAAGCCGCCGCCGGCGCCACCGCCGACATCAAGAAGCGCGAGGCCGAGCTCGTCGACGAGTTCAAGAAGAAGGGCTTGCAGATCGTCAACGTCGACCGCAAGAGCTTTTCCGATGCCGTGCTGAAGAACGTGCCGCTGGAGTCGATGGGCTACGACAAGAAGGACTACGACCGGATCGTCGCCATCAAGTGATCCGCTTCGCCGGGCGCGCGGACGGAAGATCCGCACATCCGGCGAGCGCGGCGGCAACGTCTGCCGGCGCGAACCTGCACCGAGCCGGTCGACGCATGGTTGCATGCGCCGCGCGTGTCGCGACGAAGACAACGACTCCTGGGGAGGGACGCAACACCATGGCTGAATCCGTCGACGAGCGAGCCTGTGCTCGACGCCGAGGGCCATTTCCATACGGCGGAGAGGAGGCGATCGACCTGTCGGTCTATGGCTGGGAGGACTGGTTGACGCTGGCCTTTTTCTGGCTGCTGGCGATCGACGTCTTCTACCAGTTCTTCACCCGTTACGTGCTGGGCGACTCCGCGGCATGGACCGAGGAGATCGCCCGTTATCTCCTCATCGTCGTCTGTTTCGTCGGCGCGTCGATGGCCGTGCGGCGCAACACGCACATCCAGGTCGAGTTCCTCTACCGCTACCTGCCGCAGAAGGTCGCGCGCGCGATGTCGACGATGCGTCGACATCGTGCGCGTCGCTTTCTTCGTCTACGCGGTGTGGCTCACCGTGGAACTGATTCCCAAGATCGCGCACATGAAGATGACCGTCGTCGATTTCCCGATCTCGTACATGTACTGGCTGGTCTGCTTCGGCTTCGTGATGATGGCCTTCCGCGCGGTCCAGGTGGCGATCCGGCACTGGCGGCAGGGTTGGAGCGTGCTCGAACGTCCCGGCGAAGTGGAGGCCTGACGCGATGAACAGCCTGCTCCTCGGCGGTTTCCTGGCGGTGATGGCAAGCGGCGTCCCGATCGCCATAGCGATGTGCATCGCGTCGCTGCTCTACATCCTGGCCACCGGCCTGATTCCGCCGCTGACCGTCATCCACCGGATGGTCGGCGGCGTCGACAGCTTTCCGTTGCTCGCGGTGCCGTTCTTCATCCTGGCCGGCAACCTGATGAATTCGTCCGGCATCACCAACCGCATCTACGACTACGCGCTGGCGCTGGTCGGCTGGCTCAAGGGCGGGCTGGGTCACGTCAACGTCGTCGGCAGCATGATCTTCGCCGGCATGTCGGGCACCGCGATCGCCGACGCCGGGGGACTCGGCACGATCGAGATCAAGGCGATGCAGGACCACGGCTATCCGACCGAGTTCGCGGTCGGCATCACCGCGGCGTCGGCGACGCTGGGACCGATCATTCCGCCGTCGCTGCCGATGGTGATCTACGGCGTCCAGGCGAACACGTCGATCGGCAAGCTCTTCGCCGGCGGTTTCATTCCCGGCGCGGTGATGGCGATCTTCATGATGATCATGGTCGGCTACTACGCGCATGTCCGGAAGTACGGCGCCGACATCGCCTTCTCGTGGTCGCGGATGGGCCACGCGTTCGTCGAGACCGGTGCCATTGTCATCACGTCGGTTGTGCTCTACTTCCTGTGGTCGAACGAGATCGCTGGGCGGCATGATGCGTTTCGGCCTGCCGATGGTCGCGGTGATGGTCGCGGACAAGATCTTCAAGTTCGACGCCTTCATGGCGCTGCTGACGCCGATCATCCTCATCGGCGGAATGGCCAGCGGCCTGTTCACGCCGACCGAGGCGGCGGTTGCGGCTGTCGCCTGGGCGCTGTTCCTCGGATTCGTCTGGTACCGAACGCTGACCTGGCGCAAGCTGATCAAGATCTCGATGGAGACCATCGAGACCACGGCGACGGTGCTGTTCATCGTCGCCAGCGCGTCGATCTTCGCCTGGGTGCTCACCACCACGCAGATCACCGACGCCATCGCCGGCTGGGTGCTGTCGATCTCGAGCGCGCCGTGGGTGTTCCTGCTGCTCGCCAACATCTTCCTGCTGTTCGTCGGCTGCTTCATGGAGACGATCGCCGCGATCACGATTCTGGTGCCGGTGTTCATGCCGATCATCGCCAAGCTCGGCATCGATCCCGTCCATTTCGGTCTCATCATGGTGCTGAACCTGATGATCGGACTCATTACGCCGCCGGTCGGTATGGTGCTGTTCATCCTGCAGAAGGTGTCGGGATTGTCGTTCGAGCAGACGATGAAGGCGGCGTCGCCATGGCTCTGCCGCTGCTGGTAACCCTGGCGCTGATCACCTACGTGCCGCAGCTGGTGCTGTGGCTGCCCGGCATCCTCTATAAGTAGGAGCGGCTTCAGCCGCGAAAGTCGGTTGCTGGAGTCGCGGTTCGCTGCGCAAAGGCAATCGCGCCTGAAGGCGCTCCTACAACGACAACGTTCTTGCCTACATCACGGCGCCAACCTGCCAGGGCAGGAATTCGTCGTTGCCGTAGCCGAGGATTTCGCTGCGCACCTTCTCGCCCGAGGCGTAGCGCAGGATGGCGTCGAAGATGCGCTGGCTGATCACCGGCATCGGCACGCCGGTGATGAGGTCGCCGCAGTTGACGTCCATGTCGTCGCGCTGGCGCTCGAACAGCGCGTTGTTGGTGGCGAGCTTGATCGTCGGCACGCCGGCGCAGCCGAAGGCCGAGCCGCGGCCGGTGGTGAAGCAGATGAGCTGCGCGCCGCCGGCGGCTTGCCCGGTCGCCGACACCGGGTCGTAGCCCGGCGTGTCCATGTAGACGAAGCCCTTGGCGTCGATCGGTTCGGCGTAGAGGAAGACGCCGTTCAGCGGTGTCGTGCCGCCCTTGGCGACCGCGCCCAGCGATTTCTCGAGGATCGTGGTGAGGCCGCCCGCCTTGTTGCCGACCGACGGGTTGTTGTCCATGTCGCCGCCGGTGCGCGCGGTGTAGTCCTTCCACCACGCGATGCGCGTCGAGAAGCTTTTTCGCGATTTCCGGGCTTGCCGCGCGGCGCGTCAGCAGGTGCTCGGCGCCGTAGATTTCCGGCGTCTCGGAAAGGATCGCGGTGGCGCCATGCGCCACCAGCATGTCGACGGCGCCGTCCAGCGCGGGGTTGGCGGTGATGCCCGAGTACCCGTCGGAGCCGCCGCAGTTGAGGCCCACGGTCGAGGTGGCTCAACGGCACCGGCTCGCGCTGGTAGCCGTTGGCGCGCGTCGAGCATCGCCTCGACGTGGGCGATGCCCTTCTTGACTGCCGCGGTGGTGCCGCCTTCCGTCTGCATGACGATCTGCTGCAGCATCCCCGGTTCGTGATGGCCGATGAGGGTGATGAGCGGCGCGACCTGGTTCTGTTCGCAGCCGAGACCCACGAACACCACGCCGGCGAAGTTGGGATGCCGGGCGTAACCGACCAGCGTGCGGCGCAGGAGGTCCATGCCTTCGCCCGAAGAACGCATGCCGCAGCCCAGCGGATGGGGCAACGCGATCACGCCGTCGATGTTCGGATAGGCGGCAAGGCGCTCCGGCGTGAAGTGCCGCGCGATCGCGCGCGTCACCGTTGCCGAGCAGTTCACCGAAGCGATGATGGCGATGTAGTTGCGCGTGCCGACGCGGCCGTTCGGCCGCCGGTAACCCATGAACGTCGCGGGCGTTTGCGCTTTTTCGATCTCTCTCGCGTCCTGGCCGATGCCATAGTCGCGCTCGAACTCGCCCATGCCGAGGTTGTGGACGTGGACGTGCTGGCCCGCTTTGATGTCGGCGGTGGCGAAGCCGATGATCTGGTTGTAGCGGCGTACGGCCTCGCCCGTCCCGATGTCGTGCGCGGCGACCTTGTGCGCGGGAGGGATGAGATCGCGCACGTTGAGCTTCTCGGACTCGATGGCGGTTCCCGGCAGCAGTTGCCGGGTTGCGATCAGAACGTCGTCGTTGGCATGCAGGCGGATGGCTACGGATGATTCGTGCATTTCGTGCTCCGCCAGAAACGGCCGGCGTGTGCAGGCGGAGCAATGAACGTTCGCGCCTGAAGGCGCTCCTCCTGCACGTCCGCGGGCGCGGCAGGGTCTTGTAGGAGGGCCTTCAGGCCCGAACTGCCGCAACTTCATGCATCACCGTGCAGGATCAACAATGATCCTCCTACAAGACCCGCACCATGCGCTGTCACAAGCATACGAGCTCGCCGGTCAGCCAGAGAGCTCCGCCATCGCGGCCTTGACGCCGACCGCCTTGATCCGTGCGAGCGAGTGCGCGACCTGCTCCTGCAGTCCGGCAATCCTGGTCAGATCCTCACCCCACAGACGCGCGTCGGCCAACAGCGTCGCGGCGAGTGCGCCTGCGTCCTTGCTGCCGCGCCAGGCGGCACTGATGATCGCCAGGACGTCGGCGTTGTCGCGGATCGGGTACGCCTGCCCCTGCCGTTCGCCGGCATAATCGCCGCCGGTGAATTTGCCGTCGTAGAAATTGAGCAGCGCGGCCAGCGAGAAAGCCAGCCCCGCCGGTGCCTTGCCGCGCGCGGCGGCGTAGTCCTTGACCGTCGGCAGCACGCGCACCTGCCACTTCGACACCGAGTTGAGCGCGATCGAGATCAATTCGTGACGGATATGCGGATTGGCGAAGCGCTCCATGATGGTTTCGGCATAGGCGCGGCGCTCGGCCTCGGGCAGCGGCACGAAGGGCACGATCTCGTCGAACATCACCTTCGCCAGGTATTTCGACACCACCGGGTCTTCGGTCATCGACTTGACGGTGTCGAGTCCCGCGCTGAAGGCCGCCAGCGAACTGGCCGTGTGCGCGCCGTTGAGGATGCGCACCTTGCGCGTGCGGTAGGGCGTGAGGTCGTTCGTCCAGACGACGTCGAGGCCCGGCCTTGTGCAGCGGGAATTCTTCGGCGATGGCCGCCGGCGCTTCGATGACCCACAGATGAAAAGGCTCGGCCGCGACCAGCAGCGGGTCGGTGTAGCCCAGTTTCGCGTACAGCGCTTCCGCCTCGCCGGCGGGGAACCCCGGCACGATGCGGTCGACCAGCGTGTTGCAGAACACGTTGGTCGATTTCATCCATGCCGCGAACTCGGCGGGGAGTTTCCAGGCGTCGGCGCAGCTGCAGCACGCAGGCCGCGAGCTTCGCCCCGTTGGCCTCGATCAGTTCGCAGGGCAGGAACACGAGCCCCGGCGCGGAACCGCCGCCCAGCGCCCGGTAGCGCGCCAGCAGCAGCGCGGCAACCTTGGCCGGGAAGCTCGTCGGGCACTGACCTTCGACATAGGCTTCCTCGGCGTAGGCGATGCCCGCTTCGGTGGTGTTGGAGATGACGAAGCGCAGCGCGGGATCCTTCGCGATCGCGAGCATTGCGTCCCATTGCGCGTAGGGGTCGAGCGCACGCTTGACGCAGCTCACGACCCGCCGCGAGTCGACGGGCTTGCCGTTCTGCACGCCGCGCAGCAGCACCGTGTACAGCCCGTCCTGCGCGTTGAGTAGGTCGGCGATGCCCTGCGGCAACGGCTGGGCCACGGTGACTTCGCCGTTCATGAGGCCGGCGCCGTTGGCGATGTCGACCATCCAGTCGGCGAAACCGCGCAGGAAGTTGCCGTCGCCGATCTGCAGGATGCCGACGGGCTTCTTTGCGGACGGGGCGGCGGTGTCGGCGTTGAACTTGCCCTGCGCCAGCAGGGTTCGAGTCAGGGTTGCCACGGCGATTCCTTCGCGTGAGTGGATGGCGGTATTGGGTTGCCGTCGCGCGGTCAGGCACGGCGCCCGCGCCGCGCGGGCGAGCGTCAGAACGCGCAGGTCACCTTGAGATAGCGGTCGGGGTGCTCGGAGATGTCGGCGACGGTGGCGGGCGCGTCGGCCATCGACACCGACTTGGTGAGCAGCGCCGCCACGTTGATCTTGCCTTCCGAGATGAGCTTGAGGCTCTCCGGGAACATGCAGGCGCTGTTGCGCGAGCCGTAGATCGTCAGTTCCTTGCGGGTGACCAGCGCCATCGGCATCGGCGTGTCGCCTTTCGACCAGCCGACCAGCGAGATGCGGCCCGCGAAGGAAACGTAGTCGACGGAGCTGCGCAACGCCCGTGCGTCGCCGGAAGCCTCGATGACCACCTCGGCCATTCTCTTGTGGGTGATCTCGCTGATGCGCGCGACGGCGTCTTCGCCCACCGGGTCGATGACGTGCGGGACGCCCAGTTGCAGCGCGCGGGTGAGCCGCTCCTTCACCGGGTCGATGACGATGGGGATCGCACCCAGCGTCAGCGCATAGAGCGCGCACAGGAGCCCGATCTGGCCGCAGCCGGTGATCGCCACGTATTCGCCGGCGACGACCTGCGGTCGCGCGACGCCATGCATCGCGATCACCAGCGGTTCCGCCAACGGCAGCAGTTCCCACGGGACGTTGGCCGGCGCCTTGTGCACGAGATGGCGGGGATGGGAGATGTACTCGGCCATGCCGCCGTCGATGTGCACGCCCAGCACCGTCAGGTTCTCGCAGCAGTTGGTGTGGCCGATCGAGCAGGGGTAGCACTTGCCACAGTAGACGTAGGGTTCGAGCACGACGCGATCGCCCGGCTTGATGTGGGTCTCCTCGACCGGCACCTCGACCACCTCGCCGGCGATCTCGTGCCCGATGATGCGCGGATAGCTCACCAGCGGGTTCACGCCGCGGTAGGCGCCGATGTCCGAGCCGCAGATGCCGGCCGTGCGCACCTTGATCAGGATTTCGCCGTCCCGGCGCTGCGCGGCGGGAATGTCGACCAGCGCGATTTCGCCGGGTTGCTTCAGTCGTACCGATTTCATGGGACCTCCAGGGGGCTATAGGCGCATTTTACGTGAGCGCCGTCGCGGCACGCACCACTGTCCGCAACGTGGGTTTTGCGCGACGCGCTTTCCCTTCCACACCCCGCGGGTGTAGCTTGCTAGTGTTCTGCTTCGTAGATAGAGGTACTTGGGAAAGCGATGGATTCCGGTTCGTGGCAAGGCGCAAACCACAGCAATAGCCCGTGCTATTGCGAGGATTTGCAACGCCGCCACGGACCGGAAGACGCGCTTTACGGTGCCGATATCTGCGAAGCAGAACACTAACATTCGCAGGCGAAACACCGGCCCCCTGCGACGTCATTCATTCGAGACGAGGTCAGAGAAACCCATGAGCAACAAACCCGCCAAGCCCAAGCTCCGCTCCCGGTCGTGGTTCGACAGTCACGACCGCGACGCCTTCGTCCATCGTTCCTGGCTCAAGAACCAGGGCTACCCGCACGACCTCTTCGACGGCCGGCCGGTGATCGGCATCTGCAACACCTGGTCCGACGTGACGCCCTGCAATGGGCACTTTCGCGAACTGGCCGAACACATCAAGGCGGGCATCCTCGAGGCCGGCGGCTTTCCGCTGGAGTTTCCGGTGATGAGCCTGGGCGAGACGATGATGCGCCCGACCACCATGCTGTTTCGCAACCAGGTGGCGATGGACGTCGAGGAGTCCATCCGCGCCAACCCCTTCGACGGCATCGTGCTGATGATGGGCTGCGACAAGACCACGCCGGCGTTGCTGATGGGCGCCGCGTCCTGCGACCTGCCGACGATCGGGCTCTCCGGCGGGCCGATGCTCAACGGCAAGTATCGCGGCGACGACATCGGCTCCGGAACGCACACCTGGAAGTTCACCGAGGCGCTGAAGCTCGGCACGATGAAGATGTCCGACCTGCCGGAGGCCGAGGCCTGCAACTCGCGTTCGGCAGGGCATTGCAACACCATGGGCACCGCGTCGACGATGGCGTCGATGGTCGAGGCGCTGGGCATGGCGCTGCCGACCAACGCGGCCATTCCCGCGGCCGATTCGCGGCGCAAGGTCCTCGCCCGCCTGACCGGCCGGCGCATCGTCGAGATGGTGCACGAGGATCTGCGGATGTCGAAGATACTGACCAAAGACGCGTTCGAGAACGCGATCATGGTCAACGGCGCGGTCGGCGGCTCGACCAACGCCGTGGTTCACCTGCTGGCCATCGCAGGACGCATCGGCGTCGACTTGACGCTCGACGACTGGGACCGCCTCGGTCGCGGCATCCCCTGCCTCGTCAACCTGATGCCCTCCGGCAAGTACCTGATGGAGGATTTCTATTACGCGGGCGGGTTGCCGGTGGTGATCAGGGAAATCGCCGGCGCGCTGCACAAGAAGGCGCGGACGGTGAACGGGCGGACGGTCTGGCAGAACGTCAAGGACGCCATCAACTACAACCAAAGCGTGATCACGCCGCTCGCCAAGCCCTTCAAGCCACTGGGCGGCATCGCGGTGCTGCGCGGCAACCTGGCGCCCCGCGGCGCGGTGCTGAAGCCGTCGGCGGCCACGCCGAAGCTGATGAAGCACAAGGGGCGCGCGGTGGTGTTCGAGGACATCGCCGACCTGCACGCGCGCATCGACGACCCGCAGCTCGATGTCGACGAATCCTGCGTGATGGTGCTGAAGAACTGCGGGCCGAAAGGCTACCCGGGGTTCCCGGAGGTCGGCAATTTCGCGCTGCCTACGAAGCTGCTCAAGAAAGGTGTCACCGACATGGTGCGCATCTCCGACGCCAGGATGTCGGGCACCGCGTACGGCACCGTGGTGCTGCACACCGCGCCCGAAGCCGCGGCGGGAGGGCCGCTGGCGCTGGTGCAGAACGGCGACATCATCGAGCTCGATGTCGCGAAGCGGCGACTCCACCTGCAAGTGAGCGACGACGAACTCGAGCGCCGCCGCGCGCAATGGCAGCCGTTGCCGCCGCACGCCGACCGCGGCTGGGTCAAGCTCTATTGCGACACCGTGCTGCAGGCCGACCAGGGCGTGGATCTCGATTTTCTCGTCGGCAAATCGGGGGCGAAGGTCGGCAAGCCGAGCCATTGACGGCGTGAGGATGGCCGCCGAGGCCCATGGCCGGCGGCAATGTGGCGCGGTCCGGGCGCACATTCGCGGTTCGCAGGCGTGCGCCGGCGGCCAATGTGGAGCGCTCTCCATGATGGCCGCGAGCCGCCTGCAATCCGATCGTCAACTCGAACTCAATCGCTTGCTGCACCGCGTCCCGGGACGTGACCCGACAACGGCAGCATCCGCAGTCACAAGGAGGGGTTTTGGTAGAGGAGAATCTCGCGTTGGACACCAGCCGCTTGCGGCGGCCCGGCCCCGTCCTGCTATCGGCCGTCGTTCCCTGCTTCGACGAAGAGCTGGTAATCCGGGAGACCCACGCCCGGCTGGTCGCGACGCTGGAGCGACTCGTCGACACTCGCTTCGAGATTCTCTACGTCGACGATGGAAGTCGAGACGGCAGCTTGGCGGCGCTGAGAACAATTCAGCATTCGGATGCCCGGGTCCGGGTGATTTCGCTCTCGCGCAACTTCGGTCAGCAGATCGCCGTCGCCGCCGGACTCGAGCACGCCGCCGGGGATGCCGTGGTGCTCATCGACGCCGATCTGCAGGACCCTCCGGAGGTCATTCCGGAGATGGTCGAGCGCTGGCGAGCCGGCGTCGATGTCGCCTATGGCGCGCGCACCGAGCGGGAGGGCGAGACGCCGTTGAAGCTATGGACTGCGAAAACCTTCTGCCGCACGTTGAATCGGCTGTCGGACGTCGACATACCGCTCGATACCGGCGACTTCCGGCTGATGGACCGCAAGGTGGTCGACGCATTGCTCGCCATGCCGGAACGTGACCGTTTCGTGCGCGGGATGGTCGCGTGGGTCGGGTTTCGGCAGGAGCCCGTTCACTACAGCCGGGCAGCCCGGTTTGCCGGGAGAACCAAGTATCCGCTGAAAAAAATGCTGCGCTTTGCGAGCGACGGGATCCTGTCGTTTTCGCTGGTTCCGCTGCGGCTCGCCATTTACATGGGCTTTGCGGCTTCAGGTCTGGCATTGGCGGGCATCGTTTATGCGCTTCTGCTTCGGCTGTTCACGGACGCATGGGTGACCGGCTGGACACTGCTGTTCATCGCCGTCCTCTTCCTCGGCGGAGTGCAGCTTGTCTTCCTGGGGGTCATCGGCGAGTACGTGGGGCGCGTCTATGGCGAGGTCAAGCAGCGTCCGCTGTATCTGGTGAAGGAGCGCCTTGGCTTCGCCGATCCGGCCGGCAGAACGGTCGAACGATCTTGACCTGCGGTGCCCGACATGCGTAACCGCTGGGCCAGGCCCGCCATCGGTCTGCTGGTGACGGCGACGTTCGTCGGCTTGTTGCTGCGCAACGTCGACCTCCGCGGGCTGGCGACCGCCTTCGCGAACCTCTCGGCTCCGTTACCTGCTGCTCGCCGTGGCTTTCCTCGCCGCCGGCTATGCAGTTCGCATCCTTCGCTGGTGGTTGATGCTGCGCGCCCTGGAGCGCGACCTGCCGCTGTCCGCTTGCGTCTGGCCCTTCCTCACCAGCGTCGCGGTCAACAACACGCTGCCGTTTCGGGCCGGCGATGCCCTGCGCGTCTTCGGGTTTCGCCGGCAATTGCGGTCCCCGCCCCTGCGGGTGCTCGGCACGCTGGTCGTCGAGCGACTCCTCGACTTGCTCGTCCTCCTCGCCTTCTTTTTCCTCGGCCTGCTGGGGCTGCCGCCGGGGGCCTTTCCCGACACGCTGATCACGGTTTGCGCATGGCTGGCGGGCGGCAGCCTGTGCGCCGTGTTGACGCTGATCCTCGCAGGGCCCTCGCTGCACGGAATCGTGCGCTTCGTCGCTGATCGGCCGGGGTTCAACGCACGCGGGTGGTCCGACGCCATCCATCGCCGCGGAACGGCTCTGGTAGAGGCATTGAACGTGCTGCGGGCTCCAGCCCGGCTGGTGACGTTGCTGGGGCTGTCGATCGTGACCTGGGCTTTCGAGGGCGCCGTTTTCGCCGTCGTCGCCCTGGCGATCGACACCGGAGCCGCGCAGCGTGGGCCATGGTTTGCCCTGGCGACGTCCACATTGGCGACATTGCTGCCGAGTTCGCCCGGTTACGTCGGGACCTTCGATTACTTTGCCGTGCTGGGACTGACCGCCTATGGGGCTGCGCGCGAGGCGGCAGTGGCGTTCGCGCTGACGGTTCATGCCGTCCTGTGGGTGCCGTTGACCGCATCTGGCCTCCTCTATCTGCTGCTGCGCGGCGAGCGGATCTGGCGGCGGCCGGCCCCCGCTTCGGTCCCGGCCAAGGAGTGAATCGTCAGCGCTTCGACGCCTTCGCCGCATGTGGTGGTCATCGGGGCGGGCTTCGGCGGCCTTGCTGCGGCCTACGAGCTCGGCAGGCACGGCATTCGTGCGACGGTGCTCGAGCGCGACCGCGACATCGGCGGGCTCGCCGGCAGCTTCGATGTCGAGGGCGTGCGCCTGGAGAAGTTCTACCACCATTGGTTTACGAACGACGCGCATGTGATGGAACTGATCGACGAGCTGGGCAAGCAGGGCGAGGTGCTGCTCCGCCCGACACGCACGGGCATGTACTACGCCAATCGGTTCTTCAAGCTGTCCAACCCCCTCGATCTGCTGAGGTTCTCGCCCTTGCCTTTCCACGATCGCGTCCGGCTTGGCCTCCTCGCGTTTCGTGCCCGGCGGGTGAAAGACTGGCAGGTACTCGAGGAGCGCACAGCGGCGGACTGGCTGCGCGAGCTGGGCGGCGAGCGGGTTTATCGCGTGGTCTGGGAACCCCTGCTGAGGGGCAAGTTCGGCGATGTCGCGGAAGAAGTCTCGGCCGTCTGGTTCTGGAACAAACTCAAGCTGCGCGGCGGGAGCCGCGGCAAGCGCGGCGCCGAACAGCTGGCCTACTATCGGGGTGGCTTCGCGGCACTCGCCGACGCGTTGGGCGATGCCATCCGCGGGCAGGGCGGCGCAATCCGCACCGACGTTCCCGTCTCCGGCCTGGTGGTTGACGGCGGTCGGGTCGTCGCCGTCGTATCCGGCGGGGCCACCATCGCCGCCGACGCGGTGATCGCCACGCCCGCCTTGCCGATCATCGCCGACCTCGTCGCACCCCATTTGCCTGCGGAGTACACGGCAAGCCTGCGGCGCATCCGGTACCTGGCCAACGTCTGCATCGTCCTCCAGCTCGACCGCAGCCTGTCCGACACCTATTGGCTGAACGTCAACGACCCCGGCTTTCCGTTCGTCGGCGTCATCGAGCACACGAATTTCGAGCCGCCCTCCACCTACGCCGGTCGGCATATCGTCTATCTGTCGAAGTATCTGCCGGAGTCCGATCCGCTCTTCCGGATGCCCGACAGGGACCTCGTCGAGTTCAGCATCGAGCACCTGCAGCGAATGTTTCCCGAACTGACCCGCGAATGCGTGATCGACGCGCACGTCTGGCGGGCACGGCACTCGCAGCCCATCGTCACCCGTCACTATGGCAAGCTGATCCCGGCGGTCACGACCCCCCTGCGCGGACTCTACCTCGCGTCCATGGCGCAGATCTACCCGGAAGATCGCGGCACCAACTACGCCATCGGCGCCGGTCGCAAGGTCGCCGCGGCACTCGGGCAGCACCTGGCTGCCCGGCCCCCGACTGCATGAGCGCGACGGGCCGCCCCGAGCGCGAATACCGGAGTGCGCAGCACGAAGGTAGTCCAATGAGCGCGACGGGCCGCCCCGAGCGCGAATACCGGAGTGCGCAGCACGAAGGTAGTCCAATGAGCGCGACGGGCCGCCCCGAGCGCGAATACCGGAGTGCGCAGCACGAAGGTAGTCCAGTGAGCGCCCGGTTTCCGCGGGTCACTGGCGCGCAGCCAGCACCGAACGAAACAGCGTCTCATAGCGCTCCGCTGCACGCAGCGGGTCGTACTCCGCGGCAAGATCGGGACGCGGATCCCTCCGGCCCGCGAAGCGCGCCAGAACACCGCAGACGGCGCGTGCGAGCGCGTCCGCATCGCCCGCAGGAACGATCTCCCCCAGGCCGGTGGTCATGACCGCGTGGCGCACGCCAGGAAGGTCGGACGCGACCGCCGGAACGCCGTGCAGCATCGCTTCGATCTGCACCAGCCCGAACGACTCGGTCGAATTGATGCTGGGCACGACCAGGAGGTCGATGCTCGCGTAGAAGGCGGCGATCCCTTCGTCGTCGAGGACGTCGAGGAAGTGCCATCGACCGGCGGCGACCAGGGCGTCGATACGCGGGCGCAGGCGTTCGAAACAGGCGCCTTCGCCCGGGACGTTGCGGTACGGTCCCGCAAAGACGATGCAGGCGTCGGGATGCGATGCGAGTATTCGCGGAAAGGCATCGAGCAGCACCTCGACGCCTTTTTCGGCGGACAGCCGCGCCACCATGGCGATGATCGGCGCCTTGCCCTGCGGGAGGCGCTGCTCGCGGAATCGTTGCACCAGCGTCGCGCCGACGGGCAACAGTTCGACGGGGGGCGCAATGATGACGAGCTTTTCCCGGAACCGCCGCAGGTACGGCGAATGGTCGCTGTAGTCCTGCGTATTGGTGACCACGCGCTCCGCCAGCGCTCCCGCAATGCGATCCAGGAAGTGCAGCGCTGTTTCCGCCGTGCTGTTCAGCGCCCCGCGCGGGAGGCGGACGTCGCACTGATAGGTGACGACGATCGGCACCCGCAGCGTGCGCGCGAGCAGCGCGACGCCCGCCGCATCGAATTGCGGCAGGTGCAGGTGCGCGAGGTCCGCTTTGCGCAGCAGTGCCGCCGCACGGATCGTGAACGCGGGCGAGACGAGGCCCTTGCTGAGCCGCGCGAGGACCGGGGCACGCACGATGCGCACGCCATCGACCACCTCGTCCAGCGGCAGCGATCGATCGTGCCGCATCGTCAGTACGGTCACCTCGTGGCCGCGACGAACGAGGGCACGAGCAAGCCGTTCGGCGTAGATTGTCAGGCCGCTGATGTAGGGGCGATAGTATGTGAGCGCGGCCAGTATCCGCAGCGGTCCGCCGGGCCGGAGATTCTCGATGCAGCCATTTCACTCATGAAGGTTCACCAACCCCGCCGAAGGCCCGCATCGACGGGGAGCGAAGCTGCCGCAAGCGTGATCGAACAGGTGCGGCGATGCGTCAAGTGGGTGCTGTTCCACGTTGCCGCCGGGAAAGATCCGCAGCGCTACATCGAGCTTCGATGCGCGGCGATGATCCTGCTCGGCCGGCTGGGGATTTACGAAGCGGCGCATCTCAATTACCTGAGGCGCATTGTCGGGCCGGGGGCGCTGGTCGTCGACGTCGGGGCGCATTTCGGCATCTACACGCAGGCCTTGTGTTCGCTGGTCGGGGCGGGGGGCAGGGTCCATGCCTTCGAGCCGCAGACGCGCGTGTTCAGGGCGCTGCAAAGGCTGCGGTCTTCGCACGCCAACCTGGATCTCCACCGCGTGGCCCTTTCGAGCCGCGCCGGCACGCGCACGCTGCGCATTCCCTACTTGATGCAGAACGTGCCGGAGCCGGCGCTGGCGACGCTGGAGACCGTTCACTCCCCGCATGAAACCGACGACATAGTGACCAGAACGCTCGACTCCTACAAGCAATCGCTGCCCCGGCTCGCCTTCGTCAAGGTGGACGTGGAGGGGCACGAGATCGATTTTCTCGACGGCGCGCGCGAAGTCCTGGCGAGTTGCCGCCCCATCGTGCAGATCGAGGACAACACCGGCGGCCAGCGACTGGCCGCGTACCTTCGGGAAGGCAAGCTGCCGGGTTACGTGCTTTGCATCCTGGTCGCCGGCGAGCTGCGGGAAACCGATGCCGCAACCGAGCACGACCAGATCAATTTCTATCTGGTCCCCCGCAACAGGAGTCCGGCCGCGGCCTACCATGCCGGGCCGCGCGCCGCAGGGGTGATGGACGCATCGCGCACGCGATAGACCCGGTCCAGGCCGGCGGCCAGCGCGACTTCCAGATCGCCGCGGGTGGCCAGCGCGTCGAAGGCGGCCAGGCCCGCCGCCGAATGCACGGCACGTTCGAGGCCGCCCACCGCCACGTAGCGCACGCCGTAGTGGCGCAGCGCGGCGATCTTGCGCGCGAGGTCCGTGGTCTCGTAGATCGCCGGAATGTTCTGCCGCCGCAGTTCGATCGCATCAAAGAGCGCCGGCAGCGGGCGCTGCTGCGTCTGATGGTGGCGATACCCCAGTACCGTCGATCGTCCGCTGTAGGTCGACAGCCGGCTGCCCCACTGGTACTCGGGAAGCTGTGCCTCCAGAATCACGTCGTCGTCCGCGGCATTCGCGCGCAGCCAGCGGATGATTCCCGCATCGTCGGCAAGCCGCAGTCGCCGGCCGTCGACATCGTGAACCGCGTAGCCGAGGAAAGCCTCGCCGTCGAGCGTGAACTCGGCCCCGGGATCGAAGCGCGCCTGCGATCGACCGTAGGTGGCGAGCGGCAGGTAGGCCGCTGCGACCAGCGTTGCCAGGGCGAACGCCGATTTCCACAGCAGCGACGGCCAGCGCGAAAGGCGGAGCGTAAAGAGGCTGCCAACGGCGATGCCGGACGCGATCGCGAGCAGCAGCCATGCCTGCAGGTGAAACTTGAAGAAGGTGTTCATGCGCCCGAGGTCGCGCCCGACGACGACCCCTTCGACCGCCACCGCGAGCGCGAATCCCGCGATCGCGAGCAGCAAGCCGACGCGCTCGTCCGAGTCTTTCGCGTGCAGCCACAGCACCTCGAGCAGCCAGGCGACGAGCGCGATCTGCGCGAAGAGCGCGGGCACGTCGCCGCCTCGGAACAAGGCGCCGAGCATCGCCGTTGCCGTGACCGCGATGCCGCCCCAGCGGATGAAGCGCAGGCCGGCGAGCAGGGCCCGGACGCGGGCATCCGCAGGCACCCTCCGCGGGCGTGTCCGGGCCAGCGCCAGTGCCCAGCTGCCGATGGCGACGAGGAACCAGCCCTGTATCGCGAGCCAGGCAGCAAGCGGCGTTCCCTTGCCGCCGAAGACGTGCAGCTCGACGCCGCCGGTGACGAAGCTGCGGAACGGCCAGGAGACGAGCCACTGGACCGAAAGCAGCAGCGCGACGGCGCCGGCGAAGCCGACGAGCGGCACGACATCGACCGGTCCGCGATCACGTCGTCGCCATCGGGTGGCGACGTTGGCCCACGCGACCCCTGCCGTCACGGCACCTGCGAGGGCGAGATGGAGCGGCCAGTCCCAGGTGTTGGTTGCGCGCAGCAACCCGACCGGCACGCCGGCGGCTGCGATCTGCGCGAGCAGCAGCGGCCCGTGGGCACCGCCGCGCTGCCGCGCCGCGAGCGCCGAGGCGGCCAGCCCGCCCAGCGCGCAGAGCGCGAGCAACTGCAGCGGCAGCGCCAGGACGTGGGCGTGGAGGTCGCCGAAAACGAACGAGAACGCCGGGAATTCGTTGATCTCGTGGCTTGCCCCCGGCAGTTCGCCAACGGTTCGCGACGGCGCCCAGAACCAGCGCTCGCTGTGGCGCCGCAGCGCATCGCCCACGGTGCTCGCGGTCGGGGGCGCGTTCCCGTCGAGCACGCGGCGAACTTCATCGACCGTGGGGGAGAGTGCGCGCGGCAGATCGAGATTGCCGAGGAGAACCGACGCGGCCAGCGCCACCGCGGCGGCCGTCCACGCCGCGGTCTTTGCAGCATCACCCGCCTTGGCATGGGCGACGGCGTTGAAGGCCAGCGCGCCGGCGGCCAGTCCCGTCATCGCGAACCAGGTGGGAAGCGCGAGGTTGTAGGCGAGCGCCGCCGGCGTTGCCGTCAGCTTGCTCAGCACGCCCGCGAGCACCCAGCCGAAGTAATAGTAGTTGAGGCGCCCGCCGCTGAACCACGGGTCGGCAGGGGGGAAGGCATCGGTGGCGAGCACGCGATTGAACATCGCGAAATCCATCGGCTTCTCACCCCCCAGCAACGGCGCCCACAAGTCCGGGTTGGCGAGCCGCATGCCGATCCCGACGACAAACAGCGAAGCGAAGGCACACTCGCCGACGAGGGCGGTGCGCAGGACCGCCGGACCGACCCTCGCACCGCGCCGCCAGCGCGACCAGGCCCATAGCGCGCTGACCATCGCGAAAATGGCAAGCAGTATCGCGAGCCCATGCCAGGTCCACGCCGGAATGCCCAGCGACGCGAGCCACCACGCCGGCAATGCGAGCGCGATGAGCCCGGCGATCCGGGCGACGCCATAACCGCGGTCGGGCAGCTCCGGCCACAGTCGAGCGAGCCACGGCCACGCGAGCACGCCGAGGAAAAGCGAAAGCGCGTACCACTGGAAGGCGGAGATCGCCTGCGCAAAGCCACTCGATGCTCCAACAACGGCTGTGGCCGCTGGCGGCGTCCCCGATGCGCCGGGCTGCCGCAGGATTCCGTCGGGGGCCGCGTTCGCCTCGGCCGTCGACCACGCGAGTCGCCCGGCGAGCGCGGGCTTGGTTTCGCCGAGCGCCGTTCTGACGTCGGTCAACTCGAGCCCGCCGAGCGCGCGCTCGGCCGCCGCGGGCGTGTAGCCCGCGTCCTTGCGAAACACGAACACGGCGGGATGGTCGTAGACGCTGAACGCTTCCTCGGGCATCCAGCGCGTCCACGGCCGGTTCGTCACCGGTTGCCCGAAGGTCGGCAGCGCCTGGTCGGCGATCGCCATGCCCATGAACGTGGGGGGCGAGGCGGCGACGAGCGCGACGGAAAAGCCGAGTTCCCCGCCGAACAACGCGTCGTAGAATCGCGTCGACAGCGGGAATCGCAGCGGGTTGCGCGGCATCGAATCGTAGAAGCGCTGATTCGGGACGATCAGCCACTCGCCCGCATCGAGCTGTTCGAGCAGTCGTTTCCGCTTGCGCGCATCGTCTTCGGTCGCCATGTCGAGGTTCAAGGGCACGTAGTAGCCCTGGCCGAAGGGATCGACCCCCTCGGCGTTGCGCGCGGCCGTTCCCGAGGGGCCGGCGAGGTCGAACGCTCGAGTTTCCGGCAGCCACACGACGCGGGTCGGCACCGCGTCGTTCCACGTGCCCTCCTGGACGAGGCGCGCGCCGGACAGGCGGATGCTTCCGCCGCGAACCGCGAGCCGCAGGCCGTACTTCTCGCCCCCGAGCAGCGCCGCGGGCGACACCAGGGGCAGGTCGACGTCGTCGATCGCGGCACCCGGGACGGCATCGACCGCGAAGGGCAGGGCGACGGTTGCCGTGCCGGCGATCGGCCTACCGTGGCGATCGAGGATGTCCAGTCGAATCGTCGGCGCCGGCGCAGCACTCAGCAGCGTGACCCGGTGCAGGCGCAGCCGCGCGATCGTCCCGTCGACAGGCGACCGCGTGGACGAGATCGCGTCTGTCGCAGTGGCGTCGCCGAGCGCAGTTGCCACCGGCCAGTTGACGAGCGGCCCGACGCCGCTCGCGGTTTCCACCCGTGCCGATACCGGAGCCTCGACGTGGCGCAAGATCCAGTGGGTGGCGGCGACGTAGGGGTGCAGCGTGACGTGAATGCGATGAAAGGCGAGCGCCCAGCCGGTCGCGGCGATCAGGACCGCGGCGATCACGACTGTGGGCACCATCGAGGCGGCACGAGGAAGGCTGAATGCCTCCAGGAGCGCCTTCAGGCGCGAACGCGGGTCACGCGAGACGGATTCGCGGCTGAAGCGTTCGTTTGAGACCTCATGGCGTCGGGTCAACAAAGCACGCGCTGCGGCGTCGTGGCGGCGCGCGAAACGCCAGCGTCGCCACCACAGGACCAGCCACGCCGCCGCGAGTACGCACAGTGCGGGATAGATCGGCAGGAAGTAGCGCATGCTGGCGACCCATTGCTGACCCATCCAGGCGAAGTAACCGACGGCCCACAGCCACACGAGGGAACGTGCGCGGGCAGCGGGCGTGGCACGCAACAGTTGCCTGGCGCCACCGACGATGCCGATCACCACCGCGCTGCCGAGCACGGGACCGAGTCCCCACAGCAGGAGATTGCGGCCCGGATCGACCCAGGGCGTGCGCGCCAGCCATTGCCAGTTCGGCGGGAAATCGGCGCCGCCGGAAGCGAACCGGCGTGCCTCCTGAATCTGTTCGAAGAAGGACTGCGCTGGCCAAAGATCGCTCCACGCGGGACCGGCGAACGCGTAGGGCGAGGCGAGACGGAAACAGGCCAGCATGCTGAAGGCGGCAAGCGCCAGCTCCGGAACGCGCAGGGCAAGCCGCCGGAGCGGGGTCGGGTGCGGCAACGCGATCGCCGGCGCCCAGTACAGGGCGAGCGGCAGCAGCGCGAACAGCGGCGCGATGCTGATCTTGCAGGCAAGGCCGAGACCGAGTGCGCCGCCGAAGGCGAGGGCGTCCGCCTTCTGCCCGAACCGCGCGATCCTGACGAGAAACACGAGCGCGGTGGTGGCGAACAGCGTCGCGCCCGTGTCCACGGTCCAGAAGTGCGCGGCCTGGATCGGCAGTACTGCCACGCCGTAGAACGCAGCCGCAGAGAGACCCACTGCGGTGCTCCACGCCATCCGTCCCAGCAGAAAGGTTGCGATCAGCGCAAGCATGTCGCAAGCCGCGGAGAACGTGCGGCCCACCAGGGCGATCGCGCCGTATTCCGCGAGGTCCGCCGGCCCTCCGGCGGCAACGGCGAACTCGGCCATCAATCGCACCGCTGCCAACGGCAACTGGCCATAGGGATAGCCGGGGTGCCCGATGTTGGCCGGGTTGAAATCGCTGCACTGCGTGTCGAACCAACCGCCGACTCCCTCCGGGCCGCCGTTGCGCGCCTTGCACAGGGCGAGCCGTGCGTCGCGGTTGAAGTCCGTGCCGGAGTCGAGGGTCAGCCTGCCGGTGTGCAGCTGGCTCGCCACCATCGTGTTGAAACGCTCGTCCGGGTGCGGATAGGAACGGTCGTCCCACTGCAGGCCGTCGTGGCGCAGCCACCCCGCGAACAGCGCGACCGCCACCAGCGCCACCCACGCGAATCGCGGCGACCACCAGAAAGTCCAGCGCTTTTCGTTGACCATCGCCGCGGCAATTACTCGGACTTGCGTCACCGTACCCGCGGCTGTGCAGAATGGGCGTCCGCTGCAGCAACCATGTGCCGGCCAGGAGCTTCGACAAGGCAGATGCGCCGTCCAGCGTACCTGCCGGCGCCATTGTCACGAAGTTTGACGGCCATTATACTGAGCGAGCACTGCAGCAGGGCGAGTCGGCGGAGGTTCGGGCGACTCCCGATTCCGGACGGCTCGGCGCAGCGTTGGGCGCCCCACGAGGCGCAGGGAGCAGGGAAGATGCGGGTATCGCTTATCGAGGCGACAAGGATCGTCGCGGTGCTGGCCAGCGCTGCATGGATGGGTGTTGCCTGGGCACAGTCCGTGACCCCGACCCCGACGTCGTTCGCAACGCCGACCCCGACGCCGACGTCGTTCGCAACGCCGACCCCGACGCCGACGTCGTTCGCAACGCCGACGGCGACCCCGACAGCGACGCCGACGCCAACGTCGTTCGCGACTCCGACGGCGACGCCCACCGCAACACCGACGGTCACCCCGACCGCCTCGCCCACGCTGACACTGACCGCGACGCCCACGCTCACGGCTTCGCTGACGCTCACGCCGACGTTGACGCCATCCATTTCGGCATCACCCTCGCCGCTGCCGACGATCACGCCCTACGCGACGCCGACGCCCGTCGACGTGCCTGCCGGCACCTCCGGCAGCATCGCCGCACTTGTCTTGCTGATCCTGACCGTCACCTGGGTGCTCACCCGCGCCACGCGGCGGCGCTGAAAGCCGGGGCGGCACTGCCAGGCGCCGCTTGGAATTGCCCAAAGATCCAACGCGGCGACAGGTTGCTCTCATGATCGACCGGATGGCGCGGTGACGCGGCCGCCTCGCGGCATCGCGCCAGTGGCGTCCAGGCAGCAATCGTGACGCCCGATGTTCCTCGCCTCGGCGAGTCGCTCCTCTACGCCGTCCAATGGTGGGCGGCCCTGTTCTTCATCAACGCGACGGGTTGGCAAGTCCTGCGCCCCGCTCTTGCCCGCTGGCAGGACGCCGGCTGGGTGCTGGCGCGGCCGTTGTCGGTGCTTGCGGCCGCCTTCGCCGTGTGGGCGGTCGCGCACCTCCTGCCGGTGTTCCGCGCCGATGTGATCAGGACGGCATTGCTGCTCGTCGCGGCGTTCGTCTGGTTTCGCGGCTTCGGGCGCGCGCGCATCGGCCGCGAGTTGCGGTGGACGATCGCGGCTGCCGAGTTGCGCTTTGTCGTCCCGTTCGTTGTCTATCTCGCGATGCGCGGGTTGAGCCACGACATCATCGGGCTCGAGAAATTCATGGATCTCGCGTTCGTCATGTCGGGATTGCGCACGCAGACCATGCCCGTTCCGGATCCGTGGTTCGCCGGCGCGGCGATCAACTACTACTACTTCGGCCACTACGTCACCGCCTTCCTTTGCAAGCTCTCGGGCGTGCCTGCCGCGTTCGGGTACAACCTCATGCTCGCCACGCTGTTCGCCAGCACCTTCCAGCTCGGCTTCGCCCTGGTCGCCGAGATGTCGGAGACCGTCGCCAAACCCCTGCGCAACGCGGTGTCGCTGGTGGCGGGCGCGTGGCTCACGCTGGGTGGCAACGTGCATGGATTCCTGTACGGTTTCGTCAAGCCGTGGCTGGTTTCGTCGGGATGGATCGATCCCCCACGTCAGGCGTTCCTGATATCGGATCCGACGCGTTTTGTCGGCTGGGATCCGCCGACCGACGACAAGCTGATCCATGAGTTTCCCGCGTACGCCTTCTACGTGGGCGACCTGCACGCGCATCTCATCAACCTGCCGAACGTGATCCTGTTCTGCTGCGTGCTGCTCGCCTGGTTGCGCTCGCGTGACGAAGCGGGGCCCGCGAACAGGGTCTGGCTCGTCGCTGCCGCGTGGCTGGTGGGGCTGTTCGCCATGGCCAACAGCTGGGACGGCTTGATGTATGCGGGAATGCTCGGGGTAATGCTCGTTCTCAATCTTGTCGAGGGCATGCGCCGGCGCGCGCCGGCTGCGGCCGTCGCGGACGGAGCGCTCGCGGTTGCGGCCACGCTGGCGACGATCGCGCCGTTCGTCGCGCATTTCGACGCGCCGTCGGCGGGATTCCTGCCCACGCACAGCCACACGCCGGTCTGGCAGTGGCTCGTGCTGTACGGGCTGCAGGCCGGGCTGGCCGTCGCCGGCTGCGCGCTCGCCCTGGGCCGGGGACGCGAACTCATCGCTGTGCCTGCGCGCAGACTGCTGCTGGCGATGACGGCGCTCGCGATTGTCTTCGCGCTGATCCCTGAATTCTTCTATCTGAAGGATATCTACGGCGGGTCGTTCTATCGCGGCAACACAGCGTTCAAGTTCGGCTTCCAGGCTTTCGCCCTGCTCACGCTCGCCGCCTGCGTCGGGGTCGGGTTGATGCTCTCGGTGCGACGCGATGGCCGGCGACGCCTGGCGATCATCGCCTTGCTCAACCTGGCGCTGGTGCCGCCGCTGTATTACAGCTGGTTCGTCGTCAAGGGTGGATTCGGCGTGTGGCCCGAGCGGGAGTGGACGCTCGACGGCCAGCGCTATCTTGCGCTGTCGCATCCGGAGGATCGGGATGCGGTGGCGTGGCTTGCCCGGCAGGCAGGCGGGGGAACGCTGGTGGAAGCGGTCGGCGACAGCTACACGTTCGCGGCCCGCATATCCGCGAACACGGGCATCCCCGCCGTCCTCGGCTGGCCGGTGCACGAGCAACTCTGGCGCGGCAACGACCCGTCGGTGTGGGTGCGGCGCGACGACGTCAACCGCCTGTACACGACGAAGGACGTCGAAGCCGCACGCCTGGTCATCGAGCGCTATCGCCCACGCTGGCTCGTCGTCGGTCGGTTCGAGCGCGAGCGCTACGGCGCGGCACTCGAACCGCAGTTCCTCGCATCGTTGGGAAGCGTCGCCTTCCGCTCGGGCGACACCTTCATTGTGGATCTCGCGGGCGGTGCCCGCCCGTGAGGCGGAGTCAGGTGGCGAGCCACAGCAGCGCGCCGATCGCTGCGAGCACGACATAGGTCGGGGCATCGCGGACGGCGAAGGCGACCGGGTCGTCGTCCATCCCGTCGCGCAGCGCAATCCTCCAGGCGCGAACCAGCCAGAGTGCGACCAGGGGTATCAGCCCCCAGAGGAGGTCGGGTCGTGCGTAGTAGAGCGATGCTTCGCGACTGCACACGTAGAACGCGAGGATGACAACGGCGCCGGCACCGCTGGCGAAGCCGAGTCGCGCGACGGCCGTGGCATGACCGGGCGGGTAGCCGCGCCAGGGGCGCAGATCGCGTCCGGAGCGTGCGGCTTCGCTGATCTCGATGTGGCGCTTGAGCAGTGCGAGGCTCAGGAACAGGAGACCGGTGAACCCGAGCAGCCAGCGCGAAGCGGGCACGTCGATCGCCGCCGCACCCATCTGCACGCGGAGCACGTACAGCGAAGCGAGCGCGGCCACGTCCGCATAGGCAACGCGTTTCAGCCACAGCGAGTACAGGGTCGCGCCCGCGAGATACACGACGAGCGAATGCCCGAACGCGGCAGGCAGCCGCGCGCCGACCAGCAACGCAGTGCCGGCCAAGGCGCCGGCGAACAGAAGCGCCATGCGTGGTGGCAGCTGGCCGCTGGCGAGTGGACGCGCGCGCTTGATCGGGTGGGCGCGATCGGCCGGCAGGTCCGCCACGTCGTTGGCGGCGTAGACCGCGGACGAGGCGAGGCAGGCGGCGGCGATGCCTTCGATGGACGCCAGCCAGGCGCTCGCGTCGCCGGCCCGGTGCGCGGTCACCAGCGGCACCAGCAGCAGCAGGTTCTTCACCCATTGGTGAGGGCGCGCAAGGCGCAGCAATGCGGCCGCGACGCCGGGCGGCGCGGTGCCCAGGCACCGAAGCACAGGAACCGTTTGCGCGACGCGCGCCAGGAGCTCGGGGGAAGCGCCGACGGTCACGGCCCCGGCAGAGTCCCGCCACACCGGCAGATCCGCCCAGCTGTCGCCGACGTAGACGTAGCCGCCGGCACCGTAATGGCGGACGAGTGCGTCGGCCTTGGCGTGCCCCTTGAGGTTCAGCTTGCCGTCGCTCGCGAGGACGTCGGAGAACAGGCGAAGATGCGCGGCGACCGCCGAGGCGATGCGTCTGTCGCTCGCCGTGGCGAGCACGATCGTGCGCCCGAGCAACTGCTCCTCGCGCAGAAATCCCAGCACCTCCGGGTTGTAGGGCAGCAGCGCGGCGTCGAGGTTGGCCCGCCGGGCGACCTGTTCCTTGAAATGGGCGCGCCCGCGCAGGAGCCACCAAGGCAGGACGAAAACGAGCGCCGGATTGCGCCGCAGCAGCCGCACCAGCGCTTCGATCAGCGTGTCGGTGGCGACGAGCGTCCGGTCCAGGTCGACGCACAAGACCGGGCAGGGCGTCTGCGGCGCATCCAAACCCGAATCCCGCGCGTCACGCGACGTCGACGTTTTGAACCCCGACGAACTCCGATTCGAGAACGGGCTCGCCGTCCTCCGGGAGCATGGAAATGACCTCGCGCAAGTTGGCGTTCAACTCGTCAGGCGTTGTGGCTTGCGAATGCGCCCCCGGAAACCCGGGGACGAAGCCCACGAACAGGCCCGCATCAGGGCCGCGTTCAATCACCGCAGAAGAATCTCTCACGACATGCCTCCCCTCTGCGCCGATTATCGACCCGGCGGGTAACTGGCGCAAACATGGCAGGCGCAACGTGCGGGCCAACCGGCGGGCCGCGCCAACGCGCGCAAGAAGGAAGCCGCACACCGGCACGTCCGTAAAGTACGGTTGGAGCGCAGCGATGCGGTGCTGTGACGCCTGACGGGATGGATCGTGGAGGCACTGGGCGCGCCTGCCGGACCGGGGCCGTGACAAGCACTAGGTAAGCAGAAGATCAGTCGCTGCCGCTTGGGGGTCTGCGGGTCGGCGCACGGCGTGCCGGGGTCCAAGCACGAGAGTCAAAGGCGTCGTCTGAAGGCAACCGCCCCCACGGTAGCGCATAGCAAGGTCAGCAGCAGAAGCGATGCCCCGCTCAAGGTTGGCACCTCGACTGTTGTCGCTGGAAGGGGCTGGACTGGAGGCGACGGCGCGGAACTGGCTCCCGTTCCTTTGCTGTTGATCGCGGCGACTGTGCAGGTATAGGTTGTTCCGCGGGCAAATCCTGTCACAGTGATTGGACTCGCCGTTCCGCTGCCGGTCACGGGTGAGCCGCTGATTCGTGGCAAGCATGTGACGATGTAGCCCAAGAGCGGCGTTCCGCCGTCGTCAATTGGAGGAGCGAAAGCAACCGATGCGCTGCCATCGCTCACCGTGACTGCCATCAAGGAGGGGGCACCAGGCAAAGTCGCGGGTCCGATTGCGATTACGGCGGGTTCGGAACCCGCTGGGATGGAACCCGTGACCATGTTGGACGCCGGGTCGATTGCAACGATGAAACCGTTGCTGCTTGCGACATACACACGAGATCCTGAAGGCGTCACCGCCACCCCTCGGAGGAAACCGCCCACCGGAATCGTCGCCACGATACTGTTGCTCGCCGTATCCACAACTGAGACGGTAGATGCGATCCCGTTCGTTACGTACGCTCGCGTTCCGGCTGGATTCACCGCGACCATTATGGGTCGCTTCTCTCCACCTCCCACAGGCAGCACCGGGATGACCGCAGTGACGGTGTTCGTCGCGAGATCGATTACGGAAATGACGTCCGATTGACTGGCAACAAATGCCTTCGTCCCAGCGGGATTGACGGCGATGCCGGTGGGGGCTGTCGGCACTGGAATGTGAGCAAGTACCGTATCCGTCGCAGTGTCGACGACAGCAACTGTATCGCTGAACAATTGCGTGACGTACGCGCGAGACCCGGATGGGTTGAGCGCGACGAACATCGCATAGTCGACCGTAACGCCCACGTTGAGTGATATGGATCTGATTACAGTATTGGCTGCCGCGTCGACAACGACCAGAGCAGGCCCCCAAAAGTTCGTTACGTACACCCTGGATCCGTCCGGATGTACTGCGACACCATTGGGGCTACCCGGAATGTCGATATTCGCCACGACACTCTTTGTCGCCGTGTCGATGACCAGAAGATTGTGGGTGTACCAGTGGGCGACGTATGTGCGCGTTCCAGATGGATTCACGGCGATTCCGGCCGGAACGTCACCCACGGGAATCGTTGCCACTACAGAGCCAGTTGACGTTCCGAATACGGTCACATTGTCACTGGTCTCGTTAGTTACCCATCCGAGCGGCTCGGCAGCTGCCACTGCAGACATCGACACCAACGTTAACAAGGCGAGAATCTTGGTCGCGTACGCGTTCATGAACGAAATGACTCCTGTAGAAACAGCGGCTGCTGCGCTCGAAAGCCCTCTGTCGAGTTTGCTCGCAAGGGGGCACATCAGCGTCTCCTTCCGATTCGCGAGCGTCGCCGGTGACCGTCCGCTTTGACCTCCCGTTGCCTGTCCGCTCGATGGAGGGATTGAACGCCCTTGGCTATTTGGCAATCATCCAGGCAGCGGTCTTCCGGACAACGTCGCTTTCGAGCCCGTTGAACCCGTGATATGCCATTCCCTCACACGGATCGCCTTTGTTCTGTCCGCCGGTGAAGGACAACACCTCCCTCCGTGGCGAATTGACGAGTTTCTCCATGAGTGACGGCACACCGGAGTACGGGCAGAAGTGGCAGCCATCTTGTTCGTGATGCACGACGAGAACCGGAGTTCGGATGTTTCCCAGAGGCATCGCAGGCACCGGTCGGCTGCTGTAGTCGGCAACAATCGTCGCACTCAAGACAATGCCATCCGGCCCGTCAGGACCGACCAACTCAGTGGCTGCGTACGCAGCAGACTGTGTCCCGCGGCTAGTGCCAACTAGCCAGACTGGCACGTTGGACTGCGCTCGCAACCATGCAATGACGGCCTTGATGTCGGCCGCATGCTCGGGCGTCTGGCGAAAGCCGTTGAGGAGTGGCGGGCGCTGCCGGTCCGAGGGAGCATCGACGACGGCGACCAGAAGTCCGTGGTCCGCAAACAGTTGCCGAGTGCGCACAAGAAAGTTCTTCTCGCCCCACTCGAATGAACCGTTGGGCGAGATCTGCAATCCGCCATGGTTGCCTGCGAGCAGAACGACAGCCGCCTTGGGGTCTGCAGGCGAAATCACGATCATTCGTTGGGTCACGCCGGGTCGCGTAGGAATGTCCACTACTTCCTCTGCCGATGCCGGACTGACGATCAGCGCCAAAGCCGCAATGGCCACCGATGAAATGCGCCGGACTACAGTCCTGCATTCATTCATCTTCATGTGACGCTCCTGTTGAACGGGTTCCTGCCTGAGGTCCGGACGGGAGGTCAAACGCGAGCAGACGGAACGCGGAGGGCGTTCCCGCAAGCGATCGGCTCGGCAAGAGCTCCGCTGTTCAGCGCGCAGGAACACGCACACCGACGACGCGATGCAGGGTGTTCGAGGGTCGCCGAACTCACATCTCCAGCAGGGCGGTCACGGATGCGGGCCGCGGTTTGAACGACGCGCGTGTAACAACGCATCGCACCCGCCTTCTGCTGTTTTGTGGGGTACTGAATGTGACCCTACGCCTGACATCGTGGAGGGCATTGACGCAGGTCAATGGCGCGTACGGGTGAGCGACTGCAGAAGATGGGCGGATGCGTCCAAGTGCCGCAGTTGGCCAATGCGAAGTGTCCATGCAATCCGCAGACGCGAAATTCACCGCTCGCGCGCCTATTGATTCGGAATGAACATCATTGAACCGTTCGCCCTGAGCTGATCGAAGGGCCTGCCCTGAGTCGATCGAAGGGCCTGCCCTGAGTCGATCGAAGGGCCTGCCCTGAGTCGATCGAAGGGGCTTCGACGGGCTCAGCCCGAACGGAGATTCATGCGTCACCGTGCCGGATCAATGGGGATTCACCTTGACCCACGTCAACACACCGGTGGGCGGGCAGGCGCTCAATGAGTCAAAGAGCAGTCCTGCGGCGCGTCAGTCGCAGGTGAAGTTAGGTCACCCGGAAGGAGGGGCCATCGGCGCACAACGCCACCCTATTCCGGTGAAGCGGCCGTGCCGTCGCGCCCTGCGAGCTACTTCGCCCGCTCATAGGTGAGCACGCCCCCGGGGCCATCCGATTGTCGGGGCGGGCCGTCCCCGCCCACGCCGGGTTGGCGGACCCGTCCAGCGTCGTGATCCACTTGTCGCCTTCCACGCGGTAGCGTCCCGTGCATGCGACCAGCGCGTTGTAGAGCCCTGCGCGATCCTGATCGGTGGTGGGTGCCTTGCGGCCCTCGCCGGTGATGACCACCGCCGTGCGGCCCTCGGGCAGGAACATGATGTAGCCCGCGGGAACCTTGCCCATCGGGGTTTCGCGTTCGCTCGATGCCTGATACTCCCGTTCGAACGACACCAATTTCCAGGTGCCGACGACTGGCGCCGGATCGGCAGCAAAACTCGGGCTTGCTGCAATCGGCAGCGACATCAACGCGGTCAACAGTTTCAGTTTGAACATGACGAATCCCTTCTTGTTCCAGAAACGTTGATGAAAGCGTTGCCGCAACAAAAGCAGGTTGTCGGCTTCGGCGATTGCGTCAAACAATCGGTTCCATGTGACTCGCCTGTCGAACGGCTTCCCGCGCGATATCCGGGCGGGAGGTCAAACACGGATTGATTGAGGAACGAGGGGATGGCACAGGGCGCGCTGTCCGCAGTCCGGACAGGCCAACGCTGAGCCGAGGTCGAATTTCAGTACTTCAGCAGGGCGGTCACGGACGAGGGCCGCGGTTCGGACGACACGCCAGGAGCAACGCATCGGACCCGCCTATTGCTGTCTTGAGGGTACTCGGCAAGACCCTATGTTGAATGCGGGATGTAGTGTTGACGCAGGTCAACGGCGGGCTTTGGCGCCGCAGCTGCAGAAACCGGGCCGATGCGGCCACTGGCCGCTGTGGCCGATTTCCACCGATAGCGTCATCGGCGCTCTCAAGTGGATTTCGCTTCCAATGCATTGAGAGCAGAATCCGCCAACGCGCCAGGGCGGCCCGGTTGCTGCGGGACGCGCCGGGTCGGGGCCGCAGGCGCGCACAACGAAAAAGGAGATCCACGATGGCAAAGTTTCTGTTCGAGGCGAAATACACATCCGAAGGTGCCAAGGGAATCATCAAGGAGGGAGGCAGCGCCCGTCGCGACGCGATCGAGAAGGCGGTCGCGGCACTCGGCGGCCGGCTCGAGTCGTTCTATTTCGCTTTCGGCGGCGTCGATGCATACGTCATTGTCGACCTCCCCGACAACGTCACGGCCGCAGCGATGGCGCTCGCGGTCGGGCAGTCCGGGTTGGCGTCGACCAAGACCGTCGTGTTGCTGACGGTGGAGGAAACCGACGCGGCCACGAAGAAATCCGTCACGTATCGGGGGCCGGGGCGCTAGCGCGAATTGACGCGTGCGCCTGGAGGGCGCGACGCCTGCCAGCCCTGGCGTCGCGTCCCCCGGACAGCAGTCGGAGGGCAGCCCGAATCAGCGCACTCTCGCCGTCCATGCAGCCGACCGCGCCGCTGGCCGAATCGCTGTTGGTCTACGGATAGACGCCGATAACCCTGCCGGCAGCCCCACGCTTGCCGCTTGTACCGATTGGCGCAGCAGGGTCCGCAGATTCCATGTCGGCACGGGCCATCATGAGCCCGCTTCGGATGCCGGATATACGACTGCAGGCTCACCCCACTTGCCGCAACGACCGATCAGCCGGCACCCCCGAGCCATTATCGAGTGCAGGTCCGCTATCGGGAGGAACGGTCGGGGTGGGCCGACCTCGACATCTCCCAGGTCAGCAATCCCCGGCTAGCCCTTTGTGTTTCGCCGTCGGATCCAAAGGCCGGCCGACAGGGCCAGCAGGCCCGCAAGCAGCCAGGTTCCCATCTGCGATAACGTGGGAACCGGTGTCACAGCAGCCGGGCCGCTCACCAGAGCAAAGTTTGCCGTCACCGCCTTGGTCGCGGTGACCGCGGTCAGCGTGCACGTAGCGCCCGTGCAGTCGCCGCTCCAGGTGGTAAAGGTGTAGCCGGAATTCGGAGTGGCAGTGCAAGTGCTGGTGTTTCCGCTGAGTACCGGGTTGGGCGTACACACTGCGGTACCGCCGATCGAGGGGCTGCTGGTGACGGTAACTGGGAAAGTCGGAGTCGCGACCGTGCTGCATGCCTGGGCCTGAAGCCCGGCGATCTCCGCCGCGGTGACGGGTGTGTCGATCAGCTTGATGTAAGTGATGATCCCGGGGGACGACTCCGAAATGGCCGCAGACCCCGTGGTGTTATCCATCAGGAAGATGACATTCTGAGCCGACGGCACGTACAGGCCACCGGTATCAAGGTACGTCCCGGCCGGGGTGGTGCCAACAAAGACGCTGACGAGGTTGGTCGTACCGTTCCGCGTGAACGTAACGAAAGAGAAGCGGTCGTTCACCCAACTGCCTGGGGCAAACGTGCCGACGGGGTAAAGAGACAGATCGCCGTTCAACACGTAGATGCCGGTGTCCAGAGTCGAGTTGGAGAAATCGATCAGGCGAGAATAGCCGGGTCTCATCGGGTTGAACTTGACGATCATGGAGATCGTGTAGGAGCCTCCAACCACCGCCGGAGCGTTGTTGGGCGTCCTCAGCCCTCCATATTGGGGGAACGACCAGCCACGCACGGTCGGCGTGGCGGGACAGACATTTGCGTCGATGGTCGTGTTGACGAAACTTCCGTTAACGAATGGGCCGTTGTTGAAGGTCGCGGCGAGAGTGTTGCCCGCACCTTCGAGCGGGGCCAGGGTATCGCGGAACAGGTAGGTGCCGGATGCCGCATAGGCGGTGTGTCCAACCAGCAGCGTCACCGCGACGACGAGCATCAACAACGCTACATGCGTTTTTTGCGCATGGCTGCGCACGGGGCCTGAAATCGATTTCACGTGAGTTCTCCTCTGACTGCGAGCGATGGCAATGCCTGGATAGATCGACGTTCGCCCCGGCAGGAGGGGCCTTCCATCCAGAAGCGACCTTACGCGACCCGACAGGTCCGCGGGTAGGAGAACATACCCATAACCTCTGGTCGAGAAAGGACGTGCACAACGAGCAGGGCTATCTAATTCCTGGCTTGGGTCGATATCGACGGATAGCAATTTCAAGCGCACCAGGCTGAGTGTGGAGGAGTCGGTGGTACGGGTCAAGCGTGGATTTGCGGTAGCAACGGGCTGCGGCGCACGCTTGTAGTGGCACTTCCGGGCGGGCGCGGGCGCCAGGGTGGGTGCGCGCCGGCAGGCGGGCGGGGGCGGGAACGAGCCCGCCCGGCGTCGCTCGCGGTCGGGCAGTCCGGGTTGGCGTCGACCAAGACCGTCGTGTTGCTGACGGTGGAGGAAACCGACGCGGCCACGAAGAAATCCGTCACGTATCGGGGGCCGGGGCGCTAGCGCGAATTGACGCGTGCGCCTGGAGGGCGCGACGCCTGCCAGCCCTGGCGTCGCGTCCCCCGGACAGCAGTCGGAGGGCAGCCCGAATCAGCGCACTCTCGCCGTCCATGCAGTCGACCGCTCCGCTGGCCGAATCGCTGTTGGTCTACTACCATCCGTGGTGCGCGCGCCAGGTGACGGATATTTGCCGGCGGTTGTCGGTGAGCGGATGTACAGTGCAGGTCCGTAACGATCAGCCACGGAAGGCTTCGGCTTGGAAGTGTCGTCCAGCGTAACCACCATCCTGTTCACGGACATCGAGGGCAGCACCCGCCTGTGGGAACAGGAAGGGGGGCGCATGGCCGCCCGCGCCCGGTCCCCTATTCGTCCTTGCGAGCCATGCCCGTCGCCTCCTGCGGTGCATGGTCGACGGCAACGCGCCGGATGGCGAGCACCGCGTCCGCCGGGAGCAGCCGCTCGACGTAGCCTTCCCACCTGCGGGTGTGCTCCTCCAGGTGCAGCGCGCCGTCGGCGTCCTCGCGGACCAGGCCGGCCTCGAGCAGCGTGTCGATGTAGGACGCAAACGTCGAGCGCTCGTAGAAATCCGGCGGCGCGAACTCGAACAGCAGCGACAGCCGCTGCGTGAGCATCTGCATCAGTTCCTCCAGGTGTTTGCGCGTCAGGCGTCCCACGCCGACCCGGGTCAGCAGCGCGATCGTCAGGTAGTTTCGGCGCAGGAGGTGCCGCAACGAGCGAGCGAGCAGTTCCAGCCCGGCATGCTCGGGACTGTAGTGATCGGCGGCGCGCAGCGTGCCATCGGCGCCTGCCCGCGCAAGCCCGATCTCGAGGAACAGATCGACGATGCGCTTCGACTCGGCGACCGCCTCGTCGGGGGAGTGGCGCAACATCAGTTCCGCACGCAGGAACGGCAGGCCGCCCTCGATGAAATCGCCCACGCGCTCCATCGTGGTTTCGCGCGTGCCGACCAGCAGGCTCGCGACCAGCGCGGGCAGCGCGTAGGCGTGCAGCACGTTGTTGCGCAGGTAATTGAGCGTGGACACCTGCGCGTCCGGAACGGTGATCACATCGCCGAGCGGATGCGCGACGCGCGCGGCGAAGCCGAGCTTCAGGCTGTGGGCGATCACCGCAGTCGGTTCGCGATCCGTGAGCACTGCGTCCGGCGAGTAGGGCAGTCGGGACGCGATGGTCCTTAGCCAATCGATCTGCTGCGCCAGGCCGCGCTCGTCGAGCGCATGGCGCGGGCTGGGCACGATGGCCATGGCGAACAGATTGATCGGGTTGATGACGACCGCGGCGTTGATGCGCTGCGCCATCTCGCGCGCGAGCGGCAACGTGAGTCGCCGCGCCGTCTCCCGTTGCGCATCGCCTTGCAGCGCATGCCAGTCGGGCGCCTCCCGGTCGAGGAATTGGTCCATCGACAGCGGCTTTCCGAAATTGACGCCCACGCTTCCGTACACGGGCCGGAGGTTGCGGGCAACCCGCAGCAGCGCTCCGAGCGACTCGCCTTTCTTCGGCTGCCCCTCGAGCTCGGCGACCAGCGTGCGCCCTTCGAGCAGCTTCTCGTAGCTGAAGTGCACGGGCACCAGCAGCAGCGGCCGCGGATGTTCGCGCATGTAGCTCTCGACGGTCATGCCCAGCATTCCGCCCTTGGGCGCCAGCGTGCGCCCGCTGCGGCTGCGGCCGCCCTCGATGAAATACGCGATCGGGAATCCCCTTGCCAGCATCGTGTGCAGGTACTCGCGGAACACCGCCGCGTACAGCGGCTCGCCCTTGAAGCTGCGGCGCAGGAAGAAGGCGCCACCGCGCCTGAGCAGCGGACCAACGATCGGGAAGTTCAGGTTCGCGCCCGCCGCGATATGCGGTGGCGCGAGCCCCTGCCTGTAGACGAGGTACGACAACAGCAGGTAATCGATGTGGCTGCGGTGGTTGGGCAGGTAGACGAGCCCCTTGCCCGGCGCGGCCTTGGCAAGCGCTTCGCCGTGATGGACCTCGACGCCGTCGTAGAGGCGTCGCCACAGCCGCTCGAGCAGCAGCTCCGCGACACGCATGGCCGGATAGCTGAAGTCCGACGCGATCTCCCACGCGAATCTGCGCGCCCGCTCCTCGGCCGCGGCCGGGGTCACCCCGAGCCGGAGGGCCTCCTCGGCGATCGCCTCCTGCAGCGCGTCCGAGGCCACCATCGTCTGGATCAGGTTGCGCCGGTGCGACAGGTCCGGGCCGATCGCCGACTCGCGCATCCGGCGAAAGTGGAAGCGCAGGAAGCGATTGGCCTTGCGCACCGCCGTGGCTTCGTCGGCCTCGTCGTCGATCAGTCGTCGCAACGAGATCGGTTCGCCGAAGCCGACGCGCGTGTGGCGGCCGTGCAGCGCGATGATCAGCAGCTGGCGCAGCGGTCCCGCGCTCGCCCAGGCATCGGCGAACAGCGCCTTGACCAGCGAATCCTGCGACTTCGGCGATCGACCCCAGAGGATCGTCACCGGTACCAGCTGGGCATCGAGCGCCGGCTCCCGCAACAGCGCCCGTGTCATCTGCGAGAGCGTGGCGGACGGCTCGGCGGTGCGCGTGCTCAACGGATTCCGATTGAGGATGACCGAGAACACCGCGCGCTCGCGGACCGGGAAACCGGATCCGATCGGGGCAAGGGCAGAGGGCAGCCCGAGGCACAGCGCCTCCTCCTCGAGCACGAGCAGGCTCGACAGATGTCGATCCTGCATGACGTAGCAGAGCGGCCTTTGCGCATCGACGCCAAGCAGGGCGACCTCTTCCGGCGTGACCCGGGTGCGCACGATGAGGTAGAGCAGGCGTCGCAGCAGCGCGAGGAGAAGATTGCCGGGGCGGAGCGAGCCGCGCGTGCGCGAGATCGGACGAGGCGGGGAGTCGGTCATCGTCGATTCGGGGTTCGTTCCATTGCCGTGCGCCCCATTATCGATGCGCCCGGGCGAATATTTTCGGTTGGTGCAGGTTTGGCTTTTGTGCGCTCACTCCGCGCAGATGAAACTTGTCATGCGCGCGAGCGTTGTTGCTTGAAGACCGATTCAAGATTCCCGATCGTCTTGCGCAATGCCCCGAATATGGCTCGCTTGACCAGGAGACGGTCGAATAGACCTGCCAGTCCGCTCCGTGGCTCGAAAGCAACGACCGGACGGAACTCGAAGCCTCCGGGAACTGCCTTGAAATGTCGCTCATGCATGGCGTCGGGCAGACCCTGTTGACGGCTGACATACGCAACTCGGGCGTCCTTCTCGAACTGCTTCAATGTCATGTTCACCTCCACGTCGCGACCGAGCAGTCGAATGACCACCGTTACCTTGTCGCCGGGCGCGTCCCATTTGGCATGGGCGGAGTCGTGAAGCCGAACGAAGTTCGGGAAGAACTCCTTCCAGTTTCTTGTGTCCGTGATGTACGCAAAGGCATCGCCAACGGAAACGGGAAAGGTATGAGTCAGTTCGACGCGTGTCATCAATCGCTCTCCCGAGATGAGCGGCGCATTCGACAAACACGCCGCCTGCTGCGCTGCAAGCCAGTGCCCCATCTGCATTCGGCGTGTGTTCTCGAACCAAGCCCGATGCGGCACGCTTTCCCGGCCCGTTGTGCGGCGGCGCCGAGCGGACCAGTGAACAGACCAAGCGCAACGCTGCCGATGAACGGTCGCCGATCCGCAACTGAATCGCGTCGTCGACAATCGAAGGCCCGACCATACTACGCCTCATGCTGCCGCTCGCACCGCCGAGGGAGGCCGGCGGTCAGTTTGGGTCGAGTCCGCGACGAAGAGGCGTGAACAATCGCAAGATGGATTCGAAGGCGCTGCTTCTCCCGTTCGTGGTCGTCGCGGCCATCGGTGCGCTCCTGACGCTCCACGACCAGAGCGCGGGGGGAATGCTGCAGGGCATTTTGACCCGGTTCTTCTGGATCTTCTACATTGCCTACTTTGTGCTTGCATGGATCGCTCACGTCGCGATGGGTCGGCGCAGGGGTGGCTGGCTCGTAGCAGCACACGCCGTCGCGCTCATCGGCGGCCTCGCCATTGCTGCGGGCACGTTTTATCTCGCGGCGGAGTCGGACAGGAGCTCGGTTCGCGTCGACCGCCAAATGCACCAGCCCCCCGCCGCATCCGCGCGAGGGCACGATAGTACGGCTCCACGACCCGGAATGGCCCCGCCGGCGCCGATCACTTCCGGAGCGGCGCCCAAGGATTCCAGGTCTCGTCCGAGGCCCGTGGAGCCTGGCCCGGAACCCCGCCGCGAATGAGGCCACGGGCTGCTTCGTCAGCCCGGCCGGAATACACGGGCCCGAGCGATGTCCCTTGCGGGCAGGCATCAGACAAATCTTGACGGATTCCGATCGCCTTTCGGCGCGCACCCGTTTCGGGTACGGGGAGCACGTTTACGCCAGCCCGAATCGCCGGCGCAGGCCAGCGCTCCTGAAAACGAGCGTCGACAGTGCGCTAAGGAGCGCCACCGCGCCCAGGATCGCCGCCAGACGGGCGTAGGGCTGTCCCATCAGCTGCCGGGCTTCGATCAGCCGATAGAGCGTCAGCAGCCATTCGAGTGCCCCGGCTGCGAGTCCCAGCTGGACGGTGCGCGCCGCCCAGGCGCGGGGCACGAACAGCAGCGCCACCAGCACGACGGCGAGTCCGGACAGAACGAGATTCCCGGCCCGATAAAAATGGGCGGCCAGCACAAGCGCCGCGAGCGCCGGTGGCAACAGCCACGCGATGATCATCGCCCTGCCAGCGCGTCGTCGCCGACGTAAGGGTTGTTCTGTCGCTCCTCGCCGAAGGTGGACATCGGCCCGTGACCGGGAACGAACTGCACGTCGTCGCCGCAGGGCCACAGCTTGCCGGTGATCGATGCGATCAGCGTATCCAGATTGCCGCGCGGAAAATCGGTGCGCCCGATCGAACCCTGGAACAGCACGTCGCCGACGAAGGCAATCCCGAGATCCCGATTGACGAAAACCACGTGACCCGGCGTGTGGCCGGGGCAATGCAGGACGTCGAACGCGAGCTCGCCCACGGTGACGGTGTCCCCGTCATCGAGCCATCGGTCGGGAGCAAACGGCCGCGCGCCCGGGACGCCGAACGCCGATCCCTGCGCGCCGAGCTGGTCGATCCAGAAGGCGTCCTCGCGCTGCGGTCCCTCGATCGGCACGCCGGTGCGCTCGGCGATCTCGGCGGCGCCGCCGCAATGGTCGATGTGGCCGTGGGTGATGAGGATCTTCTCCAGCGCGGCGCCGCTCCTGGCGACGGCAGCGAGCAGGTGATCGACGTCCCCGCCCGGATCGACCAGCGCAGCGCGTTTGGTTTTTTCACAGATGATCAGCGAGCAGTTTTGCTGGTACGCAGTGACGGGAAGGATGGCGAGTTTCATCGGGGGCGCAGAAGGGGAAATCGTGGGCGTGATCATACCCCTCGCCATCGCGCCTAAAATGCGGCTTTGGCCGCCATTTCCTCGAAACCATGCCGCGCATCAGGATCGACCTGCCCGAAAGCTTCGCTTTTTCCACCGAAGTGCCGATCTGCATCGGTCACATCAATTACGGCAATCACCTCGACAACGCGCAGTTGATCGCGCTGGTGTCCGAGGCGCGCGTGCGCTTCTTCAAGTCGTTGGGCTACACCGAGCTCGATGTCGAGGGTGTCGGCATCGTCGTCGCCGATGTGGCGGCGCAGTACCGCTCGGAAGGCCGGCACGGCGAAACGATGGTCGTCGCGATGGCAGCTGAGCACTTCGACAAGCACGGCTGCGACCTCGTCTGGCGCATGAGCGACAAGGCGAGCGGACGCGAAGTGGCGCGCGGCAAGCACGGCATCGTGTTCTTCGACTACACGGTGCGCAAGCCGGTGCCGGTGCCCCCGGGCTTCCTGGCGAAGGCGCGGGCGGCATGATTCCGATCCGCTACGTCGAACCGGTGTTTCGCCCGCCCAGCGAGGCGGAATCGCTGATCCTGCCGGTGACGGACGGTTGCTCGTGGAATCGCTGCAGCTTCTGCGAGATGTACACCGCGCCGCAGAAGAAGTTCCGGGCGCGCGACGAAGCCGAGGTGCTGGAAAGCATCCGATCGACCGGGCAGCAGTACGGCGAAGAAATCCGCCGCGTGTTCCTGGCCGATGGCGACGCGCTGGTGCTGCCCACGCGGCGACTGTTGGACATTCTCCTGGCCATCCGCACGCACCTGCCGGCGGTGCGGCGCATTTCCAGCTACTGCCTGCCGCGCAACCTGCGCAAGAAATCGCAGGCCGAGATCGACGCGCTTGCCGCCGCCGGCCTCGCGATGGTCTACGTCGGCGCCGAATCGGGCGACGACCCGGTGCTGGCGGCGGTGAACAAGGGAGAGACCTTCGAATCCACGCGCGCGGCGCTCGACAAGCTGCGGACCGCCGGCATCAAGCGCTCGGTGATGATCCTGAACGGCCTGGGGGGCCGCGAGCTGTCGCGCCAGCACGCCGAGAATTCGGCCCGTCTGGCCAACGCCACGCAGCCGGAATTCCTGTCGACGCTGGTGGTCAGCTTTCCGCAAGGAGAGGAGCGCCTGCGCGCGGGCTTTCCCGGCTGGGAGCCGCTGACCCAGCATGAACTGTTCGTCGAAATGGAACAATTCCTGTCCGACCTGGAACTGGAGCGGACCGTGTTCCGCAGCGATCATGCGTCGAACTGGCTGATCCTCAAGGGCACGCTCGGCGCGGACAAGGCGCGGCTGTTGCGTGAGGTCCGGCAGGCGATCGCCGCGCCCGAAGCCGCGCCTCTGCGTCCCGCCTGGGCGCGAGGCCTGTAGTCCTCGTCTCAGAACAGGTCGAGCTGCGGGCTCGGTCGTTCGCGCGGCGGGCGAAACTGCGTGGTGTCGAGCGCCGGCACGCGGACGGTGTCGAGGCGAAGCCGCTTGCAGGTGATCGCGAAGCGGTCGCGGATCAGGTTCGCGTATTCGCCCTCGCCGCGCATCCGCGCGCCGAAGCGCGAATCGTTGTCGCGGCCACCGCGGATGTCCTGGACGAGGCTCATCACATGCGCGGCGCGCAGCGGGGTGTGGGCATCGAGCCAGGCGCGGAACAGCGGCGCGACCTCGCGCGGCAGCCGCAGCATCGACCAGCCGGCGTGGCAGGCGTTCGCGGCCGCCGCGCCCTCGAGGATGCGCTCCAGATCACGGTCGGTGAGCTGCGGGATCACCGGGGCGACGATGACGCCGACGGGGATGCCCGCCGCCGCGAGCCGGGCGACGATTTCCAGCCGGCGCTGCGGCGCGGGCGCCCGCGGGTCGAGCTTGCGCGCCAATTCGCGATCGAGCGTGCCGACCGAGACGAACACCCGCACGAGGTTCTTCGCCGCCATCGGCGCCAGCAGGTCGATGTCGCGTTCGACCAGCACGCCCTTGGTGGTGATCGTCAGCGGATGCGCGCACTCGCTCAGCACCTCGATCACCTGGCGGGTGATCCGCCATTCGCGCTCGATCGGCTGGTAGGGATCGGTGTTGGCGCCCAGCGCGATCGGCAGGCAGCGGTAGCCGGGCTGCGCCAGCTCGCGGCGCAGCAGATCCGCGGCGTTCGGCTTCGCGAACAGCCGGGTCTCGAAATCGAGCCCGGGCGACAGGTCGAGGTACGCGTGAGAGGGCCGCGCGTAGCAGTAGATGCAGCCGTGCTCGCAGCCCTGGTAGGGATTGATCGACTGCGCGAACGGAATGTCCGGCGAATCGTTGCGGCTGATGATGGTCCGCGCCTGCTGGATGCGCACGGTCGTCTTCACGCGCGGCGGCTCGTCCGGCAGCAGCGCGGCCGCCTCCGATTCTCCGCAGGGCCACCCGTCGTCGATTCTTTCGCGCGACTCGGCGGCGAACCGGTTGTCCGGATTGTGGGTCGCGCCACGGCCTTTGACCGGACTGTGCGCGGATCCGGTGGGGACTTCGATTGAGCGGGAGCGGGAAAAGGCCATCGCCGGATTGTAGGCCTGCCCGCAAGCGACGGGAGCGGTACACGGGCGTTCCGGCAGGCCTTTTGCTCGTCGCGGAAAACCGCATAGAATCGCCGGCGAGGGCGATCCCTGTCGTTTGTCAAACGTTGCCGCGATCATGAGCCGACCCAATTCGCCACACTTCGACACCCTGTCGGTCCACGCCGGCGCGAAGCCCGATCCCGTCACCGGCGCGCGGGCGACGCCGATCTACCAGACGGCGTCGTTCGTGTTTCCCGACAGCGATCGCGCCGCGGCGCTGTTCAACATGGAGCGCGCGGGGCACGTCTATTCGCGGATCTCCAACCCGACCAATGCCGTGCTCGAGGAACGCATCGCAGCGCTCGAGGGCGGCGTGGGGGCGATCGCCACGGCCAGCGGCCAGGCGGCATTGCATCTGGCGATCGTGACGCTGATGGGCGCGGGCTCGCACATCGTGGCCTCTGGCGCGCTCTATGGCGGCTCGCACAACCTTCTCGACTACACGCTGCCGCGCTTCGGCATCGAGACGAGCTTCGTCGAGCCACGCGATCTCGATGCCTGGCGCGCGGCGATCCGTCCGAATACGCGACTGCTGTTCGGCGAGACGCTCGGCAACCCGGGCCTCGACGTGCTCGACATTCCGCGCGTCGCCGCGCTGGCGCACGATCACGGCCTGCCGCTGCTCGTCGACTCGACGTTCACCACTCCCTGGCTCATCCAGCCCTTCGCGCACGGCGCCGACCTCGTCTTTCACTCGGCGACCAAGTTCCTTTCAGGACACGGCACGGTGATCGGCGGTCTGCTGGTCGATTCAGGACAATTCGACTGGGATACGAGCGCTGCGGCCGGCAAGTTTCCGACGCTGACGCAGCCCTACGCGGGCTTCCACGACATGGTGTTCGCCGAGGAGTCGACGACGGCCGCGTTTCTGTTGCGCGCGCGACGCGAAGGCCTGCGCGATTTTGGCGCCTGCATGGCGCCGATGACGGCGTTCCAGATACTGCAGGGAGTCGAGACGCTGCCGCTGCGGATGGCGCGCCATGTCGACAATGCGCGGCGGATCATCGCCTGGCTTGCCGAGCAGCCACTGGTCAGGCGCGTCGCGACGCCGGAACTGCCCTCGCATCCCGACCACGCTCTCGCGCAGCGCCTGCTGCCGCGCGGCTGCGGGGCGGTGTTCTCGTTCGATCTCGCCGGCACGCGCGAGCAGGGGCGCAAGTTCATCGAGGCGCTGCGGATTTTCTCGCACCTCGCCAACGTCGGCGACGCGAAGTCGCTGGTCATCCATCCCGCCAGCACCACGCATTTCCGGATGTCGGCCGCCGATCTCGCGCGTGCCGGCATCGGCGAGGGAACGATCCGGCTGTCGGTGGGGCTCGAGGACGCGGGCGATCTCATCGAGGACCTCTCCCGCGCGCTCCACGCGGCAGGGAAAGCCTGATGCAGATCAGCGTCGCAGGCCATCCGGTCTATGCCTACACGGGCAGCCGCGCGCCCGATCCTTCGCTGCCCACCGTGGTCTTCATCCACGGCGCCGCCAACGACCACGGTGTCTGGGCGCTGCAGTCGCGCTATTTCGCCTGGCATGGCCGCAATGTGGTGGCCATCGACCTGCCGGGACACGGGCGTTCCGGGGGCCCTGCGCTGGCGAGCGTCGAGGCGATCTCCGGGTGGGTGATCGCGTTGCTCGATGCCGCGGGCGTGACCAGTGCAGCGCTGTGCGGGCATTCGCTGGGATCGCTCGTTGCCCTGGAGTGCGCGGCACGACACCCGGCGCGGATCGGCAGGATCGCGCTCCTTGGCGCGGCGGCGCCGATGACGGTCAGCGACGAACTGCTGGCCTGCGCGAAGGCCGGCGATCACGCGGCGCTGGAGATGATCAACAGCCTGGTCCTACAGCGCGGGCAATCAACTTGGCGGCAACGCGGTGCCGGGGATGTGGATGACGGGCAACGGATTGCGCTTGATGGAGCGGGCGGCGCCCGGCGTGCTCTACACCGACCTTGCCGCCTGCCACGCGTATGCCGACGGACTTGCGGCTGCCGCCCGCTGCCGATGCCCGGCCTTGCTGATTCTGGGCAGTCGAGACATCATGGCGCCACCAAGAAACGCGGCCGCGCTGATCGAAGCGCTGCCGCAACACCGGAAAGTGACGCTGCCGGGTTGCGGGCACGCATCGATGGCCGAAGCGCCGGATGCCGTGCTGGACGCGCTGCGTTCGTTCCTGTAGTCGGAGGGGGGTCCATGAGTCACGAGATCGACGTCGAGCGGTCGACGTTTCCGGAGGTGCGTGCCATTGCCGTCGGCGCGCCGTTCGGGTGGCTCGCCAAGGGCTGGCAGGATTTCCGCGCCCGCCCCCTGCCCAGCCTGTTCTACGGCGTTTTCTTTGCCGCGATGGGCTGGCTGATCGCCTTCACGTTCCGCAGTGCGTACCAGTACGTGTCGGCGCTGGTGACGGGCTTCTTCCTGGTCGGCCCCTTCCTCGCCATCGGTCTGTATGACCTGTCGCGCCGCCGGCAGCGGGGCGAAGTGCCGGCGCTCTTGCCGACGCTCGATGCCTGGCGCTCCAACCTGGGCGCGATCGGCATGTTCGCGCTGGTGCTCGGGGTCATCCTGCTCGTCTGGGCGCGCGCATCGCTGGTCGTGTTCGCGCTCTTCTACACGCAGGACATGCCGAGTCTCCAGGGCTTTGCCGCGCAGGTGTTTTCGCTCGACAACCTCGAGTTCCTGTTCGCCTATTTCTGCGTCGGGGGTTTCTTTGCCGTGCTGGTCTTCGCCATTTCGGTCGTGTCGGTGCCGATGATGATGGACCGTGACACCGACGGGATCGTTGCGGTGCTGACGAGCCTCAAGGCGTTCGGCGCCAGCGTGCCGGCAATGATCGTCTGGGGGCTGATCATCGCCGTGGTGATCGGACTGGGCTTCGCGCTCTGGTTCGTCGGCCTCGTGGTCGCGGTGCCGGTCATCGGCCATGCGACCTGGCACGCGTATCGCGAGATCGTGGTGGCCGAGAAGGGCGTCTGATGCCGGCGTCGATGCGTGAGCATTCGCGATCGTGAGCGCGCCGCGTTTCTTCGTCCCGTTCGCGTTGTCGGCGGACTGCGTTGGACAGGTCGTCGATCTTCCGGAAGCGGCGGCCCACCATGCGCTGCGCGTGCGGCGCCTGACGGCAGGCCAGGCGCTGACGCTCTTCGACGGAAAGGGCGGCGAGTATGCCGCGACCATCGAGCGCGCCGACAAGCGCGGCGCACAGGTTCGCGTCACTGCCTTCGACCCGGTCGAGCGCGAATCGCCTTTGGTGTTGACGCTGGCGCAGGGCATCGCTGCCAACGATGCGATGGATTTCGCGCTGCGCAAGGCCGTCGAACTGGGCGTCGCCTCGATCCAGCCGCTGGTGACGGCGCGCAGCGCGCCGTTGCCGGCAGGTGAGCGCGGCGAGCGGCGGCACTCGCACTGGCAGCAGATCGCCATCGCCGCGTGCGAGCAGTGCGGACGCAACCGCGTTCCCCTGGTCGCCGTCCCCTTGCCGCTGCCCGAATGGCTTGCGGCGGAGCAGCACGCGGGCCTGATCCTGGTCCCCGGCGGACCGGACAGGCTGGCCGGATTGGCTCCGCCCGACACTCCGCTCACGCTTCTGGTCGGCCCCGAGGGCGGCTTTGCGGAGCACGAGATCGCGCTGGCACGACGGGCCGGATGGCGCGCGCTGGGGATGGGGCCGCGGGTGTTGCGGACCGAAACCGCAGCCATTGCCGCGCTGGCGGCGATGCAGGCGCTGTGGGGCGACGGTTGATATGGACCGCGGTACCAGGCTCACGTTGTCAACCCGAATCGGCAAACAGTCCTCGATCGGGCAATGCTGCGCTGCGGTGATTTCCACTCGCAGGAGTCTGCCGGTGAGGCAATTGCGCCGCGATTGGCGCGGCCACCTTGATCTGAAGCAAGTTGTTTCCGCGGCGACGGCGCACAATCGCCCGAACGGGGAGGGTAAGCCCGTGCGCCTTGACGTCGTGGCGTTGGTGGCGGCCTGCGCTATCGGGCCGCCGGATTGGTCTCGAGCCGTAGGTTCGTTTGGCTCCGGAAACGGAACAAAGCAGAAGGAGATTCGTATGAAATGGATGCGCGCGGTACGTGTGCTGGCGGGTCTTGGACTCCTCGGCACCCTTGCGATGGGGTCAGGGGGGGCGGCCGCGCAGGCGGCGGCACCGGCGGGCGCGCCGAAGATCGGCTCCTCGCTGATCGGCAAGCTCCAGGGTCCGGAGATCATCCGTGACGCCAAGGCGTTTCCGAAAGCCTTCAAGGAAGCCCCGACGCTCGCTGCACTGGTGAAAGCGGGCAAGCTGCCGGCGGTCGATAAACGCCTGCCCGAGGCCTCGCAGCTTTTCGTCGTGAAGCCGCTGGACCAGGTAGGAAAGTACGGCGGCAACTGGCGCCGCGCCTTTACCGGACCCGCCGACCACGAAAACGGCAACCGCATCGTCTCCGCCGACAAGATCCTGACTTTCGATTACACCGGCACGAAGATCATGCCCAGCCTCGCCCGCGACTGGAAGGTCAGCGACGACGGCAAGACCACGACGATCTACCTGCGCAAGGGCGCGAAGTGGTCCGACGGCAAGCCGCTCACCGCCGACGATTTCGTGTTCTGGTACCAGGACATCTACCTCAACAAGAACATCGTCCCCACGCCGTTCTTCGAGTTCCAGATCGACGGCAAGGACGGGAAGATGACGAAGATCGACGACTACACGGTCGCCTTCGAATTCCCCGAGCCCTACGCCTTCTTCGTCTATCAGCTTGCAGGCAGCACGGCCATCGGCGCGGGGCTCGCGACCCGCGGCGCGTTCCAGAACTGGGGCGGCGCCTACGCGCCGGCGCACTACCTGAAGCAGTTCCTGCCCAAGTACTCGTCCGAGGAGGCGGTGAACAAGAAGGCCAAGGATCTCGGCTTCGACAACTGGGTGTCGCTGCTGCGCAACCGCTACAGCTGGGCGCTCAACACCGACTTGCCGGTGATGACGCCGTGGAAGACCGTCTCGCCGATCAACACGCCGACGTGGGCGATGGAGCGCAATCCGTACTTCTGGGGCGTCGACACCGCGGGCAACCAGTTGCCGTACATCGACCGGATCACGCTGAGCCTGGCCGAGAACGCCGAGGTGGCGAACCTGCGCGCGATTGCCGGCGAATACGACATCCAGGAACGCCACATGCACCTGTCGAAACTGCCGGTGTTCCTCGAGAACCAGCAGAAGGGCAACTACAAGGTCCACCTCGACCCGGGCCTCAACGGTTCCGACGTCGCGCTGCACATCGGCATGGCCTACGACGCCGACCCGGAGATCGGCAAGCTGCTGCGCAACAAGGACTTCCGCCACGCATTGGCGCTGGGCATCGACCGCGACCAGCTGAACGAGGCGTTCTGGCTGGGCGTCGGGACGGCGGGCTCGGTCGCGCCGGCGCCGGAGACGGTCTACAGCCCCGGTGCGGAATGGAACAAGAAGTGGGGCGTGCTGGACGTCAAGCAGGCGAACGAGCTGCTCGACAAGGTCGGCCTGACCAAGAAGGACGCCGAAGGCTACCGGCTGCGGCAGGACGGCAAGGGGCGGGTCCGCCTCGAGATGGTCACCGTCGGCGGGCAGTTCGTGCCGTACACGCAGGTCGCCGAGATGATCAAGCAGCAGTGGAAGAAGATCGGCGTCGACGTCGACGTCAAGGAACTCGAGCGCAACCTCGCTTTCACGCGCGACAATGCGAGCGAGAACCAGATGATCACCTGGGCCAACGACGGCTCCGAGATGCTGTTCCTGTTCCCGCGCCATGCGCTGCCGGTGGACGCGGCCGAGGCGCACATGGGCATCGCCTTCGCCAAGTGGTACGCGTCGAAGGGCGCCTCGGGCAAGAAGCCCGACGATCCCGAGATGCTGCGCGCGTTCGAGCTCTTCCGCGCCTCGTTCGGCGCGAAGGAGGAGGACCGGACGAAGAACGCGAAGGAGATCTGGAGGATCATCGTCGAGCAGACGTGGAGCATCGGGACCGTCGGTCAGTCGCCGGCGTTCATGGGCGTGCGCATCGTGAAGAACAACATGGGCAATGTCCCCGACCGGCAGACCAATGCGCAGCACGTGCGCACGCCGTACTCGTCGCAGCCGATCACGTTCTACTTCAAGTAACATGATGGCGGCCGCCTGCTGTGCGGGCGGCCACGTTCCACCCGGGCGCCGCCGGGCGCCCGTACCGTTTTCCACGGAGTTGCCATGGTGGCCTACATCGTTCGTCGCTTGCTGCTGGCTGTGCTCACGGTCTGGGCCATTTCCGTGCTGTCGTTCATCATCATCCACCTGCCTCCCGGCGATTACGTGACTTCCTATATCGCCTCGATGTCGGCGTCGGGAAGCGCCGTTTCCGAAGGCGAGGCCGCGGCGATGCGCGAGCAACTCGGTCTCGACAAGTCGATCACGGTTCAATACGCCAAGTGGATGGGCCTCATGCTGCAGGGGAATTTCGGCATGGCGATGGAGTGGGGGCGGCCGGTTTCCGATGTCATCGGCGACCGTCTGACCCTGACCATGGTCATATCCGTGGCGGCCATCATCTTCACCTGGGCGCTGGCCTTGCCCATCGGGATCTACTCCGCGGTCTACCCCTATTCGTTCGCGGATTACCTGTTCACGTTCATCGGGTTCATCGGCCTCGCCATTCCCGGGTTCCTGCTGGCGCTGGTCGTCATGTACGTCGGCTTCGCCTGGTTCGGCGCGAACGTGGGCGGGCTCTTTTCACCCGATTTCGCCGAGGCGCCCTGGACCATGGCGAGGGTGTGGGACCTCACCAAGCACCTGCCCATCCCGGCGGTCGTCCTCGGCGTTGCAGGAACCGCCCAGCTGATCCGCATCATGCGGTCGAACCTGCTCGATGAATTGCGCAAGCCCTACGTCATGACGGCCCGTGCCCGCGGACTTTCGGAATACCGGGTCGTCCTGCGGTATCCGGTACGGGTGGCCCTCAATCCGTTCGTGAGCACCATCGGTTACCTGCTGCCCTACGTGGTGTCCGGCAGCATCATCGTTTCGCTCGTCCTGAGCCTGCCGACGGTCGGTCCTCTGCTCCTGAAGGCCTTGATCGCGCAGGACATGTTCCTGGCGGGAACCATCGTCCTGTTGCTCGGGGTGATGACCGTCATCGGCACCTTCATTTCGGACCTGCTGCTGATGTGGGTCGACCCGAGAATCCGATTGGGACGGCAGTGATGGCGGCGCATGCGCCGGCGCTGGAAACCGGGGTCCTGGCGGAGGACAGGATCGCCGTCGCCACGCAATGGCAGCTGATGTGGTGGCGCTTCCGCAAGCACAAGCTCGCCGCCGGCGGCACCTTCGTCCTGATCCTTTTCTACGTCGTCGCGCTGTTCGCCGACTTCTTCGCCTATGCGGATCCGCAGGAATCGGAAGCCCAGCGATCGCTGATGGCGCCGCAGCAGATCCACTGGTTCGACGAGGGGAGTCTGCGGCCCTACGTGTACGCGTTGACGGGAACCCGAGATCCCCTCACCTTCAAGCGGGTCTACGTTCCCGACACCACGAAAAAGATCCCGGTCACGTTCTTCGGCCGGGGAGAGCCTTACCTGTTCCTGGGCTTCATCCCGAGCGACCGCCGTCTGATCGGTGTCGAAGGCGCCAAGGCGGGGGAGACGCTTTTCCTGCTGGGTACGGACATGCAGGGACGCGACCTTTGGTCCCGGCTCATGTACGCCACGCGGACGTCCATGACGATAGGTCTTGTCAGCGTGGCCCTGAGTCTGGTGCTCGGCGTCGTCCTGGGCGGCATCTCCGGCTATTTCGGCGGACTGGCCGATACGGTGATCCAGCGGATCATCGAGATCCTCCGGTCGATCCCGACGATTCCTCTCTGGATGGGCCTTGCCGCGGCGCTGCCCGCCGATTGGGACGTCGTGAAGGTCTACTTCGCGATCACGATCATCATTTCCCTCATCGGCTGGACCGAACTCGCGCGGGTCGTGCGCGGGAGGTTCATATCGCTGAAGCAGGAAGATTTCGTCATGGCCGCCGAACTCCTCGGCTGCAGCAAGGCGAGGATCATCTTCCGCCACATGGTGCCTTCGTTCATCAGCCACATCATCGCGGCGACGACCCTGGCGATCCCCGCGATCATCATCAGCGAGACGTCGTTGAGTTTCCTCGGCCTTGGCTTGAGGCCGCCGGCGATCAGCTGGGGAGTCCTGCTTCAGGACGCGCAGAACATCCAGGCGCTGGTCATTTCTCCCTGGCTGCTCTATCCGTCCATTGCCGTCATCGTCGCGGTCCTCGCGTTCAATTTCATGGGCGACGGCATACGCGATGCTGCGGACCCCTATTTGTAGGAACGGCAGGATTCCAGCGCGTTAGCGCTCGATCCCGTTTCGACTCCCGGCCGCATCGACGCCTCCACGACCCGCAGACTGCACATGCGCAACGACACCAAGCCGCTGCTTTCGGTGAAGAACCTGAGGACGAGCTTCTTTCAGGACGAGGGAATCACCAAGGCGGTCGACGGCGCTTCCTTCGACGTCTTCCCGGGAAAGACGCTCGGCATCGTCGGAGAGAGCGGCTGCGGAAAGAGCGTCACTGCGCAGTCGATCCTGCGCATCGTCGATCGCCCCGGTCGCATCGTCGACGGCGAGATCATTCTGACTCGCGCCGACGGATCGCAAGTCGACGTCGTCAAGCTCAAGGCCAACAGCCGGGAGATCCGTGCGATTCGCGGCGGCGACATCGGTCTCATCTTCCAGGAGCCGATGACCTCCTTCAGTCCCGTTCATACGGTCGGCGCACAGCTCATCGAAGCGGTCATGCTCCACGGTGCGTTCAGCAAGAAAGACGCGCGAGCGCGGGGGATCGAAGCGCTGCGCAGCGTCGGCATCCCGAAACCGGAGCGGCGCATCGACGAGTACTCCTTTGAATTGAGCGGCGGCCTCCGCCAGCGGGCGATGATCGCGGTCGCGCTTTCCTGCGATCCGCGCCTCCTTATCGCCGACGAGCCGACGACGGCGCTCGACGTCACCACGCAGGCGCAGATCCTCGATCTGCTGCGCAAGATTCAGCAGGAACGGGGCATGGCCATCATGCTCATCACGCACAACCTCGGCGTGGTCGCCGAGATGGCCGACGACGTCGTCGTCATGTACCTCGGCAAGGTGGTGGAGCAGGGAACGGTCGACGAAATTTTCCACGATCCGAAGCATCCGTATACCAAGGCGCTGCTGCAGTCCATACCGAGCATCGACTCCGTGCCGAGGTTGAAACTTCCGACCATCAGCGGATCGATTCCGCACCCGTTCAACCGGCCGAAGGGCTGCCCCTTCCATCCCCGTTGCGTGTCGGCGATCGCCGGCCGCTGCGACACCGAGGAACCGCCGCTCCAGGCGGTCGGCGAGGGAAGAAGGGCAAGCTGTTTTCTCTACCAATGACCAGACGCCCGCAACCATGAGCAACGGCAACGCCGGTCCGGAAAAGTCCGTGCTCCTCGACGTCAGGGGGCTGAAGAAATATTTCCCCATACGACGCGGGATTCTTCAAAAAACCATCGGCCACGTGAAGGCGGTCGACGACGTGACCTTCTTCCTCAATCGCGGCGAGACGCTGTCCCTCGTCGGCGAGAGCGGCTGCGGGAAGACCACGACCGCCCGCTGCATTTTGCGCGCCATTACGCCGACGGCCGGCCAGGTTCTGCTTTCGAACAACGGTGAAGTGCTGGACGTGGCGACCGTTCCCAAGAGCCGGCTCCGGTCGCTTCGGCGTCAGATGCAGATGATCTTCCAGGACCCGTTCTCGTCGCTGAACCCGCGGATGACGCTCCTCGACATCGTCGGCGAGCCGCTGTTGGTGCACGGCGTGGGCAACCCCCAGGAGCGAACCGACCGGGTGGTCGAACTCCTTGACCTCGTGGGCCTGCGGCCGGAATACATGCGGCGCTATCCGCACGCCTTCTCGGGCGGCCAGCGGCAGCGCATCGGCATCGCCCGCGCGCTGGCCTTGAATCCCCGCCTGGTCGTCGCGGACGAACCCGTTTCCGCGCTGGATGTGTCGGTCCAGGCGCAGATCCTGAACCTCCTCCTCGACCTTCAGGAAAAGCTCGGGCTTACCTATCTCTTCGTCGCGCACGACTTGAGCGTCGTCAAGCACATCAGCGAGCGGGTCGCGGTGATGTACGTCGGCAGGATCGTGGAGACCGCGCCCACCGAAGAGCTGTTCGCATCGCCGAGGCATCCGTATACCGAGGCCCTGATGTCCGCGGTGCCCAAGCCGGATCCGCGCCTTCGTTCCGAACGGATCGTCCTCCAGGGCGAAGTGGCCGACCCGGCCAACACTCCATCGGGCTGTCATTTCCATCCCCGGTGCAAGTATGCGCAGGCCGTCTGCCGGGAGAAGTCGCCGGTACAGGAAGAGATTGCTCCCAACCACTACGTGAGCTGTCATCGCGCGGCGGAGCTTTCCCTGCGCGGCGTCGCCCGCTCAGTCGCATAGAGTTTTCCGCCTGGCGGTCTTGCCAGCCTTCAGGCCGGCGTCGGCTTGCCGGCCAGCGCCAGCGCCTGCGCGCGCAGCGCGTCCCAGGCGTTGCCGCGGCCGATGCCCTTGGACAGCGCGTCGAGCTGCGCCAGTGCGCGCATGAGCGGCGCAATCGCGGCGGGGCGCACGCGGCGCGCGGCACGCTCCATCGCGGCCTGGCGTTTGCCCCACACCCGGGCGTTGCGCAGCGCCGTTGCCAAGGGTGTCCCGCTGGCCGTGGCTTCGACGATCGCGGCCAGCGCATGCACGTCCTCGCCCAACTGCCACAGCAACAGCTGGATGCTCTCGCCTTCGCCTTCGAGCACGGACATGATGCGGACGACGCGCGCCGCATCGCCGCCGAGCCAGGCTTCGGACAGCTGGAACACATCGTAGCGAGCGACGTCGACGATCGCCTGCTCGACGGCGTCCTGCGACACTTCGCCGGCGGGGAGCAGCATCCCCAGCTTTTCGATCTCCTGCTGCGCGGCGAAGAGATTGCCCTCGCAGCGGTCGGCGAGAAAGGCCAGCGTTTCGCGGCTCGCGCGCTGCTGCTGCCTGGCGAGCCGGCCGGCGATCCACGCGGGCAGGTCGTCGCGTTCCAGCGGATAGACGGCCACCACCACTCCGCCGGCCGCCAAGGCGCCGAACCAGGCCGACGACTGGGTCGCTCGATCGAGGCGCGGCAGCGTGATCAGCAGCACCTGGTCGGGGTTGGGGCGCGCCGCATAGGCTTCGAGCGCCTTGCCGCCTTCGGTGCCGGGCTTGCCGCCTGGAATGCGCAAATCGATCAGCTTGCGGCCGCCAAACAGTCCCAGATTGGCGCCGGCAGCGAGAAACGCATCCCACTTGAAATCGCGCTCGGCGACCAGCACTTCACGCTCGTCGCAACCTTTGCGGCGCGCGGCGGCACGGATCGCGTCGCCGGCTTCGATCGCGAGCAGCGGCTCGTCGCCATGGACGACGTAGATCGGGGCGAGCGTCCGCTCGAGATGCTCGGACAGCTTGCGGGCGTGGAGTTCCATCGCGCTGTCGCGGCACTAACCTGCCGGCGGCGTCGCCGCCTGCAGTCGGCGCACGATCTGCTGGACGGCGTCCGTCTGCATTTCCTTCAACAACCGCACTTCCTGCGGCTCGCGGGCGAGGACTTCCGACTCGCTGAACGTAAAGCTGCGGCGGATGACGATCTCGCCGGCGGGCAGCCAATCCTTGCCCGCGGCGTCGTGCAGCCGGAACGACACGCGCTTCACGAGCGCAAACTCGCGCACCCGCCCGCCGCTGGAGAGCGAGAGCACCTGCTTGTCGTCCACGGGTGCCGGGACGTCCAGGATCACCTCGGCGAGCGCCGCCGATTCGACGACGCGAACGCCCCCCGACGCCACGAGCGCCCGTCGCAGTTCCTGCGTCATCGGGGCGGCAGAGGGCGCACTGAGGTAAACGGTCTTGAACGCATAGGTGAACTCGCCGCGCAGCTGGAAGCCACAGGCGCCGACCAGCAGCGCGAGTCCGAGGGCGACGAGCCTTCCCGCCGCGGAAAACGCGCGTCGATGGAGGTGCGCTGTCGCTACGCTAGACGACCACATTGACCAGCCGCCCCGGCACGACCACGATCTTCTTCAACGGCGCGCCGGCCGCGTGTTTCGCCACGTCGGCGCTCGCCCGCGCCGCGGCTTCGATGGCCGCCTTGTCGGCGCCGGCGGGCACGATGATCTTGCCGCGCAGCTTGCCGTTGATCTGCAGCACGAGCTCGATTTCGTCCTGCAGGAGCGCAGCGGCGTCGACCGCGGGCCACGCGGCATCGATGAGGTCGCCGTGCGCCGTGGCGTAGCCAAGCTCGTTCCACATCGCCCAGGCGGTGTGCGGCACGACCGGGTAGAGCACGCGCAGCAGGATCGACAGGCCTTCGCGCAAGGCGGCGGGTGCGCCCCTGGCGTCGGCGGCAACCCCTTCGAGCGTGTTCAGCATCTTCATGCCGGCGGAGACGATGGTGTTGTACTGGATGCGCTCGTAATCGTAGTTGGCCTGCCGCAGCGTCAGGTGGATGTCGCGGCGTGCGGCTTTGACGGCGGCATCGGCAGTTGCCGGGTCGAAGTTCTTCGGCGCCGTGGTGATCACCTCCGCACGCGCCTGGCCGAAGCTCCACAGGCGCTTCAGGAACCGGTGCGCGCCTTCGACGCCGGCATCCGACCACTCGAGGGTGGCTTCGGGGTGCGAGGCGAACATCACGAACAGCCGCGCGGTATCGGCGCCGTAGCGGTCGATGAGCGCCTGCGGGTCGACGCCGTTGTTCTTGGACTTCGACATCGTGCCCACGCCGCCGTAGTCGACGGCCGAGCCGTCCGCCTTGAGCTTCGCGCCGATGATGCGGCCGTCGCCGCCGCAGACATCGTCGACATCGTCCGGCCAGTAGTACTCGACGCCGCCGGCCGCTCCCTTGCGGCTGTAGATGTGGTTGAGCACCATGCCCTGCGTCAGCAGGCGGGTGAAGGGCTCGTCGAACCTGACGAGGCCGAGGTCGCGCATCACCTTGGTCCAGAAGCGCGCGTAAAGGAGGTGCAGGATCGCGTGCTCGATGCCGCCGATGTACTGGTCCATCGGCATCCAGTAGTCGTTGCGCCGCGTCCACCATCGCCGGCGCATCGGGGCAGGTATAGCGCATGTAGTACCACGACGAGTCGACGAAGGTGTCCATCGTGTCGGTCTCGCGCTGCGCCGGCTTGCCGCATTGCGGGCAGGCGACGTCGAGGAAGTCGCCGCGCTTGTTGAGCGGGTTGCCGCTGCCGTCCGGGATGCAGTCCTCGGGCAGCATGACGGGCAGATCCTTCTCGGGCACCGGGACCGAGCCGCAGGTCGCGCAGTGGATGATCGGGATCGGCGTGCCCCAATAGCGCTGGCGCGAGATGCCCCAGTCGCGCAGCCGGAACGTCGTCTGCTTCTCGCCCAGGCCCTTCGCCGCCAGGTCGGCGGCGATGGCGTCGACCGCTGCGCCATAGTCGAGGCCGTCGTACTTGCCGCTGTGCACGCAATGCCCGCGCAGCTTGTCCTCGTACCAGGGCTGCCACTGCGTCGTCGAGAAGGTCTCGCCGTCGATGCCGACGACATCCCTGATCGCCAGCCCGTACTTCAGCGCGAACGCGAAATCGCGCTCGTCGTGCGCCGGCACGCCCATCACCGCGCCGTCGCCGTAACCGATCAGCACGTAGTTGCCCACCCAGACGTCGACCTCGTCGCCGGTCAACGGATGCGCAACCGAAAGTCCCGTGGGCATGCCCTTCTTTTCCATCGTCGCGAGATCGGCTTCCATCACCGAGCCGCGCTTGCACTCTTCGATGAACGCGGCGAGCGCGGGGTTCGACGCCGCCGCGTGCGCCGCCAGCGGGTGTTCGGGGGCGACGGCGCAGAAGGTGACGCCCATGATGGTGTCGGCGCGGGTCGTGAACACGTGCATCCGGCCGCCGCCGATCAGCGCGCCCGAGGCGTCGCGAATCCCGTGCGGGAAGGCGAAGCGCACGCCCTGGCTCTTGCCGATCCAGTTGGCCTGCATCGTCTTCACGCGCTCGGGCCAGCCGTCCATCCTGTCCAGTTGCGCGAGCAGTTCCTCGGCGTAATCGGTGATCTTGAGGTAGTAGCCGGGGATCTCGCGCTTCTCGACCAGCGCGCCGGTGCGCCAGCCGCGCCCGTCGATCACCTGCTCGTTGGCGAGCACCGTCCGGTCGACCGGGTCCCAATTGACGACCTGGGTCTTGCGGTAGGCGATGCCCTTCTCGAGCATCTTCAGGAACAGCCACTGGTTCCACTTGTAATAGTCCGGGTCGCAGGCGGCGACTTCGCGCGACCAGTCGATGGCGAGCCCCATCGCCTGCATCTGTTGCTTCATGGTCGCGATGTTGTCGTAGGTCCACTTCGCCGGCGCGACCCGGTTCTTCATCGCCGCGTTCTCGGCCGGCAGCCCGAACGCGTCCCAGCCCATCGGCATCAGCACGTTGTAGCCCTGCATCCGCAGCTGCCGATACATGACGTCGTTGATCGTGTAGTTGCGCACGTGCCCCATGTGCAGCTTGCCCGACGGGTAGGGCAGCATCGACACGCAGTAATACTTGCCCTTCGGAAAGCGGGGATCGTTTTCCCTGGCGACGTAGGCGTCGGTTGCTTTCCAGTGGCTCTGGGCAGCGGCTTCGATGGCGGCGGGATTGAACGGCTTCATGGCGTGGTGTGGGCAGCGGAGGCGATCCCCGCCCCCCGGTCCGGATGGCGTAAGCGAATGATTATACCGGCGACGAATTTGTCGTTCGGCCCCGCGGCGGTCACGCGACCGCAGGCGTGCCCGCGACGATCGCGTAGACGCCGAGTCCCGCGAACAGCGCCGCAGCGGCGATGCGCACTGCCTTGAACGGGATGCGCGCCGATGCGGCCTTGCCGATCAGCACCACCGGCACGTTGGCGATCAGCATGCCCAGCGTGGTGCCGATGACGACCGCGGTGAGCGAGGCGAACCGGGCCGCCAGCACGATGGTGGCGACCTGCGTCTTGTCGCCCATCTCGGCCAGGAAGAAGGCGACGACGGTGACGCCGAACACGCCCCAGCGCGACGCCGGCGGGGGCTGGTCGCCGTCGTCGAGGGTGTCGGGCTTCAGTGCCCACAGCGCCACGGCGAAGAACGACAGCGCCACCGCCCAGCGCAGGTACTCCGCCGGGATGGCGCCCTGGAGCAGGTTGCCGATGTAACCGGCCAGCGCGTGGTTGGCGATGGTGGCGACGAAGATGCCGGCGATGATCGGCAGCGGCCGCTGGAAACGGGCGGCGAGAACGAGGGCGAGCAGCTGTGTCTTGTCGCCGATTTCACCGATGGCGACGACGGCAGTGGAGACGAGAAAGGCTTCCACGGGGACTCTCGGGGGTCGGATGGCGACGGGCCAACGGCGCACGCGCCGCCATCCGACCCCAGGGTCGAAAGGCGCGTCGCCGATGGTCTCGCCAGATGTCCCGCTCGCGCGGCACCGGATGCGCCATGGCCGGAAAATATCGGCCAAGCATGTTGACGCACCCCCCTCGTGATCGAGGGCGGCTACTCCCCAAAGGAAGCGCGGATTCTACCAGAGCGCCTCGCGTTGGGCGGCCAGCGGGCCGGAACAGCAGGCATGCCGGGTAGAATCGAAGCCTTTCGCTGGACTGGCGCGGAACCAACCGACGCGGCGGACACCCAACTGCGCGTATCGCGTATCAAACCGGGAATGCGGTGCCCATCGGCAACTGTTTACGATAGACCCATGACCCACTCGACGTTCCCATCCGCCCGCCCGGGCCTCCACGCCATGCACGGCTCGCTGGCCGCGGGCCTGCTCGCCCTATGCGTGGCGCTGGCCGCGGTCGCGGCGCCGGTGCGCACGCCGCACGTCGAGGCCGAGCTGGTCGCGGCGACCACCGCGCTCGTGCCCGGGACGCAGGCGACGATCGCGCTGCGCCTCAGGATGGAGCCGCACTGGCACGTCTATTGGCGCAACCCCGGCGACTCGGGCCTGCCGACGACGATCGCGTGGACGCTGCCGCCGGGCGTTGTGGCGGGGCCCATCCAGTGGCCGGCGCCGCAGGCCTTGCCGGCGGGGCCGCTGGTCAACTACGGCTACGAGGGCGAAGTGCTGCACCTCGTCGATCTCACCGTGGCGCCGAGCATTCTCGTCGGCGCGTCGGTCGACCTCAAGGCGCGCGTCGACTGGCTGGTGTGCAAGGAAACCTGCATTCCCGAAGGCGTCGATCTGGTGTTGACGATGCCGGTGGCAACGACGGCCGCGGCCGATTCCCGCTGGAATGCAGCGATAGCGGCCACCCGCAGCGCATTGCCCAGGCCGCTCACCGGTTGGCAGGCAAGTGCCCAGGGCCGGGGAGCGACGATCGCGTTGAGGCTGGTGCCGCCGCCCGACGCGGCAGACCCGGGGGCGGTGCGCTTCTTTCCCATTGCCGAGCGACAGATCGAGCCCTCCGGCGCGCAGCTTGCGACCCGGGAGGGCGGCGCGCTGATCCTGACGCTCCCGGTCGCCAACGACCTCGATGCCCCGATGCCGCGGCTTGCCGGCGTGATCACGGCGCAGAAATCGTGGGGCAGTGGCGTGGGCGCCGCTAGCATCGACGTGGCGCTGACGGGCAGCGTGGCGGCGGGGCCGAAGCCCGCGCTGGTGGCCGGGCCGAAGCTCAATCTGGCGCCCCCGGTGCCGGCAACGGGCGGACTCACGCTGTGGCTGGCGCTGCTCTCTGCGCTGTTGGGGGGCGTGCTGCTGAACCTGATGCCCTGCGTCTTCCCGGTGCTGTCGATCAAGGTGCTGGGATTCGCCACCCACCACGACCGTCCGTCGACCCTGCGCCGTGAAGCGCTCGCCTATTCGGCGGGTGTCGTGCTGACCTTTGTCACGCTGGGCCTCGCGCTGTTCGCGTTGCGCGCGGCGGGCGAGCAACTGGGCTGGGGGTTCCAGCTGCAATCGCCGGCGGTGGTCACGGCGCTGGCGCTGCTCTTTTTCGTGCTGGCGCTGAACCTTTCGGGCGTGTTCGAGTTCGGGCAGTTCGCGCCCTCGGGCGTCGCCGGCTGGACGGCGCGAAATCGCGCGCTCGATGCTTTCGCGTCGGGGATCCTGGCGGTGATCGTCGCCTCGCCCTGCACGGCCCCGTTCATGGGCGCGGCGCTGGGGTTTGCGCTCGCCGGATCGGCATGGGTGACGCTGGTCGTATTCGTTGCACTGGGGGTCGGCATGGCGATCCCCTACATGCTGCTGGCGTGGTTTCCGGCCTGGCGCCGCCGCCTGCCGCGCTCGGGGCCCTGGCTCGCGCGCTTCAAGCAGGTGCTGGCGTTTCCGCTCTACGCGACGGTGATCTGGCTCGCCTGGGTGTTGGGCGCTCAGGCCGACAACGACGCGGTTGCCCGCCTGCTGCTCTGTTTGTTGGGCGTCGGCTTCGCCTTGTGGGCCTGGCGCATCGTCCGCGGCGGCGGTGCGCGGCGCTGGGGGCTCGCGGGTATCGTCGCGCTCGTGCTGGCCATCGTCGTTGCCTGGCCGCTCTTCGGTTCGGAAATCGAGGGGCGATCGCGCGGCGCGGGCGGATCCGGCGCATCGACGGCGACCGACGGCGACTGGCTGCCGTTCTCCCCGGCGCGGGTCGTCGAACTCACCGGTGCCGGGCGGACAGTGTTCGTCGATTTCACCGCGGCGTGGTGCGTCACCTGCCAGGTCAACAAGCGGCTGGTGCTCAACGATGGCGAGGTGCGCGACGCGTTCGCGCGCAAGAACGTGGCGCTCGTCCGGGCGGACTGGACGCGGCGCGATCCCGTGATCTCGCAGGTGCTGACCGCGCTGGGACGCACCGGCGTGCCGGTTTATGTGCTGTATCGTCCCGGCAAGGAGCCGCTGCTGCTGCCCGAAGTGCTGCAGCGGAAAACGGTGCTCGATGCGCTCGCGGCGATGTAGGTGAGCAGGACCGATTTACCCTCGACCAACGATCGGAGACCTCGATGAAAGCACGCAACGCAATCGCCGCGATGGGACTGATGGCGTTTGTCGGCGCCGCGGCCGCGCAGGCGCCGGGTGCGCCTGCGCCCGGATTCACGCTCAACGACACCGCGGGCCGACCGGTCGCGCTCAAAGACTACCGCGGCAAGTACGTGGTGCTCGAATGGACGAACCCCGAGTGCCCGTTCGTGCAGAAGCACTACGGCAGCAAGAACATGCAGGGCCTGCAGCAGGAATGGAGCGACAAGGGCGTCGTCTGGTTGTCGATCAACTCGACCAACGCCAATCACGCCGAGTTCAAGACCGGCGCGGAAATGGCGAGCTGGATGCGCGCGCAGGGCAGCGCGCAGAAGGCCACGCTGCTCGACAGCACGAGCGCGACCGGTCGCGCCTACGCGGCGAAAACCACGCCGCAGATGGTCATCGTCGACCCCGCCGGCAAGGTCGTCTACAACGGCGCCATCGACGACAAGCGCTCGGCGAACCCCGCCGACGTGAAGACCGCCAACAACTACGTGCGCGCCGCCCTCGCCGAGGCGCTGGCCGGCAAGCCGGTGACGACCGCATCGACGTCGCCCTACGGCTGCAGCGTCAAGTATTGAGCGGCGGCGGGTGTTCGCCCGGCCGTCGGCGCTGATCGTTGGCGCGATCGGGGTCGTCTTCGGCGACATAGGTACCAGCCCGCTTTACGCCCTCAAGGAAACCTTCGCCGGGCATCACGCCATGGCGGTGGAGCCGGCGAGCATTCTCGGCGTGCTGTCGCTGGTCTTCTGGACCATCATGGCGCTGGTCACGCTGAAGTACGTGGCCATCATCATGCGCGCCGACAATCGTGGCGAAGGCGGCAGCCTGGCGCTGCTGGCGCGGGTGACGGAATTGACCAGGAACTCGCGCGCCACCTGGTTCGTGACCATGCTTGGCATCTTCGCCGCCGCGTTGTTCTCGATTCAGCGGCATGGCACCGGCGTCGTTGGCCGATTCTTCGGCCCCAGAAGGTGATCCTGGCGACTGCGGCGACGGTGATCGCTTCGCAGGCGGTGATCTCCGGCGCCTTCTCGGTGGCGCAGCAGGCCGTGCAGCTCGGCTACCTGCCACGGATGAGAATCGTCCACACCTCGCACATGGCCGCCGGGCAGATCTACGTTCCGTTCACCAACTGGACGCTCTACCTGGCCGTGATGGCGCTGGTGTTCGGCTTCCAGTCCTCCAGCAACCTGGCGGCGGCGTACGGGATCGCGGTGACCGGCACGATGATGATCGACACGATCCTGGTCTCGTTCGTCGCCATCCTCGCCTGGCGCTGGAACCCCTGGCTGGCCGCGCCCCTGCTCGGCGGCCTGCTGCTGATCGACATTGCGTTCTTTTCCGCCCCCGTCGGTGCGCTTCAGGAGTGCAGTGCGGGTGCCGTCGCGGCCTGGAATTCCCGCTGATACCGCTCCAGGCTCTTGAGCGACCCGCAGACGAACAGGGCGTCGTCCGGGCGCACCGCAAAGCCGTCGTCGAATTCCACCAGCACGTCATGTCCCCGCTCCACCGCGACAACCTTGGCCCCGGTCCGGTCGAGCGACTCGCTGCGCCACGGATGCGTGCCTGCCAGCGTGCCCGCGGACAAGCGGCTGAACTTGATCTGGCTTTCGACGCTGGCAACCTGCTCGTCGAGCAGGTGATAGGCAAGGATCTGGCCGGCGACCTGGCCCACCGAAATGGCGAAGTCGGCGCCTGAACGGTAGAGCCGCGCGGTGTTGGGCGACCGCAGAACCCGCACGATCAGCGGCACCTCAGGCGCGTAGTCGCGCACTGCGGCGGTCGCGAACACGGACTCGCTGTCATCGCTCAACGCGAGGATGACCGCGCTTGCCTCGCGAACCCGGGCCCGATCGAGCGTCGCCTGTTCCAGCACGTTGCCGACGACGTCGACGCCCGCTGCGGCTGCCCGGTCGATCACGACGCAGGCTTCATTCGCGTCGTGCAGCAGTTCGACGACCTTCTGCCCGACGGTGCCGTAGCCGGCCACCACGATGGGGCCGGTTCGTCGGATCGGCATGGCCATGCGTTCGGCCTTTTCAAGATTGGCGGGCGCTCCGACGACGACAAGGATGGCGCCCGGCTCGATCTGCGTCTGCGGCCCCTTGGTCGTGGTGAAGACGCCCTCCCGCCATTGCCCGATGACGGACACGCCGTCGCGCTCGCGAAGGCGTAGCTCGCCGAGCCGCTTTCCCGCCAGCGGGCTTCCCGCCCGAACCCGGAACTCAGCCATGCCCACCATCGTTCCGAGCAGGTGCATGCCCTCCGCAGGCGGCGTGATGCGCAGGCTGGCGCGCGAAGCCAGGGCGGCGCCAAGCACGTGCGCCGGCGTGAACACATCGGTGGCGCCGATCTGGATCATCGGCGGTCGGTACAGCGGGTCGTCGGCCAGCGCGTAGAGCGGACCGGTAAACCCGAACTCGCGGACCAGGAGCGTGCAAGTGGCGTTGCCGTGATCGCCGGCATTGGTGACCACCGCCCGCGCCTGCCGCACGCGCGCCAGGGCAGAGGGCTCTTCGGCCAGCTTGCCGAAGACAACGTTGTAACCGCGATCACGCAGGTTGCGCGCCAGTCCCATGTCCTCTTCGAAGATCACGAAGGGATGGGCCGTGCGCTTGAACTCCTCCAGCAGGAACTCGATGGCCGGAGAGTAACGGTAGAAGAGCACTTTTCCGGCCATCGGCGGGAGCCCGTGCTGCAGGCGGACCTCGAACCGCTCCTCGACATACGGCAAGACGAAAATCGGGAAGATCAGGAAGACGAGGAACTGGCCCATGAACTGGCCCAGGATGACGAACACGGCGACGGCCGGGTGGTTCCAGCGATTGTCGCCGCCGTAGCCCGTGGTGGTCAGTGTCTCGGCGGCCCACTGCAGGCTGTGCAGAAAGCTGCGCGGCGTCTCTTCCAGGTGCTCCATGCCAAGCATGTAGATCGTGCCGAGGATGAGCACGGCAGCCGGAAGCAGGGCGAGCAGCGCGAGCAGGCGCTTGGTCGAACGCTTGAGTCTTGAGAGCATGTCCGGGGGTTCGGGATCGGGGGTGGAGTCGGTTGGTTGGCGGGCGCCTGCAATCGCGACGCGCCACGCTTGCGCGTTGGCAACACGCCGCGGTTGATGCGCCGTGACGAGATCCCGGCCTGTCGGGACGCCTTCCCCGAAAGAGCCGTGAACAGGAGTTTGCGCGCGCTGTTCGGTCGTTTTGTGATATCGGTCAAAGGATGGCTGTTTATTGATGCGGCACGATCGGCGGCGTGCAACGCGCGGCGCCCGCGCGGGATATACCGCGCCCTCCCGACTTGGTAGAGTTACCCCGATGGACGCCCGGACCCCTATCCTCGCTGCGGCACCCGTCATCGGCATGCTCGCGGCCCTGCTGTTGGCGGCCTGCGGGCCTGAGGCGGACCGCCCGCTGCAGGGCTACGTCGAAGGCGAGTACGTCCGCATCGCAGCGCCTTTCGGCGGCAGCTTGCAGCAGCTGTTCGTGCAGCGCGGCGACCAGGTTGTGGCCGGCGCGCCGGTGTTCGTGCTCGAACGCGATGCCGAGGCCGCGGCGCGACGTGAGGCCGAAGCGCGGCAAGCCTCCGCCGCAGCGCGGCTCGCCAATCTCAAGAGCGGGCGCCGTGCGCCCGAGGTCGCCGCCGTGGCCGAGCAGTTGCGGCGCGCGCAGTCAGTCCGTGATCTCGCCGCCATCCAGCTCAAACGGCAGCAGGAGCTCGCGCAATCGGGCTTCGTCAGCGGAGCTGCGTTGGACGAGGCGCGCGCCCAGGTGCGCAGTGCCGAGGCTGAAGTCGCGTCCTTGCAGGCGCAGGTCGCGACGGCGAATCTGCCGGCGCGGTCCGAAGAAATCCACGCCGCCGAGAGCGAGGTCAAGGCGGCGCAGGCGGCGGTGGAGCAAAGCGAATGGAAGCTCGCCCAACGCGCCGTGGCCGCGCCGGCCGCGGGGCTCGTCCACGACACCTACTACGTCGTCGGCGATTTCGTCCCGGCGGGCAGCCCGGTGGCGAGCATTCTTCCGCCAGCCAACGTCAACGTGCGCTTCTTCGTCGCGGAAACGACGCTCGGCCGCCTGCAACGCGGTCAGGCGGTCACCGTCGCCTGCGACGGCTGCCCGGCGCCGGTCGCGGCAGTCATCGTCTTCATTTCGGATCGTGCCGAGTTCACGCCTCCGGTGCTCTATTCGCGCGACAACCGCGCCAAGCTCGTCTACCGCGTCGAGGCGAGGCCCGCACCCGCCGATGCGGCGAAGCTGCATCCCGGCCAGCCGGTCGACGTGACGCTGCCTTCGGCGCGCTGACCATGGTCGCATCCGCCAACGGCGACGTGGTCATCGACGTCCGCGGCCTGAACAAGTTCTTCGGCAAGCACCACGCGGTCAAGGACCTCGCACTGTCGGTGCGCCGGGGCGAGATCTTCGGCTTCCTCGGCCCCAACGGCAGCGGCAAGACGACGTCGATCCGGATGCTCTGCGGACTGCTGACGCCGACCTCCGGCGAAGGCAGCTGCCTCGGCTACGACGTGGTCCGCGAGACCAAGGAGATCAAGCGTCACGTCGGCTACATGACGCAGCGCTTTTCGCTGTGGGAGGATCTGACGATCCGCGAGAACCTGCGCTTTGTCGCGCGGATGTACGGGATGGACGACGTCAAGGCGCGGGTCGAGGCGGCGATTCGCAGCTCGGCCTCGCCGATCGCGCGGGGCAGCTCGCGGGCGAGCTCTCCGGCGGATGGAAGCAGCGGCTCGCACTTGCCGCCTGCCTGCTGCACGAGCCGCAGCTGCTGCTGCTCGACGAGCCGACCGCAGGCGTGGACCCGAAGGCGCGCCGCGATTTCTGGGACCAGCTGCACGCGCTCGCCGCGCGCGGCATCACCGTGCTGGTCAGCACGCATTACATGGACGAGGCCGAGCGCTGCCACAAGCTGGGGTACATCCTCAACGGCCGGCTCCTGGTGCAGGGGACCGCGAAGGAGGTCGTCGCCAGCCAGTCGCTCGTCACCTGGTCGGTCGACGGTCCCGACCTCGCCGCGCTCGCCCTGCGCCTGCGCGCGCTGCCAGGAGTCGACCAGGTCGCGGCCTTCGGCACGGCGCTGCACGTCACCGGCGCCGACGCGGTGCAGCTCGACGCGGCGCTGGCTGCGGTCAAGGCGGAGCCGGGTCGCGCGTGGCGACGGATCGAGCCGGGGCTCGAGGACGTGTTCATCCACCTGATGCGAAATGGCGAGCCGCCGATCGCGAATGGCGAGCCTCCGCCTGGCGGAGGAACGCGGCCATGAACCGCTGGTTCTCGTTCTCGCGCTGGCTCGGCATCGTCGGCAAGGAGTTCATCCAGCTGCGGCGCGACCGGCTGACTTTCGCGATGATCATCGGCATCCCGGTGATCCAGCTGGTGCTGTTCGGTTTCGCGATCAACTCCGATCCCAGGCATCTGCCGACTGCGCTGCTCGACTTCGATCGCAGCGAGTTCTCGCGCAGCATCGAGTCGGCGTTGAAGAACAGCGACTATTTCCGCTTCGTCGGCGAGGCTCTGAGCGAGGCAGACGCCGACCGGATGCTCGCGACCGGCGCGGCCCAGTTCGTCGTGACGGTGCCGGCCGGCTTCGCGCGCGCGCTCGTCCGCGGCGAGCGACCCGCGGTGCTGGTCGAGGCGGATGCGACCGACCCGCTGGCCACCGCCAATGCGCTGGCGACGCTCGGCCCGCTCGCGCAGTCGGCGCTGGCGGCCGAACTCACCGGTCCTCTGGCGACACTGGCGGCCAAGCCCGGCGCCTTCGAGCTCGTCGCGCACGCGCGCTACAACCCCGAGGCCATCTCGCAATACAACGTCGTCCCGGGGCTCATCGGCGTCATCCTGACGATGACCATGGTGCTGATCACCGGGCTCGCGATCACCCGCGAGCGCGAGCGCGGCACGATGGAGAACCTGCTCTCCACGCCCGCGACGGCGCTCGAGGTGCTGACCGGCAAGATCGTTCCCTACGTGGTCATCGGCCTGATCCAGGTCACGCTGGTGCTCACGCTCGCGAAGCTCATCTTCGGGGTGCCGATGCAGGGCAGCCTGGCCGCGCTCTACGCGGCGGTGCTGCTGTTCATCGCGGCGAACCTGACGCTCGGGCTCACCTTCTCGACGGTGGCGAAGAACCAGCTGCAGTCGATGCAGATGACGTTCTTCTTCTTCCTGCCGTCGATCCTGCTGTCGGGTTTCATGTTCCCGTTCCGCGGCATGCCCGGCTGGGCGCAGGCGATCGGCGAGGTGCTGCCGCTGACCCACTTCCTGCGCATCGTCCGTGGGCTGCTGCTGAAGGGCAACGGCATCGCCGAGACGCTGCCGGAGGCGTGGCCGATCGCGGCGTTCATGCTGGTCGTCGGGGCGGTCGGGTTGCGCGCGTTCCGCAGCACGCTCGATTGATCGCGGGAGAAGCGAGCGGGCAGCGGTCGCACGGGAAGTCGGGAAGCGCGGTTCGGTATACTCGGCCTTTGCTCAGACCCCGCCGCAGCGGCGCTCCCATGTCCCTCGACGTCTGGCTCGCGTTTTTCGTCGCCTCGTGGCTCATCAGCCTGTCGCCCGGTGCCGGCGCGATCTCGTGCATGTCGGCAGGGCTGCGCTACGGCTACCGGCGCGCGCTGTGGAACATCTTCGGCTTGCAGATCGGCATCCTGCTGGTCCTGAGCATCGTCGCGATCGGCCTGGGCGCGATCATCGCCGCGTCGACGACGCTGTTCGTGGCCATCAAGTGGCTCGGTGCCGCGTATCTGGTCTGGCTGGGCATCCAGCAGTGGCGCGCCCCGACGGCCCCGGTGGGCGACCAGGATGCCGCAGCGGCGGACGCGGGCACCCCGGCCAGGCTGGTGTTGCGGGGATTCCTCGTCAATGCCACCAACCCCAAGGGCATCCTGTTCATGCTGGCCGTGCTGCCGCAGTTCATCGATCCGGCCAGGCCGCAACTCATCCAGTACGCCATCTGCGGGGCGACCCTCTTCTTCACCGACGCGGTGGTGATGAGCGGCTATACCGGATTCGCCGCCAAGGTCCTGCGCCTCTTGCGCGAACCGCATCACGTGCAGTGGATGAATCGCACGTTCGGCGGACTCTTCGTCGCCGCCGGCGCGGTGCTGGCGACGTTCAAGCGCGCCGCGTGAGCCACCCGGCGTGGGCTCCTGCGTAGCGGGGATCGACGGTCAGGCGAGTCGTGGTTGGAGGCCGACTGCACGGTGTCTTCCGCTCACCGGGCCTTGACCTCGCCGGCCTCGTCCGACGCGAGCTTGCATTCGACCGAATAGACGTCCTGCGTGAGCATCTGCAGGACCATGCGGCGGCCAATCGCGGCCAGCACGCCTTCGATTTCCGCCTGCGCTCGGCCTCGATGTGCAAACCAGGCGTCGACATCGCGGAACGACGTGAAGGCGCAGCGCGTCGCGGTCGAGTTGAAAATCTTCTTGCTCCGCAGGCTGATCGTGCGCCAATCCACGGCAACCCAATATTCCATCCGACCGAGCAAGCACCCCATTCCGACGTGAATCTTCTCGATCTCGATGACACCGTCGGGCTCCGAAGCGACAGCCCGGTCTGCGTGAACCTGGCTGCACTCGGCCCGTGGCGCGTTGAATTCCGCCTCCAGCGTTCGTGCGAGGACACCGATGTCGGCGGCGCGAAGGAGGTCAGCGAAATCCGCGTCGGCGGCCGGATGGGCCATGCCCGCGGCGGCACACGCAACACCGCCGACGGCCCCGATGGTCGCGCCGATTGGAACGGTCAGGAGCATTGCGAGGCTGCCGCCACTGGCCTGCATTCCTGCGTGGGCGCCGAGCCCGGCGCCGGCCAGTCCTCCCGCCGGGCTCGAGAGGACGTTGGGCTGGAAGACCGGCACGCCGAACTTCTCGTCCACGACGACCTGGCAGACCTGCTTGCGCTCGTCGGGGGTGAGCAGCGGGAGGGCACAGGCAGCGAGCAGGCCGATCAGGACTGCTGTGACGGGCAGGATGGCCTTGCGTCTCATGGCGGTTCTCCGAGACAGCCTCCGATTTCACGATAGGCTTCTGCCCGCGCGTCTTTATTGCGCGAGGTCAACCTGTGTCGGTTTTTCTGCTGTTTCGGCGATCAGGCCGGCAGTGCGCCAAACGACCGCGGCGCAATGCGTCGAGGGGAGCGACGCGCTGCTCGGATGCGTCAGCCCGTCACGCCCAGCTCGGCGAGCACCGGCGCCAGCGCGGTGAAATTCCGGACGTGCCTCGCCGTCAGGCCGAAACTTGCCGCCGCGTCGACGTTGATCCGGTTGTCGTCGAAGAACAGAATGCGTTCGCGCGCAACGCCGAGCACCGCCACGACGTGGTCGAAATAGTCGGCGTCGGGCTTCAACTTGCCTACCTGATAGGACGGGAAGTTGTGGTGGAAGCAGGCATCGAGCGACCAGTCGTGCCGGAAGCGGGCCCAGTGCAGTGCGTTGGTGTTGGAGACGCTCGCCAGCCGATAGTGCGGCGCAAGCCCGGCGAGCAGGTCGGCGACCCCCGGATAGAGCGCGCGCGGCCAGAACTCGAACGCGGCGATGAAAGTTTCGGCGGTCACGGGCAGATCGAACTCGCGCACGATTTCGCGCGCGAATTCCTCGCTTGAGGCAGCGCCCGTCTCATAGCGCCGAACCGCCGGCGAACGCAGCCAGCGCCGCCAAAGCTCCTCGGTCGTTCCCAATTCGGGGCACCACTCGAGCATCCGCTCGACGCCGGCCAACTCGATCAACACGCCGCCCAGGTCGAACAGGATCGCGTCGAAAGCGGGCCGCTTGTCCATCACGCCAGCGCCAGCGACAGACCGATGGGCACGAAGATCACCGACAGCACGTTGCCGATCAGCACGATCGAGGCGACTTTTCCCGGCTCCTGCCGGAACTCCTCGGCCACAATGAAATTGAGCACTGCCGGCGGCAGGCAGCCGAAGAGAATCAGCAGCCCCTGTTGCGCCTTGTCGAGGCCGAGGATCGGCGACAGAATTCCCGCCATCGCGATGCCGGTCAACGGGCAGATGACGCCACCGATGATACCGATCCACGCGTCGTCCCAGCGGACGGTGGTGAGGCGCACGCCCAGCGACAGGAGCATCATCGGGATCAGCGCTTCGCCGACCAGCTTGAACGTGATCGCGGCGAACTCCGGCAGCGGCGGACGGATGAGCGCGAACGCGAAACCGGCGACGGTCGACCAGACCATCGGATTGCGCAGCAGGCTGCCGAATCGCGCACGGTGATCGATCATCCAGGTGCCCAGCGTGAAGTGCAGAAGGTTGGAGATCGTGAACAGCGCGACCATCGCCGAGAACCCGGACGGGCCGAACGCCAGCGCGGCGAGCGGCAGGCCCATGTTGCCGCAGTTGTTGAACATCATCGGCGGAATGAACGTCCGATGGTCCTGGCGCAGCAGCCTTGAAAACGGCCAGGCGAGGATGCCCGATCCCAGCACCACCCCGATGCTGCCGACGATCAGCAGGCGGTTTTCGACGACGTCGAAACTCCTGGCCGACAGCGCCGAGAAGATCAGCGCCGGCGCGAGCACGTTCATGCTGATGCGGTTGACCCAGCCCATGTCGGGCTTGGCGCGGCGGCCATAGAGCCAGCCCAGGGCGATGATCGAGAACACCGGCACGATGATGCCGAGGATGCGTTCGATCATGGCGCGTACCGCGACATCACAGGATGTACTTCGCCAGGTTGTCGTCTCCGGCGATGCCGGCCAGCCGTTCGTTGACATAGGCGGCGTCGATGGTGATGGTGTCACCGGTGCGCCGGGACGCATTGAACGACACGTCGTCGAGCAGCCGTTCCATCACCGTGTAGAGCCGCCGCGCGCCGATGTTCTCCTGCTTTTCGTTGACGGCGAAGGCGATCTCGGCGAGGCGCCGGATGCCATCCGGATGAAAATCGAGGTGGACATTCTCGGTGCCGAGCAGCGCTTCGTACTGGCGGACGAGGCAGGCGTCGGTGGCGGTCAGGATCTGCTCGAAATCGGCCACCGACAACGAAGAAAGCTCGACGCGAATCGGGAAACGCCCCTGCAGCTCGGGGATGAGATCGGAGGGCTTGGACAGGTGGAACGCGCCCGAGGCGATGAACAGGATGTGGTCGGTGCGCACCATGCCGTACTTGGTGCTGACCGTCGTGCCCTCGACCAGCGGCAGGAGGTCGCGCTGCACGCCCTGGCGCGAGACATCGGCGCCGTGCATCTCCTGGCGGCTCGCGATCTTGTCGATTTCATCGAGGAAGACGATGCCGTTCTGCTCGACCGCCGCCAGCGCCCTGGTCCTGACGTCGTCCTCGTTCAGGAGTTTCGCGGCCTCTTCCTCGGTCAGCGCCTTCATCGCCTCGGCGACGGTCATCTTCCTTTGCTTGCGCCGCGCGCCGCCCATTTGCTGGAACATGCCCTGGATCTGGCTGGTGAGATCCTCCATGCCCGGCGGGGCCATGATTTCCATCTGCGGGGCGAGCAGCGAAATCTCGACCTCGATCTCCTTGTCGTCGAGCTTGCCTTCGCGCAGCATCTTGCGGAATTTCTGCCGCGTGGCAGAGTCCGCGGGTTGCATGTCGTGGAAGTTGACCTCGCGGGCGGGCGGCAGCAGCACGTCGAGGACGCGCTCCTCGGCGGCGTCGGCGGCACGGTCGCGTACCTTGCGCGTCTCCTTCTCGCGCGTCTCCTTGATCGCCGCTTCGGCGAGGTCGCGGATGATGGTGTCGACATCGCGCCCGACGTAACCCACCTCGGTGAACTTGGTGGCTTCGATCTTGATGAACGGCGCGTCGGCAAGCCGCGCGAGACGGCGCGCGATCTCGGTCTTGCCGACGCCGGTCGGTCCGATCATCAGGATGTTCTTGGGCGTGATCTCCTGCCGCAGCGGGTCGGGCACCTGCTGCCGGCGCCAGCGATTGCGCAGCGCGATGGCGACCGCACGCTTGGCGGCATCCTGGCCGACGATGTGCTTGTCGAGTTCGGAAACGATCTCGGCGGGGGTCATGTGGGACATTGGTGCGGGGCCTTCAAACGAGGGGTGCGTGCATCCGGTCGCCCGCGTCCGGCGGTTGGGGCCCGCGGAGCGCTGCGAGTAAGAGGTCATTCTATCGCGAGTATCATCAGGCCTCGCCAGGGTGCCGCCGCGCCGCCCTTCCTTGAGCGACTCACGCACATGAAAAAGTTTGTCGCCGACGACGGCGAGTTCATCCATCTCGAGATCGACGGCCAGGGAACGCCCGTGGTCCTGCTCCATGGCTGGACCGCGAGCCATGACGAGTGGTCGCCCTTTGTGCCGGAGCTCGCCCGCCATCACCGCATCTATCGCTGGGATGCGCGAGGACATGGGGGGCATGCGCCGGCCACGACGTCGGCGCCCACGGTGCAGCGCATGGCGCGCGACCTGCGTCATCTGCTCGACCACTATGCGCTGCGGCGCCCGGTGCTGGTCGGTCACTCGATGGGCGCGCTCACGGTCTGGGAGTACCTCCGCGAGCACGGGACCGCCGGCATCGGCAAGTTGTGTTTCATCGACCAATCGCCGAAGCTCCTGACGGACAGCGGCTGGGCGGGCGGCATCTACGGCGACTTCGACCGGCAGCGCGCGGAACGCTTTGCCGCGGACCTGCACGACGACTTTGCCGAAGCCGTGCTGCGCCTCGCCGCCCGCGGCCTCAACGACCGGGCGCGGGCCAAGTACGACGAAAACTCGCCGGGATGGCAGCGCGTGCGCGAGGGGCTTCAACAGCTGCATCCGCCGCCCCTGATCGAGATCTGGAACAGCCTCACGGCCGCCGACTATCGCGACGTGCTGGAGAAAATCGACGTTCCTGCATTGCTGATCTACGGCGGGCAGAGCAATTTCTACGGCCGCGATACCGCGCGTTTCGTCGGCGATCGCATCCGGCAGGCGGTTCTCCACATCTACGAGGACGCCGATCACTCGCCGCACCAGGGGCAGCGCGAGCGCTTCCTGCGCGATCTGCTTGAATTCATCGGCGACTGAGGCGCAAAAGACCCTGATGCTGGAGCGGCCCGGAAAATCCGTCGCGGTGGTCTAAAATGTGCGCAGCGATTGCGGGGTGTGCCGGGAAGGCCGCTGCAGGAGCGCCTTCAGGCGTGAACGTATTTGTCGTGCGGGCTGTTCGCGGCTCGTGTACAGCTTGTTTCGTGCCATCTCGATGGCGCGGTGCGGGCAGCCAAAGGATTCTGAAATGATCGGTGATCGTATCGACGTCAACATCGCGGGCGGCCTGGATGTCCCGCTGCCGAGGATGCTGCGCGTGCGCCAGAAGTTCGCGACACCCCGGGTCGCCGACGTCGCGCTCGCCGTCGCCGATCAGTTCGCGCGGCCCGAAATCCGGGCGGGCGTCAGGCCCGGGATGAAGATCGCGGTGGGCTGCGGCAGCCGGGGCATCGCCAATATCGCGGTGTGCGTGAAAGCCGTCGTTGCCGAGTTGAAGGCGCTGGGCGCCGATCCCTTCATCTTTCCCGCGATGGGCAGCCACGGCGGCGCGACCGCGGAAGGCCAGCGCGAAGTGCTGGAGGGCTACGGCATCACCGAGGCCTTCGTCGGCTGCCCGATCCACTCGCAGATGGGCGTGGTGGAACTGGGGCGGATGGACGGCATGCCGATCTACTTCGACCAGCTCGCCGCGGCGGCGGACGGCGTCGTCTTCGTCTGCCGGATCAAGCCGCATACGAACTTCCGGGCGGCGATCGAGAGCGGCATCGTCAAGATGCTCACCATCGGCGCGGCCAAGATCGTCGGCGCGACCGAGCTGCACACGCACGGCTTCGACCGCTTTGGCGAGCTGCTGCCGAAAGTGGCGCGGTTCATCATGGAGCGGAAGAACTTCCTGTTCGGCGTCGGCATGGTCGAGAACGCGGCCGACGCGACCGCGCACATCGAGGCCGTGCCCGCCGCGACGCTGCTTGCCCGCGAGCCCGCGCTGCAGGCGATGGCCAAGGAGCTGATGCCGCGGATCTGCTTCGACGAGGTCGATGTCCTGATCGTCGAAGAGATGGGGAAAAACATCAGCGGAACGGGCATGGATCCCAACATCACCGGCCGCAACCTGCGGTTCATCGACTGGGAAGCCAAGCCGCTGGTGAAAAAGATCGTCGTCCTCGGTTTCACGCCGGAAACGCACGGCAATGCCTGCGGCATCGGCCTTGCGGACGTGATCACGATGAAGGTGTACCGGGAAATCGACATACCCAGCACCTACGCCAACGTGATCGCCAGCGCCTATCTGGACGGCGCGCTGATTCCGATGATCATGAACAACGACCGCGATGCCATCGCGCTGGCCGTCAAGACGACGCTCCGGGTCAAGCCCGCCGACGCGAAGATCGTGCGCATCCGCAACACGCTCGAGCTCATCGAGATCGAAGTCTCCGAGCCGCTGCTGCCCGTGGTTCGTGCCAACCCGAAGCTGTTCGACATCCTCGGTCCGGCGGCGCCCATGAGTTTCGATGCCGACGGCAACCTCGCGCCGTTGCGCGGCGGGCGTCACGACGCCAGGGCGGTGTACGACGACGTGTCGCCGCAAGCAGCGTCGTGATGGGGCGATGCGCAAAGCCGCGCTGCGCACAGGCGTGAACGACACCGGCGCCTCGATGCGGGAGGAGACGAACGAGTTCCATCTCGACGCCGTCGGTGGTGTCGCGGGCGACATGTTCATCGCCGCCGTGCTCGACGCCTTCCCCGACCTTGCACAAGGCACGCTGGCCGCGATCCGCGCGGCGGGTGGCGAACGTGCCGCAAGCGCAAAGCTCGTCGCGCATCGCGATGCCGTCCTGACCGGATCGCCGGTTCGAGGTGGTGGCGCCGGTCCGGCGCAAGGCTGTCGCCCGTTCGATCATTCCGGGGAGCGCGCAGGCGCACACGCGCTTCGTCGATATCCGTGCGCAGATCGAAGGCGCCGCGCTGGGCGCCGACGTGAAGCAGCACGCGATCGGCATCTTCACGCTGCTCGCGCAGGCCGAAGGCCGCGTGCACGGCGTGCCGATGGACGAAGTCGGCTTTCACGAGGTCGGCAGCTGGGACTCCATCGCCGACATCGTCGGCGCGGCGCACCTCATCGCGGCGCTGGGGCCGGCGGCGTGGACGGTGAGCGCCTTGCCGCAGGGATCCGGGCGCGTGAAGACCGACCATGGCTGGCTGCCCGTTCCCGCGCCGGCGACGACGCGCTTGCTCGAGGGTTTCGAGCTCGTCGACGACGGCATTGCCGGCGAGCGCGTCACGCCCACGGGGGCGGCGATCCTGCGCTATCTCGACGCCGGGCGGACGCTGACCGCCGCATCGCCGCCGCCTGGTGCGCAGCGGCTGCGGTTTTGGCACTCGGACCTTGCCGGGCTTGAGCAACGTGCTGCGCTTGCTGGCGTTCAGCGGCGGCCGGGCGCGTCGGAAGCTTCGATCAGGTGGTTGCGATCAGCTTCGAGGTCGATGACCAGAGCCCGGAGGATCTGGCGATCGGGCTCGATCGCCTGCGGGACAATCCTGCGGTCCTGGACGTGCTGCAGATGCCCGCCTATGGCAAGAAGGGGCGCATCACCGCGCAGATCCGGATTCTGGCGCTGCCCGGCCAGCTGGACGCGGTGGTTGACGATTGTTTCCGCGAGACCACGACGCTGGGCTTGCGCTGGCAGCGGATGGAGCGTTGCGTCCTGCAGCGCAGCGAAAGGCTCGTCGCGGTCGACGGACGACGCGTGGGTGTGAAGGTCGCGCAACGCCCCGATGGCGAAACCTTCAAGGTGGAAAGCGACGTTCTGCGCGACGCCGGGATCACGCGCCGCGAGCGCGAAGCGCTTCGGCGCAAGGCAGAGGCCGCGGCAGCGGCAACGGCAGCGGCAACAGTCAAGCGTCCGAACCGCACCCGATCATGAACGCATCCGCGAATCACGACGAGATGCCGGCGGCCCGTCTCGCCACGCTCGCTTCGGTACTGACGGGCATGGGCGACGTCGCGGTCGCGGTGAGCGGCGGCGTGGACAGCATGACGCTCGCGTGCTTTGCGCGGCAGACGCTCGGGCGCAGGGCGACCATGTTCCACGCGCTCTCGCCCGCGGTGCCGGCGGACGCCACGACGCGCGTGCGCCGTGTGGCCAGCGAGCGGGGCTGGAACCTCGAAGTCATCGATGCCCGCGAATTCGAGAACGGCGACTACGTTGCCAATCCGGTGAACCGCTGCTTCCACTGCAAGACGAGCCTGTACGCTGCGATCCGGCAGGCGACGCGGGCGCAAGTCGTTTCGGGAACGAATCTCGACGATCTTTCGGACTATCGCCCCGGGCTCATTGCGGCTCGCGATCACGGCGTGCGCCACCCCTTCGTCGAAGCCGAAATCGACAAGATGGCGGTGCGCGCCCTTGCGCGCCAGCTCGACCTGCACGATGTCGCCGAACTGCCTTCGTCGCCCTGTCTCTCCAGTCGGATCGAGACCGGAATCGCCATCGAGGCCGACACGCTGGACCGCGTTCATGCGGCCGAGCAGTTGATCCGCGAGCGGCACGCGCCGCAAGGCCGTGCGCTGCCGGGTGCGCGCGGGTGGCATCGTCATCGAGCTCGATGACGGGCTGCTCGCGCAGCATCTCGGACGAGAGCCGTGACACGCTCGCTGAGGAGGTGCGCGCGCTGTTTGCGCCTACCCGTCATCGCTCGGTCGCGTTCGCGCCCTATGTGGTCGGCAGCGCGTTCCTGCGCGGGGTCCCCATTGTCGGTTAGCGGCGACGTGAGGCTCGATCTCCAGCGCGCCGAGCGCCTGGGGCTGGACGAGGCCATATTCTGCGGGCCGAAGACGCTTGCCCACCTCGCGCACATTCTCGATCAGGCGCGCGACGCGGGTGCGAGCCTGCTGCTCACCCGGCTCGCGCCGGAGCAGTGGGCGGCGCTGCCCGAACAGCACCGCGAGCGCATCGATTTCGAGCCGGTGTCGCGCACCGGTTACTTCGGCCCGGTGCGCGATGTCGCGCCGACGGTGGAGGTGGCGATCGTTGCCGCGGGAACTTCCGACACCGGAGTCAGCCGCGAGGCCGCGCGCACGCTGCGCTTTCACGGCGTGCGCGCGGTGGAGATCTGCGACGTGGGCGTTGCAGGTCTGTGGCGGTTGCTGGAGCGGGTCGACGAATTGAAGCGCGTGCCGATCGTGATCGCGGTGGCGGGCATGGACGCCGCGCTGCCGACGGTGATCGGCGGGCTGGTCGCGGGCGTGGTGATCGGCGTGCCCACCTCGGTCGGCTACGGCGTTGCCGCCGGTGGCGAGACGGCGTTGAGGTCCATGCTCGCGAGCTGCGCGCCCGGACTCGTGGTGATGAACATCGACAATGGCTATGGCGCGGCGTGCGCTGCGCTGCGCGTGCTGCGTGCCTGCCGGCGATCGTGTTGATTGCGTATTGGCGAAGGAACTCCGATGACCGCGAACACCGTCCCCCTCACTGCTGCGGCTGCCAGCGATCGCGCGAAAGCACAGCCGATTCGCTTGCATCGCGACGACGATGTCGTCATCGCGCGATTGCAGCTGCTGCCCGGCACATTCATCGCCGGCGAAGACCTGCGCGTGACCGGACTCATTCCCCCCGGCCACAAGCTCGCGGTGCGCCGGATCGCGCAGGGCCAGCCGGTCAAGCGCTACGGCCAGATCATCGGCTTCGCGACGCGCGCAATCCTGCCCGGCGAGCACGTCCACACGCACAACCTCGCCATCGGCGAGTTCGCGCGCGACTACGCGTTCTGCGCCGACGCGCGTCCCACCGTCCCTGCGCAGGATGCCGCGACGTTCCAGGGCATCGTCCGCGCGGACGGGCGGGTGGCGACGCGCAACTACGTCGGCATCCTCATCTCGGTGAACTGCTCGGCGACGGTCGCGCGCGCCATCGCCGACCACTTCCGCCGCGACATACACCCGGAAGCGCTGGCGGCGTATCCGAATGTCGACGGCGTCGTCGCGCTGACGCACGGTACGGGCTGCGCCATCGACACGCAGGGCGAGGGCATGGCGATGCTGCAGCGGACGCTGGGCGGCTACGCGCAGCACCCGAATTTCGCCGGCGTGCTGCTGATCGGCCTGGGCTGCGAGGCCAACCAGATTTCGCGCATCGTCGAAACGCAGGGACTCGCCGAGGGCGCGTTGCTGCAGACCTTCAACATTCAGGAAACCGGCGGCACGCGGCGCACCGTGGCGCGCGGCATCGAACTCATCAACGGAATGCTGCCGCAGGCCAACGCCGTCAAGCGCGAGACGGTGCCGGCGCGGCACCTGATCGTGGGGCTGCAGTGCGGCGGTTCGGACGGCTACTCGGGCATCTCCGCCAATCCGGCGCTGGGCGCGGCGGTCGATCTGCTGGTGCGGCAGGGCGGCACGGCGATCCTGTCGGAGACGCCCGAAATCTACGGCGCCGAGCACCTGCTCACCCGCCGGGCGGCAAGCCGCGACGTCGGCGAGAAGCTGGTCGCGCGGATCCGCTGGTGGGAAGCCCACTGCGCGCGTCTCGGCGCTTCGATGGACAACAATCCGTCCGCCGGCAACAAGGCGGGCGGCCTCACCACGGTGCTGGAGAAATCGCTGGGCGGCATCGCCAAGGCCGGCACGACCAATCTCGTCGACGTCTACGAGTACGCGCAGCCGGTCACCGCCAAGGGGCTCGTGTTCATGGACACCCCGGGTTACGACCCGATCTCCGCGACCGGCCAGGTGGCCGGCGGCGCCAACCTGATCGCTTTCACGACGGGACGCGGATCGGCCTACGGCTGCCAGCCGTCGCCGTCGATGAAGCTCGCCACCAACACCGCGCTGTGGAACCGGCAGGAAGAGGACATCGACATCAATTGCGGCAGCATCGTCGACGGCGAAGCGAGCATCGAGGCGATGGGTGAAGCGATCTTCCGCATGATGCTCGACCTCGCGTCGGGCAAGCCCAGCAAGAGCGAGACCTACGGCTATGGGCAGAACGAATTCGTGCCCTGGCAGATCAGCGCGGTGACTTGAGCGACCGGCGATCGACGTGCCCCCAAAAAACCGGCCCCCGACACTTGCGCATCGAGGGCCCATGTCGCCGCTGCACCGCAGTCGGCGTCTTGCCGGCGTTGAACGCCAGGCAGGCAGAACCTAGCGAACCTTGCCCGCCTTCCACGCGCTCAGCAGCGTGTCGTAGGCGATGGTTTCACCCTTCGGCTTTTCGTTGGCCAGCTTCTTCCACGGCGCGCCCTTGTCGCTCAGATACTTGTTGGGGTCGCCCTTCGGGTTGAGCTTGGGCGGGCAGTTGGCCATGCCTGCGCGTTCCAGGCGGCCCATCACGTCGTCCATCTCGCTCGGCCAGGGTGTCCATCGCCGCCTGCGGAGTCTTCTCGCCCGTCACCGCCACGGCCACGTTCTTCCACCACAGCTGCGCCAGCTTCGGGTAGTCGGGCACGTTGGTGCCGGTCGGCGTCCAGGCCACGCGCGCCGGGCTGCGGTAGAACTCGACCAGGCCACCGAGCTTGGGCGCCATGTCGGTCATCGCCTGCGCACTGGATGTCGCTTTCGCGGATCGGCGTCAGGCCGACGATGGTCTTCTTCAGCGACGTGGTCTTGGCGGTGACGAACTGCGCGTACAGCCAGGCGCCGGCCAGCTTGTTGGCGTCGTGGTCCTTGAAGAAGGTCCAGGAGCCCACGTCCTGGTAGCCGTTCTGCATGCCCTGCTTCCAGTACGGGCCGTTGGGGCCGGGGGCCATGCGCCACTTCGGCGTGCCGTCGGCATTCACGACCGGCAGGCCCGGCTTGATCATGTCCGCGGTGAAGGCGGTGTACCAGAAGATCTGCTGCGCGATCTGGCCTTGTGCAGGCACCGGGCCGGATTCGCCGAAGGTCATGCCGGTGGCTTCCTTGGGCGCGTACTTCTTCATCCAGTCGACGTACTTGGTCAGCGCATAGACGGCGGCTGGCGAGTTGGTCGCGCCACCGCGCGCAGACCGATGCGCCCACCGGCGTGCACTTGTCGTCGGCCAACGCGAATGCCCCATTCGTCCACCGGCAAGCCGTTGGGAATGCCGATGTCGGCGGTGCCGGCCATCGACAGCCACGCGTCGGTGAAGCGCCAGCCCAGGCTGGGGTCCTTCTTGCCGTAGTCCATGTGGCCGTAGATCGGCTTGCCGTCGATGGTCTTCACGTCGTTGGTGAAGAACGCGGCGATGTCTTCATACGCGCTCCAGTTCAGCGGCACGCCCAGGTCGTAGCCGTACTTGGCCTTGAACTTGGCCTGCAGCTCCGGCTTGGCGAACAGGTCGGCGCGGAACCAGTACAGGTTGGCGAACTGCTGGTCGGGCAGCTGGTACATCTTCTTGTCGGGCGCGGTGGTGAAGCTCGTGCCGATGAAGTCCTTCAGGTCGATGCCCGGGTTGGTGAACTCCTTGCCCGCGCCTTCCATGTAGTCCGACAGCGCCAGGATCTTGCCGTAGCGGTAGTGCGTGCCGATCAGGTCGGAGTCGGAGATCCAGCCGTCGTAGATCGACTTGCCCGACTGCATCGATGTCTGCAGCTTCTCGACCACGATCGCCTTCCTGGATCAGGTCGTGCTTGAGCGTGATGCCCGTGATCTCGCTGAAGGCCTTGGCCATCGTCTTGCTCTCGTACTCGTGCGTGGTGATGGTTTCGGAGACGATCGCGACCTCGGTCAGACCCTTGGCCTTGAGCTTGGCCGCGGCTTCGATGAACCACTTCATCTCGGCCATCTGTTGCTCTTTGGACAGCGTCGACGGCTGGAATTCGCTATCGATCCATTTCTTCGCGGCGGCCTCGGCGGCGGATGGTGCAGGGGCGGCCGCCGCGGGTGCCGGTGCCGGCGCTGCGACCTTGGGGGCTTCTTTTGGCCGCATGCGGACAGCATCAGCACGGCTGCCCCCACGGCTGAAAGCGCGTACATCGACAGTGAACGTTGCATTAGTGCTCTCCTCGGAACCTTCCCGTTGATTGGTCCAGGCACGCCGGTTGGGAAGTTTGGCCGGCTGCAGTTTGAAACGAAAGCGGTAGATCAGCCTTTGCGCATGATCAAGCCCAACAACAGCATCGAGACGACGAAGCTGACCCAGATCGAAGGCTCGCTCTGGAGTCCGAACCAGTCGATCATTCTCTCGCTGAAGGCCAGGAACGCCAGATTGACGTAGGCGGCAAAGAGCAAGCCAATGAAGAGACGGTCGCCGCGCGTGGTGGCGATCGGCAGGTAGCCCTTGCGCATCACCGTGGGCGACTTGATCTCCCACACCGTCATGCCCACGAGCATCAGCGCGATGCAGGCGAAGAATACCGCAACCGGGAGCGTCCATGCCATCCATGCAAACATCATCGGCTCCTGTTCACACTCGACCCATCGCAAAACCCTTCGCGATGTAGTGCCGGACAAACCAGATCACGATCGCGCCGGGCACGATGGTCAGCACGCCGGCCGCGGCCAGAACGCCCCAGTCCATGCCCGAAGCCGAAATGGTGCGCGTCATCACCGCGACGATGGGCTTGGCGTTGATGCTTGTCAGCGTGCGCGCCATCAGCAATTCGACCCAGCTGAACATGAAGCAGAAAAACGCCGCCACGCCCACGCCGGCCTTGATGAGCGGAATGAAGATCGTGAGGAAGAAGCGTGGAAACGAATAGCCGTCGATGTAGGCCGTCTCGTCGATCTCGCGGGGGATGCCGCTCATGAAGCCTTCGAGAATCCACACCGCCAGCGGCACGTTGAACAGCAGGTGCGCCAGCGCCACCGCGATGTGCGTATCCAGCATGCCCAGCGTGCTGTAGAGCTGGAAGAAGGGCAGCAGGAACACCGCGGGCGGCGTCATGCGGTTGGTCAGCAACCAGAAGAACACGTGCTTGTCGCCGAGGAAGCTGTAGCGCGAGAACGCATAGGCCGCGGGCAGCGCCACCAGCAGCGAGATCACCATGTTGATGGCCACGTAGATCATCGAATTGATGTAGCCGGAGTACCAGCTCACGTCGGTGAAGATGGTGCGGTAATGGTCCAGCGTGAAGGTCTGCGGCCAAAGGCTGAACGCGGCGAGGATCTCGTCGTTGGTCTTGAACGACATGTTGACCATCCAGTACACCGGCAGGATGGCGAACACCAGATAGGCGACGAGGAAGATCCACCGCTTCTTGTACCGCTTTTCATCCATGGCCGGTGTCCTTCAGGTCCTGGGTGCCCACGCGCTGCATCCAGTTGTAGAGAACGAAACACAGCAGCAGGATGATGAGGAAATAGATGAGCGAGAACGCCGCCGCCGGACCCAGGTCGAACTGGCCGACCGCCTTTTGCGTCAGGTACTGGCTGAGGAACGTGGTGGCGTTGCCGGGCCCGCCGCCGGTCAGCACAAAGGGCTCGGTGTAGATCATGAAGCTGTCCATGAAGCGCAACAGCACCGCGATCATCAGCACTCCTCTGAGCTTGGGCAGCTGGATGTAGCGGAACACCGCAAACTTGGAGGCGCCGTCGATGCGTGCGGCCTGGTAGTAGGCGTCGGGTATCGCGCGCAAGCCGGCAAAGCACAGCAGGGCGACCAGCGGCGTCCAGTGCCATACGTCCATCAGCAGCACGGTCAGCCAGGCGTGCAGGGCGTTGCCGGTATAGCTGTAGTCGATGCCCAGCGCCTTCAGCGTGGCGCCCATCAGGCCGATGTCGGCACGGCCATAGATCTGCCAGATCGTGCCCACCACGTTCCAGGGGATCAGCAGCGAAATGGCGATCAGCACCAGCACGGCCGACGAGCGCCATCCCGTGGCCGGCATCGACAGCGCCAGCGTTATGCCCAGCGGAATCTCCAGCAGCAGGACCGAGAACGAGAAGGTGATCTGTCGCAGCAGCGCGCCGTGCAAGTCGTCGTCGCGCATCACCGCCTTGAACCACTCGGTGCCGACGAAAATGCGGCGCTCGGGCGAAATGATGTCCTGCACCGAATAGTTGACCACCGTCATCAGCGGCAGGATGGCCGAGAACGCCACGCACAGCACCACGGGCAATATCAGCAGCCAGGCCTTCTGGTTGACGGGCTTCAAGGCGTTGCCTCCCGGATCAGTTTCTCGTCCTTGTAGTAGCAGGTGTGTGCGCCGACGATGGACAACCACACGACCTCGCCCACGGCCGGAATGCGCTGATCGTGGCCGATGCGTGCACGGACCGTCGCTGCCTGCGCCGCGGAACCCACGGTCGCGCTGAGCAGCCAGTAGGTGCCGATGTCCTGGGCCTGCGTCACCAAAGCCGGCACGGCGCCCGCGCTGTTGGCTTCGGCCAGCGTCACGTACTCCGGCCGCACGCCCAGCGTGAACGAATCCGCGCCCTGGGGCGCGTGCGATGCGGCGTTCACCGCGTGGCCCGCCACCTCCAGGCCCCCGCTGGTGTTGCGCGCCGGCAGGAAGTTCATGCCGGGCGAGCCGATGAAATGGCCGACGAAAGTGTGCTGCGGACGTTCGAACAGATCCGACGCGCTGCCGATCTGTGCCGCGCGACCACGGGTCATGACCATTACCTGCTCGGCGAAGGTCAGGGCCTCGATCTGGTCGTGCGTCACGTAGATCAGCGTCAGCTTGAGCTCGTGGTGGATCTGCTTGAGCTTGCGCCGCAGCTGCCACTTCAGGAGCGGGTCGATCACGGTCAGCGGCTCGTCGAACAGCACGGCCGACACGTCTTCGCGCACCAGGCCTCGGCCGAGCGAGATCTTCTGCTTGGCGTCCGCCGCAAGGCCTGCCGCGCGCATGCCCAGTTGTCCGCTCAACTCCAGCATTTCGGCAACCTGGCCGACGCGCTGCCGGATGCGCTCGGCCGGGACGCCGCGGTTCTTCAGCGGGAAAGCGAGGTTCTCGGCCACCGTCATGGTGTCGTAGATCACCGGAAACTGGAATACCTGGGCGATGTTGCGCTGCTGCGGTGTCAGCGCGGTGACATCCTTGCCGTCGAACCTGACCGTGCCTTGCGAGGGTTTCACCAGCCCCGAGATGATGTTAAGCATGGTCGTCTTGCCGCAGCCCGAGGGTCCGAGCAGCGCATAGGCGCCGCCGTCGGCGAAGCTCATGGTCAGCGGCAGCAGCGCGTAGTCCTCGTCGCGCTGCGGGTCGGGCTGGTAGGCGTGCGCCAGATCGAGGTCGATGCGGGCCATCCTAGTGGTGCTCCTGGCGTCGGATCTCTGGAGCCACGAGCAGGTCACCCTTCGCATCGAACACGTAGACATGATCCGGATTCAGGTACAGCGTGATCGCCTCGCCCAGCTCGAAGACGTGCACGCCCGTGAGTTGCGCGACCACTTCCCCGACTGGCGTCTCGACGTGCACGAAGGTATCGGAGCCGGAGATCTCGGCCAGCTCGACCTTCCCGGCCAGCGCGACATCCCCCGCGCGTTGTCGCACCTGAAGTGCGCTCGCGCGCACGCCCACCGTCAGCGAAGCGCTGCGGGTCGCGGGCAAGGGCAGCGCGAGGTTGATGCCCGCCGCCAGCGCGACGCCCTTCGCTGCAACGGTCCCCGCAATCAGGTTCATCGGCGGGTCGCTGAACGCGCGCGCGACCCGAATCGACTTCGGCCGGTGAAAGACGTCGGTCGTCGGCCCGTATTGCAGCAATTCGCCCGCGTCCATCACCGCGGTGTAGCCGCCCAGCAGCAGCGCCTCGGTGGGTTCGGTGGTGGCATAGACGACGGTGGATTCGCCGGTGGCGAAGAGCTGCGACAACTCGTCACGCAGCTCTTCGCGCAGCTTGTAGTCGAGGTTGACCAGCGGCTCGTCCAGCAGCATCAGCGGCGCCTTCTTGGCCAGCGCGCGGGCCAGCGCGACCCGCTGCTGCTGCCCGCCCGACAGCTCGGCCGGCAGGCGCTGCAGGAAAGGCTCGATGTGCAGCTTGGAGGCCAGTTCATTGACCCGCGCGGCAATGTTCGTTTCGCGCCGCAGCTTCAAGGGTGATGCGATGTTGTCGGCCACCGTCATCGACGGGTAGTTGATGAACTGCTGGTAGACCATCGCCACGTTGCGTTCGCGCACCGGCAGGCCGGTCACGTCCGTTCCGTCGGCCAGCACGCGACCCTTGCTCGGCGCATCCAGCCCGGCCATCACGCGCATCAGCGTCGTCTTGCCGGCCTGGGTGGCTCCCAGCAGCACGGTTACCGCCAGGGGCACCAGCGTCAGGTCCAGCGGGTACAGGTGCACTTGCGCACCCAAACGCTGTTCGATGCGCTCGAGCATCAATTGCATGCAATCTCCCTGGTTTCCCGGCGCGTACCCGTCACGCAGCAACCGCGGCATCGAGGTCGAATCTCACGAGTGCGCAAACGGTGGACCGCCGGCGGATTATAGGCGTGCGCGGTCGATTGCAACGTAGTTTTTGGCGACCAGACCCCGCATCGCTTATGATTGCCGCGCTGCAATGCGCATCGGGGGTGCTGGCCGGCGCGCTGCACGCAAGATTTCAGGAGGGCGAATGAACATCCGAAGGCCGCACCAAACCCGACGCAACGCCGGGGCGCGCGCTGATTCCGGGCGCGGCGCCGTCGGACGCGTGGCGATCGTTGCCGCGGCGGTGTTGGCGCTGGGAGGCTGCGCCTCGACCGGCGACGGCGGAACCTCCGGCAGCGTCGGGCTTGACCGCTCGAATACGGTCGAAGCAAGGCTGGGGCAGAGCGGTGGCAGCGCCGCCAGGGGAACGGTGCGCTTTTCGCCGGCGGCGAATGGGGTGATGACGTCGATCTATGTATTCAACGTCAATCCGGGCGATTACCGGATGGTGATCCACACCACCGGCAACTGCACATCGCCCAACGTCTTCTCCGCCGGTCCGCCGTGGGTGGCGCCCGGCGCAAGCGGGCCGACGGTGGTCGAATTCTCCATCTTCACCGACGGCCAGGCCTCGCTGGTGCAGCGCGTTGCCGGGCTCACGATCAACGGCCCGGCCGGAGTCGTCGGGCGTGCGGTCGTGATTCACCAGGGCAGGACCGGGACGCTCGAAGCGGAGCCCGGACGACCCAACAATCGCATCGCCTGCGGCGTCATCGGCCCGGTGTTCCGTCTGATGGATCTGTTCTGACGACCGCCTCGCGGTCATTTTGCATCCTGGAGTCACGATGGGTTTTCTTGCCGACCGAAAGATCCTGATCACCGGTGTGCTGTCCAGCCGGTCGATCGCCTATGGCGTCGCCAGGGCGTGCCAGCGCGAGGGCGCGACGCTGGCCTTCACCTACGTCAACGACGAGCTCAGGGATCGAGTCGTCAGGCTTGCCGCCGATTTCGGAACCTGCCCGATATTGCGCTGCGACGTCGCACGGGATGACGACATCGACGCGCTGTTTGCCTCGCTGCGCGCCGAGTGGGGGGTGATGGACGGCCTGCTGCACTCGATCGCCTACGCACCGCGCGAGTCGCTGGGGGGCGACTACCTCGATACGCTGTCGCGCGAGGCCTTCGCCATAGCGCACGACATCAGCTCGTACAGCTACGCGGCATTGGCCAAGGGCGCCCGGCCGCTGATGGCAGGCCGCCCGGGATCGCTGGTGACCTTGTCCTATCTGGGCGGGGTTCGCTCGGTGCCGAACTACAACGTCATGGGTCTCGCCAAGGCCAGCCTCGAATCCAACGTCCGCTACCTGGCCGCCTGCCTGGGTCCCGAGGGCATTCGCGTCAACGGCATCTCGGCCGGTCCGATCAAGACGCTGGCCGCCGCCGGGATCGGCAATTTCGGCAAGCTGCTGTCGCGTTTCGAGGGGGCCGCGCCGCTGCGCCGCAACGTGACCATCGACGAGATCGGCAACGTCGCGGCGTTTCTGCTGTCGGACCTCGCCAGCGTGATCACCGGCGAGATCATCTATGCCGATTGCGGTTATTCGACGGTGGCCGTTTCCGCCTCCGAAGACTGACCGCAGCCGACGTGCCGGCAGCCGCGCGCTGACCCGATGCCAACGCCCTCCCGGCGGTTCGACGCCGTCATCGTCGGCGGCGGACACAACGGCCTCGTCTGCGCCGCGTATCTGGCCGGCGCGGGGCAGGATGTCTGCGTGCTCGAGCGTCGCGACGTGCTGGGCGGCGCTGCGGTCACCGAGGAATTCCATCCGGGGTTTCGCAACTCCACCGCGAGCTATACGGTCAGCCTGCTCCACCCCAAGGTCATCCGCGATCTCGACCTCGCGCGCCACGGGCTGCACGTCACGCTGCGGCCGTTTTCGAATTTCCTGCCGCTGCCCCCGGGCGCGCCGGGCGACTACCTCAAGGTGGGCGGCGGGCTTGCCGCAACGCAGGCGGAGGTCGCGAAGTTCTCGCGCCGCGATGCCGACGCGCTGCCGGCGTACTACGCGATGCTCGATCGCGTCGCCGCGGTGCTGCGCGACCTGCTGCTGACCACGCCGCCGGCGCTGGCCGGGCCCGATGCGGGCATCGCCGCACTGCTCGATGCGTGGAAGGTGGCGCGCCGATTCCGGGCGCTCGATCTTCCGGGCCAGCGCGACGTGCTGGATCTGTTCACCAAGAGCGCGGGCGACCTGCTCGATCGCTGGTTCGAGTCCGAGCCGATCAAGGCGGCCTTCGGCTTCGATTCCATCGTCGGCAATTTCGCCAGCCCGTACACGCCCGGGTCCGCCTACGTGCTGCTGCACCACGTCTTCGGCGAGGCCAACGGGCAGCAGGGCCAGTGGGGACACGCGCGGGGCGGCATGGGTGCGATCACCCAGGCAATGGCGAGGGAGTGCGCCGCCCGCCGTGTCACCCTGCGCATCGGCACGGCGGTGGCGCGGGTGATCGTCAAGGGCAAGCGCGCCTGCGCCGTCGAACTGGAAAGCGGCGAGGTCGTCGAGGGCAAGCGCATCGTCGCCAACGTCAATCCGCGGCTGCTGTTCGAGCGGCTGGTCGCTGCCGAGCACCTCGACGCGGATTTTCGTCGCGCGCATCGCCGGCTACAAATGCGGCTCCGGCAGCTTTCGGATGAACGTCGCATTGTCGGAGCTGCCGAGCTTTTCCGCGCTGCCGGGAAAGGCGGCACAACCGCATCACGCGAGCGGCATCGTGCTCGCGCCCTCGCTCGCCTACATGGAGCGCGCGTACTTCGATGCGAAGGCGTCGGGCTGGTCGCGCGAGCCGATCGTCGAGGTCCTCATCCCGTCGGTGGTCGACGACACGCTGGCGCCGGCGGGGGCGCATGTGGCCAGCCTCTTCTGCCAGCACGTGCATCCGGAGTTGTCGCGGGTTGCGCCGGGCCGCAGCTGGGACGATGCGCGCGACGAGGTGGCCGACATCATGATCGATGCCGTGAACCGTCATGCGCCCAACTTTCGCGGCAGCGTGCTCGGGCGCCGCGCGTTGTCGCCGCTGGATCTCGAGCGCGAATTCGGCCTCGTCGGCGGCGACATCTTCCACGGCGCACTGACGCTCGATCAGCTGTTCTCGATGCGGCCGGTGCTGGGTCACGGCAGCTATCGGGCGCCGATCGCGGGCCTGTACCTCTGCGGATCGGGCACGCATCCGGGAGGCGGCGTGACCGGCGTGCCGGGACACAACGCGGCGCGCGAGATCCTGCGCGATGCGCGCCGGCGTGGCCGCTGATCCTCCGCTGCCGCGCGTCGTCACGGCGCTCGGAATCGCCCAGATCATCTCCTGGGGCACGCTCTTCTACACGGTCGCGGTTCTGGGGCCGCCGATGCGCGCCGGACTCGGCATCGGCGACGTCGTGTTGTTCGGCAGTTACACCGCGGGGCTCGCGCTTTCCGGCGTGCTGTCGCCGCTCGTCGGGCGGTCGATCGACACTCGCGGCGGTCGCCGCGTGCTGGTGGCAGGATCGTGGCTGTCCGCATTGGCGATGGTGACGCTGGCGCTGGCGCAAGGACCGTGGTCGATGCTGGCCGGGTGGCTGCTCGCGGGGGTGGCGATGAGTGCGGTCCTCTACGATCCGGCGTTCGCGACGCTGCACCAGTTGGCCGGGACTTCGTATCGCCGCTGCGTCACCGCGCTGACGCTGTTCGGCGGTTTTGCCAGCACCGTGTTCTGGCCGTTGTCGCAATGGCTGCAGGAGGTCTGGGGTTGGCGCGTCGCGTTTCTCGTGTATGCAGCGCTGCACCTGGCGGTCTGCCTGCCGCTGCACGCCTTTGCCTTGCCGCGCGGCGTCGGGGGCGCCCGCGCCGTCGCGCCCGCTCTGCCGACGCCGCCGTCGCCCGCGCCGGCGACCGGACCGGCGTTCGCGTGGCTTGCCGTTGCGCTGGCGCTGGCCAGCTTTCTCTCTTCGGCGCTGGCCGCGCACCTTATCGGATTCCTCACCGCGTCGGGACTGTCCGCGCGTGACGCCGTGATGGTCGGCGCACTCGTCGGGCCGATGCAGGTCGCCGGCCGCGTCATGGAATTCGCGTTTTTCCGGCGGATGCAGCCCGTTGCCGTAGGGACGTTGGCGTTCGCGGTGCTCGCCCTTGCGCTGTTGCTTTTCACGCAGGTGAATGGAGTCCTGGGTCTCGCGCTGGCTTTTGCCATCCCGTACGGCTGGAGCAATGGCGTGATGACGATCGTCCGCGGCACGGTACCGGCCGTGCTGTTCGGCGAGCAGGGTTATGGTGCATTGCTGGGCCGGCTGGCGCAGCCCCAGTTCATCGCGCGCGCGTCGGCACCGATGGTCATGGCGCTGCTGCTGGTGCCCGACGGCGGCAGGGTGCTCGCCCCGTGGGTGCTTGCCGCGGGTTCGGCTGTCGCGTTGCTCGCCTACCGTCGCGCGCTTGCCGCGGCGCGGTGACGGGCACGGCCGCGCGCAGGGATACGCGCGGCCGGGGGTGGGGAAAAGTCGAAGTCAGCCGATAAGCCGGGTTCTGTTACGGCACGCTTGCGCGCGCTATGACCGTCATTCCTCTAGGCCCGTCGTTGCCGGCGGGCTCAAGCCACCTACCCGCGGACTTACGCGAGCAGCGTCGATGTCCGCCTACTTGGTGTTGCTCCGGATGGAGGTTGCCGCGTTTCACCCGCCCGGGCGTTCGCCCGGGCGACTCGTCTCTGTGGCCCTGTTCCTCGCCTTCGTCATCCGCGCGAGCGGCGACTTATAGCGTCCGGGCGTTACCCGGCATCCTGCTCTGTGGAGCCCGGACTTTCCTCCCCCCTCGTAAACGAGAGCGGCGACGGTCTGGCTGGCTTCGGCGGCTAGGATAACACCGACGCGGGAAACGTTCAGGCCGGCGGTGGATCGGCAACGCGCCACTGCAGGCTTTCCCCGGCCCGCAGCGGCACCACCCTGTGTTCGCCCAGCGGGTAATCGGCAGGCACGGTCCAGGGCTCGCGCACCAGCCCGATCGTCGTCGTGTTGCGGGGCAGCCCGTAGAAATCCGCGCCGTGGAAGCTCGCGAACGCTTCGAGGCGGTCCAGCGCGCCGACGGACTCGAAGGCTTCGGCGTACAGCTCGATGGCCGCGTGCGCCGAGTAGCATCCGGCACAGCCGCAGGCGTGCTCCTTGGTGTGCTTCGCGTGGGGCGCGCTGTCGGTGCCGAGAAAGAACTTCGGGTTGCCGGAAGTCGCGGCGCGCAGCAGCGCCTCGCGGTGGGCCTCGCGCTTCAGGATCGGCAGGCAATAGTAGTGCGGGCGCAGGCCACCGACGAACAAGGCATTGCGCGACCACAGGAGGTGCTGCGGCGTGATCGTCGCGGCGACCCGCGACGGCGCGGCGGTGACGAAATCCACGGCCTCGCGGGTGGTGGCGTGTTCGAGCACGATCGGCAGCCCCGGAAAGTCGTGGACGATGCGCGGGAGCAAACGGTCGACGAACACGCGCTCGCGGTCGAACATGTCGACGTCGGCGTCGGTGACTTCGCCGTGCAGGGACAGTACGAGGCCGTGTTTCTCCATCGCTTCGAGCGCCGGATAGGCGCGGTCCAGTGCAGTCACGCCAGAGTCGGAGTTGGTCGTGGCGCCGGCCGGGTAGTACTTGACGGCGTGGATGAATCCCGACGCTTTCGCGCGACCGATTTCTTCGGCGTCGGTGTTGTCGGTGAGGTAGAGCGTCATCAGCGCAGTGAACGAGGCGCCGGGCGGCAGCGCGGCGTTGATGCGCTCGCGGTAGGCGTGAGCCAGCGCGGTGGTCGTGACCGGCGGCTTCAGGTTCGGCATGACGATCGCGCGAGCGAAAACGCGCGCCGTCGCACCGATCACGGCGTTGAGCGCCGGCCCGTCGCGCAGGTGGAGGTGCCAATCGTCGGGGCGGGTAAGCTGCAGTTCGCGAATGGCCATAAGAAATCCTTGCTTTTTCAGGATTATACGTACGCGCCTCGCCGTCGGACGAAAGAATGGCCCGACCGGCGCAGACCGAGCTATAATCGCGCGCTTCGCCAGGGGCGGCCGCGTCGGCAGCTGCGACCCCGAAGCGTCAAGACAACAGCCGTTTACGGCAGCAGGTCGAAGTCACCAGAGGTCACAGAGGTCAGCATGGCAGCCAAGCAAGCATCCGCCACCGTCGCCAAGAAGACGAAGGTTCTTACCGAAGAGGATCTCCTCAAGGCGCCGGAGAAGGACTACATGAACGAGGCGCAGCTGGCGTTTTTTCGCCAGCGGCTCACTGACATCCGCGATCAGATTCTGCGCAACGCCGACAATACCGGCGAGCATCTGCGCGAGAACGAGGTCACGACCGACCCGTCCGATCGCGCGACGCTCGAGGAAGAGTACACGCTCGAATTGCGCACCCGCGACCGGGAACGCAAGCTGCTGAAGAAGGTCGAAAAATCGATCAAGCAGCTTGAGGACGGCACCTACGGCTACTGCGACGAGACCGGCGATCCCATCGGCATCCCGCGCCTGCTCGCGCGGCCGACGGCCACGCTGTCGCTCGAAGCGCAGGAGCGCCGCGAGCGCGTCCAGAAGATGTTTGGCGACTGAGAGGCTGAGAGTCTTTCAGGCCGGCGCGGCGGTCGCACCCGGTTTTCCCCGCTTGTCTTTCGAGAAGAAAGCCCCCATGTCCTTTTTTGCCGCCGTCGCGATGCCCTGAAGGCCATCGCGGCCACTGCAACGGTTGCCGCTGCAGGTTTTCCCACCCTCGCCAGGAGCCAGACCCCCATGTTCACGCTTCCGCAACTTCCCTACGCCGACACCGCGTTGGCCCCGATCATTTCCGCCAACACCCTGAGCTTTCACTACGGTAAGCACCACAAGACCTACGTCGACAACCTGAACAACCTGGTCAAGGGCACGGCCTTTGAGGGCGCGACGCTGGAAAAGATCATCGCCGACGCCGCCGGCAAGGCCGACCAGGCCGCCGTCTTCAACAATGCGGCGCAGATCTGGAACCACACGTTCTACTGGAACAGCCTGAAGCCGAACGGCGGCGGCAAGCCCGTCGGCAAGCTGGCGCAGATGATCGACAGCGACCTGGGCGGCTACGACAACTTCAAGAAAGAGTTCGCAGCCACGACCGTCTCGCAGTTCGGATCCGGCTGGGGCTGGCTGGTGGTCGACGGCGGCAAGCTCAAGGTCGTCAAGACCGGCAACGCCGAAGTCCCGTTCACCAAGGGGCAGAAGCCGCTGCTGACGATCGACGTGTGGGAACACGCCTACTACCTCGACTATCAGAACAAGCGGGCCGATTACGTCAATGCGCTGATCGACAAGCTGCTCAACTGGGATTTCGCCGCCGAGAACCTTGCCAAGGCCTGAAGACCGCAACAGCGCGAGTCCGCGCTTTCCCGACGCGCGCCGGTTTGACCCGCGCCGGCAGTCCGCAGGCTGGCCCTGGCACCGGAATCGTTGCGATTTGGGTGGCAGGGCCGGCGTCCTTGGCGTGCCCTTCGTCTGCGGCGTTCCGCTGGCGGCGCGGCCACCGACGCCGCCTGCGGAACACCGGGGCGGACCCCCAGGGCGTCTTGTGATCCGTCTATGACGGGAACATAATCGACAACCCGCCAGGCATGGCGCCGCGCCTTGTGTGCGTGACGCCGTCCGTCGGATTCCTGCCCCCACAATCCCACGCACCATGGGTTTCTTTTCCAAATCCACGCCCAAGAAGCCGGCACCGGTCCGACCCGATGTGCGGCCCGCTGCTCCGGCGCCTGCGCAACAGGCGTCGGCGCACGCCGTGGCGGCCCATCTCGTGGGCAAAGCGGGGGCCGTGGCCGACCGGCGACCCGCGGAGCCGGTGCCCGAGGGGGTGACCGCCGCCGACGTCAGCATGATCGAGTGGGCGTCGCCCGGCCAGCCGGCGTTCGAGGTCGCCACCGCCAATCCCGGCCTGTGCGAGGCGCTGGAGAACGCTGCGCTCCTCTACGCCAGCGGCAAGCCGGACCTCGCGCGCTCGACTCTCGAGCATGCGGTGCAGGCCGATCACGATGCGCGCACGTCGCCGCTGGCGTGGCTCGCGCTGTTCGACCTGCTGCAACGCGCGGGAGACCGCCCGGCCTTCGATCGCGTGGCAATGCTCTTTGCGGTGCAGTTCGAGCGCAGCGCGCCGGCATGGGAAAGCCGCACGGTAGTGGCGGCCGGACCGCGCGCGGTCCCCGGCGGGTACATCGCCCTCTCCGGCAAGCTCGGGGCGGGCCATGCGCCCCAGATCGACGCCATACAGCGCGCGGTCGCCAAGCAGATCCCGAAGGCGCGCCTCGATCTCTCCAAGGCCATCGGTTTCGACGAGGCTGGCGCGAGGCTGTTGGCCGATGCCCTGGGTGCCGCGCGTCGCGCCAGGTTTTCCCTCGAGATTCAGCACCCGGAAATGCTGCGGCCGGCACTGGAAACCGCGGTGCGCCTCGGTCGCGAAGGTGGCGAGAGCGCGTGGCTCCTGTCGCTCGAGTTGTTGCAATGGCAAAACGACCGGATGGCGTTCGAGGATCGGGCGATCGAATTCGCCGTTGCGTTCGAGCTCTCGCCCCCTTCCTGGGAGTCCCCGCCCGTCGCTGCGGCCGCCGGCAGCGCGGATGCGGCGCCGGCGGCGATCGCCGCTGCGCTGGTTGCGGACACCGGGACGGCACCCGAAACCGAGATGCTGCAATGGTCCGGCACGATGCTGGGGCCGACTTCACCGCAGCTCGCGACGTTGCTGGCGTTTGCGCGCGGGCGCACGATGGTCCCCATCGACATGACGGGCGTCGAGCGCATCGATTTCGTATGCGCAGGCGCGCTGCTCAACGCGGTCACCGCCGTGGAAACGCAACGCAAGTCGGTGCAGATCATCGGCGTCTCGCCCATCATCCGCGCGTTGCTGCTGCTGCTCGGCATTTCCCCCCGGCATTTCGTCAAGCGGGACTAGTGTGGAATCCTTTCACGGCACCACGATTCTCTCGGTGCGACGCGGCGGCGGTGTTGCGCTCGGCGGCGACGGCCAGGTGACGCTCGGCAACATCGTCGTCAAGGCCACCGCGCGCAAGGTGCGCAGATTGCACAACGATCGCGTGCTCGCCGGGTTCGCCGGGGCGACTGCCGACGCGTTCACGCTGTTCGAGCGCTTCGAAGCCAAGCTCGACAAGCACCAGGGGCATCTCACCCGCGCTGCCGTCGAACTGGCGAAGGACTGGCGCTCGGACCGAATCCTGCGCCGGCTCGAAGCCATGCTCGCGGTTGCCGACGCCACGGCGTCGCTGATCATCACCGGCACCGGTGACGTCCTGGAGCCGGAGCACGGCATCGTCGCCATCGGCTCCGGCGGTCCCTATGCGCAGGCGGCAGCACGCGCATTGCTCCTGCACAGTGAACTGTCGGCGGCCGCCATCGTCAAACAGGCGCTGACCATCGCGGGGGATCTTTGCATTTACACCAACCAGAACCACGTCATCGAAGTGCTGGAAGCATCGGCGTGAGCCACCCGGCGAGGGGCCGGCGTCGTGATGTCGAGGCGAATCGAGCTTACATCGCCGCCGGCCGTGCGCCCGTCTCGGGTCGCATCCCCGACCGGTGGTCGGGGCCCCTGCTCCGCGTCGACGGTCGCCCCACGCTCCGCGTGGGGATCGACGGTCAGGTGAATGCCGAGGGGCGGCCGACGGGGCCGGCGGTTCGATCCGTCCGGTGGGTGCGGAGGCCGCAAGCGTGACCGACGCGGGCTGCGCGACGGTGCGCCATTGCGATGTGCTGGTGGCCGGTGCCGGTCTCGTGGGCCTGGCACTCGCTCCTGCGCTCGCCCGCGCCGGCCTCGACGTCGTGCTGGCCGATCGCGCGCAGCCGCGCGCGCCGGATCCCGATCCCGCGACCTGGGACCTGCGCGTCTACGCGATCAGCCCGGGGAGTGCCACGTTCCTGCGCTCACTGGGGGCGTGGCAGGCGCTCGACGGCGAGCGCGTAGCCCCGGTCGAAGCGATGCGGGTTGCTGGAGACGACGGCGCCGTGCTCAATTTTTCGGCGTACGAGAGCGGCGTCCGGGCGCTGGCGTGGATCGTCGAGGAACGTGCGTTGAGGTCCGCGTTGTTGCCGCAGGTGCATGCGGCGGGGGTCGACATCATCGCGCCCTGCGCGTTCGATGCGATCGAGTGGACGGCAGAGGCAGGCGTGCTGACGCAACCTGACGGCAGCCAGGTCGTCGCCCGGCTGGTCGTCGGCGCCGACGGCCTGCGCTCCGGCGTGCGCAAGGCGGCGGGCATCGACGTCGCGCCGCGACCCTATGGGCAGACCGGCGTGGTCGCCAATTTCCACTGCGAGCGCGCCCACCACGGACGGGCGCACCAGTGGTTCCGCCCCGATGGCAGCATCCTGGCCTGGCTGCCGTTGCCGGGTCGGCGCATGTCGATGGTCTGGTCGGCTCCGGAGCCATTGGCGAACGAACTGCTGGCGCTCGATCCCGCCGGCCTCGCGGCGCGCGTTGCTTCCGCGGGGCGTCAGGCGCTCGGCGATCTCGTCTGCATTACGCCAGCCGCCGGTTTCCCGCTGCAGTTCATGCGGCCGCAGGCGGTCATCGCGCACCGGATGGTGTTGGTCGGCGACGCTGCACATGGCGTGCATCCGCTGGCGGGGCAGGGCGTCAATCTCGGATTTGGCGATGCCGAAGCGCTGGCGACGGTGCTGCGCGAACGGGGGCCGGTGGCGGATCCGGGCGCGCCGATTCTGTTATCCCGCCATGCGCGCCGCCGCGCCGAGCCGGTGCTGGCCATGCAAGCTTTGACCGACAACCTCGCACGCCTGTTTGGCGATTCCGCGCCTTGGGCCAAGACGGCGCGCAACCTGGGCATGGCTGCCGTGGAGCGCCTGGCGCCCGCCAGGCGGCTGCTCGCGCGATCGGCGTTGCGCTAAACTCCTCGCGCCGCAATCCTCCGGAGAAGCTCATGACCTTGAAACAACTGCGCCTCGCTCTTTGTGCTGCCACGCTCGCGATGGCGAGCGGGACCCTGCTGCTGGCCCCTTCGGCCGGCGCACAAACGGCGACCAAGCCCGCTGCGGGGCCTGCGGCGCAGCCCGCCGGCGGCGACGCCGCCATTGCGGCGCTCAAGAAGACCATGGAGCAGAAGTTCCCGGGCGCGAGTATCCGCGGCATCATCAAGTCGCCGTACTTCGGGCTCTACGAGGTGCAGGTCGACGACCAGATGGTCTACACCGATACCAGGGCCGCCTACGTGCTGGTGGGTTCGATCTACGATACCGAGACCAAGCGCAATCTCACCGAGGCGCGGCAACGCGAACTGAACCGCGTCGCGTTCTCGAGCCTGCCGCTCGAGCTCGCGATCAAGAAGGTCAAGGGCACCGGCGAGCGCAAGCTGGCGGTGTTTTCCGACGCCGATTGCCCGTTCTGCTCCCGCCTCGAGAACGACCTCAAGGCCATCGACAACGTCACGATCTACACCTTCCTCTATCCGATCGACCAGCTGCATCCGGATGCGGCGCGCAAGTCCCGGAAGATCTGGTGTGCACCGGACAAGCAGAAGGCATGGGACGAGTTCTTCGCCTCGGGCAAGCTGCCCGACAACGCCGGCGATTGCGACAATCCCGTGACCACGACCGCCGAGCTGGGGGCGAAGCTGCGCGTCACCGCGACGCCGACGCTGGTCTTCGCCGATGGCTCGCTGGTCCCGGGCGCGTTGCCGGCAGCGCAGATCGAAGCGCAACTCAAGCAGTCCGAAGCCGACGCGAAAAAGCCCGCGGCGCAGAAGAAATAGCGCGCTGCCGACGTTCACGGCGCGCATCCCGCAAGCGAAAGGAATCCGGCATGGCGATCATCGATTTCCTGAAAAAGCAGTTCGTCGACATCATCGAGTGGACCGACGACTCGCGCGACACGCTGTCGTTCCGTTTTCCCGACGAGGACAAGGAGATCAAGAACGGCGCGCAGCTCATCGTGCGCGAGTCGCAGGCGGTGCAGTTCGTCTACCTGGGCGAGTTCGGCGACACCTTCGGCCCGGGCAAGCACACGCTCACCACCGACAACATCCCGATCCTCACCAACCTCAAGAGCTGGAAGTACGCGCTGGAGAGCCCGTTCAAGGCCGACGTCTACTACGTCGTCACGCGCGTGTTCACCGGCAACAAGTGGGGCACCGCCAACCCGGTGATGATGCGCGACCAGGATTTCGGCATCGTCCGCCTGCGCGCCTACGGCACCTACGATTTCCGCGTTTCCGACGTGAAGAAGTTCCTGAAGGAGGTCGCGGGCACCGACAACCATTTCCGGCTCGACGAGTTCGCCGACACCATGCGCTCGCGCCTGGTCAGCGTGTTCTCCGACGCGCTGGCCGAATCGAAGATCCCCGCGCTCGACGTCGCGGCGCGCTACGCCGAGCTGGGCGAGGCGCTGCTGCCGCTGATCAACCCGATCATCGGCGACAAGTACGGGCTGACGATGACGTCGTTCGTCGTCGAGAACGTGTCGGTGCCGCCGGAGGTCGAGCAGGCGATCGACAAGCGCTCGAGCATGGCGGCGGTGGGCAACCTCAACGACTACGTCAAGTTCCAGATGGCGCAGGGCATGGAGAAGGGCGGCGCCGGCGCGGGTGGAATGGCGGCCGAAATGGCCGTGGGCATGGCGATGGCGCAGCAGATGATGACCCAGACCGGCGGCCTGATGGGGCAGGCGACGCCGGGCATTGCCGCGCCGCCGCCCGCTGCGGCCGCCGGGGGAGCGCCGGACTTGCTCACGCCGGCGCAGGTGGCGCAGCTGCTCGGCGTCGCCGAGACCGACGTGATGGCGAGCCTCGAATCCGGCGACCTCAAGGGCAAGCGCATCGGCACGCAGTGGCGGATCACGCGTGCCGCGGTCGACTCCTTCCTCAAGTCCTGATCCGCCGCTGGCCGACGTGCGCCGATCGTGACCGAAACCGTCGCGCTGTCCAAATTCGCCTGCCCGGCCTGCGGCGGCGAAGCCAACTGGAATCCGGCCAGGCAGAAACTCGTCTGCCCGTTCTGCGGCACCGAGTCGCCCGGCAAGCTCGAGTCCGACGGCACGCTGGTCGAGCACGATCTCGCGGCCGCGCTGCGCGGCATCGGCGACGACCAGCGTGGCTGGAAAGCCGACAAGCGCCAGGTCAAATGCCAAAGCTGCCAGGCGATCTCGGTGCTCGATCCCAAGCGGCAGGCACAGAACTGCGAGTTTTGCGGCTCCGCGCAGCTCGTCGCCTACGACGAAGAAAAGCCCGCGTTCCGTCCCGAGTCCGTCCTTCCGTTCACGGTCAGCGAGCCGCAGGCCCGCGACCGCATCCGCGCGTGGTACGGCAAGCTTTGGCTGGCGCCGAACGCGCTCAAGAAGAAGGCATTGACCGACACCGTGCGCGGCATCTATCTGCCGTACTGGACCTTCGACGCGCACGTCGACGCTGCGTGGACGGCTGAAGCGGGACACTACTACTACACCACCGAGACGTACACGCAGAACGGCCAGACCCGCACGCGCCAGGTGCGACAGGTGCGCTGGGAGCCGGCCGCAGGAAGGCTGCAGCACTTCTTCGACGACGATCTCGTCTGCGCGTCGGTCGGGATTCACCCGGCGCTGTTGCGCGGTATCGAACCCTTCCCGACGCAAGACCTGAAACCCTACGACGCCGGCTACCTCGCAGGCTGGGTGGTCGAGCGCTACCAGATCGACCTCGTGGCCGCGGCGCAGCGTGCACGCGAGGTGATGGACCAGAAGTTGCAGTCGCTGTGCGCGCGCGAGATCCCCGGCGATACCTATCGCAACCTCTCGGTGCGTGCCGACTATTCGGGACAGACGTTCAAGCACATCCTGTCGCCGGTGTGGCTGCTGTCCTACACCTATGGCAAAAAGGCGTTCCAGTGCGTGATCAACGGCGTCACCGGCGCGATACAGGGCGAGTATCCGAAGAGCCCGTGGAAGGTCGCGTTGCTGGTGCTGGCGATCTTCGTCGTCGTGGTCATCGTCATGTCGGCCTCCGGAGGGCGCTGATACGCCGTTCTGCCTTTGGTGACCGTGGTGCGAAAACAGGGGCTTTCGCGATAATGCTTAACCGTGGGTCCACGCTCTCGCGTTCCTGCGTGCGGTTCGTCGCGGGACTCGGGATTGCGATCGATGCTGCGCTCTTCGTCTTCAAGGCCCCCGGCCCGTTCACCTGGTCGACGCACCTGTTCGCGCTGTGGCTGATGCTGGCGTGGATCGTCGCGCTCGTTCTGGCATGGCGGCCCAACCCGTCGGGCCTGGTCCACGGCGTGCTGGCGTGTGCGGCGTTCGAGGCGCTGGCGTTCTACCTGGCATTCGTCGCGCCCGGGGGATCGACCGCGGCGCTGATCTATGCGGTCAAGCCGGTATGGCAGCTGGGACTGCTGCTGCTTGCGATCATCGGCGGAATTCTCGTCGCACGCCACCGTAACAAGTGAAGGGCAGGAAATCATGCATGCAGCGATCGTCACCGGAGTGTCGCGGGGATTGGGCGAAGCCCTCGCGGTGGCGCTCCTCGCCCGCAGCGCTCACGTGCTGGGTGTCGGGCGGAAGTCGAGCCCGCGCCTTCGCGGCAACCGCTACGGTTTTGTGGTCTGCGATCTCGCGCAACCGTCGGCGATCGCCGCCACGGTCGAGCCTGCGCTGCGCGCCCTGGCGGCGCTGCCCCTTTCCGCCGTCACGCTGATCAACAACGCCGCGGTGGCAACGCCGATCGGCCGCACGGGCCAGCTGGATGTCGATGCGGTGGCAGAGGCGTTTGCCACCAACGTGACCGCGCCGCTCGCACTCGCCGGCCTGTTCCTGAAGCATTTCGACGAGCGACTGGAGCGCAGGATCGTCAACATCTCTTCCGGTGCGGCGCAGACCGCCATTCCGGGCAGCGCGGTCTATTGCATGTCCAAGGCAGCGCTGGAGATGCTGACCCGGGCGATCGCCGCCGACCACGCGTCGCCCCGTTTCCGCTGCATCGCGCTGCGCCCCGGCATTTTCGACACCGGAATGCAGGCGTTGCTGCGCGAGCAGGACCCCGCAATCTTTCCCAGTGCGCCGATGTTTCGCGGCTTCAAGGACAGTGGTGCATTGAAGGATGCGGCGGCGGTTGCGGTGAGGATTGTCGAACGCCTGGTTGCCGCACCGGTCGATCACGGGCGGATCTACCTGCACACCGACCTCTGATCGTCAGTCGCGGGCGTCCAGCCGGGCAATGGCGGCGAAGAGCGCGGCGGGGAACTCGATGATCGCGTCGGCGCCTGCCGCCTCGAGTTCGGCGCGCGAGCCATATCCCCAGAGCACGCCGATGGCGGCGACGCCGTTGTTGCGCGCGGCGCGAATGTCGTGCTCGCGGTCCCCGATCATCGCGCAATCGCTCGCCTTGAGCCCCTCGTGCGACAGAACGTGCGCGACCAGTTTCGACTTGTCGTCGAGCGTGCCCGCGAGGTCGGCGCCATAGACGCCGGCAAGGTGCTGCGCGAAGCCGAAGCGCTCGACGATCCTCTGCGCATAGGGCTGCGGCTTGGAGGTGCACAGGTGGAGGACGTGGCCCCGCGCGGCGAGCGTCGCGACGGTCTCGACCATGCCATCGTAGACGGTGTTCTCCGCCCAGCCGAGGTCGCCGAAGCGCTCGCGGTAGAGGGAGATTGCCCGCTCGATCGCTGCGGCATCCGGATCGCCCAGGAGCCGGGCGAACGAGTGGCGCAAGGGCGGGCCAACGCAGGTCCGCAGCGAGTCGAGGTCGTCGAGCGGCGCGCCCAGCGCGGCGAGGGCATGGCCAATCGACCGCGAGATGCCGACGAAATTGTCGGTCAGCGTGCCGTCGAGATCGATCAGCAGGGTTCGCAAACCGCGCGTGGGCTGCGCGCTCACTCGTCTGCGCTCCGCCGCCGGAACCGGTAGGAAACCAGCGCGCCGTTTTCGCGCGCTTCCCACATCAGGCAATACTCGTGCGCGAGCACGACGGTGAAGATACCGGCATCGCCGGTGACATCGTCGCGCGAGATCGGCATGACGACACCGCCGCCCGAGCGGTAGTGCAGATTGAACATCACCGGTTGCGTGCTCTCCCAGACGTAATCGAGGCGCTCTCCCGGCCTCAGCGCGAGGCATTCACGGCGCAGCTCGTAGGGTGCCACCACCCGGTCGGAGACCTCTTTCCACGAGTTCAACGCCAGGCCTCCACTGGCGCACCCTGCCAGCACCAGCGGGCCGGCCAGCGCAAGCGCGCAGCCTTTCACGCGGCGCCTCATCCGTTTCGGGCGCGCCGTGCAAGGCGCCAGTCGTCGACCAGCAAGGCGCAGCGGATATGATCGCGCCACCGCCCGGCGATGCGGAGATAGCGCGGCGAGTAGCCTTCGTGCTTGAACCCCGCGCGCTCGGCAAGCGCCAGCGAGCGGGTATTGGTGGGCTGGACATTGACTTCGACGCGATGGAGTTTCAGCGTGCGGAAGGCGAAGTCGAGGACCAGTTCGATGCCTTCGGTCATGTAGCCCGCGCCCGCGTGCGGCGCGAACGCGAAATAGCCGAGATAAGCGCTCTGCAGCGCCCCGCGCGTGATGTCGCCAAAATTGAATGCCCCCACCAGCGCATGATCGTCGGCGCGGAAGAGGAGCAGGCTGACGTGCTGCAATTTCTCGAGCGCATCGATCCGCTTGCCGAAGCGGGCGACAAAGAGATTGAACGCCGGCGCAGTCGAGGGCGGCTGCACCCAGCGTCCGTGAAGCTTGCGGCTGGCGTGGGCGGCGGCGATGAAGGCGCCGGCATCGGCGCGGCGCGGACTGCGCAGGTAGACGCGCGAACCGAGGCGTATGGCGGAGCAGGGGGCGATGCGCCGGGTCATGGCCGCGATTTTAGCAAGCTCCGACAAAGTACCGACCGAATATGGCTCACGGCTGCCGGTCACGTAAAATGCCGTGGGCACGTGCATTGGGTCGCCGCGTCGTCGCCCACGTTAGCGCTGTGGCACGTCCGGGACCAGGACCGCGATCGGTTTCGGCGTGTCCGTCCGCATCATGACAGTGGGGATGGATCGATGGGCAAATGGGTTCAAGGGACGGTCGCCGGCCGCCGGCAGTGGACCGCCAATCTGTTCTCGCTCGAGGTCGAGGCGCCCGAGGTGAAGTTCACGGCCGGGCAGTTCGCCCGCCTCGCGCTGCCCGCTCCGCCGGGCAGCGCCGAGGCGATGATCGGGCGGCCGTACTCGTTTGCCAATTCGCCCGCCAGCTCGCCGCACGATTTCTACATCGTGACGGTGCCGGAAGGCCCGCTGTCGCCACGACTCGCCAAGCTGCAGGCAGGCGACCCGCTGTGGCTGTTGCGTGAGGCGAACGGGTTTTTCACGGCCGCCGAGGTTCCGTCCGCGGAGGTGCTGTGGTGCCTGTCGACCGGCACCGGCATCGCGCCCGTTCCTGTCGATCCTGCGCACCGACGAGCCCTGGCAGCGGTTCGGGCGCGTTGTGCTGGTCCACGCCGTGCGCTACGCCGCCGAGCTTAGCTACCGGGAAGAGCTCGCGGCGATCGGCAGCGCACACCCTGATGCATTTGCGCTGGTCTCGATGGTGAGCCGCGAAACGCATCCCGACACGGTGGCCGGACGGATCCCGGCCGCACTCGCCGACGGGCGGATCGAGGCGCGCGCCGGATCGAAGCTCGCGGCCGCGACGTCCCAGGTGATGCTCTGCGGCAATCCGGCGATGGTCGAGGACGCACAGCAGCGTGCTCGCGCGGCGCGCGGAATGAGGCGGCACCGGCGCCGGGCAGCCGGGGCAGGTGACGGCCGAGGCGTTCTGGTGACGCCGCCGGTGACCGGACAACGGCTACTCGACCAGATTGCAGGCGACGATTTCGCCCACGTCCGGTGAGAGATCCGGCGCGGCGCCGACTGCTTCCAGCGCGGATCGTTGCAGCGACCGGCGCGGCTCCCGATGCCGTCGCCACGGGTTGAACGCGCGGGCGAGCGACGCCGCAACCTGCGGGTTGACGCGATCGAGCGCCATCACCTGTCCGGCCACGAACTCATAACCCGCGCCATCCGCGGCGTGGAACGCGGGCCAGTTGCGCAGCGCGAAGCTCGCGACCAGCGCACGAATCCGGTTCGGGTTGCGCGCATTGAAGCGCGGATGGCCGAGCAGCGCGCGGACGCGGACCAGCGTGTCGGCGCGCAGCGACGTTGCCTGCAGCGCAAACCATTTGTCCAGCACCAGCGCTTCGTCGGCGCCAGCGCGCTTCGAAGCGCGCGAACAGCGTCTGGCGTCGGGCGCTGCGCGAATCGTTGACGGCGGCCAGCGCGGCGAGCGAATCCGTCATGTTGTCGGCGCTGTCGAACTGCGCCGCGGCGAGCGCATGTGCGCCGGCGTCGCATCGAGCGGCGCCGAGGTAGCGCAGGCAGACGTTGCGCAGTCGGCGCGGGCCGATTTGCGCTTGCGTCGGCGCGTAAGGCGCCGGTGGCCGATGCCTCGCGTAGCAACTTGTCGAGCGCGGCTCGTGCGCAGACGCGGGCGATTCGCGGATCACGAGCTCGCGGCGCGGCAACGAGGGCGTCGACGTCGATCACCTCCGTCAGTTGCGCGAGATACGGCAACTCCGGTGGCGTCACCGCCAGCGCACGCAGCGCGGGATCGGCGTGCTCGTCGGCGACCAGCATCGGCGACCAGCGAAGCCAGTGCCGGTTGCGGCGGCGAGCGGGTGCTGCGCCGCGTGCGCCTGCGCAAGCGCCGAGGATGGCGCGCAGAAGCAGCGCTGCGCCGCGTCCCAGCGATTGACGGGGTCGCTGTCGTGCGTCGCCAGAAACTCGAGATCGGCCTCGCAGTAGGCATACTCGAGCTCGATCGGCGCGGAAAAGCGGCGATTGAGCGACGGAACCGGCGCCTGCCGCAATGCCGGTGAAGGGAAGCTCGCCGCGGCCTGCGGCGAAGGACAGCAGGCGGGTCGTCGCGCCGTCCTCCGCGTCTCGCCGGCAAGCGCGAGCGGCAGGTCCTGGCCGGCGGGGCCGAGCAGGCCCACGGCCAGCGGGATGTGGAACGGCAGCTTTGCGAGTTGTCCGCGGGGTGGCCGGCGTTTGCTGCGTGAGGTGCAGCGTGTACCAGGTCCGCGCCGCGGCGTCGATGTTCGCCGCGGGCGCGCGACCACGGGCGTGCCGGCTTGGCAGTACCAGCGCCTGAACTGCGCGAGGTCGCGTGCCCGAGGCATCCTCCAGCGCCTGCACGAAGTCGTCGCAGGTCACGGCCTGGCCGTCATGGCGCTGCGAAATAGCGGTCGATGCCGCGGCGAAAGCCTCCTCGCCGAGCAGCGTGTGCAGCATGCGGATGACCTCGGCGCCCTTTTCGTACACCGTCGCGGTGTAGAAGTTGTTGATCTCGACGTACTCGTCGGGGCGCACGGGGTGCGCCATCGGTCCGGCGTCCTCCGGGAATTGCATGCCGCGCAGGAAATTGACGGCGCGCGATGCGCTCGACTGCCCGCGAGCCCAGGTCGCTCGAGAATTCCTGGTCGCGGAAAACCGTGAAACCTTCCTTCAGCGACAACTGGAACCAGTCGCGGCAGGTGACGCGGTTGCCGCTCCAGTTGTGGAAATACTCGTGGCCGACGACCGCTTCGATCGCCTCGTAGTCGTCGTCGGTGGCGGTGTCGGGCTGGCGAGCACGAGCTTGCTGTTGAAGATGTTGAGGCCCTTGTTCTCCATCGCGCCCATGTTGAAATCGTCGGCGCAGAAGATCATGAACGTATCGAGGTCGTACTCCCGGCCGAAGCGCTCCTCGTCCCAGCGCATGGCGCGCTGAAGCGATTCCATCGCGTGGCGGCAGCGGCCGAGATTGGCCGGCGTCGAACAGATCTCGAGCGCGATCTCCCGCCCGGACAGCGTGGTGAACTGTCCTTCAGCGCTGCAAGGTCGCCGGCCACCAGCGCGAACAGATAGATGGGCTTCGGGAAGGGGTCGTGCCAGCGAGCGAAGTGGCGGCCCTGCCGGCATCGCCCGGAGCCCACGCGGTTGCCGTTGGACAGCAGCACCGGGTAGCGCGCGGAATCGGCGACCAACGTCACGGTGTAGGTCGGCGAGAACGTCGGGTCGGTCGGGGAAATAGGTGATCCTGCGAAAGCCCTCGGCCTCGCATTGCGTGCAGAAGACGCCCGACGACACGTACAGGCCTTCGAGGGCGACGTTGGCGGCAGGGCGCAGCGTCGAGCTGATCGACAGGATTCCGGCGTCTGGCGCATCGACGACCGTCAGGGCGTGTTCGGTCAGCCGGTAGCGATCGGAGTGCAGCGCGATGCCGTCGAGCGTGATGGCCAGGTCTGCTGCTGTTCGCCATCGAGCACCAGCGGCGCCGCGGCGCTCGGCACGCCGGCGCGGCGTTGCGACGGAAGCCGAACGTCGCGGTGACGCGGGTCGCGCTCCGGGTCGAGGTCGAAGAAGAGATCGACCGCGTCGACGACAAACGCCGGCGGTCGGTATTCGAGCCGCCGCACCGCCGCCGGAACCGCATTCCGGGGCGCTGCCATCAACCCTTGACTTCCAGAAGCTCGACGTCGAACAGCAGCGTGGCGTTGGGGGGGATGACGCCGCCCGCGCCGCGCTCGCCATAGCCCAGGTGCGGCGGGATCACCAGCGTGCGCTGCCCGCCGACCTTCATTCCGGCCACGCCTTCATCCCAGCCCTTGATCACCCGGCCGGCGCCAAGGATGAACCCGAAAGGCACTTTCCGGTCCAGCGAACTGTCGAATTTGGCGCCCTTGCGATCGGCTGCCGCGGCATCGTAAAGCCAGCCCGTGTAATGCACGATGACCGCTTTTCCGGCGACCGCTTCGGCGCCAGTCCCTTGTTTCGTATCTGTTTTCTGCAGTTCTGTCACCTTGGCTCCGGTTTGCGTGGGGGCGGTGGAAGTTGTGGGGGAAGTGGCGGCCGAGGGCGTTTGTGCGGCAAGGTCGCCGGCCAGCAGCAGGGCGCCCGAGGCGAGCAGAAGCAGGCTCTGCCGGGAGGCGAAAAAAGCGCGTGAGCGCAGGTCGAAAGCGTGTGGCATGGTCGTCCGCGTAGGATGGCGATTGGGTTGAGGGTGTCGACGCGCGCGGATCCCGGGCCAGGCCGGCGGCGGTTCCGCGCGGTCGTGATTGTATCGGACGCCGGCCCCTGCTTTGCGCCGCGCGGCAGATTCCGTTATAAACGTTGATCCCATCGCGGATCGGCGCGAAGTAGTATGCTGTTTTCAATGCCGCGGCATGGCGCCGCAGGTATGTCAGCGTGCGCGCGGCCGGCGCAACCCAGCGAGCGATTTGCAGCCCCATGTTCGGATTTCTGTCATCGCATGCGAAGGATCATGTGGATCCTCTCCAGTCGCAGAAGACCGCGACGGCGTGGTTACGCCAGTTGCCGGCGCTGGACGTCATCGGCCGGCAACAGCACGTCATGCGGGCATTCGAGGGCATGCGGCAATCGCGCAAGGACTTCGACCTGCACCGTGTTGCCGCGGTCGAGTATCTCGACGCTGCGCTGGGGACCGACCGGCGCCAGCTGCTCAAGCAATATGTGGAAAACGCCGAGGGCGCCTCCCGGCTGTCCGAGCGCATCTGGCAGGCCTCGCATGAAATGGCGCAGGGCTTCGCCTACGTCTATCAGGCGTTGCTGGAGCAGGCGCTGTCGCAGCCGCAGAATGCGCGCTGGAAGCCGGTTCTGCCGCTGTTGTTCACGCGCCTCATTCACTATTTCGGCACCGACGCCAAGTTGCGCGTGTTCCGCTTCGAGCGCTGGATTCCCGCCAAGTGGCGCGAGCTCCACGAGCTCTACAGCAGCGCGGTCGAGGCGGGCGTGGATCGGGTCGCCACCGGACTTGGCAGCGCCGGGCCGAACTCGACGCAGTGGACGGTCGAGCAGGAGTACCTGTTCGTGCTCGTCGTTCACCAGCTCAATACGGGCAACCTCTCGCCGCCGGAGCTCGACTGGGCCAGCGCGCAGCTGCGCGCATGGTGTCGTCGCCTGACCGTCGACGTCGCGCCGCGCACTGCGGAGGGCTTTCTCGTCGACCTCGCCGGTCGCTCGGGATTGGTTCGCCGCACCGGCAACGACGTGGGCTCGATGCTCCGCTACGTCGACACGACACCGGCAGCCGAGCAGCTCGAGCGCGCCATCGTCACCCTGCGCCAGGCCGAGGCTGCCGAAACGGCGGCGGTCGAATTGGTGAATCAGCAGCGCATCGCCATCCTCGAAAAGGTTCGACCTGCGATTGCGCCCAATCTCAACGCCGACTTGCGTCGAGATCCGCGCATCGCGGTATCGGTGGCTGCGCGGGTGCGCGTCGGCCTGCCGCGGATCTGTCGCGCCCTCGCCGCCGACGCGGGCGGCGATGCGGCCGACGCCGGCGGATCCGAGCACATCGAGGTGTATGCGGTGTCGGATGGTCCCCGCGTCAAGCGGCCGGCGGGGAACGAGCAGGACACCATCGCGGCATCGGTTTCGATGTTCGGCGATCCGATGTGGCAGGTGAAGGATCGCAGCGTCGCCGGCCTGCGCATCGCCGCCTCGGGGGGCATCGGGCAGAGTCTCGCGCTCGGCGCGCTGGTCGCGGTGCGCCAATCCGATGTTTCCGATTGGGTGCTGGGCGTGGTCCGGCGGCTCAACAAGCTGTCGAACGACGAGGTCGAGGCGGGCGTGTCGATCATCGCCGAACGCGTGGTGGCGCTGAGCCTTGCCGCGCGCCGGGAGCCGCGCGACGACACCGGGATCATCGTCGATGGGCTGGACATCTCCACCGTCGGCGCGCGCTTCGACGGGCTCTACCTGCCGCCGCCGTCGCGGCCCGACAAGCCGCTGGCGGTCAAGACGCTGATCGTGCCGACCGCCGAATACTCCGAGGGCCGCAAGCTGATCCTGACCACGGGGCGCTCGGTGTACACGGTAGCGCTGCGGCATCTGGTCGAGCAGCGTGCCGAGTGGAGCTGGGCCGCGATCCAGATTGTCGAGAAGGCCGTGCGCGCGGGCTGAAGGCTGTCCGGGGCGCGGTCCTGCGGATCGTCGCCGGTCAATCCTGCGGCCGGAACTTGAGCGTCAACGCGCGCTGGAAGAGATCGGGCCGGTCCGGCCGTGGCAGGGGCGATGATTTCACGATCGCGCGCTGCACGGCATCGTCGTAGGCGCGCACTCCGCTCGACTTCTTCAACACCGCGTCGATGATCTCGCCGGTGGGCAACTGTACAACTTCGAAAATCGCTTCCGGATTGCCCGGCAGGTCGGGGGGCAGCGTCACGTTGCCCTTCACCTTGGCCTGGATGCGCCGGACGTAGTCGGCCTGAGCCTGCGAGCGGGCGGCGGCCTCGGCCGCGATCCGCTGTTGTGCCTCGCGGGTGGCTCGCTCGCGCTCCGCCTGCGCCTTCAATGCCTCGGCTTCGCGCGCCTGGCGTTCGCGCGCGTCGGCGAGGCGTTTCTCCTCGGCGACCTTCATCCTTTCCGCCTCGCGTTTCAAGGCTTCCTTGCGCTCGCGCTCCTGCTTCTCGCGCTCGGCCTGCTCGCGCTTCTTGCGCTCGAATTCCTGCTTTGCCTTGAGCGCGATCTCCGCCGCGCGCACATCGGGCTTTTCCACCTTCGGCGCCGGTTTGGGCGGGACGGCCCTGGGGGGCGGCGGCAGGGGCTCGGGCGCAGGTTTGGGTTTCGGCGCCGGCGGCGGCTCGGGCTTGGGCTCCGGTCGCGCTTCAGGGGGCGGCGGAGGCGGATCGGCGACGACGGCCTTGGTCGCGGGCGCGTAGAGTTCGGCGGTGATGGGCGCAGGCTCCCGGTTCTGCCAGCGCAGCGAGAAAACCAGCACGCCGATGAAGATCGCGTGCACGGCAACGGCCAGCGCCAGGGCGAGCCACTTGCCTGGCACGCGCGCAGGTCCACGCGGACGGTGTTGACTCATCGGCGGATCAGCGTGCCTTGGGTTGCACCATCAGACCCGCGTGTTTCGCACCGTTGCGTTTGAGGATGTCGAGCACGTCGAGCACGTCCTGGTACCGGGCATCCTTGTCGGCGGCGATCACGACCGGCTGGTCGGGCCGTTGCGCGATTCTCGCTTTGACCTGCGCGATGAGTTCCCGTTCCGAAACCGCGACCGCGGGGCCTCCTGTTCCCCGGTCCTGCAGCAGCAGCGTCTTGTCGGTCTTCAGCGTTACCTCGAGCGGCTGCACCGGAACCTTGGGCGCTTCGCCGATGGACGGCAGGTCGACGGTGCCGGGGTTCACCAGCGGGGCCGTGACCATGAAGATCACCAGCAGCACCAGCATCACGTCGATGTACGGCACGACGTTGATCTGGTTGATCGCCTTGCGCGCGCGGCGCATGGCTCAGCCCTGCCGCTGGAGGATGTTCGAGAACTCCTCGATGAACGTCTCGTAGCGGACCGCGAGACGATCGACGTCATGCGTGTAGCGGTTGTAGGCGACGACCGCGGGGATCGCCGCGAACAGGCCGATGGCGGTGGCCACCAGCGCCTCCGCGATGCCCGGCGCAACGCTCGCCAGGGTGGCCTGACTCACATTGGCAAGGCCGCGAAACGCATTCATGATCCCCCACACGGTGCCGAAGAGGCCGATGTAGGGCGACACCGAGCCGACCGTCGCCAGTCCGGACAGGTGCGCTTCGATCGAGTCGATCTCGCGCTGGTAGGCGGCGCGCATCGCGCGCCGCGCGCTGTCCATCGTCACCACGGCGATGCTGCCCTGCTTGCGGTGCTTCGAGTACTCGCGAAAGCCTGCGGTGAAGATGTGCTCGAGCCCGCTGCCGGTGCGCGACTGGGCGGAGGCCTGATACAGCGCGCTGAGGTCGCCGCCTTTCCAGAACTGGTCCTCGAAGGTGCTGGTGTCCCGCTCGGCCCGCGCCAGCTGGAAGCGCTTGAGGAAGATCTGCCACCACGACCACAGCGACAGCCCGACGAGCAGCGCCATGATGGCCTGCACGACGACCGACGCCTGCGTGATGAGTGTCAGGAACGATAGATCGGCTTGGACGTTCAAGAGGGATTCTCCATATGCGGCAGAAGCTCCGCCGGAATGCGCACGGGTTTCCAGCTCGCCTGGTCGAGGCAGACGACGGTGACGCGGGCGTCGGTCAGGAGCGCATCGCCGCGAAAGATCCTCTGCCGCGCGATGAGCCGCGAACGGCGTCCTTCGACGACGGCGAAAGTGACCCAGAGACGGTCGCCAAGACGCGCCGGCTTCAGGTAATCGATCTCGACCCGGCGCACGGCGAAGGCGACCCCGTGCCCCTGTTCGAGTGCGGCCACTTCGAAACCGTGCGACGACAGCCACTCGGAACGCGCCCGCTCGAGGAACTTGAGATAGTTGGCGTAATAGACGACACCGGCGGCGTCGGTATCCTCGTAATAAACGCGGACGGCGATGCGAAAGGCTTCGCCCGGATCGGTCGTCGTCATGCGGAAGGGAAGAGATCGCCCGCCGCCGCGGCAGCCGGCGGGGTGAGCCCGAAATGCTGCCACGAGAGCGCGGTGGCCACGCGGCCGCGCGAGGTGCGCTGCAGGAATCCCTGCTGGATGAGGAAGGGCTCCAGCACGTCCTCGATGGTGTCGCGTTCCTCGCCGATGGCCGCGGCGAGGTTGTCGACGCCGACCGGACCGCCCGCGAACTTGTCGATTATGGTGTGCAGGAGCTTGCGGTCCATGACGTCGAGGCCCGACAGGTCGACGTCGAGCATCATCAGCGCATCGTCGGCAACGCGGCGCGTGACCTCGCCGTCCGCCCGCACCTCGGCGAAATCGCGCACCCGCCGCAACAGCCGGTTGGCGATGCGCGGCGTGCCGCGCGAACGCCGCGCGATCTCGAGCGCGCCGTCGGGGTCGACGACGATCCTGAGCAGGCCCGCCGAGCGGGCGACGATGCGCGAGAGTTCCTGCGCGGTGTAGAACTCGAGCCGGGCGACGATGCCGAAGCGGTCGCGCAACGGATTGGTGAGCATGCCCGCGCGCGTGGTCGCGCCGACCAGCGTGAAGGGGGGCAGGTCGAGCTTGACGCTGCGCGCGGCGGGCCCCTCGCCGATCATGATGTCGATCTGGAAATCCTCGAGCGCGGGATAGAGGATCTCCTCGACCACCGGCGAGAGCCGATGGATCTCGTCGATGAACAGCACGTCGTTGGGTTCGAGATTGGTGAGCAGCGCCGCGAGGTCGCCCGCGCGCTCGAGCACCGGCCCGGAGGTCTGGCGCAGGTTGACGCCGAGTTCGTGGGCGATGATGTGCGAAAGCGTGGTCTTGCCCAATCCGGGCGGGCCGAACAGCAGCACGTGATCGAGCGATTCGCGGCGCCTCTTCGCGGCCTCGATGAAGATCGACAGCTGGCCGCGGATCTTCTCCTGCCCGACGTACTCGTCGAGCTGCTTGGGCCGCAGCGCGCGCTCGACGACCTCTTCCTGCACGCCGGCAACGCTGCCGGCGACGAGGCGGTTGAGGTCGTCGTTCTCGATGGCCATGGCGCGATTCCAGTGGCAGCTCAGGCCTTGGCGAGGAGCTTCAGCGCCTGCCGGATGCCGTCGCCGACGGCGAGGCCTTCGGGAAGCCTCTTGACCGCCGCCACTGCCTCCTTGTCGCTGTAGCCCAGCGCCAGCAGCGCGTTGAGGACGTCGGAGCGACACCGGCGGCGGGCGATGCACGCCGACCGCGGTCGACAGATCGGCGCCGAGCTTGTCCTTGAGTTCGAGCAGCAGCCGTTCGGCCGTCTTCTTGCCGATGCCCGGGATCCTGATCAGGCGCCCCGTGTCCTGCATCGTGACCGCCTGCGCGAGTTCCGCCACCGACAGGCCGGACAGAACCGACAGTGCCGTGCGGGCACCGACGCCGCTGATCTTCAGCAGGAGGCGGAACGCTCGGCGCTCGGGCTCGCTGCCAAAGCCGAACAACAGGTGCGCATCCTCGCGCACGACGAGATGCGTGAACAGGCTCACGCGCTCGCCGGTCGCCGGGAGGTTGTAGAACGTGCTCATCGGGACGTCGACCTCGTAGGCCACGCCCTGCACATCGAGCAGGATCTGCGGCGGGTTCTTCTCGACGAGAGTTCCGGTGAGGCGGCCGATCATGGGCGGGGACTTCGGGGGGAGTGCGCGATTATGGCATGCGCGATGCGGCGGTCAGCCGGCGAGGGCGGCCAGATGCGCGCGCACCTCGTGCAGCGTCGCCATCACCAGCGGCTCGATGGCGAGCAGGTCGACCGACGGCGCATGGATGTCCGGCACCATCACCGGGGTCATCCCGGCGGCAAGTGCACCGCGCACGCCGGGCTCGGAGTCTTCGAGCACCACGCAGTGCCCGGGGACCGCGCCCAGCCGTGCCGCGGCCTCGAGAAAGATGTCGGGCGCGGGCTTGCCGCGCGCGATCTCGTCGCCGCCGACCAGCGCGGAAAAGCGCGACAGCAGGCCGGTCTTGACGAGCTTGGCTTGTGCGCGCGTGCGCCGGGTCGAGGTGGCGACCGCCTTCGGTATGCGCTGCGCCTCGAGCCAGTCGAGCAATTCGACGAGCCCCGGCTTCAGCACGATGCCCTCGCGTTCGACGACAGCGTCGTACGCGCCGTGCCACGCATTCATCAGCGCATCGACGGGATAGCCGGCCCCGTGGTGCTCGCCGATGATCGTTCTGCAATCGGCGAAATTGCGACCGATCAAGCGCGCGTTGACGGTGGCATCGAAGCTGATGTCGAGCGCCGAGGCGGCCTCGGTCCAGGCGCGCGCGGCCAGCGGCTCGGTGTCGAGCATCAACCCGTCCATGTCGAAGATCACCGCCCGCGGCCGACGCAGGAGCACCGGAACGCGCTTCAAAGCAGCCTGCCTGCGCGCACGCGGTACCCCGTTCGACGCAAGCCGCCCAAGCCTTCGCCGCCATGCGCGTGCGCGATGGCGCAGGCGAGCGCGTCGGCGGCATCCGGCGACGGCGTGCCGGGCAGATCGAGCAGCCGCCGCACCATTTCCTGCACCTGCTCCTTGGCGGCTTTGCCGTGGCCGACCACGGCCTGCTTGACCTGCAGGGCCGTGTACTCGGCGACCGGCAGGTCGGCCAGCACGGCGGCAGCGATGGCCGCCCCGCGCGCCTGCCCCAGCAGCAACGTCGACTGCGGATTCACGTTGACGAACACCTTCTCGACGGCGACTTCGGTCGGACGCTCGCGCTCGATGATCGACATCAGGTCGCGCAGGATGACCTTCAGCCGGTCGGGCAGCGCATCCTTGTCGTTGCTCCGGATGCAACCGCAGGTGATGTAGCGGAGCTTCCTGCCGGCCGACTCGATCACGCCGAAGCCGGTGACGCGCAGGCCCGGATCGATGCCCAGGATGCGCCGCGCGGCGATGGGCGGCGCGGCGGGTTGGGGCGAAACGCTCTTCGGCGACAAGGGGGTCAGGCTTCGTCGATGACGGCCGAAGTGTAGATTTCCTGCACGTCGTCGAGCCCCTCGAGCGCATCGAGCAGCTTTTGCATCCGCACGCCATCGTCGCCGGTCATCGTCACTTCGACCGCCGGCTTCATCGAGACTTCGGCGAACTCCGGCTTGAAGCCCGCCTTGGTCAGCGCATCCTTGACGGCGATGAAATCGTAGGGTCCGGTGACGACTTCGAGGCTGCCGTCGTCGTTGGCGACGACGTCGTCGGCGCCCGCTTCGAGCGCCGCTTCCAGCAGCTTGTCCTCGTCCGTCCCGGGTGCGAACAGGATCTGGCCGCAGTGCTTGAACAGGAACGCGACCGAGCCGTCGGTGCCGAGATTGCCGCCGTACTTGGAGAAGGCGTGGCGCACGTCGGCCACCGTGCGCGTCTTGTTGTCGGTCATGCAGTCGACGATCACCGCCGCGCCGCTGATGCCGTAGCCCTCGTAGCGAACTTCCTCGTAGTTGACGCCCTCGAGTTCGCCCGCGCCGCGCTTGGCGGCGCGCTCGATGGTGTCCTTGGGCATGTTGTTGTCGTACGCCTTGTCGACGGCGAGCCGCAGGCGTGGATTCATCGACGGGTCACCGCCGCCAAGACGCGCGGCAACGGTGATTTCCTTGATGAGGCGGGTGAAGATCTTGCCGCGCTTGGCGTCGGTCACGGCCTTCTTGTGCTTGATGTTCGCCCATTTGCTGTGGCCAGCCATGGCTATTCCGTCCGTTGCATTTGCCGAACCGGCAATTATACCGGTCCGGCCTGCCGCGGATCAGGCCGACTGCGCGTCCGGCGGAGCGGGCAACACGCGCGCCTCGCCCCAGCGCGGTCCGAGCCGATGCGCGATGCGCAGCTGGTCGAGCACGCGGGCGACGACAAAGTCGACCAGCGCGTCGACGGTCTGCGGGCGATCGTAGAAGCCCGGCGCAGGCGGCAGGATGACGGCGCCGGCGTGCGCGAGCTTCAGCATGTTGTCGAGATGGATGACCGACAGCGGCGTCTCGCGCGGCACCAGCACCAGCGGCCGCCGCTCCTTCAGCATCACGTCGGCGGCGCGCTCGATCAGGTTGTCCGCGAGGCCGTGGGCGATGGCGCCCAGCGTGCCCATGCTGCAGGGACAGACGACCATCGCATCGGCGGGATTCGATCCGGAAGCGACGGGCGCCATCCAGTCCTCGCGGCCGAACACCATGAGTTGCGACTCGGCAGCATGAAAGCGCTCGCGCAGCGCGCGCGCCGCCTCGCGTGGCTGGGCGGGCAGAACGAGGCCGCACTCCTGCCGCGCGACGATCTGCGCCGCCGCCGAGTAGAGCAGGAAGACGCGCCGACCCGAGGCCAGCAGGCACTCGAGCAGGCGCAGTCCGTAGGCCATGCCGGAAGCGCCGGTCAAGGCGAGGGTGATCGTCTGCGGATCCGGCATCGAAAGACTCTCAGCCTCTCAGTCCAGTTCGCGGTGCCGCTTCAGCACCTGATAGCGCGGCGAAAATGCCTGCGCCAGGCGCTCGACGAAGTACACCGAACGATGGCGCCCGCCGGTGCAGCCGATGGCCACGGTGAGGTAGTTGCGGTTGTCGCGCGCGTAGTCGGGCAGCCAGCTGCTGACGAAGTGGAAGATGTCGCCGTACATGCGCTCGACCTCGGGGACTGCCTCCAGGAACTCGACGACGGGCGCATCGCGTCCGGTCAGCGGCCGCAGCTTTTCCTCGTAATGCGGGTTCGGCAGGCAGCGGACGTCGAACACGAGGTCGGTGTCGAGCGGAACGCCGTGCTTGAAACCGAAGGACTCGAACAGCAGCGTGAGCCTGGACGGGTCGACGCTGATGAAGTCCTTGATCCACGCGCGCAGCGCCGCCGCGGGGAGATCGCTGGTGTCGAAGACGAAGCCCAGCGTGCGCACGTCGGCCACCAGCGATCGCTCGTACTCGATCGCCTCGGTGAGCGTGCGGTCGTCGCCGGAAAACGGATGGCGGCGGCGGGTCTCGGAAAAGCGCTTGACCAGCGTTTCGGTCTTCGCCTCGAGGAACAGGAAGCGCACGAGCCAGTCGCGTGCCTTCAGCTTGTCGATCGCCTGCGGCAGGTCGCGAAAGCCGGGGGCGATCTTGACGTCGAGCGCGATCGCCAGCCGTTCGCGCCCCGCCGCGAGCAGGTAATCGACCGTCTCGCCGACCAGTGACAGGGGCAGGTTGTTGACGACGTAGTAGCCCGAATCCTCGAGCGCGCCCAGGGCGACATTCTTGCCCGAGCCGGAGAGGCCGCCGATCAGGAGGAGGTCCATGGTCAGGGCGCGCTCGGCTGAACTTCGGAAGGTGGCGTTGTGGGCATGGTTGTCGGCATGGGCGCGGGCCGGCACGACGGCACGCAGGGGGCAGGATAACAACAAACAGGGCGTCGGTTCCAGCTTGGTACACCGATTCGTATTTGCGAATCGGGGTACTTAGGTGCCGCCCCCGGTGTTTCCCCTGCGAGGCGCCGGCAACCGTCACACCTGACAGGGTCATTGACGACTTAAGTCGAGCGGACGAATTGACGCGTCCAACATGCGGGCCTAGCGTTGGCGGACCGTCGTGCGAGTGCGTGTCGGCGGCAGGAAATTGCGAGCGTCGCATCGCATTTGTGAGCGCGGAAAGGAAAGCGCATGAGCGGTCTGATCGTCCTGGTCGTCGTGGGTTTGTGGGCCGGATTCGGATGGTGGCTGTGGAAGCACTTCATCCGTCCTCGCATCGCGTCGCAGCGCCTGCGCTTCCTGGCTTTCCTTGCGCTCGCCAGCGCGTGGTTCGTGCTGCCGGTGGCCGACGAGATCCTCGGCGCGAGGGCGTTCGAGCGCCTGTGCGCGGAGATTCCGGAGACGAAATTCCACGGCCCGATCGCGGTGGGGCCGGGCGCGTTCTTCGACGAGAACGGAAACCGGAAGTGGAAGAACGGGGATGAGTTCGCAAGGATTCAAATGCAGACACGCGGAGTGGGATCAGTTGTGGGAGTCGGCGAACCGAGGAAGTCCGGATCGCGCGCTGGCCAATGATCGTCTTTCAGGCGCGCAGCCTTCGATCTCGAAAAGGCGACGGGAAAGATTAGTCAACGAGTACCTACTTTCGAGCGTCGGGCGGCGGCTGGCTTCGGCGCCACGTCGGACACGGCCAGCTCGGCGGATATCAGTGCCATTCGTCAGGGACTGTTTCCTAACGACGAAGACAGCATCCGGTTCGATCGCAATGCGGCAATCAACGGGAGGGGGCACACCATGAAGAGCACGGAACAGTCATTTCTGGACGCAGTCCTTGCCGATATCGCTTACGTCGATGGCATCGGTCCCGGCCTAACGGACAATGCCCTCGCTGCCAAGATTGAGCCTCGTGTCACCGAGCCTCTGGCAGACGAAGATCGGAAAGCGTTTCGAAGTCCTCGCCTCCTACACCGGTTCCCTCACCGATTACCAGGGCATCGTCTTTCGCGACAAGACGGAGGGCACCGTCTATCTCGCCAATCGCGGCACGTCCTCCGGCAAGGACATCGCCGCCGACATGGACCTGGCGCTGCTGTCGGGGCTCGCCCGCAAGCAGGTCGCCGCGATGGTCAACTGGTGGAACGATATCGCGCTGCCTGCCGGGACGTCGTATCGCGGGGTCGACAGCACCTCCGTTCTCGGCTCGGATCCACGGACCTTCGTCGACGGCGGCCAGCGCACGGCCAGCGGTGCCATTGCCGATGCCGTGGCCACCGCCGCTGCCGCAGGCAAGCTCCGGGTCGTCGGCCATTCGCTGGGGGGGCACCTGACCACGGTCTTCGCCACGCTGTTCCACGACCAGGTTGCGCATTCCAGCACCTTCAACGGGGCCGGCCTGTTTTCGGGCGCGGCACTGTCGGGCGTGTTCAAGAACCTGCTGGCCGGATCGCCGATGGGCGAGCTTGCGAACATCATCGGCCGGCAGCCGGTGGTTCCAGGCAAGGCGACGCAGGACAATTTCTTCGCGGCGCAGGGCCTCAATTTCACGACCAACGATGCCACCTTCCTGCAGGCCGGCGAGCGCCTGCCGGTCTACAACGAGTACACCAGCGAGCTGTCCCTGTCCCCGATCCAGAACCACTTTCAGTACAAGCTGACCGACTCGCTCGCGCTGTTTCGTGCGTTCGAAGCGCTGGATCCCGACGCCCGCCTGCCGGTGCTGGCGACGGTTGCGCAGACCGCGTCCGACGTGCAGCCGGCGTCGCTCGAACGAGCGCTGGATGCCTTGCGGCGCGCGGTGCTGGGTCCGGAGGTGGCGACGACCCCCGTATCCGACGACGGCGGAGACTGGGAGAAATCGATCATGCCGCAAGCGAGGATCGACTATCACCGGAATCTGCAGGCGTTGCAGGAAAGTGCCGCGTTCAAGAGCCTGGCGGCCAAGGTCGACGTGGTCGCGCTGGCGGGAGGCGGGGCCTCGGCAACCGCGCGCGAAGCATCCACGGACTTCGGCGCCTTCGTGGCCCTGCGGGACCTTTCGCCGTTCGCGCTGCGAGCGAAGGCGGGGGTTGCCGGCGCCGACGCAGCGTTGGCGAGCGTCTGGCAGATCACCCGAGGCTCCGAGTACGCAAGGTGGCAGGACGACGCGGTGATGGGCGTCGCAGCCGACCCCGAAGGCGAGGCGAACTACTCTGCCGCGTGGTATGCCGATCGGGCCGCGATGCTCGACTGGCAGTTGCGCCGAAACGCGGCCGACGGCCCACCTCCCGAGTCGCGGCAGGTTGCGGCCCCGTTGCGCTTCGACGACCGGACCACCGGCACGGTGTTCGACATCGCGCCGCCCAACATCGCGTACCCGAGCGTGTCGAAGATCGTGTTCGGTCGCGATGATGCAGGCGACGTGTTGAGCGGCGACTGGAAGGCGGACCGCCTCTATGGCGGCGGCGGCGCGGACACCCTCGACGGTGCCGACGGCGACGATTACCTCGAAGGCAATGCCGGTGGCGACGTGATCAACGGGGGAGCGGGCAACGACACGCTCAAGGGCGGCGCCGATGACGACATGCTGTACGGCGACGCCGGCAACGACACGCTCGAGGGCGGCAAGGGCCGGGACACGCTCGACGGTGGCATCGGTGCCGACACCCTGCGCGGCGGCGCGGACCTCGACACCCTGCGCGGCGGTGCGGGTCGCGACGCGCTCGACGGCGGCACGGGCGACGACATCCTCACCGGCGGGAGCGATTCCGATACGCTGCGGGGCGGTCTCGGCAACGATTCGTATGTCTTCTCTTCCGGCGATGGAGACGATGTTGTCGACGACGCCGATGGCAAGGGCAGCATCAACCTCGGGGCGACGCGGCTGACCGGCGGCGATGCTGTCGCACCGGGGCTGTGGCGCAACGGCGATGTCACCTACGCGTTCACCGCGGGGGCGGACGGTCGCGGCGATCTCACCATCGCCTCGCCCACCAATCGCATCGTCGTCCGGCACTTCCTGCCCGGCGCCAACGGTGCCGCGGGCGACCTGGGCATTGCGCTCAAGACCTACGTCGCGCCGGCGCTTCCGTCCTACAACGCCATCGTCGGCGATGCCAGCGACAACAACGCGCTCGACGGCATTGCCGGGCACGTCGCCCTGTCCGGCACCGCGGCCGCCGACCGCATCCAGGGGCTTGCCGGGCGCGATCAGCTGCTGGGCAATGCCGGCAACGACCTGCTCGAAGGCGGCACGCAAGCGGATGTGCTGTCCGGCGCGGACGGCAATGACCGGCTGTTCGCCGATGCGCTGACCGATGTCCGGGCCTGGGCCGATGCGCAGGCCGGGCTCGCCGGCACCGCGCAACAGGGCGACTGGCTCGATGGCGGCGCGGGGGATGACGAACTGGTCGGCAGCGCCGATGTGGACGCGATCTTCGCCGGGCGCGGCGAGGATCGCATCTTTGCCGGAGGCGGCAACGATTTCATCTTCGGCGACGGCGAAGGCGCGGCGACGAACCTTGGCTGGCATCGCGTCGACTACGCCGATGGCAGCTACGCGCTGTTGCCGGCGTCGTACACGCTGCCCTCCGCCGGCGGCGCCGATTTCATACGGGCGGGCGGCGGCAACGACATCGTCAACGCCGATTTCGGCAACGACATTGTCTACGGCGAGGCGGGCGACGACGTGATCGCCGGCTACGAAGGTGCCGATGAACTCTACGGCGGCGACGGCAACGACCTCATCGCCGGGGACGCGTCGGGTTGGCAAGGTGTGGCCGATGCTCCCGGCGCGCCCGATACCATCGACGGCGGCGCCGGCAACGACGACATTCGCGGCAACGGCGGCGACGATCTCCTGTTCGGCGGTTCCGGCGACGACAGCATCGACGGCGACGAGGGCGACGATGTCATCGACGGTGGGGACGGTCGCGATTCGGTGCAGGGAGGGCAGGGCGCGGATCGCCTTGCCGGTGGCGCCGGCGACGACGTGCTCGCCGGTGGCGACGGGGCGGACACCCTCCTCGGCGAGGCGGGCGCCGACACGTTGCAGGGCGATGCAGGCAACGATGTTCTCGACGGCGGCGACGGTGACGACGACCTGTCCGGCGGCGATGGCGATGACGAACTGGACGGCAGCGCGGGGGCCGACATCCTCCGGGGCGATGCGGGCAACGACGTGCTGGCCGGTGGCGAGGGTGCGGACGCGATCGACGGCGGCGACGGCGACGACGGGATCGCGGGGGATTCGCGGAGACGACGCGCTGTCGGGCGGGCTCGGCCGCGACACCATCGACGCCGGCGAGGGCAACGACCGCGCCTCCGGCAACGAGGGCGGCGATCGCATCAATGCCGGCGCGGGTGACGATCGCGTGGCGGGCGATGACGGCGACGATTCGCTGTGGGGTGAGGCGGGCGTCGATCTGCTGTGGGGGGGCGCCGGTGACGATTACCTCGACGGCGGCGGCGATGGCGACCTGCTCGATGGCGGTGACGGTCGCGACACGCTGCGTCGGCGGCGCGGGCAGCGACACGCTGCGCGGCGAAGACGGCGATGACGTTCTCGACGGTGGCGCCGGCAGCGATCTGCTGCTGGGCGGGGCGGGCAACGATACCTACGTCATCGACGGCTCCGGAGACACCGATTTCATCGTCGACAGCCGAAGGCGACAACACCTACGTGCTGCCGGAAGGAACCACACTCGACAATCTCGACCTGCGGCTGGGCGCCGACGAGGCCGGCGGCGCGAATCACCTGGTCCTGATCGGCGGCGGGCGCAACCTGGCCGTGATTGTCGGCGGCTATGGCGGCGCGAGCCTGCCGAAAATCGAGCTCCCCGATGGACACGTCGTCAGCGAGTGGGAGTTGCTGGCAAGACTGGCCAACCATTCGAAGCTTCCGATCAGCGAGGGGCCGTTTCCCTTGACGCCACCGGCGGTGTCCGCCGACTTGCTGAACAAGAAGATGCAGCAGATGGCGGCCTGGGCTTCCCGGCCCGATGCCTTTGTCCCGATCAAGCTGCCGCCCTCGGTGCTCGTGGGCAGTCCCGGGAGCGACCATCTCAACGCGCCGGGCGGGGCGGCCACTGTCGACGGCGCCGCGGGCGACGACGCGATCGTCGGCGGCTATGCCAATGACACCCTCGACGGCGGCGCCGGGAACGACGTGATCGACGGCGGCGCGGGCGCCGACACGCTGAGCGGCGGCGACGGCGACGATCAGTTGACCGGGAAGGCCGGGAATGACCGCATCGAGGGGAATGCCGGCAACGACGTGATCGACGGCGGCTCCGATGAGGACACCCTGCTGGGCGGGGCCGGCAACGACACCCTGCACGGCGGCACGCAGCGGGATCGGCTGGAGGGCGGCGAGGGGGACGACGCGCTCTACGGCGATGACGCCAACGACGTCCTTGCCGGCGGGCCCGGAAACGATACGCTGGTCGGCGGCTCCGGCAACGACGATCTCGCCGGCGACGCGGGTGACGATGTGCTGGACGGTGGCGAGGGGGCCGACACGCTTGCCGGAGGCGCAGGCAACGATCTGCTGCAGGGCGGTGCCGACGACGACGTGTACGTGGTCGACGGACAGGGCGCCGACCGCATTCGCGACCTGTCGGGTTCGGCCACGATCCGCTTTGCGGCGGGCATCACCGAAGCGAGCTTCACCCTGGATCGGGGCGCGGCCGGCGCAGCCGACGAGTTCGCGCTGGTGCTCGACTTCGGCGGGGGCAATCGCCTGACGATCGAGGATGGCCTGCGCGCCAGCGTCGGGCGGTTCGAATTTGCCGATGGACGATCGCTTACGCGCGCCGAACTTCTGAACAGCAAGTGGCCAAAGCCGCTGACGCTCCAGGCGGATGCCGAGCACCGCTACGTCGCGGGCGGATCGGGCAGCGACGCGCTGCGGGGGACCGATGGCGTCGGCGCCCAGCTCGCCGGAGGCGACGGCGACGACGTCATCGAGGGCGCGAACGCCGCCGATCGCCTGGACGGCGGTGCGGGGGCCGATATCCTGACGGGCCGGGACGGAAACGATGACCTCCGCGGCAACGGCGGCAACGACGTGCTGACCGGAGGCGCCGGCGCCGACTGGATGCAGGGCGGCGCGGGTGACGATGTCCTCGATGCCGGGGCCGGCAACGACCAGCTCTTTGGCGAAGCCGGGGACGACACCTATGTTCTGGGCGGGGGCGCGGGAGAGGACCTGATCGACGATGCCGAAGGTCGAAACACCATTCGTTTCGCCGACGGAATCTCGCCGGCCGGCACCCGCTTCCGGCACGACGCCAATGATCTGGTGCTGAGCCTCGCGGATGGCAGCAAGACCTGGATTCGCGGCGGGTATGCACAGGACCGCATCGCCAGCTACGCGTTCGCCGACGGTACGACCTTGTCCGCGGCGGCAGTCAGGGCGACGGCGACCGACCTTCTCGCCGGCGAAAGCCTCGCCCGCAGCTTTCGCGCTCCCGTGTTCGGGACCGACGGCGACGATACGCTCGCCGGTGACGTGCTGGTCGGTGGTCCGGGCAACGACAGCTTGCGCGACGGGTTTGTCTATCGCTTCGGTCGCGGCGACGGCGCCGACGAGATCAGTCACTCCAATCGCAGCGGCAACAGCGTGGTGCTCAATCGAACACTGCAACTTGCACCCGGCATCGCGCTTGCAGATCTCGCCTTCTCCCGCCATGGCGACGACCTCGTCATCGCGGTGCGAGACTCGGCCGACCGGGTGACGGTCAAGGGCCACTTTGCCGCGGAGACCGTGTTGATCCCTGGCGCCCCGCAACCGGTGCACGCGCTGGCCGAAGTCCGCTTTGCCGACGGCAGCTTCCTCGACCTTGCCGGCATCAACGGCCAGGTGCAGCATGCGACGTCGGGCGACGATAATCTCGTCGATCTCGGGCACGGCGGCGAGGGCAACGACACGCTGCGCGCCCGCGACGGCAGCGGCGAGCTTTTCGGCGACGATGGCGACGACACGCTGATCGCCGACCCCTGGTACCCGTACGACGCCTCCCGGCTCGATGGCGGTGCCGGAAACGACACGCTGTATGCGGGGCAGGGGTATTACTCGGCGACCCGCCTTGTCGGCGGCAGCGGCGACGACATCCTGTACGGTGCGCGATCGGCAATGCTCGACGGCGGCGCCGGAAACAACCGCCTGGTCATCGGCTACGGCCCGGACGACAACGTCTTCACGCTGCCGCTCGGGGACAACGGCTCGACTCCGCTGCTGCAGCCGGGCAGTCGTCCGCAGCAGGTCCAATTCTCGCGCGATGGCGGGTCCGATCTCGTGACCCCGCCCGACCAGAACCTCGGCAACGGACAGCACTACGCTTTCACCGTCCGCATGCTGGAGCAGGACTATTCCAATCTCGACGTGCTGCGCGACAACCAGGATCTCGTTCTCGCCGCGCGCGATCGCGATGCGCGCATGACGATTCCGGATTTCTTCGTCGCCGGAGGCGGTCACGCGGGGTTGCAGGGCATCCTCGTCGAAACGCGCGTCGCGACCCTCGCGAACACGACGACGGTGGCGGCCGACGATGCGGCAGAACTCGCGGCCCGCGCCGTGTCTCGAGCGACCGCGTCCATCGAGCAGGTCGGAACGGCGGCCGGCGATTCCATCATCGGCGCGGGCGGCGCGGATCACCTCCAGGGCCTTGCGGGTGACGACCGGCTCGATGGCCTGTCCGGCGACGACACGCTCGACGGAGGCGATGGCAGCGACGTCCTGATCGGACGCTCGGGCAACGACGTTCTCCACGGCGAGGCCGGCAACGACCGCATCTACGGCGGCTTTGGCGACGATCGTCTCGAAGGCGGCGCTGGCGACGACACGCTGCAGGAGTTTGCGGGCGTCAACGTCCTCGACGGCGGCGCCGGGGCGGACATGCTGCGCGCCGACGGAGGAACCAATACGCTGCGCGGCGGCGAGGGCGACGACGCCATCATCGCCTGGGCTGGCGACAATCGGGTCGAAGCCGGTGCGGGCAACGACACTGTCACGGTGGGCAGCGGCACGGCCGTCATCGATGCCGGCGCCGGCGACGACCGGATTACCCTCGCCGGGACCGGATCGGCGGCGCTGCTGTTCGAGCGCGGTTCCGGGATCGACCGTGTCGGCACTACGGCGACGGCGTGGCGCAGCGATACGATTTCCGAGATTCGCATCGGTGCCGGCATCAGCGCGGCCGAGCTCAAGGTTTCGGTGGCGTTCAACGCCGACTTGCAGGCCGAGGACCTGACCATTTCCATCGTTGGCGCGCCCGACCAGCTGGTGCTGCTGGGCGCCGTTCGCGAGGGTGTCTCGGCGGTCCGGAATCTGCGTCTTGCGACGGGGGTGATGATCCGCGTCGACGATCTCCTGGCGGAGCCCCGGGTAGGCACGGCCGGGAACGACGTGATGTTCGGAACCCCGGGCAACGATTACGTTTCCGGCCTCGCCGGCAACGATCGGCTGCACGGCCTGGCGGGCAACGATCGGCTCGATGGCGGGGCGGGTGCCGACATCATGTATGGCGGTGCCGGCGACGATGTCTACGTCTTCGACAACGCGGGCGACGCCGCAAGCGAGATCGACGCTGCCGGAAACGACACCGGCGGCATGGACGAAATCCAGACGTCGGTCAACCTGATCCTGCCGTCGCATGTCGAACGGGTGACGATGACCGGCACCGACCCCTTGACTGTCTGGGGTTCCGCCAGCGACGACACGATTACGGGCAACGCCGGCAACAACGGTCTGTACGGGCTCGGGGGCGTGGACCGGATGGCCGGTGGCGCGGGCGACGACAGCTACTCGGTCGACAATCCGGGCGACGCCGTCATCGAACGCGTCGGCGAGGGAATCGACCGCGTCTTCAGCACCGTGTCGTTCACGCTGGCCGACAACGCCGAGGAACTCTGGCTCTCGTCGCCGCTCGCCATCGAAGGCACCGGCAACGATCTCGACAATATGATCCACGGCAGCGACGCCGACAACACGCTCATCGGCCTTGCCGGCAACGATACGCTCGACGGCGCTGCCGGTGCGGACCGCATGCTGGGCGGCGCCGGTGACGATCTCTTCATCGTCGCCGACGAAGGCGACACCGTGGTCGAACTGCCGGACGAGGGAATCGATTCCGTCCAGAGCACCGTATCGACGGCCTTGCCGGCCGAGGTCGAGAACCTGCAGCTCGTCAGCAGCACCGGCCTTGCCGGCCGTGGCAATGCGATGGCCAACGTCATCACCGGCAGCGTGGGTGACGATCGCATCGACGGCGCGCAGGGCGACGACACGCTCGAAGGCAGCTATGGCAGCGACACTTACGTGCTTGCCCCCGGCGGGGGTCGGGACAGCGTGTCCGACGTGCTCTATGGCGCGGACAAGTCCATCGTTGTCATGGACGCTGCCTGGCAGCCGGCGGACGTTCGCATCGACCGCGAAGAACAAGGCGGCCACGACTGGCTGGTCGTGTCAGCAGGGTCGGACGGCGCCGCGCTGCGTTTCCAGGACTACGCCGACATTCCCTACGACCTCGAAGTGAGGTTCGCGGATGGCAGCATCTGGGATGCTGCGACCGTGCGCCGGAGGCTGGTCGAGGTTCGCGGCACGGAAGGCGCAGATGTCCTATACGGGAGGCCCCGCGCCGATGAGCTCTACGGGCTCGGCGGCAACGATGTCCTGCAAGCCGGCGCGGGCGATGACTGGCTCGAGGGCGGCGATGGCGACGACACCCTCGATGGCGGGACCGGCGACGACGTCATGCTTGGCGGTGCGGGAGACGACCTCTACGTTCTCGACAGCGCGAGCGACCGCGTGATCGAGTATGCAGGCGAAGGCGTCGACACGGTGATGAGTCCGTTCTCCTACGCGCTCTTCGATGCGTTCGAGAATCTGAGCTTGACGGGCAGCGACGCCATCGACGGCACCGGCAATGGGGAGGACAACCGCATCGTCGGCAACAGCGCCGCCAACACGCTCGACGGAGGTTGGGGCGACGACCAGCTTGTCGGCGGCTCGGGCGACGACACCTATGTCGTCGACTCGACGCGGGATGCGGTCGTCGAGGCGTTCGGCGAGGGTCATGACTTCGTGCTCGCGACGGACAGCTTCACGCTGAGCGCGAATGTCGAGGATCTGACGCTGATCGGCGCGGCCTGGATCGATGGTGCCGGCAACGAGCTCGACAACACGATCACCGGCAATGACGGCCCCAATCGGCTCGACGGCGGGGCGGGCGCGGATACGTTGCGAGGCGGCCTGGGCGACGATGTCTACGTCCTCGACTCGGTGGCGGACATCGTCATCGAGAACGCGGGGGAGGGCACCGATGCGGTCGAAGCGGCGTTCAGCTACACGCTGGGGGCCAATCTCGAACAGTTGCGGTTGCTGGGGTCCGCCGCACTCGATGCAACGGGCAACGGCGCTGCCAACACGCTCGTCGGCAATGCCGGCAACAACCGCCTCGACGGTGCTGCCGGTGCGGACGTCATGCGTGGAGGCGCGGGCAATGACCTCTACGTGGTCGACAACGCCGGCGACTTTGCGGTCGAGAGCGCGAACGAAGGGGTCGACACGGTCCGATCGGTCATCAGTTTCGTGCTGCCAGCCAACGTCGAGAATCTCCTGTTGACCGGCACATCGGCGATCAACGGCTCCGGCAACGCGCTTGCCAACACGATCACCGGCAACGCTGCGGCCAATCGGCTCGATGGCGGCGCGGGCGCCGATACCCTCGTGGGCGGGGCCGGCAACGACGTCTACGTCGTCGATAGCGCCGGCGATGTCGTCAGCGAAAACGTCGGTGAGGGCACGGACCTCGTGCAGACATCGGTCAGCGTGGTTCTCGGGCCCAATGTCGAGAACGCGACACTGACCGGCACCGCCGCGATCAATGCCACCGGCAATGCGCTTGCCAATTTGCTCACCGGCAACGCGGGCGCCAATCGCCTCGACGGCGCGGCGGGCGCCGACACCATGAACGGCGGGGCCGGTGACGACCTCTACATGGTCGACAACGTCGCCGACATCACGACCGAAGCGGCCAGCGCCGGCAGCGACTCGGTCCAGGCGTCGGTGTCGTGGACGCTGGCTGCCAACACCGAGAATCTGACGCTGACGGGTGCGGCCGCCACCAACGGAACCGGCAATGCGCTTGCCAACGCGCTCGCCGGCAACGACGCCGCCAACACGCTCAATGGCGGCGACGGCGCCGACCTTCTCTGGGGAGCGGGCGGCAACGACACGCTGCAGGGAGGTCTGGGCAACGACATCCTGCAAGGCGGTTCGGGTGACGATACCCTGTCGGACACATCCGGCAACGCGCTTTTCGACGGCGGGAGCGGAGCCGATGTGCTGACCGGCGGGGCGGGACGCGACATCTTCATCGGCGGCGCGGGCGCCGACACGATCACCACCGGCGGCGGCGCCGACATCGTCGCTTTCAACCGCGGCGGCGGCGCGGACGTCGTCAACGCCAGTACGGGCTCCGACGACACGCTGAGCCTGGGCGGCGGCATCGCCTACGCTGATCTCAGGCTGCGCAAATCGGGTCTCGACCTCGTGCTCGACGCGGGGGCAGGCGATCAGATCACGCTGCGCAACTGGTACCAGGCCGGGGTGAACAACAAGAGCGTCGTCAACCTGCAGATGGTGACCGATGCGATGGCCGGCTTCAATCCCGCCAGCGCGGATCGCCTCGTGAACAAGCGCGTGACGAATTTCAATTTCGCGGGCATCGTCGGGCGCTTCGACGCAGCCCTGGCCGCGAATCCCGCGCTCACCAGTTTTGCCGTGTCGTCGGCGCTCAGCGATTTCCATCTGTCGGGAAGCGACGCCGCAGCGATCGGCGGCGATCTCGCGTACGACTATGGGCACCGCAACGCCTTGACCGACGTCGGCATGACCGCAGCGCAAACGGTCCTTGGCGGTGCGGGATTCGGGATTTCGGCGCAACCGTTGCAGGCGCCGGGCACGCTCTACTCGGGAGGGCAGCGCTTGCGGTGAGGCCGACCCCGGCGAGCGATCATTCGCCGTCCTCCATCAGCTTCTGCTGGCGCTCGATGAACTCCTTGGTGCTGTCGATGCCGCGCTGATTGAGAACGAAATTGCGCACCGCGGCCTCGACCAGCACGGCGAGGTTGCGGCCGGCGGCGACGGGAATCGTCACCTTGCGGATCGGCACTCCGAGGATTTCCTGGTACGTGGCGTTGACCTGCAGCCGATCGAGTTCGGAAAAGGCGTCGTGGCTGTGGTCTTCGAGATGGACGATGAACTTGAGCAGCTTGCGCGGTCGCACCGCAGTCTCGCCGAAAATGGTCCGGATGTTGAGGATGCCGATGCCTCGCACCTCGAGGAAGTCACGCAGCACCCCGGGGCAAAGCCCTTCCAGTGTCTCCGGTGAAATCCGGTAGATCTCGACGATGTCGTCGGCGATGAGGCCGTTGCCGCGGGAAATGAGTTCCAGCGCCAGTTCGCTCTTGCCGATCGCCGATGCGCCGGTGATCAACACCCCCATCTCCAGGACGTCGAGGAACACGCCGTGCAGCGTCGTCACTTCGGCCAGCACGCGCGACAGGTACAGCCGGATCACGTCGACGAGATGCGGCGAGGGCTGCGCCGACGCGAACAGCGCCACGTGGTGCGCATTGGCCTGCTCGAGCAGGTGGGGCGGCACGGTTTCACCGTTGGCCACGATGACTGCGACCAGGTCGGCCCCGAAAAGTCGATTGATCGACGCCTCGGCGTCAGCCAGGGTCTGGGCGCGCAGCCACGCAAATTCGGCCGCACCGAGGATCTGGATGCGGAACGGGTGGATGAAGTTCATGTGCCCGACCTGACCCAGGGTCGGCTTCAGCCCCGCGTCTCCGGTCAGCACATTGTTGCCGCCGTGGCGTCCGGCGAGCCAGGTCATGCCGAGCCGCGCCTGGTTGTCGGCGTACAGGCGCTCGACGCTGACCTGCCGCATCATGCCGTCGCCGATCATCGGTGCCCGGTGGCCGTGAAGAAATCGTCGCGCGCCGCGACCGGCGACGCCGGGCAGCAAAGGCGCAGGGGCATGTCAGCCTCCCGCGGGCGCGGGCTGCGGGTGCGCTGCGCCATCGGGACCTGGCGGAGGGTGATTCACGCTGTCGGCTCCCATTGGATGAACAGCGCGTGCAGGCGTTCCGGGTCCGGGGCGTGGGTCAGTTGCTCGCGGAACCCGCGTTCGCTGAACATCTGGGCGAGTTCGGAGAGGAGTTGCAGATGCCGCTCGGTCGCGTGCTCGGGCACCAACAGAACGAACACCTGCCCCACGGGTTTGCCGTCGGGGGCATCGAACGGAATCGGAGTCTTGAGGCGGACGAAAGCACCCCGGGCGTCGGAGAGACCCTTGATCCGCCCGTGGGGAATCGCAATCCCCTGGCCCAGGCCGGTGGACCCCAGCTTTTCGCGCGCCAGCAAACTGTCGACGACGTTGTTCCGCAGCAGGCCGCAGTGGGTCTCGAACAAGCCGCCGACGGCATCGAACAACCGCGCTTTTGATCCGGCGTCGAGATCGACAAGGATGTTGGTGGCCGGCAGGAGTTCGGCAATCTTGTTCATCGGCGAAACGGTGGTGTCGGGATGGCGATACGGCACGCCCTGCGCGCGGCAGCACGCTCGCCCGTCTCCGGACAACACGCCGCAGACGCCGATGATACCCCTATTGATCCGGCAGGGTGAGGTATCAGGTTCCGTTCGGGCTGAGAGGCTGAGAGTCTTTCGATCATGCCCGCTCATCACGCCAGAAGACGCCCGCGCTTCGTTGCAAATGCTCGCCATAGCCCGAGCTATGGCTGCGCTTTGCGCCTCGATCGGACGCCTTCTGGCGCGCCGCTCGGACACGCCCGAAAAACTCTCAGCCTCTGAGCCAGTCGAAGGCCCTCGAAAGGCTAGACTCCGTGGTCCTTCACCGGCGCGGCGCCGGGGGTTGCGGGCCGGGCCTCGGCGGCGGCGATCTCGCGCTTGACGGTGGCGCCGTCGTGGCGGTTGGTCGAGAGCTTTTCCTTGTGCCTCAGCACCTGGCGGTCCAGCTTGTCCGACAAGGCGTCGATGGCGGCGTACATGTCGGACTCGACGGCTTCGACATGGATGTCCTTGCCGCGCGTATGCAAATTGGCTTCGACCTTGTGGCGCAGCTTGTCCACCGACATCACGACGTTGACGTCGATCACATGATCGAAGTGGCGCGTCACGCGATCGAGTTTGCCGACGACATAGTCGCGAATCGCGGGGGTGATCTCCAGATGATTGCCGGTGAGAGTCAGGTTCATGGAGTGCTCCTCAGGTTGCTGCGATATCCGCGTCTCGGGCCGTCAGGGCGCCCGGCGCAGGTTGACGGGAGGAATCTGCAGCGCCTCCCGGTATTTGGCAATGGTACGCCGCGCGACGATGATGCCCTGCTCGCCCAGCACTTCGGCAATCTTGCTGTCGGTCAGCGGCGTTTCGATCTTCTCGGCGGCGATGAGCTGTTTGATCAACGCCCGGATGGCGGTCGCCGAGGCGGCGCCGCCGGTATCGGTCGCGACGTGACTGCCGAAGAAGTACTTGAGTTCGAAGGTGCCGCGCGGCGTGAGCATGTACTTCTGGGTCGTGACGCGCGAAATGGTCGACTCGTGCAGATCGAGCATGTCGGCGATCTCGCGCAGCACCATCGGCCGCATCGCGACTTCGCCGTGATCGAAGAACCTGCGCTGCCGCTCGACGATGGCTTGCGACACGCGCAGGATCGTCTCGAAGCGTTGCTGGACGTTGCGGATCAGCCATTTGGCTTCCTGCAACTGCGCGGCCAGCTGCTGGTTCGACGAGTCGCGGTTGCGGGTGAGGATGTCGGCGTAGATCCGATTCAGGCGCAGCTTGGGCATCGCGGCTTCGTTGAGCGAGGCCACCCACTGGTTGCGTTGCTTGCGCACGATCACGTCGGGGACGACGTAATTCGACTCGGTCCGGGCAAACGAAGCGCCAGGCCGCGGGTTGAGGCCGGTGATCAGCGAGCGTACGGCGCGGAAGGTCGTGTCGTCGCAGTGCAGCAGCCGCTTCAACTTGGTGAAATCGCGCGCCGCCAGAAGCGACAGGTGCTCGGTGACGACGGTGAGCGCCTCGCTGCGCAGCGGCGTCGCCGCCGGCAGAGCCTTCAACTGCAGGGTGAGGCATTCGGCAGCGTCGCGCGCGCCAACGCCGGCGGGATCGAAGCTCTGCAGGAACTTGAGGGCGATGTTGAGCTCGTCGGACTCGATCCCGAGTTCTTCGGGGAAGAGCTCCAGCAACTCGTCCAAAGGCATGCCGAGGTAGCCATCCTCGTCGACGGTATCGATCAGTGCGGCCACGATCTGCCGGTCGCGCTGCGGCAGGTTGATGAGCCCGAGCTGGCCGATGAGGTGCTCGCGCAACGTCCCGGACGCCGCCTGCTGGGGGGAAAAATTCTCGTCGTCGTCATCGCCGGGATTCGCGCCGCCCCCCCAGTCGGATTCTCCGGCCGAGTAGTCTTCGAAATCCGCACGGTCGACGTTGTCGACGGTGTCGCCCGACTCGAACGGGCCCTCGGGCTCTCCCGGGCGTTCGCTGTTGTCCCTGACTTCTTCCTGCCGGGCCGCGTCCGCCAGCCCGGAGGCGCCCGTGGCGGCAGCGTCGCCGGGCGCGGGCTCGTCATCGCTTTCGACCCTTTCCAGCAGCGGGTTTTCCTGCAGCAGGCGGTCGACCTCTGCGTTGAGTTCGAGCGTCGACAGCTGCAGCAGCCGGATCGACTGCTGTAGCTGGGGAGTCAGCGTGAGGTGCTGGCTGAGCTTCAGCTGGAGGGTCTGTTTCATCGCCTGCCATCGCGCCCCGGTCAGAGACGGAAATGCTCCCCGAGGTAGACCTTCCTTACGTCTTCGTTGTAGACAATCTCGCCGGGTGCGCCCGAGGCCAGCACCCGCCCTTCGTTGATGATATACGCACGGTCGCAGATGCCAAGGGTTTCCCGCACGTTGTGGTCGGTGATGAGCACGCCGATGCCGCGCGCCTTGAGAAAGCCGATGATCTTCTGGATGTCGAGAACGGCGATGGGGTCGACCCCCGCGAACGGCTCGTCCAGCAGGATGAACCGCGGCCGCGTCGCCAGCGCGCGCGCGATCTCGACCCGCCGGCGCTCACCGCCCGACAGGCTCATCGCCGGCGCGTCGGCGAGGTGGGCGATCGACAGGTCATCGAGCAGCGCATCGAGGCGGTTCGACAGGGCATCCGCTTCGATGTCCTGCAGCTCGAGTATGGCGCGGACGTTCTCGGCGACCGAGAGCTTGCGGAAGATCGAGGCTTCCTGCGGCAGGTACGACAGCCCCATCCGTGCCCGGGCGTGGATCGGCATGCGCGAGAGATCCCGGCCGTCGAGCTCGATGCGGCCGCCGTCGGCGGCGACCAGACCGACGATCATGTAGAAGCAGGTCGTCTTGCCGGCGCCATTGGGTCCGAGCAGGCCGACCACTTCTCCGCTCGCGACCGCGAGGGAAACGTCGTGGACGACGGTGCGCGACTTGTAGCGCTTTTCGAGTCGGGCGACGGAAAGCTCACTCATGGCACGGGGGCGGCGCGCCTACCGCGCGGCAGGTGGCGCCAGTTCGCCCGCAGGCTTCAACGGCAAGGCCGGGTTGGGGATGGCGGGCGCGACCGCGGGCTCCTTGCCCTTGCCCTTGCCCGGCAATGCCGAATCGGATCGCGGCTGGATGACGCCCCGGACGCGGGTGTCGGCCGCCTCGGTCGCCGGCGTCGTGGCGGCTGCTTCGCGACCCTCCGCCTTGAAGAGTTCGGTAGCCGCGTTGTACGAGATATAGGCGCTGCGGATTTCGTCCTGGCCGCGTTTCAGCAGCGCGCGATCGAAGAGTTCGACCAGTTGCTTGCTGCCGTCGTACTCGATGCGCTGCGCGTAGCCTTCGTAATATTCGTCGTAGCCGTCGCGCTTCTGCCGGAAGCTGACCGGGTTGCCGTGCGCGGTTGCCGACAGCGAGTTATCGGCGTTCTGCCGGAAGTCGATGCGATCGGCACGGATCGAGAGCGTTCCCTGGGTGATGATCACGTTGCCGGACAGCGCCCCGTTCTTGGTCTGGTAGTTGTAGCCGCCGGCGTTTCCGGAGAAATTGATCGGCTGCTCGCGGTCGGTCTTCTCCGCCGCCGCAAGCGGCGGCAGCGACGCGAAGGCGAGGGTCAACAGCAGCATGCAGGCGCGCCGCAGGGCGCGGAAATGGACGGTGGTCACTTGGGGACGGGGGCGGGAGTGATGGTGCCGTGCACAGCGGATTTCAACTTGACCGTCTTGGCCTGGTTGTCGATCTGCAGGCCCACGCTGTGGATTATTCCACGGGAGTCCTCGATCGTCACCGGTCGGTCGGTGTCGGCGAAGCCTTTCTTGGGAACGACGCGGAGGAATTCGGTGCGAATGGTCGCGGCGCCCGATGCGTCGCGGCGGCGGGACGCGGTCGCGGGAGACGCTTCACGCATCGCCTTCACGTTGCCTTCGAGCAGCAGGGTCTCGCGGTCGCCGGTGACGATCCCCTGGTCGGCGGTCACCGACATCGCGGGTTGATCCGGATCCGTGACCGTCAGCGAAAGCGCTGTCAGGGCGATGCTTTCGTCGTCCGGGAAATGCTGCGCGCGCCGCGCCGCCAGCGCCTGCCGCTGGCGCCCCTGGACGTCGAAGGTCACGGCGCGGAAGTTGTCGATGAACAGGTCCGGGTCGTGGCGCGAGCTGCCGTCGATGCGCGCTGGCGGAGGCTGAATCTGCGCATCGAGCCAGTACGTCAGCGCCGCGAGGCCGCCCAGCAGCAATACCGGCGACCATGTCACGAGACGGTCGAAAATGCGTTTTGAATGGCGCATGGCGATCAGGGCGCTGTTGCGTCAGGCGCCGAAAGCCGCGAACTGGGCTTCCAGCGAGCCCTGCGCGCCGAGGATCAGCTCGCAGACTTCGCGCACGGCGCCCTCGCCACCCCGGGCGCGCGTGACGTGGTGGGCACGCGCGGCGACCGTCGCCGTCGCATTGGGCACCGCGATGCCCAATCCGCAATGCAGGAACAGGGGCACGTCGGGCAGGTCGTCCCCTACATGCGCGCAGGACTCTGCGGCGAGCCCCAGTTCGGCGCGCAGGCGCTCCCACACCGGCAGCTTCTGGTCGGCGCCCAGCACGACGCGGTGGATGCCGAGTTGCCGCGCGCGGTGCGTGACCACCGCAGCGTTGCTGCCGGTGATCCAGGCCACGTGGAGGCCGGCGTGCATGGCCATCTTCATGCCCACGCCGTCCAGCGCCGAGAAGGCCTTCGTCTCGCGACCGTGGTCGTCGACATGGATGCGGCCGTCGGTCAGCACGCCGTCGACGTCGAAGGTGATGAGCCGGATGCGCCGCGCGCGCTGGAGGAGTGCTTCCGTCGTCATACCACCCTCGCCCGGAACAGGTCGTGGAGGTGCAGCGCGCCGACGAGCCGACCGTCGTCGTCCACGACGAGCAGTTGGGTGACCCTGGGCGGCGTTTCCATCAGCTCGACGCAATCGATGGCGAGCCGATCGGGGCCGATCGTTCGCGGCGATGGCGTCATCACATCGGCGACCCGGGCGGCGCCGAAGTCGCGGACCCGCCCGACGCAGCGGCGCAGGTCGCCGTCGGTGAAGATTCCGGCCACACGCCCGTCGTCGTCGTTGACCACGGTCATCCCCATGCCCTTGCCACTCATCATCGCGACGGCCTCGACGAGCGAGGTGCCGGCGTCCACGAGCGGCAGCGCGGCACCGCTCACCATCACGTCGCGCACCTGCGTCAGCAGCCGGCGTCCGAGCGATCCTCCGGGGTGCGCGCGCGCGAAATCCTCGACCGAGAAGCCGCGGGCGTCGAGCAGGGCGAGCGCGAGTGCGTCGCCCAGCGCCAGTGCCGCCGTCGTGCTGGCCGTCGGGGCCAGCCCCAGCGGACACGCCTCGGCATCGACGGCTGCATCGAGATGCACGTCGGCGCCTTGCGCGAGCGACGACTGCTCGTTGCCGGTCAGTGCGATGATCTTCGCGCCCTGGCGCTTCAGATGCGGCATCAGCAGCATGAGCTCGTCGGTCTCCCCCGAATTCGACAGCATCACGACGACGTCTTCCGGCGTGATCATGCCGAGGTCGCCGTGCGACGCCTCCGCCGGATGCACGAAGAACGCGGGAGTGCCGGTGGACGCGAGCGTGGCCGCGAGCTTGTGCCCGATGTGTCCCGACTTGCCGATGCCGGAGACGACCACGCGGCCGCGACAGTCGAGCATGAGGGCCACGGCGGCGACAAAGGGCGCACCAAGACGCTTTGACAACGCGGCGATCGCTGCCGCCTCGGTGGCAAGCACGTCCCGCGCCAGGGCCAGCGCGCGCGGCGCGTCGATCGGGTTCGTGGACACGCGGGGAACAGCGTCGTCATTCATCGCATCGAGTATAACCGACCCCATGCCTGCGGCAGCCGCGCCGTGGCCCCGTGCTACATTGAACGCCATTCGTCGATGTGATCGCCGGCGCAAACGATGCCCCTGCCATGCCGCAGACGCTGCAGCTGATCCTCGTTCTGTTGGGTACCGCGGTCGTCGTCGTGGTCCTCTGCCGGCTGATCCGCCTGCCGCCGATCCTCGGCTATCTCGCCGTCGGCATCGCCGTGGGTCCGCATGCGCTGGCCTGGGTTCCGGATTCGGCCGAGACCCGGCTGCTGGCCGAATTCGGCCTCGTGTTCCTGATGTTCTCGATCGGGCTCGAGTTCAGCCTCCCGCAGTTGCGGGCGATGCGGCGCGCGGTGTTCGGCCTGGGTCTCGCGCAGGTCGCCATCACGACCATCGCCGCGATGATCGGCCTGCAGTTCCTGGGCTACGGCTGGCAGGCCGGATTCGCGCTGGGCGGCGCGCTGGCCATGAGCAGCACGGCGATCGTTTCCAAGATGCTCGCGGAGCGGATGGAGCTCGCGGCACCGCACGGCCGCGATGTGATGGGGATCCTGCTGTTCCAGGACCTCGCCGTCGTGCTGTTCCTGATCCTGCTGCCCTCGCTCAACCGGAGCGGCCCCGAGCTGGCGCTGGCGATCGGGCTCGCCTTCGTCAAGGCGGTGGGCGGCGCTGGCGCTGATCCTGTTCGCGGCACAGCGGCCGATGCGCGCGTGGTTCCACCTCGTCGCGCGGCAGCGCAGTTCCGAGCTCTTCATGCTCAACCTGCTGCTGATCACGCTGGGCCTCGCGGCGATGACCGAGCTTGCCGGGCTGTCGCTGGCGCTGGGCGCGTTCCTGGCCGGGATGCTGATCGCCGAGACCGAGTACCGCTACCAGGTCGAGGAGGACATCAAGCCCTTCCGCGACGTGCTGCTGGGCTTGTTCTTCATCACCATGGGCATGGCGCTCGACCTGTCGATCGTCGCCGCGAACTGGGGCTGGGTGGCGCTGCTGCTGGTGGTGCCGGTGCTGGTCAAGCTGGTGCTGATCGTGCTGCTCTCCCGCCTGTTCGGCGCCGCGCCGGCAACGGCCTGGCGGACCGGATTCCATCTCGCGCAGGCGGGCGAGTTCGCGCTGGTGATGCTGGCGCTGATGCGGGTGCACGATCTCGTCGAGCCGACGCTCGCCCAGTTGGTGCTGGCGGCGATGGTGCTGTCGATGCTGGTGGCGCCTGCTCATCATCCAGTTCTCGGAGCCCGTCGTGCGCCGGCTGACCGCCAACGACTGGCTGGCCCGCGCGGCGCAGCTGACCCGGATCGCGGCGACGACGATGGCGCGGCAGGATCACGTGCTGATCTGCGGCTTCGGGCGCAGCGGGCAGAACCTCGCGCGGCTGCTCGATGCCGAAGAGATCCCCTTCATCGCCCTCGACGCCGATCCACAGCGCGTGCGCGAGGCCGGCGCCGGCAGCAGCGTTGTCTACGGCGATGCCGGCCGTCGCGAGACGCTGCTGGCCGCCGGGCTCGGCAAGGCCCGCGCGGTGGTCGTCACTTTCGCCGATACGGCGATTGCGCTCAAGATCCTGCATCACGTCCAGGAGCTGCGGCCCGAGTTGCCGGTCGTGGTGCGCACCGTCGACGACAGCGAACTCGACCGGCTGATGACGGCCGGGGCCTCGGAAGTGGTTCCAGAGGTGCTCGAAGGCAGCCTGATGCTGGCCTCGCATTCGCTGCTGCTGCTGGGCGTCCCGCTCAACCGCGTCCTGAAGCGCATTCGCGCGGTCCGGGAAGAGCGCTACAGCCTGTTCCGGGGCTTCTTCCATGGCGCCACGGATACTGCCGACGCGGCCGAGAATCTGCAGCCCAGGCTGCATTCGGTGATGTTGCCCGATCGGGCCCACGCCGTCGGAAAGCCCCTCTGGGAGCTCGACCTGGCAGGGCTGGTCGAAGTGACGGGCGTGCGCCGGCGCGGAACGCGGTCGCAGCAACCCGGCAGCGAATGGGTGTTCGAGGGAGGTGACGTCGTGGTGTTGCTGGGGCTGCCCGAGAACCTCGCCATTGCCGAACACCGGCTTGCTCGGGGGGTAGCGTAGCTGACCCGCGGTCATTGTGGCTGTTTCGGCGGGCAGGCTACAATCCGCGCTCTTTGACCCCCGAATCCGCTCCCTTGTCCAGCTCCCCAGCGCCGGCCGCGACCGGCCCCATTGCCGCGGCATCTGCCAACGCGGTCGAACTCGCGGACGTGCGCTTCGCCTACGACACGCGGACGATCCTCGATGGCATCTCGATGACCATCCCGCGTGGCAAGGTCGTCGCCATCATGGGGGGCTCGGGCTGCGGCAAGACGACGATCCTGCGCCTCATCGGCGGCCAGTTGCGGCCGCTGTCGGGCCGGGTGCTGGTGGACGGGCAATCGGTGCCCGACCTCGACCGCGAGGCGCTCTACGCGATGCGCCGGCGCATCGGCATGCTGTTTCAGTTTGGCGCGTTGTTCACCGACATGACGGTGTACGAAAACGTCGCGTTCGCGATGCGCGAGCATACCGACTTGCCCGAAGAGCTGATCCGCGATCTGGTGCTGATGAAACTGCACGCGGTGGGTTTGCGGGGGGCGGCGCAGCTGAAGCCGTCGGAGCTGTCGGGGGGGATGGCCCGCCGCGTGGCGCTGGCCCGCGCGGTCGCGCTCGATCCCATGATGGTGATGTACGACGAGCCGTTTGCCGGGCTCGATCCCATCTCGCTGGGTGTCGTCGGCGAGCTGATCCGGCGCCTCAACGACGCCCTGGGCACCACGTCGGTCGTCGTCACCCACGACGTCTACGAGTCGCTGAAGATCGTCGACTACCTGTATTTCGTGTCGGATGGCCGGATCGTCGCGCAGGGGACGCCGGCCGACGTGCGAGACTCGGGCGAAGCTTTCGTCCGCCAGTTTGTCGACGGCGCAGCCGGATGGCCCGGTGCCCTTCCATTACCCGGCGGCGTCCTACCAGTCGGAACTCTTCGCCCGTGCTTAGCGCCGCCTTTGCCGGTCTTGCCGAGTTCTTCCGCCGCACCGGAGCCGCCGCGCTCGCCTTCATCGGCCGCCTTGGCTACGCGACCCGATTTTCGATCGCGGTGCTCAAGGAAACGCCGGCGGCGTTTCGCCGCCTGTCGCTCACGCTGCGGGAAATCTACTTCTCCGGGGTGCTGTCGCTGATCATCATCCTGGTGTCCGGACTGTTCATCGGGATGGTGCTGGCGCTGCAGGGCTATGACGTGCTCAACCGCTACGGAGCGGACGAATCGCTGGGCATCCTCGTGGCCCTGTCGCTGGTGCGGGAACTCGGACCCGTGGTCGCGGGTCTGTTGTTTGCCAGCCGGGCCGGGAGCGCCGTAACCGCCGAAATCGGATTGATGAAAGCCACCGAGCAGCTTTCGGCGATGGAAATGATGGCCGTCGATCCTCTGGCGCGGGTCGTGGCGCCGCGCTTCTGGGGCGGTGTCCTGTCGATGCCGCTGCTTGCCGCGCTGTTTTCGATGTTGGGGATCTTTGGCGCGTATCTGGTCGGCGTCAAACTCATCGGCATCGATCCGGGCGCGTTCTGGGGCAATATGCAGGCCGCCGTCGATTTCCGCACCGACATTGTCAACGGCATCATCAAGAGCGTCGTTTTCGGCATTGCCGTCAGCATGATCGCCGTGTTCGAGGGTTATGATTGCAAGCCGACCGCCGAAGGCGTGTCCGGCGCCACCACCCGCACGGTGGTCGCGAGTTCGCTGGCGATCCTGGCGCTCGATTTCGTACTCACCGTTTTCATGTTCCGCGGCGTCGCGTGAACGTGCATCCGTCGGTCAGGGAGACCGTGGCATGAGTCGCACCACAATCGACCTCTGGGTCGGCATTTTCGTCACCATCGGCCTGGGCGCGATCCTGTTTCTCGCGCTCAAGGTCGGCAACCTCACGTCGTTCGGCTCCGCGCCGGGATATCGGGTCGAGGCGCGCTTCGACAATATCGGCGGGCTGAAACTCCGCGCACCGGTCAAGGCGGCAGGCGTCGCCGTGGGCCGCGTCGAGGTGATACGCCTCGACCCAGCTACCTACCAGGCCGTGGTCACGCTGAAGATCGATCGCGGCTACGAGTTCACCGCCGACACCATCGCATCGATCCTGACCTCGGGGTTGCTGGGCGAGGTCTACGTCGGGCTCGACGTCGGCGGCGACAGCAAGATGGTCGGCGAGGGCGGCAAGATCGGCAAGACGCAGTCGGCGGTGATTCTCGAAAAGCTCGTGGGCCAGTTCCTGTTCGACAAGGCGGCCGCGGGAACGGGAAAATGACCGCGCATCCGCTTCGGCGGTCGCGGTGGACGGGGGCTCTCGCGGCGGTGCTGCTGCTGGGCGGCTGCGCCACAACCGCTTCGCGCGTCGACCCCTTCGAGCCGGTCAACCGCGCGATGTTCGAGGTCCATGACGTCGTCGACGGCAATTTCGTCAAGCCGCTGGCCGAAGCCTACGTCGACAGTCACGCCGCAGCTGGTTCGCACCGGGGTTTCCAATTTCTACAACAACATCGACGACCTGTTCTCGGGAATCAATGGCCTGCTTCAGGGCAAGACCGAAAAGGCCGGCCACGATTTCGGCCGCGTGATGATCAATACGCTGTTCGGCCTCCTGGGAATCTTCGATCCCGCGTCCGACGCCGGCATCGAGCGCGGCAACGAGGATTTCGGCCAGACGTTTGCCTATTGGGGCTTGCCGCCGGGACCTTATCTTTTCGTGCCGTTGTTCGGCCCGACGACCGTGGTCGACGGCACCGGGTTCGTCGTGCGCGTGCTGTGGGGTCCCGTGGGCGAAATCCCCACCGTGGCACTGCGCAACAGCCTGTACGGGCTGGGTTACATCAACGTCCGGGCGGGCGTGCTCGAGGCCGGCAAGATCGTCGATACCGCGGCGCTCGACCGCTACCGCTTCATTCGCAACGCCTACCTGCAAAAGCGGCGCTATGACGTCTACGACGGCAAGCCGCCGCCGGAACCCGAGGACGAATAATCGATGGCTCCAGGATTGAACCTGCGACGCGCCGCCGTCGCCACCATGCTCACGATTGCCGCGTTCTGGGGCTTCGCGGCGCCGCTGCAGGCGCAGGAGGCCCCGGATGCCCTGGTCAAGCGCGTGTCGCAGGACGTGCTGCAGATCGTCAAGACCGACCCGCTGGTGCAGGCCGGCAACGAAGCGCGGATTCGCGAGGTCGTCGAGTCCAAGCTGCTGGCGAATTTCAATTTCGAGCGGATGACCGCACTGGCGATGGGCAAGAACTGGCGCAGCGCCACGCCCGAGCAGCAGAAGCGGCTGACCGACGAATTCCGCACGTTGCTGGTGCGCACCTATTCGGGCGCACTCAACCAGTATCGCAACGAGACCATCGACTACAAGCCGCTGCGCGCCAGCCCGGCCGACACCGAAGTGATCGTGCGCACGGCGGTGCAGAAGCCCGGCGGCGCGCCGGTGCAGATCGACTACAGCATGGAGAAAAAGGCCGATGGCTGGAAGGCCTACGACGTGATCGTCGGCGGCGTGTCCCTGGTCACCAATTTCCGCGACGAGTTCAACGCGCAGATTCAGTCGGGCGGCGTCGACGGCCTCATCAAGACGCTGGCCAACAAGAACAAGGGAGCGCCTGCCAAGTGATCGCGCGCTGCGGACCCGCGACCGACGACGGCGACTGCGCGGGGCGCATTGTCGCGCCCCGGGACGGCGTGCAGTGGGCCTTCGAAGGGGCGCTCACGCTCGGCAACGCCGGGACCGTGCTGGGCGAATCCGCCGCACTCTCGTTGCCGGTATCGGACATCGTCGATTGCAGTGCGTTGACGGCCGTCGATTCGTCCGCCATCACCGTGTTGCTTGCGCTGAAGCGCCGGGCGGTCGGCGAGGGTCGCGAGTTGCACTTCAACGGCCTGCCCGCGCCGCTCCTCGCGCTGGCCGGTGTCTACGATGTCCGGGAGCTGCTTGGCATTTCCTGAGCCCTGCGCTCGCCTGTCGTTGCTGCCCGCGCCTGCCTGACTTTCGCCGACTCCTCCACTGATTGCCGCATCGCACCGCATGCCTGCCGCCGTTGAAGCCATCGATATCGCCCGCCGCTTCGGCCGCGTGCAGGCGCTGGACGGGGTCAGCCTCGCCGTCGAGGAGGGTGAGTTCTTCGGCCTGCTCGGCCCCAACGGCGCCGGCAAGACGACGCTGATCTCCATCCTGGCCGGACTGGTGCGAGCGGACCGGGGCAGCGCCCGCATCAAGGGTCACGACGTCATCACCGATTACCGCGCGGCGCGGCGCGCGCTGGGCGTGGTGCCGCAGGAGCTGGTGTTCGATCCGTTCTTTTCGGTGCGCGAGACGCTGGAGTTGCAATCGGGCTATTTCGGCATCACCGGCAACGAGGCATGGATCGACGAGATCCTCCACCACCTCGCGCTCACGGCCAAGGCCGACGCCAACATGCGCTCGCTGTCCGGCGGCATGAAGCGCCGGGTGCTGGTCGGCCAGGCGCTGGTGCACAAGCCGCCGGTCATCGTTCTCGACGAGCCCACTGCCGGCGTCGACGTCGAGCTGCGGCAAAGCCTCTGGGCGTTCATCCGCAAGCTGAACCAGGACGGCCACACCATCATCCTCACCACGCATTATCTCGAAGAGGCCGAGGCCCTGTGCGGCCGGATCGCGATGCTGAAGGCGGGCAAGGTGGTGGCGCTCGACACCAAGCAGAATCTGCTGTCGCGCTTCGCCGGTCTTACGGTGCGGCTCGCCGCGGCGCGCGTGCCCGTCGCCTGGCAGCCGCGCGTGCTGCGCCACGAGGGCGGCGTGCATTTCATCGGCCTCGACCGCTACGCCGACCTCGAGGCGCTGCTCGCCGCATTGCGGGCGGAGGACATCGCGATCGCCGAACTCGCGCTGCAGGAGACCGACCTCGAGCAGGTGTTCCTGCGCATCATGGGCGGCGAGCGCGACGGCCGCGCGCCGGAGGTGGCGGCATGATCCGCGTGGCGGGCGCCGGCTGGGTGACGCTCTTCTACAAGGAGGTGCTGCGCTTCTGGAAGGTGAGCTTCCAGACGATTCTGGCGCCGGTGCTGACGTCGCTCCTGTACCTGCTCATCTTCTCGCAGGTGCTCGAGTCGCACGTGTCGGTGTTCGACGGCAAGGTTCGCTACACGGCGTTCCTCATCCCTGGCCTCGTCATGATGTCGGTGCTGCAAAACGCGTTCGCCAACAGCTCGTCGTCGCTGATCCAGTCGAAGGTGACCGGCAACATCATCTTCGTGCTGCTGCCGCCGCTGTCGCCCGCGGAGATCCAGGCGGCGTACGTGCTGGGGGCGATGGTGCGCGGGATGGCGGTGGGCTTCGGCGTGTACCTGGGCACGCTCTGGTTCGATCCGTCGCTGCTGCAGGTTTCGCACCCGGGCTGGGCGCTTGCCTTCGCGCTGATGGGCAGCGCGATCCTCGGCACGCTGGGGCTTCTCGCCGGCATCTGGGCCGACAAGTTCGACCAGCTCGCCGGGTTCCAGAATTTCATCATCGTTCCGCTGACGTTTCTTTCGGGCGTGTTCTACTCGATCCACTCGCTGCCGCCGTTCTGGCAGGCGCTGTCGCGGTTCAATCCCTTCTTCTATATGATTGACGGGTTCCGCTACGGATTTTTCGGCCTGTCCGACGTCGCGCCCTGGACGTCGTTTGCGATCGTGGCCGGTTGCTGCGCGCTGCTGTCGGCGCTGACGCTGTGGCTCCTGCAGCGCGGCTGGAAGCTGCGCGCGTGAAAAACGCCTCTACCTGACCCATGGTTAGCTCCGAATCCATCGAACGCTCGATCGCTGCCGTGCTTTCCTGCGAACACCTGCAAGTGCGCGGCGACGGCCATCATTGGGAAGCGCTGATCGTGAGCGAGGCTTTCGACGGCCTGTCGAAGGTCAGGCAGCACCAGCTCGTCTATGCGGCGCTCGGCGACAGGATGCGCGAGGAAATCCACGCGTTGTCGATGATCACGCTCACGCCGGCGCAGTGGTCGGCGGCAAAGTACACCGATTCGTAAGTACGCACACGCAATGAAATCGATGCATTTCGGGTCAGGGCAAGGCGCAAACCGCAGCGATACCGCGTGGTATCGCGAGGATTTGCAACGCCGCCATGGCCCGAAAGGCGCGATTTCATGGGTGCGTATTTGCGAATCGGGGTACTAGGAACCCGTAATCCGGACGGCCCGACGATGGACAAGCTGCGGATCGAAGGCGGACGACCCCTCGCGGGCGAAGTTCGCGTCTCGGGAGCCAAGAACGCGGCGTTGCCGATCCTCTGCGCGGCGCTCCTGTCGCCCGAGCCGCTGACGCTCACCAACGTGCCGCGGCTCAACGACGTGCGCACGATGCAGACGCTGCTGGCGCAGATGGGTGTTCGGCTCGACACCCGAACCGCCGGCGCGGTGGCGCTGGACGCCGCGCGCATCGACTGGCCGCTGGCCCCCTACGAACTCGTGAAGACCATGCGCGCGTCGATACTCGCGCTCGGCCCGCTGCTCGCGCGCTGCGGCGAGGCGCGCGTTTCGCTGCCCGGCGGCTGCGCGATCGGGCTGCGCCCGGTCGACCAGCACGTCAAGGGGCTGCAGGCGATGGGCGCGGAGATCGATCTCGAGCACGGCTATATCAATGCGCGGGCGCAGCGGCTGAAAGGCGTGAAATTCCGCTTCGATCTCGTCACCGTCACCGGTACCGAGAACCTGCTGATGGCAGCCACGCTCGCCGAGGGCACGACCGTGCTCGAGAACGCCGCGCGCGAGCCGGAGGTGGTCGATCTTGCGCGCTGCCTGATCGCGATGGGGGCGCGGATCGAAGGCGCCGGCACCGATCGCATCGCCATCGAGGGCGTGGCGCGCCTCACCGGGGCCACGCACGCGATCATGGCCGACCGGATCGAGACGGGGACCTTTCTCGCGGCGGTGGCGGCGACCGGAGGCGAGGCGGTGATCACCGGCACGCAGGCAGGCACGCTGGATGCGGTCCTGGACAAGCTGCGCGAGGCGGGCGCCGAGATCGCCGAGACGGCCGACACGATTCACGTTGCGCGTCGCGGGCCGCTTGCTTCTTTCAACCTGCGCACCGCCCCGTACCCCGCATTCCCGACCGACATGCAGGCGCAGATGATGGCGCTGGCCACGCGCGCCGCGGGAACCTCGGTGATCACCGAAACCATCTTCGAGAACCGGATGATGCACGTGCAGGAGCTGGTGCGCCTTGGGGCCACGATCGACGTCGAAGGCAATACCGCGATCGTCAAGGGCGCGCCCAAGCTGACCGGTGCCGACGTGATGGCCACCGATCTGCGCGCGTCGGCGTGCCTCGTCATCGCGGGGCTGATGGCCGAGGGCGAGACCACGATCGACCGCATCTATCACCTCGACCGCGGCTACGAGCGCATCGAGGAAAAGCTGTCGGCGCTGGGCGCGCGCATTCGCCGCGTATCGTGAGCGCGGTGGCGCGCGAATCGCATGGCTGAAACCTTGTAGGAGCGGCTTCAACCGCGAACGCTTTTTTGCGCCACCCATTCGCGGCTGAGGCCGCTCCTACAGCCGCTCCTGCACTGCACAGATGACCGACCTCAACGCTTCTCCGCTCGGCCACGCGACGTCCTACGCGGACGCCTACGATCCGGGATTGCTGTTCCCGGTCGAGCGGGCGCCGCTGCGGGCCGAACTCGAATGGGATCCCGCGTTGCCGTTTCGCGGCAGCGATTGCTGGACCGCCTACGAGTTGTCGTGGCTCGATTCGTCCGGCAAGCCGCAGGTCGCGATCGCCACGTTCACGCTGCCCGCCGACTCGCCCTGCATCGTCGAGTCGAAATCGGTCAAGCTCTACCTCACGGCGTTCAATCAATCGCGGTTTTCGGAACCCGAGGCGGTGGCCGCTGCCCTGCGGCGCGACCTCTCGGCCGCGGCGGGCGCCGCTGTGCTGGTGGCGCTGACGCTGCCCGATGGCTTTGCGGCCCTGCCGCGCGCCGAGATGGACGGTGCCTGCCTCGATGCGCTGCCCCTCGCGGCGCTCGATGCCGCGCCGGCTCCGGGCGCCCTTGTCGCATCGGGTGCCGCGGTGGGACAGACGCTGTACACCCGACTGTTCCGATCCCTGTGCCCGGTCACCGGGCAACCGGACTACGCGAGCGTGCAGATCCGTTACCGCGGACCCAGGATCGATGCCGCGGGCTTGTTGCGCTACCTCGTCTCTTTCCGTCGCCATCCCGGGTTCCACGAGCATTGCGTCGAGCGAATTTTCGCGGACGTCTGGCGGCGCTGCCGGCCGGAAACGCTCGCCGTGCTGGCCCGGTTCACGCGCCGTGGCGGCGTCGACATCAATCCCTGGCGCACGAGCGAGCGCGAGCCGGCGCCGGTCAATGCCCGCACCGCACGGCAATGAGCACGGTGGCTGTCCGGTAGAATGATCGTTCCTGACCGCCGATGACAGACCGCACGCCGCCGTGACCACGCTGACCCTGGCCCTGTCGAAGGGGCGCATTTTCGACGAAACCCTGCCGCTGCTCGCTGCGGCGGGCATCGTCCCGCTCGAGGATCCCGAGTCCTCGCGCAAACTCATCATCGGCACCAATCAGCCGGGCGTCTCGGTCGTCATCGTGCGCGCTTCCGACGTGCCGACCTACGTCCAGTACGGCGCCGCCGACGTCGGAGTGGCCGGCAAGGACGTGCTGCTCGAGCACGGGAGCGAAGGCCTCTACCAGCCGCTCGATCTCGAGATCGGCAAGTGCCGGATGGCGGTGGCGACCCGGCGCGGCTACGACTGGACGGGCACCGTGCAGCGTGGCGCGCGCATCCGGGTCGCGACCAAGTACGTGCGCACGGCGCGCGAGCATTTCGCCGCCAAGGGCATGCACGTCGACCTGATCAAGCTCTACGGCTCGATGGAACTCGCGCCGCTCGCCGGCCTCTCGGACGTCATCGTCGATCTTGTCTCGACCGGCAACACGCTCAAGGCGAACGATCTCGTCGCCGTCGAGGACATCATGCCGATCAGCTCGCGCCTGGTCGTCAACCCTGCGGCGCTCAAGCTGAAACGCGCCATGGTGCAGCCGCTGCTCGAAGCCGTCGCGCGGGCGGTCGAGAGCCGCCGGACCGGGCCATGAGTGCCGTGGCGGCGCTGTCGATCCGTCGCCTCGACGCGTCGTCGCCGTCCTTCGACGGCGACCTGGCCGCGCTGACCGCCTTCGAGGCGGCGCAGGACCCCGCGATCGACGCGGCCGTCGCAGCGATCATCGCCGATGTTCGCGCGCGCGGCGACGCGGCGGTCCTCGAGGCGACGGCGCGGTTCGACCGCGTCGAGGCGCGGTCGGTCGCGGCGCTGGAGATCACTGCCGACGAGATGCGTGCGGCGTTCGACGCGCTGCCGGCCGCGCAGCGCGACGCGCTGACGCAGGCGGCGGCGCGGGTGCGCTCGTACCACGAGCGGCAGAAGCTGGCATCGTGGTCGTACACGGACGCCGACGGCAGCGAGTTCGGCCAGCAGGTGACGCCCATCGATCGCGTCGGCGTCTACGTCCCCGGCGGCAAGGCGGCGTATCCGTCGTCGGTGCTGATGCAGGTGATCCCCGCGCATGTTGCCGGCGTGCCCGAGATCATCATGGTGGTGCCGACGCCGGATGGCGTGCGCAATCCGCTGGTGCTGGCGGCAGCGCACCTGGCCGGCGTGTCGCGGGCGTTCACCATCGGCGGCGCGCAGGCGGTTGCGGCGCTCGCCTTTGGCACGGCGACGATTCCCGCCGTCGACAAGATCTGCGGTCCCGGCAATGCCTACGTGGCGGCGGCCAAGCGGCGCGTGTTCGGCACGGTGGGCATCGACATGGTCGCGGGCGTGTCCGAGATCCTGGTGATCGCCGATGCGAGCGCGAATCCGGACTGGGTCGCGATGGATCTTTTCGCGCAGGCCGAGCACGACGAGCTCGCGCAGGCGATCCTGGTGTGTGCCGACGCCGGGTTCCTGGACGCGGTGGAGGCGAGCGCTGCGCGGCAGATCGAGTCGATGCCGCGGCGCGCGATCATCGAAGCGTCCTTCGCCAGGCGCGGGGCGCTGATCAAGGTGCGCGATCTCGAACACGCTTGCGCGCTGTCCAACCACATCGCCCCCGAGCACCTGGAGCTTGCCGTCGCCGACCCGGATGCGCTGCTGCCGAAGATCCGCCATGCGGGCGCGATTTTTCTGGGGCACGCGTCGTCGGAAGCGCTGGGAGATTACTGCGCCGGCCCCAACCACGTGCTGCCGACGGGCCGCACGGCGCGCTTCTCGTCGCCGCTGGGCGTCTACGATTTCCAGAAACGCTCGTCGGTGCTGAAGGTGTCTATCGCGGCCGCGCAGCTGCTGGGACCGATCGCGGCAACGCTTGCGAGCGGCGAAGGCCTGCCGGCCCACGCGCGCAGCGCCCGGTACCGGGTCACCGAACGCAAGAGCGACTGAACCGCGATCGCCAGGACCATCGCCATGCCTTCCTCGATCGCCGATTACATTGCCGCCACCGTGCGCCCGGAGTTGCGCGCGCTGACGGCGTACGCAGTCGCGAAGGCGGCGGGCATGATCAAGCTCGACGCGATGGAAAATCCGTTTCCGCTGCCCGAGGCGGTCCGCGCCAAGGTGGCCGCCGCCGCCGCGGGCGCGGCGATCAATCGCTACCCCGACGGCGCGGCCGATGGCGTGAAGGCGGCGCTGCGGTCGACGCTGGCGCTGCCGGACAGCCTCGCCCTCATCGTCGGCAACGGTTCCGACGAACTGATCCAGATCATCACCTCGACGCTCGCGCGCCCGGGGTCGGCGATGCTCGCCCCCGAGCCCTCGTTCGTGATGTACCGGATGAACGCGCGCTACGCCGGCATGCGCTTCGTCGACGTGCCGCTGCGCGCGGATTTTTCGCTCGACATCGACGCGATGGAGGCGGCCATCGAGCGCGAGCGGCCGGCGCTGGTGTTTCTCGCGTATCCCAACAATCCGACGGGCAATCTTTTCGCCGCAGCCGATGTCCTGCGCGTCCTGCGGGCGGCGCCGGGGCTGGTGGTCGTCGACGAGGCGTACTACGCGTTTGCGGATCAGAGCTTCCTGCCGCGCGTGACCGAGTTCCCGAACCTTCTCGTGCTGCGCACGGTGTCGAAGATCGGGATGGCGGGCCTGCGGCTGGGCTATGCGGTGGCGGCGCCCGAATGGATTGCCGAGCTCGACAAGGTTCGCCAACCCTACAATCTCAACGCGCTGACGCAGGCGGTGGCGCCGGTGCTGCTGGCCGAGCGCGCGCTGCTCGACGGGCAGGCGGCGCTGCTTCGTTCGGAGCGCGCCCGGCTGGCCGAGCGCCTCGCGACCATGCCGGGCGTCAAGGTGTTTCCGACGCAGACCAATTTCGTTCTCTTGCGCGTCCCCGATGCGCCGCGCTGGTTCGCGTTGCTCCGCGGCAAGGGTATCCTGATCAAGAACCTGCATGGCTGGCATCCGTTGCTCGACCACTGCCTGCGCATCACCGTAGGCACGCCGCAGGAAAACAATGCGCTCCTGGCAGCGCTGGAAAGCATCCGATGAGTGAAACCCTCGCGGTGCCGCGCAAGGCGCGGGTCGAACGGAAGACGGCGGAGACCCGGATCGCGGTCGAGATCAACCTGGACGGCAGCGGCCGCGCGACGCTGGCCACCGGCGTGCCATTCCTCGATCACATGCTGGACCAGATCGCGCGCCATGGCATGATGGACCTTGACGTCGGCGCGCAGGGCGACCTGCACATCGACGCACATCACACGGTCGAGGACATCGGGATCACCCTGGGACAGGCGCTCGCCCAGGCGATGGGCGACAAGAAGGGGCTCACGCGCTACGGGCATGCCTACGTGCCGCTCGACGAAGCGCTGTCGCGCGTCGTCATCGACCTCTCCGGTCGCCCGGGGCTCGAGTTCCACGTGCCGTTCACGCGCGCGATGATCGGCGCCTTCGACGTCGATCTCGTGCAGGAGTTCTTCCAGGGCTTCGTCAATCACGCGTCGGTGACGCTGCACATCGACAACCTGCGCGGCCAGAATGCGCACCACCAGGCGGAGACCGTGTTCAAGGCGTTCGCGCAGGCGTTGCGGATGGCGTTGACGCCCGACCCGCGGGCGGGGTCCATGATTCCGTCGACCAAGGGGATGCTTTGACAGGGAACAGGTGTCGGGTATCAGGTATCAGGTATCAGGTATCACGCATCAGACATGCCGATCGAACCATGCATCTCTCTGATCACCTAATTCCTGATCTCTGTTACCTGATCCCTGACCTCTGATGCCTGATATTGCTGTCGTCGATTACGGAATGGGCAACCTGCGCTCGGTGGCCAAGGCGCTCGCCCACGTCGCGCCCGAGTGCAGCATTGTCGTCACTTCCGATCCGGCGGTGATTCGCGAGGCGGCGCGCATCGTCCTGCCGGGCCAGAGCGCCATGCCGGACTGCATGCGCTGCCTCGACGCCAGCGGATTGCGCGAGGTCGTCGTCGAAATGGCGGCGACGCGTCCGTTCCTTGGCATCTGCCTCGGCCTGCAGATGCTGTTCGGGTCGAGCGAGGAAGGACCGACGCGCGGTTTGGGCCTGTTGCCCGGGCGCGTCGCACGTTTCCGCGACGAGGCCATGACGCTGCCGACCGGCGAGCGTCTCAAGGTGCCGCACATGGGCTGGAGTCGGGTACGGCAGACCCGCGCCCATGCGTTGTGGGAGGGCATCGCCGATGGCGCGCGTTTCTACTTTGCACACAGTTTCCACCCGATCCCCGACGACCCCGGGCTGACCGCTGGCACCACCGACTACCCGGCGGCGTTTACTTGCGCGATCGCCCGGGCTAATATCTTCGCGACTCAGTTCCACCCGGAAAAGAGCCAACGTGCCGGTTTGAGGTTGCTCGCCAATTTCGTCACCTGGGATGGTCGCGGCTGAACGCGCCGCGTCGCTCGTCCCCGGATGCGGCAACACCAGCTTCTCCCTCCCCAGTACCCGCCCACTTCACCCGCCGCCATGCAGATCATTCCCGCGATCGACATCAAAGATGGCCACTGCGTACGCCTGAGGCAGGGCGAGATGCATTCGGCGACGGTGTTTTCGGAGGATCCCGCCGCCATGGCACAGCATTGGCTCGAGCAGGGGGCGCAGCGGCTGCACCTGGTCGATCTCAACGGCGCGGTGGCGGGCGTGCCCAAGAACGAGCTCTCGATCCGCGAGATCGTCAGCGTGATCGGCGAGGAGATACCGGTGCAATTGGGCGGGGGCATCCGCGACCTCGACACCATCGAGCGGTATCTCGATGACGGCATCACCTACGTGATCATCGGCACCGCGGCGGTGAAAAACCCCGGCTTCCTGCACGATGCCTGCTACGCGTTTCCAGGGCACATCATCGTCGGCCTCGACGCCCGCGACGGCAGGGTGGCCACCGATGGCTGGTCGAAGATGACCGGGCACGATGTCATCGATCTCGGCAGGAAGTTCGAGGACTACGGTGTCGAAGCCATCATCTACACCGATATCGGCCGCGACGGCATGCTCACGGGCATCAACGTCGAGGCAACCGTCAAGCTCGCGCGGGCGCTCAAGATTCCGGTGATCGCTTCCGGAGGGCTCGGTTCGCTCAAGGATGTCGAAGATCTCGTGCAGCACGAAAAGGAAGGGATCATCGGCGCCATCGCCGGGCGCGCGCTCTACGAGGGCAAACTCGATTTCAAGGTGGCCGCACGGCTGGCGGCGGGCGGCTGACGAATTCTCACCATGCGCCAGCCGTCCGCGCCAGTGGGCGTCGGCGCAGCAGCCGGCCATTGGGTGCCGGCGTCACAACCACTTTCCCGCCTTCATCCGCATGGGCCTCGCCAAACGCATCATTCCCTGCCTCGACGTCGCCGAAGGGCGCGTTGTCAAGGGCATCAACTTCGTCAATCTGCGCGACGCCGGTGATCCGATAGAGGTCGCCCGCCGATACGATGAGCAGGGCGCCGACGAGCTCGCGTTCCTCGACATCCGGGCGAGCGTCGAAACCCGCGGCTTGCTGTATCAGATGATCGAGGCGGTCGCCGATCAGGTGTTCATCCCCTTGACTGTCGGCGGCGGCGTCAACTCGGTCGACGACATCCGGGCGTTGCTCAACGCCGGCGCCGACAAGGTCAGCATCAACACCGCGGGCGTGCGCAACCCGGGGCTGTTCGAGGACGCAGCGGCGCGTTATGGTTCGCAGTGCATCGTCGCCGCGATCGACGCCAAGCAATCCGCGCCGGAAGCCTGGCAGGTATACACGCACGGCGGCCGCACGCCGACCGGCATGGACGCGATCGAATGGGCGCGCGAGGTGGTCGCGCGGGGCGCCGGGGAGATCCTGCTCACCAGCATGGATCGCGACGGCGCGCGCACGGGCTTCGATCTCGAGCTCACGCGCGCGATCGTCGAGGCGGTCGATGTTCCGGTGATCGCGTCCGGAGGGGTGGGGTCGCTGCGGGATCTCGTCGACGGCATTCGCGAGGGCGGTGCCGATGCCGTGCTGGCGGCGTCGATCTTCCATTACGGCGAGTTCACGATCGGCCAGGCCAAGGCGGCGCTGGCGGCGGCCGGCATCGAGATCCGCGACTAGGATGAAACAGCCCCCACGCTCACCAGGTTCGCTGCCCCCCGAGGGGGTGCAGTCAGCACCCTTCGGGCGGCCGGGCGGGTACTGACATGGGCGCAGCCGACGACTGGCTCGACGCGGTGCGCTGGGACGCCGAGACCGGGCTGGTGCCGGCCATCGCGCAGGATGCGACGTCGCGCCGCGTGCTGACGCTGGCGTGGATGAACCGCGACGCATTGCGGGCCACGGTCGAGAGCGGGCGCGTGCATTACTGGTCGCGCTCCCGGCGCAAGCTGTGGAGCAAGGGCGAGACGTCCGGGCATGTCCAGCAGGTGAAGGAGATCCGCATCGATTGCGACAGCGATGCGATCCTGCTGCAGGTCGAGCAGGTCGGCGGGATTGCCTGCCATACTGGCCGCGAGAGCTGCTTTTTCCTCAAATTCGATTCCGGTCGCTGGGTCGCCTCCGACCCGGTGCTGAAAGATCCCGCGACGATCTATGGCCATGAGTGATTCCGCGTCCACGCTTGCCGATGTGCTGGACCGTGTCGCCGCGACGATCGCGGCGCGGCGCGGCACCGATCCCGCGTCCTCCTATGTCGCGTCGCTGTTTGCGAAGGGCGACGACGCGATCCTGAAGAAGATCGGCGAGGAAGCCACCGAGACGGTCATGGCCGGGAAGGACGGTGATAAACTGCGCATCGCTTCGGAGGTCGCCGATCTCTGGTTTCATTGCCTGGTGCTGCTGGCCCGGCACGACATGGGGCCGGACGACATACGCCGCGAGTTCGTGCGTCGCGAGGGCATCTCCGGTCACGCGGAAAAGGCGGCGCGTCGCTGACTCCCGGCTGCAGCGGCATTCGCTTCGGCGCCGCGATAGGCGGCGAGCTTTGCGCGATCGCCGACCAGGCTGCCGGCATTGACTGAACCAGGATGAATACGATGCAGGACTGCATTTTCTGCAAGATCGTCAAGGGAGAGATTCCCTCGAAGAAGGCGTACGAGGACGACGACGTCCTCGCCTTTCATGACATCCAGCCGATGGCACCGCTGCATCTGCTCGTCATCCCCAAGCGCCACATCGGGACGCTCGCCGATGCCGGGAGCGGCGACGAGCAGTTGCTCGGCAAGATGATGGCGCTGACGGGGCGCCTCGCGCGCGAGAACGGCTCGCCGGACGGCTACCGGACGATCATCAACACCGGCCGCATCGGACGGCAGGACGTCCAGCACGTCCACATCCACGTTGTAGGCGGACCGACCCCGCTGGGGCCGATGCTTCCGCGGGTCATGAGAGGCTGAGAGGCTTTCGATCATGCCCGCTCATCACGCCATAAGACGCCCGCTGGTCGTTGCAAATGCTCGCCATAGCCCGAGCTATGGCTGCGCTTTGCGCCTCGATCGGACGCCTTCTGACGCGCTGCTCGGACACGCCCGAAAAATTCTCAGCCTCTGACCTCGACAACACGATAGCGCAAGGAGAACGACATGGGTTCAATGAGCATCTGGCACTGGCTGATCGTCCTGGTGGTCGTGGTGCTGATTTTCGGCACCAAGAAGCTGCGCAACATCGGCCAGGATCTCGGCGGTGCGGTCAAGGGCTTCAAGGAAGGCATTGCGGGCGCCAACGAGGCCGCCGACGCTGCCAAGACCGCGACCGAAGCGCCGACGCAGCAGATCGGCGGCAAGACGATCGAGGGCGAGGTCAAGAAGGAGACGTCGGCCAAGTCGTAGGCGACCCGTTGGCGGCGACGGGCGATCATTCGCGCCCGGTGCCGCCCGCTCCCGCGCTGTCCCCGTCCCCGGATGCGAGCTACCTTTCCCGACTCCATCGTCGACCATGTTTGACATCGGCTTTTCCGAGATTGTCGTCATCGGCGTCGTGGCGCTGATCGTCATCGGCCCCGAGAAGCTGCCGAAGACCGCGCGCACGCTCGGCCACCTTTTCGGTCGGCTCCAGCGCTACGTCAGCGACGTCAAGGCGGATATCAGCCGCGAGATGGAGCTCGATGAATTGAAGAAGCTGCAGCAGCAAGTGCAGACGGCGGCCCGGGACATCGAGACCTCGGTCAGTTCAGCCGCGCGCGACGTCGAAACCGGCGTGCGCCAGGTCGAGTCGGATCTCAATGCCGCCGGGGCTGGCGGTACCGTGAGCCCGGCAATCGATGCCGGCGCGGCGCCTCACGCCGATGCTCGCGCCTCCGCTCGCGGAGCCGATGGTCGAAAACGTGCCACCGTCGCCGCCCGCGGTGCATGCCGAGTCGTCGCGGCAGGCATCGTTGCCGGGGTTTGATCGCGGTTGACGCCGTGGCGACCCGTCTTTCATGAGCGAAGCCCCCGCACCGCAGGATTCCACCGTACAGGAAACCTTCATCTCGCACTTGATCGAGCTGCGCGACCGGCTGTTGCGCGCGATCATCGCGATCGTCATCATCCTGCTCTGCCTGGTTCCGTTCGCGAAGGACATCTACGCGCTGCTGGCCGCGCCGCTCATCAAGGTGCTGCCGGCCGGGGCGACGATGATCGCGACCGACGTCACAGGCACCTTCCTCGTTCCGCTCAAGGTGACGCTGATGGCGGCTTTCGTCATCGCGCTGCCCTACGTGCTGTGGCAGATGTGGGCGTTCATCGCGCCCGGGCTCTATCGGCACGAGCGGAAGCTCGCGGTGCCGGTGATCGTGTCGAGCTTCCTGTTCTTTCTCATCGGCATGTCGTTCGCCTACTTCATCGTCTTTCCGGTGGCGTTCGGTTTTTTCGCCGGCTATACGCCCGCGGGCGTGCAGATGATGACCGACATCGACAAGTACCTGTCGTTCGTGCTGACGATGTTCATCGCCTTCGGCGTCACCTTCGAGACGCCCGTGATCGTCATCGTGCTGGTGCGCCTGCGCGTGGTGACGCTCGCGCAGCTGAAGGCGATCCGCTCGTACGTGATTGTCGGCGCGTTCGTGATCGGCGCGATCTTCACGCCGCCGGACGTCATCTCGCAGCTGCTGCTGGCGATACCGCTGTGGCTGTTGTTCGAGCTGGGCCTGCTGCTCGCGCGCTTCGTCGTCCCGGCGCCCGGAACGGGGTCAGATACGTAATACGAAATTCAACGTATTACGTATCTGACCCCATTTCACCATTTCACTGCGCCTTGGGCCGCTTGCCGACGGCGACGTCCACGTCGACGGCCTTGCGCTCGCGCCAGACCTTCACCTTCACCGGCGCGCCTGGCGGGAGATTGGCGATGCGGGTGAGCAGCGCCTGCGTGTCCCGCGTGGGCTTGCCGTCGATTTCCACCACGACATCGCGCGACTGGATGCCCGCGCGATCGGCGGGCCCGTTGCGCACCACGCCGCGGATGATGACGCCGCCATTCTCGACGCCCAGCGCCCGGGCAACTTCCGCCGACACGTCTTCCGGTTCGATCCCGAGCCAGCCGCGGGTCACCTCGCCATCGCGGATGATCTGCTCCAGCACGGTCCGCGCGAGCGACACCGGAATCGCAAAACCGATGCCCTGCGAGCCGCCCGACTGCGAAAAGATGGTGCTGTTGATGCCGACGAGGTTGCCGGCGATGTCGACCAGCGCCCCACCCGAATTGCCGGGGTTGATCGCCGCGTCGGTCTGGATGAAGTCCTCGTACCGATTGATGCCGAGGTGATTGCGCCCGGTGGCGCTGACGATGCCCATCGTGACCGTATTGCCGAAGCCGAAAGGATTGCCGATCGCCAGGACGACATCGCCCACGCGCACGACATCCAGCGCGGCGAAGGTGATCGCCGGCAGGTCTTTCCCCTCGGCGACGAGCACCGCCAGATCGGACTCGGGATCGGTGCCGCGAACCTTGGCCTGGACGCGGCGACCATCGGCGAGCACCAGCTGGATGTCGTCGGCGCCTTCGATCACGTGATGATTGGTCAGAACGTAACCTTCCGAGGCGACGATCACGCCCGACCCCAGACTGGTGGCGCTCTGACGCGGAATTCGCTCGGCAAGATCGGGGAAATAGCGGCGGAGGATCGAATCGTCCATCAGCGGATGGCGCTGACGCATCTCCTTGCGGGTGTAGATATTGACGACCGCCGGCATCGCCCTTTTCGCCGCGTCGGCGTAGCTCGAGGTTGTCGCGGTCGGCGCCGTCGCGGGTGTGTTGGTCTCCTGCAGCAGCACGATCCCGCCCGCTCCGCGCTGCCCGAAGCGTGACAGGAGGTCGGGGCGCAGCGTGGAGACGACGAAAAGCGCGGCCAGGCACAGCGTGCAGGCCTGCGCGAAGATGAGCCAGAATTTGCGCAGCACGGGGGATTCCCTCGATCGAAGGCCGATTATAGCTGCGGGCAGCGCCACGACCTCTGCCCGCGGTCGCGTCGAGGGCCGCCTCAAGTTGAACGACGGTCGGGGCGGGCATCGGCAAGCTGATGATTGCAGGAGCCTTTTCCGGTTTTTCCGGGCCATGCTCTTCCGGCGGAAGACCGAAATCCCTTATAATCGATAGGTTTGCGAATCCACGTCCGCAGTTTCGCGACGGACGGCGGGCCTGCATCGTCAATATCAGGGACGGGGCGACATGGCGGAAGCTACGGTGGACAAGGGCAAGCGCCGGTTTGTGATCGGCGCCACCAGCGTGGTCGGGGGCGCGGGCGTTGTGGCGGCGGCGACGCCGTTCGTGATGTCGCTCTTCCCCAGCGAACGCGCGAAGGCGGCCGGTGCGCCGGTCGAGATCGACATCAGCAAGCTCGAACCGGGCCAGAAGATCGACGTCGAGTGGCGCGGCAAGGTGGTGTGGGTGATCAATCGCACCCAGGCCATGCTCGACGGCCTGGCCAAGCTCGACGCCAAGCTCGCCGATCCGGGCTCGAACCAGCCGCAGCAGCCCGGGTATGCCAGGAATCCTGCACGCGCGATCAAGCCGCAGGTGTTCGTCGCGGTCGGCATCTGCACCCACCTGGGATGTTCGCCGACCTTTCGTCCCGAGGTGGCGCCCATCGATCTCGGCGGTGACTGGCTGGGCGGCTTTTTCTGCCCCTGCCATCAGTCGAAGTTCGACCTGGCCGGGCGCGTGTACGCCGGCGTGCCGGCACCGACCAACCTGGTCATTCCGCCGCACAGGTATGTCGGCGAGACGAAAATCGTCATCGGCGACGATGGCAAGTCGGCGTAACGGGGACGCGTGACCATGGAAAAAATCCTGCACTGGATCGACGAACGATTTCCGCTGACCGTCCTGTGGAAGTCGCAGGTCTCCGAGTACTACGCACCGAAGAACTTCAACTTCTGGTACTACTTCGGCTCGCTCGCGGCGCTGGTGCTGGTGATGCAGATCGTCACCGGCATCTTCCTCACCATGAACTACAAGCCCGACGCCGCCAAGGCATTCGAGTCGGTCGAGTACATCATGCGCGACGTGTCGTGGGGCTGGCTGATCCGCTACATGCATTCGACCGGCGCGTCGATGTTCTTCGTCGTCGTCTACCTGCACATGTTCCGGGGCCTGATGTACGGCAGCTATCGCAAGCCGCGCGAACTCACCTGGATCCTCGGCTGCGCGATCTACCTGGCGCTGATGGGCGAGGCGTTCTTCGGCTACCTGCTGCCGTGGGGGCAGATGTCGTTCTGGGGCGCGCAGGTGATCGTCAACCTGTTCTCGGCGATTCCGCTGATCGGCGAAGACCTCTCGGTCTGGATCCGCGGTGACTACACGATCTCCGACATCACCCTGAACCGCTTCTTCGCCTTCCACGTGATCGCGCTGCCGCTGGTGCTGATGGGCCTCGTTGGCGCGCACCTGATCGCGCTGCACGAAACGGGTTCGAACAATCCCGACGGCGTCGAGATCAAGAAGCACAAGGACCCGAAGACCGGCATCCCGCTCGACGGCATCGCGTTCCACCCGTACTACACGGTGAAGGACATCATGGGGGTCGTGGTCTTCCTCGCGGTGTTCTCGATCATCGTGTTCTTCGTGCCGGAAATGGGCGGTTATTTCCTCGAGGCCAACAACTTCATCCCGGCCGATCCGCTGCGCACGCCGTTGCACATCGCGCCGGTGTGGTACTTCACGCCGTACTACGCGATGCTGCGCGCGGTGCCCTCGTACTTCGGCACCCAGGTCTGGGGGGTGCTGGTGATGGGGGGCGCGGTGATGATCTTCTTCGCGCTGCCGTGGCTCGACCGCGGCAAGGTGAAGTCGATCCGCTACCGCGGCAACCTCTACAAGTCGTGGCTGGCCGCGTTCGTGGTGAGCTTCCTGATCCTGGGCTACCTCGGTGTCGTGCCGGTGACCGTCTGGGGCCAGTTCGCCGAGGGCGTTCCGCTCCTTGGCGGCGCCGACAAGGCGACCGTCGTGTCAAGGGTGCTCACGGTCGTCTACTTCCTCTTTTTCCTGTTGATGCCCTGGTACACGGCACGCGACAAGACCAAGCCCGAACCGGAAAGGGTGACCGGATAATGAACAAGCTCATCACGACCCTCTTCGCGACGCTGTTGCTGACGTCCGCGGCGGCGTTTGCATCCGGCGGCGATGACATCCTGCTCGAGCCGGCGCCGATCAACCGCCTGGACGCCGAATCGCTGCAGCGCGGCGCCCGCAGCTTCGTCAACTATTGCCTCAACTGCCACAGCGCGAAGTACATGCGTTACAACCGGTTGACCGACCTGGGCCTCACCGAAGACCAGATCAAGGACAACCTGATCCTGACCGGGGCCAAGATCGGTGACCCGATGACGGTGGCCATGTCAGCCGCCGATGCCAAGGTCTGGCTCGGTGCGCCGCCGCCCGACCTGTCCGTCGAGTCGCGCGTCCGTGGCACGGATTGGCTGTACAACTACTTCCTCGGCTTCTACAGGGACGACAAGTCGGCGACCGGCTGGAACAATCTCGTGTTCCCGAACGTCGGCATGCCGCATGTGTTGTGGGAACTCTCGGGCACCAACAAGCTGGTGGCGACCGAATACAAGGACAGCCACGAGGCCCACGGCGCGGCCATCGCCGCCAAGCGGCTGGTCAGGGTGGCGGCATTGCCGGCGGGCAAGGCAGCAGTCGAGACGGTGGCCGTCGAGACGCCCGGCACAATGACGCCGGACCAATATCGCGCGTTCGTCGCCGACCTCGTCAATTACCTCGACTACATGGGCGAGCCGGTCAAGAACAAGCGGATCAGCCTGGGGCTCGTCGTCCTCATCTACCTCAGCATTCTGTTTGTCTTTGCCTTTTGGTTGAAGAAGGAATTTTGGAAGGACGTCCACTGACAGGTTGCCGGCATCTCGGCGCCCGGTCGAGCATGTCCGCCACTGAACGCCATCGCCGGGCAGGAGCCGCATTCCTGCCCCTTCGCTTTCCCGGCTCTCGGAGAGCGCCGATCGGACGCTGTTGAATCGAATCCGCCGCCACGTCGGGGCAGGGAGAACACCACCATGATGACGCTTTACTCAGGCACGACCGATCCCTTCAGCCAGCGCTGCCGCATCGTGCTGCACGAGAAGGGAATGGATTTCCAGATCATCGACGTCGACCTCGATCACAAGCCGGAAGACCTCGCGGTGATGAACCCCTACAACCAGGTTCCGGTGCTGGTCGAGCGCGACCTTGTCCTGCACGAGTCGAACATCATCAACGAGTACATCGACGAGCGGTTCCCGCACCCGCAACTGATGCCGGCCGATCCGGTGATGCGGGCCCGCGCGCGGCTTTTCCTGCACCGCTTCGAAAAGGAGATGTTCGTTCACATCGATGCGCTGGAAAGCAACAACCAGAAGCAGCTCGAAAAGGCGCGCAACCTCGTTCGCGACAGCCTGTTGCAGATCACGCCGGTGTTCGCCAAGTACAAGCACATGCTGGGCGACGACTACTCGATGCTCGACGTCGCGATCACGCCGCTGTTGTGGCGGCTCGACTACTACGGCATCTCGATGCCCAAACAGGCGGCGCCGCTGATGAAGTACGCCGAGCGCCTGTTCGCACGTCCCGCGTTCTCCGAGGCGCTGACCTCGGCCGAACGCGGCATGCGCAAGTGAGCCTGCAGCACGCATGCCCGCGGCAGGGGCGCAGCCGGATGCCGTTCCGGAAGGCGCCGCGTTGCGCGCAAATTTTCGATCTGAGCCGCTTTCCATGTCCGAGCAATCCGCCAAGCCCTATCTGATTCGCGCCATCTGCGAGTGGTGCGCCGACAACGGGTTGACCCCGTATCTGGCCGTCAAGGTGGACAGCCAGACGCGCGTGCCTCGCGCATTTGTGCGCAACGGAGAGATCGTGCTCAACATCAGCGTCAACGCGACGCGCAAGCTCGCCATCGACAACGAGCGGGTGAGCTTCAACGCGCGCTTTGCCGGCGCCTCGCAGGAAGTGTCGGTGCCGATGGCGGCGGTCACCGGGATCTTCGCCAAGGAAACCGGCTACGGTTTCGCGTTCGCGCCGCCCGAAGACGCCGCCGCGTCGCTGGCAAAGCGCCACCGAACCTGCGTTGGTCGACGTCGATCAGGCGCTGGCGGCAGACGTGTCGGATGCTGTGGCCGACAAGGCTAGCGGCAAGCCGAAGGCACGGCCATCGCACTTGCAGATCATCAAGTAGGCGTCGGCTGGCCCGTCCCGCGTTGGCGCAACGGACCGTCGTGCAGGCCGAGGTAGAATTCTTCAGATGCGCCGGCATAGCTCAGTTGGCAGAGCAGCGGTTTTGTAAACCGAAGGTCCCGGGTTCGACCCCTGGTGCCGGCACCAACAAAGGCATTGAATCCGCAGCTATCCGCGATTGAGATGCCCTTTGGTTTGTGCTTTCACGACGTCGCCAAAGTGGCGTCAGCTTTCAACAGGATATGCAGGAGAAAACCATGGAAAGAGATCGATCGGTCGGCCGCCGTACCACGAGCCTCGCCGGCGCAGCGACGAGAGGCGCCCACGAGGGACGTGGCCGCAGGCTTGCGCTCAGCCTCGCGGCGGGGCTGGGTCTGGGTCTGGCGGTTTCGGCAGCATCGGCGCAGACGATTGTCGACGAGTGGGCCACCGTGAAGGCGCCGCCCGCCCCCGAATTGAAGGCGGTGAACCTCGACCCGAAGACCACCGCGCTGCTGATGCTCGATTTCGTTGCGCCGAATTGCACCCAGCGCCCGCGCTGCATGGCCTCGCTGCCGGCGGTGAAGAAACTGCTCGGCGAAGCCCGCGCCAAAGGCGTGCTGATCGTGTACGCGACCGGCGCCACCGGCAAGCGTGCCGACACCGTGCCCGAGCTGGCGCCGACCGACAGCGAACCCCTGGTGTCGACCGGCGTGGACAAGTTCGCCAATACCGACCTCGAAAAGATCCTCAAGGCGGGCGGCACGCAGACGGTCATCGCGATGGGCACCGCGGCGCATGGTGCGGTCCTCTATACCGCAAGCGCCGCCTCCCTGCGCGGAATGAAGGTGATCGTTCCGGTCGATGGCATGTCGTCGGACATCCCGTACGGCGAGCAGTACACCGCCTGGCACCTGGCCAATGCGCCGGTGGTGTCACGCAATGTCACGTTGACGAAGCTCGAACTGATCAAGTTCTGATCCGACCGGCTTTGTCAGGGGCGGCGCTCCTGCCGCAAACAGCGGCTATCGTGCCCCGGCAGATCCCGCGCGGGTCGTTGCGGACCCGCGTCGGTCTTCGCGAGCGCTCGTCAGTCCCCACCCCACCGTGCGCGCATCCGTACAAAGCGAACGATGTGGCGGATCGCCAGTGCCGCCTCGGGCAGGAACCCTGCCATCTGAAAGCCGTGCGGCACGGCCGGCCACAGCTCGAGTTCGACGTCGACGCCGGCGTCGTGCGCGCGTTCGGCAGCCCGTATGGCCTCGTCGCGAAGCATCTCCGTTTCGCCCGCCTGCAGGAACAGCGGCGGAAAGCCGTCAAAGTCGGCGAACAGCGGAGACACCTCCGGATCGGTGTACAGAATCGGCGAGGGAACATAGAACTGGCGCAAGACCAGCAGATTGGCGAGCGCCAGCATCGGATCCTCGCCGTCGAATGCCGCCATGCTCGGGCTTGTCAGCGTGCAGTCGAGGGCCGGAGACAGCAACACCGCACAGGCGGGGAGAGGCGCGCGCGCCATGCGTGCCCGATGCATCGTGACCAACGCGAGGTTGCCGCCCGCTGAATCGCCGATCAGCACGAGATTGCGCGCCGCGTGTCCCGCGGCGAGCAGGCCCTGGTACACCGCATGGCAGTCGTCGGGCGCCGCCGGATACGGGTTCTCCGGAGCCAGACGGTAGTCGGGAATCAGCGCGCGGGCGCGCAACAGGCGGCAAAGGCGGGCCGCCAGTCCCGCGTGCGCATTCGGGAACCGGAACACGAACGAACCGCCGTGCAGGTAGACGAGCACGCGATCCGGCAGGCTCTCGGGGACGGTGACCCACTCGGCAGCGACGCCTCCGATGTCCACGGCGGTGCGCGAGACGTCGCGGGGCAGCCGGAAGTGGCGCGCGTCGAGCGCTTCGTACCGCTGGCGCAGGGCGGGCACATCGGTTTCCGGGGTGAGTCGCTTGCGCGTCGCGACCCGCAACAGCGCATTGAGCGCGCGCGTGTGCAGGCTCGGACGGATCTCGACATTGCGTCGATAGCTGGGGCGGCGATGCATGGCTGCCAGCCTACCTCATGCAGCGGTCGGGCGCAGGATTTCCGCGACCGCGCGAGGAACCGCTGCGCCTCGCGGGTCGAGCGCATCGAAGCCGCGCCCGAAGCCGCTGCCATCGTTTCCTGCAGGCGAGGCACCCGTGCCGGGGTGCGATTTCAGGCCCCGGCACGCACCACCCAGAGGCTGATCGCCGGGAAGAAGAGCAGCAAGCCGATGCGGAGAAAATCCGAGGCGAGAAAGGGCATCACGCCCTTGAAGGTTTCTGTCAGCGGCACGTCCCTGGCCAGGCGGTTGATGATGTACACGTTCATTCCCACCGGCGGATGCACGAGGCCGACTTCCACGACCATCAGCGCCAGGATGCCGAACCAGATCGACTTGTCGGTCGCGGTGAGGCCGAAGAATTCGAGGCCCATCACCAGCGGGTAGAAGATGGGGATGGTGAGCAGGATCATCGCCAGCGAATCCATCACGCAGCCCAGCAGGATGTAGATCAGCAGGATGGTTGTGATGACGAGCATGGGCGAGAGCCCGCTGTTCCTGACCCAGGCGGCAAGTTCTACCGGCATCTGCGACAGCGCGAGCGCGCTGTTCAGCATGTCGGCGCCGAGCAGGACGAGAAAGATCATCGCGGTGGCCTGCGCGGTGCCCAGCGCGCTCGCGGCGATGCCCGCCCGGCCCATGCCGCCGCGCAGCACCGCGAGGACGCCGCAGGCAGCCGCGCCGATGGCCGCGGCCTCGGTGGGATTGGCCCAGCCGCCGTAGATGCCGACGATGACGACGACGAAGATCAGCAGCACCGGCGACACCTCGACCAGCGCCTTCAAGCGGTCCGGCCATGACGCACGCGGACCGGCGGGACCGATGTGCGGCTTCCAGGCGACGAGCAGGCGAATGACCAGCATGTAACCGACCATCGCGATGATGCCGGGCACCACTGCCGCCATGAACAACTTGCCGATCGACTCCTGGGTGAGAATGCCGTAGATGACCAGCGGCACCGACGGCGGGATCATGATGCCCAGCGTGCCGCCCGCCGCCAGCGCCCCGGTCGCCAGGCTGCCGGAATACCCGGCGCGCTTGAGCTCGGGGAGCGTGACCTGCCCCATGGTCGCGGCGGTCGCGAGCGACGAGCCGCAGATCGCGCCGAAGCCCGCGCAGGCGCCGACCGCCGCCATCGCGATGCCGCCCTTCCAGTGCCCCATGAACGCGCGGACGAAGCGGAACAGCGCCGCGGAGAGCCCGCCGTGGGTCGCGAACTGCCCCATCAGCAGGAACAGGGGAATGACGACGAGGTCGTAATTCGACAGCCGCGCGTAGGCGAGGTTCTTCAGTGAATTGAGGAGCGGCCCGAGTTCGCCGCCGGTGAGGTGGACGTAGGCCGATGCGCCGACGGCGAACATCGCGATGCCGATCGGCACCCGCAGCGCGAGCAGGACCAGCAGCAGCGCGAATGCGGTGAGACCGACCGCGATGCCGCTCATGGCGCGGCCTTCCCGCCTTCACCGTCGCGCGTCGAGCGTCCGGCCCCGGTTTCGCCGGCGGCAATGGCCGCACTCAGGTGCCGCCCCGCCATGTAGAAGCCGGCCAGCGCGAGCAGGACGAATCCCGGGACCATCAGCGCCGGCCCCCACCATTGCGGCAGCCCGAGGATCATCGTCTCCTCGCCGGCGGCACGGACCGTCAGCGCGCCCACCGCCGTCCGCCAGGCGATAAGCGCTCCGAACGCGCCGACCAGCAGCGACCCCAGCGCGTCGAGCAGCCGCACGAGGGCCGGGCGCAGACTCTGGGTGAAGAAATCGACCTTGACGTCGCCACCCGCGAGATGGCACCAGGCGAAGAACGTGGAGCTGGCGATCGCGGCGAACAACTGCAACAACTCGACATCGCCGGGAATCGGCGCCGAGAAGAGCTTGCGGCCGGTGATCGAGACGAGCGACATCGCCACCAGGGCAACGAAGATCGTCCCGCCGATCATGGCACTGGCCTTGCTGGCGGCGACAAGCATCCGGCCGAGCGGGCCGAACTTTCCGGCCATCGACGCTTCGCCCGGAAGCTGCATTGCCCGGTCAGTGCACCGTGTGCTTGGCGATCAGCGCGCGCGCATCGTCGAGCAACTGCCTGCCGCTGGCCCCCTTCGCGGCAACGTCCGCGACCCAGGCGTCGGAGATCGGCTGCCCGAGCCTGGCCCAGGCGTCGAGTTCGGCGAGGGGGATGACGTTGATCGCACTGCCCGCGGCGGTCTTCCTGCCGATGACGTCGGCCTCGGCGAAGGTGCGGCCGATCTCGCCGGAGAGCGCCTGGCCGCTGTTGGCGTCGATGACGCGCTTGAGGTCAGGCGGCAACGCCGCGTACTTCGCCTTGTTCATCGCGAAGATGAACGTCGCCGTGTAGAACGCGTTGGCCGCAGGATCGGTTTCGGTGTGGAACTTGGTCAGCTCCTGCACCTTGACCGACGGCACGACGTCCCAGGGAATCACGGCGCCGTCGATGACGCCCTTGGCCAGCGCCTCGCCGACCTGCGGCACCGGCATCGCCACCGGTGTCGCGCCGAGCGCGGCCAGGAAGCGGCTGGTCTGCCGCGTCGGCGCGCGGATCTTCATGCCCTTGAGGTCGGCCAGCGTCTTGATCTGCTTGTTGGTGGTGTGGAAGGCGCCGGGTCCGTGGACGTGCGTGGCAATGAGCTTCACGTCGGCGAACTCGTTCGGCGCGTACTGCTGCACGTAGTTCCACAGCGCCTTGCTGGTGCCCTGCGGCTCGCGCATCATGAACGGCAGCTCGAATACCTCGACCAGCGGAAAACGGCCCGCCGTGTACCCCGGCAGCGTCCAGATGATGTCGACGACGCCGTCCTTGACCTGATCGTAGAGTTGCGGCGGGGTGCCTCCCAGCTGCATCGACGGATAGATCTGGCATTTCATCCTGGCGCCGGATTCCTTCGCGATTTTCTCGCACCACGGCACGATGAACATCGTGTTCGCTGCCGATCCCGCCGGCAGGAAATGGTGCACCTTCAGCGTCACCTGCTGCGCGAACGCAGGGGCGGCAACGACGAGCACGGCGGCGGTTGCCAACCAGTGGGCCTTGCGCATCTCTTCCTCCAATGCGTGACGCTGCGTTCGCGAGCCGCGTGCCCGAGACGAGCGGAAACGCAGCGTCCAGGCCTGCGGCACGACGGGTCCATAACGAAGCTCCTGGGGGCGCGGCACGGGCTCTGGTCTCCCCCAAAAACAACGCAGCGCATTGTCCCACATGCGATCGGACTGGCTTTTGCTGCCGCGGCCGAAGAGGCGGCGCCTCCCCCATTGCGCACGGCAGCAGCCTCATCCGGCCATCGCGCCTTCAGGCGCGAATGCATTGGCGGGACGTTGATTCGCGGCTGATGCCGCTCCTGCAGAGGTCTCGCGTTCTATGTGAGGTCGCGTCAGGTTGCCACCTCCAGCACGATCTTCCCGATGTGCGTCGACGACTCCATCAGCGCATGCGCCTTCGCCGCTTCGGCCAGCGGAAACGTCGCGTGGATCACCGTCCTGATCTCGCGGCGCGCGAGCAGCGGCCACACGTTGCGTTCGAGCGAATGCGCCAGCGCTGCCTTGCGCGCAGGCGGGCTCGCGCGCAGCGTCGAACCCGTCACCGTCAGGCGCTTCATCATGATCGGGCGCCAGTCGCATTCGACGCGGCCGCCGCGCAGGAAGGCGATCAGCACCAGTCGCCCCTCCAGCGTCAGGCACTTGAGGTTCTTCTCGATGTAATCGCCGCCGACCATGTCGAGAATGACATCGACGCCGCGCCGGGCTGTAATGCGCTGGACTTCCGCAACAAAATCGGCGCTGCGATAGTTGATCGCGTGGTCGGCGCCGATGGCGCGGCAGAACGCGGCCTTGTCGTCGCTGCCGACCGTGGCCAGCACCGTCGCGCCGAGCTGCTTTGCGATCTGGATCGCGGTGAGTCCGATGCCGCTCGCGCCGCCGTGGATCAGCACGGTCTCGCCCGCCTGGAGATGTCCGCGATCGACGAGATTGTTCCAGACGGTGTAGTGATTCTCGGGCAGGCAAGCGCCTTCCTGCTCGCCTACTCCGTCGGGCAGCGGCAGGCAATGTTCGGCGGGGGCGAGGCAGTACTCGGCGTAGCCTCCGCCAGGCGTCAAGGCGCAGACCACATCGCCGACGTGCCAGCGCAGAACGCCGTCGCCGCAGGACACCACGGTGCCCGCGACCTCGAGGCCGAGGATCGGCGACGCGTCCGGCGGTGGTGCATACGCGCCGGCGCGCTGCAGGCAATCGGGCCGGTTGACGCCGGCATGGCTCACCCTGATGAGGACCTCGCCGGCGCGCGGCACCGGTAGTGCTCCTTCGGCGACGTGCAGCACGTCCGGCGGTCCGGGTTCGCGGCAGGCGATGTAGCGCATGGTGGCGGGCTGGTTCATGGTTTCCTGGAATCAGTGTGCGTGTCGATGGTGGACAGGGTGCCGGCGCGATCCGCGCGCAGGCGCAACGCAAGCGTCGCGCAGGCGAGCACGCTGGCGGCGGCGAGCGCGAACGCCGCGGCGGGGCTGCGCGCTTCGAGCAGCCAGCCCCCGGTTGCCATGCCGGCGCCGATGCCGGTGACAATCGAGGTCATCGACCAGGTGAAGGCCTCGGTCGCATAGCGTGCCGGGGCGTGCTTGGCGACCAGCATCGAGATCGCGGTGAGCGACGGCGCAATCAGCAAGCCGGCTGCGATCGCCGGGACGACCAGCAACCATGGCGACGCGACGAAGGCGTGCAGCGCGATCGGCAGCGCCAGCAGCGCCAGCATCCGCGGCAACTGTCGCTCCACCGGCGTGTGCAGGCCGAGGCCGCCGTAGGCCAGCCCGCCGACCGCGCTGGCGGCGGAGTTGATCGCGATCAGCACGCCGCCCAGCGCCGGCGCACCGACGCCGGTGGCGAATCCCGGATAACCCACTTCGAGCAAGCCCAGCGCGAAGGCCAGCCCCAGCGTGATCGCGTAGACGTGCAGCAGTCGCGAATCGGTCAGCGGCCCGAGGAGGTGCCGCTGCACACCGGCACGCTCGCGCCGCCAATAGCGCTGCGCGGGCGAGCGCAGGAAAAGCGGCGCGGCAATGGTCGCAAAAAAGACCGCGGCAGCGAACGCCGCCGCCGGCGTCGTCGTCGCGAGGAGCAGCGCGATCAGCGCCGGGCCGAGCGTGAAGTTGATCTCGACCAGCACCGCGTCGACTGAAAACGCCGTGTGCCGGTCGTCGCCTTCGCCGAAGCGGTGCCGCCACAGCGTGCGCGTCAGCACGGAAATCGGCGGCGCGAACGCGCCGGCGACGACCGCCAGCGCCGCGATCGCGGGCAACTGCAGGTCGAGCGGCCGGGCGCACAGGATCAGCAGCAGCACCGCGGGCTGGACGGTGCCGGTGACACGCAGCACGCCGCGCGGTCCCCGGCGATCGATGATGCGGCCCAGCACCGGCGCCGCCAGCGCCGAGGCGACCAGATAGCCGCCGACGAGTGCGCCGGCGGTCGCGAACGAGCCGCCGATGTCGCGCAGGTGCATCAGCAACGCGAGCGACAGCATGCCGATGGGCATGCGCGCGACCAGCGCGACGGCCATCAGCGCAACGGTGTCGGGGAGGCGCAGGAATGCGCGGTACCGCGTTGCCAGATCAGTCGCGGCGCCGCGCACGCGATGACGTTTCAATAGACGACCCGAACATTCTCTGCGGCGAGCCACTCCTTCAGCTGGACGAGCAACGCCTCGTCGGGCACGACGCGCCAGGTGTCCGGCAGCAGGATCTCGCCGCAGAGGCCCTGGTTGCGGTAATCGATGACGATCGGGCATTCGCCGTTGCGGAACGGCGCGAGCAGCTCGAACAGGCGCGCGGCCTGCGCGCCGCCATTGCAGGCGATGCGCAAACCGCGCGCCCGCTCCTTGCGGATCCCCGCGAGATCGAAAATCCGCTCGGCCACCACGCGCAGCCCCTGCTGCTGGCCGTCGTCGGTCATCCGCGGCGTGATCCTGGCCTGCACCACGACGAGTTCGTCCTCGCGGATGAGGTTGCGCACGCTGTCGAAGATCTCGTTGTAGACGACGGCCTCGATCGATCCCTTGCCGTCGTCGAGCACGACGATCGCCATCTTGCCCCGCTTGCCGGCCTGTATGCGCAGCGAGGTGACGATTCCCGCGATCAGCACGGGATCCTTGCCCGGCTGCAGGTTGGAAAGCGGCTGCCGGATCAGTGCGGCGAGCTCCGCGGCATGGCTCTCGTAGGGATGACCGGAAAGATAGAAGCCGAGCGCGGACTTTTCGTGCTGCAGGCGTTCGGCGTCGTTCCAGTCGCGGGTTGCCACCAGCACCAGCCCGCGGTCATGAACCTCTTCGCCGAACAGCGACACCTGCGCGGACGAAGCCGCGGCCCGCTCGGCCTCGCCCAGCGCGATGCCGACCGACGCGAACAGCGCGGCGCGGCGGCGATCGACGGCGTCGAAGGCGCCCGCACGAATCAGCGCCTCGACGACGCGCCGATTGACCTGCCGCTTGTCGACGCGGCGGCAGAAATCGAAAAGGTCGCGAAAGGGACCGCCGGCATTGCGCGCGGCCACGATCGCCTCGAGCGCGTGTTCGCCGGTACCCTTGACGCCGCCGAGCCCGTAGCGGATTCGCCGCGTATCGATGGGCTCGAAGCGATAATTCGACGCGTTGACATCGGGCGGCAGGATCGCAATTCCCTGCGCGATCGTGTCTTCGTACAGGCTGCGCACCTTGTCGGTGTCATCCATCACCAGCGTGAGGTTCGCGGCCATGAATGCCGCCGGGTGATGGGCCTTGAACCACGCGGTCTGGTAGGCCACCAGCGCATACGCGGCGGCGTGCGACTTGTTGAAGCCGTAGCCCGCGAACTTTTCCATCTGGTCGAAGAGCAGCGACGCCTTCGCGCGGGCTAGACCGCCCTTCTCGGCGCCGGCGACGAAGATGTCGCGCTGCTCGGCCATCTCGTCGACCTTTTTCTTGCCCATCGCGCGCCGCAGCAGGTCGGCGCTGCCCAGCGTGTAGCCGCCGATCACCTGCGCGATCTGCATCACCTGTTCCTGGTACACCATCACACCGTAGGTCGGTCCGAGGATGGGCTCCAGACGGGGGTCGAGGTACTCGACGCGCTGGCGGCCGGTCTTGCGCGCCGTGTAGTCGGGGATGAGCTCCATCGGCCCCGGGCGGTACAGCGCGACCAGCGCGATGATGTCTTCGAACCGGGTCGGTGGCGCCTGCTGCATGAGATCGCGCATGCCGCGCGATTCGAACTGGAACACCGCCGCGGTGTCGGCCTTGCGGAAGACTTCATAGGCCGCCTTGTCGTCGAGCGGCAGCGTCTCGAGGTGGATGTCGGAGGAGGGGTCGAGCATGCGCACGTAGCGCAATGTCCAGTCGAGGATCGTCAGCGTCGTGAGCCCCAGGAAGTCGAACTTGACGAGGCCGACAGCCTCGACGTCGTCCTTGTCGAACTGGGAGACGATCGCGTCCGAACCCGACTGCGTGTAGAGCGGACAGAAATCGGTGAGCTTGCCCGGCGCGATCAGCACGCCCCCCGCGTGCATGCCGACGTTGCGCGTCAACCCTTCGAGCGCTTCGGCGAGGGCGAGCAATTCCCTGACCTCTTCTTCGGTCCTTGCCCTTTCCGCCAGCAGCGGCTCCATCTGCCGCGCTTCCTGCAGCGTGATCTGCTTGCCGGCCTGGAAGGGGATCAGCTTGGCAATGCCGTCGACAAACGGGTAGGGGAGGTCGAGCACGCGACCGACGTCGCGCACCGCCGCTCTCGCCGCCATGGTGCCGAAGGTCGCAATCTGCGACACCGAATCGGAGCCGTACTTCTGCTTGACGTAGTCGATGACGCGGTCGCGACCGTCCTGGCAGAAGTCGATGTCGAAATCCGGCATCGATACCCGCTCGGGATTGAGGAAGCGCTCGAACAGCAGCGCGTAGCGAAGCGGATCGAGATCGGTGATGCCCAGCGAATAGGCGACCAGCGAGCCCGCGCCCGAACCGCGGCCGGGGCCGACCGGCACGCCGTTGCCCTTCGCCCAGTTGATGAAATCGGCGACGATGAGGAAATAGCCCGGAAAGCCCATCTGCACGATGGTCTTGATCTCGAACTCGAGCCGGGCGAGATATTCGGGGCGGCGTCGCTCCCGCTCGCCGGGTTCGGGGTAGAGCGTCGCGAGCCGCCGCTCGAGTCCACCGCTGCTTTCCGCCCGCAGGTGTTCGTCCAGCGACACGCCTGCCGGCGTCGGAAAATCAGGCAGGAAATTCTTGCCCAGCGGGATCGTGAGGCTGCAGCGCTGGGCGATCGCGACCGCGTTGGCCAGCGCCTCGGGCAGGTCGGCAAACGCGGCGCACATCTCGGCGCGCGTCTTGAAAAACTGGTCGGCTGTGAAACGCCGGGGTCTGCGCGCGTCGGCAAGCACATTCCCTTCGGCGATGCAGACCCGCGCGTCGTGGGCGCGAAAGTCCTCGCGGCGAAGAAACTGGATCGGATGGGTGGCGACGACCGGAAGCCCGGTCTTCCCCGCAAGCGTCACCGTCGCCGCGGTCAGCGCTTCGTCGTCGGCGCGTCCTGCGCGCTGCACTTCGAGATAGTAGCGATCCGGGAACAGCGCTGCCCACGCTCGCGCCGCGCTTTCCGCTGCCGGAAAGTTGCCCTGCAGCAACGCCAATCCCACATCGCCGTCGCGGGCGCCGGACAGCGCGATCAAGCCGTCGGTGCCTTCGAGAAACCACTCGGGAAGAAGTTCGGCTCGACCGCGATGCTGGTTGCGGCGGTAGCCGCGCGACAACCAATCGGTGAGCTTGAGAAAGCCGGAACGCGACTGGGCGAGCAGCAGCAGCCGCCACGGCTGATCGCGCTCTCGTTCGTGGGTGATCGAGACGTCGCAACCGAAGAGGGGCTTCAAGCCGGCGGCACGCGCGGCCTTGTAGAACTTGACCAGCCCGAACGCGTTGTTGAGATCGGTCAGTGGCAATGCCGGCATGCCGTCGGCAACGGCCGCGGCGACCGCGTCGTCGATGCGCACCGTGCCGTCGACGATCGAGAACTCGCTGTGCAGGCGCAGATGAATGAAATCGGGAAGGCGCATATTGTGGCGGCGGGGAGTGCTAGAATTTTACCCCTTCCATCACCGTGTCCGCCGCCGCTTGATGATCGACCTGCGCTGCTCGCTCCACTTTGGCGCATTTGCTTCGCGCGTCGCCGTCCGCACGCTTGCACTGGCGTGGGCGGCTGCGCTCGCGTTGCTGTTGACGGCGTGCGCGCAGACCGGCGCGGTGCTGCCTTCGTCGCCCTCCATGCCGCCGGAAGCACCGCCCGGTCCGCGACAGTCGCTGCCGTCCGCGGTCGAACCGCCGCCGCCGGGCGTCAACTTCTCCGGCTTTCCGCTGCCGTACCGTCAGGGCTACGCCGATGGTTGCGCGAGCGTGAAGGGCGCGGAGCGCAAGGACGCGGCGCGATTCGCTGCGGATGGCAATTACCGCACCGGCTGGCAGGACGGGCTGGCGTTGTGCCGAAAGCGGTGAACGGAAACCTCTCGCTCCGAAAGCCGCACCGATGAAACCCTCTCAGTCGCAGCACATGTCGTTGCGCGGATTCGATCACCAGGTGATGACCTGGGGCAATCCGCAGGCGCCCAAGCTTTTCATGTTGCACGGCTGGATGGATGTCGGCGCGTCGTACCAGTTTCTTGCCGATGCGCTGCAACGCGACTGGCACGTGATCGCGCCCGACCTGCGCGGCTACGGACGCAGTGCGTGGCAGGACCAGGGCTACTGGTTTCCCGATTACGTGGCTGACCTCGAAGCGCTGATCGACGAGATGGCGCCCGGCGAGCCGGTGACGCTGGTCGGGCACAGCCTCGGAGGCAATATCGTCCTGCATTACGCGGGCGTGCGGCCGCAGCGCGTGCGTGCCGTCGTCTCGCTCGAAGGTTTCGGCATCCCGGCGGAAAACGCGCTCGGTGCGCCGGAAAAATTCGCGGCGTGGCTCGACGCGTTGAAGGCGCCGATAGTTTTCGCGCCCTACGCCAGCATGGAGGCGGTGGCGCGCCGCCTGCAAAAGAACAACCCGCGGCTGCCCTCCGACAAGGCAATGCTGCTGGCGCGTCACTGGGCGGAGGAGCTTGCCGACGGCACCGCGCGCCTGCTCTCCGACCCGCGGCACAAGCTGCCCTTTCCGGCCGTCTATCGGCTGGAAGAAGTCTATGCGGTATGGCGCAAGATCACGGCGCCGGTGCTGTGGATCGCGGCAGCGCAGTCGAGCGTGCCGGAGTGGCTCGGCGATCACCCCGAAGGCGCGGGCGGCGGCGACAACCTCGAAGGCATCAGGCGGCGCCTGGCGCACATTCCGCGCGGCCGCCTGGTGACGATTCCCGATGCCGGGCACATGTTGCAGCACGATCAGCCCGGGGCGGTCGCGGCGGCCATCGAATCCTTCCTCGCCACCGTCGCGTAGAATGCGCGGTCGGCGGGGTGTGAGACTCCGCAGGACTTCGGTGTGCAAGGTGCAGTGATGACAGGAAACTCCTCGGCCGAGCTCTCCCGGCTCAAGATCGATCGCGGCGTGGCGCCGGTCTCCCGCCGCCGGCGCCGTTGGCTGGTCTGGCTCGCGCTGGCGCTGCTCGCGGGTGCCGCGGCGACGTGGTTTGCGCTGCAGCCGCGAGCGATCGCGGTGACCACCGCGGCGGTGGTGACGGCGTATCCGTCGCAGCAGTTCGTCGTGCTGAACGCGACCGGCTATGTCGTCGCGCAGCGCAAAGCGGCGATCGCCTCGAAAGCGACCGGACGGCTCGAATGGCTGGGCGTGGCCGAAGGTTCGCGGGTCAAGGCGGGTGAGTTGATCGCCCGCCTCGACAACCGCGACGTCGCCGCGCAGGCAGACAGCGCCCAGGCGAATGTGCGCTCGGCGCGCGCCGGGCTCGACCAGGCGCTGGCCGACGAACGCGATGCGGCACAGGCGTTGCGTCGCAATGTCGACCTGGTTGCCCAGGGTTTCGTTTCGGCGGCGACCGTCGACGCCGCGACTGCGCGCGCCGAACGCTCCACCGCGGGGGTGGCCAGTGCGCGCGCCGCCATCGGCGCCGCGGAGGCCGCGGCCCGCAATGCGCGCGTCGCCGTCGATTTCACGCTGATCCGCGCGCCTTTCGACGGCGTCATACTGTCGAAGAACGCCAATGTCGGCGACATGGTGACGCCGTTCTCGTCGGCCGCCGATTCGAAAGGCGCGGTGGTCACGATGGCGGACATGACGACCCTGGAGGTCGAGGCCGACGTCTCCGAGTCGAGCCTGTCGAAGGTGAGCGTCGGCCAGGCGGCGGAGATCATGCTCGACGCGCTGCCGGACGCGCGCTTCAGGGGCCGCATCAGTCGCATGGTGCCGACGGTCGATCGCGCCAAGGCCACGGTGATGACCAAGGTGCAGTTCGAGGCGATCGATCCGCGGGTGCTGCCGGAAATGAGCGCCAAGGTTGCGTTCCTGTCGCGCGAGATCACGGCGGACCAGCAGCGGCCCCTGCTGGCGGTCAATCCCGATGCAGTGGCGCTGCGGGAGGGTCGCAGCATCCTCTTCGTCGTCAGGGAAGGCGGCAAGGTGGAGGAGGTCGCGGTGACGTCCGGCGCGAAGCTGGGCGATGTCGTTGCCATCAGCGGCGCGGTCCGGTCCGGCGACAAGGTCGTCATCAAGCCGCCGGCGGAACTGAAGTCCGGTTCGCTGACCCGGCCCGCCGGCAAATAGATCCGTTGCCGACGATTCGCATCGACGGCGACGCGCAGCGCATGGCGAACGACGAGCAGGAGCACGCGCCGGTCTCCGTACCGCTGGTGGAGGTACGGAAGCTTTCCAAGGTGTACGTGCGCGGCGAGGAGGTGATCCCGGTGCTGGTCGACATCGACCTCGATGTCGCCGCGGGCGATTACGTGGCGCTGATGGGTCCGTCCGGTTCCGGCAAGTCGACGCTGCTCAACCTGATCGCCGGCATCGACAAGCCCACGTCCGGCTCGATACACATCGGCGGTGTCGATATCGCGCAGCTCTCCGACGCCGATCTCGCCGCCTGGCGCGCGGCGCACGTCGGCTTCATCTTCCAGTTCTACAACCTGATGCCCGTGCTGTCGGCGTTCGACAACGTGGAGTTGCCGCTGTTGCTGACGCCGATGTCGCGGCGCGAGCGGCGCGAGCGGGTGGACATCGCGCTGGCGCTGGTCGGGCTCTCGGATCGCAAGAAGCACTATCCGAACGAGCTGTCGGGAGGGCAGCAGCAACGCGTGGCCATTGCAAGGGCGCTGATCGCGGATCCGACGATCATCGTGGCCGACGAGCCGACCGGCGACCTCGACCGCGTCACCGCGGTGGAGATCCTCTCATTGCTCGAACAGCTGCATCAGGAGATCGGCAAGACGATCATCATGGTGACGCACGATCCCAGGGCTGCCGAAAAGGCGCATCGCCTCATTCATCTCGAAAAGGGCGTCCTCGCGGGTTAGGCATCGTTGCCCCGCACCCCTGTACGGGACCGCGGCGTCGGGGCCGCGCGCGTCAGCGCCGCCGTGGTGCCTTCGGCGTGAGTTCGAATTGCGACGCATCGACAACCTCGTCGAGATCGAGTTCGAGGTCGAGCATCATCGGCGCGGCTGGCGCGGGAGGTCTTTGTCCTGCGGTCGCCGCCGTCGGCGACTTCGCGGGCGCGGCGGCGCTCTGCGCGGCGGCCCAGGCGGCGCGCAGCGTCGCTTCCTCGTGGGAATCGCTACCGACGAGCTGCGCCTCCAGCAACTGGCGCAAGGTCAGGATGTCATCGTAGGCGACGAGCGAGAATCCGACGCGGCGCCCCTGCCGATTGTGGAACAGCAGGCGCTCGAGAAAGCTGCGGCAATCCTCGGTGCCCCAGATCGCGGACAGCTGTTCGATCAGGTGCGGAAACGCCTCCAGGCCGAGGTCATCCGGGGACGGGCCGGCGAAGGTCTCCCACTGTGGCGTCTGGACGTTGAAATGCAGGTGGAAGTCTTCGGCGAGCTGGCGGAAATCCTGCTCCCGACCGTTGCCCCGATACAAATCGAGGAGCATGAGCCACGCTGCCGGCATGGTCGCGGGCTGCTCGTCGATGTGCTGGCGCAACACTTCCATGGCCCGGTCTGGCCGGTTCACGGCGAGATAGACCCGCGCCTCTTCGGTGACGTGCGAAAGCTCGGACACGGCAACGGCGCGCGCGACGTCGCCCTTGCCTGCGGCTCGCTGCGCGGGCGGCGCCGCGGCAGCCGAAGCGACCCGAGAGGACGCACCGGGCGTGGCATCGTTGCCGGTGTGCGTGAACGTTGCCGGCCGCGGCGCGTTCAAGACGTTGGACTCGAAACGGTTTGCGCGCAGACCGGTGATCGGCCATTCGCCCGTCGTGAGCGGCTCCCGGCGCCGGCGCCACAACAGGCCGCCCGCGATCACGGAAGCGAGGCCCACGATGGCGGCGATGACCGGCCAGTTGGTTTCCCACCAACGGGCAACGATGGCGGGTGGAGCGGCCCTGGCCGCCTCCTCGGCGGCGAGTCTGGCAGCGGATGCCGCGCGCACTTCCTGTTCCATGCGCTCGATCATGCCGGACAACTCGGTCACGCGCTGCTGCAGCACCGCGGTTTCGGCTTCCAGCGCCAGGGCGAGATCCTGCTGCACCTTGATCTCGGCAGACGACACGCCTGCCGCGCCGGATCCCGGTTGCGTGGTCTCGGCTTTTACGGCGGTCGGGCCGGAGATTCGCAGCTGGTCGGTGCGCTGCGCCGCTGCTGCCGAGGGCGGGGGTACGCGCTTGCCGGTGGCGGTGGTCCTGGCTTTCGGCCGGGAGCGAGGCGGACGGTCTGCCTGCGTCGCGTCCGCAGCGGCCCGGCTGGCCGTGGCCGCGCCACGCTGCCGAACGCCCGCGCGCTTCGCTGACCCCTTGACCGCGGGCTTGACTGCCGGGCTCGAAGCGGCGGCTTGCCGGGCTGCGTCTTCGCGTGTCGCCGCCGCGGCGAGCTCGACCGGCGGCGAAGGCTCGACGCCGACGATCGGGGGCTCGATCGGCGCCGGATCCAGCAACAAGGTGTAATCGCGGCGCACGGCACTCTCGCACCCTGCCTGCAGCGCGATGCGGACGACAGGTTCGTTGATCGCGCGCGTGGTCGTCACCACCAGTTGCGCGCCCGACGGCGTTCGCTCGAGGACGATCCTCGCTTGCGTGATCTCGGGCACGCCATCGGCGTCGCGGGGCGCCGTCGCGAGCTTGAAGCACTCGCCGGACACCTCGTCGCCCGGCGCAACGATGATGGGCACCACGAGGCGCAGCGGTTGCCCGAGCGAGGATTGCTGGACGACCGGACCCAGTCCCAGGGCCAGCGCCAGCGTCGGCGCCAGGAAGAGCGCGAGAAGGAGGGGCGACAGGGAACGCAGCGAACCAGACGTCAGGGAGGGTCGGGCCGTCATCAATGACCAGAAATCGGGTGGGTTATGTCTTTGCGGGGGCAAGTTTGCCATGCTACCGCAATAACCATGCCGTGATCGAGCGCATGCGGGCGGAGGCAGGGCCGGTTGCAGGCGCTGGTAGTAAACTTGCCGCCTTTGGTGTCGCGGCCTTGCTTGCAGGCGTCGAGACCGTGATCATTGGTGGGTTTTCTTCCCCGGCCCTCGCCCGTGTTCGTACCCCTGCTCGTCGTCAGGAACGCCTTGCGACACAAATTGCGCACCACACTGACGGTGGTGGGCATCGTGGTCGCCATCACGGCGTTCGGGCTGCTGCGCACGATCGTCGACGCCTGGTACGCCGGCGCCAACGCGAGCTCCAGCGCGCGCCTCGTCACCCGCAGCTCGGTGTCGCTGGTGTTCTCGCTGCCGCTCACCTATGCGCAGAAGATCCGCCAGATCGACGGCGTGCAGGCGGTGTCGTGGATGAACTGGTTCGGCGGCGTCTACATCACCGAGCGCAATTTCTTTCCGCAATTTGCCGTCGATCCTGCGACCTTCCTCGATCTGTACCCGGAGTTCGTCCTGGCGCCTGACGAGCGCAAGGCTTTCCTCACCGACCGCCAGGGCGCGGTCGTCGGCCGCAAGCTCGCCGACCAGTACGGCTGGAAGGTCGGCGACACGATCCCGCTGCGCGGCACGATCTACCCGGGAACGTGGACGTTCAACCTCTCCGGCATCTACGACGGCATCGACAAGAGCACCGATCAGTCGCAGATGTTCTTCCACTGGGACCTCCTGAACGAGCGGGTCAAGAAGATCTACCCGCGCCGCGCCGATCAGACGGGAATCTTCGTCGTCCGGCTGAAGGACCCGCAGCGGGCGGCCGAGGTTTCGTCGGCGATCGACGCGACGTTCAAGAACTCGCTGGCGGAGACCCTGTCCGAGACCGAGAAGGCGTTCCAGCTGTCGTTCGTGGCGATGACCGAGACGATCCTGCTCGCCATCCAGGCGGTGAGCTTCGTGGTCATCGTCATCATCATGGCGGTGATGGCGAACACCATGGCGATGACCGCGCGCGAGCGCGGCGCCGAGTACGCGACGCTGAAGGCGCTGGGCTTCTCCAATGTCTTCGTCGCCGGGCTCATCTTCGCGGAATCGATGGCGATCGCGATCGCCGGAGGGGCGATCGGCATCGCCCTCACCTTCCCGCTTGCCGCGGCCTTCGGTGATGCGATGGGCTCGCTGTTCCCGATCTTCTTCGTCAGCGAGGAGACGGTGTTGATGCAGGTCGCCGCCGCGGTCATCGTGGGGCTCGTGGCGGCGTGGCTCCCCGCATGGCGGACGTCGCGCCTGCGCATCATCGATGGCTTGCGGGCGATCGGATGACGATTCCCTTTAGCTATGTCGTGCGCAACCTCGCCACGCGCAAGCTGACGACGGCGCTGACGGCCGGCGGCATGGCGCTCGTCGTCTACGTCTTCGCCACCGTGCTGATGCTGGCCGCGGGCCTGAAGCAGACCCTGGTGTCGACCGGCCAGGACGACAACATCGTCGTCATCCGGCGCGCGTCGCAGAGCGAGGTGCAGAGCGGCGTCGACCGCACCCAGGCCGCCATCGTCGAGAGCCGGCCCGAGATCGCCACCGGTGACGACGGCCAGAAGCTCGTGTCGAAGGAGCCCGTCGTGCTCATCAGCCTCCCCAAGCGCGACAGCGGCAAGCCCTCGAACGTCATCATCCGCGGCGTGACGCCGGCGGGAATCACGCTGCGGCCGCAGGTGCGCATCGTCGAAGGGCGGATGTTCCGTCCGGGCATGTCCGAGATCATCGCCGGGCGCGCGATCGCCAGCGGATTCCAGGGGGCGGGGGTCGGCGAGACGATCCGGTTCGCGTCGCGCGACTGGATCGTCGTCGGGGTCTTCGATGCCGGACGGACCGGGTTCGACTCCGAGGTCTGGGGCGATGCGGAGCAGATGCTGCAGGCATTTCGCCGCCTGGCCTTCTCGTCGGTGATTTTCCGGCTCGCCGATCCCAGCCGCTACGATGCCGTCAAGGCCGACCTCGAGTCCGATCCGCGCCTGACGCTCGAGGCCAAGCGCGAGACGCAGTTCTACGCCGAGCAATCGGAAGCGCTGGCCAAGTTCATCAGCTATCTCGGCACGACGATCTCGGTGATCTTCTCCATCGGCGCGATCATCGGCGCCATGATCACCATGTACGCGAGCGTGGCCTCGCGCACCGCCGAGATCGGTACGCTGCGTGCGCTGGGATTCTCGCGCGGGGCGATCCTGGCGGCGTTCCTGATCGAGGCCCTGCTGCTGGGATTCGTCGGCGGCGTCGTCGGCCTGCTCGCCGCGTCGGCGATGCAGGCGGTGTCGATCTCGACGGTCAATTTCCAGACCTTTGCCGAGCTGGCGTTCAGTTTCACGCTGACGCCCGCAATCGTCGTGAACTCGCTGCTGTTCGCGCTGCTGATGGGCTTCGTCGGCGGCTTTCTCCCTGCGGCGCGGGCGGCGCGAATGAAGATCGTCGATGCGCTGCGTGCGGCGTGATGCGCGATAATGCTCGCCGGGACGCGCGCTCGCCGCGCGGGTGCGGGACAGCGATAGCGAAGGAGTGACGATGGCACCACGGCCGTTCAGGATTCTCGGACTGCAGCAGATCGCTGTAGGGGGCACCGACAAGGGCCGGCTGCGCGCACTGTGGGTCGACACGCTGGGCCTCGCGGCGACCGGCACCTACCGCAGCGAGCGCGAGAACGTCGACGAGGACATCCTGGCGCTCGGGCACGGCGCGTTCAAGGTCGAGGTCGACATCATGCAGCCGATCGATGCGGCAAAGAAGCCCGCGGTGCACGATCCCGCGCTCAATCACGTCGGGCTCTGGGTCGACGACCTGCCCGCCGCGGTGGCCTGGCTCACCGCCAGGGGCATGCGCTTCACGCCCGGCGGCGTCCGCAAGGGGGCGGGAGGCTACGACGTGTGCTTCATCCATCCCAAGGGCAACGAAGCGACACCGCTGTGCGGCGAAGGCGTGCTGATCGAGCTGGTGCAGGCGCCGCCGGAGTTGATCGGCGTGTTGGGGTCAGAGTTGTAATACTCCCCAACGCGTATCGGGGTCAGAGTTGTAATACTCCCTTGCGGAGTATTACAACTCTGACCCCACACGCAGGCTACCTGAACTCGAGTATCGGCTGATCGACGGCGAGGCTGTCGCCCTGGGCCGCGCGCACTTCCTTGACCACGCAGTCGGATTCCGCGCGCAGCACGTTCTCCATCTTCATCGCCTCGATCACCGCCAGCTTTTCGCCGGCCTTCACTTCCTGACCGGCTCTGACGGCGAGCTCGGTCAGCAGTCCCGGCATCGGTGACAGCAGGAAGCGCGAGAGGTCGGGTTTGGGCTTGTCGGGCATCAACGACAGGAGATGCGCGGCGCGCGCGGTCAGGACCTCGACGTCGGCCTGCGTGCCCCAGTGGATCACCCGGTACCGCCAGCCGATCCGCTGCAGCTGCACGCAGACGTGCTCTCCGTTCCAGGTCCCCCGCATGATCAGGTCGCCGAGCTTCCAGTCGGAACGCAGCGCGTAGGATTCGCCCTCGAACTCGATCGTGCAGCCGCCTTCGACCGGGGTGAGGCGCAGCGGGAACCTGCGGCCGCGCACGGCGACGACCCAGTCGTGGCCGACCTGGCGGCGGTGTCCGCGCATCTGGCCGGTGGTTTGCACCGCGCGGGCGATGTAGCGCCGGCGGGCCAGCGCGGCGACAGCTGCGAGCAGCAGCGGGTCGTCGTGGACCAGGGCGGACGAGTGGAAGCCCTTGGGGAACTCCTCGGCGATGAAATTGGTGTTGAAGTCGCCGGAAACGAAGCGCGGGTGCTGCATCAGCGCCGCCTGGAAGGCGATGTTCGAAGCGACGCCGCGGATCACGAAGGCGTTCAGCGCGTCGCGCATCCGCGCGATGGCCAGGTCGCGGGTCGCGCCGTGGCAGATCAGCTTGGCGATCATCGAATCGTAGTGCATCGATACTTCGCCGCCCTCGTACACGCCGGTATCCACGCGTACCTGACCGGTGGTCTCGGAAGGGGGGATGAACTTCACCAGCCGGCCCGACGACGGCAGGAAATTGCGGAACGGATCCTCGGCGTTGATCCGGCACTCGATCGCCCAGCCGTTGCGCTGAACCTCCTGTTGCCCGAACGGCAGCCGCTCGCCGGCGGCGACGCGGATCATCAGCTCGACGAGGTCGAGACCGGTGATCGCCTCGGTGACCGGGTGCTCGACCTGCAGCCGCGTGTTCATCTCCAGAAAGTAGAACGACCTGTCGCGGCCGACGACGAACTCCACCGTGCCGGCGGACTGGTACTGGACCGCACGCGCGAGCTGCACCGCCTGCTCGCCCATCGCGCGCCGCGTGGCATCGTCGAGGAAAGGCGACGGCGCCTCCTCGATCACCTTCTGGTGCCGGCGCTGGATCGAGCACTCGCGCTCGTTGAGATAGACGATGTTGCCGTGCGCGTCGCCGAGCACCTGGATCTCGATGTGGCGCGGCTCCTCGACGTACTTCTCGATGAATACGCGATCGTCGCCAAAGGCGTTCTTCGCCTCGTTGCGGCAGGAAGTGAATCCTTCGTGGCACTCCTTGTCGTTGCGGGCAACGCGCAGTCCCTTGCCGCCGCCGCCGGCGGAAGCCTTGATCATCACCGGGTACCCGACGCCCTTGGCGATGGCGACCGCCTCGTCGGCCGACGCGATCGCGCTGTTGTGGCCGGGGATGGTGTTGACCCTGGCGGCAAGTGCCAGCTTCTTGGACGCGATCTTGTCGCCCATCGCCTCCATTGCGTGCGCCTTGGGGCCGATGAAGACGATGCCTTCCTTCTCGAGCGCAGTGCAGAACGCAGGGTTTTCGGACAGGAAGCCGTAGCCCGGGTGCACGGCCTCGGCGCCGGTGTCCTTGCACGCCTGCACGATGCGGTCGATGCGGAGATAGCTTTGCGCAGACGGCGCCGGGCCGATGAGCACAGCTTCGTCGGCAAGGTCGACATGGCGGGCGTTCCTGTCGGCCTCGGAGTAGACGGCGACGGTCCCAATGCCCATGCGCCGCGCGGTCCGGATGACGCGGCAGGCGATTTCACCGCGGTTGGCAATCAGGATCTTCTTAAACATCTTGCGTCTCCGCGGTGAAATCGCCGCACGCTTCGCGTGCCACGCGATTTGACTTCGTCGCTGCGCCGCTTCGCGGCTGGTCACCGCGGTTGGCAATCAGGATCTTCTTAAACATCTTGCGTCTCCGCGGTGAAATCGCCGCACGCTTCGCGTGCCACGCGATTTGACTTCGTCGCTGCGCCGCTTCGCGGCTGGTCGCCACGATTGGCAACGAGTATTTTCTTGAACATGCGAAGGTTCCTGAGCGCTTGGTCGCGGGAGGCGGGACGGTGTTGCGCGGCGCTCACAGCGGAATGTTGCTGTGCTTGCGCCAGGGATTCTCGACCTTCTTCTCGCGCAGCATGGCCAGCGAGCGGCAGATCCGCTTGCGCGTCTCGTGCGGCATGATCACGTCGTCGATGTAACCGCGGTGGCCGGCGATGAAGGGGTTGGCGAACTTCTTGCGGTACTCTTCGGTCCGCTCGGCGATTTTCGCCGGGTCGCCGATGTCCTTGCGGAAGATGATCTCGACCGCGCCCTTCGGTCCCATCACCGCGATTTCCGCCGATGGCCAGGCGAAGTTCACGTCGCCGCGCAGGTGCTTGGACGACATGACGTCGTAGGCGCCGCCGTAGGCCTTGCGCGTGATCACCGTGACCTTCGGCACCGTGCACTCGGCGTAGGCATAGAGAAGCTTCGCGCCGTGCTTGATGATGCCGCCGTACTCCTGTGCGGTGCCGGGCATGAAACCCGGCACGTCGACGAAGGTGATGATGGGAATGTTGAAGGCGTCGCAGAAACGGACGAAGCGTGCGGCCTTGATCGACGACTTGATGTCGAGGCAGCCCGCCATGATCAGCGGCTGGTTGGCGACGATGCCGACGGTGCCGCCATCCATCCGCGCAAAGCCGATGATGATGTTCCTGGCGTAATCCGGTGCGAGCTCGAAGAAGGCGCTCTCGTCGACGACCTTGTAGATCAGTTCCTTGATGTCATAGGGCTTGTTCGGGTTGTCCGGGACCAGTGTGTCGAGCGAGGCGTCGAGCCGGTCGGCGGGATCGTCGGTCGGGACGAGCGGCGGCTTTTCCTTGTTCGACGACGGCAGGTAGGAAAACAGCGCGCGGACCATGATCATCGACTCGACGTCGTTCTCGAACGCGAGGTCTGCCACGCCCGATTTCGTCGAATGGGTGATGGCGCCGCCCAGATCCTCGGCCGTCACTTCCTCGTGCGTCACCGTTTTCACCACCTCGGGGCCGGTGACGAACATGTACGAACTGTCTTTCACCATGAAGATGAAGTCGGTCATTGCCGGCGAATAGACGGCGCCGCCGGCGCACGGTCCCATGATCACCGACACCTGCGGAATCACGCCCGAGGCCATCACGTTGCGCTGGAACACTTCGGCGTAGCCGCCGAGCGAGGCGACGCCTTCCTGGATCCGGGCGCCGCCCGAATCGTTCAAGCCGATCACCGGCGCGCCGACCTTGATGGCGTGATCCATGATCTTGCAGATTTTCTCCGCATGCGCCTCGGACAGCGCGCCGCCGAACACCGTGAAGTCCTGGCTGTAGACGAACACCAGCCGGCCGTTGATGGTGCCGTAGCCGGTGACCACGCCGTCGCCGGGGATCTTCTGGTTGGCCATGCCGAAATCGTGGCAGCGATGCTCGACGAACATGTCCCATTCCTCGAAGCTGCCGGGATCGAGCAGGACCTCGATGCGCTCGCGCGCGGCGAGCTTGCCCTTGGCGTGCTGCGCGTCGATGCGGTGCTGTCCGCCTCCCAGGCGCGCGGCGGCGCGCTTTTCCTCGAGTTCTCGGATTATTTCCTGCATGCCTGGGCTCCCCGGATGGACAATTGTTGGCGCAGGCGCGAACGAAGAGCCGGTGGGTGTTGGAGTTCCGGCGTCTTGCCTTGCGGCGCAACGATTGATTCTAGGGGATTCCGCCGGCGCGTGGGAGTCCGCCGTGCAGGAAAGTCGCGAACCGGGGCACGCGGACGAGTCGTCCCGTCGCGGTACTGTTGATCCGGCACGGTGATGCATCAATTTCCGTTCGGGCCACGTCGAAGCCCCTTCGATCAACTCAGGACAGGCCCTTCGACAAGCTCAGGGCGAACGGTTCAAGATTGACTCAGTGCATGCCCTTCGACTGACGTATGAAGATCCGTTCGGGCTGAGCCCGTCGAAGCCCCTTCGCCAGGCTCAGGACAGGTCCTTCGACAAGCTTCCTTCGACAAGCTCAGGACAGGCCCTTCGACAAGCTTCCTTCGACAAGCTCAGGACAGGCCCTTCGACAAGCTTCCTTCGACAAGCTCAGGACAGGCCCTTCGACAAGCTTCCTTCGACAAGCTCAGGACAGGCCCTTCGACAAGCTCAGGGCGAACGGTTCAATCATATTCATGCCGGATCAAGTGGCGGTGCGCGCGCGGGCCAGCAGGCGTTCGGCCGCCATGCCCGGCGTCAGGCTGCCGGCAGCCACGGCCTCGAGCGTCGTCCGCAGCAGGGTTCCGACGCCCGGATGGGTGCGAAAGTCCGCGCGCAGGCGTTCGTCGATCAGATGCCACATCCAGTCGCAGGCCTGATCGCGACGGCGGGCGTCGAACTCGCCGGCTGCCTGCATCGTCTCGCGGAAGCGTTCGACCTGCGCCCAGAACTCGGGGATGCCCTTGCCTTCGAGCGCGGACAGCGCCAGCACCGGCGGCTGCCAGTGGCGTGAGGCCGGACGCAGGATCGACAGCGCGCTCCTGAGCGTTTGTTGCGCCTCGGCCGCGCGTTGCGGTGCCAGGTCGGCCTTGCTGATGACGATCAGGTCGGCGAGTTCGACGATGCCCTTCTTGATCGCCTGCAGGTCGTCGCCCGCGATGGGCAGCTGCAGCAGCACCATGAGATCGGTCATCCGCGCGACGGCGGTTTCCGATTGTCCGACGCCGACCGTTTCGACGATGATGACGTCGAAGCCGGCGGCTTCGCACACCAGCAAGGCTTCGCGCGTGCGCGCCGCAACGCCGCCCAGCCACCCGCCGGCAGGAGAGGGGCGGATGAACGCCTGCGGGGAGCGCGACAGCTCCTCCATGCGCGTCTTGTCGGCGAGGATCGAGCCGCCGGTGACGCTGCTCGAAGGATCGACCGCCAGCACCGCGAGGCGATGGCCCTGGCGGATGACGTACAGGCCCAGCGCTTCGATGAACGTCGATTTGCCGACGCCGGGCGCACCGCTGATCCCGACGCGGATCGAGCGTCCGGTGTGCGGGAGCAGTGTTTCGAGGATCGATTGCCCACGCTGCTGGTGATCGCGCCGCGACGACTCGACCAGCGTGATCGCCTTGGCGAGCGAGCGCCGCTCGCCCGCCAGCACGCCCGCGATCAACGCCGCGTCGGCTGCCGCTGCCGGCATCAAGCGGCCTGGTGGCTGCGCGCTGCGCGCACGGCAGCGAGCACTTCCCTGGCGGCTTCGGCAATGACGGTGCCGGGACCGAACACGGCGGCGACGCCGGCCGCCTTCAGGTAGTCGTAATCCTGCGCGGGGATGACGCCGCCGACGACGACGACGATGTCGTTCGCTCCCTGCGCGCGCAATGCCGCGACGAGTTGCGGCACCAGCGTCTTGTGTCCGGCGGCAAGGGTCGATACACCGACCACGTGGACGTCGTTTTCGATCGCCTGCGCCGCGGCTTCTTCGGGCGTCTGGAACAGCGGGCCGATGTCGACATCGAAACCCAGATCGGCGAAACCGGTGGCGATGATCTTGGAGCCGCGGTCATGGCCATCCTGGCCGAGTTTCGCCACCATGATCCGGGGCCGGCGGCCCTCGTCGGCGGCAAAGGCGTCGATGTCGGCCTTGAGGCTTGCCCACGGCGCATCGCTCGCGAACGCGGCGCCGTAGACGCCGGAAACGCTCTCGGTGCGGGCGCGATAGCGGCCGTACACCTTTTCCAGGGCGTCGGAAACCTCGCCGACGGTGGCACGCACGCGCATCGCGTTGACGGCGAGGTCGAGCAGATTGCCTTGGCCCGAGCGGGCGGCGTCGGTCAGCGCGCCGAGCGCCGCGTTCACGGCAGCCGCATCGCGCTTGCCACGCACCGCGGCCAGCCGCTTCAACTGCGCCTCGCGCACCGCGGTGTTGTCGATCTCGCGGGTGACCAGCGGGTCTTCGTGCGCCAGGCGGTACTTGTTGACGCCGACGATCACATCTTCGCCGCGGTCGATGCGCGCCTGCTTCTCGGCCGAGCACTGCTCGATGCGCAGCTTGGCCCAGCCGCTTTCGACCGCCTTGGTCATGCCGCCCATCGCCTCGACTTCCTCGATGATCGACCACGCCCGGTCGGCCATGTCCTGCGTCAGCCTTTCCATCATGTACGACCCGGCCCAGGGATCGATCACGTTGCAGATGTGGGTTTCTTCCTGAACGATGAGCTGCGTGTTGCGCGCGATGCGGGCGGAGAAATCGGTGGGCAGCGCGATCGCCTCGTCGAACGAGTTGGTGTGCAGCGACTGCGTGCCGCCGAACACCGCCGCCATCGCCTCGATGGTCGTGCGCACGACGTTGTTGTACGGGTCCTGCTCGGTCAGCGACCAGCCCGAGGTCTGGCAGTGCGTGCGCAGCATCATCGACTTCGCGCTCTTCGGCCCGAAGCCGCTCATGATCCGCCACCAGAGCAGCCGCGCGGCGCGCAGCTTCGCGACCTCGAGGTAGAAGTTCATGCCGATGGCGAAAAAGAACGACAGCCGGCCGGCGAAATCGTCGACGTCCATGCCGGTGGCGAGCGCCGTGCGCACGTATTCCTTGCCGTCGGCGAGCGTGAGCGCGAGTTCGAGCGCCTGCGTCGCGCCGGCCTCCTGCATGTGATAACCGGAGATCGAGATCGAGTTGAACTTCGGCATGCGTTTTGCCGTGTACCCGATGATGTCGGCGATGATGCGCATCGACGGCGTCGGCGGGTAGATGTAGGTGTTGCGGACCATGAACTCCTTGAGGATGTCGTTCTGGATGGTCCCGGCGAGCAGCGCCTGCGCCACGCCCTGTTCCTCGGCGGCGACGATGTAGCCGGCGAGCACCGGCAGCACCGCCCCGTTCATCGTCATCGACACGGAGACCTTGTCCAGCGGAATGCCGTCGAAGAGGATCTTCATGTCCTCGACCGAGTCGATGGCCACCCCCGCCTTGCCGACGTCGCCGACGACGCGCGGGTGGTCGGAGTCGTAGCCGCGATGCGTGGCGAGGTCGAAGGCGACCGACACGCCCTGGCCGCCGCCGGCGAGATTGCGCCGATAGAACGCGTTCGACTCCTCGGCGGTGGAGAAGCCCGCGTACTGGCGGATCGTCCACGGCCGCTGCGCGTACATCGTCGGCTGCGGGCCGCGCACGAACGGCGCGAAGCCGGGCAGCGTGTTCGCGTGCTCGAGTCCGGCGACATCGGCCGCGGTGTACAGCGCCTTGACGGGAATGCCCTCGGGCGTCTGCCAGGTCAGGCTGTCGACCGGTTTGCCGCGCAACGACTTCTCCGCGGCCGCCTGCCACGCCGGAAATGCGGCGCTCTCGTTGGATGCCATCTGGGACTCCCCTTTGCTCGGGCGCCTGGCGTTATGGCGGGCGCGGATGGATAAAGCTCCGGCCAGGAGCCGGACGCTATTGCCGATCCGAAATTTTACACCCTGCGCCGACCGTAGATCCGGCGCATGGCGCCCGGATGGGCGCTACTCGAACACCTGCTTCGCATCGGCGATCAGCTTCTCTTCAGTCTTCGCCTTCCTTCTTGATCACGTCCACGTTGTGGCTACGGCCGCTCGCTGCGCGAGCTTAACTTCTCGCTGCGCGCGAAGTTAGCCTGCGCCGCAATGTGGACGTGTCGGTGTTCAGTCTTCGCCTTCTTGATCACATCGACGTTGTGGCTCCGGCCGCTCGCTGCGCGAGCTTAACTTCTCGCTGCGCGCGAAGTTAGCCTGCGCCGCAATGTGACGTGTCATGAGTGTCCTCAATCTTCGCCTTCCTTCTTGATGACATCGACATTGTCAATCAAGCGGGTGGCGCCCATCGTTGCGGCGGCAAGGACGATCAGCAGATTGGGGTGGTCGTAACCTTCCGGATGCGGAATGCGCAGGCCCACTCCGTTGCGGACGGAAATGTAGTCCACCTTCCAGCCGCGGCGCGCGAGTTCGGCACGGCCGGCCGATTCGAGGTTGGCGTAGTCGGTGCGTCCGGCGGCGATCGCGTCGGCGATGCCGCGCAATACGCGGTGCAGGTTGGGCGCCTCGGCGCGCTCCTGCGGCGACAGGTAATTGTTGCGCGACGACAACGCGAGGCCGTCATCGGCGCGAATCGTCTCTGCCGGCACGATCCGGATCGGCATGTTGAACTGCTGCACCATGCCGCGGACGATCTTCAGCTGCTGGCGGTCCTTCTTGCCGAACACCGCGACGTCCGGCTGCACGAGGTTGAAGAGCTTCAGCACCACCGTGCACACGCCGTCGAAGAAACCCGGCCGGGACGCGCCCTCGAGTTCGTTGGCGAGCGGTGCCGGCTGCACGCGATAGACCTGCGGGGTCGGGTACATCTCCTGCTCGTTCGGGTTGAAAAGGACGTCGACCCCTTCGCGCTCGAGGCCGATGCGATCCGCTTCCATCGTCCGCGGGTAGCGGTCGAAATCCTCGTTCGGGCCGAATTGCAGGCGATTGACGAAAATGCTGGTGACCACGGCGTCGCCATGCGCTCGGGCGATGCGGCACAGCGACAGGTGTCCGTCGTGCAGGTTGCCCATGGTCGGCACGAACGCGACGCACTTCGCGCCGGCAAGATGTTCGGAGAGTTCCGCGGCAGTATGGAGAATCTTCATCCGGTTTTTCGTGCAGTGAGTTTGAGTTGGGGGGCTTTCGGCACGCGCCGCCGTCGACCGGCAGCGGTCATTCACGAAGCAAGATTGAAGAACTCCCGCTCGCTTTTCATCGCCGCGATGCGCGCGAGCAGCAACGACAGGTGCTCCGCATTGTTGACGAAGTTGAGCCGCTCGCTGTTGACGATCAGCAGCGGCGCGTCCTGGTATTGGTAGAAGTAGCGGCTGTAGGCGTCGGCCAGTCGCGCGAGATATTCGGCGGAGATCGAGCGCTCGTAGCCGATGCCGCGGCGCAGCACGCGTTCGACCAGGACATCGACCGGCGCTTGCAGGTAGATGACGAGATCGGGCACCGGCGTCTGCGGCTTCAGATGCGAGTACACCTTTTCGTAGAGCTGGTATTCGGCGTCGGACAGGTTGAGCCGCGCGAACAGCGGGTCCTTGTCGAGAAGGAAATCGCCGACGGTAGCGCGCCGGAACATGTCGAATTGCCCGACGCCGCGAAGCTGATCCGCGCGCTGAAACAGGAACGTGAGTTGCGTCGGCAACGCGAAGCGGGCCATGTCCTCGTAGAAGCGCGCCAGAAACGGGTTGTCTTCGGGGCGCTCGAAAAGCTCCTCGCCGGACACCTGCGCCGCAAGCTGCCGGGCGAGGCTCGTCTTGCCGGCACCGATCGGGCCTTCGACGACGATGTACCGGCATTTATCGAGATCCATGACCGGCCATTTCCATCAGTGGAGGACGTGGGTACGGGTACGCGCGATGCGCTGGCCGGTCAGGTTGCGCAGGTGGCGGCGGGCGAGCCCCAGGCGGGGGATCGTCACCGCCGGCAGGATGTCCGCCAGCGGCCGCAGAACGAACGCGCGACCATGCATGCGCGGATGCGGAACGGTCAACTGCGCGGTGCGAATCTGACGGCGGCCGTATAGTAGCAAATCGAGATCGAGCGTACGCGGAGTGTTGCGCTGTCCGCCGGGATCGCGGCGCCGCTTGTGCCGATGCTCGATCGCCAGCAATCGGCGCAGCAGCGCCAACGGCGGCAGCGTTGTCGCCAGCGCGGCGACGGCGTTGATGTAGTCGGGCTGGGCAAGCGCGCAGCCGACCGGAGCCGAAACGTAGTTAGGCGAGACGCGCAGGACCCGGCAGCCCGGAACGCGGGCGATGGCGCCGATCGCCCGGGCGATCTGCCGCCGCGGGTGCGCAAGGTTGCTGCCAAGCCCGATGCAGGCGATCGTGGCCTTCACTCGGGAGGCGTGTCGTTCGGCGGCGCCGGCGGTGCGTCCGAGCTGCGCTTCTTGCCGCGGCTGCGGGAACGGCGGCGGCCTTTCGGACCGTCGTCGGGCTTGAGCAATGCCTCCCGTTCGTCCGGGTGGGCGTTGGCAAACTGGTCCCACCAGTCGGGAAGATTGGCAAGGCTCTCGACCAGTTCACCGCTCTTGCCGCGCAGCTCCAGGAAATCCCAGCCCGCACGATACCGGGGGTGCTCGAGCAAACGATAGGGGCGCTGTCCCGAGCGTTGCTCGAAACGCGGCTGCAGCGACCAGATCTCCTTGATCGTGGCCTCGAACCGACGCGGTATCGCGATCTGCTTTGCCTGGCGCTCGAGCACCGAGTCCATGGCATCGTAGAGCGCCGGAATCGGTCGCTCGCCCTTCGCCTTGGCCGCGTTCCAGGTGGCGAGCACCTCGTGCCACAGCAGCGTGGCGAACAGGAATCCCGGCGACACGCCGCGGTCGTCGCGCACGCGCTCGTCGGTGTTCGCCAGCGCCAACTCGATGAACCGCTGGCCCATCGGCTGTTCGAGCACGAGGTCGAGCAGGGGCAGGAGACCGTGGGACAACCCGTGCTCGCGCAGGCTGCGCAGCGACTCCGCCGCGTGGCCCGAGAGAAGGAGCTTCTGCATCTCGTCGAACAGCCGGGCGGGCGGCACGTTCTGCATCAGCGGCGCGAGCTTGGAGATCGGCGCGGCCGTCTTGGCCTCGATCGCGATGCCCAGTTTTGCCGCCAGGCGGACCGCGCGCAGCATGCGCACCGGATCTTCGCGGTAGCGCGTCGTTGGCGGGCCGATGAGCTTCAGCCGCCGCGCGCGGATGTCGGCGACGCCGCCGACGTAATCCCAGATTTCCTCGGCGGCGGGATCGAAATAGAGCGCATTGATGGTGAAATCGCGGCGGGCGGCGTCCTCGGCCTGCGTGCCGTAGACGTTGTCGGACAGGAGGCGCCCGTGCTCGTCGGCGGCGTCATCGCCCTGCGGCGCGCGAAACGTCGACACCTCGATCGCATCGCCCCCGACATGGACATGCACCAGCCGGAATCGGCGCCCGATCAGGAACGCGCGACGGAACAGGGGTTTGACCTGCTCCGGCTCGGCATCGGTGGCGATGTCGTAATCCTTCGGCACGATGCCGAGCAAGAGATCGCGCACCGCGCCGCCGACGATGAAGGCCTTGAACCCGGCCTCCTGCAGGCGCCGCGTGACCTGAAGGGCGCTGCTGGCGATCTGATCGCGGCGCAACGGGTGATCGGACGCGCCGTACACGCGAGCGGCACGCGCGGGTTTCGACGCGCCCGAAAGCAGGCGGGCGAACAGGCGGCGGATCATCGGAAAGGTTGGGTCTCGGCCGGTGCCGGATCAGGAGGGGCGGACAGCGCGGACAAGCGTCGGCAACGGGGAGTTCGGCAGGGGTTTGGAACAAGAACCAGAATAATCAGCATCATAGCATGCGCACGTCGACGGTTTCCCGGCGCCAGTCCCCGGGCGGGAGTCCCTCGATCGTCCATGGCCCGATGGCACAGCGGATGAGGCGCAACGTCGGCAAGCCGATGGCCGCCGCAGGGTTTGTTCAGGAGTATGACCAAGGGGCGGGCGGCAAGCGGCGGGCAGACGGGTTCTGCCATGGCGGGACCGGACGAGATCGAGGATAATCGGTCGGCCCCACCAACCGCCCCCCATCATGGTTGCCGTCGACGCGGCCCGGCCTCGACGAGGCGGCGCGATGACCACCGATCAAGGAGACCCCATGGCCAGCTTCGAGCACGTCAAGATTCCCGCCGGCGGACAGAAGATCACCGTCAACGAGGATTACAGCCTCAACGTTTCGGATAACCCGATCATCCCCTATATCGAGGGTGACGGCACAGGTTTCGACATCACGCCGGTCATGATCAAGGTCGTGGATGCCGCGGTCGCGAAAGCCTACGGCGGAAAACGCAGGATCCACTGGATGGAGATCTACGCCGGCGAGAAATCGACCAAGGTATACGGCCCCGACGTCTGGCTCCCGGAGGAGACGCTGGCCATCCTCAAGGACTACGTGGTGTCGATCAAGGGCCCCCTGACCACGCCGGTCGGCGGCGGCATCCGCTCGCTTAACGTCGCGCTGCGCCAGCAGCTCGACCTCTACGTCTGCCTGCGCCCGGTGCGCTGGTTCAAGGGCGTGCCCTCGCCGGTCAAGGAGCCCGAGAAGACCGACATGGTGATCTTCCGCGAGAATTCCGAGGACATCTACGCGGGCATCGAGTGGCAGGCCGAATCGCCGGCGGCAAAGAAGGTCATCGATTTCCTGATCAAGGAAATGGGCGTGAAGAAAATCCGCTTTCCGGAGACCTCCGGCATCGGCATCAAGCCGGTGTCGCGCGACGGAACCTTCCGGCTGGTGCGCAAGGCGATCCAGTACGCGATCGACAACGACAAGCCGTCGGTGGCGCTGGTGCACAAGGGCAACATCATGAAGTTCACCGAGGGCGCGTTCCGCGACTGGGGCTACGAGATTGCCCAGAACGAGTTCGGCGCCAAGCCGATCGACGGCGGCCCGTGGTGCTCGTTCAAGAACCCGCGGACCGGCAAGGACATCATCATCAAGGACGTGATCGCCGACGCCTTCCTGCAGCAGATCCTGTTGCGGCCGGCCGAATACAGCGTGATTGCCACCTTGAACCTGAACGGCGACTACATCTCCGACGCGCTGGCGGCGCAGGTGGGCGGCATCGGCATCGCGCCGGGCGCGAACCTGTCCGACTCCGTGGCGATGTTCGAGGCCACGCACGGCACGGCGCCCAAGTATGCCGGCAAGGATTATGTCAATCCGGGCTCCGAAATCCTGTCCGCCGAGATGATGCTGGTCCACATGGGCTGGAAGGAAGCCGCCGCGCTGATCGTCAAGAGCCTCGAAAAGTCGATTGCCGACAAGGTCGTCACCTATGACTTCGCGCGCCTGATGCCGGGTGCCACGCAGGTGTCGTGCTCGGGCTTCGGTCAGGCGATGATCGAGCGGATGTAGCGTACGAAGCGGCCGCTGCCGTTGCATGGAGGCCCGCCACCCGGCGGGCCTTTTTTCGATCCCCCGGGGTCCCGGGCTGACGAGGGAATTGCCGCCACAAAAAAGCCCGCCGGGCGGCGGGCTTTGATTCGACCGCGCACCGATCGGGTGCGGGTCGAGAATCGGCAATGGTTCACGCGGCCTGGATATTGGACGCCTGCTTGCCCTTGGGTCCCTGAGTCACTTCAAAGCTGACCTTCTGGCCTTCCTTCAACGACTTGAAACCCTGCATGTTGATTGCCGAAAAGTGCGCAAACAGATCTTCGCCGCCGCCATCCGGAGTGATGAAACCGAAGCCCTTCGCATCATTGAACCACTTGACGGTACCAGTTGCCATAGTGCTACTTCCTTACAAAATGAACGGAGTGGTTGGCGTTTGGACAGCTAGTACCACTTGCGGCATGTGCGGCGCCGGGGCGCGTAACCTTACCGGTGGAGCAGACACTCGGCAGCCAAACACCGCTTTTTAGGCGCAGGATCCGGTCGGTGTCAAGCCGTACGTCGGCGGTTTCCCGTTTCACTTGAAAAATCTGTTGCAATCATCAAACATAGGGGTGCGCCCCTCACTGTCCACGATTGGAAAATGGCCATTCAGCACCAGCAGGGCGGTCTGCTTGAAGCCGAAAAGACCCAACTCAAGCCGCCGCCGATGTACAAGGTATTGCTGCTGAACGACGATTACACGCCGATGGACTTTGTGGTGACCGTATTGCAGACTGTTTTCGCGATGAGCCGTGAGAAGTCCATACAGGTGATGCTTCAGGTCCATCGCGAGGGCATGGGCAATTGCGGAACCTACACGCGCGAAGTTGCGGCGGCGAAGGTCGAGCAGGTCGTCGGTATCGCACGGCAGCATCAGCATCCGCTGCAGTGCACGATGGAGGAAGCTTGAGCGTTAAAGTCGTCGCTGGGTCCGCGATCCGCAGGGGATCCGGGTGGCATCGGCGGGCAGGCGTGAAGGGCCGGACACTATGATTGCGCAGGAACTCGAAGTTTCCCTACACATGGCTTTTGTCGAGGCGCGGCAGAAGCAGCATGAGTTCATCACCGTCGAGCATCTGCTGCTGGCGATGCTCGACAACCCGTCGGCGGCCGAAGTGCTGAAGGCCTGCGGCGTCGATCTCGAGGAGTTGCGCGGCGTGCTCAGCGATTTCATCAACGAGCACACGCCGCGGCTCGCGCCGCATTCGGACGCCGACACCCAGCCCACGCAGGGCTTCCAGCGCGTCATCCAGCGCGCGATCCTGCATGTGCAATCGTCCGGCAAGAAGGAAGTCACCGGCGCCAATGTGCTGGTGGCGATCTTCGGCGAAAAGGAGTCGCACGCGGTCTATTTTCTGAACCAGCGCGGCGTGACGCGGCTCGATGTCGTCAATTTCATCTCGCACGGCATCAGCAAGATTCCTGTGCACAAGCCGGAGAAGGCCGAGGCCAAGGAGGAGGGCGAGAACGCCGAGCAGGAAAAGGGCGCGCTCGACAGTTACACGATCAACCTCAACCAGATGGCGAAGGCCGGCAAGACCGATCCCCTGATCGGCCGGGCGAACGAACTCGAGCGGGTGGTCCAGGTGCTGTGCCGCCGGCGCAAGAACAATCCCTTGCTGGTGGGCGAGGCCGGTGTCGGCAAGACGGCAATCGCCGAGGGGCTCGCACGGCGCATCAACGACGGCGAAATTCCGGACCTCCTGAAGGAGTACCAGGTGTACTCGCTGGACATGGGCGCCCTGCTGGCCGGCACCAAGTACCGCGGCGATTTCGAGCAGCGCCTGAAGGCCGTGCTGAAGCAACTGGCGGACAATCCCAGGTCGATCCTGTTCATCGACGAGATCCACACCATCATCGGCGCGGGTGCGGCGTCGGGCGGAACGCTCGATGCCTCCAATCTGCTGAAGCCGGCGTTGTCGACCGGTGCGATGAAGTGCATCGGAGCCACCACCTATTCCGAGTTCCGGCAGATCTTCGAAAAGGATCACGCGCTGTCACGCCGCTTCCAGAAGGTCGACGTGCCGGAACCGTCGATCGCCGAGACCATCGAGATCCTCAAGGGTCTCAAGTCCCGGTTCGAGCAGCATCATGGCGTCAAGTACGCGCCCGCCGCGCTGACCACGGCCGCCGAGCTGTCGGCGCGTTTCATCAACGACCGCCACCTTCCCGACAAGGCCATCGACGTGATCGACGAGGCCGGGGCCGCGCAGCGGATCCTGCCCAAGTCGAAGCAAAAGAAAGTCATCAGCAAGACCGAGATCGAGGAGATCGTCGCCAAGATCGCGCGCATACCGGCGAAGAACGTCACCAGCGACGACCGCAATTCGCTGAAGACGCTCGACCGCGATCTGAAGAACGTCGTATTCGGGCAGGACCGCGCGATCGACGCGCTGGTGTCCGCCATCCGCATGGCGCGCGCGGGATTGGGCAATCCGCGCAAGCCGATCGGCAATTTCCTGTTCAGCGGCCCGACCGGTGTGGGCAAGACCGAGGTCGCACGGCAGCTCGCCTATTGCCTCGGCGTCGAGCTGATCCGCTTCGACATGTCGGAATACATGGAGCGGCACGCGGTATCGCGCCTGATCGGCGCGCCTCCCGGTTACGTCGGATTCGACCAGGGCGGACAGCTCACCGAAGCGGTGACCAAGACCCCGTACAGCGTTCTGCTGCTCGATGAGATCGAGAAGGCGCACCCCGACATCTTCAACATCCTGCTGCAGGTGATGGATCACGGCACCTTGACCGACAACAACGGACGCAAGGCCGATTTCCGCAACGTGACCGTCATCATGACCACCAACGCAGGCGCGGAAGCGCTGGCAAAGGGGTCGATGGGTTTCACCAATGCGAAGGCGGTCGGCGACGAGATGGCCGAGATCAAGCGCATGTTCACGCCCGAGTTCCGCAACCGGCTCGACGCGACCATTTCCTTCGGCGCGCTCGATCCCGAGGTCATCCTCAAGGTCGTCGACAAGTTCCTGCTCGAGCTCGAGAACCAGCTGCACGAAAAGCGGGTCGAGGCCACGTTCACCGCGGGTCTCAAGAGCTTCCTCGCGCGCAAGGGCTTCGATCCGCAGATGGGTGCGCGCCCCATGGCGCGCCTCATCCAGGACACCATCCGCAAGGCGCTGGCCGAGGAGTTGTTGTTCGGCCGCCTGGTGAACGGCGGCCACGTCACCATCGACATCGATGACGGCGACAACACTCGTCTCGTGTTCGAGGAGAAGAAGGAGCCTGCGCCGGTGGCCTGACGCGCCGGCCGCGCCGGAGCGAAGCGGAGCCGTCCGCTACACTGCAGCAAGGTCGGACATCGAGGAGGTCGCTGATGGCGCTCACGCGCTCGGAACCTGCACCGGAAGGCGTCGTCGTCACGTTTCTCGGCGCTGCCGGGGAGGTCACGGGTTCGTGCTACCGGGTCGACGGCGCCGAAGGGTCGTTTCTCGTCGACTGCGGAATGTTTCAGGGCGGGCGCGAGGCCGACGAGAAGAATGAGCGCGCGCTGGATTTCGATGCGCGGGCCATCGATTTCGTCATCCTCACCCACGCGCACATCGATCATTCCGGTTTGTTGCCGCGGCTCTGCGCGCGAGGATTCAAGGGCCCCATCTACGCGACGCCGGCGACCGCCGATCTGGTCGGTGTCATGTTGCCGGACAGCGCCCACATCCAGGAACGGGAATCGGAGTGGGCCAAGTCGCATTTGCGTCAGGCGCCGCGAAGCCGGAACCGGCGGGCGGGTGAGCGTCACGCCGGTCGGAGCGGGATCCCCGGCGCGAACGAGGCCGCGGCGCCGGGGCCGATCCTGGACGCGAATCCGTTGTACACCGTCGCCGACGCCGAGCGCTGCCTGCAGCAGTTCCGGCCGATCGCCTACGATGCGGAGACGTCGCCGCGCGCCGATGTTTCGTTCCGCTTTCGCGATGCGGGCCACATCCTGGGATCGGCCATCGCGGAAGTATGGATCGGTGCCGGCAGTACGCGAAGGAAGCTCGTGTTTTCCGGCGATCTCGGGCAGCCGGGGCGGCCCGTGCTCGCCGATCCGACGTTGATCGCCGATGCCGATGTCCTGGTCGTCGAGTCGACGTACGGCAACCGCCTGCACAAGAGCCTCGCCACGACTTACGACGAAATCGCCGACGTCCTGACGCGAACGCTCCCGCGCGGCAACGTCGTCGTTCCCGCGTTCGCGGTGGGCCGGACGCAGGAAGTGCTGCACGTGCTGGCCGACCTCGTGCGCCTCGGCCGCGTCCCGGCGCTGACGATCTTCGTCGATTCGCCGCTGGCGACGCGCGCCACCGAGATCACGGCGAAATATGCGGCGACGCTGGACCGCGAGAGCCAGGTCCTCGGCCGCTGGCTGGCCGGGCACCACGATCGCGTGCGTGTCCTCTTCACCGAGACGCCGCAGGATTCGATGGCGATCAACGCCATTTCGCGCGGTGCCGTGATCGTCGCGGCAAGCGGGATGTGCGATGCAGGCCGCATCAAGCACCACTTGCGCCATAACCTTCCGCGCGAGGAATGCGCGATCGTCTTTACCGGCTTCCAGGCGGGAGGCACGCTGGGCCGCCAGATTGTCGATGGCGTGTCGTCGGTGCGGTTGTTTCGCGAGGAAGTGCCGGTACGAGCGTCCGTGCACACGATCGGCGGACTGTCGGCGCACGCCGACCAGGCGGCGCTCATGGGCTGGCTCGCGGGATTCAAGGCGCCGCCCGCGCGCACGTTTGTCGTCCACGGCGAACGCGAGACCGCCGTGGCATTCGCGGCTTTGATTCGGCAGGACAGGCGCTGGACGGAGGTCGAAATCCCGGACCGGGGCGATCGCGTCCGGATTTCCTGACGCCGCGGATCATGCCGGCCCGGCGCGGGTGCCGCCGGCAGCGGCGACCGGCACCTGAAGTCGCCTGCGCCCGCTGCGCGGCGCCCATCATGCGCTGCAACAACCGCTGGCCCCGAAAAGCATCATCTATTTCCGCCAGGCGGAAATAGATTTTAACTATATGATTTTTTGTTAAGTTTTTCGTATTGCATTGCAATAATCGGCTTGTCAGCGAGGCCAGTGTTTGCTAACGTTCGGGTGTCACGAAGGGCCGTGCGCGATCCACAGCGGCGGCCGCAAGCGGGACTTGGGTAACGACCAGAACCCATCCATGCCCGCCAGACCCGCCGAGCCATCCTCGGTCGGTCCGTGCAGTGGAGCGCCGGCGGCTGGGTCCGCCCTCTGCTTCACGCTGCGGCAACCCGCGCACGCCAACCGCGTAGCGGGGGACCGCTGACCAAGGTTCCGGCGCGCGGCCTTCAACGGGAACGCGAGGCCGGGTTGGCCATGACGCGAGACGATGGGAGCAAGCAATGAACTACGATCTGGAAGCGGGAAGACTCAAGAAGGACTGGGCGGAGAACCCGCGGTGGAAGGGCATCAAGCGCGGCTATAAGGCCGAAGACGTCGTGCGCCTGCGCGGCTCGATCCACATCGAGCACACGCTCGCCCGGCGCGGCGCGGAAAAGCTCTGGAAGCTGATCACCGAAGAGCCCTACGTGAACTCGCTCGGTGCGATGACGGGCAACCAGGCGATGCAGCAGGTGAAGGCCGGCCTCAAGGCGATCTATCTTTCCGGCTGGCAGGTCGCGGCCGACGCCAATATCGCCGGCGAAATGTATCCCGATCAATCGCTGTACCCGGTGAATTCGGTGCCGCACGTCGTGCGCCGGATCAACAACGCGCTCATGCGCGCCGACCAGATTCATCACATGGAAGGCAAGAACGACGACATCGATTTCTTCGCCCCGATCGTCGCCGATGCCGAGGCCGGTTTCGGCGGCGTGCTGAATGCGTTCGAGTTGATGAAGGCGATGATCGATGCCGGCGCCGCCGGCGTCCACTTCGAGGATCAGCTGGCGGCGGTCAAGAAATGCGGCCACATGGGCGGCAAGGTGCTGGTGCCGACGCACGAAGCGGTCGAGAAGCTCATCGCCGCGCGGCTCGCTGCCGACTGCATGGGCGTGCCGACGATCCTGCTCGCGCGCACCGACGCCGAGGCGGCCGACCTGGTCACCTCCGACATCGATCCCAATGACCAGCCGTTCTGCACCGGCGAGCGCACCATCGAGGGTTTCTACAAGACCCGCAACGGCCTCGAGCAATCGGTCTCGCGCGGTCTCGCGTATGCGCCCTATGCGGACCTCATCTGGTGCGAGACCGGCAAGCCCGACCTCAAGTTCGCCAAGCAGTTCGCCGAAGCGATCCAGGCCAAGTTCCCCGGCAAGATGCTGGCCTACAATTGCTCGCCGTCGTTCAACTGGAAGAAGAACCTCGACGACGCGACCATCGCCAAGTTCCAGCGCGAGCTGGGCGCGATGGGCTACAAGTTCCAGTTCATCACGCTGGCCGGCTTCCACAGCCTCAACTACTCGATGTTCAACCTGGCCTACGGCTACGCCCGCACGCAGATGACCGCGTTCGTCGAACTGCAGGAAGCCGAGTTCGCGGCGGCCGAGAAGGGCTTCACCGCGGTGCGGCACCAGCGCGAGGTCGGCACCGGCTACTTCGACGCGATCACCACCACCGTGCAGGGCAGCAAGGCATCGACGACGGCGCTGTCGCATTCGACCGAGGACGAGCAGTTCTTCGACAAGAAGAAGACCGCAGCCTGAGCGGCGCCAGCCTTTTGCAATCGGCGCGCCCCGTCGCCTCGTGGAGGTGGCGGGGCTTGTCTTTTCTCAGGGCAGGACGACACGAGAACACCCTTCTGGAGGTCGATGCGCACGGAGATATTTGCGCGATCACCGTCGAGCACGCATCGGAACGGGCCGACATTCCTCGGTTTTCCTATGAGCAGGTCGCTGCCTGATAGGGAAGCCCCATTGTTCCGTATACCGGCCTGCCGCGCCCGCGGGCCCGCTACCGCCACGACCCGCGATCAAGGCGCGATCAGCGTGACGCCTGGAAAGTAGGTCCGGTAGCGTCGCGGGTCGCGCGTGAGCAACGGGTACCCTGACACGGCGGCGTGCGCGCCGATGAAGAAGTCCGCCAGTACGTTGGTCTTGGCGCCGCCTTCGCGCCGATAGCGCACGAAAGCCTTGCCCGCGAGGAAGAGGGCGGGTCTGGGCGTTTCCTCGAGCGCCAACTGCAGACCTTCCACCGCCTGGTCCAACGCCTCGAAGGTCGTGAACGCCAGGGAGAGTTCGGCGTAGATGACGGCATTGATGACGAGTCGATGCACCCTGGATTGGGCACGAAGCTGTTGCAGCGACCACGGTCCCCAATCGGGATCGTCCTCGAGCACGTCGACGAGGACATTGGTATCGACGAGCAGCATCAATCCTCGCCGCGAAGCAGGGCCATCAGTTCATCGGTGCGCCATTTGATGTCGGCCTTGCCGCGAGCCGCTTCGAAGCGATCCTTGCGCGAAGGCGTGCGTGCGCGCTGGCCCGTTTTCCGCAGGATGACGTTGCCGTCCTTGTCGGCGGCGAAGTCCACCGCGCTACCGGGCGTCAGGCCCAGCGCGTCGCGGATCCGCTTCGGAATGGTGACCTGGCCTTTTTGGGTGATCGTCGTGGGCATCGGCAGAACCTCAAGTATTACCTGCAGATAATTGTAATACCTCGCGCTCGGTCATGGCAAGTCGAAGGGGATTGGACGGATCGATCTGCATCGCCTTGCTGTCCGGCAGGCGTACGCAGCATGGCAAGGTGCGACGCGGCCGACGTGGCTTTTCCGGGGTCGGAGCCCGCGCGGGTTCGATCGCCCATGGCGACAAGCGAAGCCCGGTTCTCTTCGCCCGACCCGCCGGAGTGCCGGTCGCAGAGGCTGAGAGTCTTTCGATCATGCCCGCTCATCACGCCAGAAGACGCCCGACGCTTCGTTGCAAATGCTCGCCATAGCCCGAGCTATGGCTGCGCTTTGCGCCTCGATCGGACGCCTTCTGGCGCGCCGCTCGGACACGCCCGAAAAACTCTCAGCCTCTGAGAGAGTGTAGACGAAAACAACATCTCGCGCGTTATGCTCTGATCGAGGCATTCTGGCGCGGGGTGTTGGATGGCGACGAAGACGCGAAACGAGCAACTGGGGCGCCCTGGGCGGCGACCCTCGCTGAACGCTGACCACACGGCAGTTCTTCGGGCGATCATTCAAGAGCAGCCGCGTTCCTCTCTGGACGAAGTCACGCGAGAACTGCTTCGTCGCATGGGCGTCAAGGTCAGCACCGTGACCGTGCGCAAGGCACTGCGGGAGGCTGGCATCGAGCGGCTCAAGCCGCTGCGCCGGGCCGGCGAGCGGGCCGCGGTTCAGGGAGCTGCGCCGGTCCGCTACGGCTACACGGCTGCGCATCGCCGTCGCGATGGCGCCAGCGGCATGAACACCGACCTCACCGATGCCGAGTGGGCGCTGGTGGCCGACTTGTTCGAGCGTGACGGACAGCGCGGGGCGCCGGCGCGTTACGAGCGCCGGCACATGGTCAACGCCTGCTGCTACGCGCTGCGCACGGGCTGCGCGTGGCGCTCTACCCAAGACCTTCCCGCCTTGGCAAGCGACCTACAAGTCCTTCAGCCGCTGGGCTGCGGCGGGCGTGTTCGAGGCCATGCACGACGCCTGCGCCAGCAATGGCGTGATCGCATGGGCAGGGCCCCGGAGCCGACGGCGGCCATCATCGACGCGCAGAGCACGCGCAGCACGCGCAGGGCGGCAATACCGGTTTCGACGCCGGCAAGAAGGTCAAGGGGCGCAAGCGCCATCTGGTGGTCGACACCTTGGGTTTGCTGCTGGCCGTCACGATCACCGCCGCCAGCGTGCAGGACCGCGACGCGGCAGCGCCGGTCGTGGCGCAGGCCTGCGCCAAAGTCCCAACACTGAAGAAGCTCTACGCCGATAGCGCCTACAGCGGTAAATGCGCCACCGCCATCGAAGAGGTCCACGGCATCAGCGTGGAGATCGTGCGCCACCCCGGCAACCGCAGCACCGGCACCTGGCAGGACGTTCAGCAGCCCTTGTGGCCCGAAGTCGTCGCCAAGGGCTTCGTCGTTCAGGCTAAGCGCTGGGTGGTCGAGCGCACGCATGCTTGGAACGAGCGCGCTTGCCGACTCATGGCGCACCATGACAGCTCCAACTGGGCTCCCGTCGCCTGGCTGCTGGCTCGCGAAACGCGTATGCTCGCAACAGACTGGCTTCATAGATCATCGCACACCCTCTGAGACGGGTTCAGAGCGCCATTCCGAGTTGTATCTTGAGTACCCGTTCCACGGCGAGCACGTCGGCTCGGGAAAGCGTCGCGAGCCTGGCTTTGAGGCGCTCCTTGGCGGCCGTGGTGATCTGATCCGCCATCGCCTTGCTCGGCTTGCCGTCGACGATAACGGTTGCTTCGCTGGGGTACAGGCGCCCGATGTTGCTGGTCAGAGGCACGACTTGCACACGGTTGAGGGCGGCATTGGCGGCGTCGTTGCTGACAATCACTGCGGGACGAGTCTTCCGGATTTCACCGCCCATCGCCGGATCGAAATCCACCCACCAGACCTCACCGCGCTTCATCGATTGCATCCCCGATCAGCGCATTGCTCCACTCGAGCGCCTCGCGCTCTCGTGCCGTATCGGCGGCCATTGCCTGATATCCGGCCAGGAGGTCGTCGTTGACGACGTGCGGACGCGCAAGATCCTCCAGGAACTGGCTGATCTTGCGGCGACCGATTACCCGAACCAGCCCTTCATAGACGGTTTCGTCGATCGAGATGGTCATTCGCTTGTGCATCATCGCACCTCAACTTTGTGCATATATGCATTGTACAATGCCGTTGCCGCGACGGGGCACCTCGATGAGGACATCTTTCTGGAGGTCGATGGGCACGGAGCTCTCGGGGACTCGTAGCGGCGGGCATTGCTGCCGCCGAACCCGGGAACCTGACGGAGTGGGAGCGGCCGGGTGTCCGAGTTCTTTACAGTGGGCTACAGGCTGACGGAAACCAAGTCCCGCGCATTTGCGCTGTCGATACCCTCACCAATCCTGCCGCTTCATGCCTGGAACGGCGTCGAAATGCTGGTCGCGGGTCAGCACCGGCAACTTGTGCTGCAAGGCCAGCGCGGCGATCCACGCGTCGTTGGCGGGTATCGGCGTGCCTTGCTCCTTGAGCGCGACCCGCAGCGCCGCGTAGGCGATCGTGGTCTGGGCGGTCACCGCCAGCACCTCGAAGTGGCCCAGCTCGGATTGCAGCCACTGCTCATAGGCGGCGCGGTGCTTCGACTGCGCGATCCCGTAGCGGAACTCGCCGAGCACGATCACCGGGATGCAGGCGCGTGCTTGGTGGCGCAGCACGTCGCCCACCGCCTCGTCGCCGTCGACGAAGGCCGACAGCGCGTTGGTGTCGAGGATCAACGGCGATCCTCGTCCTCGACCGATTCGAACGCTTCGTCGATCACGCCCTGGATCCGCGCCGTCTCCTCGCGCAGCTGGTGCAGCTTGCCGAACCCGCCCATCCATTTCGGCTCCTCCGCGGCGCCGGCTGCGGAACCCGCCGCGAGCCGCGCCTCCAGCGCCTCGGCGACGAAGTCCTTCAGGCTTTGGCCACGCTCGGCGGCGCGCGCCTTGGCCTTGCGGAAGAGCGGATCGGGGATTTCCAAGGTTGTCTTCACGGTGACCATATTACCATATTTACGGTTATCCGTGCGGCAACACGCGTCCGAGTCCTTGGGTGCTACTGGCTCTGCTGCGGCCGAATACGGTTAGGTGCTTGTCGGACAACCTGACGAGTCTCTCCCCGCTCACTGGGCCGCCGAGGGGGCAGGGAATCCTGCCATCCGGAGCTGGGCAGTCGTCGGCTCGAAGAGCCCAGGTGTCGGAATTTTTACAGTAGGCCGCAGGTTGATGAGGACCGAAGTCCTGGGCTTGGGCCGTCAATGATGGCGCTTGAGATTGCCTGCCGGACGGGCGGAGTTCCTTGTTTGGGTTCGGACTTGGCGGATTGAAGGATCTGCGCGTCGCACGTGTGGTTCGTGGTGGTCAATTAAGGCTCTGACCCCTGATTGTTTACTCGAGAACCTGTCGAGATTTTTTACACTGCCCACCAAGGAATCAGCCGTGCGAATCGACTGGGCTTGTGCTCTCCAATGCAACTTATTGTTTCATAGACACAAAAAAATTGTCGACCGTTGCTGGCATCGAAAATGCATAAGGCCAAGCGCAAGGGCAACGCTTAAGGGCGGACAAGCCTCGAATGGGGGGCTTTGGTCTGCACCTTGAATCATGTCAACCATGCTCGGGCGCGGTTTGCGCTGGGAGAGGAAGCAATCATGTGTAGCCAAAAGTTTGTGATGACCGCCGCAGCCGCAGCGGTGTGTCTATTGGGAATGACAAGCGCGTCTGCATCTTGGGTCAGCTGGACAACATCATCGGAACGTGGTCAAACGCGGTGATGACCGCTCCGGGTATTCCTGTTGCGACCATCACTCGGTAGCGGGACGGCGCATCCTCAGGCCCGATGGGGTGTCCCGGCTCGAGTCCACTACGCTCCAAAGCGGGTACAACTTCCATGCGCCGGCGTCGGTGCCAGCGATGGGTCCCGCCGATCCCGTCCCCGGATTTCACGTTTGGGACGTTCACACATCTGAATTTTCCGATCTACGCCCCCAGCATTACCAATATCCGGCTCACGCTCTCTGCCAACGTGTCCATAGATGTCGATGAGGCAGGCGCAGATCCGTTCGCAAGTGTCGGTACTTATAATTTCGTGTAGGACTTCCTTCACGACGAAACCAATAATGGCACCACCCCGTGCGCCTACGGCGGAAACAATTACCAAGGTGTCAATATCAACGGCTGCGCCGATCGCGTGCAGATAGTCAATAACGCTGGGATCGTCTCAGAGTTTTTAGATTGGCGGCGATCCGAATCCGTACTTCCTTTTCATCGACGGATTTGAACTGAGCAATGGAACTCGTTTCCAGTCGTTCCTGACCACCGAGAAACTGTCGAATGCGGCGTACTTGGTCGGTTATGTGGCGCATGAAGTGCGGCCACCAGGCGGTGACACGGGCGTCCCCGAACCGGCTACGCTCGCGTTGCTCGGGCTCGGCCTTGCGGGACTTGGTTTTTCGCGTCGCCGCAGAGTAACAGAAGGCCTCTATATCGAAAACGAACCCCGCCGCGGCGGGGTTCGTCTTTCTGCGTTTGCAAGAATCCTGCGCGCGGGCAAAAGCCCGTGCCGAAGTTGTCCTACCTCCGTGTTCCCTTCCCGCTGAGGCTGAGCTTGAGTGTGCCGGCGTTGGTGCCCACGGCAAGCGTCGCCGACCGACTGTAGCTGGTCGCGGGTGTGAAGGTGTACTGCAACGTGCAACTCTGACCCGCAGCCAGCGCGGTGCTCACCGCACACGTTCCGGCGCGCGCGAATTCGCCCGGGTTCGAGCCGCCCGCCGTCAACGCACCGATCGTCAGCGTCCCGCCGCCGGTGTTGGTCAGCGTCACCGACTTCGCCGCACTGGTCGTGCCGACCTTCTGGTTGCCGAAGCTGATCGACGTCGCGCTCAGCGTGGCGATGGCCGCGGGTGCTACCGGCGCTGAAACCGCTGCTGCCGCCTCGGTCACCACGAACGTCGCCCCGCCGATCGTCAGGTTCGCGCTGCGCACCGACGTGCTGGTGTTTGCGGCTGCCGCGAAAGTCACCGTGGCCGACCCGCTGCCACTGGTCGCCGACGAAACGGTCAGCCATGACGAGGCGCTGCTGCTCGCCGTCCACGCGCATCCCGCGCCGGAGGTCAGGGTGAAGCTGCCGCTGCCGCCGCTCGCGCCAAGGCTGGCGCTGGTCGCGCTCAGCGCATACGTGCAGCCGCTGGCCTGGTTGACGGTGAAGTTCACGCCGCCGATGACGATGCTGCCGCTGCGGGCCGGACCGGCGTTGGCAGTGGCCGAGTAATTGAGCGTGCCGCTGCCGCTGCTGCCGGAGCCGGCGCCGACGGACAGCCACGCGGCGCTGCTCGCCGTGCTCCACGCACAGCCGGTGCCGGAGGTCACGCTGACCGATCCGCTGGTGGCGCCGGCGCCGGCGCTCACGCTGGTCGGCGAGAGCGCGAACGTGCAGCCGCTCGTGCCCGAGCCGGAAGTTGGCGACCGCGTGAAGCGTTCTGGTTGTGCACGCGGGCGTTGTCCGACGCTGTCGCCGTCCCGAGCGGTTGCGCCGGGCTGCCGTAGCTGAGGTTCGGATTCGAGAAGTACGGAATGCGCGTGCAACTCGTCCCTGCCGCCGAACAGGCGTTGTTGTAGGCCATCACCGTGCGCCACTTGGCGGCGGGCACGCGTAGCCGTGGCCGTACGCGTAGGGCGACGTGCTCGGATCGACATACGGGTCGTGCAACGCGCCGAAATTGTGGCCGAGTTCGTGCGCGAAGGAGAGGTTGCCGGAGGCGCAGCCGCGGTTGATCACGGAAAAGCCGTAGTTGGCGCTGGGGCCGACCCAGGCGAGGCCGCAGTACTGGCCGTTCTCGATGAACAGGCTGACGAGGTCGGCGGCGTGGGTGTTGCGCAGCGTCGCGACTTCGTCCAGGTAACCGTCGCTGGCCGAGGACAGGCGACTGAGGTCGGTGTTGAAGTTGCCGCTCTCGTCGTAGTTGACCGCTTCGACGTGGACCAGTTTGAGCCGGGTCGTGATGCCGCTGTTCGCATAGGCGGCATTGGCCGAGTCGATCGCCTGCTGGATCTGCGCGCCGATGGCGGCACCCGCCGCGGCCGCCGTCTGCTTGCTGTAGACGACCATGACATCCACGGTCGCGCCGGTGTCGGCCGCGGCGGTGCCCGCCTTGAGCGTGATGTCCCGGCCGCTGGTGCCGAGGGAAAGCGACTTGGCGTGGGCCGGGGCATGCAGGCTTTCGCTGCCCGGCGGGTGATCGGACGGGAAGCCGCTCGGATTGAGTTTGCGCAGCGATTGGGCGCCATCGGCCTCCGAGTGGATCTGATAGGTCTCCGTGGTGCGCGCGGCGGTGTCGCTGAGCGTGATCGTGCCGGCGATCTGGCCGTTGGCCACGGTCAGGATCGCCAGGCTGCCTTCGTAGCCGCGGACCCGCCCGTTCCAGGTGAAATTGCCGGGGCCCCGCTTCTCGACGCGATCGAGGTCGAGGGTGACGATCACGCCGTCGAAGAGCTCGACGCCGAGTGCTGAGGGGGCGTTGCCCGCGGGCGGGTCGAGATGCTCGAAATTCACGGCGACCGCGCGGCGGCGGGCGACCGAGCGCTCGGCGGGAAGCGCCTTGGTGTTCGCGCGGCTGGCGTTGCTGGCTGCCGGCGTCGAAAGGAGCATCGGCATAGCGTCTGCGGCGGTCACCGGAAGCGGCGACAGCGACAGCAGCAAGGCTGCGGCAACGGCCGAGAATGTCGCGGTCAGCGACCGGATCGAGAAGGTGGGATGGGAAGTTGCAGTGATTTTCACGATCTGCTCCATGATGTCCAGTCCAGCGACTGTCCGCGAAGCAGATCCACCAGTCCTCGTCGGCGGGCGCACGAGCACGTCCACCACATTCCCTTCAGTGGCGCTTCACGTAACACGTCACTGTCGGAAAGACTCGTCCGGCGGTCCCGCTGTCGTAGGACGAATGTCCCTTAGACCGGTGACTTTGCGTCCCCGGCTTTCGCCGGGTTTGCCCTTTTCGGACCCTTGAGGTCCTGGTACCGCAGTTACACGTCTTGCGTCGATCGCGGCAACCTGCGCCGCTATGCAAATGTCATTTTTTCACCGCCGCCTCGCGGTGTCAATGTTTTTCTTGCAGACCACAATATTTCCGAAACAAATAACCACACGTCATAGACTGCTCCGCGCTCGACCCCTGGATCAATATCGGCACCGGGTCGGGCGACTTTAGCCGGCGCCGCAACAATTTCCGTCGGGCCAGCGACGACGGTCCGCGGTCGTTCGTTCGGCGGTGTCCAAGAGGCTTTGCCCGGCGCCCCTCCTCGAGGTCGCCACGCCATCGTCACGCTTGGAGTGCGTTTGCGGGCCGGACCGATAGAATATGCGGATGCCTCCCGAGTCCCCGTCCTCGTCGGCGCCGCGGCTGCAGTGGGCCGACGCCGCGGCGAAGCTGCGCCTTTTCTACGCCGTCTGGCCCGACGCGCCGGCGCGCTCGGCGCTGGCCGCCGCTGCCGCTGACGCCGCCCGGCGTGCCGGCGGCCGCCCGACGCGCACGGCCAACCTCCACCTGACGTTGGCCTTCGTCGGCGCGGTCCCGGGCGGGCGCCTGGAAGCGCTGCGCGCTGCTGGCGCCGCGGCTGCCGCTGCGGCGGCCCCGTTCGCGTTCTGCCTCGACCACAGCGGCACGTTTCGCGACACCGGCATCGTGTGGCTGGGGACCGCGCTGCCGCCGCCGGCGCTGGTCGGGCTGGCGGCCGCGCTCGGCGAGCGCCTGGGCGACGCGGGCCTGCGGGTCGAGCGACGGGCGTTCCGGCCCCACGTCACCGTTGCCCGGCGCTGTGCGCAGCCGCTGGCGGGCGACCTGCCGGCACCCATTCGCTGGACGATCGACACGCTGACGCTGGTGACCTCGGAGTCGCGCGTCGACGGTACGCGCTATGCGATCGTCGACCGCTGGCCGCTCGGTGGCGGCGGTCAGTCCCCGACCGGCACCGTGTAATCGAGCGCCAGCCCTCGGCTGTCCGGATGGAGCGTCTGACCGGCGAGGCTCGTCCCGCGGGTCATGCTTGGCGTCGCGCCTCAACCGCCCCGCGCGACGGGTCGTTCCGGGTCGGCACACCACTCGCTCCACGAGCCCGGGTACAGCCGCGTGCCGGGCAGGCCGGCGATCTCCATCGCCAGCAGGTTGTGGCAGGCGGAGACGCCGGAGCCGCATTGGTGGACGACGGTGTCCAGCGGTCGCCCGGCCACCAGCGGGGCGAACTCCTCCCGCAGTGCGGCGGCCGGCCTGAATTTGCCGTCGGCGTCGGGATTGACGGTGAAAGGGCGACTGACGGCGCCGGGAATGTGCCCGGCCACCGGGTCCAGCGGCTCGATCTCGCCGCGATAGCGCTCCGCGCCGCGCGCGTCGATGATCGTCAGCGCGCCGGTGGGCAGCGCGGCAACGATCTGCGCCGTGTCGACCGTGGGCCCGACGCTGCGGACCGTAAATTGCGCGCGGCGCTGCGCTGGGGTCGCGGCGCTGGCCGGCAGCTCCGCCCGTTGCCAGGCTTCGAACCCGCCGTCGAGCACGGCGACCGCATCGTGCCCCAGCCAGCGCAGCATCCACCACAGCCGGGACGCGTAGGTGCTGTTGCGCTGGTCGTAGGCGACGACCTGCCGGCCGGCTTCGATGCCGAGGTGCCCGAACGTCGCGGCGCAGGCTCTGGTGTCGGCAACGGGTGCCGGCCGTTGTGCCCGGTCTTGGGACCCGACAGGTCGCGGTCGAGATGGGCGAACAGTGCGCCGGGGATGTGCCCGGCGCGATATTGCTCCTCGCCCCAGCGCTCCGGCTGGGAGAGGTCATGGCGGACGTCGACGATGACCAAGGTGGAATCGTCGATGCGGGCGGCGAGTTCGGATGTACTGATGAGTGTGGTTTGCATGGGCAAGATCAGTCGTTGGCCACCTGCGGCGGGCCCTTCTCGTCGTCGGGTTGCAACTGGACGGCAATGATACCCGCGGCGACGATGAGCGCCATCCCGATCCACGCGAGCAGCGGCAGCACTTCACCCAACACCGCGATCCCGAGCGCGCTGGAGAAGACGATGCCGCTGTAGGAGAGTGCCGCGGTCACCAGCGTGCTCCCCTTGCCGTAGGCGCGCGTCATGGCGAGCTGCCCGGCGGTGCCGAAGACGCCGATCGCAAGCAGCAGGTGAACATTGTCGAGGTCGATCGGTTGCCAGGTCAGCGGCGTCATCCACAAGAGCGAGCCCAGGAGCGCGAACACCGCGAAATAGAAGACGACGCGTGCCTCGGGCTCGCCGGCGCGCACCAGCTCCCGGACGTTCCAGTAGGCGATCGCCGAGATCGCGCCCGAGGCGAGGCCGATCGTCGCCGGCCACACCTGGTCGGTGGTCAGCGTGGGGCGCAGCAGCAGGATCGCGCCGACGAAGCCCAGGCCGACGGTGGCGAGCAGCGTGGGTCCGGGCCGCTCGCGCGCGATCCAGGTGAGCAGCAGCGCGAGGAACAGCGGCGATGTGTAGTTGAGCGTCATCGCCGTGGCCACCGGCAGCGCGGTGAGCGAGTAGTAGAACATGAACAGCGAGACGAAGCCGGCGACGCCGCGATGGACGTGCATGCCCAGGCGCGTGGTCCTGGCGGAGAGGCCCGCGCGCGCCAGCACGATCCACGCCACGACCATCTGCATCAGCGAGCGGTAGAGGACAAGCTCGGCAATCGAGAACTGCTCGGCGCCGAGCTTGACGAAGATGCCCATCAGCGCGAACGACAGCCCGGCGGCAAGCATCCAGAGGGAGTGCATGGGGCGCGCGGGCGGGGCGAAGGCGGGAGGGGGAGCGGGGCGCCGTCCGGGCAGGGCGCGGCGCTTCAGCCAACGGGGTCAGATACGAATTTTCGGCACCACCGGTGGATGGCCGGCTAACTTCCGGGAAAATTCGTATCTGACCCCATTTCGGACCGCGCGTGTCAGTCGGCGCGATCTCGCTGCCGAGCTCGCGGCGCAGGAACTCATGGAAGTGCTGCATGCCGTCTTCCATCGGCGACTGGTAGGGGCCTTCTTCGCTGCGGCCCTGCTTGTACAGGGCCTTGCGACCGGCATCCATCCGCTCGGCGATCTCGTCGTCCTCGATCGCCGTTTCCATGTAGGCGGCCTGCTCGGCTTCGACGAACTCGCGCTCGAACAGCGCGATGTCTTCGGGGTAGTAGAACTCCACGACGTTGGTGCTGCGGTCGAGGCCGCGCGGTATCACGGTGCTGATCACCAGCACATGCGGATACCACTCGAGCATGAGGTTCGGGATAGTAGGTGAGCCAGACCGCGCCGTGCCTTGGCGACTCGCCGCGGTAGTAGTCGCGCACGGCCTTGTGCCAGCGTTCGTAGGTCCGGCTGCCGGAGCGCGCGAGGTTGGTGATGCCCACGGTCTGCAACGACGCCCAGGGCGCGAATTCCCAGGTGAGATCGTCGCAGGTGACGAAGTTGCCGAGACCGGGATGGAAGGGAACGACGTGATAGTCCTCGAGATAGACCTCGATGAACGTCTTCCAGTTGTAGTTGCACTCGTGGATCTCGACGCGATCCAGGATGTGGTTCGAGAAATCGAAATCCTGCACGCCCAGCGCGGCGAGATCCCCGCGTACGTCGCGCTTGCCGTCGAACAGCAGGCCCTTCCAGTTTTGCAGCGGCGTGCGGCCAAGGTTCAAGCAGGGTCGCTCGTCGAAATGCGGCGCCCCAAGGAGTTCGCCCTTGAGGTCGTAGGTCCAGCGATGGATCGGGCAGACGACATTGGGCACGTTGCCGCGCCCCTTGAGCATGATCGCCTGCCGGTGCCGGCAGATGTTGGAGACGAGTTCGATGCTTTGCGCGTTGCGGATCAGGGCCTGCGCGTTGTCGCGCCACTCGAGCGCGTGATAGTCGCCGGGATTCGGCACCATCAGTTCGTGTCCGACGTATCCCGGCGCTTGCGCGAACAGCAGGCGCTGCTCGGCGGCGTAAACCGCAGGATCGCAATAGCTTGCAACAGGGAGCTGCGACGTGGCATGCCGCAGGTGTCCCGCCGTGGCGAGATTCGACATCGACCTGCCCTTTCGTCCGGATTTCGTTGAAATCTAACCAACCCAACCCAACAACCCGGGACGATTACGGCATTCTCAGCCGCCCCGGACCGCTTTGCTAAGTCGGCCGCTCGGAGGATTCGTGAAAGGCCGCGTCGCTGAAACGTGTTATTATACCCATTGTTCCAAACTTCGGTCAACCAATCGGCGAAACCTCACGCCTGTCTGCGCGGATCCGCCTCTTTCCCGCCTTGATCCGTTGTCGGTGCGGATGTTGCTGGCGCATTGCATTGCCCAGCCCGATGTCCCGCCATTTGACCGGAGTCGCGCTGTGCGCCTAACCTTCCGCTCGCGACCGGAGCCTTCGATACCACCCGCCGCCACCATCCTTCGCGCAGCCGACCATGGTCAAGACCCCCGATGCACCCCGAAGTTTCGAGTCGGCGCTGACCGAGCTCGAAGCGATTGTCGCCACCATGGAGTCCGGTGATCTGCCGCTCCAGGAATCGCTCGCGGCCTACAAGCGCGGCGCCGCAGTTGCTGCAGTATTGCCAGGGCGCCCTGAAGGACGCGCGCGCGCAGATCGAGGTGCTCGAGAAGGGCGTGCTGAAGGCGTTCGACGCCTCCGCCGAAAGCGATGAACCCTGATCTTGCCTGGGCGGCATGGTCGGGCGAGCGGCAGCGCCGGATCGAGGACGTGCTTGCGCGCAGCCTGCCCTCCGAGCACGACGCGCCCGCCACGCTCGCCCGGGCGATGCGCCACGCGGTGCTGGGTGGCGGCAAGCGCGTGCGGCCCTTGCTCGCCTATGCGGCGGGTGAACTCGCCGGCGCCGATCCCGTCGTCGTCGACACCGTCGCCGCCGCGGTCGAACTCATCCATGCGTACTCGCTCGTTCACGACGATCTGCCGTGCATGGACAACGACACGCTGCGCCGCGGCCAGCCAACCTGTCATGTGGCCTTCGGCGAAGCGACCGCATTGCTCGCGGGGGACACGCTGCAGGCGCTGGCGTTCGAGCTGCTGGCGCGAAGCTCCCTCGCCGACCCGGCGGCGGCGGTTGCCTTGCTGGCGGCCGCGTCGGGCGCATCGGGCATGGCGGGCGGACAGGCGCAGGACCTCGATGCAGTGGGCAGGGTGCTCGATCTCGACGCGCTGGAGACCATGCACCAGCGCAAGACGGGCGCGCTGATTCGCGCCGCGGTCCTGCTGGGAGCGCGGTGCGGCCCGGCGCTCGATGCCGCGGGACAGGCGGCGCTCGATCGCTATGCGCGGGCCGCGGGTCTCGCCTTCCAGGTGGTCGATGACGTGCTGGATGTCGAAGGCTCGGCGACGTCGCTGGGCAAGACTGCAGGCAAGGACGCGGCGCAGGGCAAGCCGACGTTCGTGACGCTGCTGGGGCTCGCCGCCGCCAAGGCGCGCGCGGGCGAGCTTCGGCAGGACGCGCATGCAGCGCTTGCGGGTTTCGGCGTGCGCGGGCGGCGGCTCGCCGAGTTGGCCGACTGGATCGTCCTGCGGAGACATTGATGGTTTCGCTGCTTGAAAAAATCGACGAACCCGCCGCGCTGCGCAAGCTCGATCAGTCGCAGTTGCGCGAGCTCGCGCGCGAGCTGCGCGCCTTTGTCATCAACTCGGTGGCACAAACGGGCGGGCACCTGTCATCGAACCTCGGGACCATCGAACTCACCATCGCGCTGCATTACGTGCTCGACACGCCCCACGATCGCATCGTCTGGGACGTCGGGCACCAGACCTACGCGCACAAGATCCTCACCGGCCGGCGCGCCGAGATGAGCCATCTGCGGATGGCCGGAGGGCCGTCGGGCTTTCCGCGCCGCTCGGAGAGCGTCTACGACACCTTCGGCACCGCGCATTCGTCGACGTCGATCTCCGCAGCGCTGGGAATGGCCATCGCGGCCAAGCGCCAGGGCGAGGAGCGCCGCGTGGTCGCCGTCATAGGCGACGGGGCGATGAGCGCCGGCATGGCGTTCGAGGGTCTCAACAATGCCGGCACCGCGGGAGCGAATCTCCTGGTCATCCTCAACGACAACGAGATGTCGATCTCGGAGCCGGTGGGGGCACTGAACGGCTACCTTGCCAAGCTCCTGACCTCGCGCCTCTACAACACCGTGCGCAGCGGCGGCAAGGAAGTCCTCGCCAGGCTGCCGCCGGTCAAGGAATTGGCCAAGCGGGCCGAGGAGCATTTCAAGGGCATGGTGCTTCCCGGCACGCTGTTCGAGGAGTTCGGCTTCAACTACATCGGGCCGATCGATGGCCATGACATCGACGTGCTGGTCAAGACGCTGTCGAATTTGCGCGAACTCAAGGGCCCGCAGTTGCTGCATGTCGTCACGCGCAAGGGCTACGGCTACGCGCGCGCCGAGGACGACCCGATCCTCTACCACGGCGTGTCGCGGTTCGATCCGGTCACCGGCATCGTGGCCAAGCCGGCGGCGAAGCCCGCGTACACGCAGATCTTCGGCGACTGGCTGTGCGACATGGCAGCGAAGGATTCGCGCCTGGTCGCGATCACGCCGGCGATGCGCGAAGGTTCCGGCCTGGTCCGGTTCTCGCAGGAGCATCCCGATCGCTACTTCGATGTCGGCATCGCCGAGCAGCACGCGCTGACCTTCGCCGCCGGACTCGCTTGCGAAGGCATGAAGCCGGTGGTGGCGATCTATTCGACGTTCCTGCAGCGGGCCTACGATCAATTGGTCCACGACATCGCGCTGCAGAACCTGCCCGTGGTGCTGGCGATCGATCGGGCCGGCATCGTCGGCGCCGATGGCGCCACGCATATCGGCGCCTTCGATCTGTCGTTCCTGCGCTGCCTGCCCAACATGACGGTGATGGCGCCGGCCGACGAGAACGAATGCCGGCAGATGCTCTACACCGCGTTCACGCTGGAAACGCCTTCGGCCGTGCGTTACCCGCGCGGCAGCGGTCCGGGTGTTGCGATCGCCTCGGTGATGACCGCGTTGCCGGTGGGACGCGGCGAAGTCCGCCGCGAAGCGCGACGGCGCGGGGCAAGGATCGCGATCCTCGCCTTTGGCAGCGTCGTTTCGAACGCGGTCGCGGCCGGCGAAGAGCTCGATGCCACCGTCGCCAACATGCGGTTCGTCAAGCCCATCGACGCCGAACTCGTCGGCAGGCTCGCGCGTGAACACGACGCGCTGGTCACGGTCGAAGAGAACGTGGTCATGGGAGGCGCGGGCAGTGCCGTGGCCGAGGCGCTGGCCGAGGCGGGCATCGTCATTCCCCTGCTGCAGCTGGGGTTGCCCGATCGTTTTCTCGATCATGGCGATCCGCTACAGTTGCTGGCCGAGTGTGGTCTCGATGCAAAGGGCATCGTCAACGCCGTGCTGGCGCGGTTCGGATCGCCGCGCCCCGAGGCGGTCGCCAGGCCCGCGGCGTGAACTCGAGGCCACATCGACTAAGATGCGCATGATGAATCGTCCCGAAACGCCCCAGCGACTGTTTCCCATGCCCGATGCGCAATCGGGGCGCGACGATCGCCGGATCGCCATCGACCAGGTCGGCATCAAGGGCCTGAAGTACCCGTTGTTGTTCGCCGATCTCGACGGCGTCGCGCAGCCGACCGTGGCCGACTGCGATGTCACGGTCGCCTTGCCCGAGGACCAGAAGGGCACCCACATGTCGCGGCTGGTCGCGTTGCTCGAAACGCGCACGGCCGCAGGCCAGCCGCCGCTGTCGATCGCCAATTTCCGCGACCTGCTGGACGACCTGGTCGCACTGCTCGAGGCGCCGGGCGGCCGGCTGGAGGTGGCGTTTCCCTTCTTCATCCGCAAGCTCGCGCCGGTGTCCGGGGTCGCGAGCCTGCTCGACTATCAGGTGCGCATCGCCGGCGAACTCTCCGGCGATTCCTATGCGCAGACGCTCACCATCGCCGCGCCGGTCACCTCGCTTTGCCCCTGCTCGAAGGAAATCTCCGACTACGGCGCCCACAACCAGCGCTCGCTGGTGACGATTTCCGTGCGCCCCTCGGCGCCGTTGTTCCTCACCGAGATCATCCGCGTCGCCGAGGAAGAGGCCTCCTGCGAGCTCTACGGGTTGCTGAAGCGCGCCGACGAAAAATACGTGACCGAACGCGCGTACAACAACCCGCGCTTCGTCGAGGATCTCGTCCGCGGCGTGGCGGCGCGACTCCAGGCCGATGCGCGGGTGGATGGTTTCAGCGTCGAGGCGGAGAACTTCGAGTCGATCCACAATCACTCGGCATACGCGCGGATCGCCCGCGGCCTCTGACGCCCGGGCTCTAGCGGATTCCCGGTTCGTCGCGGCCGGCCGTCGTCCGGTGCCGGGTTGCTGCCGTTCGCGCCCGGCGCATGCCGCGGCGCGCTCGCGCCATTTAGAATGACCTTCGCTGTCGGTCGCCCAGCCATGCCCATCGCTGCCCTCAAAGCCCGTTACGACGCCTTCGCCGACCGCGTGCTCGCTTCCCTGTCCGAAGTCGAGCGGCGCGACGTGCGCGCCTTCGACCACTGGCTCTATCACCAAGGCGGATGGCGCTGGATCGTGGTCATCGTCGGCGTCACGACCGCGCTGGCCTGGGTCGCGGCCCAACTGCCGTGGAACATGACCTTCACGGAAGCGGCGATCCTGTTCAACCTGGTCGTGTTGATGCTGGTCTGGTCGGGCCTGACGGCCTGGTTTGGTTACCGGAAATTTGCCGGCCGCCTGTTTCGCGTGGTCGTCACCGGGCCGCTGCTGGCCCTCGGCGGTGCGCTGGTCGGGGCCAGCGTGGGAGGTCTCGTAAAAGGGGTCGAGCCGTTCGCCTGGCTCAACGACAGTGCCAAGCTGCGCCATGTCGTCATGGCCGGTCTGGTGTTCGGTTTTCTGTATGCCCTGGTCGTCGCACTCATCGCGCATCTGCGCAATCGCGAGTACGCGGCGCTCACCGCCAGCCTCGAGGCCGAGGCTCGGCAGAACGCGCTGTCGCGACAGCTGGCCGAGTCGCGCCTGAAACTGCTCCAGCTGCAGATCGAACCCCATTTCCTTTTCAACACGCTGGGCAGTGCGCAGCAATTGGCCGAGAAGACCGCGCCCGATGCCGCGCGCCTGATCGCCGACCTCGTCCGGTTCCTGCGGGCGACGACGCCGTCGATACGGGACGACGTCGCCACGCTGCAGCAGGAGGGGGTGCTCGTTGGCGCCTATCTGTCGATCATGCAGCGGCGCCTGGGACGGCGGCTCGATTTCCGCATCGACATCCCGTCGGCGCTGGAACTGGCGACGGTTCCTCCGGGCATGCTGATCACGCTGGTCGAGAACGCCATCAAGCACGGCATCGAGCCCGCGCCGGACGGTGGTCACATAAGCGTGGCGGCGGAGCAGGGAGCGGACGCCAGGGCGCGCCTCGTCGTCACCGTTGCCGACACGGGAGCGGGATTGTCATCGCATCCCGGCCAGGGTATCGGTCTGGCCAATATCCGCGAGCGGCTGGCGTTGCTGTACGGTGGCGACGCGGAGCTCACGCTGGAGGAGAATGTGCCGCGGGGATTCATCGCCCGGCTGCAATTGCCGCTCGCACCCCTCCGGATTTCACCTCTACCCGCAACGCGACCATGACCCCCATAACCGCACTCATTGCCGAAGACGAGCCGCTGATGCGCGAGCGGCTCAAGGAGAAGCTCGCCGAGACGTGGCCGGAACTGTCCATCGTCGCCGAAGTGGCGGATGGCGATGCGGCGCTTGCAGCCTTCGACGCGCACTCGCCGCAGGTGGCGTTCCTCGACATTCGGATGCCGGGTCGCAGCGGACTCGACGTGGCAGCGCTGATCGGCGGCGAGTGTCACATCGTCTTCGTCACCGCCTACGACCAGTACGCAGTGCAGGCATTCGAGACCGGTGCGATCGACTACCTCCTCAAGCCGGTGGAGGCCGACCGACTGGCGGCGACCGTCGAGCGCGTCCGCGCGAAGCTTGCCTCGCCGCCCGCCGATCTCGCCCATCTGCTCGATGACTTGCGCGCGCGGCTGCAGGGGCAGGCGCACCCGCCTCGGCTGCGCTGGATCAAGGCCGCCGTCGGCAAGCAGGTCAAGCTCATCGCCGTCGACGACATCGTCTATTTTCAGTCCGACACCAAGTACACGCGGGTGGTGCTGGCGCAGTCCGAGGCGCTGATCCGGACGCCCTTGAAGGATCTCATCGCCGAGCTCGATCCACAGCAGTTCTGGCAGATACACCGCGGCACCATCGTCAACGCGAGCGCGATTGCCGGCGTGCTGCGCGAGGATGCCGAGAAACAGTACGTATTGCTCAAGGGGCGCCCGGAGCGCCTGCCGGTGTCGCGGCAGTTTGTTCACCTGTTCAAGCAGATGTGACCGTTGGCCTCCTTCCGAACCCCAGCCGCCCTGCCATGCGCCCCGTCGCCGTTTTCCGTTTCTCTCCGACCGAGGGCCCTGCCGGGTTCGCCCGCTGGCTCGATGCGCAACGCATCGGGTGGAGGTTGCTGCCGCTCGATGCCGGCGCTGCGGTACCCGCGAACGCGCGCGACTTCGCCGGCATCGGCATGATGGGCGGGCCGATGAGCGTCAACGACGATCTGCCGTGGACGGCGAGCGTGCTCGACTTGCTGCGCGACGCGGTCGCGGAAGGCGTGCCGGTCATCGGGCATTGCCTCGGCGGGCAATTGCTGGCCAGGGCAATGGGGGCGCCGGTGACCCGCGCAACGGTGACCGAGATCGGCTGGATCGAGGTCGAAACCGCGGCTGGCGCGACGCGGCAGGCCTGGTTCGGCGATCGCCCGTCGTTTGCCGCGTTCCAGTGGCACAACGAGAACTTCGCGTTGCCGCCCGGTGCCGTGCGCGTGCTCACCAATCGCTACAACGCCGAGCAGGGCTATGTGCTGGACGACCGCCATGTCGGATTGCAGTGTCACCTCGAAATGACGCCCGACCTGGTCGAGGCGTGGCTCGACACCGGCACCGACGAACTGCCGCCCGCGACAGTCGGCGCGCGACAGTGCGCGGCCGATATCCGTCGCGATCTCGCGTTGCGCACTGCCGCGCTCAACGCCGTGGCGGCCGATGTGTACCGCCGCTGGGCGGAAGGTTTGCGGCTGACATGACGGCCATCCACGCGCTGTCCGATCACCTCATCAACCAGATCGCGGCGGGCGAGGTCGTCGAACGCCCGGCAGCCGCGCTGAAGGAGCTGCTCGAGAACGCGCTCGATGCCGGGGCCACGCAGATCGATGTCGACCTCGCCGGCGGCGGCATCCAGCGCATCCGCGTCGCCGACAACGGCGCGGGCATCGAGCGCGAGGACCTGCCGCTGGCCATCGCCCGGCACGCGACGTCGAAGCTCGCCAGCGTCGACGACCTCGAGGCGATCGCCACCCTGGGCTTTCGCGGCGAAGCGCTGGCGTCGATCGCAGCGGTGTCGCGGTTTGCGATCGCCTCCCGCGCGGCCGATCGCCCGCACGCCTGGCGGATCGAGGTGGAGGGCGGGGCGGTCGGCGCGACGTCGCCGGCGGCGCTGGCCGTCGGGACGACGGTGACCGTGCAGGAGCTCTACTACAACACGCCGGCGCGACGGAAATTCCTGCGCACCGAAGCCACCGAATGGGGCCATTGCGACGAAGCGTTTCGCCGCGTGGCGTTGGCGCACCCGGACGCGGGCTTCACCTTGCAGCACAACGGCCGCGTCGTCCATCGCCTGCTGGCGCAAGGGCGCCGGGCGCGCGTCCTGTCGCTGCTGGGCGAGAGCTTTGTCACCGGGGCGGCGGAAGTGGATGCCCGCGCGGGACCGCTTTCGGTCACCGGCTTTGCCGTGCGGCCCGCGTACGCGAAGGAGTTCGGCAGCCAATACGCGTTCGTGAACGGCCGTTTCGTCCGCGATCGCGTGCTCGCCCACGCGCTGCGCGAAGCGTATCGCGACGTGTTGCACCACGAGCGCCAGCCATCGTATGCGCTGTGGCTCAACCTCGACCCGCGGCTGGTCGATGTCAATGTCCATCCGCAGAAGACCGAAGTTCGGTTCCGCGATTCGGGCGCTGTCCATCAGTTCGTCCGCCACGCGGTGCAGCGGGCGCTGGCCGATACCGGAGCTGCGCAGGCTGCGGTGTCGGCCGCGGAAAAGCTCGGCATCGCCGCGGCGATGCTGCCGCCACGCGTGCCGATGGCGGAGCCCCTGGACTCCTTGCACGCAGCATCCGCGATGCGCCCGCCCTGGCAGCAGGCGATGCCGCTCGGCGCGTCCGAGCCGGCGGCGTTTTACGCCAGGCTCTTCGGCGCCAGCGCGCCGGCAGAAAGCGGCGGCGCCGGGTTGCCCGATACCGGCGACGAGCACCCGCTGGGGTTCGCGCTGGCCCAACTCCACGGCGTTTACGTGCTGGCGCAGAACCGGTCGGGTCTGGTGCTGGTCGACATGCACGCCGCGCACGAGCGTATCGTCTACGAGCGGATGAAGGCGGCGTTGGGGGAGCGCATCTCGCAACAGCCGTTGCTGGTGCCGGCGACGTTCGCCGCTACGGCGCTCGAAATGGCGGCGGTCGACGACCATGCGGCGGCGCTCGATCGCCTCGGGTTTTCCGTCACGCCGCTGGGCCCGACGACGCTGGCGGTGCGCGCGCTGCCGGCCCCGCTCGCGGATGCCGACGCGGTGACGCTCGCCCGATCGGTATTGCACGAGCTGCGCGAATTCGGCGGCAGCGACGTCCTCGGCGCGCATCGCGACGAACTCCTGTCGACCATGGCCTGCCACGGATCGGTGCGCGCCAACCGCGCGCTCACCGTGCCGGAGATGAACGCGCTGCTGCGGGACATGGAAGCCACCGAGCGGGCCGGGCAATGCAATCATGGCCGCCCGACGTGGTACCAGCTGACACTGAGCGACCTCGATCGCATGTTCATGCGCGGGCGCTGAAATGGGGTCAGCAGTGAATTGGGGTCAGATCCGTAATTCTGCGAATTACGGCTCTGACCCCAATTCAGACCCCGATTCATTACAGCTGCCGGCCATCCTGCTGATGGGCCCGACGGCCTCCGGCAAGAGCGCGCTCGCCCTGGCGCTGGCTCGACAATTCCCGGTCGAGATCGTCAGTGTCGACTCGGCGCAGGTCTATCGCGGCATGAACATCGGCACCGCCAAGCCCGATTTCGCGACGCTTGCATGCGTGCCGCACCATCTGGTCGACCTCATCGAGCCCACCGAATCCTATTCGGCGGCCCGCTTTCGTGCCGACGCGCTGCGCGCGATCGCGGACATCAGGGCGCGGCGCCGCATTCCATTGCTGGTCGGCGGCACCATGCTATACGTGAAGGCGCTGGTCGAGGGCCTCAGCGCGCTGCCGCCGGCCGACCCGGCGCTGCGCGCTGCGCTGGATGCCCGCGCGGCCATCGAAGGCTGGCCGGCGCTGCACGCCGAACTCTGTCGCGTGGATCCTGCCACCGCCGCGCGCCTTGCCCCCAATGACGCGCAGCGCATCCAGCGCGCGCTCGAGGTGCATCGCTTGACGGGGCAGCCCCTGTCGCAGTTGCAGGGGGCGCGCGAAGCGGGCGAGGCGCTGGGCGGGCATCTTGCGCTGGCGCTGGTGCCCGCCGACCGGGCCCGCCTGCACGCCGCGATCGCGACGCGCTTTCACGCGATGCTCGCCGCGGGCCTGGTCGAGGAGTTGCGCGGTCTGCGCTCGCGTTACGAATTGCAGCCGGGCATGTCGTCGATGCGCTGCGTCGGCTACCGCCAGGCATGGGAGTTTCTCGACGGCGCGATCGATGCCGAGCAACTGCGAGCGAAGGGGATTGCCGCGACGCGGCAGTTGGCCAAGCGCCAGATCACCTGGCTGCGTTCGATGCCAGCGGTGGCGTTTGACCCGGACTCGGACGCGGTCATCGGTGCTGTCACGGCCGCGATCGCGGCGCAGCCGGCGATTGCGGCGCTCGTGCGATAATCAACCTTTTCCCTGCAGCCGCGACGGCTTGGTCCGGCTCGAACTTCATGGTCGCTCGCACGCTCTACGACAAGCTCTGGGATGCGCATGTGGTCCGCACCGAGGCGGACGGAACGACGCTCCTCTATGTCGACCGGCATCTGGTCCACGAGGTCACCAGCCCGCAGGCCTTCGAGGGCCTGAAGCTCGCCGGGCGCCGCGTGTGGCGCCCCGATTCGATCGTCGCCACCGCCGACCACAACACGCCGACCAAGGACTGGGCACAGGGCATCCGCGATCCCGTTTCCCGCACGCAGGTCGAGACGCTGGACGCCAACATCCATGCGTTCGGCGCCAAGGCCTATTTTCCGTTCCGCGATGCGCGCCAGGGCATTGTCCACGTGATCGGCCCGGAGCAGGGCGCGACGCTGCCCGGGATGACCGTTGTCTGCGGCGACTCGCATACCAGCACCCACGGCGCCTTCGCGGCGCTCGCCTTCGGCATCGGCACTTCCGAGGTCGAGCACGTGCTCGCAACGCAGTGCCTGCTGATGAAAAAGGCGCGCTCGATGCTGATCCGTGCCGACGGCCTGCTTGCGCCCGGAGTGACGGCGAAAGACCTGGTGCTGGCGATCATCGGCCGCCTTGGCACGGCGGGGGGCACCGGCCATGCGATCGAGTTCGGCGGCAGCGCGACGCGCGCGCTGTCGATGGAAGGCCGGATGACCGTGTGCAACATGGCGATCGAAGCCGGCGCGCGTGCCGGCATGGTCGCGGTCGACGAAGCGACGCTGGCCTATTTGCGCGGACGGCCTTACGCGCCGTCGGTGGCGCTCTGGGAGCGGGCGGTCGCGGTGTGGCGGACGCTGGTCAGCGACGAGGGCGCCCGGTTCGATGCGACGCACGTGGTCGACGCGGCGTCGATCGCGCCGCAGGTGACGTGGGGAACCTCACCGGAAATGGTCACCTCGATCGAGGCTCGCGTGCCCGATCCCGACCGCGAGAAAGACGCGACCCGGCGCGAAGGTTTCGAGCGCGCGCTCGCCTACATGGGACTCGCGCCCGGCACGCCGATCACCGACATCCGCATCGACAAGGCCTTCATCGGTTCCTGCACCAACTCGCGGATCGAGGATCTGCGCGCGGCGGCAGCCATCGCGCGCGGGCGGCGCGTGGCGGCGAACGTGAAGCTGGCGATGGTCGTTCCCGGGTCGGGTCCGGTCAAGGCGCAGGCCGAGCGCGAAGGTCTCGACCGCATCTTCCGCGACGCGGGATTCGAATGGCGCGAACCGGGGTGTTCGATGTGCCTGGCGATGAACGATGACCGGCTGGAGCCGGGCGAGCGCTGCGCCTCCACTTCCAACCGTAATTTCGAGGGCCGGCAGGGCAATGGCGGCCGCACCCATCTGGTCAGTCCTTCGATGGCGGCAGCCGCGGCCATCGCCGGGCATTTCGTCGACGTGCGTCGACTGGTGTAGCAACCCAAGGAGAGCAGGGATGCTGAAGAAACTCGTTGTGCTGCTGGCCCTCGCCGGCTTGGGCATCGTCGTGACCGGCTGCAATACCGTCGAAGGCGCCGGCAAGGACATCAAGGCCGGCGGCGCCGCCATCGAGAAATCCGCCGGCCAGGCCAAGAAGTACTGATCGATGGAGCCGTTCCGTATCCTTGCAGGTATCGTGGCGCCGCTCGATCGCGCCAACGTCGACACCGACGCGATCATCCCCAAGCAGTTCCTGAAGTCGATCAAGCGCACGGGCTTCGGCCCCAACCTGTTCGACGAATGGCGCTACCTCGATCGCGGCGAGCCCGGACGGGACAACGGCGGGCGGCCGCTCAATCCGGGATTCGTGCTGAACGAAGCCCGGTACCAGGGGGCAAAAATCCTGCTCGCGCGCCGCAATTTCGGCTGCGGCAGTTCGCGCGAGCACGCCCCCTGGGCGCTTGCCGATTACGGATTTCGCGCGCTGATCGCGCCGTCGTACGCCGACATCTTCTACAACAACTGCTTCAAGAACGGGTTGCTGCCCATCGTGCTTCCCGAGTCGCAGGTCGATCGGCTGTTCGCCGCGGTGCAGGCGTTTCCCGGCTTCGCGCTCACCGTCGACCTCGCGCAGCAGAGCGTCGCCACCGCCGATCGCAGCCTCGTCTTCGGCTTCGACGTCGATCCGTTCCGCAAGCATTGCCTGCTGAACGGCCTCGACGACATCGGCCTCACGCTGCAGCACGCCGACACCATCCGCGCCTTCGAAGCGCGCAGGCTCGGCGAGCAACCCTGGCTTGCCTAGACAACATGAAAATCGCCATCCTTCCCGGTGACGGCATCGGCCGCGAAATCGTCGGCGAGGCGGTCAAGGTGCTCGAACTGCTGCGGCAGGAGGGCGTTCCCATCGCGACGGAAACCGCGCCCATTGGCGGCGCCGGTTACGACGCGGCGAAGCATCCGCTGCCCAACGCGACGCTGGCGCTGGCGCAAGCGGCGGACGCGGTGCTGCTGGGCGCCGTGGGCGGTCCGCAGTACGACGCGCTGCCGCGCGCGCTGCGCCCCGAGCAGGGAATCCTCGGCATCCGCAAGGCGCTGCAGCTGTTCGCCAACCTGCGCCCGGCGCTGCTCTATCCGGAACTCGCCAGCGCGTCGACGTTGAAGCCCGAGGTGGTCGCGGGACTCGATCTCATGATCGTCCGCGAACTGACCGGCGACATCTATTTCGGCCAGCCGCGCGGCCGGCGCACCAATGCCGCCGGCGACGAAGAAGGCTTCGACACCATGCTCTACAGCGTGCCGGAGATCGAGCGCATTGCCCGGGTGGGCTTCGAGACCGCGCGCAAACGCGGGAAGAAACTCTGTTCGGTCGACAAGGCGAACGTGCTCGACACCTCGATCCTCTGGCGCGAGGTGGTCACCGCCGTCGGCAAGTCGTACCCGGACGTTGCGCTGTCGCACATGTACGTCGACAACGCGGCGATGCAGCTGGTGAAGAACCCGAAACAGTTCGACGTCATCGTCACCGGCAACATCTTCGGCGACATCCTCTCCGACGAGGCGTCGATGCTGGCCGGTTCGATCGGCATGCTGCCGTCGGCGTCGCTCGATGCGAACGGCAAGGGGCTTTACGAACCGATCCACGGCTCGGCGCCGGATATCGCGGGACGGGATCTCGCCAATCCGCTGGCGACCATCCTGTCGCTCTCCATGATGTTCCGTCACACCTTCGCGCGGGTGGATCTCGCCCTGCGCATCGAGGCGGCAGTACGCCGCGTGCTGGCCTCGGGGTTGCGCACCGGCGACATCGCGCTGCCCGGGGAAAAGACCATAGGCACGAAAGCAATGGGCGACGCCGTGGTGGCGGCGCTGGCCTGAAGAAGATTTTGACACGGCAAGGAAAAAGGGGATGACGATGCGAGTCGGTTTTGTGGGTTGGCGCGGCATGGTGGGTTCCGTCCTGATGCAGCGGATGGCCGAGGAGCGGGATTTCGAGCACTTCGATCCGGTGTTCTTTTCGACGTCCGCGGTCGGCGGCAAGGGACCGGCGATCGGCAAGGACACGCCCCCGCTCAGGAGTGCCAGCGACATCGGCGCGCTCAAGGCGCTGGACGTCATCGTCACCTGCCAGGGCGGCGATTACACCAACGACGTCTTTCCGCAACTGCGGGCGGAGGGCTGGAACGGCTACTGGATCGATGCCGCGTCCTCGCTGCGGATGAAGGACGACGCGGTCATCATCCTCGATCCGGTCAACCGCAAGGTCATCGACGCGGCGCTCGCGCGCGGCGTGAAGAACTACATCGGCGGCAACTGCACGGTCAGCCTGATGATGATGGGACTTGCGGGTCTGTTCGAGCGCGACCTCATCGAGTGGATGACCTGCATGACCTACCAGGCCGCCTCCGGCGCCGGGGCGCAGAACATGCGCGAGCTCCTGGTGCAGATGGGCGAGGCGCACATGGCGGCCAAGGGACTGCTGGCGGATCCTTCGTCGGCGATTCTCGACATCGATCGCGAGGTGGCCGGCATCCTGCGCGATCCCGCGTTTCCGAAGCAGCACTTCGGCGTTCCGCTCGCCGGCAGCCTCATTCCCTGGATCGACAAGGATCTCGGCAACGGCATGAGCCGCGAGGAGTGGAAGGGCGGTGCCGAGACCAACAAGATCCTCGGCCGCGAGCGCAACCCGATTCCGGTCGATTCGATCTGCGTGCGCATCGGCGCGATGCGCTGCCACAGCCAGGCGCTGACGATCAAGTTGAAGCGCGATGTTCCGCTCGACGAGATCCAGGACATGCTCGCCGAGGCCAATGCCTGGGCCAAGGTTGTACCGAACAATCGCGAGGACAGCATCGCCCGCCTGACCCCTGCGGCGGTGACCGGCACGCTCGACGTCCCGGTCGGACGACTGCGCAAGCTTGCGATGGGCGGCGATTATCTCGGAGCCTTCACCGTCGGCGATCAGCTGTTGTGGGGCGCGGCCGAGCCTCTGCGCCGGATGGTTCGCCTCCTGCTCGAACGCTGAAGTCGCGCGCAACGCGTCGTTGGCAACCGTCTTGTGCCATGCGTCCACCGGCGCAGGCTGCCACGCTCGCTATCAACATTGGCGCAACAGCGCCGATAAACAGTAGGTTCCCGCCGGCAGACGGTGACGGCACTACATCTGGTAGCGGCCCGGTCGTGACGACGCTAGTGCTTGCGGGGCGCCGACCGTCGACTCCTTGGGGTCGGCATGACGCGCGCACGGCCATGGGTCACCGCCCAAGCTAATACCGGGGTTTAGCTTGCACGGCTAAACCCATGATGTTATGTTCTCTTGCAAAATCCGAACCATCGGAAGGGACAGGCATGCAAGCAAAAACGATGTTCAAATTGAGCGTCCTGGCGAGTGCATTGGCGCTGGCGGGTGTGGTCAATGCACTGGGGCTGGGCAAGCTGACCGTGCAATCGTCCCTGGGTCAGCCGTTGCAGGCGCGGATCGAACTGACGTCGGCGTCCAAAGATGAACTCGATTCGCTTTCGGCCAAGATCGCCGATCCCTCGCTGTACCGGCAGAACAACCTCGCCTATGCGGCCGCGTTGTCCCGCGCGCGGGTGTCGATCGAGCGTGATGCCAATGGTCAGGCCTACCTCAACGTCACGACGACGGGAACCGTCAACGAGCCCTACCTCGATCTCATGGTCGAGCTCAACTGGGCGTCCGGTCGGGTGGTGCGTGAATACACGTTCCTGCTCGATCCGCCGGGGGCGGGCATTCCGGCGCCGGTCATCGATCCGGTAGCGCCGGCCCGCCAGGGCAGCGCCCCGGTGCGTACAGCGCCCGTCGCTGCGGCCGAGGCGCCTCGGGCGGGGGGCGAGACCAAAGCCAAGGCCGGCGACACCTACACGGTCAAGCGCGGCGATACGCTGTCCAAGATCGCAAATGAAACGAAGCCGGCAGCCGTCACGCTGGAGCAAATGCTGGTGGCAATCTTCAAGTCCAACCAGAGCGCCTTCGACGGCAACATGAACCGCTTGCGCTCGGGGTCGATCATCACCCTTCCGAGCGCCGATGATGCCGGCGCCACACCGGCGACGGAAGCGACCAAGATCGTTCGGGTGCAGGCCGCCGACTGGCGCGGCTACCGCGATCGCGTGGCCGCGGGCGCCCCCGAGGTCAAGGACGCCGGCAGTCGTGCGGCCGCCGGCAAGATCGGTACCGCGGTGGAAGAAAAGACGCCTGCGGCGCCGCCCGGGCGCGACCAGCTGAAGGTGTCGCGCGAGGCAAGCCCGGGCAAGGCGGCAGCGGCCGAACAGTCGGTCGCCGGGACGCAACAGCTGAAGGATGCGCAGACTCGCATCGCCGATCTCGAAAAGACGTTGAAGTCGCTGCAAGCAGGCGGTCGATCTCAAGAATCAGACGCTGGCGCAGTTGCAGGCGCAAGCCGACGCCGCGAAGGGCAAGGCCGCCGAAGCGCCGAAGGCGGCACCACCGCCGCCGCCGGCGGCACCGGCACCGGCACCAGTGAAAGCGCCGGAGCCCCCCAAGGCGGTGGAGCCGCCGAAGCCCGTGGAGCCGCCGAAGGTCGAAGCGCCGAAGCCGCCCGAGCCCCCGAAGATGGAGCCGCCAAAGGCAGAGCCTCCCAAGGCTGCGCCCCCGGCACCCAAAGCGGCGCCCAAGCCCGCCGCCGAGCCCTCCTTCGTCGACGATATCCTCGCCAACACCTCGCCGTGGGCGATTGGTGGCGGCGCGCTGGTGGTCCTCGGCGGTATCGCAGCGTTGATTGCCGCCCGCCGACGGAAGACGACCAAATTCGAGGACAGCATCATCTCCGGCACCGACATCAAGACCAACACGGTGTTCGGTTCGACCGGAGGCGGGGTGGTCAATACCGGCGAGAATTCGCTCGCCACCGACTTCAGCCGCGAGGGGCTGGGCAACATCGATACCGACGAGGTCGATCCGATCGCCGAAGCCGAGGTCTATCTCGCCTACGGCCGCGACGCGCAGGCCGAGGAGATCCTCAAGGAAGCGCTGAAGAAAGATCCGCAGCGGCAGGAAATCCATCTCAAGTTGCTGGAGATCCACGCGCAGCACAATAAGCCCTCGGCCTTCGAGACCGTCGCCGCCGAACTGTATTCCGTGTCGCACGGGCAAGGGGAGATCTGGGCCAAGGCCGTGGCCCTGGGCCGCGAACTCGATCCAGCCAACCCGATGTTCGCCGCAGGCGGCACTGTGCCTGTTGCCATGGCCGCGACCGCTGCGGCCGCCGCCGTGGCGCCGGCCCTGATCGAGACTGCCGTGCCGGCACCCGCGCCCGCGGTCGAGCCGGCGCCGGTCGCGGCCAAGCTCGGTGCGATGCAGGAAGGGGACAGCGGCATCGAGTTCCGGCTTGACGACGACATTTCGGTGTCGCCGACGTCCGGCGCCAAGGCCAAGTCGCCCGCCGACATTCTCGCGGGTGCCCAGAGCGCGCTGGACAAGACGGCGCGTAGCGCAGCCGAGACCAGCGCTCGCGCGATCGACTTTGCCGGCGACAGCGGGAAGGCCGTTGCGGCCGGTGTCGCCGGTGCGGCGACCGCCGCCCTGGCCGGCACCGTGGCGCTGGGCACGACCGCTGCCGACAGCGTCCTGCCGGCGGAAGCCAAGTTCGATCTCGACTTCCATCTCGACGAAGCCGACAAGCCCGAGCCGATACGGACACCGGCGACGGCGGCCCCCGCGATGGGCGGTGCCGCAGAAGTCGCGCCTGCATTCGCTCGTCCGCAAGCGGCGATCGATCTCGAGAAACTCGACCTTTCGTTCGATCCGGACAAGGCGACGTTCGAGGATCCCACGCCGTCGGTGCTCGACGGGCAGTGGCACGACGCCGCGACCAAGCTCGATCTCGCCAAGGCGTACCAGGAAATGGGCGATGTCGAAGGCGCGCGCGAAATCCTGCAGGAAGTGATGCACGAAGGCGACGAGCAGCAGAAGGCCGAGGCGCAGGCGCTGAGCGCCAAGCTGGCAGGCTGAGAGTCTTTCAATCATGCCCGCTCATCACGCCACAAGACGCCCGCTCTTCGTTGCAAATGCTCGCCATAGCCCGAGCTATGGCTGTGCTTTGCGCCTCGATCGGACGCCTTCTGGCGCGCTGCTCGGGCACGCCCGAAAAACTCTCAGCCTCTGAGCGACCATGATCACGGCGGGCGGCGGAGACATCCCGCCGCCCGCTGCATTTGTACTTTCGCGTGTATTTTTCCGCTGCACCCTTCGCCAACCATGCGCATCGCTTTGGGGCTCGAATACGCGGGCGACGCCTTTTGCGGCTGGCAGTCGCAGGCGGACGGTTGTGGTGTTCAGGATGCGCTGGAACTGGCGTTGAGCACCATTGCAGGCACGGCGGTCGCCTGCGTGGCTGCCGGGCGTACCGATGCCGGTGTGCACGCGACGTCGCAGGTCGTGCATTTCGACGTTGCGGTGGAGCGCCCGCCCTCCGCCTGGGTGCGTGGGGTCAACCGGTATCTGCCGGCCAGCGTCGCCGTGCAATGGGCGCAACCTGTCGCTGCCGATTTCCATGCGCGCTTCGTCGCCACCGGACGGCACTACACCTACCTGCTGGCCAACTGCGCGGTGCGGCCGGCGCTGCTGGCGCGCCGCATCGGTTGGTATCATCGGCCGCTCGACGTCACGGCCATGGCAGCGGCGATGGCCTCCCTCCTCGGAACGCACGACTTTTCCGCGTTCCGCGCCGCCCTCTGCCAGGCGCGCTCGCCGGTGAAAACGCTCGCGGTTGCGTCGGTGGCGCGTAGCGGCGACACTCTGCGCTTCGATTTCTCCGCCGATGCGTTCCTCCACCACATGATCCGCAACCTCGTGGGCGCTTTGATCGCGCGTCGGCTCGGGACGCATGCCCGCCGCCTGGATCACCGAACTGCTGGCTTCGCGCGATCGCACCCGCGGCGCCGCGACATTCATGGCCGACGGCCTTTACTTCACCGGCGTCGATTACGAAGCAAAGTGGGGCTTGCCCGCGACGCGCCGCGAAATCGCGTTGCCGGGGCGTGGCTGAAACGGCGATGCGGACCCGGATCAAGATTTGCGGCATCACCCGGAGCGACGACGGGCTCGCCGCCGCGCACGCGGGTGCCGACGCGATCGGCTTCGTCTTCTGGGCCGGCACGCCGCGGGTGATCGCCCCGCCGGCAGCGCGCGCGATCCGCCTCCAGTTGCCACCGTTCGTGGCTGCGGTCGGACTCTTCGTCGACCCTTCCCCTGCCGAAGTCCGCGCGGTGCTCGCCGAGGTGCCGCTCGACCTGCTGCAATTCCATGGTCACGAGCCACCGGATTTCTGCAGCGCCTTCGGCCGCCCGTACGTCAAGGCGATTCCGGTGCCTGCCGGAGCGACCGAAACCGGTTTGCTAGAATATGCGGCCCGCTACGAAGGCGCAGCGGGCTTGTTGTTCGATGCGCCGCCTGCGGGCGGGGTGCCCGGCGGCACGGGCAAGAGCTTCGACTGGGATGTCCTGCCGCGCGGTCTGTTGCGGCCGCTCGTGCTCTCGGGGGGCTTGCATGCCGGCAATGTAGCTGCAGCGATAAGGCGCGTGCGTCCCTGGGCGGTCGACGTGTCGAGCGGGGTCGAGGCGGTGGATGCCGGGGGAACTCCGATCAAGGGTATCAAGGATGCCGCGCGGATCGCGGCGTTCATCGAGGAAGTCCGCAATGCAGATGGTCGATCTCCCTGATTCCCGCGGCCATTTCGGCCCCTACGGTGGCGTCTTCGTCGCCGAGACGCTGATCAGCGCGCTGGACGAGCTGAGGGAGCAGTACGCGCGCTACCAGCACGATCCCGAATTCATCGCCGAGTTCGAAGACGAGCTGGCGCACTACGTCGGCCGGCCATCGCCGGTCTACCACGCCAGGCGCTGGTCGGCAAAAGTCGGTGGCGCGCAGATCTGGTTCAAGCGCGAGGATCTCAACCACACCGGCGCGCACAAGATCAACAACTGCATCGGCCAGGCGCTGCTCGCCCGGCGCCTCGGCAAGCCGCGGGTGATCGCCGAAACCGGCGCCGGCCAGCACGGCGTCGCGACGGCGACCATCGCCGCCCGCTACGGCCTCGAGTGCGTCGTGTACATGGGCTCGGAAGACATCAAGCGCCAGGCGCAGAACGTGTTCCGCATGACGCTGCTCGGCGCCAAGGTGGTGCCGGTCGAGTCGGGCTCGAAGACGCTGAAGGATGCCTTGAACGAGGCGATGCGCGACTGGGTGACCAATGTCGAGACGACGTTCTACATCATCGGCACCGTCGCCGGACCGCATCCGTATCCGATGATGGTGCGCGACTTCCAGAGCGTCATCGGCCGCGAGTGCCTGACGCAGATGCCCATCGCCGCCGGCCGCCAGCCCGACGCGATCATCGCCTGCGTCGGCGGCGGTTCCAACGCCATGGGCATCTTCCATCCGTACCTCGCGCACGAGTCCGTGCGCCTGATCGGCGTCGAGGCGGCCGGCGAGGGCATCGCCACCGGCCGGCATTCGGCGTCGCTGACCGCGGGTCGCCCCGGCGTGCTGCACGGCAACCGCACCTATCTGCTGCAGGACGCCGACGGCCAGATCATCGAGACGCATTCGATCTCGGCCGGGCTCGATTATCCCGGCGTGGGTCCCGAGCACGCGTGGCTGAAGGACAGCGGCCGCGCCGAGTACGTGACGATCACCGACGACGAGGCGCTGGCGGCGTTTCACGAGTGCTGCCGCACCGAGGGCATCATCCCTGCGCTGGAGTCGGCGCACGCGCTGGCCTACGCGACCAAGCTTGCGGCGACGATGCCGAAGGACGCGATCCTGCTGGTCAATCTCTCGGGTCGCGGCGACAAGGACATGAACACCGTCGCCGAACGCTCCGGCCTCAAGTTCTACTGCCGGCCGGAATGCGATCCGGCAAATCGCGCATGAATCGCATCGACGCCACGTTTGCAAGCCTCCGGGCCGCGGGTCGAACCGCGTTGATTCCCTACATCACGTCGGGATATCCGTCGCCCGCGTCGACGGTGCCGATCATGCGCGCGCTGGTCTGCGCCGGTGCCGACATCATCGAACTGGGCGTGCCGTTTTCCGATCCCATGGCCGATGGACCGGTGATCCAGCGCGCCTCCGAACGTGCGCTGGCGCAGCATGTGGGCCTCGCCGACGTGCTGGCGATGGTGGCGGAATTCCGCCAGCGCGATGCGATCACGCCGGTGGTGCTGATGGGCTACGCAAATCCGGTCGAGGCGATGGGCGTAGCCCGTTTTGCCGACCGCGCGCGCGCCGCCGGCGTCGACGGCGTGCTGGTCGTCGACTACCCGCCGGAAGAAGCGGAAGAGTTCGCAGCCTTGCTGGGCGCGCGCGACCTGGCGCCGATTTTTCTCGTGTCGCCGACCACACCCGCCGCGCGCATTGCGGCGGTGGGGCGCATCGCCCGGGGCTACGTCTATTACGTGTCGCTGAAGGGGGTCACCGGGGCGGGGCACCTCGATACGGCCGAGGTGTCGCGCAAGCTTGCCGAGATTCGCCGCGAAATCACGCTGCCGGTCGGGGTCGGCTTCGGCATCCGGGATGCTTCGAGCGCGCAGGCGATCGCGGCGGATGCGGATGCGGTCGTCATCGGCAGTCGCATCATCGAGGAAATCGAGAGCGGCCCGGCGGACACCGCGCCGCAGCGGGCGGGCGAATGGCTCGCCGCCATCCGCCGCGCCATCGACGCCGTGAACAAGCGCGCTGCCTGAATGTCCGCTGCGCACCGCATGAAGAGCGGCGGTTACCGCGTCACCGGGGAGAACACGATGAGCTGGTTGCAGAAACTGCTGCCCCCCCGCATCAAGAGCACGCCGGGAGCCAAGAAGACGGCGGTGCCGGAAGGGCTCTGGATCAAATGCCCGTCTTGCGAGGCGGTGCTCTACCGCACCGATCTCGAGAACAACCTCAACGTGTGCCCGAAGTGCGCGCATCACGCGCGGGTGTCGGCGCGCGAGCGCATCGAGCACCTGCTCGACGACGAAGGGCGCTTCGAAATCGGCTCCGAGGTCCTCCCGGTCGACCCGCTCAAGTTCAAGGACACGAAGAAATACTCCGATCGCCTGTCTGCCGCGATGGAGGGGACCGGCGAAACCGACGCGCTGGTGGTGATGCAGGGCAGCATCAAGTCCGTTCCCGTCGTGGTCGCCGCGTTCGAGTTCGAGTTCATGGGCGGATCGATGGGCTCGGTGGTCGGCGAGCGGTTCGCGCGCGGCGTGCGGGTTGCGTTTGAAAACCGCGTGCCTTTCGTCTGCGTCTCGGCGTCGGGCGGCGCGCGGATGCAGGAAGGCGTGAATTCGCTGTTCCAGATGGCGAAGACCACCGCCGTGCTGCAGGAACTCAACAAGGCCCGGCTGCCGTTCATCTCGCTGCTCACCGATCCGACCATGGGCGGCGTGTCGGCATCGTTCGCGTTCGTCGCCGACGTCGTGATCGCCGAGCCCGGCGCGCTGATCGGCTTTGCCGGGCCGCGCGTGATCGAGCAGACGGTGCGCGAGAAATTGCCGGAAGGCTTCCAGCGGGCCGAGTTCCTGCTCGAGAAAGGCGCGATCGACATGATCGTCGACCGGCGCAATTTGAAGGACGAACTCGCGCACCTCCTCGCGCTGCTGACGCGGCAGCCGGCGCCCGTCGCCTGAGAGGCTGAGAGTCTTTCGATCATGCCCGCTCATCACGCCAGAAGACGCCCGCTCTTTGTTGCAAATGCTCGCCATAGCCCGAGCTATGGCTGCGCTTTGCGCCTCGATCGGACGCCTTCTGGCGCGCTGCTCGGACACGCCCGAAAAACTCTCAGCCTCTGATCGCATCCGTGGCGGAGAACCGCCCGCAAACGCTGGCCGCCTGGCTCGCGTACCTCGAAACGCTGCACCCCAGGGCGATTGCCATGGGGCTTGATCGCGTGCGCGCGGTCGCGTCCCGTCTCGCGCCACCGCCGCGATGCACCGTCATCACCGTCGCCGGCACCAACGGCAAGGGCTCGACCTGCGCGCTGCTGGACGCGGTCCTGCGCTGCGGTGGCTACCGCGTCGCGCTCTACACCTCGCCGCACCTGTTGCGCTACAACGAGCGCGTGCGCGTCGACGGTCGCGAGGCGTCCGACGAAGAGCTGATCGCGGCGTTCAACGCCGTCGAGGACGCCCGCGTCGCTGCCCGCCCGCCGACGGCGCTGACCTACTTCGAATTCGGCAGCCTGGCAGCGCTGTGGCTGTTTGCGCGCGCGCAACCCGACGTCCTGATCCTCGAGGTGGGATTGGGCGGGCGGCTCGACGCGGTCAACATCATCGATGCCGATGTCGCCGTCGTCACCACCGTCGATCTCGATCACATGGAGTACCTGGGCCCCACGCGCGAGGACATCGGTCGCGAGAAGGCGGGCATTTTTCGCGCCGGGCGTCCGGCGGTCTGCGGCGACGCTTCGCCGCCGGCTTCGCTCGTCGACTACGCCCGCGAAATCGGCGCGCCATTGACGCTCATGGGCCGCGACTTCGGGTTTTCGAGCGCCGATCACCAATGGCAGTACTGGGGTCCCGGCGGGCGTCGTTTCGGTCTCGCCGCGCCGGCGCTGCGCGGCCGGTATCAGCTCGCCAACGCGGCCACCGCCTTCGCGGCCCTGGGGCTCCTTGCGGCGGCGCTGCCGCTTCCCGCCAGCGCCTTGCGCGACGGTCTCGCCCAGGTGGTCCTGGCGGGGCGATTCCAGGTGCTTCCCGGACGCCCGACCATCGTGCTCGACGTCGCGCACAACCCGCACGCGGCGCGGGCATTGGCGGGCGCGCTGGGCACGATGGGCTTTCATCCGCGGACGCTGGCGGTATTCGGCATGCTGGCCGACAAGGACATCGCTGGCGTCATCAAGGCGGTCGCGCCCCATGTCGATCGATGGTATGCGGCGACGCTGCCCGGACCGCGCGGTGCGAGCGCTATGATGCTGTGCGCGCACCTGACGGCCTCGGGGGTGGCGGCCGAGGCGATACACCGCTGCGACGATGTGGGTCACGCCCTGGCGGCGGTTCGGAGCGACGCGGGCGAAGCTGATAGAATTCTCGTCTTCGGTTCCTTCCTCACCGTCGCCGCGGCACTCGCCGCGGTGCGCGCATGATTTTTTCCCGACACTGGCATGGCTGAACGCAACCCCGATAACGCTGACCCCACGCTCTCGGTCGATGAACTGCGGCGCAGGGCACGGCGTCGCCTCGTCGGTGCGGTCGTCATTGCGCTGGCGGGGGCCATCGTCCTGCCGCTCCTGCTCGAAACGGATCCCAAGCCCCTGGGCGAGGACGTGGCAGTCAGGATTCCCGCGATCGATGATGGCCGGTTCGTGACCCGCTTGTCCGGCAAGTCCGGTGAGCCGACGGGAAGCGCCGGCACGGCCGCGCCTGTGGCGACCCCGCCGAAGGCCGCCGCCGCGCCCGAACCCCCCAAGACCGTCGCCCCGCCGGTCGTTGCCGCTACCGTGCCGGCGATTGCCGCCGCGCCCGTCGCGGCGCCTGCCGCTCCGCCGCCGAGAAAGACCGTGGCCGAGGCCGAGCAGCGGCTGCTGACCCCCGCCGTCAAAGCGCCCATCGCAAGTCCGCCCGAGGCGAAGCCGGTTCCCCCGGCGTCGGTTCCAGTAACGAATTCCGCCGTTTCGGCACCGGAGGCCAGGGCCGCTGCGCCGACGCCCGAACCGGCGCCCAGGGCCGGCGTCGTCGCAGCGGCGCCGATGCCCGGGCCGAAACCCGCGGATCCGGCGGTCGCCGCCGCGCCGGCCCGCGAAGGCTTTGTCGTCCAGTTGGCCGCGTACGCCGACGACAAGGGGGCCAACGCGTTTGCCGCTCGGCTGAAGAAGGTGGGGCACGCCGCGTATGTCGAGCCGGTGGAGACCAGCCGTGGCACGCTATGGCGCGTTCGCGTCGGCGGGTTTGCGACACGTGCCGACGGCCGATGCTGCGCGCGCCAGGCTCAAGGACGAAGGCCATAGCGGCATCGTCACCACAGCGAAGTAGCCGCGCCCCGTCCCGCGGTTTCCTTTCCCTCGCGCTGACGTGCACGTCGACCCCTGCCGATGACGGTTTTTGACATCGTGGTGCTGGCGGTCATCGCTCTTTCGACGACCATCGCGTTGGTGCGCGGGTTTGTCCGCTCGCTGGTGTCGCTCGTCGCATGGCTGATTGCGCTGGTGCTCGGGTTGCAGTGGGGGCCGTCCATCGCCGCGCTGTTCCCCGGCAGCGCGATTCCCCCGCCGGCGGCGCAGGTCCTGGGCTTCGCGCTGGTGTTCCTCGCCGTCGTGATCGCCGGCGCGCTGGTCGGGACGATGTTGGCCAGGCTGCTGCACGCGGTCGGACTCGGCATCGTCGATCGCCTGCTGGGCGCGGTGTTCGGTCTCGGGCGCGGCCTCCTGCTGGTGGCGATCGGCGTGCTGCTGGCGGGACTCACCACCCTGCCGCGGCAGGATTGGTGGCAGAATTCCTGGCTGGCGGATCCGCTGGTCCGCATCGTGTTGTCGCTCTCGGCCGATCTGCCCGCGGGTTGGGCCGAACGGCTCGATTTTTCGGCGGCCGGCAAATTGCCCGTGCCGGGCACTGCCGCTGATCCGCGTAGCCAGAGGACTTGAGCCATGTGTGGAATTGTCGGCGCCGTCGCGCATATGCCGGTCAACCAGTTGCTGTATGACGCGCTGCTGCTGCTGCAGCATCGCGGGCAGGACGCCGCCGGCATCGTCACCAGCGAAGGGCCGATGTTTCACATGCACAAGGGCAGCGGTTACGTGCGCGACGTGTTCCGCACGCGCAACATGCGCGACCTTTCGGGCACGCTCGGGATCGGCCATTGCCGTTATCCGACGGCGGGGTCGGCGGTGTCGGAACTCGAATCGCAGCCGTTCTACGTCAACTCGCCGTTCGGCATCACGCTTGCGCACAACGGCAACCTCACCAACAGCGAAGCGTTGAAGCGCGAGCTGTTCCAGCTCGATTTCCGGCACGTCAACACCAACTCCGATTCCGAGGTGCTGTTGAACGTCCTGGCGCTGGAGCTGGAGCGCGCCGCGCATCACGCGCGCCTCGACGCCAACGCGATCTTCACCGCGGTCGCGGGTGTGCACCGCCGCTGCCGAGGCGCCTACGCGATCGTGTCGATGATCGCCGGCTACGGGATGCTGGCTTTTCGCGACCCCTTCGGCATTCGGCCGCTGATCATCGGCGTCAACGAAGCGATGGGGGGCACCGAGTATCTGGTCGCGAGCGAGTCGGTGGCGCTCGAAGCGCTGGGGTTTTCGGTGCTGCGGGACGTCCTGCCGGGTGAAGCCGTCTACGTCGACCAGACCGGGGGGTTCCACAGTCGGCAATGCGCCGAAAGCACGTCGCTCAATCCCTGCATCTTCGAATACGTCTATCTGGCGCGGCCGGATTCGGTGATCGACGGCACGTCGGTGTACGAGACGCGCCTGCGGATGGGCGAGCAGCTGGCGCACAAGATCCGCGGCATCCCCGAAGCGCAGGACATCGACGTCGTCATCCCGATTCCCGATTCGAGCCGGCCGTCGGCGCTGGAGCTCGCCAACAACCTGGGTCTCAAGTATCGCGAGGGCTTCGTCAAGAACCGCTACATCGGTCGCACCTTCATCATGCCCGGCCAGGCGATGCGACGCAAAAGCGTGCGCCAGAAGCTGAACCCCTGCGGCATCGAATTCAAGGGCAAGGTGGTGCTGCTCGTCGACGACTCGATCGTTCGCGGAACGACCTCGCGCGAGATCGTCCAGATGGCCCGCGAAGCAGGCGCGCGCAAGGTCTACTTCGCGTCGGCCAGTCCGCCGGTGCGCTTCCAGAATGTGTACGGCATCGACATGCCGAACCAGAACGAGCTGGTGGCGACCGGCCGCAGCGAAGCCGAGATCGCGCGTGAAATCGGCGCCGATCTGCTGGTCTACCAGGACCTCGAGGCGCTGAAGACGGCGGTGCGCAGCGCGGGGAGCCGGCTCACCGAATTCGAGGCGTCCTGCTTCGATGGCAAGTACATCACCGGCGACGTGACGGCCGACTATCTGTCGCACCTTGCGCATGAACGCGACATGCTGCGGGGAGAGGACGACGACGGCGACGCCAGGTCGCTGGAGCGCGTGACGGCGTGAGCGTTGCCGCCCGCGCCGGCAGTCGATCGCGCGCACCAAAAAAATGAACGCGGCCCGCGGGCCGCGTTCGTCGCACAGGCGCCGGTGACCGGAGATTACTTCGCCGCGGCCGCCATGTAATCGACGCCGGCCTTGACGTCGGCATCCGGCAGCGCCGCGTTGCCGCCCTTGGCGGGCATCGCGCCCTTGCCCTTCAATGCGCTCGCATACAGCGCTTCGGCGCCGGTCTTCAGACGTGGCGCCCAGGCGGCCTTGTCGCCGAATTTGGGTGCGCCCGCGGCACCGGTCGCGTGGCAGGCCATGCACGCCGTGTCATAGATCTTCTTGCCGTCGGCCGCCGCAGCGGGACCGGCGGCAACCGTGGCGGCAACCGCCACCGGGGTCGCTGCTGCGACCGGTGCCGCCCCCGAATTCAGCATGAACTCGATCGCGCGCCTGACCTCGGCGTCGGACAGGTTGGACAGACCGCCCCGCGCCGGCATGCCGGCGTGCCCGTTCAGTGCCGATTTCAGCACCGGATCGAAGCCCAGCTTCACGCGGGACACCCACGCGGTGCGGTCGCCGATTTTCGGCGCGCCGCCCTGGCCGGTCTCGTGGCACTTGCCGCAGGCGGCGGCGACGACCTGCTCGCCGCTGCGGCCTTCCATCGGCGGCGCGGGCCGGGCGATGGCCGCCGGGCCGGCGGGCTCCATCCATGCGGCGCCGGCCTTGTTGATCATGAACACGACCGCGCGCTGAACTTCGATATCCTCGAGGTTCGTGTTGCCGCCCTTGGCGGGCATCGCCCGGATGCCCTTGATCGCGTGCTCGTAGGTGAGCTTGGGACCCTGGGCGATCACCTTCGCCCACGCGGCCTTGTCGCCGACCTTGTGCGCGCCCGCGAGGCCTCCTTCGTGGCAGGTCTTGCATACCTGTCCGTAAACCTGATCGCCGGTGAGGGCGCCTTTGGGGCCGCCGGCGACGGCGAGCTTGATGTCGCCGACGGGCTTGATGCGCTCGATCACCCCGCTGTCGTCGTCACCGCCGCCCTTCTTGCCGCTGGTGACGAGTTGCGAGAGCAGGACGATCAGCGCTATCGGGATGACGAACGCGGCCACGACGACGACGACGAGTTGCTTCCAGTTCTTGATCGGGGATTCGTGCTGATGGTCGCTCATGGGCGTTCCTGGTCCAAAGGTGTGCAATGGGCGCGCGGTTGGCGAAACGAAACGGTCCCGGTGCCGGAGACGATAGTGCCTGCCGCTGCGGCCGGTGCCATCCGGAGAATCTTTGGGAAAACGTCGCATTATAGCGTGCCGACTGTGGTGCGAAAGCGCGGCTGGACGCTCCTCGCGCCGCCGGGGTAGAATGCTCGGCTGCGCGCCCGTAGCTCAGTTGGATAGAGTGTTGGTTTCCGAAGCCAAAGGTCACAGGTTCGACTCCTGTCGGGCGCGCCATCTCTTCACTATAGACACGGGCTCTCTGCCCCGTTTCTAATGGTGGCCGGTGGGGATCCTGCCCCTTTCCGTTCAGTCTCCGAACCTCCGGTAGAACCACGTCTTAGCCAACTGTGTCAGGACCACGTAACACACCAATATGATCGCCAGCAGCAACCAGTACGCGGGCGGAAGCGGGACAAAACCAAGCGCGTCGGCGAGCGGCGAAACCGTCAGCCCGGCGCCAACGGCGACGATGACTACGAAGTCAGGATGAGCGGCCAACTGGCCCAGCTCTGGACGAAACGGGATCTTGTTGGTGCGGATGACGTGAATGATCAGCGTCTGGGTGAACAGCGACTCGACGAACCAGCCCGTGTGGAACAGCGCCGGGTTGTCCCAGCAGTTGAACACGTACAACATCATGAAGAATGTCAGGTAATCGAAGATCGAGCTGATCGGCCCGATGCACAGGATGAAACGCAGGATTCCGCCGATCTCCCACTTGCGCGGTCGGGTCAGCCAATCGGCATCCACCTCGTCGGTGGGGATGGTGGTCTGCGAGAAGTCGTAGAGAAGGTTGTTGGTCAGTACCTGGATCGGCAGCATGGGGAGGAAGGGCAGGAACGCGCTGGCCCCCACCACACTGAACATGTTGCCGAAGTTGGAGCTGGCGGCCATCTTGATGTACTTGACGATGTTGCCGAACACTCGCCTGCCCTTCCAGCACGCCCTGTTGCAGTATCAGGAGGCTGTTCTCCAACAGGATGATGTCGGATGACTCCTTGGCGATGTCCACCGCGCTGTCCACCGAGATGCCTATGTCGGCAGACTTCAGCGCCGGAGCATCGTTGATGCCGTCGCCCATGAATCCCAGCACATGACCCTTGCTCTGGAGCGCGCGGATGATGCGCTCCTTGTGGGCCGGGGCAAGCCGGGCAAAGACGCTGGTCGCGCTGGTGGCCTCGGCCAGCTCCGCGTCGCTCATCGCCTCAATTTGCGAGCCGAGCAGGAGCTGCTCTACCGGCAGGCCCACTTCCTTGCAGATGAATGCGGTGACGATCTCGTTGTCGCCGGTGAGGATCTTGACGTCCACGCTCAAATGGTGGAGCTGCTTCAGCGCCTCCGCAGCGGTGTCCTTGGGCGGGTCGAGGAAGGCCAGGAAGCCCAGCAGGATCAGGTCGGACTCATCCTTGACCGCATAGGTCGGCTCATCCGTCGCCCCCGGCATTTGCTTGTAGGCCAGAGCGATCACGCGGAAGCCCTGACCGTTCAGGTCGTCCGCTATCTGCCGACGTTTGGCGTCGTGCTCGGGCAGTACCTCGATGACCTCTCCCTTGACTTCCACCTTGGTGCACAGGCCAAGCACCTCTTCGACGGCGCCCTTGCAGATCAGTGTGTTCAATCCGCTCGTATCTTCGACGACCACCGACATCCGGCGTCGCACGAAATCGAAAGGGATCTCGTCAATCTTGCGGTACTTCTCGCTGGCTTTTAGCCGCTCCTCCAACTCCTCATGGGCGAGGATCGCCTCGTCGAGCAGGTTCTTCAGCCCGGTATGGTGATAGCTGTTCAGGTAGCCGAATCAAGTACCCTTTCGCTGGGATCGCCGTGCGCGTCCAGGTGCTTTTCGAGAACGATCTTGCCCTGGGTGAGCGTGCCGGTCTTGTCGGTGCACAGCACGTCCATCGCCCCGAAGTTCTGGATGGCATTCAGTCGCTTGACGATCACCTTCTTGCGCGCCATCGCCAGGGCGCCCTTGGAAAGGTTGACCGTCACGATCATGGGCAGCATCTCGGGCGTCAGTCCGACGGCCACCGCCATCGCAAACAGGAACGCTTCCAGCCAGTTGTGTTTGCTTAGTCCATTGATCAGGAACACCGCCGGCACCATCACGGCAATGAACCAGATCATCAGCCAGGTGAACTTGTTGACGCCTTTGTCGAAGCTCGTCAGCTGGCGCTGCCCGACGATGCTGGCACGCGAGCGATCCAAGGTAGGTCTTGCTTCCGGTATGGACGACTACGGCCGTCGCAGAGCCGCTCTCCACGTTGGATCCCAGGAAACAGAGATTGGGCAGCTCGAGCGGGTTCTGAGCCGTCGGCGGAGGCGGTGCCGGCCTTTCTCTCCACGGGCAACGATTCGCCGGTGAGCGTCGACTGATTCAGGAACAAGTCCTTGGCGGCGAGTACCCGTACGTCTGCCGGGACCATGTCACCAGCGGCCAGCCGGATGATGTCGCCCGGCACCAACAACTTGAGCGGCAATTCCGCTTCTTTGCCGTCGCGCACCAGCGTCGCCGTGTTGCTGACCATCGCCTTGAGCTTTTCGGCGGCGTTGTCGGCCCGTATCTCCTGGTAGAAGCGCAACACCACACCCAGGATCACCATCACGAAGATGACGACTGTCGCCCGCAGGTCACCGGTCAGGAAGGAAAGTACGCCGAGCGCCGTGAGCAGGAGCACCAATGGATTCTTGACGTTGCTCAGGAGTCGCATCAAGGGCGACTGACGCTTCTCGCGGGCGATCTCGTTCAGCCCGTACTGCTTCAAGCGCGCATCGGCTTCCGCCTGGCTCAAGCCGTCCAATCGCGACTCAAGCTCCCTCAGGACGGTCTCGGCATCGGCGCGCGCCTTTTCCAGCAGTTGCATCGGAAACATGCGCCCCACTTCCGGCGGCGAGATCACCCGGACGCTGCGCGGGACTCATGGTGGTCATTGCCACACCCAATCACAACCCTGCTGCCTGCTCCATCCGGCGGGTGCCGGTAGATGCGATAGACGAACGCGGGAGGAATGTTGGCGAGCGTTCCGCCAAGCCGCGCCGCCGTGAGGCCGAGCCGATCGAGGATGGGTCGCGAAACCGGCGATTGCGGCCCATAGGTGAACTGGTAGAACGCGCCCCCGGAACGCAGGTGCGCGAACGCACCGTTGAGCACGGCAATCACTTCGCTCGGCCGCATCAGCAACAGCGGCAAGCCGCTTACGACCGCGCCGGCGTGCTCGCCGTCGAACAGGTCGACGTCCTTCAGGCGCGTTGCATCCATCAGGAGCACACGGGCCTTGGGAAACTCTTGCCCAAGCATTCGCGCGAAATCGGCGCCGTGCTCGACGAGCACCAGGCGCTCTTCGGGGATCCCGCGAGCGATCAGCTTGCGGGTGAATACACCGGTGCCAGGGCCCAACTCGATGATCGGAGCGCACGCGGGGGTAATTTCCGCCGTGATGGCCCTGGCCAACGCCGAGCTGGATGGCGAGATGGCGCCAACGCGCAGCGGATCGGCAAGCCAGGCAAGAACGAAGGAGACGCCAGCCATGATCTTGTACCTGTTGCGAAAGTGCGACCCGGACCACGGGTTGCCGAACTGGTCTTTCCGCGATGATGGCTCGAATCCAGCATCCTGTTAAGCACTTCGAGCGGGCTGAGGCGCTTCTGCCGCTCTGTGCGCGCAGCGAGGTGCAGGCGGGGCATCCTTACATGTTCAGCGCGGCACCGGGCCGTTGTACGGAATCACCACCCGATCGTCGCCTCCGCCAGCCACGCTTGCCATGGTCGACAGTTGCTGGCGTGCGGCAGCGGTACCCCGCACTTCCGCATCGAAGAACGTGAGCGACCAGGTGAAGATGTCGTTGCTCGACGCGACGTCGAACCCGTGCTTCACGCCGGCCAGCGCGACGAGTTCGCGCGTGCCACCCAGGCGTCCCAAGCCTAGCTCCGTCATCAGCATCGGCGCTGTCGTGTCCGCAGTTCCGCTGATCGCAAGGTACGGCAGGGTGATGCCATCGAGGCCGTGCTGGTCCCGCCCGAACGCCGGCAGGAGCGGTTCACCGAAATACGGGACATAGCCTACAGCCGCCTTGAGCCTCGGGTCGGCGGGTATCCTGGTCCACGCCATCCCGACCGACGTGGTCAATCCTGCGCCTCCCATCAGCATCACGGTCTCTCCTCCCATGCTCGCCCCGAAGCCTCCGATCTGCGCCGCGTTGACATGGTCTTTCCATTGGGGATGCGCGAGCATGAGGTCGATCGCAGCAGACATCGACAGGGGTCGCAATGCCTGCAGTGCGACAAAGTCACGTAGATGCGTCAGCACCGCAACGGCGTCGCCGAGGTCGTCCACCTTGAGGTCGGAAAAGCGGGGATCGCCGTGAAACGGGGCCACCACGATGTAGCCGTAGCTCGCAAACACGGACATCGCCGTCATGTAGTCGCTGCCCAGCGGACTGCCGCGGTAGCCGTGCGAGAACGCGAGCAGCGGATAACGGGCAGCGGCGTCGGTGAACAGCGGGGCATCGCTGCCGGTCTGCATGTGCGGGACCACGACATCGGTTGGCAGCATGTAACCGGGGCGGGGATTGTCGGCGACGGTCGGATAACAGGCGAGCAAGACGTAAGCAACCTGTCTTCCGACAAGCGACCCGTAAAGCGTGGTGTCATCGGGGACGCTTACCGTGACCGAAAGTGTGTTCGCCGGGTCAGCGAGCAGATCCGTCGCGTACCGTGGTGCGCCGCTGGCGGAAGGCGAGCCTTCCCAGTAGCTCGTCGGGTCGTCGCCCGGAGGCACGCGAGAGAAGTCTTGCGCGACGTTGCTGCACGCGACGGAATAGGGTCCGGGAAGCGGCAATGGGGGCACGACTGCGGACGGAGCTGGAGGGGCGTTGTCGCCGCCGTCACTTCCTCCGCCGCATCCCGCGATCGCGAGCGCGACGGTACTGACGATGGCCACGGCCATCACTTGTCGTGCGAAGGTCATTCCATTCTCCTGCCCGAGCCGATGGCTCCGGCGTTTGTGGACTCTCCGAACAGTGGCCCGCGACCCCGTTTCCCAATTCCTGACCGGGTGCTCGGCTTCATCCCGCGCGACGCCGCGATCACATCGCGCTACGCGTCGGCAGGTCTTGCCCTGCATGACCCCGGCAAACTGGCGCGGGCGGGGTTGATGTCTCTATGCGTTCTTGACCGCTTCCTTCAGGTCGCCAACGACTTTCTGCAGCTTGCCTTCGGCCTGATGTTTGAGCCCTTTGGCCTGCTGCTCCTTGCTCCCAATCAGCTTCCCGGCTTCTTCCTGAATCTTGCCGCCGAGGTCTTTCAGTTCGCCTTTGACTTGATCTTTGTTGATGGTCATGAGGACTCCTTGATAGTCAGTTGAAACATCCGCTTTGCGACCCGCAACCGGGTCGCGCTTCGAGGCACACGAGACGCACCGGCGCCGCGGGCGCATCGTCGCAGCCGCTATTCATCGGCTGCTCTCAATCGTAGATTGATCCCGGCCCGGGCGGTGGTCTGTTCGGCAGCGCACGGAGCCAGGTGCACCCCCGCACAGGTGGCATCGCCTGGTTCCCGCTGGGTCCGCGCGAGGTCTATCGACCGTCCTACGCCGTGAGCCGCGGCTACTTCCAGAACATCAACCGCAGCAACACGGTCGTCAACAACACGGTCGTCAACAATTACTACGACAACGTGAACATCACGAACGTCGTGTACGCCAACCGGCAGGTGCCGGGCGCGGTGGTCGCCGTGCCGACCGTTGCATTCGTCCAGTCGCAGCCGGTCTCCCGCGCCGCGGTGCAGGCACCCCGGGAAATGCTTGCCAGCGCTCCGGTCGCGTTTGTTCCTCAGGTCGCGCCCACGGACAAGAGCGTGCGCGGGGCAGCACCACAGAGCGACAAGCCGCCGCCGCGCGTGTTCGAGCGACCCGTCGTCGCCCGCACCGCACCGCCTGCCGCACACGCCGGCCTCGCGGCACAACAGCAGAAATTGACGGTGAGTCCGGGCAAACCACTCGACGACGCCGCACGCAAGGAATTGAAGCCTGCCGCGAACGCGCCGGCGCCCGTGGTCAAGGTGATGGCACCGACGAAGGCGGCACCGCCGACCACGCGCCCACCCGCGGCCACAGTGCCTGCACCTGCCGCCACGGCGCCCGCCACTGCTGCACGGGTGCCGGCACCGGAAGAGCGCGTCAAGCCCCAGCCCGTCGGGAAGGAAGTGCAGCGCGATCCAGCGGTAGCGCCACAGGATGCGCGGCAACCGCGCGCCCCGCAGCCGCAAACAGCGCCACTCGAACCGGAAACGCAGGCGCCGCAGAAACGCGCGGCACCGCCTGCACCGGAAGCACAGCCGCCGCAGAGACGCACGGCACCGCCCGCACCGGAAGCGCAGTCACCGCAAAAACTTGCGTCGCCGCCCACGGCAGCCCCGGCGCCGCAGGTCGCACCGCCGGTACCGTCCGCCCGGCCCCCCGCGCAGCGGGCGAAACCCGAAGCCGCACCGACACCTGCCACGCAGCCGTCCGAACCGCGTGGAAAGGCCGCACCGCGCGAGCAACCGGTAGCAGCACCACCTGCACCGCCGCAAAGCGCGCCGCAGTCGCGTGCCCCGCAGCTACAAGCACCGGAAGCGCAGTCACCACAAAAACGCGCTGCGCCGCCCACGGCGGCCCCGGCGCCGCAGGTCGCACCGCCGGTACCGTCCGCCCGCCCCCCGCGCAGCAGGCGAAACCCGAACGGGAAGCCGCCCCCGCAGCGAAGCAATCTGAACCACGCAAGCCGGAAGCGGCACCCAAGCCCACGCCAGCATCGTCCCAGGCAACGCCCAAATCGGCGCCACAGGCTGAAAAACCCAAGCCCGCAGCGAGCGATGCAGCGGACAAGAAGACGGACACCGACGAGCAGAAGCGCGAGGAGGAAAGGCGCAAGCCCAAGGGATAGCCGCTGTCGACGTGCTACAGCAAGGGGAGCACGCGCGGTCCCAGAAAGAGAAGCGGCCGGGAGAAAACTCCCGGCCGTGGCATTTGGGTCCGCCCGCCCCCCAAGAAGGAAAGCGGTGCGGAAGACCTAGTGAAACTCAGGCCTTGCCGTACTGCACCTTCGCGTTGCCGACGCACACATCCTTCGCGGATCCGGCAAGCGCATCGCACTTCTCGATCGCGACCTTGTACTCGGCGTCACGTTTGTCGGTGTTCGCTTCCTTGCGGGCGTCAGCCTGCTTCGTCGCTGCATCCTGGCGCGTGTCGGCTGCGACACGATCGACCTTGGCGTTGGCCTTGCCCTTGACGAGTGCGGCCTTGGCTTCCTTGACGCATACCGCCTTGGGGTTGCCGGCCTGGTCATCGCATTTCTCGATGGCGACGCCGTAATTCGCCTGCGCAAAAGCTACGCGTGCCTTTTCACGGGCCTTGGGTGTGTTCTCGTAGGCTGCAGCTGCGTCGGCCCTGGCCACGTTTTCCTTGCCCTTGGCTTCCGCGGTACAGATGTCCCTGGCATTTCCGCTCAGCGAAGCACAGGCGACCTTGTCGCTCTTGTACTGCGCTTCAGCACTGGTTTTCGCCGCGGCATAGCCTTCCTTCGACATCGGTGAGGGAGCGGTCTGTGCGACCACGGATCCGGCAAAGCCCAGCCCGGCAGAGATGAACAGCGCAATCAATAATCTAGACATTTCATTTCCTTGAGTTTCAGGTACGGTATCGAGGGCCATAGCAAAGGCCAGGGACGCCAACACTGCAGATTTCACGATCGGAAGGTCTGATCCCGCCGCTTGGAGCGATGGGACCAAAGCGTGAACGGCGCCTTCTTCCTGCAAGCTGCACGATGCGCGCGATCTCCCCGCAGGTCTGTTCGCTGCCGCACGCATTGCCGCAGCCCCCTCGCCACCAACGCGTCATCCCGTGCCGAGTGCGCGCTACCGCACCGACAATGACCTGCGCCGGGCGCATGGTGGGCACTCGTACATCGACCGGTCTGGCGGCGTGGACTTTGTTTCCGATGGACTGCCGGCGGGTTCGAACGAGCAGCGCTCGTCGCGGCGCGCCGTCAGGAGAAACACCATGCGCACAGCAGCGGATCACCCGGCACGAATCTCATCATGGATTTGCGGGGTCGCCATCTGTCTGGTGGCGACCGTGGGACTGGTGGCCGTCGCTCTTCCGGCACCGGCGTCGAACGTCGCGGTCAAGGACGGCTTCGCTGCGCAGGGTGCGATGCGCAACGCCCATGCCATCGTGATCGCTGCCAACAGCGGAACGGAACATGGCTACGAAACGACCGTGCGCTTTCGCGACGGCTCCACCACCGTGTTCTACGAGATGACGCAAAGAACCTGGCGACCAGGCAGTCGCGTGCTGGTGATCGGCAGCGGCACGCGATGATCCATCCAGCGCCACATTCAAGTGAGCATCGGCCGGTGCCACAGCGACAGCGCCGGCGAGCCACACTGAAGACTCGCCGTCTACCCTCGATACGCCACTCTTTCAGCGACTACTTCTTGTTACCCTTCGCCGCGTCCTGGATGCTGTCGCCGGCCTTTTCGATCTGTTGCCCGACTTTGTCGACTGCCTTGTCGACTTCCTTGCCGGCGCGCTCGGCCGGGCCTTCCTTGGCCTGACAGCCCGCAATGGCCACAAGGAAGGCGCCCACAACCAGCGCCGTGCCGATTCTCTTGCCTAGTATGTTCATCGTTCTCTCCTGGTAACCGCAGCGCTGCGCTCGAGCGAGGCGGTGTGCGGATGGCTCCCACTGCGGACACTTGACCGCGCCTTTGCGCTGCCTTGCGCGTCGTGCTGTTCCCGCGAAGCGGCGATCCACTGCTTCTGATCCATCGCTCCGCGCCTCCGTTTGCTCTGGCAATTTCACTCTAGGGCTCGGGCAAGCTGCCGTCTGTCCGCTGGCGCACACAAGATTGTGGAGGGTCTGCGTAGCTTGCAGCGGAAGTGCCGGTCATGGCGTCGATGCAGGCAAGAGTTACGTCATTCCAGCGGCCGCGATCATCGCTTCGACCTGCTGTTGCATCTGCATAATCGCTACCTGGCCGCGTCCTCGATCTTGTCGCCACTGGCAGGTAAACGGCTACCGGGCCTCGGGCGCTAAAGAGGGCGAGCGCAATGCCCAGCCGGGCAGTGAACGCCTATCGCCGTCGCTTTCCCCCACCCTTCCGCGTTGCCTTCACAGGCTGCTGAGCCTCCGCGATCTCCTGCCCGCTCCGCCCTTCCAGCTTGGGCTTGATGTTGTCGTCGATCCACTTCTGGTCCCACCACTCCACGGGCAGCACTGCGACGCCATCGAGATAGATCCCGAAATGCAAGTGGTCGCCGGCGGCAAGCCCCGTCTCGCCTGTCTTGCCGAGGACTTGGCGCTTGGCGACGGAATCACCCGCTTTGACGTCGATCGAACTGAGGTGCCCGTAGAGGCTGAAGAGGCCGAGGCCGTGGTCGAGGATCACGGTGTTGCCGTAGATGCCCAGGTCGCCGGTGAAGGCCACCGTGCCGCTGTTGGAGGCTTCGACCGGGTAGTTCTTCGTCACCGAGAGGTCGTAGCCGAGGTGATATGCGGTATCGATCGGCTCGCCGTTGTACGTGTACGTCCGCTGGTCCGCGAAGTTCGCCTCGACCTTCGAGTTGCTGAGCTGGGCGAACGCGTCCGTCCACAGCATCGAGGGCGTAACCTTCGTCGTGATCACGGTGATGCGGTCCTCGTTTTCCTTTCGCAGCCGCTTGTTCACGGCGACGAAGACGTCCTTTGGCCCGCCCTGCCGCGCGGTGACGTCGGTGAGCAGCGGCGCCACCTTGTTCTGCAAGAAGCTGTCCGATAGAGCGATGGTGCTCTTCTTGTACCGGACGTCCTTGAGTTCGTAGGCGAGCCGCATCTCGCGCGTGTTTCCGGCCTTGTCGGTGGCGACCAGCGTGGGCCTCGCGTCCGGCGGGATGTTGTAGGGATGCGCGAAGAGGGCCAGGAAGTGTTCTGGATGGTCCTTCACCTGGCCGGGGAAGCCCGGGAAGAAGTAATCGCCGATCTTCACCCCGCTGGTCGCCGTGTCCGCCGACGCCTTGTAGACGATCGCGCCTACGCCGCCGAAATTCACGTAGCGGTCGTCGGCAACGAGCTCCAGCGTGGGCGGCGTGATGTCGATCGTGAGGTTCTTCTCCAGCACGGCCTCGTTGCCGCTGAAGAAGTGCCACAGCGAGGCGTCGCGCGCGGTGACGCGAAGCACGGCGGGTCCTTCCTTCACGCCGGGCAGCTTCGTCACGGCCACCGCGATCTTCTTCTGGCTCACGGGTCTGTCGAAATGCTCGGAGGCGAGGCTATGCTCGGTGCCGCCTTGGGACAGCGTCGCCGTGACAGATTTCAAGCCCGTCCCCCTGTCGGTGACCTGGATCTCAACTGGCGCCACGCCCAGGACGTCGACATTGGGCGAGACGGTGATCTGCGGCGGCACGGATTCGAAACGTGGCCGCAGGTAGTAAGCACTCCCGGCCATGGCGGCGATAACGATCAGGATGAGGACGACAACGATCGGGAGCTTGCTGCGAGCTCGATCGGACGGGAAAGCATTCATTCGGTCCCTCAGTGGGTTGGCGGCGAGCATCCGCTCGGCGAACCGCTCGCTGGCGGCGGGTGGCAGCATACCAGCCGGCACCTGGCGACCGCGCTGGTTCAGAGGATCGGGGCCCGCATTCTGGTGAGCGCGATGGCCTCTCAGGGTCGCAGTCACATAGGCTCACCGAGTCCCAGTCCAGCAGCACGTTCGGGCCAGACTCGACGACTAGCTATCGAGGGTTCATCGCGCGCCGACAATGGTTCCGCGATGAAGCGTTGCCTGTTCGGCGGCGCTCCCGGGGTATCCTGTTTGCAGACGCCGGATGGACGAAGGCCCGGGAAGATTCCTGGCAGAACCCGGGGCCTTCTGTGGTACTGCCCTCCAGGTCAGGTGCGGATCAGCGCATGCGTCAGCGCGCGTCGCTTCTCGACCACGTCGGCAAGCGTGTGCTCGTCCGGGGAGTCGTAGAGCGCATCAAAGGCGCTGACCAGGATTCGCTTCAGACGGCAGGGCGACGCGATTCGACAAGCGTGCGGGTCGCCTGACAGGCATTCGACGATCGGCGCGCTGCCCTCGCTCGCACGTACGATTTCGCCAAGCCGAATCTCCTCGGGGGATCGGGCCAGGCGAATCCCGTCGCCGTTTCCTCGCGCGGACTCGGCGATGCCGATCTGTGCCGCGAGCGATCGGTCACGGCCGGGCGCTTCAGGCATGCGATGCCTGCCGCTCCAGCGGGTCCCGGCCGCAGGCGGGTTCCGCTCCCGTCCGGTTCGCGCTCTGGAGCCGGGGCTTCCGGCCGTTCTATTTGCTCGCGAGCAGCTTCGCTGCGAGTACTCGCGTTGCATCTATCGAACCTGGGGGTTGTGCCCTGGCCGGAACGGGCGAACCTGAAGGTCGGAGTTGATGTGGTCCTGTTCATCATGGCCGAGACACTCAGAGTGCCAATGGTGTGGGTCCTGCACATCGCGTACGGATGGATAGTCATCTACCTCGTGCTGCGTGGACTTGCGGCGCTGGGCATGGTGAGCGAATTGCTCGCGGTTGATGCGCTGACGATCGGGGCGCTCGGCGGCATGACGATCGGCATGATGACGCGCACAGCGTCCGGCATCCGCGTGGACCTTGCGCACGCGGTGCCTTACGCAGCCCGCGCCTCGCCAGCTTCCTCGTAGGTGCGCCCATCGCGAATATGGTAGATCCGCCGGAACGTCGGGATGATCTTTTCGTCGTGGGTGACGACGATGATCGCGGTGCCGAAGCGCTGCGCCATCTCGTTCAGGATCCGAATGACAGTCAGCGCCCGTTCGCTGTCGAGCGGTGCCGTCGGCTCGTCGGCGAGGATGATCGGCGGCTGATTGACCAGCGCGCGGGCGATCGCGACGCGCTGCTGCTCGCCGCCGGAGAGTTGCGGCACCTGCGCCTGCGCACGATGGCCGACATCGAGCGCGGCGAGCATCTCCCGGGCCCGATCCCGCGCCTTGCCGTTGGGTATCCCGGCCAGCATCGGCAACACCGCCACGTTGTCGGTGACATCGAGGAACGGGATGAGATACGGTGCCTGGAACACGAAGCCGATGCGATCGCGCCGCAACGCGCGCAGATCGGCGACCTTCCACCCGTGGTCGTAGATGGTTTCCCCCGCCAGCGCCATGCGGCCCGACGTGGGCTCGATCACCGCACCGAGGCATTTCAGCAATGTGCTCTTGCCGGAGCCGCTGGGGCCGATCAACCCGACGACCTCGCCGGGCTGGACGATCATGTCCACGCCCTTCAGCGCATCGACTGCGGTATCGCCTTCGCCATAGCGCTTGGTGAGGCCGCGGATCTCGATCGCCGGATGGGCCATTGCCTAACCTCCGATCGCCGTCGCCGGGATCGATGCGCAGCGCGGCGCGAATGGCGACGATGCTTGCCAGCGCGCAGATCGCCATCACCAGCGCGGCACCGACACGGCATCGCCGGGAAGCAGCAACACGTATTTGGGGAAGATCGGCGCCCACAGCGCCGCCGCGGTCCTGCCGACGACGAAGCCGATGACGCCCAACCCGGGCGCCTGCTGCAGGATCATGCCGGCGATGGTGCGATTGCGCGCGCCGATCAGTTTGAGCACCGCGATCTCGCGCACCTTGGCCAGCGTCATCGTGTAGATGATGAAGGCGACGATGGCGGCGCTGACCACGGCCAGGATGACGAGGAACATGAAGATCTGCTTCGCCGAGGTGGCGATCAGCTTGGCGATGAGGATCTCGTCCATGTCGGCGCGGGTGTAGGCCTCGAGGTGCTTCCAGCGCCGGATCTCCCGCGCCACGACCGTTTCGTCGGCGTAAGGGGCCAGCCGCAGCATGACGACATTCACCGTACGGCTGCTCGCCTGGCTCGCCTGCACGGCCTCGAGCAGTCCGGGCACGCCCGGGCGGTTGAACGCGGGATTGGCTGCAGTCCGCGCTCGCTCATCGACGATCGCCTCGTAGTGCGAGCGGGTGATCGGGCGCCCCGCCACCAGATTGCCGGCCTCGGCAACCCCGCGCACGCCGAGCAGCGCGCGGTAGGCGTCGTCGCGCACGCTTGATGGCTCCGCATACGGCCCCAGCGTGTCGCGCTGCACTACCCAGAGATCGGCGCCGACGTTCAGACCCTCGACGATCTGGCTGCGCCCGTCGAGCGTGGTGAAGCCCAGCTTCACCGGCCGGAACACGCCCCGCCCCGCGCTGACTTGCCAGACGCCGTCCTGCCGGCCGATGCGCTTCACCGCCGCCGCCGGCACCGAGCGGACGTTGGCGAGGTCGGCGGTGCGAATCGTCACTTCGACCAACTCGCCCACCGGTATGCCCTTGGGCCGATCTGCAAAACCGACGTTGACGATTCGCTCTTCGGTGACCGCATCGCTCACCCAGTCGATGCGCTCGACCTTGCCCGGATAGGCCCGCCTGGGATCGGAGCGCAGCACGATTTCTACCGGCTGACCGACGCGCACGGCGCCAGCCTGGCCCTGGTCGATGCGCGCCTTGATCCACAGGCTCGCCGGGTCGATGACCTGGAGCACCGCCTGGCCGGCGACCAATGTGGTTCCGGGCTCGACCAGCCGGGCGCTGACCACGCCGTCGACCGGACTCGCGAGCCGCGCCTGCGCGCGCAGCTTGCCGACCCCCGCGACGTCGGCCAGCGCCCGGTCGCGGTCGCGCTGCGCCGCGGCCAATTGAGCGGCCGAAGCATCGACGGTGACCTTGGTCGGCGCGAGCGGCCTCTGGCTCATCACCAGCCAGCCGAGCAGCAGCACATCGGCAATACCAGCCACGATCAGCGCCGCCTTGCGGCCGAAGCGCAGGATCATCGTTGCCTCCTTCCCTGGTAGCCGTGCAGCAGCAACGGAAACAGTTGCCGTGCCCGCCTGGTCACGCCGGCTTCGTCGCCCACCAGCGCCGACTGCATGACCAGGCCCTGAATCGCCCCGAGGAACAGCACCGGCGCCAGCGCTGCATTCGCGCCACCTCCGCGGCCGATGATGCGGCGGTGGCTGGCGACGAGGCGAATCCCGGAGCGGCCGCACCGGCTTGCGCCCAGCCCCAGCGCCGGGCGGCAGCCTGGCCGCGGAGGATCGTCAGCGGGCCGGCGAGCCGATCACCGCGATACGAATGGTTCCCAATTGCATTCCCGCGATCTTCGGTGTACAAGTGGCTGATGCATCCGGCAACACTGCGGATTCCTGACAAGAACTGCACTTTTCAAAGGTAGAGAGATGGCGACCAATAGTGCGCTGTTTGGCCGAATTCAAATGCAGCATCTTGCCGTCAACAACCTCATCCAGTGGGGAGATCACCTGTCGGTCGAGGATGCGGCGATAGACGCCCAGCACAAGGCGATATTTGACCTGGGAACCTCGGTTTACGAAAGCTGGCGCGGTGGAGGAAGGGTCGACGTCTTGCGCCCGGCGGTGGATAAACTTGCACATCTCCTTCCAGCCCACTTCAGCTATGAGGAGCGGCTGCTCGCCGAAATCGGCTACGAAGGACTGGACCAGCATAAGGCGGAGCACCGCGGCATGCTCGACGAATTGGCGGTCATGCAGGGACGTTTCCACACCTTCAAGAACGGCCACGAATCCCCGGGCGGCTCCTTGCTGGCGCCCGGGTGGTCGATCATGCAATTCATACTCGCGTTTACCGTCGGACACGTCATGAGCAGCGACATGAGCTACGCCCGCCCCCTCATGGCCAGCCGAAACGTGGTGCGAGGGACAGCCTGACGACGCGTGGCTCTCGCCATGGCGCTCCTTTGCGAGATCGCGGGCAGGGCCGCGCGCTGCCCGGCGAGATGATCGCGCCTGCTCAGGCGACGGGTGCCGCCGGCGCGACGAGCGCGTCGTGCTGGCCGCTGCGGCGCAATCCGTCTGCGATCACGCCCGACGCTTTCATCTCCTCGAGGAACCGCCGCAGGTAGTGCAGACCCGCTTCCCTGCCCCTCGGCGTGCCCATCGCCTGCTCGATGACCATGAAGCGGCCGTCCATCACCCGCAGTTCGGGGTGCTCGTCGGCGAACCGCAACAGCGGCCCCTTGACGCCCGCCGCAACGTCGAGCTTATCGCGCAGAAAGCGCTCGATTGCGTCGTTGCCGGTCGCCGCGCGGACGATTTCTGCATGCTCGATGCTGCGCGAGAGGTGCAGGTCATACGCGCTTCCCTTGGAGACGCTGATGCGCACGCCCGGCCGATCGACGTCGGCGATGGTGCGCAACGGCGAGTCGGCGCGCACCATGTAGCTGCCTTCGATGATGACGTAGGGGGCGGTAAACGCGATTTCTTCCGCGCGCAGCGGATCGATCGCCAGGAACGCGATATCCCAAGCGCCCGACTTCAGTGCCTCGAACACTTTCCCGGCGGCATCGAACGTGACCAGGCGCAGCGGGACCGACAGTCTCGAGGCAAGTTCGTGTGCGAGTTCCGCGGTGACTCCGCGCGGCTCGCCGGTCGCAGGGTCGGGCTGGGCCAGCACCGGATTGCCGAAATTGATCGCGGCGCGCAATGTGCCGTCGGGCGCCAGATCCTTGATCACTTTGTCCATCGAAGTCACAGTCATTCGAATCCTCAGGTCAGATTGCACCGATACGCGCAGCGGTGCGATGCGAGTCGTGATCCCGGTCAATTCCTGCCCGGTGCCAGGTCGCGTTTCAGTTTGTCGGAGGTCAGCTTTGCGTCCAGCGTCAGCTTGTACGACGCGTAATACTTGAAGATGTTGCGCACGTAAGTTGTGGTCTCGATGCCTATCTTCTCGGCGGTGACCACCTCCACGTTGTTGAACCACTTGTCGGGGTCGAGGCCGCGCTTCGCGGCTTCCTTTCGCATGCGGGATATGTTGCCCGGCCCCGCGTTGTAGCTCGCAAACGCGAACAGCGTCCGATTCTGCTCGTTGAAGTTCGCATCCTGGAAATATTTGGTCATCAGCTGATCCATGTACTTCGTCCCGCCGTGGATGTTCGGCTCGGTGACATTGATATCGCCGACCTTCAGCCCGGTGCCGGTGGCCGGCATGATCTGCATTACGCCCACCGCGCCGACGTGGCTGCGCTTGGTCTGGTCGAGCGTCGACTCCTGGTAACCCTGCGCGGCGAGCATCAGCGGGTCGAAGCCGTATTGCCTGCCATATTTCTCGAACAGCGCGAGCACCTCCTGGAACCGCTTCCAGTCCTCGGTCGCAGCCGGGTTGTTCAGCGCCTTGATCGTCTTCATGTACTGTTTCTGGCGGTAGGGAATCACGCCCTGTTTCTTCACCCAGCTCGTATAGAAGTCGTTGAGCTCTGCGCTGAGCTTCGGGCTGTTCTTGCGGATCGCCCAGCCGACCTTCGTCGGCTCGCGCAGCACGATGGCTTCGTTGACCTTGAGCTTCGGCAGCACCTGTGCCCACATCCTGGCCTTCCAGCGGTCGACGACCATTGCCTGCAGCAGGCCCGCGTCGAGCATCTCCATCATGTCTTCGTCCTCGAGCGCGTCGGGCACCAGCACCAGCTGCACCTCGGGCTTGCCTGCTTTCTGCAGGCGTTCATTGAGCGCGACGAGGCTCTCGTAATAGCTGGAGGAACGGCGCACGTGAACGGTCTTGCCGGCGAGGTCGTCGACGGTGGCGATCACCGGCGATGCCGGGCCGGTGGCGAGGATTTCGATATTGGCGCCTGAGCCCTCCGGCGCGACGAAATCGACCAGCCGCAAGCGTTCCTCGGTCACCGTCAGGTTGCCGATCGCGATGTCGGCGAGGCCGGCTTCGAGGTCGGTGAGCAGCTTGTCGCGCGTGGCCGCGACGATGTAGACGGTCAGCGGGCGCTTGCCGAGCGTCTTCGCGTGCTTCTGGTTCAACCAGCGTTCGAAGTCGCGCGCGAGCTCCGCGTTCAGCCCACGCTCGCGGCCCTTGTCGATGAAATAGAGCGACCGGCTGTAGGGCACGTCGATGCGGATGATCCGCCGCTGGAGCATCTTGTCGAAGTCGCCCGTCCACGGTTTGATGGCCAGCGCGAACTGGCGCGGCTGCTCGGGCTTGGGTGCGTCAGCCGCGGCTTGGGGACCTTGCGCCGCGGCAAAGAACGAGGCGGCGAGGAGGGCGAGCGCGAACCCGAACAGCACGGCGGGTTTGGACCATGACATGGGAACCTCGGCAGCAGGGAAACGGGCGCGAGTCTACCGCAAAGTGCACGTCAGCCGTAGGGCCTGCGTCGTCGGGCGATCGTGTCTTGGCATTCCGCGCCCAAGCACCGGGGGACGCTGTGCGGCGCGCGCGGGCACCGCGACATGACGCGGTCAGGGCCGCGGCTCCGGCGTCCGGTCCGGCGCGGTCGAGCCTTCGTCGAGCCGACGGGGGAGCACCAAGGCTGCCGCGGCGAGCAGCACGAGCGCCCCCACGATTTCCAGTGGGCCCAGGCGCTCGCCGAGAAATGCGGCACCCAGTCCGGTGGCGATGATCGGAGAGACGAAGGCGTACATCCCCGCCCGTGCCGGACCCCAATCGCGTATCAGGCGCAGGTAGATCGCCACTGCCGCGACGCCACCGGCAAGCACCATCCACGCCATGCAGGCGAGCATCGCCGGCGAGAGCAGCCGCGCGAGCTCTGCACTTCCCGGTTGCTCCAGAACGGCGGAGAGCGGGACGAGGAGCAGGCCGCCCAGGATCATCTGCAGGCTGCCCACCGCCATCGGTGTGCCCATGCGCAACAGCGGCCGACACCAGACGGAACCCAGGCAATGCGCGAGCGTCCCGCCGGCAACCGCGGCGAGCCCGTAGACGGCATCCGCGTCGAAGCTGCCCTGCGTGCGCCGCGCGAACAGCAAGGCGAGGCCAAGGGCGCCCAACGCGATGCCGGCGATGCGCCGCCGCGAGAGGGTGTCCTCGCGAAACGCATAGCCGAAGACGAGCAGGCCGATCGGCATCAGCGCGTTGTTGACGATCGCGCTGACGCCTGTGGACAGCCGGGCAGCTCCCCAGTAGAGGGCGCTGAAGCAGATCGTCGTGGTCAGCAGCGACACGGCGCCCACGCGCCACGGCGCGCGCGCGAGCATTGCGCGGACGGGGCCCGGGCCGGCCAGCAGCAGCATGATGGCACCGCTCAGCAGCGCACGCGTTGCGCCGGCGGCGATGGGGGGCAGCTCCGTGACCGCGAGTTTCACGGCCAGCCAGTTGCCGCCCCAGAACAGGCACAACGCGGCGAACCAGAGGGCATTTTGGGATTTCATGAAACGAGATGGCAGCAGATCGCGCCGTGCGCGGAAGAAGCGGGTGAAACAACAGTTTTCGAAACTACCACGAAGCGATCGATAAGGGGACGCATCGCTCGACGCGCCGGGCGTCAAGTGAACGCCATTAGCGCACAGGCGCTCGGCACCCACGACCCCGCGATCCAGAGGCTCCCTGCGCCCGAAGCCGATCGCGCGCGGAAGCTGCGGCAACGTCGTCGAGCGCTTCGGCGTGGCCGGCGGCGCGTCGGCGAGCGCTGGCAGCCTGCGATCCGACCGCGCAGCCTCATCATCATCTAGAATCGAGGTTGGGAGGCTCGCGGGCGCTGCTGTATGCGTCGCGCTGGCTGATTCGATCGCTCATGTCCGGTGAGGAGGTCTGGCAATGATGTCGGCGCGTGGAATGAAGGGGTGGTGGGTTCTGCTCGGGTTCGTACTCTCGTCGGCTGCCGTAGCGCAGACCTGGCCGACCAAGAACGTGACCATCGTCGTGCCGTGGCCCCCGGGAGGGCCGTCGGACATCGTGGCGCGGCCGACCGCCAAGGGACTGACCGAGGCCTTCGGCAAGACGTTCATCATCGACAACCGGGGCGGTGCCGGCGGCAACATCGGCAGCGAGTACGCCTCCAAGCAGGCAGCGGATGGATACACGCTGCTGATCACCTCGGGCGGGCCGATCGTGATCAACCCGTTCGTCTACACCAAGATGTCCTACGATCCGCAGAAGGATCTGACGCCGATCACCAACATGCTGCGCGTGCCCCTGGTGCTGGCCGTGCATCCGTCGGTGCCGGCGAAGAACCTGCAGGAACTGATTGCCCACATCAAGGCGCAGCAGGGCAAGGCGCAGTGGGCATCGGCGGGCAACGGGACGCCGCAGCACATGACCGGCGAACTGTTCCGCACCACCGCCAAGCTCGACATGATCCACGTGCCGTACAAGGGCTCGGCGCCGGCAATCACCGACCTGATCGGTGGCCACGTGCCGATGATGTTCGACACCACGATCGCGATCATGCCGCAGATCAAGGCGGGCAAGGTCAGGGCCATCGCGGTCAGCGGCGCCCAGCGCTCGCCGCAACTGCCCGATGTGCCGACGTTCGCGGAGGCCGGGCTGCCGGGCGTGGAGTCCTACGGCTGGTACGGCTTCTTCGCGCCGGCGAAGACACCCAAGGACGTGATTGCCAGGATCAACGAAGCGGCACTCAAGTTCATGAAGACGCCGGAGTTCCAGAAAGTGCTGGCGGACACCGGCTCCGACTTCGTCGGCGACACGCCTGAAAACTTCGCCGCCTTCGTCAAGGCCGAGGCCGCGAAATGGGGGCGGGTGGCCAAGGAAACCGGCGCCAAGCTTGACTGACCTTCGTTGCCGACGGGCGGCGCTGCGCGCGGGGGCTACCCGCGTCGGCGCCGGACCGCGTCGGAGAGCGTGTCGAGCGCCTCGACGGTGTGGTCCCAGCCCAGGCACGGATCGGTGATGCTGGTGCCGTAGGCGAGCTTGGCGGGATCATCGCGGCCCGGCGTGAATTTCTGCGCGCCCGGATGCAGGTGGCTCTCGATCATGGTGCCGAAGCTCCGGCGTGAGCCCTGCGCCATCCCGCGCGCGATTTCACGCACGACGTCCAGTTGCCGCTCGTGCTGCTTGCTGCAGTTGGCGTGCGAGCAATCGATCATCAGCGTCGCGGGGAGGCCCGCCCGCTCGAGCGTGTCGCAAGCCGCTGCCACGCTCTGCTCGTCATAGTTGGGTGTCGTGCCGCCGCGCAGGATGATGTGGCAATCGGGATTGCCGCGCGTGCGGATCATCGCGATCTGGCCGCTCTTGTGCACGCCCAGAAAATGGTGCGGCTGCGCCGCGGCCTGTATCGCATCGCAGGCGATCTTGACGTTGCCATCGGTGCCGTTCTTGAAGCCGATCGGCGCCGACGACCCTGAGGCGAGTTCGCGGTGCACCTGGCTCTCGGTCGTGCGCGCGCCGATCGCGCCCCAGGCGATCAGGTCGCCGATGAACTGCGGCGAGATGGTGTCGAGAAGTTCGCTGGCCGAGGGGACGCCAAGCCGCCCGATGTCGATCAGCAGCTGGCGGGCCATCCGCAGGCCCTCGTTGATGCGGCAACTTTCGTCGAGGTAAGGATCGTTGATCAGGCCTTTCCAGCCGACGGTCGTCCGCGGCTTTTCGAAATAGACGCGCATGACGATCTCAAGGGTGTCGGCGCGGCGGGCGCGCTCAAAGGCAAGCCGCCGCGCATAGTCGAGCGCGGCGACCGGGTCGTGGATCGAGCAGGGCCCGACGACGACCAGAAGCCGGTCATCCCTGCCGTTCAGGATGTCGCGAACGCGGCTGCGCGTGCCCGCGACCAGGGTCTCGACCGGCGTGCCCTGGATGGGGAAAAAGCGGATCAGGTGCTCGGGCGGCGGCAGCAGCACCATGTCGTCGATGTGCTCGTCGTCGGTGCGGGACGTGCGGTCGTCGTGGCGGAATTCGGTCTGAGTGTTGATCGGCGTGGCGGTCATGGCGAGCAGGGTGGAGGCAAAAAGGGAGGGGGCGGGCAGCTGGGGGCGGGCGAAAGCGCATTATCGCTCGTTGCCAAAGCTTTGCCGATGCGGAGTGCGACGCCGCGAGCGGCGTGCTAAGCTCATCGGCTGTCAAATCATCCGCCTTTCGCAGGAGACAATCATGCCCGGACTGCTTCCCCATGTGGACCCCGAGGGATTGCTCGAATACTCGGTGGTCTTCAACGACCGCGCGCTCAACCAGATGTCGCAACGGTTTCAGGCGGTGATGCGCGACATTTCGAGCGTCCTCAAGCGCGTCTACCGGGCGAAGGCCGCCATCGTGGTTCCCGGCAGCGGAACCGTCGGCATGGAAGCCGTCGCACGGCAGTTTGCCACCGGCCGGAAATGCCTTGTCATCCGCAACGGCTGGTTCAGCTACCGCTGGACACAGATCTTCGACATGGGCGCCATTCCGTCGGAATCGATCGTGCTCAAGGCGCGTCGCGTTGCCGATCGCAAGCACGCGCCGTTCGCGCCGCCGCCGGTCGACGAGGTGGTGGCGACCATCCGCAGCCAGCGGCCCGCCCTCGTCTTCGCGCCGCATGTCGAAACGGCGTCGGGGATGATCCTGCCGGACGCCTACCTCAAGGCGGTCGCCGATGCGGTGCACGCGGTCGGCGGGCTGTTCGTGCTCGATTGCGTGGCCTCCGGGGCCATCTGGGTCGACATGGCGGCAACGGGCGTCGACGTTCTCATCAGCGCTCCGCAGAAGGGATGGAGCAGCTCACCCTGCTGCGCGCTGGTGATGCTGAGCGAAGCGGCGCGGAAAGAGATCGAAACCACGACCAGCACGAGTTTTGCCGCCGACCTGCGCAAGTGGCTGCAGATCATGGAGGCCTACGAGAAGGGCGGGCATGCCTACCATTCGACGCTGCCCACCGATGCGTTGATGCGCCTGCGCGACACGATGCAGGAGATCGAGGCCTACGGTTTCGAGCGGGTGCGCGCCGAGCAGCAGGCGCTCGGCGACGGCGTGCGCGCACTGCTGGCGAGCAAGAACATGCGCAGCGTCGCGGCGGAAGGGTTTCAGGCGCCGGGCGTGGTCGTCAGCTATACCGAAGACGCGGACATCCAGTCCGGGAAGAAATTCCTGGGCCAGGGCCTGCAGATCGCCGCCGGCGTGCCGCTGCAGTGCGACGAGCCTGCCGATTTCAGGACTTTCCGGATCGGGCTCTTCGGCCTCGACAAGCTGCACAACGTCGAGCGCACCGTGCAATCGCTGGCAACCGCGCTGGAGCGGATATTGGAGACGGCGCCCACCGGGGCGTGAGCCTGTCGAAGCCCTTCGACAAGCTCAGGGCGAACGGTATCGAAAGTCGAGCCTGGAGCGGAAGGGTCGATTGGTGCGCCGCAAGGCGCGTCGGGCGTGGGTAAAGGGGCGGTGAATCTGGAGGAGGGGCGGATGCGACGCAGGACCGCTGGAGATTTTCATCCCGAGGTGCTGCGCTGGTTCGACCGGTACGTGCACGGCCAGGTCGACCGGCGTGGATTCCTCGACGGCATCGCCCGCTACGCGGTGGGCGGCGTCACGGCGACGATGCTGCTCGAGGCGCTCAACCCGCAGTTTGCGCTGGCGCAGAAGGTGGCAAGGGACGATCGCCGCATCAGGACGTCGTATGTCGAATTCGCCTCGCCGGACGGCCATGGCAGGATGCGCGGCTACCTGGCCCGTCCTGCCAACGCGACCGGCGAGCTGCCGGGCGTGCTGGTCGTCCATGAAAACCGCGGGCTCAATCCGCATATCGAGGACATCGCCCGCCGCGTGGCGCTCGACAACTTTGTCGCCTTCGCGCCGGACGCGCTGTTTCCGCTGGGCGGCTATCCCGGTGACGAGGACCGCGCGCGATCTCTCTTCGCCAAGCTCGATCAGACGAAGACGAGTGAGGATTTCGTCGCGGCCGCGGGCTATCTGAAGCAACTTCCAGAGTGCAATGGCAGCGTTGGCGTCGTCGGATTTTGCTACGGGGGCGCGGTCGCCAGCATGCTTGCCACCCGCCTGCCCGATCTTGCGGCGGCCGTGCCGTTCTACGGCGGCCAACCCGCTGCGCAGAACGTGGCGAAGATCCGCGCGCCGCTGCTCATCCACTATGCCGAGAACGACGAGCGGATCAACGCCGGCTGGCCCGCGTACGAGGCGGCGTTGAAAGCGGCTGGCGTCAAGTACGAGGCGTACATCTACCCGGCGACGCAGCACGGGTTCAACAACGACACGACACCGCGCTACGACGAGGCGGCGGCAAGGCTCGCCTGGCAGCGGACGATCGCGTTTTTCAACCGGACGCTGACGCGGTACTCTCGAAGCTCTTCGACAAGCTCGGGGTGAACGGTGAAGCAAACGAGCGCTGACGCCTTCCTGTTCACGCCCGGTCCGAAGAAGGCCGCGCGAATCTGCGTCGCCCGCCACGGCGAGACCGACTGGAACTCGGCCGGGATTCTTCAGGGGTGGCTCGACGTGCCGCTGAACGATCGCGGCCGTGCGCAGGCGCGGGAGCTCGCGGCGTCGCTGGCGGATGCCGGCCTGCGATCGGTCGTCACGAGCCCGCTCCTGCGGGCGCGGGAAACTGCCGAGATCGTCGCGGAGTGTCTGGGCCTGCCGGCCCCGGCGAGTCACGACGGATTGAAGGAGCGTCATTTCGGTGTCATTCAGGGCATTCCGAAAGACGAACTGGTGCAGCTGAATCCGGCGTTGTACCAGCAGATCCTCAGCCGGAATCCGGTATCCATTTTCGACGATGGCGAAACGATGGACGAATTTGCCGACCGCGTTCTCGCGGCACTCGGGGCGATCGCCGACGAGCATGCCGACGCACGCGCGCTGGTGATCGCGCACGGCTGGGTGATGGATGTCGTCACCCGCCATGTTCACGGGCTTCCGCGCAGCACCGTCCTGCAGCGCAAACCGCAGAATATCGATCGGCTGTGGCTCGAGGCGACACGGGAAACCGCGCGGCCCGGCGAGGCCGATCGGCCGGCCTCCGACGGACGGGCGCCCGCATCCCGCTGTGTTTGAATAGAGGGCAACCGCGGCGAGCAGATCCGCGACGGCGACAGGATTACGCGCATGGCACTTTCCCTGATACGAGTGGGCATCGGTGTTGGATTCGCCGTCATCGGCGCGCTGACGCTGCTGGTTCCCCCGAGCGGCGCGCGCACGCTGCCGCGCATCGACGCGTTTGGCGCCGAGCCGGTGGCAGCGTCGAGCGGCGAGATCGTGATGTCCGCGAAACGGAAGGCTGTCGTCGCCGGCACCCTGTCGATCGAGCCGCGCCTGGGCGTGCCGACGTTCCTGCGCGGTTCCGGGTTCATGGAAGGCGCGCGATCGTTCGGGGCTACGCCGTCGTCGGAGTCGTCCGTGGCGATCGACGCGCTCGCCCGGGCGCACCTCGCCGACCTCGCGGGCCTCTACCGGATCACCGCCGACGAAGTCAACGCGCTTCCGGTGCAGGACGTGCAGCGCTTTCCGGACGGCGCCGCCATCGTCCGCTTCGCCAACAGGATTGAAGGGATCGACGTCTTTCGCGAGCACGCGAACGTGCTGCTCGATCGCGAGGGCGCTCTGGTGGCCATCGGCGGGTACGTCACCGGGGCGCCGACAGCTCGCCAGGCGAAGGCGCGCGCCGACCCGCCGGATCCCCGGCAGGCGATCGCCGCAGCACTGGCCGATTACAGGTTCCCGCCCTCCGTCGCGCAGCAGCTGGAGCCCCGCGGCGAATCCGGCGGCTACGCCTATTTCGCGCTGCCGAAGGACGCGCGGAGCGACGACGGTTCGGCATTGACGCAGGCGGCCCGCGCCAAGCCGGTGTGGTTTCGAACTGGCGCCGGCCTCGTTGCGGCGTACTACGTCGAAACACAGGTCCGCGACGGAAACGGGCCGTGGAGCCTCGATGCACACGCCTACGTGATCGCACAGGCGGACAGCACGCTGCTGTACCGCCACAATCAGACCGCGGATGCCGCTTTCACCTACCGCGTGTTCGCCGAGGCTTCGGGCAGCAACCTGCCGTTGCCGAGCCCCGTCGGCCGCAATGGCTTTCCGCATCCCACCGGCACGCCGGACGGATACCAGGCGCCCCCCGCGCCCGCCAACCTCGTCACGCTGCAAAATCTGCCGTTCAGCCGCAACGACCCCTGGCTCGCCGCCGGCGCGACGACGACCGCCGGCAACAACGTCGAGGCGTTCGCCAACCTTGTCGAACCCGACAATTTCGGTCCGGCCGACCCCAACGAGTGCAACCTCGCGCAACCCGTCGTCGGCGACCTGCACGCCTGCGTCAACCGCGCCGCGACCTTCGATTACGCGTACGACACGACGCAGGCGCCCAACGCCAGCCGGGCGCAGATCATGGCCGCGGTCACCAACCTGTTCTACATGAACAACTACCTGCACGACTGGTACTACGATGCCGGGTTCGACGAGGCCGCAGGCAATGCGCAACACGACAACCATGGCCGCGGTGGCATCGGCAACGACAGCATCTACGCCGAGACGCAGGACTATTCGGGCATCGACAACGCCAACATGACCACCCCGGCGGATGGCCAGCGGCCGCGGATGCGCATGTATCTGTGGACGAAGTCCGCCGCGCTGTCGAGGATCAACGCGCCCGCCGCCCTCGCCGGCGTCAAGGAGGCGGGCACGGCGGATTTCGGCGCGTCGGCGTTCGACTTGAGCCGCGATCTGGTGCTCGCCCTCGACGCCGCCGACACCGAGGGCCCGACGCCGACAGACGGCTGCACGCCGTTCCTGAACGCTTCGGCGGTGGCCGGCCGGATTGCCCTGATCGATCGCGGCACCTGCTTTTTCGTCGTCAAGGTCAGGCATGCGCAGGACGCGGGCGCCGCGGGCGTGCTGATCGTCAACAACGTCACCGGTCTCGTCTCGATGACCGGTGACGACGCGACGATCACGATTCCCGTGTTGTCGGTGTCGCTCGCCGACGGCGCGGCCATCAAGGAGGCGCTCGCCGCCGGAACGCGCGTCGACATGCGCATCGCGCGCAGGAGCGCCGTCGCGCGCGAAGGGTCGGTCGACAACACGCTGATCGCCCACGAGTGGGGCCACTACATCAGCAATCGCCTGGTCGCCAATGCCAACGGACTCACGACGCAGCAGGCGCAGGGGATGGGCGAGGGCTTCGCCGATTTTCACGCCATGTTGCTGCTGGTCAAGGACGGCGACCGCTCGCTTCCGGCCAACGCGGGCTTCAACGGGGCCTACACAAGCACGGCGTACCCGATGAGCGGGCCGGATTTTGCGCCCGACGTCCTCAACAACGCCTGGTACTACGGAACACGACGCTATCCGTACTCGCGCGACATGAGCCGCAATCCGCTCAGCTTCCGTCACATCGGCGACGGCGTTGCGCTTCCGGCGTCGGCGCAACGTTCACCGACCAACGGCGGCAGCAGCAACGCCGAGGTGCATAACACGGGCGAGGTCTGGGGATCGATGCTTTGGGAGTGCTACAGCAACCTGCTCAACGACAGCGGCCGACTTTCGTTTGCGCAGGCGCAGGAGCGGATGAAGCGCTACCTCGTCGGCGGCTACAAGATGATGCCGGCGAACCCGACCTTCGTCGAAGCGCGCGACGCGATCCTGGCGGTGATGGAGGCGCAGGATCCGCTCGACCACAAGCTTTGCCTGCATGGCTTTGCCAAGCGGGGCGCCGGCATCGGCGCGGTGGCTCCAGCGCGGTACAGCGAGGACAACGCGGGCGTCGGCGAGAGCTACATGACCGTGCTGCCCGCGAACGGAACCCGCCGGCCGGTGGTCGAGTATTACCACGCAGGCTTCGATCACTACTTCATCACCGACATCCCGGACGAAATCGCAAAACTCGACAGTGGCACGTTCGCGGGTTGGTCGCGAACCGGCGAGTCGTGGAACGCCTACGCCGACACGCCAGCGGGAAGCGTCGCGGTATGCCGCTTCTTCAGCACGTCGTTCGGATTGCGGAGTTCGCACTTCTACACTTCCGACGTCGGGGAGTGCGCGCTGGTCAGGCAGAACGCCGACTGGCAATTCGAGGGCCAGGTGTTCGGCGTGCTCGCTCCCGGTCCGTCCGGGAGCTGCCCGACCGGAACACAGCCGGTCCATCGCGTCTACAATAATGGCCAGGGCAGCGCGCCCAACCACCGCTACACGACCAGCGGCGCCACGCGCGAGGCGATGCTCGCCAAAGGGTGGGTCGCCGAGGGAATCGGCACTGAAGGCGTGATCATGTGCGCTCCGCTGTGAGCGTTCCGTCGCCGGTTCGCTGGACCTGAACAAGTCAGGTGATTCGGCAAGCTACCGGAAGCCGGCAACGATGGAATTCGAAGCCCGAACCAATGCCCCCCGGCGCAGCCCGGTGCTGCGCTGGCTCTCCGTCGTGCTGCGCACCGCGCACGTCATGGCGGTGATCGGACTCGGTGCGGCCGTGCTCGGGGCGCCTCTGTCAGGACACCAGCAGGCGTTGGGCGTATTGGGCAGCGGGCTGGCGACCATGGCGCTCGACCTGTGGGTCCGGCCGCGGCTCTTTCGCGAGTGGTCGGGCGTGGCGCTGGTCGTCAAGCTCGTCGCCGTGGCCTGGATGGCGTTCGATACCACGCGACTCGTGCCGCTGTTCTGGGGCGTGGTGGTGTGGTCGGTGCTGTTCGCCCACGCGCCGGCGTCGTTCCGGCACGGGACCTGGCAACGCGTCGTTCGCTGAGCGTGCCCGGGCGCCGCCGTCGCGGCGCCTGGTCAATAGCGGCTCTGGATCTCGTCGATGTAGCCGATCATTCCGGTCTGGATGCTGGCCGCGTTGCCTTCGTCGGTATCGATGTGCATCGACAGCCGGTAACCCGGGTTGACGCGCACGACGACGTCCCCGAATACGAGCCCGCGCCCGCCTTCGATCCTGACGCGGACGACATATTTGTCGCGCAGGCGGAAGCGCATGGCGTCTTCCGGCGTCATGTGGATGTGGCGCTGGGCGCAGATCACGCCGCGATCCAGCGTGACGGTGCCGAAGGAACCCTGCAGCGTGATCCCCGGGGTGTTGACGAGATCGCCGGACTCGCGGATGGGCGGGTTGATGCCGACCTTGAACTGCTCGGTCATGGCGATCTCGATCTGCGTTTCCTTGCGCGTCGGCCCCAGGACGCGGACATTGGTGATCTTGCCCTTGGGTCCGATCAGGTCGACTTTTTCGGCACAGGCGAACTGACCCGGCTGCGAGAGTTCCACCTCCGGCGTGAGCTGGTGGCCGGGCCCGAAGAGGCGGTCGACATCGGCCTGCGCCAGGTGCACATGGTGCGCCGATACTTCGATCGGAATCGGCGCGTCCTTCTGCCTGCCCTTGATCGCGACGCTTATCTGGTCGCGCTCGATGGCGCGCAACGCCTCCCACGCGAGCAGGCGCTCGTCGTTGTTGGCGATGACGATGATCTTTACCGGCGAATCGTCGGTCGAGATCACGGCGTGCGAATCCAATGGTCCGAGGTTGCGATTCTTCCCTTCGTCGAGCTTGATGCCCATCCAGCCCAAGCCCTGGCAGGCGAGGCTGCGCACCGTGGGGCTGGTCTCGCCGACCGTGCCGGTGAAGGCCAGCACGTCGACACCGCCCATCGCGGCGACGTAGGCGCCGATGTTCTTGCGAATCTGGTAGCAGAACGCCTTGTGGGCCAGCAGTGCCCGATGATGCCCCTCGTCGGCCGCCTTCTCGATCTCGGCGATGTCGGCGGAAATTCCGGAAATGCCCTTGAGGCCGCTTTCGGAGTTGATCAGGTGCGAGAGTTCGTCCGGCTTGAGATGGTAGTGCTGCGTCAGGTGGATCATGATCGCCGGATCCAGGCTTCCCGAGCGAGTCGCCATGATGAGCCCGTCGGAGGGCGTCATGCCCATCGACGTGTCGACGCTGCGGCCATGGTCGATCGCGCACAGGGAGGCGCCGACGCCGAGGTGGCAGGAGATGATCTCGAGCTCGCCCAGCGGGCGGCGCAGGGTTTCGGCCACCTTGAGCGAAACGAAGCGGTGCGAGGTGCCGTGGAAGCCGTAGCGGCGGATGCCCTCCTGCTTGTAATACTCGTAGGGAAGTCCGTAGAGGTACGCGTAGGTCGGCAGCGTCTGGTGAAACGCGGTGTCGAAAACGGCCACGTGCGGAATGGCGGGGAACGCCGTCATTCCCTCGCGGATGCCGGACAGATTGATCGGGTTGTGCTGGGGCGCGAACACCGACAGCGCTTCGATGTCGCCGATGACCGCGGGCGTGATCACGGCGGCGCTGGAAAACTTGTTGCCGCCGTGGGCGACGCGGTGGCCGACGGCGATGACGTCATGCGCCGAAAACTGGTAGCGTGCATCGAGGGTCTGCAACGACTCGAACATCACCGGGAAGAACTGCGCCGGCGGAAACGCCGGGCGCGTGAGCGTCGTCGTCGCGCCGCCTGCGGTGAGTCGGATGCGGACACCGGCATCGCCGCTGTGATCGACCACGCCACGGACATTCAGGCTCTCGTCCTGCGTGTCGTGGACGCCGAAACGGGTCTGCATGATGCCGAAATTGACGGCCAGGATCTTGCCGGGATCGTCGGTTTTCACGCTCAGCAGGTAAGGATCCTCCGGACCCGGTCCCGGAGCCGTGCCAGCGCTCGCAGCGTCGATCGGCTGGGCGCGGGCGCGTTCGGCGAGGAGCTTGGTCAGCCGGGCGATGGTCCTGGGGTTGGTCAGCAGATGGGTCGCGAACACGTCGCGGCCGATCTGCAGCACAAAACAGCGGTTGCTCGGCAACGACGTTGGCGACGTGCGGATCGCCGGTCAGCATCGGGGCCTCGCCGAATACGTCGCCGTCCTGCAAGCGGCCCACGGTGACGCGCCCGCCCGTGTTGTCGGGGACCGACACTTCGGCATGACCGCTGACCAGCACGCCCAGGAACAGGCCCGGGTCGCCGCACTCGACGATCGCTTCGTTGCCTTCGAAAGTGCAGAGCTCGGAGCGTGCCGCGATCTCCGCCACGGTGGCGGCGTCGAAATCCTCGAACAGGGGCACTTTCGCGAGGAGGAGGCTGGTGAGTTCGGCTTGGGTCATGAAGGTCCTGATTCCGCCGGCGCGCGCGGCAGGAGCATCGCTGCGGCCGCCACCGCGTCAATGGCGTGAGATTAGCATAGTGCTGCATCGCACAAAACGGTTTGAAAGGGCGGCGGCGCTTGTGCGCATAGCGCCCGTTGCGTTGCGCCATCGCGCCGATGGCGATCGGCGGATAGGGTGTGCAAGTTCGGCGCTAGCAGCCTGTCGGGCTTAGGTCATCGTAGCGAGCCGAGCGGGAGAGCGAGGACAGATTTTCACGCTTTTGAGGCGCATGGCGGGACCATGTAACGAAAAAGCGGGGAAATATGGACCGCTATCCCACCGGCGCAGTAGATGAACCCTAAGTCCGACAGGCTGCCAGGGCGGATGGGTGCCTCAGAGGCTGAGAGTTTTTCGGGCGTGTCCGAGCGGCGCGCCAGAAGGCGCCCGATCGAGGCGCAAAGCGCAGCCATAGCTCGGGCTATGGCGAGCATTTGCAACGAAGCGCGGGCGTCTTCTGGCGTGATGAGCGGGCATGATCGAAAGACTCTCAGCCTCTCAGGGCCTGCCCGAGCCGGCGGCAGCGGCCAAGCTTGTCATTCGTCAACACCAAGACACGGTCGTCGCGCGTATCCTTGCACTCTTCATCGGCCTGGCAATGTGCGCGTGAGAGTGTATCGCCGGCCGGTTGCGGCCGCTGGCCGTCTGCTGCTGCGCGCGCAAGGCAAATGACTGTGGACGGCCGGGTGCCGGTGACGCCACAAATGGGGAGATAAACGGTGTCCACGATCATCAAGAGCCCGAAGGACTTCTGGACGGGCGCGATGTACCTCGGCTTCGGGGCGTTCGCGTTCTGGATCGCGCGGGGCTACAACTTCGGAACGGCCAGTCGCATGGGGCCGGGGTATTTCCCGTCGGTGCTGTCGGGATTGCTGATGTTGTTCGGCGCGCTGGCGCTGCTGCGCGGGGTGCGCAAGGAGGGGCCGCCGTTCGGGGGCTTCGCCTGGCGGCAGGCGGTGATCGTGCTGGCGTCGACGGTGGCGTTCGGCTTCTTGCTGAGCCGGGCGGGCTGGTCATCGCGCTGGTGGTGCTGATCCTGGGCAGTGCCTCGGCCAGTGCCAAGTTCCGTTTCGAGTGGAAGGCGGTGGCGGCGGCGATCGTGCTGGTGGTGTTCTGCGTGCTGGTGTTCGTCAAGGGCCTGGGGCTGCCGATTCCCCTGCTCGGGCTCCTGGTTCGGCGGCTGACGGGGGCATGCACATGGAAGTCTTTGCCAATCTCTACCTCGGGCTGCAGACCGCCGCCAGCTTCATCAATCTGGCCTACTGCTTCATCGGCGTGCTGCTCGGCACGCTGATCGGCGTGCTGCCGGGGATGGGGCCGGTGGCGACCATCGCCATGCTGCTGCCGATCACTTTCGGCCTGCCGCCGGTGTCGGCGCTGATCATGCTGGCGGGCATCTATCTACGGCGCGCAGTACGGCGGCTCGACGACGGCGATCCTGGTCAACCTGCCGGGCGAGGCCTCGTCGGTGGTCACCGCGCTCGACGGCTACCAGATGGCGCAGCAGGGCCGGGCCGGCCCGGCGCTGGCGACGGCGGCCATCGGCTCGTTCTTCGCCGGCACCGTCGCCACCTTCCTGATCGCGCTGTTCGCGCCGCCGCTGGCGGAGGTCGCGCTGAAGTTCGGCCCGGCCGAGTACTTCTCGCTGATGGTGCTGGGCCTGGTGGCCTCGGTGGTGCTGGCGCACGGCTCGCTGCTGCAGGCGCTGGGCATGATCGTGCTGGGCCTGCTGCTGGGCATCGTCGGCACCGACGTCAATTCCGGGCGTGGCGCGCTTCACGCTTCGACATGCCGGAACTGACCGACGGCATCAGCTTCGTCGTGCGTGGCGATGGGCGTGTTCGGCATCGGCGAGATCATCGCGCAACCTGGAGAACGAGGGCGACGCGCAACCTGCTGGTGAAGAAGGTCGACCGGGCCTGATGCCGACCAGGGAGGATTTCAAGCGCATTGCGGCGCCGATGCTGCGCGGCACCGCGCTCGGCTCGGTCCTCGGCATCCTGCCGGGCGGCGGCGCGATGCTGTCGTCGTTCGCCGCCTATGCGCTGGAGAAGAAGGTATCGCAAGAACTCGGCCGAGTTCGGCAAGGGCGCGATCGAGGGCGTGGCGGCGCCGGAGGCGGCCAACAACGCCGGCGCGCAGACGTCGTTCATTCCGATGCTGACGCTGGGCATTCCGTCGAACCCGGTGATGGCGCTGATGATCGGCGCGATGATGATCCAGGGCATCCAGCCCGGGGCCGCGGTGATGACCGAGCAGCCGGCGCTGTTCTGGGGCCTGATCGCCTCGATGTGGATCGGCAACGTGATGCTGGTGGTCCTCAACCTGCCGCTGATCGGCCTGTGGGTGAGGATGCTGCACGGTGCCCTACCGCCTGCTGTATCCCGGCGATCCTGGTGTTCTGCGCGATCGGCGTCTTCAGCCTGTCGAACAGCGCCGTTCGACGTCTACCTGATGGCGGTGTTCGGCATTCGTCGGGCTACATCTTGCGCAAGCTCGAGTGCGAGCCGGCGCCGATGCTGCTGGGCTTCATCCTGGGGCCGATGATGGAGGAGTACCTGCGCCGCGCGCTGCTGCTGTCGCAGGGCGACCCGATGGTGTTCTTGACCCGGCCGATCAGCGCGACGATGCTGGTGCTGGCCGCGCTGGCGATGTTGACGGTGGTGCTGCCCGAGCTGCGCAAGAAGCGCGAGGAAGCATTCGCCGAGGAGTGATCGTGCCCTACGACGCCTTCCCCAACCCGTTTCGACGCGATCTCATCGCCGGCAAGCCGCTCATCGGCTGCTGGTGCTCGCTGGCGAGCCCGATCACCACCGAAATCCTCGGCCTCGCGGGATTCGACTGGCTGCTGCTCGACGGTGAGCACGCGCCGAACGACGTGCTGTCGTTCATTCCGCAGCTGATGGCGTTGAAGGACAGCAGCAGCGCTCCGGTCGTGCGTCCGCCGTGGAACGACACGGTGACGATCAAGCGCCTGCTGGACGCCGGCTTCTACAACTTTCTCATCCCCTTCGTCGAGTCCGCCGACGACGCGCGGCGCGCAGTCGCGGCGACGCGCTATCCGCCGGCCGGTGTGCGCGGCGTCTCGGTCGCGCACCGCAGCAACCGCTACGGCACGATCGGCAATTACCAGCAGGTGATCAACGACAACATTGCCGTGATGGTGCAGATCGAGAGCCGCACAGGGATGCAGGCGGTCGATGCCATCTGCGACGTCGATGGCGTCGATGGCATCTTCATCGGGCCCTCGGATCTCGCCGCGGGGCTGGGCCACCTTGGCAACCCGTCGCACCCGGAAGTGCAGCAGGCGATGCAGCGCGTGTTCGCAAGCGCCAGGACGCACGGCAAGCCCATCGGCATCCTGGCGCCGGTCGAGGCGGACGCCCGCCGCTATATCGAGATGGGCGCCAGCTTCGTGGCCGTGGGCAGCGATCTCGGCGCGTTCCGCTCGGCCACCCAGGCGTTGCGCGACAAGTATCGCTGAACCCTCGGTGCGCCGCCGGCTGCCCCCGCCGGGTACGTGCAGCTTGACGCCGATCGCCGGGCTTTGATCGTAGTCATCGACGTCCTGGTTCGATTGCGCTACGGTATCCGGCATGCCCGCCAACCTCTCGCCCGAGTACAAGCTGGCCGAAGCCGCCTACCGCAAGGCGCGCGAGCCCAGGCTGCGGCTCGACCATCTGCGCGAAATGCTCCGCGTGATCCCCAAGCACAAGGGAACCGAGCACCTTCAGGCGGACATCAAGGCGCGCATCAAGGACCTGACCGGCGAACTCGAACACGGCCCGAAAGGCGGTGGACGCACCGGGCCCGCACTGGTGGTGCGCCCCGAGGGCGCGGCGCAGATCGCGCTGCTCGGCCCGCCCAACGCCGGCAAGTCGCTGCTCCACGCGCGGCTGACCGCGTCGCATGCGCACGATGCGCCCTATCCGTTCACGACGCAGTTCCCCGAGCCGGGGATGCTGCTGCACGAAGACATCCACTTTCAGCTGATCGACCTGCCGGCGGTCGCGCCCGAGCACCCGGTCCCGTGGCTCGCGAGCGCATTGCAGATGGCCGATGCGGCGCTGCTGCTGATCGACCTCTCCGAGCCTTCCTGCGTCGAACAGTTGCAGGGCGTGCGCGCGGTGTTGCGCGAGCGGCGGGTGTGGCTGTCCGAGCGTTGGCCGGCGACCGATGGCGGCATCGAGGCTTCGCTCGCCGCCGACGAAGACCCGTTCGCCCTTCGCCTGCCCACGCTGCTGCTGGCGAACAAGATCGATCGCATCGCTGACGCGGACGCCGAACTCGACGCCTTCCGCGAGTTGGCCGCGGTGGACTATCCGATGCTGCCGATTTCCGCGGCGACCGGACGCGGTCTCGCGGAGATCGGGCCCCGGCTATTCCGGAACCTCGGGATCGTACGCGTCTATACCAAGCTGCCGGGCAAGCCCGCCGATCACCAGCGCCCGTTTACGTTGCGCCGTGGCCAGACGGTGCGTGACGTGGCCCGGCTGGTGCACAAGGATCTCGAGCGGACGCTGCGCTTTGCGCGCGTCACCGGCCATTCGGGTTTCGAGGGTCAGCAGGTCGGGCCGGAGCACGCTTTGGCCGATGGAGACGTGGTGGAACTCCACGCCTGACAGACCTCGGCGCGCCGCACTCGCGGCGAGGCGAAGCAGGCGCCGCCTGCCGCGGGACGCGGGGCCCACACGCAATCCGGGCGCCCAAGCTGTCGCCGCCGGGACCGGTCGGGCCGCGTGGCGCCCGTCGGGTGCGGACTGGTTGCCTTAGGTCAAGATCGGCAACGGCGCGAGGAGGATGATGGGCGGCACACGGTGGCCAAAGGCAACTGCCACGGTTCGGCGCAGGGCTTGGTGCCCGCGCCCGACGCTGCCGCACTTACGAGGGACTTTGGCATGTCCAGTGATTTCCTTCCCGACGCCCGGATCGACGAGGTGCTGGATCGATACCGTCGCGATTCGACCCGGCTGGTGCAAATCCTGCGCGAAGTCCAGCAACCCGAGGGTTACCTGCCTGCGCACGCGATTACCCGCGTCGCCGCCGCGGTGGGCCTGCCTCGCGCTCGCGTGGAGGGCGTTGCCAATTTCTACAGTTTTCTGCACATCAAACCAGCCGGCCGTTACCGCTTGCTGTTCTCCGACAACGTCACCGATCGGATGCAGGACAACGTCGGTCTGTTCGACCGGCTGTGCAGCAAACTGTGGCTGGAGCGCGGCAAGTTGTCGGAAGACGGACTCGCCAGTGCCGATTTCACCTCCTGCACCGGGCTGGGCGACCAGGGGCCGGGAATGCTCGTCAATGGCTGGGCGATCCCCCGGCTGACCGAAGGCCGCATCGATGAAATCGTCGAGCTGGTCCACGCGCAAACACCGGTGGCGGAGTGGCCGGACGACCTGTTCGCGATTGCCGACAACATCCGCCGCAAGGATGTGATGCTCGACAGCGCACTCCAGCCGGGCGACGCGATTCGCGCCGCTATCGCCCGCGGACCACGCGCGGACATGGAAATCGCCTCGAATGAGCGTTCGTGGCGCGAGGGCGTGATTGCCGCGCCGCAGGGGCCGGTGGCGACGCTGGAAGAGATCAAGCGGTCGAACCTGCGCGGCCGCGGCGGCGCCGGTTTCACGACCGGCCTGAAATGGGAAGCCTGCCGCAGCGCGCTGGGTCAGATGCGCTACGTCGTCTGCAACGCGGACGAAGGCGAGCCCGGCACGTTCAAGGACCGGGTGCTGCTGACGCGCTATGCCGATCTGGTCATCGAAGGGATGACCGTGTGCGCCTATGTCATCGGCGCTGCCCGCGGCGTCATCTATCTGCGCGGCGAATACCAGTACCTGCTCGCGCCCCTGCAGGAGGTGCTGGAGCATCGTCGCACCAGCTATCTGCTCGGGAACGGAATCCTCGGCCAGCCGGGATTCGACTTCGATGTCGAGATCCAGCTGGGTGCCGGCGCGTACATCTGCGGCGAGGAGTCCGCGCTGATCGAGTCGATGGAAGGCAAGCGTGGCGTGCCGCGCAACCGTCCGCCGTATCCGGTGACCCACGGTTACCTGCAGCAGCCGACGACCGTCAACAACGTCGAGACCTTTTGCGCGGCGGCCCTGATCGCGATCCACGGCGGCGACTGGTACCGGAAAATCGGTACCGCAAAGAGTTCCGGCACCAAGCTGCTGTCCGTGTCGGGCGACTGCGCGCGGCCCGGCGTCTACGAGTATCCGTTCGGGGTCACCATCCACGACGTCCTGGAGGACTGCGGCGCCGAGGATACGCAGGCCGTGCAGGTGTCGGGCCCGTCCGGGGTTTGCCTCGACGAAACGGAGTTCTCGCGGCAGATCGCCTTCGAGGATGTCCCCACCGCGGGCTCGTTCATGATCTTCAACCGGCAACGCGACATGTTCGAGGTTGCGCGCAATTTCAGCCACTTCTTTGCGCACGAGAGTTGTGGTTTTTGCACGCCCTGTCGTGTCGGAACGACGGTGCTGAAGAACTGCATGGACAAGCTGCAGGCGGGTCACGGCACGCAATACGATCTCGCGGAGATCTTCGACCTTGCCCGCCTGCTGCAGGCGACCAGCCATTGCGGACTGGGGCACACGGCCTGCAATCCGCTGTTCGACACGCTGAAGAAATTCCGGCCTGCCTTTGAGCGGCGGCTGAACTTCCTCGAGTTTGCCCCGGCCTTCGATCTGGACCGCGCGTTGGCGGCTGCCCGACAGATGACCGGGCGCGACGATGCGGGTGCGCACCTCCACTCCGAAACGACCACGGGAGCCACGACATGACCGCGGGCCAGGTCTTCGCGCTGGATGGCCTGGAGGTTCCTTACCGGCCCGGGCAGACCATCATCCAGGCAGCACTGGCGGCGGGTCGGTATATCCCGCACCTTTGCTACCACCCGGAGTTCAAGCCGCATGGCAGCTGCAAGCTCTGCACCGTGCTGGTGAACGGCCGCAACATGGCCGCGTGCACCACGCCGGCGGCCATGGGAATGGAAGTCGAGAGCGACACGGCCGAGTTGAACGACGAGCGAAGGATGCTGGTGCAACTGCTGTTCGTCGAGGGCAATCACTTCTGCCCCTCGTGCGACAAGAGTGGCGCCTGCATGCTGCAGGCCGTGGCCTACGACCTCGGCGTGATGAGCCCGCGGTTCTCGCACCTCTTCCCCAACCGGCCGGTGGACGCGTCCCATCCCGATTTCGTGCTCGATTTCAACCGCTGCATTCTGTGCGAGCTGTGCGTGCGCGCGAGCAGCGAGGTCGATCGCAAGAACGTGTTTGCGCTGTCCGGGCGCGGCATCACCAAGCACCTCATCGTCAACGCCGAATCCGGCCGCCTCGCCGATACCGGTCTCGCCAGGGAAGACAAGGCGACGCAGGTGTGCCCGGTCGGCGTGATCATCCCCAAGCAGCACGCCTTCTCGGTGCCCATCGGCCAGCGCAAGTACGACCTCCAGCCCGTCAGCGCGCGTGCCCGCGAGGATGCGCCGCGTCCGGCAGGGAGCCGCCATGGATGAGTCGAAGCCCGCCAAGCTCCGCGTCGCGACCACGTCGCTGGCGGGCTGTTTCGGCTGCCACATGTCGCTGCTCGACATCGACGAGCGGCTGTTCAAGCTGCTCGAACTCGTGGAGTTCGACCGGTCGCCGATCACCGACATCAAGCACTGCGGTCCCTGCGACATCGGCATCGTCGAAGGCGGCGTCTGCAATGCGGAGAACGTTCACGTGCTGCACGAATTCCGCGACAACTGCAGGATCCTGATCGCCATCGGCGCCTGCGCGGTCAACGGCGGATTGCCGGCGCAGCGCAATCTCCTCGATCTGCGCGATTGCCTGCAGGAGGTCTACCTGACCGAGCCGGGGCTTGCGAGCGGCGGCATTCCCAACGATCCGGAGTTGCCGTTGCCCCTCGACCAGGTGTACCCGTTGCACGAGGTCGTCAAGATCGACTACTTCATTCCGGGGTGCCCGCCGTCGGCTGACGCGATCTGGAAGTTCCTGACCGACCTCCTCGCCGGGCGCACGCCGACGCTGGCGCACGGCCTGATCCATTACGACTGACCGAAGCCTTGAATCCGCCATGAGCGCCGAACTCGAAACCGCAGTCCATCCGGAAAAACTCCGCCGCGTGGCCATCGATCCGTTGTCCCGGGTCGAAGGCCACGGCAAGGTCACGTTGCTGCTCGATGAAAACGACCGGATCCAGCAGGTACGGCTGCACATCGTCGAATTCCGCGGCTTCGAGAAATTCATCCAGGGCCGGCCGTACTGGGAAGTGCCGGTGATGGTGCAGCGGCTGTGCGGGATCTGCCCGGTTTCCCACCATCTCGCCGCGTCCAAGGCGCTCGACGCGATCGTCGGGGCGAAGAAGCTGCCGCCGACGGCGGAGAAGATCCGCCGGCTGATGCACTTTGGGCAGTTGTTGCAATCGCACGCGCTGCACTTCTTCCACCTGTCTTCGCCCGACCTGCTGTTCGGCTTCGACAGCGACGTGGCCCGGCGCAACATCGTCGGCATCGCGCAGGCGCACCCGGAGATCGCCAAGCGTGGCGTGCTGCTGCGCAAGTATGGCCAGGAAGTGATCCGGATGACCGCCGGCAAGCGGATCCACGGCACCGGATCGATCCCGGGCGGCGTCAACAAGGCGCTGACCGCCGACGAGCGTGCCGCGCTGCTGAAGGATATCTACCAGATCATCGCCTGGAGCCGCGATGCGGTGCACATCGTCAAGGGCCTGTTCGAGACGAATCTCGAGTTCTACAACGAGTTCGGCCGTTTTGCTTCGCACAGCCTGTCGCTGATCCGCAGCGACGGTGCGATGGATCTTTACCACGGGGGCCTGCGCGCGCTCGATGCCTACGGCAACACGCTGTTCGACCACGTCGAGTATTCGCGCTACTGGGAGCACCTGCTCGAGGACGTGAAGCCGTGGTCGTACATGAAGTTTCCGTTCCTGCGCCTGCTCGGGTCCGAGCAGGGGTGGTATCGCGTCGGACCGCTGGCGCGGGTCAACAACTGCGATTTCATTCCGACGCCGCTGGCCGACAAGGCGCGGCAGGAGTTCAAGGCGTTCGATACCGGCAACGCCACCGGGGCCACGCTCGGCTATCACTGGGCGCGGATGATCGAGATGCTGCACGCCGCCGAGGGGATCAAGGATCTGTTGCACGACGATGACGTCGTCGGCGACGAGCTCGTCGCCCGGGGCGAGCGCGCGGGGCGTGGTGTAGGCATCATCGAGGCGCCGCGCGGCACGCTGATCCATCACTATCGGGTCGACGACGACGACCAGATCGTGCGCGCCAACCTGATCGTCTCCACCACGCACAACAACCAGGCGATGAACGAAGCCATTCGGGCGGTGGCGCGCAGGTATCTCGACGGCCGGAAGCTGACCGAGGGCTTGCTCAACCACATCGAGGTCGCGATCCGCTGCTTCGATCCATGCCTGTCCTGCGCGACCCACGCCATGGGCAAGATGCCGCTGGCGGTCGAGCTTGTCGACTGCGAGGGCACGATCGTTCACCAGTTGACGCGCGATGGCGGCGGCTGACCGCCCGAGCGCCGAAGCCGCGCGCCCGGTCCCGCCGATTCTCGTCTTTGCCTGCGGCAACCCCAGCCGCGGCGACGACGCGCTGGGTCCGCTGTTCGTCGAGCGCCTCGACGCCTTTGCGCCGCAGGCGTCCTGGCGCAGCGCCGTGGAGACGCTGACCGACTTCCAGCTGCAGGTCGAGCATGCGCTCGATGTCGTTGGCCGCCGATGCGTCGTGTTTGTCGACGCCGGCATTTCCGGATTCGAGACCTTCTCGTGGTCGGCCGTGGTTCCCGAACGCGACGCCACCTTTACCAGCCACGTGATGTCGCCCTCCGCCGTGCTGCAGGCGTATGTCGATGTGCACGCGAGACCTCCGCCGCCCTGTTTTGCGCTTTGCATGCGCGCCTACGCGGTCGAACTGGGACAGCCGCCGGGCGCTCCCGCGCTGGCCAATCTCGATGCCGCGATGGGGTTCTTTCTCGACTGGCTCGAACAGGCCGTCGCGATTGACCCGGCCGGACGTTGAAGGCGCTGCCCCCGCGTTCCGGATCCCGCTCGTCGCCGTGCTATAGTTTTCACCGACGTGCGATCATCCCTGCGCAGAACGCTTCCGCATCGAAGGTGGCACGAATCGCAGTTGGGTCCGCCGGATAGCACCGTGAAGTCGGCGCGCAGTTCTTCGATCCGACCGGGCGCCCGTAGCTCATCTGGATAGAGCACCGGCCTTCTAAGCCGGCGGTAACAGGTTCGAGTCCTGTCGGGCGCGCCAGCCTGATTGGTCAATTGTCGCAGCGGGGCACGCGACCACGGGTGGCAGCGTCCGCGCGCGCCGTGGGCGCAAGCCGTGGCGATCGAAGGCTGCGGCGACCGGTCGCCGGAACGCCAATGACACGAACTTGCATTGCCTCATATAATTGACCCGGAACCGGTTCCCAGCGTATCCAGAGCAAGCGCATTTCGAATTTCCACACGTTGCCGGGGCGCGCGATTCGCGTGCGCCGCCGTCGTTTCCGGCACCCAACTGCGGGGAGGATTTTCAGTCATGGCCGTACATCTTTACTTTTCGTTGATTCCCGAGGCGCTCATCGCATCGAATCTTTCGCCGGAGCAGTTCGGTCAGTACTACGCGACGGGCCACAAGTACAAATCGAAAGGGCAGTCGATTTTTTTCGAGATCGATCCCGCGTTCCGCCACCCGTACTTCGACATCGACGCGGCGGTTTCCCGCTGCGTTCCCGCCGCCGACGGCACGCCCAAGCATTCGGTTTATGTTTCGGTCTACCGTGTTCTCGAGCACCTGCCGCTCACCGCCATCGGCAAGATGCACCTGACGACCGCGTATGGCCACACGATCGGGCTCGCCCGCGGTGCCGCGATCCCCGAACCCAAGCCTGGCCTGCACATGTACCAGGATCTCGCCCCGGTCAACAGCCTGGTGGTGAGCACGCAGGACCCGGTCGCCTATTACAGCGGGATCACCAGCAAGCCCGCGAAGTTCATCCGCTTTCCCGGCATGTGCTTCGTCGAGCTCGAGCTTGGGGCGTTGGCGAAGGATCCGGAGGGCGGCGTCGCAGGCGACCTCCCGTACTCGTTCATGCACCACCTGCGCGAAGCCCTGCTGGTCCTCGAACCCAAGGTCAAGCAAAGCAAGCTCGTGCACCGCGTGCATTCGCTCGAGTTCCCGTACCGGATGGTCAAGGGCGGTTTCTACATGGGCAATGGCACCGACCTCGCGTTCTATCCGATGCCCTCGCACGCGGAACTGCGCCGCGATCACCACAGCTGGTGGCGTTCGGCCAATCTCTGAGCGCGTGATCGCCTGCGAATGACGCCTTTGGCCGCAACGCGGGACGATGGATGGGGGCGGAGTCCGCTCGCGTAGCCGATTTTCGCTGCGGCTGGCGTCGGCGACACCCTCGGTCCAGCGTCGCTGCAGATTGCGAGATTGCGCCGCAGGCAGGAGTTGTCCGGATCGCCATGGTATTATTCGCGGCGCCTCTGGAGTCCAGGGCAACGAGACCTCGCGGTGGGTTTGTCCGCCTTTCTCGCTTCCGTTCCCGTGACCCAGCGCCCGCATGAAGTTCTTCGGTGGTGGCTGTAGCTCAGCTGGTAGAGTCCCGGATTGTGATTCCGGTTGTCGTGGGTTCGAGCCCCATCAGCCACCCCATTCATTTGCAAGGGGATTTCGTCCTCTTCATCCTCCGCAATCCGGACGCCGCGGGTCCGGTTTTTGCCTGGTCGATTTCTACATCTTGTGGTTTGACGAGCCCGCTGTTGCCTGCGTACGGCGCGAGATGCCTCGGCGCGAGATGCGCGTAACGCAGCACCATCTTCAGGTCGCGCCAGCCGCCGAGCTCCTGCAGCACCGCGAGCGGCGTGCCGATCTGCGCGTGCCAACTCGCCCACGTATGGCGTAAGTCGTGCCAATGGAAGTCGCCGAGGCCGGCTGCGCTCACTGCCGCAAGCCATGCAGCTTGCGTCGGCTGCTTGATGGGGCCGCCGCGGTACGGGAATGCCCATGTCGCATGCGCGCCGAGTTGACGGCGCAACACCGCGACCGCCGCATCGGATAACGGCACAGCGAGATCGCGCTTACCCTTCGCTTGGTCGGTGTGGATCCACGCGAGCCGGCGCGCAAGATCGACCTGCGACCATTCGAGGTGCGTCGAATTGGACTGCCGCAGCCCAGTAGCGAGCGAGAATTCGGCCACGGCCTAGTGCTCTGCTTCGCAGATATCGGCACCGTAAAGCGCGCCTTCCGGTCCATGGCGGCGTTGCAAATCCTCCTCATAGCACGGGCTATGGCTGTGGTTTGCGCCTTGCCACGAACCGGAATCCATCGCTTTCCCAGGTACCTCTCTCTACGAAGCAGAACACTAGCGTGTCCAACGTACTGCAACAAACTAAAACGGGCGCCGCCCGTCATGGACGGCATGCTGCCCACTGTCGCTCATGGCAAGCGCCACTGTGCAGCGGAAAACCAACATTTGCACCTGCGGGTTTTCCAATGCCCGTAACCAGCCACTGGCGGTGTCTGCGCCCCTGCTGGAATGTCGCAGACCGGCCATGACCCGAAATTTCGCTTCGTTTTCGATACTGTCATTGGACCATACGCTACTCGGCGGGGTAACGCCGTGTCCCGAATTTTTGCCGATTCATTCTTGATAATGCGGCAGCATTCGCGTGCCGCTACTATCGGCCGCGCGCAACATTGACGGTAATCAATACTGCGACATGAACTTTGGCGCGTAATAGGGTCGTTGTTCTCCTAGCTTGGGCCGTTCGCGCCCAACGGCGCATAGGCCCTTCTCCGAGGAACGGGCCGCAATGTGTGCCTCGCCGTGCATCCTCGCATTCCCACGACTGCAAGGCGTAGCGCTACCTTCACCCTTGAGTAGTCTTGCGGATTGTCGGTTTGCGGGTGGGGCTCTCGACCACCGGATCGACGCGCAAGCTCGGACTACTGCGAACCGTGATCAGAACCAGCGCGACCGGGCCCACCGCTGCCGCTACTCAACCTTTTGACGATGTCCTTGTTTAATAACCAAACGGGGGACCAGGATGAGCACACTCTGGATTTGGCTCCGGATTGCAGTGCTGGCAATACTTTGCGCGCAGACTGTATTTACCGGCGGACTCGCCTACGCGCAGCCCGCTAACTACCAGGGTCTGTGGTGGAACTCGCCCCCCGAATCGGAATCGGGCTGGGGCATCAACCTCGCGCACCAGGGCGACACCATCTTCGCCACCTGGTTTACGTACGACATCGCCGGCGACGGGTGGTGGCTCTCCATGACCGCCAACAAGATCGCGGACAGGACTTACGCCGGGACCCTGATCGAGACCACGGGTCCGGCCTTCAGCGCGGTGCCGTTCGATCGTACCAAGGTGACCCGCACTGATGTGGGCAGCGGCACGCTGACGTTCAGCGATGAGAACCGCGGCACCTTCAGCTATACGGTCAAGGGCGTTCAGCAGACGAAGTCTCTCGTCCGGCAGGTATTCGAATCACTGCCGACCTGCACCTACGGGGTCAAGCCGGACTTCGCGGCGGCGAGGAATTACCAGGACCTGTGGTGGGTGGCGAACGGCGTCGAATCGGGATGGGGCATCAACCTCACACACCAGGGCGACAAGATCTTTGCGACGTGGTTTACCTACGATACAGACGGAACCCCGCTATGGCTGTCGGTGACGGCCGACAAGGTGGCGTCGGGCGTATACAGCGGCGACGTGATCCGGACCCGGGGCCCCGCCTTCAACGCGATTCCGTTTGACCCGAACAAGGTGACGCGAATCGTGGTGGGCACGGGGACGTTCGCGTTCACCACCGGCAATGCGGCAGGCTTCGCTTACACGGTTAACGGCGTCAGCCAGACCAAGACCCTCAACCGGCAATTGTTCGTCCCGCCGGCCGGCACCATGTGCGCTTCCGGCGCAGTGACGTTCGACAAAATCTCGCTGGCCACTTTCCCGGGCGCAGAAGAAGCGATCGCCGTGACGGCGACAGATGTCAGCGGCAATCCGGTGGATTGGACCGTCCAGTCCGACAATCAGGCGATCGTGCGGGCGCTGAAAACCGGCTCCAAGATTAACGTGACCGGCGTGGGGCTGGGCCGCACGCAGGTGACCGTCCTCACCGGTACCGGTGTGCAACGCAGCGTGCCAGTACAGGTGTACGACCCGAAAGTTCTCGACGTTGGGGAGATCCTTATCACCTATGTCGACCAGTTTGCCTGCAGGTGGAGCGACGCGCACGCCGGTGCCGACATTAATGCGTCGTTCTACCACCCGGTGATACCGGACGGATGGCAAGCCCTCGGGTCGCTCGGCGTCCATGAAGCGCATGAATGCCCCAGTGTCAACGGCCAGAAGTGGATGATGCTCGTGCGGGCGGATCCGGTAGACGCCGATCGCGTCACGCCTCCGCTGAAGCGGCCGCTGCGCTTCGAGAAGGAGTGGGACGAGGCTGGGGCGGGGGGCGACGTCATGTTCGGCGCGTTCTGGACCCCGGTCTGTGAAGCCGGGTACAAAGCGATGGGCACGGTGGTGACCGGGGGAAGGACCTCAGCCGGGCGCAACCCACCACTGCTCACCGACGTGACGTGTGTCCGCGCCGACCTCACATTTCCGGCACAGGCCACGCCGACGGCCACGACAACGATCTGGAACGACAAAGGCACGGGGGGCGACGTAAAGTACCAGGGAAGTTTCTCAATGAAGGCCCCGGCAAACTTTCAAGTCGATACGACCACCGCGTACCTAACAACCGGCACGTTCGTGACCCAGGGACAGCTTCGGTCGTGCTCGGGCGAAGGCTGCTGGGCTGCGCCTGTTCAAGGTGCGCATCCGGTCATGAACGTGCTTGCCGTGGATCTGCCGATGTTGATCGACACGGACCGAGCGGCAGCATTTCCCAGTCTGACCAGTTACGACATGCCGCCACTGGTGACGGAGCCGCTGATGGCCAAAGCTATGCTCGTACCGTTCACGGCCATTGGCTTGGGCGAGGCGTACTCGAAGACGCACGACCTGCACTGGATGGTGAGCAACTCGCCGTTTGTGCGCACCGAGCGGGTGTTACGCTGGAGGCGGGAGTTCTGGCAGTACAACACCGGCAGCCTCGAACAGAACCCCAGCAAGACGTTCAAGAAAGGCATTACGGTCACCGACAGCGACAGTTTCTCGACAAGCGTGGGCATATCGCTCACCGCGGATGGCGGCGTCGAATTTCTTGGCATCGGCGGCGGAGTCTCGGCGACGGTGAGCTATCAGTTTGGCTACGAATCGCAGCACTCCGTGGCCGAGTTCTCGGAGCAGGCTACAACGGTGACGATCAACGTCCCGGCGGGCAAGGTAGCGGCCGCATGGCAGGCAAACAGCGAAATCCTGGTGAAACTCCACAACCCGCTAACCAACCAGCTCGAACTGGTGAAGGCAATCCAGATGCCCGATTCCTTGGACTTCGTCACCGACGACTATCCCGATTGACCCGTCCTCGTTGTGGCTCACGAGCCGGAGCAGCGGCTCGTCGTTCGGCCGGGGTGGGAACGGCGACAGTCGCGCGTCGCAATGCCGACCGGCGGGACCCTGTATCTCATACGGGTCATGGTGGACGCGGGCCCAAGCGCTGAAATCGTTGTCACGGTATACCGGACAACCAAGATCGAAAAGTACTGGAGCAAGGCATGAAGGTGAATTACGACGCCAAGACCGACACGTTGACCGTGGTGTTCCGCGATGTTCCGGTTGCCGAGAGCGATGAGGACAAGCCGGGAGTGATCCTCGACTACGATGCCACGTGCAACATCGTGTCGATCGAAGTGCTCGACGCGTCCAGGCGAGTCGAGGAACCGCGCAAGGTGACCGTTGAGACCGAGGGGTAGGCAGGCTTGGTGTCAGGAGACCCATCAACCGCGGTCACCGTGCCACAGTTCATCCAGTGCTCAAATCTGTGTGTCCGGTTTTGTGCCCGGTCGATTGCCGCATCTTGCATGGACTGCTATCCCGTCGGCGCAGTGGATGCACGCCCGACGGGCTGCTCCGGGATTGCCGGGGCACGCGGCCTCGTTCTGCGGATCGGCCAGGAATGGCAACGGATAGTGCAGTGCAGGATGGCGAATGCGCGGCAACGGGCCTATGATGATTTCCCGAGGCGTGCGCATTGGCTGGCGTGCCTCTCAACCACACGAGGGAAACGAGTCATGGCCAAGAAAAACAAGGAATCTGGCGTCTACCGCGTCACCGAAATCATCGGCACCAGCCCGGAGTCCTGGGAGGCCGCGGCGAAAAACGCCATCGAGACGGCAGCCAAGTCGCTGCGCGATTTGCGCGTCGCTGAAGTCAGCAAGCTCGACATGAAGATCGAAGCCGGCAAGGTCGTCGCCTATCGCGCGCGGGTTTCGCTGTCGTTCAAGTACGACGCCTGACTCCCGCGCCGCTGCCGCACGCACGGCATTGCGTGCCCGCGGGACCGGGCTGCGGAGCAGCGCGAGCCGCTGGCATGCCATCGGACACGACCGTCGAGATCCTCTACGGGAGCAGCGTCCTGCGCGTCGCGCTTCCCCGTGGGGCGCGGCCGATCGTTATCGGCAAGCGTCCGCTGCCCCGGTTGGCCGACGCCGCGGCCGCGGTGCGCGAGGCGCTGGCGCGGCCGATCGCGGCGCCGCCTTTCAGAGAGCTCGCGCAGCGTCGGCAGAGCGCGTGCATCCTGATCTGCGACATCACGCGGCCGGTGCCCAATCGGCTGTTCCTGCGGCCGCTGATCGAGGGCCTGTTGGCGGCGGGCACGCCGCGCGAGCGTGTTTCGGTTCTGGTGGCCACGGGCCTGCACCGCCCGAATGAAGGCGCGGAGCTCGAGGAGGTGGTGGGCGACCCGTGGGTGCTCGCCAACGTTCGCGTCGAAAATCACTTTGCGCGCGACGACGCTGCGCACGTCGATCTCGGTGTCACGCCAGTTCGGCGCACGCCGGTCAGGCTCGACCGCCGTTTCGTCGAGGCCGACCTGCGCATCGCAACGGGTCTGGTCGAGCCGCACTTCATGGCGGGCTACTCGGGTGGACGCAAGGTCATCGCACCGGGCGTTGCGCATGCCGACACGATTCGCAGCTTCCACAGCGCGCGCTTCATGGAGGACCCGTCCGCGATCCAGTGCAATCTCGCGGGCAATCCGCTGCACGACGAGCAGCTGGCGATCGTGCGCATGCTGGGCGAGGTCTACGCGGTCAACGCGGTGATCGACGAGGACCGGGCTCTCGTCCACGTCAACTTCGGCGAAGTGATCGCAAGCCACCTCGCGGCCGTGGCGTTCGTCGCGGAAAGCACGCGCGTGCCGGTGGGGCGGCGCTTCGCGACCGTGCTGACCTCCGCCGCCGGCCATCCGCTTGACAAGACGTACTACCAGACCGTCAAGGCCATGGTGACGCCGCTCGACATCCTCGAGCCCGGTGGCACGCTGATTGTCGCCTCCGCGTGTTCCGAAGGCTTCGGCTCCAGGGAGTTCCGCGCGTCGCAGCAGCGATTGTGCTCGCTCGGCCCGGACGCGTTCCTGCAGACCCTGCTCGGCAAGCCCTTCGCCGACGTCGACGAATGGCAGACGGAAATGCAGCTGAAGGCGTTGCGCGCCGGGCGCGTTCAGCTCTACACGACGGGACTCGCTGGCGAGGATCGACGGCTGACCGGTGTCGAAACGATCGACGACGTCGCCGCCGCCGTGCGAGCCGCGCTGGCGCGGGCGGGCGACAATGCCGTCGCGGTCATTCCGGAAGGGCCGTATGTCGTCCCCGTCGTCGCCTGAGGCGGCGGCGCGGGGGCTGCGATGCGGATGCCGATGATGACCGCTGTGCGCGGCCCGCGGGATCGCCGCGGTGTGCTGGTTCGCAGGCCTGTTCCGCATGGTTCGGCGGCTGTCGCGGTCGAGGTGGTCACCGCAACGCGCCGGGGTGAGTTGGGTGCCACCATGCGGTGGTAACGGTCGCGGGGGCCCGTTTGCGGCGTCCACGCAGCGATCCAGTCGACTCCGTGTAGCGAGTGGTGGGGATTTTGAGTATCTTCGTGTGCTGCCACGACATGGCCTCCGGGGGAGCACTTCCCAATACTGGTGCAACTCGGACCCGGCGTTCGAGCCCAAACCAAACACGAAGGAGACTCTATGCGGAACGTTCTAAGGCAGGCGGCTGCTGCGTCCCTGGTACTCATCGGGGCCTTGGGTGTGGCGTCGGCACAGACAGGAAGCCTCTCCGGCGACGTGGTGCGCATTGGGGTGCTTACCGACATGTCGGGCACCTATACCGACCTCGCCGGAAAAGGGGCGGTCGAGGCGGTCAAGATGGCCGTTGAAGACTTCGGCGGCAAGATGTTCGGCAAGCCGATCGAAGTGATCTTCGCCGACCACCAGAACAAGGCCGATGTGGGGGCCGCCAAGGCGCGCGAATGGTTCGATGTCAACGGTGTGGACCTGATCGCCGACCTCAATAACTCCGGCGTGGCTCTGGCAGTCGCGGGCGTGGCCAAGGACAAGAAGCGCCACATTATCGTCAACGGATCCTCCAATGTCGGCCTCACCAACCAGTTGTGTTCGCCGTATACGGTCCACTACGCCTACGACGCGTACGCCCTCGCGAACGGCACCGGGCGCACGATCGTCGAACAGGGCGGCGACACCTGGTTCTTCCTTACGGTGGACTTTGCGTTCGGCATCGGGCTGGAGCAGCAGGTCAGCGATGTGGTGCGCGGCGCCAAAGGCCGGGTGGTCGGTGCTGCGAGACATCCGCTTGGGACCGCCGACTTCTCGTCTTACATGCTGCAGGCGCAAGCATCCAAAGCCAAGATCATCGGTCTTGCCTCGACAGGCAACGACACGATCAACGCGATCAAGGCGGCCAAGGAGTTCGGCGTCACGAAGAACCAAAAGCTCGCCGCGCTGCTGCTGTGGATCAACGACGTGCATGCGCTGGGTCTCGAATCGGCGCAGGGCCTGACGCTGACGAACGCCTGGTACTGGGACATGAACGACGAATCGCGCAAGTTCGCACGCCGTTACGAGCAGCGCATGAAGCTCATGCCCAACATGAGCCAAGCCGGCGACTACTCCTCAACCATGCATTACCTGAAAGCGGTTCAGGCAGCCGGTACCGACGATCCCGACGCGGTCTCGGCCAAAATGCGGGAGATGCCGATCAGCGACTTCTTCACCAGCAAGGGGCAGATTCGCGTCGACGGCCGCATGGTGCATGACATGTACCTGTGGGAAGTCAAGACTCCGGCCGAGTCCAAGGGCCCGTGGGACTACCTGAAGCCCGTGAAGACCATCCCTGCCGAGCAGGCGTTCGCGCCGCTATCGGCCAGCACCTGCTACCTGGTCAAGAAGTAAGCCGTCGCCAGGCCATCGTCATGCAGGTCGCCACCGGGTATGCGCTGGAGGCGCAAGGACTCGTACGCGATTTCAGCGGCTTCCGCGCCCTGGGAGGGAAACAGGGCGTCGACCTGCGCATACGCACTGGTGACGTGCATGCGCTGATCGGTCCCAACGGCGCGGGCAAGACGACCTGTTTCAACCTGCTCACGCGCTTCATCGAAGCGACCGCCGGGCGCATCGTGTTCCAGGGGCGCGACATCACGCATCTGGCGCCGGATGCGGTCGCGCGGCTCGGGCTCGTGCGCTCGTTCCAGATCTCGGCCGTATTCGCGCAACTCAGCGTATTCGAGAATGTGCGGCTTGCATTGCAACGCCGTCGCGGGCACTCACTCGATTGGTGGCGCAGCGACAGGGTGCTGCGCGTGCACAACGCACGCGCGCACGAGTTGCTCGCACAAGTGGGCCTTGATGACCAGGCGGACCGGCCGGCGGGGGAGCTGCCCTACGGGCGCAAGCGTGCCCTCGAACTGGCCACTACGCTGGCGCTGGAGCCCCAGATGTTGCTGCTCGACGAGCCGACATCCGGCATGGGCAGCGAGGACATCGCACATGCCACTGAGCTCATCCGCGCGGCTGCGCTCGGGCGCACGGTGTTGATGGTGGAGCATAACCTGTCCGTAGTGGCGAACCTGTGCGACCGGATCACCGTGCTTGCGCAGGGCGAAGTGCTGGCCGAGGGCGACTACGCCAGCATCGCGCAGCATGAAGCCGTGGTGCAGGCCTACCTTGGCAAGACGACGAAATCGCGGTCGCGTGATGTCTGAAGCGACGCTTCAGATCCGGCAACTGTGCGCCTGGTACGGTCCGAGTCAGGCTCTTCACGGCATGGATCTTGATGTGCGCGAAGGCGAGATAGTCACGCTGCTGGGTCGCAATGGCTCCGGCAAGTCGACCCTGTTGAAATCGGTGATGGGCATCGTCCGTGAGCGAAGCGGTTCGATCCGGTTGCGCGGCCGGGAGTTGTGCGGCCTCGCGCCCCACGAGATTGGTCGTGCCGGAGTGGCCTTTTGCCCCGACGATCGCGGGATCTACGCGTCGCTCTCGGTGCGCGAGAACCTGCTGCTGCCTCCCGTGGTGTCGCCCGGAGGCTTGAGCGAGGCCGAGCTGATGGCGCTGTTCCCGAACCTCGCCGCGCGTGCGTCGTCCGCAGGCACGCAGCTTTCAGGCGGCGAACAGCAGATGCTCGCAATCGCGCGCATCTTGCGTACCGGTGCGCGACTTCTGCTGCTCGACGAGCCGACCGAAGGGTTGGCCCCGGTGATCGTCGATCGCATCGGCGAGCTGATCGGCAAGCTCAAGGCGCGCGGCTACACCATCGTGCTGGTGGAGCAGAACGTGGATTTCGCCGCCCGGTTGGCCGATCGGCACTACCTGATCGAATCCGGCCGCGTGGTCGACACCTTCGACCATTCAGCGCTTGCGCTCGACTTTGATCGTGTCGCGGCCCGGCTCGGGGTCTGAAACGTGCGAAGGATGGGAATGCGGCTTGGCGCGGTAGTCGGAAGGGCGGAAGCCCGTGAGGCGCTTGAACGTATTCGAGAAGGCAAAGGGGTTCAGATACCCCACGCTGAGCGCGATGGTCTCGATCTTGTCGGTCGAGGTGGCGAGCTGATGCGCGGCCTGCGCCATGCGCATCGCAGCCAGCTGCTTGCCCGGACTGCGGCCCAGGTTCTTCTGGCACAGCCGTCGCAAGTGCTCCTCGCTGGTATTGGCCAGCCGGGCGAGTTCGGCCAGGGTCCAGATGCGCGACAGATCGTCGCGAACCGTGTTCCACAAGCGAACCAGTCGAGGCTCGCTCTGCCAGGGCTCGAACACACGCGACACGTAGCGCGCGATCGCGTCGACCCAGATCGCGCAGGTCCCCGGGTCGGCGGTATCGGCCATCTCGGCGGCCAGACCCAGGATCGCGTGCTCGAGGCCGTGCCCGTCGAACTGTGTCATGCCGGGCTTCACCGCGCCGTCGATCGACCGCGGCGAGCTTGGCATGAAGCGCACCCAGCAGACTTGCCAGCGCTTTCCGGGCACGCAATGAAAGGCGTGCAACACATGCGCGGGTGCGAAGCTCGTCATGCCGGCCTTGTGCGCGTACCAGCGCCCGTCGAGCAACGTGCGGCCCTCGCCGCCGAGGCAGATGTGCAGGTACGCGCCACTCAGGTGGGTGCGCACGATCGTGTAGGGCGCCGCGGCGTCCATCACGCCCACATGCGCGATGTGGTGGGCCGCGAGCGCGGCGCAATTCTCCGCGCGCACCGGCGTGCAACGGCTGACATCGCCCCAGATGTGGGTTTCGGTGAGTTCGATCGCTCGGCTTGCCATGGCGGTGCGCGGTGCCGCGCCTGCGGCATGTGGGGTCAGCAATGATAATCTCAGGAGTACCTGCATGACAGAGCTTTTCGGCCTGCCCTTGGCGGTTGTGGCCGGCCAGACGATGCTCGGCCTCGTCAACGGCTGCTTCTACGCCGTGTTGAGCCTCGGCCTCGCCCTGATCTTCGGGTTGCTGCGCATCGTGAATTTCGCGCACGGCGCCTTCTTCATGGCGGGTGCCTTCGGCGCCTGGTTGCTGCAGCGCTATCTGGGGCTCGGCTACTGGGTCGCGGTCGTGATCGTGCCCCTCATCGTGGGTGCCTTCGGCGCAGGTTTCGAGCGCACCCTGCTGCGCAAGCTTCACGGCCTGGATCCGATCTACGGCCTGCTTCTGACCTTCGGGATGGTCCTCGTGCTCGAAGGCGGGATTCGCGTGATGTTTGGTTCTTCCGGCCACCCCTACCCGGTACCCGAACAGCTGCGCGGCACCGCGCAGCTGGGGTTCATGGTGTTGCCGCTGTACCGCGTATGGGTGATCGCCGCGGCGCTTTCCTGTTGCGCGCTCACCTGGTGGTTCATCGAGCGCACCCGGCTTGGTGCGATACTGCGCGCGGCGACCGAGAAGCCCAGCTTGACGCAGTCATTCGGTATCAACGTCCCGGTGCTGCTCACACTGACGTTTGGTGCCGGCATCGGCCTGGCGGCCTTTGCGGGTGTCCTGGCGGCACCGATCCTGCACGTGAACCCGTCGATGGGTTCGAACCTCGTGATCGTGGTGTTTGCGATCGTGGTGATCGGCGGCATGGGTTCGATCTTCGGCTCCATGGTGACGGCGCTTGCCGTCGGGGTTGTAGAGGGCTGGACGCGCGTGTTCTATTCCGAGGCGTCGAACACCGTGATCTTCGTGCTGATGGTGCTGGTGCTGTTGCTGCGCCCGAATGGCCTGTTCGGCCGCGAAGGATCAGCATGAAGGTCTTGCCGCTCCCGCCCGCCTTCACGCGAGGCCTCGTCGTTGCCGTGGTGCTGGCACTCGTGGTTTTGCCCTGGCTGCCGCAGTTCATCTACCCGGTGTTCGTGATGAAGCTGCTGTGCCTGGCGCTCTTCGCCTGCGCATACAACCTGCTGCTGGGCTTCGGCGGGATCATGTCGTTCGGCCATGCGGCTTTCTTCGGCACTGCGGCCTATCTGACGGGCCTGGCGGTAAAGCACGCCGGCCTGACCCCGGAACTCGGCATTCTCGCCGGCACGCTCGGCGCCGCAGTGCTGGGCGCCGCGATCGGCGCACTTGCGATCCGCCGCCAAGGCATCTACCTGGCGATGATCACGCTCGCACTTGCGCAGATGGTCTATTTCCTCTTTCTGCAGCTGCCCTTCACCGGCGCCGAGGACGGCATGCAGCAGATACCACGCGGGCGCCTCCTGGGCCTCGTAGACATGCGCGATGACCGTGCGATGTATTACCTGGTACTTGCGCTCACGCTCGGAGGGCTCGCCTTGATCCTGCGTATCGTGCACTCGCCCTTCGGCCATGTGGTCATGGCGATACGCGAGCACGAGCCCCGTGCGCGCTCGCTCGGCTACCCGGTGGAACGTTACAAGCTCGTGCTGTTCGTGCTTTCGGCGGCGCTGTCGGGATTGGCGGGCTCGATCAAGGCCTTGGTGTTCCAGGTCGCCTCGCTCGGCGACGTGTACTGGCATCTCTCGGGCGACGTAGTCCTGATGTCATTGCTTGGCGGCATGCAGTCGGTGCTCGGCCCCGCGATCGGCGCCGCGATCGTGGTGGGCCTGCAGTATTACCTCGACGCCTTCGGCGGTTGGGTGACTCTGGTCACCGGAATCATCTTCATGGTCTGCGTGACGACCTTTCGCAATGGCATCGCGGGGACGTTGACCGCGCGGATCGCCGACGACACGCGGGCGCCAACGCAACGTTACGACTGACAGGAACCCAGAGGAGAACGCCATGCCACGGATCGAGCGCCAGGCGCTGTTGCAGAAATTCAACGAGATGGTGAAACGGCGCGAGCCGATCATCGGGGGAGGCGCCGGTACCGGCATCTCGGCCAAGTGCGAGGAGGCGGCCGGTATCGACCTGATCGTCATCTACAACTCGGGGCGCTATCGCATGGCCGGACGAGCGTCGTCAGCCGGGCTGCTGGCCTACGGCAACGCCAACGAGATCGTCGTCGAGATGGCGGGGGAAGTGTTGCCCGTATGCGTCAAGACACCGGTGATCGCAGGCGTGAACGGCACCGATCCGTTTGCAATCATGCCGGTGTTCCTGCGCAAGCTGAAGGATCTGGGCTTCTCGGGTGTGCAGAACTTCCCTACGGTCGGCATCATCGACGGCAACTTCCGCCGAAGTCTGGAAGAAACCGGAATCAACTATGCAACCGAAATTGACATGATCCGCCTGGCGCATGAACTCGACCTGCTGACGACCCCCTACGTCTTCAGCGCGGACGACGCCGTCGCCATGACGGAAGCCGGAGCAGATTTCGTGGTGCCGCACATGGGCGTCACCACGGGCGGCACGATTGGCGCGACCAGCGCGAAGTCGCTTGACGAATCGGTGCGCCTGATCGACGAATGGGCCGAAGCGGCACGCAAGGTGCGCAAGGACGTGATCGTGATCGCGCACGGCGGTCCGATCTCATCGCCCGAGGACGCAGCGTATGTCCTGTCGCGCAGCGTGCATTGCAACGGCTTCTATGGCGCGAGCAGCATGGAGCGATTGCCGACCGAAATCGCCATCAAGGCGCACGTCGAGCGCTTCAAGCAGATCCGGTTCTGATGCCGGATGCACAACGAAACACGGGAGGCAACGAATGGCCAGAGTCTATGTGAGCGCGATCATGAACGCCACGCTGGATCAGGCGTGGATCCTGCTGCGGGACTTCGGTGATCTTGGCAACTACCACCCATCCTTCAAGGAATCGTTTATCGAAGGGAATGACCCACCGGACCGCGTGGGCTGCGTGCGGAACTTCAAGGTCCGCGACGGCGGAGTCGTCCGCGAACGCTTGCTCGCGCTGTCCGATGCCGAGCACCGTTGTCGCTATACGATCATCGAAGTGGATGCCGACTGGAAGAACTACGTGGCCGAGATGCATTTGTTGCCGGTGACGGAGGGCAACCGCTGCTTTGGCGAATGGTGGGCAGAATGGGACGTGGACCCGCTTCAGGAGGCGGAAGCGATGGCGCGCGTTGAGGGAACGTTCCGCAAGTTCTTCGAGTGCGTGAACGAGCGCTTCTCCGGCACCCAGCCGTGAAAGCCTCGGCGTGGGTCATCGGCACCTTCGACACCAAGGCCGATGAGCTTAACTATCTGGCGCAGTGCCTGCGAAATGGGGGCGTTGACACCGTGACGGCTGATGTTTCGACCTCCGGCCGCGGCGACAGCAGTGCGCAAGTGTCCGCACGGGAAATCGCCGGGCACCATCCGCTCGGCGTGCAGGCCGTGTTTACCGGCGAACGCGCGAGCGCCGTGAACGCAATGGCGCAGGCTCTGACGGCATTTCTGGTCCGACGCGGCGACGTTGCCGGCGTGCTGGGGGCTGGAGGTTCGGGCGCCGCCGCACTGGTTGCACCCGCGATGCAGAGTCTCCCGGTGGGACTGCCCAAGCTGCTCGTGACGACGCTTGCCGGGGAAGACATGCGGCACTACGTCGGAGGCGCCGATATCGCAATGCTCTATCCGGTGGTCGACGTATCTGGCCTCAACCGCATTTCGCGACAGGTACTTGCGAACGCAGCCCATGCGATGGCCGGCATGGTGCGCGCCTGGCAGCCCTTCCCGGTCGACGTGCGGCCCTCGATTGGACTGACGATGTTCGGCGTGACCACACCGTGCGTGCAGGGCGTAACCCAGGCGCTGCAGTCCGACTTCGACTGCCTGGTTTTTCATGCCACGGGGAGGGGAGGCCGGAGCTTTGAGAAGCTGGCGGCGGACGGGCACCTGGCTGCAATGATCGACTTGACGACCACCGAGATCGCAGACCTGCTGTGTGGCGGCGTACTCAGTGCTGGCGATGAGCGGCTCGACGCGCCGATCGGGCGTTCCATGCCGTGGATTGGCTCATGCGGTGCGCTCGATATGGTGAACTTCTGGGCGCGCGAAACGGTGCCGGAGCGATTCAGCGACCGGCGCTTTCATGTTCACAACGCCAACGTCACGCTCATGCGCACCAGCCCGGAGGAGAATTGCCGTATTGGGAGTTGGATCGCCAACAAGCTGAACAAGATGCGCGGACCCGTGCGCCTGCTGATTCCCGAGCGTGGCGTGTCATCCCTCGACGCGCCGGGCCAACCTTTTTGGTGGCCCGATGCGGATGCGGCGTTGTTTGATGCGCTGGCCGAACATACGCAGCAAACCGACCAACGGCGCATTGTTCGCGTGCCAGCGCACATCAACGACGAGCGATTCGTGGCGCGCGTGGTGGAGACGGTGCGAGAACTGGTTGCGGCTGCGTGATCAATACGGGCGCTCAGGACCGCACGCGATGCTGTAAAGTCATCGGATGCGCTTCACGATCGCCACCTACAACATCCACAAGGGCTTCACGCAACTCAATCGGCGGATGGTGATACACGAGTTGCGTGAACGCCTCGTCGGTCTCGATCCGGACATCCTGTTCCTGCAGGAGGTGGTCGGCGATCACGAACGCCATGCCGCCCGGCATCGCGACTGGCCGGTGAAGCCGCAGCACGAGTTCATCGCCGGCACCGTGTGGAAGGAGGTCGCCTACGGCAAGAATGCCGTCTATCGCGACGGACATCACGGCAACGCGGTGCTGTCGCGATTTCCGATCGTGGCGCACGAAAACCAGGACATCTCCGCCCATCGCTTCGAGAGTCGGGGACTGCTGCATTGCGAGATCAGGCTCGGCAAGACGGGGCCGTCGTTGCATTGCATCAATGTCCATCTCGGATTGTTCGAGCGTGGCCGCCAATGGCAGATACGCGCGCTGTGCGAGCGGATCGCGGCCACCGTTCCGAAGGGCGCGCCGCTTGTGATCGCCGGGGATTTCAACGACTGGCGGAACAAGGCGAGCCGGGCGCTGATCGCCGAGCTCGGCGTCGACGAAGTCTTCCAGGCGGTCAAGGGCCGTCCGGCGCGGACCTTCCCGGCATTGATGCCGATGTTTCATCTCGACCGCATCTATGCCCGCGGGCTGTCCATACTGGACGCGCGGGTGCATTACGCCTTTCCCGGATCGCGAATGTCCGATCATGCCGCGCTCGCGGCCACGTTCGAGACCACGAAGCGGGCGCGATGAACCGCTTCACGCCAGGCAATCGCGTGGCGCTGCTGAGGGGGGGCAGCGAATACTTTCCGGCGCTCGTCCACGCGATCGACCACGCCAAGCGGGAGGTCTGGCTCGAGACCTACATTTACGCCGACGACGAGGCCGGGCGCAATATCACCGAGGCGCTGATGCGCGCGGCGCAGCGCGGCGTCGTCGTTCGCGTGCTGGTCGACGGCTGGGGGGCCAGGCACTACCTCACGCCCGCGATCGAGAACGACCTCGCGCGCGGCGGCGTTCAGCTGCTCATCTATCGGCCCGAGGTGGCGCCCTGGCAGTTTCGCTCGCATCGCCTGCGTCGGCTGCACCGGAAGCTTTGCCACGTCGACGGCCGCGTCGCATTCGTCGGCGGCATCAACATCATCGACGACATGAACACGCCCGGCCAGAAGCCGCCGCGGATCGACTTCGCGGTGTGCGTCGAGGGACCGGTGCTGGTGCCCATTGTCCGCACGATGCAGCGGGTATGGGCGGTGAACGAGCTGGTGCAGTTCCAGCGCAGCGAGGTGACGCTGTTTCCGCCGCCGCGGCGCGCGCAGAGGGTCGGGGCTCAGACCGCGAAGTTCGTGATTCGCGACAACCTGCGGCATCGCCACGACATCGAGATCGCCTACCTCACCGCGATCCGCACGGCCAAGTCCGAGATCCTCATCGCCAACGCCTATTTCTTTCCCGGACTCCGCTTTCGCCGCGCCCTGATCGCTGCCGCGGGTCGGGGCGTGCAGGTCACGCTGCTGCTGCAGGCGCGCGTCGAATACGTGCTCCTGCACTACGCGGGCCGCGCGCTCTACGGGCAGTTGCTCGCGGCCGGCATACGGATCCAGGAATACGACCAGTCGTTCCTGCACGCGAAGGTGGCGGTCGTCGACTGCCGTTGGGCGACCGTGGGCTCTTCCAATATCGATCCCTACAGCCTGCTGATGGCGCGCGAGGCCAACGTGATGGTCCGCGATCCGGACTTCGCCCTGCAGTTGCGCGACGAGCTCGGCGCGATGATCGAGACGGGGGCGCGCCAGGTCGGCCGCCAGGACTGGGCGCAGCGGCCGCGGCTGTACAAGGGCATCGTCTGGATCGCCTATGGCATCGTTCGCGTCGCCATGGGGCTCCTGGGCTACGGCGGCAACGAGTGGTTCCGCCCTCCGCGGCGCCGACAATGGGGGGCGCGTCCTCCGCGAGCGGAAGAGTAGACTCGCCGATTGCCACGATGGGCGCGACCGGGGGGTGCATCGGCCCCTTGCCGCGCCACGCTTCCATGCGCCACCACGCCTCGTCTTCCCCGCCCGCGCTGCAGGACCCCGCCAACCGCGGCGACTGGCATACCGTCGGCACGCTGCTGCCCTATCTCTGGGCCTGGAAAGGCCGCGTGCTCGCCGCGCTGGCGGCGTTGATCGCCGCCAAGGTCGCCAACGTCGGCGTGCCGGTGCTGCTGAAGGAAATCGTCGACGCCCTCGACCGCGAGACGGCGCTGCTCGCCGTGCCTTTCGCGCTGCTCGTCGCCTACGGACTTCTGCGCCTGTCGACGACGTTCTTCACCGAGCTGCGCGAGCTGCTGTTCGCCCGGGTGACGCAGCGCGCCGTGCGCACGATCGCGCTGGAGGTGTTTCGCCATCTGCACGCGCTGTCGCTGCGCTTCCACCTCGCGCGGCAGACCGGGGGACTCACGCGCGACGTCGAACGCGGCACGCGCGGCATCTCGACGCTGATCAACTTCACGCTGTTCTCGATTCTGCCGACGCTGGTCGAGATCACGCTGGTATCGGCGATTCTCATCGTCCGCTACGACTGGACGTTCATCGCCATCACTTTTGCGGCCCTCGCGCTCTACATCGTGGTCACCGTGTGGATCACCAACTGGCGGACCAGCTTCCGGCGCCAGATGAACGATCTCGACTCCAAGGCGAACACGCGCGCCGTCGACAGCCTGCTCAACTACGAGACGGTCAAGTACTTCGGCAACGAGGAGTTCGAGGCCAGGCGCTACGACGAAAGCCTGCAGCGCTGGGAAACGGCGGCGGTGAAGAGCCAGACCTCGCTGTCGCTGCTCAACATCACGCAGAGCGCGATCATCGCCGTTGCCGTCACGCTCATCATGTGGCGCGCGACGGTGGGCGTGGTGGACGGGAAGATGACCATCGGCGATCTCGTGCTCGTCAACGCGTTCATGATCCAGCTCTACATTCCGCTCAATTTCCTGGGCGTCATCTACCGCGAGATGAAGCAGGCGCTGGCGGACATGGAGCGCATGTTCACCCTCGCCGCCGAGAACACCGAGGTGTCGGACGCGGCCGACGCGCTCGCGCTCGAGGTGGGCGCCGGCGAGCTTCGCTTCGAGAACGTCGATTTCTCCTACGAGAAAAACCGGCAGATCCTCTTCGGCGTCAGCTTCACCATACCGGCCGGCAGGACCGTGGCGGTCGTCGGCCCGTCGGGATCCGGCAAGTCGACCATGGCGCGGCTTCTCTACCGGTTCTACGATGTCACCGGCGGGCGCCTGTGCGTCAACGGGCAGGACATCCGCGCCGTCCGTCAGGCGAGCCTGCGCGCGGCAATCGGCATCGTGCCGCAGGACACGGTGCTCTTCAACGACTCCATCGAGTACAACATCGCGTACGGGCGGCCGGGCGCGTCGCACGACGAGATCGTTGCGGCAGCGAAACTCGCGCAGATCCATGACTTCATCGCCAGCACGCCGGAGGGTTACGCGACGCCCGTCGGCGAGCGCGGCCTGAAACTCTCCGGCGGCGAGAAGCAGCGGGTTGCCATCGCGCGGGCGATCCTCAAGGATCCGCTCCATCCTGATCTTCGACGAGGCGACATCGGCGCTCGATTCGAAGTCGGAGAAGGCGATCCAGGCCGAGTTGAAGCGCATCGCGCAGAACCGGACGACGCTGACGATCGCCCACCGGTTGTCGACCATCGTCGATGCCGACGAGATACTGGTGCTCGAATACGGGCGCATCGTCGAGCGCGGGACGCACGCGGCGCTGCTGACTGCTGCCGGCACCTATGCCCGGATGTGGGCGTTGCAGCAAACGGAGGCGCAGGCCGAGTTGGCCGACGAAGATCCGGACGGGGCGCGCATCGCGAGCGGCTTTCCTCATGCTTGACGCGACCGCCTGAGGCATGACGGGCCGCACGCGGCCGTCTGTGGCCATTTCTTGTCGCGGGCGGATTGTGGCTTGCGACTTGCGTGTGCTATAAAGCGGTTTGAATTCAAGTCTTCCCTTATGAAACGTCGCTTTCTCTCTGTTTTGACGGCCTTTGCGGTGGCTGCGCAAGCCGCCCTGGCGCTTGCCCAGGGACCGGTTACGCTCGACCCTGGCAAGCTCAAGCTCGCTTCGGCAAACGTGCTGGTGCAGGACGCCGACACCGGCAAGTCCGTCTATGCGAAGGGTGCCGAAGAAGTGACCGCGATTGCTTCGCTGACCAAGCTGATGACGGCGATCGTCACGCTGGAGGCGGGGCTGCCGCTGGACGAGCCGATTGCCGTCGACATCGACGACTTCGATTTTCTCAAGGGGTCGCGGTCGCGGCTGTCGATGGGCGCCACGTTGCCGCGGCGCGAGATGCTGCGCCTCGCGCTCATGTCCTCGGAGAACCGCGCCGCATCGACGCTCGCGCGGCACTATCCGGGCGGCGCGCATACCTTCGTCGTCGCGATGAACGCCAAGGCGCGCGAGCTCGGGATGACGAACACCCGCTTCGAGGACCCGACCGGTCTTTCGCCGCGCAATGTCTCGACCGCGAGCGATCTCGCGCGCCTCGTCCGCGCCTCGGCGCAGTACCCGCTGATCCGCGACTACTCGACCACGCCGTCGCACTACGTCGAGATCCCGGCGACCGGGAGGCTGCTCGGGTTCAACAATTCGAATCGCCTGGTGGCCTCCGGCGAGTGGGACATCCAGTTGCAGAAGACCGGCTACATCCGCGAGGCGGGGCGCTGCGTCGTCATGCTCGCCAACGTCGCCAGCAAGCCGATGATCATCGTGTTGCTCGATTCCATCGGCAAATACACGCGGCTGACCGACGCGCAACGCGTCAAGTACTGGCTGGAAACCGGCGAGACCATGCCGGCACCCGTGGTTCATCGCGCCCGCTACGCACCCAAGCGCGTGGTCGCGACCAGATCCGTTCAGACGACGGGAATGGCCAAGGTGAAGTACTCGGCCAAGGCAAGATCGACGCCCGGCATGGCGCCCGCGGTCAAGGGCAAAGCGAAGCCGTCACGCCAATAGCCGCAGGACGGCCCCCCCGGGTCGTCCATGGGGGTGTCAGGCGCCCGAAGCAATGCCGGGACCGCCAGGCGCGCGCCGTGGCTCGTCGAGCAGTTCGCGCGCATGGGCACGCGTGCGGGCGGTGATTTCGCTGCCCGCCAGCATTCGTGCGATCTCCTCCACCCGTGCCGCGGGTGACAGCCTGCGGACATCGGTGCGCACCGCCTCGGCGTCGCCGTGCTTGGTCACCTGGTAATGGGTGTTGGCGAAGGCGGCAACCTGGGGCAGGTGGGTGACGCACAGCACCTGCCGGCGCGATGCCAGGGTGCGCATCAGGCGCCCCACCGTCGCTGCGACCGTGCCGCCGATGCCGACGTCAACTTCGTCGAAGATGAGCGTCGGCACCGCGCCGACTTCGCTGGTCACGACCTCGATGGCCAGCGCGAGGCGCGACAGCTCGCCCCCGGAAGCGACCCGCGCCAGCGGCCCCAGCGGCTGCTTGGGGTGGCTCGCCACGCGAAACTCGATGCGCTCGAGGCCATGACTCGCCGCGGTCGCCAGCGGCTCCAGGCCGATCTCGAAGCGTCCGCCGGACATCGCCAGTTCCTGCATCATCGCCGTGACGCGATCGTCGAGTTCGTTGGCGGCGAACTGGCGCTTGGCCGACAATTGCTGCGCCAGCGCGAGGCAAGTCGCTTCGGCTTCGGCCGCGCGCCGGGTCAGCGCCTCGGGGTCCGCCTCGCGGGCGAGGCTAACGAGGCGGGCGTCGGCCTGGGCGAGGAGGTCGGGCAACGCGTCGGGCCGCACGCGGTACCTGCGCGCAACGTCGTGCAGCGCCGCAAGGCGCTCTTCGACCGCCTGCAATTCGCCCGGGTCGACTTCCAGGCGATCGCGATAACTGCGCAGCGCGCGTGCCGCCTCGTCGAGCTGGATCCGGGCCGACTGGAGCAGGGCGGTCGGCTCGAGCAGCGACGCGTCGTGCGCCACCTGCGCCTCCAGACGCGCGATCAATGCGGAAAGCCGGCGGCAGAGGGCGTCGTCGCCTTCGGTCAACGCGTCCTCGGCGGCGGTCGTCGCATCGAGCAGCCCGGTGGCGTGGGCGAGGCGCGTTTGCGCCAGCGAGAGGACGGCCCATTCGTCGGCGGCGACGGCCAGGGTGGCAAGCTCGCGCTGCTGGGCGGCGACAAGATCGCGTTCGGCCGCGAATGACGCGGCCCTGGCCCGCGCCGCGTCGCGCTCGTCGACTGCCTGGCGCCACGCGTGCCAGGCCGTGCCCACTTCGGCGCCAAGGCTCGCAAAGCCGCCGAACGCGTCGAGCAGCGTGCGCTGAGCCTCGGCAGTGAGCAGCGATTGATGGGCGTTCTGGCCATGCAGATCGACGAGGAGCGCGCCGACCTCCTGGAGCTGGGCGAGGGTCGCGGGGCGGCCGTTGATCCAGGCGCGGCTCTTGCCCTGCGCGTCGAGGGTCCGCCGCAGCAACAGCGAGTCGCCATCGCCGGCGATGCCCTGCCCGGCAAGCCAGGCCGCGACGTTGGGCTGCGCGTCGATGTCGAACGCGGCCGCGAGCTCGGCGCGCGCGGCACCGGGTCGGAGTTGCCGCAGCTCGAAGCGATCGCCCAGCAGGAGGCCGATGGCATCGAGCAGGATCGACTTGCCCGCGCCCGTTTCGCCGGTCAGCACCGAGAAACCGCGTTCGAGGTCGAGATCGAGCGTCTCGACGACGACGAAATCGCGAATGGACAGAAGGCGGAGCATTGCGGGACTGCGTTGGGGCGAAGGTTAGGGGTTGTCGTGCAGGCGCTCGAAGGTGGCACTCCAATGCAGCTTCCCGCGCAGCATCGCGAAGTAATCGTAGCCTTCGGGATGCAGGAAGCGCGCGGCGAATGCGGCGCGGCGGATGGTCACCTGGTCGCCTTCGGCCAGGGGGAAGCGGGTCTGGCCGTCGCAGTGGACGCTGGCGCCGCTCCCCCGCTGGAGGGTGATCGTGATCACCGCCGATTCGTGGACAGCCACCGGCCGATGGGTGAGGGCGTGCGGCGCCACCGGCACCAGGGCAAATGCCGGAATATCCGGGGCGATGATCGGCCCCCCCGACGACAGGGCATAAGCGGTCGACCCGGTGGGCGTGGCGACGATGAGGGCGTCGGCACGCATGGCGTACACGAAACGCCCGTTGATCTCGACACGGTATTCGATCATGCTGCCGCCGGCGCCGCGGTTGACGACGACATCGTTGAGCGCCAGGGCGCGGCCGCCGACGACTTCGGTGTCGAGCAGCGCGCGTCGCTCTTCGACGTACTTGCCGTCGAGCATGGCCGTGACGGCACTCTCCATGGAGGCAAGCGGTATGTCGGTGAGGAAGCCCAGGCGTCCCTGGTTGATGCCGATCAGCGGCAGGTCGAACGGGGCCACCTGGCGGGCGATCGACAGCATCGTGCCATCGCCGCCGATGACGATGGCAACGTCGGCAACGTCGCCCAGGGCGGCTGCCGGCGTGCTGGGATAGCCCGGCAGCGGCGTTTGGCGAGCGGTTTCGTCCTCGAGAACGACGGCATGACCGCGACCGGTGAGAAACCCCGCCAGGCGGGAAAGCGGTTCGGCGATGCCGGGGCTTGCATAGCGGCCGACGAGGGCAACACGCTGGAAGCGGGAGGAAGCAGGGACGCGCATGGGCGCGATTAGATCACAGCCGGCCGGGTGGCAACCAGCATCCGGAATGCCTAAACACCGCCCTGGTCAACGGGCAAACGCGACAGGCTGCCGGCGTCTGTAGAATAGGTGCCATGCTGGACCGCCGCGCACAACACCTGCTGAAAGCGCTCGTCGAACGCTACATCGTCGAGGGGCAGCCCGTGGGATCGCGCGTGCTGTCCAGGCAGTCCGGCCTCGAGCTCTCGCCGGCGACGATCCGCAACGTGATGGCCGATCTCGAGGAGCTTGGCTTCATCGCGAGCCCGCACACCTCGGCCGGGCGCGTGCCCACGCCCAAGGGCTACCGGCTGTTCGTCGACAGCCTGATGGTCGTCAAGCCGCTGGAGGAAGGCGAGCTCACGCGCCTCGAAGGCGGGCTGTTCGCCGACCGGCCGCAGCAACTGGTCAGTGCCGCGGCGAACCTGCTGTCGCAGCTCACGCATTTTGCCGGCGTCGTCATGACGCCGCGCCGGCGCGAAGCGGGATTCCGGCACCTCGAGTTCCTGCGCCTGTCCGATCGCCGGGTGCTGCTCATCATCGTCACGCCCGAAGGCGACGTGCAGAACCGCATCCTGCACACCGAGCGGCCCTTCACGCAATCGCAGCTTGCCGGGGCGACCCATTTCTTCAACCAGCACTATGCGGGGGCGTCGTTTTCGGCGATTCGCATCCGCCTTGCCGAAGAGCTGAAGGCGCTGCGCGAGGACATTGCGACGTTGATGACCGCCGCGGTCGACGCCGGCGAGGGCGCGCTCACCGAGGGCGAGGACGTCGTGGTCGTGGGCGAGCGCAACCTGCTTCAGGACGACGATCTCGCCTCGAACATGGAGCGCATGCGCCGGCTGTTCGACGTCTTCGAGCACAAGACCTCGCTGCTGCACCTGCTGGACACCTCGCAACGCGCGCACGGCGTGCAGATCTACATCGGCGGCGAATCCGATATCGTGCCGCTGGACGAGATGAGCGTCGTCACCGCCCGTTACGAGGTCGACGGCCAGGTGATCGGCACCCTGGGCGTGATCGGCCCCATGCGCATGGCCTACGAGCGGATCATCCCGATCGTCGATGTGACCGCCAAGCTCGTCTCCCACGCTTTGACCCTGCAAAAGAACGACTGAATGAGCCATCGACATTCGAATGCCGCGCAGATCGCGGTTTTCTACGCGGCGTTCGCGCGCCGCGACCCCGAGGCGATGCTTGCCTGCTACCACGCCGACATCGCGTTCACCGATCCGGTCTTCCCCGATCTCGACCGGACGGGCGTCGCGGCAATGTGGCGGATGCTGTGCGCGCGCGGCAAGGACCTCTCGGTGGATGGCCTCCGGCATCGAAGCGGATGCCGTCACCGGGCGGCGCGCACTGGGTTGCCACCTACACGTATTCGGCGACCGGTCGGCGGGTCGTCAACGCCATCGATGCAGCATTCACGAATTCAAGGACGGACTCATCGTCCGCCACGCGACCGCTTCGACCTCTATCGCTGGACGCGGCAGGCGCTGGGCTGGAAAGGCGCGCTCCTGGGCTGGGCGCCACCGGTTCAGCGCCAGGTTCGGACGCAGGCAGCGAAGGCGCTCGCGACCTAGCGCGCGAGCATCCCGGCGCCGATCGCGCAGGCTGATCGCGCCCGCCACTTCGTCACCACACCCCGACGATGCGACCCGAACCCCCCTTTGCCCACGATCGCGCGCCGCGCATCGGGGTCCTGCTCGTCAATCTGGGAACGCCGGACGCCGCGACTCCGGCGGCCGTGCGCCGCTACCTCGCCCAGTTCCTCGCCGATACGCGCGTGGTCGAGATCCCGCGCGTCCTCTGGCTCCCGATCCTGCACGGCATCATCCTGCGCCTGCGGCCGGCCAAGTCGGCGGCGAAGTACGCGGCCATCTGGGGCCGGGACGGGTCACCGTTGCTCGCGCACAGCCAGAAACAGAAGACGCTGCTGCAGGGCTATCTCGCGGTGCGCCTCAAGTCCGCGGGATTGCCGCCCGACCTGACCGCGATCGAACTCGCGATGCGCTACGGCAATCCGGATGTCGCCGGAGCGCTCGACCGACTGCACGCCGCCGGCTGCGACCGCATCCTGGTGGTGCCGCTCTACCCGCAGTACGCCGCGTCGACGACGGCCTCGGCGATGGATGCCGTCTATGCCCACGTGCGCACGCTGCGACGCATGCCGGCGCTGCGGTCGATCGATTGCTTTCACGACGACGCGCGCTACATCGGGGCGCTGGCCGCCTCGATCAACGGGTTCTGGGTGAAGCACGGACGTCCCGACAAGCTGGTGCTGTCGTTCCACGGCTTGCCCCGTCGCGCGCTGGATCGGGGCGACCCCTATCACTGCCATTGCCGCAAGACCGCCCGCCTGCTCGCCGAAGCGCTGGGACTCGAACCGGCGCAGTTTCTGGTCACCTTCCAATCCCGCTTCGGCAAGGCCGAGTGGTTGCAGCCCTACACGCAGGACAGCATCGTCGCGCTGGCCAGGGAGGGCGTCGGTCGCGTCGACGTCGCCTGCCCCGGGTTCGTCGCCGACTGCCTCGAAACGCTGGAAGAAATCGGCATCGAGGTCAAGGCAGCGTTCCTCGCCGCCGGCGGCCGCGAATTCAACGCCATCCCCTGCCTCAACGAGCATCCGCAATGGATGGCGGCGTTGACCGACCTGGTGCAGGACCACCTGCAGGGCTGGCTGGCGCCTCCCCCGGACGCCCAGGCGCGGGAACTGACCCGGATGCGGGCGAAGGCGATGGGCGCGGCCGGTTGAGGGGTTCCCGGGCCCTGGGGGCGTTGAAATCCTCCGAAGCGACCCCACCGTCGAAAACGGTCCACGCACCCGGTCAGGCGCGGGATGCGCCAAAGTTTGCATGAGGATTTCCGATGAATTCGCACCGCCATTCCCGTCCCGAACCGCAGGCAGAAGCGGGCTCGCTGGTGCCCGAAGACGCGGGCGCGGAGGTCATCCCCCCCGCGCAGCCTGCCGATCCGGCCCCCGACATCGGCCAGTTGCTCAAGAAAGCCGAAGACGAGGCGGCGGCGCTGAAGGATTCCTGGCTGCGCGCGCGCGCCGACGTCGAAAACGTGCGCAAGCAGGCGCAGAACGACGTTGCGCGGGCCCACAAGTACGCGATCGAGAAGTTCGCCGAGGAGCTGCTGCCGGTCAAGGATGCGCTCGAGGCGGCGCTGGTTTCCGGCAGCGGCGGGCCGGCGGCGTTGCAGGCCGGGGTCGAGTTGACGTTGAAGCAGCTCGCCGCCGCCTTCGACAAGGCGCAGATCGTCGAGCTCAATCCGCTCGGCGAGAAATTCGATCCGCACCGCCACCAGGCGATGGCCGTGATCGACAGCGCGGAGCCGGCGAGCACCGTCGTGCAGGTGTTCCAGAAAGGCTACATGCTCAACGACCGGGTGCTGCGACCGGCGATGGTGGCGGTTGCCAAGGCTCGAGACGACGGGGCCTGAGCGCGACGGTAGTCCAGCGCGCGCGAAACCGGGCTTGAAACAGGGCCTTCCCGCCAGCATCTACAGTTCGAAGCCGTTGACCCAGGCGCTGTTGTCGCATCCCGCGTTGAAAACGGGACGACCAAGGGGTCTGGTCAAGGCAAATCTACCGCATAAGGACATCAAAAATGGGCAAGATCATCGGCATCGACCTCGGCACGACGAACAGCTGCGTCTCCATCATGGAAGGCGGGCAGCCGAAAGTCATCGAGAACTCCGAGGGCGCGCGGACGACGCCTTCGATCGTCGCCTACCAGGATGACGGCGAGGTGCTGTGCGGCGCGTCGGCCAAGCGGCAGGCGGTTACCAACCCCAAGAACACGCTTTACGCCGTCAAGCGGCTGATCGGCCGCCGGTTCGAGGAAAAGGAAGTCCAGAAGGACATCGACCTGATGCCCTACCGGATCGTCCGCCACGACAACGGCGACGCCTGGGTCGAGGTGCGCGGCAAGAAGATCGCGCCGTCGCAGGTTTCGGCCGAGGTTCTGCGCAAGATGAAGAAGACCGCCGAGGACTACCTGGGCGAGGAAGTGACCGAGGCCGTCATCACCGTGCCGGCGTACTTCAACGACTCGCAGCGCCAGGCGACCAAGGACGCCGGCCGCATCGCGGGCCTCGAAGTCAAGCGGATCATCAACGAGCCCACGGCAGCGGCGCTCGCCTTCGGCATGGACAAGAAGGAAGGCGATCGCAAGATCGCCGTCTACGACCTGGGCGGCGGCACGTTCGACATCTCGATCATCGACATCGCCGAAATCGATGGCGAGCACCAGTTCGAGGTGCTGTCGACCAACGGCGACACCTTCCTGGGCGGCGAAGACTTCGACCAGCGCGTCATCGACTACATCGTCACCGAATACAAGAAGGATCAGGGTGTCGACCTCAAGAGCGACGTCCTCGCCCTGCAGCGGCTGAAGGAGGCCGCCGAGAAGGCGAAGATCGAGCTGTCGTCGTCGCAACAGACCGAGATCAATCTGCCGTACATCACCGCCGACCAGTCGGGCCCGCGGCACCTGTCGCAGAAGATCACGCGCGCCAAGTTCGAGTCGCTGGTCGAGGACCTGATCGAGCGCACGATCGAGCCCTGCCGCATCGCGATCAAGGATGCGGGCGTCAAGCTCTCCGACATCGGCGACGTGATCCTCGTCGGCGGCATGACGCGGATGCCGAAGGTCCAGGAAAAGGTGAAGGAATTTTTCGGTCGCGATCCGCGCAAGGACGTGAACCCGGACGAGGCGGTGGCCGTGGGCGCCGCGATCCAGGGGGGAGTGCTCAAGGGCGAAGTCAAGGACGTGCTGCTGCTCGACGTGACCCCGCTGTCGCTCGGCATCGAGACACTGGGCGGCGTGATGACCAAGCTCATCAAGAAGAACACGACCATTCCGACCAAGGCGCAACAGGTATTCTCGACGGCCGACGACAACCAGTCGGCGGTGACGATTCACGTGCTGCAGGGGGAGCGCGACGTATCGTCGGGCAACAAGAGCCTGGGGCAGTTCAACCTCGAGGGCATCCCGCCGTCGCCGCGGGGCATGCCGCAGATCGAGGTGGCGTTCGACATCGACGCCAACGGCATCCTGCACGTGTCGGCCAGGGACAAGGCGACCGGCAAGGAGAACACGATCAAGATCAAGGCCAACTCGGGTCTGTCCGAAGGCGAGATCCAGAAGATGGTCCAGGACGCCGAGACGCATGCCGAGGACGATCGCAGGCAGCTCGAAGTCGTGCAGGCCCGCAATCAGCTCGACACGCTGGTGCACAGCGTCAAGAAATCGATCGGCGAGTACGGCGACAGGATCGGTGCCGACGAGAAGGCGACGATCGAAGCTGCGGTCAAGGACGCCGAGGCACTGCTGAAGAACAACGACGCGTCCAAGGAAGCAATGGCGAGCCAGGCCGAAGCGCTGGGCAAGGCGGCGCAGAAGCTCGGCGAGATCATGTACGCCGAGTCGCAGGCCAAGTCCGAAGCCTCGGGCGCAGGTCCGTCCGCGGGCGGGGGGGCGGGCGCCGCCGGCAGCGAGTCCGGCAAGAAGGAAGAGACCGTCGTGGATGCGGAGTACACGGAGGTCAAGGACAAGAAGTAGCGATGCTGCGTCGTGCCTGCATTGATGTTCGGCGCGACACGGTTCATCGGGCCGGATTCGAACGGTCGCCTGCCGGCGCCGGTCGGTCCGGCCGTTGCCGTTGCGGTATCCGATCGCAGTGCACTCCGGGAACAGGAAGCGAGCCAGTCGCTCAAACAGCGCAGGCTCGGGATTGAACGACATGGCAAAGCGCGACTACTACACGGTGCTGGGCGTCAACCGCGACGTAAGCGAAGAGGACATCAAGAAGTCCTATCGCAAGCTGGCGATGAAGCACCACCCCGACCGCAACCCGGAGGACAAGAGCGCGGAAGAGAAATTCAAGGAGGCGAAGGAAGCCTACGAGATTCTCTCCGATGCCAAGAAGCGCGCGGCCTACGACCAGTTCGGCCACGCGGGCGTCGACCCGTCGACAGGCTTTGGCGCCGGCGCCGGTGCGCGGGGCTTTGGCGGCGGACCCGAAGGTTTCGGCGGCTTTGCCGATGCGTTCGGCGACATTTTCGGCGAGATCTTCGGCGCCCAGCGTGGCGGCCGCGGCGGCAATGGCGTCTATCGCGGTGCCGACCTGCGCTACAACCTCGAGCTTTCGCTCGAGGACGCCGCGCGCGGCACCGAGGCGAAGATCCGCATTCCCACGATGGAAGGGTGCGAAACCTGCAAGGGCACGGGGGCCAAGCCGGGCACCCAGCCGAAAACCTGCAGCGCCTGCAACGGTCGCGGCGAGGTTCGCGTGTCGCAGGGTTTCTTCTCCATCCAGCAGACCTGCCCGACCTGTCACGGCACCGGCAAGGTCATTCCCGAGCCGTGCACCGCATGCCACGGCGCCGGCCGGATCAAGAAGCACAAGACGCTGTCGGTGAAGATCCCCGCCGGCGTCGACCAGGACGATCGGATCCGGTTGACCGGCGAAGGCGAAGCGGGGGCCAACGGGGGCCCGAATGGCGACCTGTACGTGGTCGTCAGCCTGCGGCCGCACGCGGTGTTCCAGCGCGAGGCCGCAGACCTGCACTGCGAAATGCCGATCAACTTCGCCACCGCGGCGCTGGGCGGCGAAATCGAGATCCCGACCCTCGAGGGCCATGCCAAGATCAAGATTCCGCCCGAAACGCAGACCGGGCAGGTCTTCCGCTTGCGCGGCAAGGGCATCCGGCCGGTGCGCGGTTCGGTGACCGGTGATCTCTACTGCCACGTCGCCGTCGAAACGCCGATCAAGCTCACGCCGCGCCAGCGCGAACTCCTGCGCGAGTTCGAGGCCATCAACGACAAGGATCCGGGGGCGCACAATCCGCGCGCCAAGTCGTGGATGGACAAGGTGAAGGACTTCTTCGGGCCGTGAGGCCCCGCCGCCAGGCTGTCTGCAGGATTCGCCTGCCATCCATGGAACCGTGCGGGAGCGGCTTCAGCCGCGAACCTGCAGCCTCCGCAATACATCGACGCGCATCGGCTGATGGAAGATCGCTCCGTCGTCGCCGACGCTGCGCGCGAAGCGCTCGCGCACGGCGTCCATCTGCGCCGCGGTCAGCCGATGGTCGGTGTGAGTGACGCCGATCATCCTGCGTTCGAAGTCCTCGAAGTTCGCGAAGCGGCGTGCCGCCGAGTAGAACTCCTCGGCGGCAAGTTCGAACAGCCCGCTGGCGACGGCGCGCTCCAGCGTCGCGAACGCCGCCTCCCGAACGCGTTTCTCGTCGTGGAAGATCGACATGACGGCATTGAACTCGCCGGCATAGACCGGCTCCGAAAAATAGGCGAGCCCGCCCGGACGAAGCACCCGCGCGATTTCCGTCAGCGCGCGCTCCATGCGGTGCACCGGAACGTGATGCAGCGACTTCGCCATCAACACGACGTCGAATCCGCCGTCGGGGGCCGGGATGTCGTCGGCGCCGCCGAATCCGAACGCGACGTTGGACAGGTCGCGGACCTCGAGATTTCGCGCATGCTGGACCCGGTCCACCTCGAGCGCCGTGACGTGCGCGTCGGGGTATTGCTCCGCGATCGCGCGCGTGAGCACGGCGGCGCCGCAGCCGAGTTCGAGAATGCGGGCCTGATGCAGCGGTACCAGCGCGGAAAAGAGGTCGATGTCGCGCCCGGGCGGGCCGGGTTCGCGGCGGATGAGTTGCATGAGCTTCGGTCAGGTCATTGATCCGGCATGAACATGAGTGAACCGTTCGCCCTGAGCTTGTCGAAGGGCTTCGACGGGCTCAGGTCGCGGCGGCAGCGCCGAACGGCGGCGCCGTCGCGGACGGCGCGGCGTCCGCCGGCGAGCGCACCCGTGCCGTCTGCACGCCGCCATACCCCGCGTCCACTGACGCGGCGATGTGGTCGTACAACGGCCGCACGATCGGGCCGAAACTCTTGAGTATCCCAGGCACGCTCATCATCGACGGCACGCGCCGCCCGCGATGTTCGACCGGGCCGCCGATGCGTTCGATGCGCACGCCCAGCAAAGAGAGATGCCGCGCGAGCCGCGGCTCGGTCAGCACGAACAGCTTCTCGATGCCGAAGCGGTGCGCTTGCGCGATCATGCCGGAGAAATATTTGCTGAAGCCAGCGCGCAAATCCAGGAATGGCGGCAGATACATGGTGGCTTGAGCAGTGTCTATTGGAGTGGAATTCGCGGCTGCAGCCGCCCCCGCCTGAATGGCGCTGCATTCAACGCCGGAGCCGCGCTCCCCATCGGCTCCGCCTCGCTGCTTCAATCATCCCACTTTTTGCGGCGCTGTCGAGAAATTTATGGCGTCCGATTGCGGCGGGGCCCCGGCCGGGATTTCCGCGGCGCAGGCGTTTCTCCCTCCCCGGAAAAGGGGCGCTTCGTCGATGGGGTCTCACCGCGGATGTTGCCATGCACTACACTCCCCGCCTTGTGTTCCGTCCAACCCGGCTCCATGCCCTCGCTCCAGGATCCGCCATGTTCCGCCTTGCCCGCTTCCTTCCCGGTTTGATCGTTGCCCTGACCCCGTGGCTGGCCATTTCCGTCCTGGCCGCCGACATCACGCCGGTCGCCCCCGACCCGTTTTTCAAGCACGCGGATTATGGCGATCTGCAGCTCTCGCCATCGGGGAAGTACCTGGCGGGCCTTATCCCGGCGGCGGGTCGTCTGCGGCTTGGCGTCATCGATCTCGACGCCAAGTCGAGCCGCATCGTGGCGTCGATGGAAGGGCAGGACATCGGCAGTTTCTCCTGGGTCAACGACGACCGGCTGGTGTTTTCGGTGATGGATTTGCAGGCGGCGCTGGGGGTGCAGCGCGGTGGCGGGCTGTTCGCCGTCAACCGTGATTCGTCCGATTTCCGGACGCTGGCACCGACGGTGAAGCGAATCATGGGGTCCGGCCAGATGGTGTTTCGTTACACGGCGTTGCACTCGGCGCTGCGCGACGGCAGCGACGACGTGCTGGTACTCAACAACGAGCGCAATGCCCGGTTTCCGGATGTCTACCGGATGAACACCAGGACCGCGCGCAAGACGATCCTGACCGCGGAGAATCCCGGCAACATCGTCGCCTGGGTCGCCGACCGCCAGGGGGCGGTGCGCGCGGCGGTCAGCGACGAGGAGTCGAAAACGTCCAGGGTCTACTGGCGGGCGGCGGCCGAGTCGGCGTGGGTGCAGCTGGGCGAGTACCGGCAGCGCGGCGAGTCGATGATGCCGGTCGCCTTCGACGGCGACGGCTCGCTTCTGGTGGCGTCGAACCTCGGCCGCGACAAGGCCGCCCTCTACAGGTACGACACCGCCGCGAAGAAGCTGGGCGCCGAGCTTGTCGCCCATCCGCAGGTGGATCTGACGGGCGGATTCCGCTTCGATCGAACGAAGAACCAGATTGTAGGCATTGCCTACTCCGGCGACCGGCCGGGGGTGGCGTGGTTCGACGAGGAGTACGCGCGGCTGCAGGACGCCGTCGACAAGGCGCTGCCGGACCGGATGAATGCGATCTCGTGGGGGACCGGCAGTTCGCGCGTGCTGATCGCTTCGTACTCCGATACCGATCCCGGCTCGTACTATCTGCTCGACCGCGAAAAACGCAAGCTCGAATTCCTGGCCGCGCAGCGCAAGGCGATCAAGCCGGAGACGATGCCCAACCGCAAGCCGGTGCGCTACGCGGCACGCGACGGACTGGAAATCCCGGCCTACCTCACGCTGCCCAAGGGCCGCGAAAGCGCCAAGGGCTTGCCGCTGGTGCTCTACGTTCATGGCGGGCCGTGGGTGCGCGGCACGGATTGGCGGTGGAGCGCGGAACCCGCGTATCTCGCGTCACTGGGCTACGCCGTGCTGCAACCCGAGTTTCGCAGCAGCACCGGCTGGGGCCGCAGGCTGCACGAGTCGGGCTACAGGCAGTGGGGCCGCGCGATGCAGGACGATCTCGACGACGGCGTCGATTTTCTGGCCAAGGAAGGCATTATCGATCCCGGGCGGGTGTGCATCATGGGTGCTTCGTACGGGGGCTATGCGGTGATGATGGGTCTCGCCCGAAATCCCGAGCGCTATCGCTGCGGCATCAACTATGTCGGCGTCACCGACATCAGCCTGATGTTCAGCGTCACCTGGTCCGACTTCGCCGACAGCGACTACATCAAGCACGCGGCGAAGGAGATGATCGGCGATCCCGACACCGATGCCGCGCAGCTCAAGGCGACCTCGCCGCTCGAGCAGGCGGCAAGGATCAAGGCGCCGGTGCTGATGGCCTACGGCGGCCTCGACTACCGGGTGCCGCTGGTCCACGGCGAGAAGATGCGCGATGCGCTGCTGGCGAACGGCACGCCGGTCGAATGGATTGTCTACACCGAGGAAGGGCACGGCTTCATGCTCGAGTCGACGCGGATGGATTTTTACCAGCGCGTGGCCAGGTTCCTCGACCGGCATATCGGGGCGAAGTAGGGGCCGGACATCAAACGCAGCGCGGTTCCGGCGCTACTCGAACGACCTTCGATAATGGATGCCGACGCCCGAGATCAGCCCCGCTTCTGCGCGCAGCGTGATGGATCGCGTCAGTGCGTACTCGATCTTCAGCGCGTTGTTGGCGACTGAGAGCCCCTGTTCGAAGACGATGTAGAGGTTGTCCGACAACCGTTTGCCCACCGCGATGACCTGCCCGGCTGCACCCGAGGCGCCGGCAGTCGAGGCGCTTCTGCCGCCCTGGATCGCGATGTCGTCGAGGCCGATCGACTGTGCGATCGAGGTGCCGATGGGCATCCGGCCGCGGCCGAAAAGGGTCGCTGCCGCAGCCTGCAGTGCTGCGGTGTCGGCCGTGGTGGTGCGGTCCAGGCCCTGGCCCAGTACCAGCCAGGACAGTATCTCGCCTTCGGGGACCGGCGGCTCCGAAGTGAGTTGGACCCGCGGCACGCGTACGGTGCCGGTGACGGCGACGCCCGCCTGGACTTGCAGGTTCGGGCGCAAGGCGACGATGTCGAGCGCCGGGTTGTCGATCGGGCCATCGAAAATGAGCAGGCCGCGATCGACGGTCAGGCGTTGGCCGAAGGCGAAGTAGGTGCCGTTGACCGCACGAATCGTTCCCTTGGCCGACATCGCCGCATCCGGGACGGCGCTGATCCGCACCTTGCCGGCGACCTTGGCCTGCAAGCCTTCACCGGACACCGCGAGGTTGCGGCCTAGATCCACCTCGAGATCGATGCCGAGTGGCATTTTGCCGAAGCGCGATGCGCCGGCCGCCGGCCTCGGCTCGCGCCCGGCGACGATCACGTCATCGCCCAGCCGGGCCCGGCCTGGACGGTCGAAATCGACCTGGCCTTCATCGACATTCACGGCGCCCGACACGCGCAGGTGCCCGTCCTGGAAGTCCAGCTTGCCGGCGCCCGAAACGATCAGCCGCAGATCGGGGCGATTGGTGACGCGCAGCTTGTCGGCGCGCCAGTCGATGTCGGTGCCGGAGACGGTCGTCGCTCCCGGCGCGTCCTTGCCTGGCGCGGCGGCGACGGTTCCGGTCGCGGTGAAGCGGCCGTCACCCGCCAGGAACGAAAACTCGTCGACTGCGAGCTGCCCGTTGCCGATGCGCGCGCGAAGCACGCCCTCTGTCCAGTGCAGGCCATACGTCGGCGCGGCCATGCGCAGCCGCTCGCCGGAGACCGTGCCCTCGATCGCCAGCTGCTGGAACGTCCCCTCGGCGTGGAGGTCGAGCGCCACTTGCCCGTCGAGGCGCGCTGTCGTCCCGATCAGGGGTTGCAGCGCCTGCAACGACGACAGCGTGGCCGTGAGCGCGCCGCGCACCGGTGCAGCGCCACCGAGTCGCCCGGCGGTCGCGTCGGGGTCGCGCCCCACCGACAGTTTGCCGCGCGCGCTGCCGAGTTGCGCGGCGTCGATCTCGAGGGTCGCGTCGAGCGTATCGTCGTTGAGCGCAACGTCGACATCGGCGCGCGCGATGCCGAAGGCGATTTCCTCGGTGTCCCGCGCGCCCCGGGTTCGGGCGTAGAGATCGCCCTTTTCGCGGCGCAGCGTCAACGTGCCGTTGAGCCGGGGCGTGGCGACGACGTTCCATTGGCCGCCCACGACGAGCGTAGAGCGCAACGGCAACTCGGTGCCGGCCATCCGCGCCAGGGTGGCCAGCGGAACCGCGTCAAACGCGCCCTTGCTGGTGATCACGCCGTCGACCCAGCGAAAGCCGTCGATGCGCACGTTGCCGCCGGCGATGGCCAGCCGCGCCTCGCCCAACACCACCTGCCCGCCTCCAAGCTCCAGGCGCGCGGGTGCGGCGAGCTTCGCGGCGTAGGGTCCGCTGTTGGCGAAGTGCATGAGCGACCCGCTCCAGCGGCCGTCGACCAGGCTCCCTTCGGCGACGAAATCGGCGTCGACCCCCGCGCCGACCAACGCTGCCTGCAGGCGATGCGCAATCGTCGTCCCGGAGAAGGTTCCCGACCACGACGCATAGGTGCCCACCGGAGTGGTGAGCCGCGTGCCGGCGACCGACAGGGTGAGGCGCGGGTCCGCCTTCAAATGCGCCAGCTCGCCGTGCACCTCGACCGTGCCCGCAGCGACGGTATCGAGCGCCAGGTTTTCGCCGCGCGCGTCGATCGAGGCGGCGCGCTCGCCGGCGACGTCCCAAACCGACCCCTTGCCGACCAGGCGCCCGCGCAGGCCCCTCGCCGCGACAGGAACCCAGTCGGCAAGGGGAACGAGTACTGAGGCCGTGTCCGGGATGTCGAACGTGGCGTCGATGCGCGCCGCGGGCTGGCCATAGCCACCGCGCGCCTTGAGCCTGGAACCGGCGAGCGCGAGATCGATCGCCGCGTCCTGCAGCGTGGTGGCGGTGACCCGACCGCTCAACTGGCCGCTCAACGGGGTTCCCCGCAAGCGCGAACTGGGCGCCAGGGCGATCGCGACGTCGGCGTGCCACGCGGGCTGCAATGCGCCGGCCGCGCGCAGGTCGCCGTCGAGCAGGGCTGACGGAAACGCGCCGAACTGCGCGGGATCGAAGCGCAGGGCCTGGCCGACGACCTCGAAGCGCTGGGCACCCGAGAAATCGTAACGCGCGCGGCCGTTGAACTCGCCCTGGCCTGCGCGGGCGCGCAACCGGGTCACCTCCACGGCATTGCCGGCGACCGTCGCGGCGAACGAAGCGCCGAGGTCGTCCTGGCGGAGGTCGCCGTCGAGTTGCTGTCCGGTCCCGGAAAGCGTCGCGCGCAGCCGGCCCGACAGGCGCGTCGGCACCAGCTTGCTGTGGATCCGCGCCAGATCCAGGCGCGAGAGTTCGAGCTGCCATTGGCTGTGCGTCGCGGCATCGCGCAGCGGGATGCGGGCGTCTCCGCTGGCGCGGGCCACGGGGCCCGAGGTGGCGACGAATCCTGCCAGTTCGATCGCGTCGGCGGACAAGGTGAAGCCGGTGGTCAGGGAGTCGAGCGGCAGCCGGTCGCGGTCGATCGGGCCCGCGTTGCCGTTGGCCGCGTCGATTGAGCCCGTCATGCGGCCGTCGGCCGCCATCGTCGCCCGAACGGCCAGGTCGATCATCGTGTGGGGCAGCGCGGCATCGAACGCCGAAAGATCGAGTTTTCGACCGTGGAGCGTGAGCTCCTGCAGCGGAACTTCGCCGAAGGGCGCGACCGTGGCGTTGCCGTCGATCTCGCTGGCCAGAATGTTCCCGGCGACCTTGAGTTGCAGGCTTTCGAGCCGGCCGGTGAGATCGAGGCGCAAGCGGGCGTTGCGCAGCTGCTCGCTGCCGGCAATCGTCGCCGTGCCGGATGCGGCGAAGGGGGCGGCGGCGGCGATCGACATCTCGCCCGCGATCGCACCCCATTCGCTCGTCAGCCCGACTTGGCGCAAGCGGTGGGCGCCGGCCCCGCCGACATACCCCAGCGTGACGCCATTGATCCGGTAGTGCCCGTCGCCCGCGTCAACCACGACTTCCCCGAACGCGGCCTTGTCGATCGCGATTTCGAACGGCAGCGCGAGCGAGCCGGGGAGAGCGCTCTTCTGCCCGGATGGCTTCAGCGCAACCACGATGCGCTGCCCGCCAAGTGCGGCGATGTGAATGGTCCGCGACCACAGCGCCCGCGGCGACCACTCCAGCGCCACTTCCTCGGCGACCAGCTCGACGGCATCGTCGCGGTAGCGCAGCTCGCGCACCTGGACCGTCGACAGCAGCGAGCCGCTGGCCCCCACGACCACCAGCCGGCCCTGGCTCTGGCTGTGAATCCGCTCGATAGCCCAGGCGAGCGCGGCGGGCGTCTGCAGCCACGCATACCCCGCCGCCGCGGCGGCGACGATGCCGATGGCGAAGGCGACGCCGACCGCGGCCAAAGCCAGCCGCAGCCAGCGCCAGGACGAGCGGGCGCGGGATGGAGTCGGTGGCGAAGTGGGCGGGAGGTTCATGGAAGCTGGATGCGGCGGTGCCGTCAGAAGGCCAAACCGACCGACAGGTGCAGGCGTACCTTCTGCGTCTCCTGGCCGTAGGCCACGTCCAATCGCAGCGGTCCGATCGGACTCTTGATGCGCAATCCTGCCCCATAGCCCAGCACCGGGGAAAGCGAACTCAGGTCATCGCCCGCATTGCCGGCATCGACAAAGACTGCCATACCCCACCAGGGCCCGAAGTAACGGATCGCCTCGACGCTGGCTACAGCGTAGTAACGCCCGCCGATAATTGCGTCGCCGCTCTTGACGCCGAGACTGTCGAAGGCGTAGCCGCGCACCGTGGTGTCGCCGCCGGTGCGAAACAGCAGCGCCGAGGGAATGCCGTCGCGGGCGGTCGCGAGCACGCCCCCCGCCTCGGCGCGCACATTGATGGTGCTGGTCGTGCCGATCGGATGCCAGGAGGCGTACTGGATGATCCCGCGTCCATAGCCGCGCGTCGACACGCCGGGTGGTCCGCCACCCGCACGCGCGGAGAGGACGAAGCCGCGTGTGGGCGCGACGAGGTTGTCGACCTTGCGCCACGTCCGCTCGTATTGGAGATCCAGCGCCCGGGAGCTTTGGGTGGCTTCGCCGTCGACGCGTTGATCATCCTCGTAGTACACCGCGTGCCACGCGGTCTGATCGCGTTCTTCCATGGTGCGGCGGCTGATGCCCGCCGAGGCCGTCATCGTCCACAGGCCCTCGATGTCGCTGTGACTGAGCTTGGCCTCGAAACTGTCGAGGTAACCGCCGTCGTTGGGCGGACGGGACAATCGCAGCGCGAGATCCTGGATCAAAGTGTCCGCACGCCCCTCGACCGAGAATTGCGTTGCATTGCCGAAGATGTTGACGTCGGAATAGCGGAAGTTGCCGCGGATTTTCGTGTCGGTCGAAAAGCCGAGGCCACCCTCGACGCGCCTGGGCAGCGCTTCGATCACGCTGATCGTCACCGTCGCGTCGTGCGCCTGGGCGGGATCGGGATCGATCGACGCCTGTACGCTGGCGAAATAGCCGGAGGCGTTGAGGCGGCGGATGAATTGGGCGAGGCGCTCGGCCGAGTAGGCCTCTCCGTGTTCGAGGGTGCTGAAATTGTGGACCAGGCTGGGTGGGTAGCGATTGAGGCCCGAGATGTCGAGGCCGCCGAAGTGGAACCGCGGGCCGCTGTCGATCACGAACTCGAGTTCCGCGGCTTGCTGCTCCGGATCGATCCGCGCTTCGCTGTTGTCGATCCTGGCCGCTGCGTACGGGGAGGCCGTGAGGGTCGCCAGCGCCCCCCGCTTCGCGTCGTCCCAGGCGCCTTGTCTGAAGATTGCGCCGACGGGCAGACGCCATTCCGTCCGCGCCCTCGCAGCGGCATTGGTACCCAGAGGAGCGTCGCTCGTCGCCGGACCGGTGACGCGCACGTCGGTGCGGGTGATCCGCGTCGGCAATCCGGGATCGATGACGAGACGCAGCGTCTGCGGTTCATCGGACCCGGTCGGTGCCGGCAGGATCGTGATCTCGACGCTGGCGGAAAAGAAGCCTTCGGTGGCAGCGGCTTCCTTCGCCTGGTCGATCGCTTCGCGGATCAGACGGTCGAGGAGGTCGGCCGTCATGTCCTCGTACGTCTGCCAGCGCACCAGATCGAGACTGCCCTCGATCACGTTCCCGAGCGCTGCCGGGGCGTCGATCACCACCTTGTAGCGCAGCCGGCCGGCGTTATCGGTCGCGGCGAAGGCGGGGCCAACGACCAGCGTCGCGCTGAGCACCAGCCAACACTGAAGCAAGGCGAAGCGCGCTCGGCGCGCGACGAGGGAAAAAGAGGATTGCACGGGCGCAATTATCGTCGATTGCGCGGACACCCGCCCACGACAAAGAAGAACCGACGCGATGGCGTGAAGACCACGCGCGTCTCCGTTTCCCCGGAGTCAGGAGAGGAAACCGAGGTCGGCCACCGGAAACCGCGACAGGTTGGGAAACACCTTCGCGAGGTCGGCGGCGCCGGCGCCGAACCAGCGGGCGAGCGTGGCGCCGTACTGGTCGACCGCCGTCGTGGGAATCCAGCGGCCTTCGCGCTCGGCGTCGTCGGGTCCGCCCAGGGCCAGCGTCGGCCAGGTGCCGAAGATCGATCCGCCTCTGACCGCGCCGCCCAGCACCAGGTGATGATTGCCCCAGGCATGATCGCTGCCGCCGCCGGCTGCGGGCTTCAACGTGCGTCCGAAGTCCGACAGCGTGAACGTCGTCACCTGTTGCGCGACGCCCATTTGCGCGGTGGCATCGTAGAACGCCTTCAGCGCGGGCGCGAGCTGCCCGAAGAGGGCCTCCTGCGTCGCCAGCTGGTTGTTGTGGGTGTCGAAGCCGCCCAGCGTCACGAAGAAGATCTGGCGCTTGCTGCCGGTCGTCGCGCGGGCCTCGATCATCTTCGCCACGGCCAGGAGCTGCTGCGCGATGCTCGAGGCTTGTCCCTCGAACGGCGGTGCGATGGCGCTCGACGTCGCGGTGAGGATCGGGTTGACGGTCGCCGACAGCGAAATCGCCTGCTGCGTGATCGCCGACGCGGCGTCGACAAAGGTGTTGCCGCGATCGATGGCGAGCAATGAGTGGAGCGCCGCGAGGCGCGCGCCAGACGCCGCGCTGCCGCTGAAGCCGGAAAGGCCGAAACTGCCCGCGGTGGGAATCGCCAACGGGCGCGATGTCGTGCCGGTGACAAAGAGCGTGACCCCCGCGGTCGAGGTGATGACGGGGAAGCTGTCGCCGGCCTGCGCCGCCATGGCATCGGCCAGGCGTCCGCCCCAGCCGGTGCCCGAGGCGCTGCTGGCGATCGCGGATTGCCACTGGTTCTGCTGGTCGGAGTGCGAGTAGAGATTTTCCGGACGCACGCCCGACGCGTACTGCGCCTTGGTCGTCGGCTGCGTCAGCGTGCCGACGTTGGCGACTGCCGCGAGCTGGCCCGCCGCGAACAGCGGATGGATCGCGCCCAACGCCGGATGCATTCCGAAGGAGGTGCCGAGGTTCTTCGGTTGCACGGCCAGCAGCTCCCCTTGAGCGAGCGCGATGCCGGAACTCGCGGGCCGTACGGCGGCGTAGGCGCCGTAACCGGCCGTGTCGATGGGGACCAGCAGGTTGTTGCCGTCGTTGCCGCCGAACAGGAACACGCAGACCAGCGCCTTGTAGTCGGTGGCGGCCTGCGCATGGGCGGCGAGCGAGACGAGATCGAGGCTGCCGGCGAGGGCAGCCGTGGTCAGGGCCGAGGAGCGGCGGAGGAAGTCGCGGCGGTTCATGCGATTCATGTCAACGCTCCACCTGGTATTGGGACGATGAGATCGCGAGATAGAACGCGGCCCGGGCGCGACCCGGCGCATCGCTCGCGGGGACCGCATTGACGGCATTGACGATCGCCGCGCTGGCTGCGGTCGACAGCGTGCCGTGCATCAGCAATCGATCCAGCCGGGCCACCATCGCCGCCGGGTCCGCGGCGAGTGCGGTCAGCGCCGACCAATCGAGTTGGGTGCCGGTCGCGCCGTACACCGTCGGGTCGGGCGCGATGAGGGTCGTGTAGGCGAGCGAGTTGGCGTAGTTGATCCGTGCGAACGCGCTGGCGGTGTTCTGCAGCGCGAACTCCGGTCCGAGCGCACCGGTTCCCGGAACGACATAGTCGGGCGGGTAATAGTTGAAGACGCTGGGGGCGACGAAGATGTTCTGGCCCATCGCGGCGGTCCGGCTGCGCATGAACACGCCGTCGGTGGCGGCGCTCAGCGCGCGCGCGGCTGCCGCGACAAACTTCGCCGGCTCGCGCAGCTTGCCGTAGCCGGCATCGAGCTTCACCGGCCCGCGCGCCTCGGCATCGAGCAATACGGCGCGGACCACGGCCTTGAGATCGCCGCGCGCGCCCGAGCCGTTGTTGTCGAAGACGGAACCGACCCGCGCGACGTAGGCGGGGGAGGGGTCGCCGGTCACCAGCTTCTGGATCAGCTGTTTGGCGATGAAGGGGCCGACGTTGGGATGCATGAACACGTTGTGGATCGCGAAGTCGAGATCCTGGCGCATCGTCAGGTTCGCCGGCGCGGATGCGCCGAGCAGGATCTTGCCGCTGGCGTCGTGAGAGGCGCTGCGTTCCTCCATCTTCCCGTCGTAATACTGGCCGTTCAACGCGCGTGCCGGCTGGCCCGGCGCCGTCGGAAATGTCCATCCGGTGAAGGCGTGCGCGAAGCCTTCGATCTGGTCCTGGTCGTAGGTGGGGATGGGCAGGCCGCGGGCGTCCAGCAACGGCGTGCCGTCGGACTTGAGCAGGGCCGTGCCGATGGAGAAGAGTTGCAGCAACTCGCGCGCGTAGTTCTCGTTGGGCTCGGCGCCGGTCGCGGCATTGGGCTTCACGTTGTTCGCCATGTCGAGATAGCGGCCCATCGCAGGCGAAAGCGTCACCTCGGCCAGCACGCGCTCGAAATTGTCGAACGCAAGATCGGCCAGCAGCTGCTGGTAACGCTGCATCGCGTAGACCTTGTTGATCTCGAGTCCGGAGGTGACCAGGATCTGCGACAGCGCGAAGGCGACGCGCTGGCGCAACTGGTCGGGGGCGGTGATGGCGTTGCGGAAGAACTCGCGCTGCAACTGGAACAGCGTGTAGTTGTCGCGCGCGCAATAGCTGTCCGCGCGCAGCGGCAGCGTTCGGTCGTCGACGCAGGCGTCCGGCCGATTCGCGGCGACGGGCGGGAACGCCGTGTAGCGTGTGGACGGCATGGCCAGTTGTTCGTCGATGAACCTCGCGGCGCCGACGTCGCGGACGTGCGCGAGCAGCGCTTCGGTCGGCCCCCATGCCGCCTGTTCGAGCAGCCGCGCGGCATCGGCTTCGACCTGCATCGTCGACAGCGGCGAACACATCACCACGCCTTCGAGCAGCGACGTGGCCGCCATCTTCTGATGCAGCGTGAGGTCGATGAGAAAGCGATGGTTCGACTCGGCCATGGCCGCGCCGGGATGGAAGCTGCGATAGACCGGCGTGGTGGCCGCGGTGCAGCGCCCCGCTTGCGGCACTTCGATCCAGAAGGCGATCGTCTCGTAGGTCCAGTCCGGATTGTTCCTGACCGTCTCGCACTCGCCCGCGTCCGCCGTGTAGAAGTGCGAATTCGGCCCCTTGCCCGGCGTGCCGAAAAAGCGGCAGACGGGCATCGTGCCCGCACGATCGCCCCCGCGCGCCCAGGCGCCGAACGTGACGCCGGTACGCGTCCACCCGGGCACCGTGACGCCGGCGTCGAGCATCGCCGCCTCGGCGGTGTCGGCGGTCATGAAGTAGTGCTTGAGGCGCGCGTTGTAGAACTCGATCGCGATGGCCGTCGGCTCCACGGTGGGCGTCTGCGCGACCGCTGCGCTGGCAAGGACCGCGAGCGTGGCGAACGCGATTGGGCGCAGACGGGTCGGTGGCGGATCGGGGTCGCGCATGGTTGACCTTCGCGGCAGGAACGGTTGACGACGAAACAGCGCGGGCGCTTGCCTGCGCAAGCTGGCAATGTGCGGCTTCACGCATGCCGCTGCTGTAAACATTTGCAAGCAATCGTGACGAGCGACGTGTCCGCTGGATTTTATCCCGGTGGCATGAAACCTGGATGCTGCGGGAGCATCGCGCGCCTCTGTCTGCCTCGTGTCCTGCGCAACGCGGACGCGACCAGGGTCGACGGCAACATCGCGAGTCCGAGATTGCGCCGGGTCGGAGATGCGCCCCGGCTCGACCCGCTATCGAACGAACGTACGGTTTTTCGGGCCGGCGCGTCGTCATATCTCCACCATTACTTTCGATTTGCCACGCAAGTATATGTTTTTTATGATAGAAGAGGCTCTGTTGCAAATGACCCTAAGTCGTTGTTACGAAACCGAAAAAACGATTGACCCCGTCGATTTCAGTCCCTTATAGTGTCGAGAGGTGGGGTTTAGTGGGAATCGGTGGGTTTGCTTGCTGGCCAATCGTCTGCTTGACGGTGCCAGTGATTGAGCGCTCACCCCCGCAACAGGGGCGGGAGGGGTGGTGTCGATACAGGGAGCGTCGGGGACGGGGAGGAGCGAGCGCGCGGTTTTCCGCGGCGTCACGCATTTGTCGCTCGACACCAAGGGTCGCCTGGCGATTCCCCTGCGTCATCGCGACGCCCTGGCGCCCCGCGGCGACGAGGGCACAGACCCCGAACGAATGATCCTGACCGCGGATCCCGGCCGCTGCCTGCTTCTGTATCCGCGCGCGGTCTGGGAACCGATCCAGTCGGAGCTCATGTCGAAGTCTTCGTTCAACGCGCAGATTCGCGGCCTGCAGCGCCTTCTGGTGGGCCACGCCGACGAAGTCGAAATGGACGGCGCCGGGCGCATCCTGGTGCCGCCGTCATTGCGCCAGTACGCGGGCCTCGACCATCGCGTGGTGCTGGTGGGGCAGGGCAACAAATTCGAGTTGTGGGACGAAGCCAAGTGGCACGAAGCCACTGCGCAGGCAATCACCTTCCCGGCGGGCGAACTGCCGGCCGAACTCGACGGTTTCTCGCTCTGATGAGCGATGCGGTCGCGACCCACATTCCGGTCCTGCGCGACGAAGCGGTGGCAGCCCTGGCGCTTCGCGCGGATGGCGTCTATGTCGATGGCACGTTCGGGCGCGGCGGGCATAGCCGGGCGATTCTCGCCGCCCTGGGCCCGTCGGGCCGACTTGTCGCCCTCGACCGCGATCCCGCGGCGGCGGAGGCAGCCGGCACGATCGGCGACGCGCGCTTCGTGTTCCGTCGCGCGTGGTTCTCGGAGTTTCCCGACGTGCTCGGCGCGCTCGGCATTCCGGCGGTGGATGGCGTCCTGCTCGACCTCGGCATTTCTTCGCCGCAGATCGACGACCCGGCGCGCGGGTTCTCGTTTCGCGCCGACGGTCCGCTGGATATGCGGATGGATCCCACGCGCGGCGAGTCTGCTGCCGCGTTTCTTGCGCGTGCCGACGCACGCGAATTGACGGAGGTGATTCGCGACTATGGTGAAGAACGGTTTGCTCAATCGATTGCAAGAGCAATTGTTGCGGGTCGCACGGTCGCGCCCATCGTCGGCACGCGCCAACTGGCCGCGCTCGTGGCCCAAGCCCTCGGCGCGCGCGCGCGGCGTGATTGGAGTCAGGATCCGGCAACGCGGACCTTCCAGGCTCTCCGGATTCATGTCAATCGGGAGCTCGCTGAGCTCGCGCTGACGCTGCCGCGTGCCGTATCGGTGCTGCGCGCAAGCGGACGGCTCGCGGTGATCAGTTTTCACTCACTCGAAGATCGCATGGTGAAGCGCTTTTTCGCGGCGGCCTCCAGGCCGTGGGGTGGTGATGCGCGCCTGGCACGGCTGCCGATCCGCACCGCTGCGCTGCCCGATGTCGCGCTGGACCTGGTCGGCCGCGCGATTCGCGCTTCCGACGCCGAGGTGGCGGCCAATCCCGCGCGCCCGCAGCGCGACGTTGCGCGTGGCGCAGCGGACCGCTGCCGCCCTGCCGCGCGATTTCCTGCGCGTCGCCGGGGCCGAGGCGAGACGATTCCATGGTCCGCCTGAACCTTCTGCTCCTCGCCGTCCTTGCCGCCTGCGCGCTCTCGCTGGTCACGTCGCGGCACCAGGCGCGCAAGCTCTACGTCGAACTCGAGCGCGAGCAGGCGAAGGCGCGCGCCTACGAAACCGAGCACGGGCAGTTGCAGCTCGAGCAGTCGACGTGGGGGATGCCGGCGCGGATCGAGAAGATCGCCCGCGAGCAGTTGAAGATGCAGCTGCCGGTGCCGGGGCGCGTCGAGGTCATCCCGCTGGGAGACGCTCGATGAGCGCGCTGGCGATCGGCGCCTCCGCCTCCGCCCGCCGCGGCCACAAGCCGGCGCCGGCGTTGCCGCGCTTTCGCGCCCCGGTGGTATTCGGCCTCTTTGTGCTGATGTTCATCGGCCTCGCGCTGCGCTCCTTCTATCTGCAGAGCGTCGACAACGAGTTCCTGCAGGAACAGGGCAGCTCCAGGTACAGCCGCCAGATCGACGTTCCCGCCCATCGCGGCCGCATCGTCGATCGTTCCGGCGACGCGCTGGCGATTTCGACGCCGGTGAAATCGCTGTGGGCATTCCCGGGCAAAGTCGAGGCCACGCGGGAGCAGCTGGCGCAGCTCGCCAGGATCCTGGAAACGACACCGCAGGCGCTGGCGAAAACGCTCGATCCGGTGGGCGACTCGCGTTTGTCGCTCGCCAGATTCCGCCGGAAGTCGCCGAGCGCGCGATGCGGCTGCGGATCAAGGGGCTCAACGATCAGTACGAATACCGCCGCTTCTACCCCGGTGGCGAAACCATGAGCCACATCCTGGGTTTCACCGGCGATGGCGATACCGGCCAGGAAGGGATCGAGCTCGCGCAACAGGACTGGCTGGGCGGAAAACCCGGCAGCCGGCGCGTGATCATCAACCGCCGCGGCGACGCCGTCGAGGACGTGGCGGCAATCCGGGCGCCGCAGGCCGGGCGCGACCTGGCGCTCGCCATCGACTCGCGCCTGCAGTACCTCGCCTTCCGCGAATTGAAGGCGGCGGTCGAGGCCAACAAGGCGAAAGCGGGCGGACTGGTGATTCTCGACGCGCAAAGCGGCGAACTGCTGGCGTTGGCGAACTGGCCCACCTACAACCCGAATTCACGCAACAAGCGTGGCGCGCGAGCGGATGCGCAACCGCGCGCTCACCGACGTCTTCGAACCCGGCTCGACGATGAAGCCGTTCACCATCGCCGCGGCGCTCGAGGCCGGGCGCGGTGCGCCCCGACACGCGGATCGAGACGGCGCCCGGCGCGCTCACCATCGGCTCCCAGACCATCCACGACGCGCACCCCAACGGCACGCTGACGGTCGAGCAGGTGATCCAGAAATCGTCGAACGTCGGGGCTGCGCGGATCGCCCTGTCGCTGCCGGCCGAGACGATGTGGGAAATGTTCGCCGACGCCGGATTCGGCACCCCTCCGAAGACCGGGTTTCCGGGTGAAGTCGGCGGCCGGCTGCGTCCGGCCAAGTCGTGGAAGCCGATCGAGCAGGCGACGATGGCCTATGGTCACGGGCTGTCGGTGAATCTGGTCCAGATGGCACGCGGATACACGGTGTTCGCGAGCGACGGCGAATTGAAGCCGGCGACACTGTTCAAGGGCAGCGGTCCCGTGGCGGGCAAGCCGGTGTTGAAGCCCGAGACCGCGCGCGCCGTGCGGCGGATGCTGGAAATGGCCGTGCAGCCTGGCGGCACGGCACCCAAGGCCCAGGTGCCGGGGTACCGCGTCGCGGGCAAGACCGGGACCGCGCACAAGCTCGAGGGCCGTGGTTACACCAACAAGTACATCTCGTCGTTTGTCGGCTTCGCCCCGGTGTCGAAGCCGCGCCTCGTCGTGGCCGTGATGCTCGACGAACCCTCCGCCGGCCAGCACTATGGCGGGACCGTCGCCGCGCCCGTCTTTTCCGCCGTCATGGGCGCCGCGTTGCGCATGATGGGGGTGCCCACCCGACGCGCCGGTCGACAACGTGATCCTGCCGCCGCCAGGCAGCGAAATCCGCGAGGAAACCTGATGCCGGCGGCGCAGCAACTCGCGTTCGACGTGCCGGCGCTGCTGGCGCGGCTCGGTACGGTGCCGCGTCGGATCACCGCCGACAGCCGCGACGTGCGCCGCGGCGATGCTTTCGCGGCCTTCCCCGGCAGCCAGTCCGACGGCCGCACGTTCATCGGCGATGCGCTCGGGCGCGGCGCGGGCGCGGTGTTCTGGGAGGCCGCCGGTTTCGCCTGGGATTCGGCGTGGGCGGTTCCGGAGCACGCGGTCGCGCAGCTGCGTGACCGGCTGGGCGCGATCGCCGACCATGTCTATGGCCATCCGTCGCAGGCGATGTGGGTCGTCGGCATCACCGGCACCAACGGCAAGACCTCGTGTGCGCAGTGGATCGCGCAAGGCCTCGACGCGTGTGGCCGCCGGACCGGCGTGCTGGGCACGCTCGGCAATGGCCTGGCCGGTGCGCTCGCTGCCGGCGTTCAACACGACGACCGATGCTGCGCGCCTGCACGAAATGCTGGCAACGCTCAAGGCGGCCGGGGCCGATGCGGTGGCGATGGAAGTGTCGTCGCACGGCCTGGACCAGGGGCGCGTCAATGCGGTGGCTTTCGACGTGGCGCTGTTCACCAACCTTTCGCGCGACCACCTCGATTACCACGTCACGATGGAGGCCTATGGCGCGGCCAAGGCGAAGCTTTCTGCGCTGGCCGGGGCTTGCTGCCGCCGTGATCAACGTCGACGACGCGTTTGGCCGCACGCTCGCCGCCGCGCGGCACGCAGCGCGGGCACGCACGCTGACCTTCGGCGCCCATGGCGCCGACATCGCGGCACGCGTGTCACCACGACGTCGCAGGGGATGGCGATCGATGTGACCACCCCCTTGGCGCGGGCTCCGTCGAAGCACCGGTCGTCGGCAGCTTCAACGTCTCGAATCTGCTCGGCAGCCTGGGCGTGCTGCTGGCGAGCGAGGTGCCGCTGGCCGACGCGCTGGCCGCGCTGGCGCAGATCCGGCCGCCACCGGGACGCATGCAGCGCTTCGGCGGCGGCGATGTGCCACTGGTGGTCGTCGACTACGCGCATTCGCCCGATGCGCTGGACAAGGCGTTGTCCGCGCTTCGCAGCACCGTTGCGGCGGGCCGGTCGCTGGTGTGCGTTTTCGGCTGCGGCGGCGATCGCGATCCGGGCAAGCGATGGGAAATGGGGCGGATCGCCGCGCGGCTGGCCGATCGCATCGTGGTAACTACCGACAATCCGCGCGGCGAGGATCCGGCCGCCATCGCCGAGGCCATCGGCATCGGGATTCGCGAAGCCGATGGCACCGACTACGACGTGGAACTCGATCGCGGCGTCGCCATCCGCAGCGCCATCCGCGCTGCCCGTGCCGGCGATGTCGTGCTGGTCGCGGGCAAGGGCCACGAGACTTACCAGGAAGCGGCTGGCGTGCGGGTGCATTTTTCCGACGCCGAGGCAGTGGTGGCGGCAATTCTGGAGCGGCAGGACGCATGATGGACACGCGCACCGCTGCAGAAGCCGTCTCCGGCCGCCTCGTCGGCGACAACGTCGAATTCCTGCGCGTCGTCAGCGATTCGCGCGCGCTGCAGCCCGGGAGATCTCTTTGTGGCGCTGCGCGGCGAGCGCTTCGATGGCCATGATTTCGTCGCGACTGCCTTGGCTTCCGGCGCGGTCGCCGCGCTGGTCGCCGACGATCGCGCGGACGGCTCTCCGGCCACCTCATTGCCGTGCCGGATACGTTGTCGGCACTCGGCGCGTTGGCGCACCACTGGCGCCGGAAATTCGCGCTGCCGTTGATCGCGGTCGTCGGCAGCAATGGCAAGACGACGGTCAAGGAAATGGCCGCGGCGATCCTGCGCGCCCATTTCGGCGACGATCACGTCCTGGCGACGCAGGGCAATCTCAACAACGCCATCGGCTTGCCGCTCACGCTGCTGGGACTGACCGCGCAGCACCATGCTGCGGTGGTCGAGATCGGCATGAACCATCCGGGCGAGACCGCAGTGCTGGCGGCGATTGCCGCGCCGACCGTCGGGGTCATCAACAACGCGCAGCGGGAGCATCAGGAGTTCATGCATTCGATTGCAGAGGTCGCGGCCGAGCACGCGGCGCTGGTGCGCGCAATGCCGGCGGGCGGCATCGCCGTCCTCAACGCGGATGATGCACATGTCGACGTGTGGCGCGAGGCGGCGGGGGAAGCCGGAAATATCACGGTGATCGAATTCGGTCTCGACCGTCCCGCCGCCGTTCGGGTTCGCCATGGCGCGGGGCAGACGGGCGGTATTGTCGACCTCGCCACGCCCGCCGGAGATGCCAGCGTCGCGCTCGCAGCGCGCGGAACCCACAACGCGCTGAACGCGCTGGCCGCGGCGACGGCCGCGCTGGCCATCGGCGTGCCGCTGGCGGCCATCGTGCGCGGCTTGCAGGACTTCCGGCCGGTCGCCGGCCGACTGGTGACGCGGACCACCGCCGCCGGCCTGACCGTGATCGACGACACCTACAACGCGAATCCGGATTCGGTGCGGGCGGCGATCGCGGTGCTCGCCGCGGCGCCGTCGCCGCGCTGGCTGGTGCTGGGCGACATGGGCGAGGTCGGCTCCGAAGGTCCGGCGTTCCATCGCGAGGCTGGGCGCGAGGCGCGCGCAGCCGGCATCGACCGGCTGTACACGACCGGCGCGCAGGCCGCCGAGGCCGGCGCCGCGTTCGGCGCTGGCGGCAGCCACTTTGCGACCGCGGAAGATCTCGCGCGCCACGTGTCGGCAACTGCGGCGCCGGGCACCACCGTGCTCGTCAAGGGCTCCCGCTTCATGCGCATGGAGCGCGTCGTCGCCGCGCTGGACGAAAGAGCGGCAGAGGGAGTGCACTGATGCTGCTCTGGCTGTCCGAATTGCTGGCCAAGGACGTGCGTGCATTCAACGTCTTCGGCTACCTCACGCTGCGGGCGGTGCTGGCGTGCATGACGGCGCTGTTCATCTCGTTCATCATCGGCCCGCGGATGATCGCGTGGCTGTCGCGGATGAAGATCGGGCAGGCGGTGCGCGACGACGGGCCCCGGACGCACCTCGCCAAGGCCGGCACGCCGACGATGGGCGGCGCGCTGATCCTGGTCGCCATCGTCGTGACCACGCTGCTGTGGGGCGACCTTGGCAACCGTTTCGTCTGGGTCACGCTGCTGGTGACGGCGGGCTTCGGCGCCATCGGCTGGGTCGACGACTATCGCAAGGTCGTGTACCGCAATCCCAAAGGGCTCCCCGCGCGGGTCAAGTTCCTGTGGCAGTCGGCGATCGGCGTCGTGGCGGCGGTCTACCTCGCGTTCTCGGTGTCGGCGCCCGACAACCTGCAGTTCGTGCGGCTGTTTTCCGCGTGGATCGAGAGCGGCTTCAACGTTGCCCTGTCGCCCAAGGCGGACCTGATCGTGCCGTTCTTCAAGACCGTCAGTTACCCGCTCGGCGTCTGGGGCTTCATCGCGCTCACGTTCTGCGTGATCGTCGGCACCAGCAATGCGGTGAACCTGACCGATGGCCTCGACGGTCTCGCGATCATGCCGACGGTGCTCGTCGGCGCCGCGCTGGGGATCTTCGCCTACGTCAGCGGCAACGCGATCTTTGCCAAGTACCTGCAGTTTCCCTACATCGCGGGGGCCGGAGAACTGGCGGTGATCTGCGGCGCGCTGGCAGGGGCGGGGCTCGGCTTCCTGTGGTTCAACGCCTACCCCGCCGAGGTGTTCATGGGCGACGTCGGCGCGCTCGCCCTGGGCGCAGGTCTGGGGACGATGGCAGTGATCGTGCGCCAGGAAATCGTGCTGTTCATCATGGGCGGCGTGTTTGTGGTCGAGACGCTGTCGGTGATCGTCCAGGTGGCGTCGTTCAAGCTCACCGGCAAGCGCGTGTTTCGCATGGCGCCGATCCATCACCACTACGAACTGAAGGGATGGAAAGAGAACCAGGTCGTCATTCGGTTCTGGATCATCACCATGCTGCTGGTGCTGTTCGGACTTTCTTCGTTGAAGCTGCGCTGATGAGCGATTACGCCGGACGCCACGTCGTCGTCCTGGGGCTCGGTCTCACCGGGCTCTCGGTGGCGCGCTATCTGGCCGCGCGCGGCGCGGTGGTGCGCGTGGCCGATACGCGGCAGGCGCCTCCGTTTGCGCCGACGCTCTCGGTGGCCCTGCCGCAAGTCCCGTTGATCACCGGCCCGCTCGACGAGCGCACCTTCGCGGGGGCCGACCTGATCGCCATCAGCCCGGGCCTCGCCAAGGACCATCCCGCGGTGCTGGCGGCGACGACGCGCGGCATCGAACTGGTCGGCGATATCGAACTCTTCGCTCGTGCAATGCCGCCGGGCCAGAAGCTGCTGGCCATCACCGGTTCCAACGGCAAGACCACCGTCACTTCGCTTAGCGGCGCGCTGTGCGCGGCGGCGGGAATGACCGTCGCGGTGGCCGGGAATATCGGGACCCCGGTCCTCGACATCCTGCCGCAGCAGGGCTGCTGGCCGGACGTGTTCGTGCTCGAGCTTTCGAGCTACCAGCTGGAAACCACCGCCAGCTTGTCGCCGGTCGCCGCCGCCGTGCTCAATGTCACCGAAAACCATCTCGATCGATATCCGGGGATGGACGCGTACGCAGCGGCCAAGGCGCGGATCTTCAGCAACGGCGGCATGCAGGTGCTCAATCGCGATGATCCGCGCTCGCTGGCGATGGCGATCCCCGGTCGTCTGGTGGATACCTTCGGCGCCGGCGTGCCGGAATCGGAAGAGGCATGGGGTCTCGTCCTGCATCAGGGGCCGTGGCTTGCCCGCGGCGGCGCGTTGCTGGCCCCGGCCGCGGATCTCAAGCTGGTGGGGCGGCACAACGCGCTGAACGCGCTGGCCGCGCTGGCACTGACCTCGGCGGTCGCCAAGATCGAGCGCACCGTGCTGTCGGCGCTAACCGATTTCGAGGGACTGCCGCACCGGATGCAGCACGTTGGCGAGGTCGAAGACGTGCTCTACGTCAACGATTCGAAGGGCACGACCGTCGCCGCCACGCGCGCCGCCCTGGAAGGCTCCGATCGTCCCGTGATCCTCATTGCCGGGGGCGATGGCAAGGGCCAGGAGTTTGCCCCGCTGCGCCCTGCCGTCGACGCGCATTGCCGCGCGGTGATGCTGATCGGCCGCGATGCGCCGCGGATCGCCGAGGGGCTCGCCGGAACGCCGGTTGCCGTCGACAACTGCGGCACGCTCGAGGTTGCGATTGCACGGGCGCACGACCTCGCCCGGCCGGGAGACCTCGTATTGCTTTCGCCGGCGTGCGCGAGCCTCGATCAGTTCGCCAGCTACATCGAACGCGGCAACCGGTTCATCGCCGCGGTGTCGGCGCACGCCGCGGGGAGCGGCCGTGCGTAAGACGATCGCCGCCACCGCGACGCTCCCCGCGCTGGGCGTGCTGAAATCATTGGGGTCGATCGGCGCGGTGAGCGGCAGTCCGCGCACGATGCAGCCCTACGATCGCTCGCTCGCATGGACGGCGCTCTTGCTGCTTGCGATCGGTCTGGTCATGGTCTATTCGGCGTCGATTGCCATGGCCGAGGCATCGACGCACACGGGCTATCGCGCCTGGTACTTTCTCCTGCGGCACAGCCTTTTCCTTGCCGGCGGCCTGGTGGCAGGTTTCGTGGCGTTCCAGATCCCGATCCAGGTCTGGCAGCGGCTCGCCGGGTGGCTGTTCGTGCTCGGAATCGCGTCGCTCGCTCTGGTGCTCATTCCGGGCATAGGCAAATCCGTCAACGGTGCGCGGCGCTGGCTGTCGCTGGTGGTCATCAACCTGCAACCTTCGGAGTTCATGAAGCTCGCGGTGGTGCTCTACGCCGCCAGTTACGCGGTGCGCAAGGCTGAGTTCCTGCACGCGCGCCAGCCGATGCGACAGACGCTGGTCAAGGGCTTCCTGCCGCTGTTCGTGGTGATGGTGTTCACCGGAGCGCTGCTCCTGCTCGAGCCGGATTTCGGTGCCTTCGTCGTGATCGTCGTCATCGCCTTCGGCATCCTGTTTCTCGGCGGGCTCGACTGGCGAATACTCGCGCCGCTCTGCGCGCTGCTCCCGGTGGCGCTCGGCGCCATTCTCGTCGCGGCACCGTATCGGCTGCAGCGCCTGGTGGCATTTCTCGATCCCTGGTCGGACCCTTTCGACAAGGGCTACCAGCTTTCGCATTCGCTGATCGCGTTCGGGCGGGGCGAGTGGTTCGGGGTCGGGTTGGGCTCCAGCGTCGAAAAGCTCATGTTCCTGCCGGAAGCGCATACCGACTTCCTGCTGGCCGTGATCGCCGAGGAGCTGGGCCTCGCCGGCGTGCTGGTCGTGCTCGCGCTCTTCGTCTGGTTCCTGGTTCGCACCTACGCGATCGCCCGCCAGGCCACGCTGCTCGGAAGGTCGTTCGCAGCGCTCACCGCCCAGGGCATCGGAGTCTGGATCGGCGTGCAGGCCTTCATCAACATCGGCGTCAACATGGGCGTGCTGCCGACCAAGGGGCTCACGCTTCCGCTGCTGTCCTTCGGCGGCTCCGGGATCGTCGCCAATTGCATCGCGATCGCGATTCTGCTGCGCGTCGACTTCGAGAACAGGCGGCTACTGCGGGGCTTCACGGTATGACCGGCACCGTCATGATCACCACCGGCGGCACCGGGGGCCACATCTTCCCCGGGTTGGCCGTGGCCGCCGAGCTCGTGTCCCGTGGCTGGCGCGTGTTCTGGCTTGGCACGCGCGAAGGCATGGAGGCGACGCTGGTGCCGCAGCACGGCATCGACTTCGAGGCGCTGTCGTTCCGTGGTGTCCGTGGCAAGGGGCTGAAGACGTTGCTGCTGGGGCCGTTCGCGCTCGCCGCCGCCTGCGTCGATGCGCTGTCCATCATTCGCCGCCGCCGGCCCAATGTGGTGCTGGGACTCGGCGGCTTCGTCTCGTTCCCGGGCGCGTTGATGGGCGTTGCGGCCGGCCGGCCGCTCGTCATCCACGACTCGAATGCGGTGGCGGGACTCGCCAATCGCGTGCTTGCCTACGGCGCCGATCGCGTGTTGCTGGGCTTTCCGAAGTCGATGGGGAATCGTCACGCGCGAACGAGCGAGTGGGTGGGCAATCCGTTGCGCGCGGAAATCGTGCGGGTGGCGGCGCCGCAGGCACGCTTTGCCCGCCGCGAGGGACCGTTGCGCCTGCTCGTAGTCGGCGGCAGTCTCGGCGCGCAGGCACTCAACGATTGCGTTCCGGCGGCGCTGGCGCGCCTGTCCCCGGACCGGCGGCCACGCGTCGTTCATCAGGCGGGCGCAAGACACATCGATGCCCTCGCGGCGTCGTATGCGGCACACGGGATCGACGGCGAGTGCCTGCCGTTCATCGACGACATGGCAGCCCGGTATGCGGAGGCGGATCTCGTCATCTGCCGCGGGGGCGCGCTGACGGTGGCGGAACTCGCTGCGGTGGGCATCGGCGCGCTGATCGTGCCGCTGCCCGGCGCGATTGCCGACGAGCAGAGCGCCAACGCGCGTCTCCTGGTCGACGCGGGCGCGGCATTCTCCATGGCGCAAAGCGAACTCACGGCGGAAAAGCTCGCCGATCTTCTGGCCGGACTCGATCGTCCACGACTGCTGGAGATGGCAACCGCCGCGCGAGCGCTCGCCCGCCCCGATGCGACGCGACGGGTGGCGGAGGCCTGCATGGCCGAAGGGTCGAAGCCATGAAGCACAAGGTCAAGCGCGTGCATTTCGTCGGCATCGGTGGCGCCGGCATGAGCGGCATCGCCGAAGTGCTGGCGACGCAGGGCTACCAGGTCTCGGGGTCCGATCTCGCCGCCACGGCGGTCACCCGCCGGCTGCAAAGCGTGGGCATCGCGATCGCATGGGGCACGCGGCCGCAAACGTCGCCGGCGCCGACGCGGTGGTCGTGTCGACCGCCGTTGCCGCCGACAATCCCGAGGTGGTCGCGGCGCGTGCACGCGGCATTCCCGTCGTGCCGCGCGCGCTCATGCTCGCCGAATTGATGCGACTGAAGCAGGGCATCGCGGTGGCCGGCACCCACGGCAAGACCACGACCACCAGCCTCATCGCCTCGGTGCTGGCCGAGGGCGGGCTCGATCCCACGTTCGTGATCGGCGGCCGGCTGCTGTCGGCCGGCGCCAACGCGCGCCTGGGCAAGGGCGACTTCCTGGTGGCGGAGGCCGACGAGTCCGACGCCTCGTTCCTGTATCTGCAGCCGGTGCTGGCGGTCGATCACCAACATCGATGCCGACCACATGGAGACCTACGGTCACGACTTCGCGAAGCTGAAGCGCGCGTTCGTGGATTTCGCGCAGCGCCTGCCGTTCTACGGCGTCGCCGTCGTCTGCGTGGACGATGCCAACGTGCGCGACATCCTGCCCGCGATCACCAAGCCCATCGTCACCTACGGCCTCGCCGAGGACGCGCAACTGCGGGCGACCGACGTCGTCAACGTCGCCGGCCGGATGCGCTTCGTCGCGCGCGCCGCGGGCGCACGCACGACCTGCCCGTCGAGCTCAACCTGCCCGGCGTGCACAACGTCCGGAACGCGCTGGCGGCGATTGCGGTGGGGCGCGAGGTCGGCGTCGCGCGATGCCGCGATCGCCAGGGCGCTCGCGGAGTTCCGCGGCGTCGGCCGCCGTTTCCAGCGCCACGGCGAGGTCCGGCTCGCCGGCGGCGGCGCGTTCACGCTGGTCGACGACTACGGCCACCACCCGGTCGAGATGGCGGCGACGCATCGCGGCGGCGCGCGGCAGTTTTCCGGGGCGGCGGCTGGTGCTCGCGTTCCAGCCGCACCGCTACACGCGCACGCGCGATCTGTTCGAGGATTTCGTCGCGGTGCTCTCGACGGTCGACGCGCTGGTGCTGGCCGAGGTCTATCCGGCGGGCGAGGCGCCGATCGTCGCCGCCGACGGACGCGCGCTGGCGCGTGCGCTGCGCGTCGCGGGCAAGGTGGAGCCCGTCTTCGTCGAGCGGATCGCCGACGTGCCGGCGGCGATCTGCGCGGTGGTCGCGCGACGGCGACGTCGTCGTGACGATGGGCGCCGGGTCGATCGGGCAGGTCGCCGGCACAGCTGGCGGCGGATGCCGCATGATGATGAACGAGCCCGCTGCACTTCGACGGCGCTGCGCGGCACCCTGGCGCGCGACGTGCCGCTCGCGCGCTACACGAGCTGGCGCGCGGCGGCCGCGCGGACCGGCTGCTACGTGCCCGCCGACCGCGCCGATCTCGCGCGCCTTCGTGCGCCGCTGCCGCGCGACCGAGCCGCTGACGGTCATCGGCCTGGGCAGCAACCTGCTGGTGCGCGACGGCGGCGTCCGCGGCACGGTGATCGTCCTGCACGCCGCGCTCGGCGCGCTCGCGCGATGCGACGACGGCGCTGATCTACGCCGAAGCCGGCGTCGCCAGCCCGAAGCTCGCCCGCTTCGCCGCGCTGCACGGCGCGGCGGACGCGGAGTTCCTGGCCGGCATTCCGGGCACCGTCGGCGGTGCGCTGGCGATGAACGCCGGCTGCTACGGCGGCGAGACCTGGCGCTATGTCCGGCGGGTCGAGGTGCTGACGCCGCGACGGCAGCTTCGATCGCGCGCGCCCGCCGACTACGGATTGGCTACCGGTCCGTGCAGCGCGCCGACGGCAGTGCGCGCGGACGGCGATCTTCACCGCCGCATGGTTCGCGTTCCCGCGCGGCGACGGCCACGCGGCGCGGGAGCGGATCAGGGAGCTGTCGCAGCGGCGCATCGCGTCGCAGCCGCTCGACCTGCCCAACGCGGGCAGCGTGTTCCGCAATCCGGCGGGCGATCATGCGGCGCGGCTGATCGAGCGCTGCGGCCTCAAGGGGTTACGCGATCGGCGGCGCACGGGTGTCGGAAAAGCACGCGAACTTCATCGTCAATCCGAAGGGCGCTGCGAAGCGCCGCGGACATCGAGGCACTGATCGAGCACGTGCGCGACGACGGTGAGTCGAGAGACCGGATCGACCTGGAGGCCGAAGTGCGAATCATCGGAGAACGGCCGCATGAGCGAATTCGGCAAGGTGGCGGTGCTGCTCGGCGGGCCGTCGTCCGAGCGCGAGATCTCGCTGCTCTCCGGCAACGCCGTGCTCGCGGCGCTGCGCGAGCAGGGCGTCGACGCCCATCCGTTCGATCCGGCCGAGCGCGACGTTTGGACACTGAAGCGCGAAGGCTTCGCCCGCGCCTTCATCGCGCTGCACGGGCGCTTCGGCGAGGACGGCACGCGTGCAGGGGGCGCTCGAGGTGCTGGGCATCCCCTACACCGGCAGCGGCGTGATGGCCTCCGCGCTGGCGATGGACAAGTGGCGCACCAAGCTCGTCTGGCTCGCCAGCGGCATCCCCACGCCGCGCTACCGCATCGTCGACGCGACCACCGACTGGAAGCGCGTCGTCGCCGAGCTTGGCCTGCCGCTGTTCGTCAAGCCGGCGCGCGAGGGTTCGACGATCGGCATCACCAAGGTCAGCGCGGCCGATCACGATGAACTGGCGCTGGCCTGGCAGGCGGCCGCGCTGCACGACACGCTGGTGCTGGTCGAGGAATTCGTCGTCGGGCGTCGAACTGACGGCCTCGATCCTCGGCGATCGCGCGCTGCCGCTGGTCCGGATCGAGGCGCCGCAGGGCAACTACGACTACCACAACAAGTACTTCTCCGACGAGACGCAGTACTTCTGCCCGAGCGGCCTGCCGGCGGCCCAGGAGCAGGCGATCCGGCCAGGCGCTCGCCGCCTTCCGCGTCGTCGGCTGCAGCGGCTGGGGCCGGCTCGACCTCATCCTGCGCGCCGACGGCACGTTCTCAGTTCCTCGAGGTCAACACCTCGCCCGGCATGACCGGCCACAGGCTGGTGCCGATGGCGGCGCGGCAGGCCGGCATGTCGTTCGCCGAACTCTGTGCGTCGCGATCCTGCGAGGCGCGCCATGTGGGATGACGCGCGGCAGATGAACGCGCTGGCGGCGATCGCTCGCGCTGCTCGGCGTCGGCGCGCTGGCGTGGGCGCTGGGCGTGTGGCTCGTCCGCCAGCCCGTGTTCGCCTTCCGCGAGGTGGTCGTCGAAGGTCCGCTCGGCGCGCGCCAGCGCGCCGCACCTCGAGGCGGTCATTCGCGACGAGCTCGCCGGCACGTTCTTCACGATGAACCTCGATCGCGCCCGCGCGTCGCTGACCCGCGTGCCGTGGGTGCGCAACGTCGCCCTGCGCCGCCAGTGGCCGCAGCGGCTGCGTGGTCACCGTCGAGGAGCAGGCGCCGCTCGCGCGCTGGAACGACACCGGCGCTGGTGAACGTGCAGGGCGAGGTGTTCGCGCCGACCTACAACGGCGAACTGCCCGCGTTCTCCGGGCCGGAGGGACGATCGCGGCGAGGTGACGGCGCGATACCGCGAGTGGTCGGCCGCGCTGGCAGCCGCTCGCGCTGGCAGTGCAGCGCATCGCGCTGTCGCCGCGCGGTGGCTGGCATGCTGCAGGCGCGCGGCAGCGACGGTCCGCTCGAAATCGAACTGGGGCGCGAAGAACCGGCGGCCAGGCTGCAGCGGTTCATCGCCGCCCACGGCGGACGCTCCGGGTGCTCGCCCGCGCGGGCACGGCCGATCGACCATGTCGATCTGCGCCATCGCAACGGCTTCGCGGCGCGCGTGCCGGGTTTCAAGGAACGGCCGCCGAAGCGGGCGGCGAACTGAAGCGGTCCGCGGCAGCGATCACAAGAGAATGGTGAAGCAATGGTGAAGGAAGCAAAGAACATCGATCGTGGGTCTCGACATCGGCACGTCGAAGATCGTGGCGATCGTCGCCGAGGTCACGCCCGAGGGCAGCCTCAACATCATCGGGATGGGCTCGCAGCCCTCGCGCGGCCTCAAGAAGGGCGTGGTCGTCAACATCGAGGCGACGATGGCGTCGATCCAGCGCGTGCTCGAAGAAGCGGAGTTGATGGCCGACTGCCGGATCACCGAGGTCTATACCGGCATCGCGGGCAGCCACATCCGAAGCCTCAATTCGCAGCGGCATGGTGGCGATCAAGGAGAAGGAGGTCACGCAGGCCGACATCGACCGCGTTGTCGAGACGGCGAAGGCGATCGCCATTCCCAACGACCAGCAGATCCTGCACATCCTGCCGCAGGAATTCATCATCGACGGCCAGGAAGACGTCCGCGAGCCGCTGGGCATGAGCGGCGTGCGCCTCGAAGTCAAGGTGCACATCGTCACCGGCGCCGTGTCGGCGGTCGAGAACATCACCAAGTGCGTGCGCCGCTGCGGCCTCGAAGTGCGCGACGTCATCCTGCAGCCGCTCGCCTCGTCGATCGCCGTGCTCTCCGACGACGAGAAGGACCTCGGCGTCTGCCTGATGGACATCGGCGGCGGCACGACCGACATCGCGGTCTTTGCCGGCGGCGCGATCCGTCACACCGCCGTCATACCGATCGCCGGCGATCAGGTCACCAACGACATCGCGATGACGCTGCGCACGCCGACCAAGGAGGCGGAAGAGCTGAAGCTGCGCCATGGCTGTGCGTTGCGGCAGCTGGCCGGGGTCAACGAAGTGATCGAGGTGCCCGGCGTCGGCGAGCGCGCGGCGCGGAAGCTGTCGCGCCAGACGTTGGCGGAAGTGATCGAGCCGCGCATCGAGGAGCTCTATTCGCTGGTGCAGGCCGAGTTGCGGCGCAGCGGCTTCGAGGAGCTGCTGTCATCGGGGATTGTATTGACCGGCGGGTCGGCGTTGCTGCAGGGGATGGCCGAACTCGGCGAGGAAGTGTTCCACCTGCCGGTGCGCATAGGCGTGCCGGCGTACACGGGAGGGCTGGCGGACGTGGTGCGCAGCCCGCGTTACGCCACGGCAGTCGGGCTTTTGATCGAAGGGCGCGACCAGTACCTGCGCGGGCAGTCAGCCCGTGCGCAATCGACGGGTATCGGTGGCATGGCGGAGCGGATGAGGCAATGGTTCAAGGCGAATTTCTGATGCAGCAAGCAATCGCAAGTGCAGTACGAAAGCACCTACAACGGCAGTTACAACGGCAGCAAACCGGACAGGAGAAAGGAACGCAACATGTTTGAGATCATCGATCAGTCCCCCGAGGAAGGCGCAGTCATCAAAGTCATCGGTGTTGGCGGCTGCGGCGGCAATGCCGTCGAGCACATGATGGGCAGAGGCTTGTCCGGCGTGGAGTTCATCTGTGCCAACACCGATGCGCAGGCATTGAAACGCTCGACCGCGTCGCATCAGATCCAGCTCGGCTGCAATCTCACCCGCGGCCTTGGCGCGGGCGCGCGTCCGGAGATCGGACGCGATGCCGCCAACGAGGATCGCGAGCGCATCGCGGCCCTGATCGATGGCGCCGACATGCTGTTCATCACTGCCGGGATGGGCGGCGGGACCGGCACCGGTGCGGCACCGGTGATCGCCGACATCGCGAAGAGCATGGGCATCCTGACGGTCGCCGTCGTCACGCGCCCGTTCGCCTTCGAGGGCAAGCGGCAGCGCGTCGCGCACGCCGGCATCGAGGAGCTGTCGAAGAAGGTCGATTCGCTGATCATCATCCCCAACGACAAGCTGATGGAAGTGCTGGGCGAGGACGTCTCGGTGCTCGACGCCTACGCGGCGGCGAACGACGTGCTGCACGGGGCGGTGTCGGGGATTGCCGAGGTGATCAACAATCCGGGCCTCGTCAATGTCGACTTCGCCGACGTGCGCACCGTCATGGGCGAGGTCGGCATGGCGATGATGGGCTCGGCATCCGCGGCTGGCGTCGATCGCGCCTGCAGCGCCGCGCAGCAGGCGGTCAAGAGCCCGCTGCTCGAAGACGTCAATCTCCTCGGCGCGCGCGGGGTTCTGGTCAACATCACCGCCTCGTCCGGCCTCAAGATGAAGGAGTACCACGAGGTCATGAACACCATCAAGGAGTTCACGGCCGAGGATGCGATGGTGATCGTCGGCACGGTGATCGACGACGCGATGGAGGACCGGCTGCGGGTGACGATGGTGGCGACGGGGCTGGGCGGTGCGCAGGCGAAGCCGCAGCAGCGCACCCCCAGCATCACGCTGGTCGATCAGCCGGTGGTGGTTCAGCGCACGGGCACCGACGGGATGGGCATTCAGGTCGAGACCATCAACTACGAGTCGCTCGAACAGCCGGCGGTGATGCGCAGGCGCGAGCGGGGCGGCGCCAGCGGCACCGCGTCGAGCAGCCCGGCCGTTGCGAAGCGCGGATCGGAGATCCCGGCCTTCCTGTCGCAAGCAGGCGTGACTGACGGCCGGGGTACCGGGACGCGGGGCCGCCGGGAGGCGCGTCTCCGAACCCGGTGCCGTCGAGGCGCGCCGATCGCGAAGGCCCACGCTCGTGCTAGAATCTGCATCTAAACCGTTGAACCAAAGCGAAAACCGCTTTTCTTCCCATCGCCGCTGCCGCCCCCCCCGGCGGCGCCCGCGATAACGGCGCATAAGCCATGTTGAAGCAACGCACGCTCAAATCCACGATCAGGACGACCGGGGTCGGCTTGCACACCGGCGCCCGGGTCGAACTCGTGCTGCGGCCTGCCGCTGCCGATGCCGGCATCGTCTTTCATCGCACCGACCTCGCCGATTCGGTTGCCCTGCCGGCCGCTGCACGGTTTGTGGGCGAAACGCGGCTTTCCTCGACATTGAAGCAGGGGGCGGTAACGCTCTCCACGGTCGAGCACATCATGTCGGCGCTGGCCGGCACGGGCATCGACAATGCCCATGTCGACGTGGCCGGCCCCGAGATCCCCATCCTCGACGGCAGTGCCGGCCCGTTCGTCTACCTGCTTCAGTCGGCGGGCATTGTCGAGCAGGACGCGCCCAAGCGTTACCTGCGCATCGTTTCCCCGGTCGAAGTCAGGGATGGCGACAAGTGGGCCCGCTTCGATCCCTTCGACGGCTTCAAGCTGGACTTCACCATCGATTTTCCGCACCCGGTGTTCGGATCGGAGAATCGCCACGTCGTCATCGATTTTGCCGAGCACTCGTACACCAAGGAAGTGGCCCGCGCGCGAACCTTCGGCTTCATGCAGGATGTCGAGGCGATGCGCGCGGCCGGCCTGGGACTCGGCGGCAGCCTGCAGAATGCCATCGTGCTCGACGAGTTCAAGGTGCTGAACAGCGAAGGCCTGCGCTACGACAATGAATTCGTCCGCCACAAGGTGCTCGACGCGATCGGCGACCTTTATCTGCTGGGACACCCGCTGATCGGCCACTACACCGCGTACAAGTCGGGCCACGGGCTCAACAACGCACTGGCGCGCACGCTGCTCGACCGCGAAGACGCGTTCGAGATGGTGACTTTCACCGACGAAGTCGACGTGCCGGCCGCGTTCCAGGACTGGCAATTCGCGCCGGCCTGAGAGGCTGAGAGTCTTTCAATCATGCCCGCTCATCACGCCAAAAGACGCCCGCTCGTCGTTGCAAATACTCGCCATAGCCCGAGCTATGGCTGCGCTTTGCGCCTCGATCGGCCGCCTTGTGGCGCGCTGCTCGGACACGCCCGAAAAACTCTCAGCCTCTGACCGGCAGTCTCCCGCACGGCGCACCGTACTCCAAGTTCGTGATCCTCGTCCGCCTGCTTCTTTTTCTCGCCCTGGCGACCATCGCGGTGTCAGGGCTTTTGTATCTGTTCAAGAAGGACCGACGCTATCTCCGCTTCATCGGCCAGGTCATCAAGTACACGATCTTTCTCCTGGTCGGCGTGATGCTCTTCGTCGCTTTCGAGCGGCTCGTCATCCTGTTGTAGCCGACAGGCAGGGGTCCGCGGCTCAACCGGCGCGACGCAGGAAACGCGTCAGCGCGACCTTCAGCGGGCCGTCCGGCAGCTCGCGGGCGAGTCCTGCAAGGGGCCGCAAAGACGATTTATCTATATGATATAGCGGAAGTTTCTTCTCCGGTCGGGGTGTTTCACGCACTTGCACCCGGATCCGTATTGCGTTAAATTTCCAACCTTCGCGCAGCAGCTGTCCCAAGAGTTCGGGTGTGCGCTGCCGCAATACGGCGGCGATGGCACCTGCTTCGACGCTAAGTTGGAGTTCACTGGTCTGGGCATCGGCGACGCGGACACGGTCGGCCAGCGGCCGCGGCAGGTGTCGGCGAATCACGCCAATCAGCTTGTTCTCTTGCTGATGGCGTGCCTGCCATGCGGCCAGGGTGACGTCGGCGGAGATGATCCGTTGCAGGGATTGTGGAGCGCGCGCCATGCGGGAATTCGGTTCGGGACCCGTCGTTTGCGCGTCGTGGTCTGACGGCAACGGTGGCCCCACGCTGCTTGAAGTGGAGGTGCTCGATTGAACATCATTCTTGTCTCAAGCGCCACCGCGCGTGCGCGCACGCTCACGCTGGACTGGCGGCATTGGACCGCCGGGTCGTTGCTGCTCGTGACGATCTTCATCGTCTTCACCCTGCTGTTCAATTTCGTCACCCTGCGCTACGCGGCGTCGATTCAGCATCCCTTGCTGCAGGCGATCGTGCTGGCAGACCAGAGGCAGGAAGCACTCAAGACCCAGCAGGTGGTTCAGGGACATCTGGGCGCGATGGCCGTCCGGATGGGCGAGCTGCAGGCACAGATGCTGCGTCTCGACGGTCTGGGTGAGCGTCTGGCTCGGCTCGCGGGCCTGAAACCGCAGGACATGCCGTCGTTGCAATCGGGGTCGGTGCCGGGTCGCGGTGGCCCCGAGTCCTCGCTGCCGTCGCGGCAGATCTCGGTCGACGAGTTTTCGACCCTGCTGGCGACGCTGTCGCGGCAGATCGATGTGCGCAGCGATCAACTGGGTGTGCTCGAAGCGCTGCTCGTCCAGGATTCGGCCAACCGCAAGTTCCTGCCGACGCTTTCTCCCATCATCGACGGCTGGTACTCGTCGAACTTCGGCTACCGGATCGATCCCTTCACCGGGTCGCAGTCGTTCCACGAAGGCATCGATTTTCCCGCAGACACGGGGACACCGATCGCCGCAGCCGCCAGCGGCAAGGTCGTCGAGGCCGGCTTCCACGCCCAATATGGTAATATTCTCGAGATTGACCATGGAAACGGCCTGGTTTCCCGGTACGCACACGCAGCGAAACTCCTCGTCCAGGACGGCGATCTCGTCGTGCGGGGACAGCGGGTGGCGACCGTGGGATCGACCGGCCGCTCGACCGGGCCCCATCTCCACTTCGAGGTCCGGCTGAACGGCGTCCCGCAAAATCCCGTACGGTTCCTGCAATCCTCGAGCTGACAGCTGACTATCGGCAGCCGCATCGGCAATGGCAGACAGCAACAGGGGTGAGGCGGTCCTCACCCCTTGTTTTTTGCCCCGGCGGCGGAAAATACAACCCTCATGATCTCCAATATCCTCACGCGCATCTTCGGCAGTCGCAACGAGCGCCTGCTGAAGCAGTACGGACACACCGTCAAGGCCATCAACGTGCTGGAGCCGACGATCTCGGCGCTGTCCGATGATGCGCTGAAGGCGAAGACCGTCGAGTTCAGGGCGCGGGTCGGCAACGGCGAGTCGCTCGACGCGCTTCTTCCCGAGACCTTCGCCGTCGTGCGCGAAGCCGGCAAGCGTGCGCTGCAGATGCGCCATTTCGACGTGCAGCTGATCGGCGGCATGGCGCTGCACAACGGCAAGATCTCCGAGATGCGCACCGGCGAAGGCAAGACGCTGGTGGCAACGCTTCCCGCCTACCTCAACGCGTTGACCGGCAAGGGCGTCCACATCGTCACGGTCAACGACTACCTCGCCCAGCGCGATGCCGACTGGATGGGGCGGATCTATCGCTTCCTCGGGCTCACGGTCGGCGTCAACCTGTCGCAGATGGATCACGATGCCAAGCAGGCGGCGTACGCGGCTGACATCACCTACGGCACCAACAACGAGTTCGGCTTCGACTACCTGCGCGACAACATGGTGTTCGAGGGGTCGCAACGCGTGCAGCGCAGCCTCAGCTACGCGATCGTCGACGAGGTGGACTCGATCCTCATCGACGAGGCGCGGACCCCCCTGATCATCTCCGGCCAGGCCGACGACAACGTCGACCTCTACTATCGCCTGAACGAGCTCGTCCCCAAGCTCACGCGGCAACCGGACGAGAAGGGCCCCGGCGACTACTGGGTCGACGAAAAGGCGCACCAGGTGCTGCTGTCGGAGGAAGGTCACGAGCGTGCCGAGGAGATCCTCAGCGTCGCGGGCCTGCTCGCCACGGGGTCGAGCCTCTACGACGCGCACAACATCGCCCTGATGCACCACCTCTACGCGGGGCTGCGTGCGCATGCGCTGTACCACCGCGACCAGCACTATGTGGTGCAGAACGGCGAGGTGATCATCGTCGACGAGTTCACCGGGCGCCTGATGTCCGGGCGGCGCTGGTCGGACGGTCTCCATCAGGCGGTGGAGGCCAAGGAAGGCGTGGCGATCCAGCGCGAGAACCAGACGCTTGCCTCGATCACCTTCCAGAATTACTTCCGCATGTACGGCAAGCTCGCGGGCATGACGGGCACCGCCGACACCGAGGCCTTCGAGTTCCAGCAGATCTATCACCTCGAGACCATGGTCATCCCGACGCACCAGCCGATGATCCGCAAGGACGAGAACGACCAGGTGTTCCGGACCTTCCAGGAAAAGGTTGATGCGATCATCGCCGACGTCAAGGATTGCTACGCCCGGGGTCAGCCGGTGCTGGTCGGCACGACGTCGATCGAGAACTCCGAGCTGTTGTCGAAATATCTCGACAAGGAGAAGCTGCCGCACCAGGTGCTGAACGCGAAGCAGCACGCGCGCGAAGCCGAAATCGTCGCCCAGGCCGGCAAGTCGAAAGCCATCACCATCGCCACCAACATGGCGGGTCGCGGCACCGATATCGTGCTGGGGGGCATCCTCGAACCGCTGATCCTCAAGCTCCGCGACGACGAGACGCTGTTGCCGACCGAGAAAGAGCACGAGATCGACAAGCTGCGCGCCGACTGGAAGATTCGCCACGAGGCCGTGGTGGCGGCGGGCGGCCTGCACATCATCGGCACCGAGCGACACGAATCGCGGCGCATCGACAACCAGCTGCGCGGTCGCTCCGGCCGCCAGGGAGATCCCGGCTCGTCGCGGTTCTACCTCTCGCTCGAGGATCCGCTGCTGCGCATCTTCGGTGGCGAGCGTCTCGGCGTGATCATGCAGAAACTCAAGATGCCCGACGGCGAGCCCATCGAGCATCCGATCGTCAACCGCTCGATCGAGAAGGCGCAGCACCGGGTCGAGTCGCGCAACTTCGACATCCGCAAGCAGCTGCTCGAATACGACGACGTCTCCAACGACCAGCGGCGCGTCATCTATCTGCAGCGCAACGAGCTGCTCGAAAGCACCGACATTTCGGAGACGGTGCGCAACATGGTGAGCGGGCTGATCGAGGAATCCGTTCGTCGCTACGTCCCGCCCGAATCGGTCGAGGAGCAATGGGACATTCCGGGCCTCGAGGCCGTGCTGCTGGCCGATTTCCAGTTGCAGGCGCCGGTGGGCGAATGGCTCAAGACCGACCACGATCTCACCGACGAAACGCTGCGCGAGCGCCTGGCCGCCGCCGCGCTTGCCCAGTACGAGGGCAAGGAGGCGCAGGTCGGACCCGAGCTCATGCGGCAGTTCGAGCGCAGCCTCATGCTGCAGACCGTGGATCAGCAGTGGCGCGACCACCTGGCCAACCTCGATCACCTGCGCCAGGGCATCCACCTGCGCGGTTACGCGCAGAAGAACCCGAAGCAGGAGTACAAGCGCGAATCCTTCGAGCTCTTTTCCGACATGCTCGACCGCATCAAGCAGGATGTCGTCAAGATCGTGCTCACCGTGCAGGTGCGCAGCGAGCAGGACGTGCAGGCGGTCGAAGAAGCGCCGGCGGTGTCCAACGTCAAGTACCAGCACGCCGACTACGACGAGGCACTGGGCGCGGTCGCGGATGCCGACGGCGAGCCGCCGCCGCAGGCGCCGTTCGTGCGCGGCGGCGAAAAAGTCGGCCGCAACGATCCCTGTCCCTGCGGTTCGGGCAAGAAGTACAAGCAATGCCACGGGCGCCTCTGATCGGATAGCGACCATGCCCGTCGGATACACGCCGCCGACCGCCGCCGATCTGCTGCCCGTGCCCGGGGTGACGCTGGGCACCGCGGCGGCGAAGATCAAGAACTGGCAGCGCGACGACGTGCTGCTCGCGGTCTTCGAGCCCGGCGCGGTGGCCGCCGGCGTGTTCACGCAAAATCGCTTCTGCGCGGCGCCGGTCACGGTCTGCCGCCGTCATCTGGGGTCCGCTGGCGGCAATGCTGCCGCTGTCCGCGCGCTGATCGTCAACGCCGGCAACGCCAATGCCGGTACCGGCCTGCCCGGCATCGCGGCCGCCGAGTCGACCTGCGCGGCGGTGGCGAGCATGCTCGGCTGCACGATGCAGCAAGTGCTGCCCTTCTCGACCGGCGTCATCATGGAGCCACTGCCGCTGGCGAAGATCGTTGCCTCCCTGCCCGCCGCCAAGGCGGCGCTGGCGCCGGACCACTGGTTCGCTGGCGTGTCGGCGATCATGACCACCGACACGGTGCCCAAGGGCGCGTCGCGGCGGCTCATGCTCGACGGCGTGCCCGTCACCGTGACCGGCATCGCCAAGGGCGCGGGGATGATCCACCCGAACATGGCGACGATGCTCTCGTTCATGGCCACCGATGCCCCGCTGGCAGGCGAGCTGCTGCCGGCGCTCACGCGCGAGATCGCCGACGTGTCGTTCAACTGCGCGACCGTCGACGGCGACACGTCGACCAACGACAGTTTCGTCATCGTGGCAACCGGCAAGGCGGCACTCGCGCCCATCGTGCGCCGTGACGATCCGCGGTTTGCACTGCTGCGGGATGCGCTGACCGAGGTCGCAACCGTGCTGGCGCAGGCGCTGGTCCGTGACGGCGAGGGCGCCACCAAGTTCATGACCATCCGCGTCGAAGGCGGGCGCGACGCCGCCGAGTGCCGGAAGATCGCGCTGGCCATCGCCCACTCGCCGCTGGTCAAGACGGCGTTCTTCGCCTCCGACCCCAACCTTGGCCGCATCGTCTGCGCGATCGGCAATGCGGCGGCCCCCGACCTCGATCCCGCACGCGTCTCGTTCTGGCTCGAAGACGTGCTGGTCGTCGACCGCGGCGGGCGCGCTTCCGGTTACCGGGAAGAGGACGGCCAGCGCGTGATGAAGGCGGACGAGATCTCCGTTCGCGTGGCGCTGGGGCGTGGCGACGCCGCGGCCACGGTGTGGACCTGCGACTTCTCGCACGACTACGTGTCGATCAACGCCGACTATCGCAGCTGAGAGGCTGAGCCCAACGTTGTTTCCGCTGGCCGATCTTGCCAAGCTGTTCGCCCGTGCCGAAGGCGTGCTCGACCGCCTCGAAGCGATATTTCCGCCGCCACCGCCGCCGCCCGACTGGAGCGCGACGGCGTTCCGCTGGCGCAAGCGCGGCGGGCGCGGGTTCCTGCAGGCGGTCGCGCATCCGCACGCCATCAATCTCGATGATCTGGTCGCCATCGACGACCAAAAGAGCTCAATTGACGCCAACACCAGGCAATTCTTGGCTGGGTTGCCGGCCAACAACGTGTTGCTGACCGGGTCGCGGGGCACCGGCAAGTCGTCGCTGGTGAAGGCAATGCTCGCGCGCTACGCGGCCAAGGGGCTGCGCCTGATCGAGGTCGACAAGGGCGATCTGGTCGACCTGCCCGACATCGCCGACGCCATCGAAGGGCGGCACGAGCGCTTCATCGTGTTCTGCGACGACCTCAGCTTCGATGCCGGCGAACCGGGCTACAAGGCGCTGAAGGTCATGCTCGACGGCAGCATCGCGGCCCCGTCCGCCAAGGTCCTCATTTACGCGACGTCGAACCGCCGGCATCTCCTGCCCGAGTACATGAGCGAGAACCTCGAGACCAGGCACATCGGCGACGAGGTGCACCCCGGCGAATCGGTCGAGGAGAAGATCTCGCTGTCCGAACGCTTCGGGCTCTGGATCTCGTTCTATCCGTTCGCCCAGGAGGACTATCTCGCCGCGGTGGATCGGTGGCTCGAGACGCTGGGTGTCGCCCGCCCGAAAACCTCGCGCGAGGCCGCGCTCCGTCAGCGCGATGCGATTCAGTTCTCGCTCCAGCGGGGCTCGCGCAGCGGCCGCATCGCGTGGCAGTTCGCAAAGCGCCACGCCGGCGCCGCGGCGCTGAAAAGGAAACCCGCCCGCTGAGAGGCTGAGAGTCTTTCGAACATGCCCGCTCATCACGCCGGAAGACGCCCGCTCTTCGTTGCAAATGCTCGCCATAGCCCGAGCTATGGCTGCGCTTTGCGCCTCGATCGGACGCCTTCTGGCGCGCTGCTCGGACACGCCCGAAAAACTCTCAGCCTCTGAATGCGGGGGGCGACGCGCGCCATGGCTCTCGTCCGCGTCGCGGCAGCGGTGATCCTTCGCCCCGACGGGCAGGTGCTGCTCGCGCAGCGCCCTCACGGCAAGGCCTACGCCGGTTACTGGGAGTTTCCGGGAGGCAAGCTGGAACCGGGAGAGTCCGCGCGCGAGGCACTCGACCGCGAATTGCAGGAAGAACTCGGTTTGACCGTCCGCGATGCCGCGCCGTGGATGGTGCAGCGCTATGCCTATCCGCACGCCGACGTCGAGCTCAACTTCTTTCGCGTATTCGCGTGGGACGGCGAGCCGGTGGGCCACGACGGACAGGCGTTCCGCTGGCAGACGCCGGGACAGTTCGACGTGAGCCCGTTGCTGCCGGCCAATACGGCCGTGCTGCGGGCGCTGGAACTGCCGGGCGCAGGGCATCATCCGGGGGTCCGAACTCGGCGCTGAAGCCTTCGTCGGGCGCGCCCGTCGCGTCGCGCCATGGCGGAAACGAAAACGGCAGCGCCGGTGCGTCGGGGGCTTGCCTTCGCGGTCCCGGGGTCGATGCCGCCCGCAACCTCGCGTCCCGTTGCCGCGTCTTGCGGCGGGGAGGGACTCGATCAGCTTCCGCGACGCTTCGACAACGGGTCCGCATCCGCGTCGGGATCGGCGATCTCGTCCGACTCCGCCGGATCCGCCAGCGGAACCCGGTACGACTCCGACGCCCAGGCGGCGAGATCGATCAACCGGCAACGCTGCGAGCAGAACGGGCGGAAGGTGGACGCCTGCGTCCACTCGACGCGGGCGCCGCACTGGGGGCAGGAAACGTATTTGACGGCGCTCATGGTTGAACGATGGCCTGCCTGGAGCCTACGCGCAGCGATGGCAGGCATCAAGGTCGAAGGGTAAGATCTGCACCCACAGCCATGCCCTGCCGTTTCACGCCGCTTAGATCGCACGACCAGCCCGCAGTCGTGCGGCACCTCCTGGAGCTCGACGCGGACGACCGCGCGCTGCGCTTCAACACCACGGCGCCCGACAACGCGATCATTGGCTACTGCGGGCGTTGGGACTTTGCCGGCGACATCGTCGAGGGCGCCTGGGATGGCGATGTTCTGGTCGGGGTCATCCATTTGCCGGTATTTCGGGCCGGTGCGCATCTCATCGGCGAGCTGGGGGTCTCGGTGGCCGCCGGATCTCGGAAGCGCCGCATCGCGACAGAACTCGCCCTGCGCGCCATCGAGAGCGGCCGCAGTCGCGGGCTCGACCGCGTCTACATCAACTTTCTCACGCGCAACCGGCCGATGATGTGCCTCGCACGCCGCTTCACCAGGGACATCACATTCGACGGTGACGAAACCGTAGCCGTCATACGGCTGGACGCGGCACCCGAAGGTCCCGGCGTCGAGCCGCCTGTGACGGCGGCGTGACCGGTCGCGGCAGACGCCGCGCGCTTGCCGCCCGACCTCGCCAAGCTGCCGCGGCAGTGCCTCACTCCATGAGCTGGCGGACGTGAGCGCACACCGTCAGCAGCTGGGCCCGGTCCATGCGCAAGAGAATGTTCCGCGTGATCGGGGCCAGGATCCTCAATGCGCCGGCCACGGCGAGGTGCGTGGACTGTTCGACGACAAAGCCAGCCTTGGCGAGCCGGAGCGGTCGCAGGAAGTAGTAGTCCATGCCACTGCTCGTCAGCTTGGCAGCGAGATCGGCCAATGCCGCGCGGTGAAGCAGGGGATCCGGGCCCTGTTCGATCGCGTCGAGGACCACGATCGTCTCCGCGCGCAGGCTTTCGGAATGATAAAAGCGCAGCGACGGTTTCGATAACGGGGTCGGTTTGACCGGCTTCCTGACGGCAGGCCTTGTCGCTCGTTTCGATGGCGGCTTCGTGGGCGTGGGCATGGCGGGTCGGTTGGACTGCTGCGGCGCAATGGCGGGAGAGCCGGCGGACGGGTCGGGGGCGCAGCCGCGATCGTCAACTCGCCACTCGCATCAACGCAAAGCCCCACGATCGATCGCGGGGCTTCGCAGAATCGCCACATCGCTGCGGCTTCATTTCGTTGCGTCACCGCAACGTGTGCCGGTGTTTGTCTACCGGCTTCGGAGTCGACCTGTAGTGAATGTCATCTATAGAGTTCCTCCTTATCGTGCGTTACCGCAGCACCGGCGAACCCCCGCAGCTGCAAACCCGGCAGGATGTCCGGCCGGCGGTCACTGCGACCGCGAAACCAGGCACCTTCCGGCATACCGCACCTGCGAGCACCGATCCATCAAACCACTTCAACCATACGCTCAGACTACGCCGACCCGGAAAGAGTTTCAACTGGCTTTCGCGCCGCCTGTCGCGCCGACGGCGCCGGCTGGCACTAGAGATTGCAGAACGTCAAGGCGAACTCGACGTCCTGATCGAATACCGTGCCGCGATCGATCCCCGACACGCCGATGAATCGGATGTTGAGCGCGTATTTGTTGGCGCTGATCTCGGGCACGCAGGCAAGATCGCGCCGCAACGACAGGCGGAGCAACTGCGCGACCTTCGACGACGTCAGCATCAGCTGGAACACGCCGCGATACGCGGTCTGCTGCGTCGTGCGCCCGTTGTCGCGCAGCAGGCGCAGGATGATGGCGAGGCCGTTGTGGACCGGAAGGAACGGTGCGATCCAGCCTTCGAGGTCGCGTTGCCTCGCCATCGGGTCGAGATGCAGCCAATAATGATACGCCGGCAGGTCGAACTCGCACACCCCGCCCGGGATTGCAGCCCGCTGCTTGATGGTCATCAGCCATTCGTTGTCGCGCAGGTGCTGGCCGACCTTGCCGGTCTGCGCCAGGAGGTCGACGCTTGCGTGATCGATTTCGGACAGCAGCGCTTCCAGCACGCGGCTCTCGATCGCGGGATTGTTGCGCAGCGGGCCGAGCAACTGCTTCTGCCGCTCGAGTTCCTGCAGGATGTCGGTCTTCAAGTCCGCGCGCGCGGCCACGTCCGTGATTTCGAACAGCGCCAGCAGTGCCGCGTGGTGATCCTCCTCGTCGCCGCGGCCCGCGAAATACTCCACGCGGCGATAGAGATCCTCAAGCCGCATCATTGTGCGGATGCGCTCGTTCAGCGGGTGCTCGTAGCGGATCACGGAAAGAGATCGATCGGGGAGAACTGCAGATTCGCCATTCTGCCCCAAGTCGGGACATTGATTAAGGGTCTCAGGCAGGAATCTTGATGTTCCGGTTCCGTCGCGCCCGGACGGCGCGCGGTCGCGGCAGCCCCGGCTGCGCGCTTCACGTTGTCGTTGGCGAGCAGCGAGCACCGCCGCCCGCAAGCTCGAGGTAGCGCCGATCGAGCTTCGCGACCATGGGAGCGAGACGCTCGCGAGCGCCGCCGTTGTCGATGATGTCGTCGGCCGCGGCGAGCCGTTGCGCGCGCGGGAGTTGCGTCGCCATGATCGCGCGCACCTCCCGCTCCGCCATGCCGCTGCGGGCCATCGCCCGCCGGACCTGCTCGTCTTCCGGACAGTCGACGACGAGGATCCGATTCACGAGCGATCGCAGGCCGCCACGCTCCAGGAGGAGGGGGACGACCAGCAGGCCGTAGGGCGCTGTCCACGAGGCGATCTCCCGCCTGGCTTCGGCCGCAATCAAGGGGTGGAGCAACGCTTCGAGCCGCTGCCGGTCATCGGCGTCGGCAAAGACGCGTTGCCGCAGCGCCTGCCGATCGAGGCTGCCGTCGGGGCCAAAGAGCGACGGGCCGAACGCGGCGCGTATCGCCGTGCAGCCGGGAGCGCCGGGAGCCGTCAGGTCGTGCGCGAGGCGATCGGTGTCGGCAATCGGGACGCCGAGCGCAGCGAAGGCTTCGGCCACCGCCGATTTGCCGCTGCCGATGCCGCCGGTCAGACCCAGCACCCAGCTCACTGGAGCACCTTCGTGCTGCGCACTCCGGTATTCGCCCCTGGCGCGGCCCGGTTGTAGCTCATGGCATCAGCATGTGGAGGAGGCTCGATCCCGCGAACAGCGCGCACCCGCCGGCAATGGCGAGATAGGGGCCGAAGGCGATGGGGATGTTGTGGTCGCGACCCTTGAACACCAGCAGACCGATGCCGATGGCGGCGCCGACTGCGGACGACAGCAGGATGATCAGCGGCAGCATCTGCCAGCCGAGCCAGGCACCCAGCGCGGCAAGCAGCTTGAAATCGCCGTAGCCCATGCCTTCCTTGCCGCGAATGAGCTTGAACAGCCAATAGATCGTCCACAGCGCGAGGTAGCCGGCGACGGCGCCGATGACGGCGCTTTCCAGCGGGACGAACATTCCGCGCAGGTTGACGATCAGGCCGGCCCACAGCAGGGGCAGGGTCAGGTCGTCGGGCAGCAACTGGGTGTCGAAATCGATGAAGGTGAGTGCCAGCAAGCTAAACAGCAATCCGGCGGCGGCGACGGCGGCGGGGGTGGCGCCGAAACGCAGCACGGCACCTACCGCCAAGGTCGCGCCCAGAAGTTCAACGATGGGGTAGCGCGGAGAAATGGCCGCCTTGCAGGCGCGACACTTGCCTCCCAGCACCAGCCAGGACACCACGGGAATATTCTCCATGGCGCTGATCGGGTGGCTGCAAGCGGGACACGCCGAGCGCGGCACGACGAGGTTGTAGCGCGGGGACGCAGGCTCGGGCTGGCCCGACATCTCGGCGCAATCGGCGCGCCAGCGCTGGTCCAGCATTTTGGGCAGGCGGTGGATGACGACGTTCAGAAAGCTGCCGACGCACAGGCCACCCACGAGCGCGAAGATCAGCATGAAGGTGAATTCGGACATATCAGTACCCGCCCGGCCGCCCGAAGGGTACTGACTGTGCCCCCTCGGGGGGCAGCGAACCTAGTGAGCGTGGGGGCAGTTTCATCCTAGGCGGGGCAGGGACGCCGGGGCGGCGCACGGCATATGGGCAGACTCAAGGGGTGCGGCACGCGATTTGTTGCGGGACCGAGTTTATCTTAGCTCATGGTCGTCGAGTGTGGCGAGTCGGACATTCGCTCGCAAGTTCCCGCCCGGCTCGCCACGATGACCTGAAACCCACCGGCTGCTAGACTCCGGTTTTCATGTCCTGAGAAGGTCGAGGCCAAGTGTGGATGCGAGCGGCGGTCCCGAACTGCACGAGCTGATTCAGGAAAATGCGCGCTTGCAGGAACGCGTCGCCGAACTCGAAAGCCTGAGCGCGACGGACCCGCTCACCGGCGCCTGGAACCGGGTGCAGCTCGCGCGCATGGTCGATGTCGAGATCGGTCGGGCCATGCGTTCCGGTCTGCCGATCACCCTGGTCCTGCTCGACGTCGATCACTTCAAGCAAGTCAACGATCTCCATGGGCACCTCGCAGGCGACGCGATCCTGAAGGCGATCGTCGGCCGGCTCCGGGAGCGCATGCGCGACACCGACACGCTGTTCCGCTGGGGCGGCGAGGAGTTTGTCGTGCTGGCCACGGCGGTCGGCTACCGCGGCGGTGCCGCACTGGCCGAGGGTTTGCGCAGAAACATCGCCGCCGCGCCGTTCGCGCACGTGGGGCCGATCACGGCCAGCCTGGGCGTGACCGAATACCTGGAAGGCGAGAGCGCCGAGCAGTGGTTCCAGCGCACCGACCGCGCGCTGTATGCGGCGAAGTCCGCAGGTCGAAACCGAATGTACGTCGACCGGCAGGGACGCTCGGACATCCAGGCGAGGCGGGCCGGCACCGGAGTGTTGCGACTCTACTGGCTGGAAGCCTACGAGTTCGGCGAGCCGACGATCGACTCGGAGCACCGCGAACTGTTCGACCTCGGCAATGCGCTGATCGCGGCGGCGATCGAGCGGTACTCGGAGCCAGGTTTGTGGCGCGAGGCGCTGGAATCGATGCTGGCGCATCTGGAGCAGCACTTCCGGGCCGAGGAAGCGCTGCTTGCCCAGCATGGCTACGCGGGGCTCGCCGAGCATCGGCGTGCCCACGCCGGCCTTCTGCGGCGGGCCGACGAACTCAAGGCCGCCGTTGAAGGCGGAGAGGCGACGCTGGGCCACCTGGTCAATTTCCTTGTCAACGACGTCATCGCCCTGCACCTTCTCAAGGTCGACAGGGACTTCTACCTGCAGTTGCGGAGCGGGAATCGCGGTAGCGCAGCGGAGCGCTAGACGACTGCGCCCAGCTTGAAGATCGGCAGGTACATGGCGACGACCAGACCGCCGATGATCACGCCGAGAAACACGATGATGATTGGCTCGAGCAGGCTCGCCAGCGTTGCCACCGCGTCGTCGACCTCGCGCTCGTAGAAATCGGCCACCTTGGACAGCATCCCGTCGAGTGACCCCGACTCTTCGCCGATCTGCGTCATCTGCAGGACCATGTTGGGAAAGAGGCCGGTGTTGGTCATCGCATTGGTCAGGCTGATGCCGGTGCTGACGTCGGTCTGGATGCGCTTGGTCCCGGCCGCGTACACCGCATTGCCGGCGGCGCCGGCGACGGCGTCGAGGGACTCGACCAGCGGCACGCCGGCAGCGAACATCGTGGCCAGCGTTCGGGTCCAGCGGGCGATGGTCGCCTTCTCGAGAATATTGCCGATGATGGGGAACTTGAGAATCAACCGGTCGAACGCGTAGCGGAAGGTCTCGGAGCGCTTTATTCCGAACGAAAACCCGACCACCACGCCGACGATGGCAAGGAATGCCAGCCACCAGTAACCGACCACGAAATCGGATAGGTCGATGACGAATTGCGTGGGTGCAGGCAGCGAGGCGCCGAAGCTCGAGAACACTTCCTTGAACGCGGGAATGACGAAGATCAGGATCACCCACACGACCACGATGGCCACCACGATCACCGACATCGGGTAGAACAGCGCCGACTTGATCTTGCCCTTGATGGCGAGGATCTTTTCCTTGTAGGTGGCGAGGCGCTCCAGGATGGCATCGAGCATGCCGGCGGTTTCGCCGGCGTTGACGAGGTTGCAGTACAGGTTGTCGAACTGGTCCGGATACTGGCGGAACGCCTGCGACAGGCTGGAGCCGGATTCGACCTTGGCCTTGATGTCCATCATCAGCCGCGAAAACCGCGCATTGCCATGCCCGCGGGCGACGATTTCGAACGACTGCAGCAGCGGGACACCGGATTTCAGCATCGTGGCGAGTTGGCGGGTGAAGAAGGTGATGTCCTTCTCGCTGATCTTGCGCCCGCCGCGAAAGGTCTGGCGTTTGATCCTGGTGACGCGGATCCCCTGTCGCCGCAGGTTGGTCGTGACCACCGTTTCGGAGGCGGCCTTGGCCTCGCCCCGCAGCTGCCTGCTGTTGCGGTCGGTTCCCTCCCACAGGTAGGTATATTCCTTGACGTCGCGCCGAGTGCCGGAGGTAAGTGTGGCCATCACCCTTCCTTATTCGTTGGTGACCGCTTCGATTTCTTCGAGGGACGTGATGCCGGCGCGCACCTTGAGCAGGCCCGACTGCCGAAGGTCGCGCACGCCCTCGCGGCGCGCCTGGTCGGCGATGTCGATCGAGTTGCCGCCACGCATGATAAGCTGGCGCATCTCATCGGTGACGGGCAGCACCTGATAGATGCCCACGCGTCCCTTGTAGCCGGTGCCTTTGCAATTGTCGCAGCCTACCGGGCCCAACGGCTGCCAGGTGCCGTCCAGGTCCTCTTCCTTGAACCCGGCCTGCAGCAGCGCCTCCGGCGGGATGTCTTCCGGCTTCTTGCAGTGCGTGCACAGCTTGCGGCCCAGACGCTGCGCCGTGATCATGATGACCGACGAAGCGACATTGAAGGGCGCGACCCCCATGTTGAGCAAACGGATGAGCGTGCTCGGCGCGTCGTTGGTGTGCAGGGTGGATAGCACGAGGTGGCCCGTCTGCGCCGCCTTGATCGCGATGTCGGCGGTTTCGAGGTCGCGGATTTCCCCGACCATGATGATGTCCGGATCCTGGCGCAGGAATGCGCGCAGCGCCGTCGCGAAAGTCAGCCCCGCCTTTTCGTTGACGTTGACCTGGTTGATGCCGGGAAGCTGGATTTCCGCCGGGTCCTCGGCCGTCGCGATATTGATCCCGGGCTGATTCAGGATGTTGAGACAGGTGTAGAGCGAGATCGTCTTGCCGCTGCCCGTCGGCCCGGTGACGAGGATCATCCCGTAAGGCCGGGCAATCGCCTTCAGCAACAACTGCTGCTGGTCGGACTCGTACCCGAGCGCCTCGATGCCGAGCTTGACGCCCGACGAGTCGAGAATCCGCATCACGATCTTCTCGCCGAACAGCGTGGGCAGTGTGCTCACCCGGAAATCGATCGCTTTGGTCTTCGACAGCACGAGCTTCATCCGCCCGTCCTGCGGCACGCGCTTCTCGGAAATGTCGAGCTTGGAGATGACCTTGATCCGCGACGCGACCTTGTCCTTGATGACGAGCGGAGGCTGCGCGACTTCCATCAGGATGCCGTCGAGGCGATAGCGAATCCGGTAGAACTTCTCGTAGGGTTCGAAGTGGATGTCGGAAACGCCGGCGGATATCGCGTCGAGCAGGATCTTCTGGATGTACTTGACGACCGGCGCATCCTCGACCTCTGCGTTCTCCTCGTCCGTCAGGCCGCCGACGCCCCCGTCCTGGAGCGTGACCTCCAGGTCTTCCATGTTGGCGACGTCTTTCAGCGTGGCGCCACTGGCCTCGACCAGCCGCGTGATGGCATGGCCGAGCTTGTCGTCCTCGACCACCACGGGTTCGACGATGAGATTGGTCTTGAAGCGGACCTCTTCCAGCGCCTGCAGGTTGGCCGGATCGGAGGTGGCGACGTAGAGCCTGTTGCCGCGCTTGTGCAGCGGCAGCACACGCCGCGTCTGCGCGATCCTGAGGTCGATGAACTCGCGCGGGTACTGGTCGGGATCGAACGCCGACAGGTCCATCAGCGGCACGCCGAAAGCGCGCGATGCGAACAGCGCCAGCTTGGGCGCGGTGATCCGCTTGCCGTCCAGCACCTTCTCGACAAAAGTGATGCCGGACTGCTGCGCCTGGATCTGGTTGTTCTCGGCTTCCTGCTCGGACATGAGTCCGTGCTGCACCAGCGCGCGTGCGAGCCCGCTGATGTTGCGTGTCGAGGCAGCGTGAGTAGCCATGAATTTCTATGGAAGCGGTCGGCGGGTCAAAGGCTTAGGTTTTGGGACGTCTTGCAGCGCAAGCAACGAACGTGCCGAATTGAGTTGCGCCGAGCGTAAGTGACTGTTATTCCAGACGCATAAAACTTACTCGGGCGATGATGCCTGTCCCTCCGCGCTTTGTAAAGGCGCCTCACGGGCACGTCCTGCCGGCGCGCGCAGGCGCACGATCTTGATGGCGCGATCCTGCGTCTGCAGAATCTCGAGCCACTGGCCCGCGATTTCGAGCGCTGTCCCGGCGCCGGGAATTTCGCCCAGTTGTTCGACGATGAGTCCGTTGAGCGTTTTCGGCCCGTCCAGCGGGAACCGGGTGCCGAGCTTGCGGTTCAGCGTGCGCAATTGCGTCATGCCATCGGCAATCACGCTGCCATCGGGCTCCCGCGCGATCGTGGATGGCGACCCCGGCGCCTCGGTGGTGAAATCCCCGATGATCTCCTCGATGATGTCCTCGATCGTCACCAGCCCCTGCAGTTCGCCATACTCGTCGACCACGAGACCCAGGCGCTCGCGATCGGTCTGGAATTGCTGGAGCTGCGTCAGCAACGAGGTGCCCGAGGGAATGAAGTAAGCCGGGCGCAGCACGCTGCGGATCGAGGCGCTGTCGATCTCGTCGGCGTGCTGCAGGTGCAGCACCTGTTTCAAGTGCAGCGTGCCGATGATGTTGTCGAGTTCATCTTCGTACACGGGCAACCGGGTGTGGTAGGACGTCGCCAGTTGCTGGACCAGGTGCGTGCTCTTTTCATGGATGTCGACGGCGTGGATCTGATTGCGCGGCGTCATCACGTCGTCGACCGTGATGGCTTCGAGGTCGAGGAGGTTCGCGAGCATCACCCGATGCCTGCCGCGAAAATACTGACCCTCGATGACCAGCGAGCGCAGCTCCTCCTGCGTAAGCGTGGCCCCGGACCCGCTGGCGGGCCGGATCCGCAGCGACTTCAGCAATCCGCGCACGAACAGGTTCACGAACCAGACGACGGGCGCCGCGAGCGCCAGCATCGGCCGCAGCACGTAGCTGATCACCGGCGCGATGCGGTCGGCATGGGCGGCGCCGATGACCTTGGGCGTGATCTCGGAAAACACCAGGATCGCGAATGTCACCGCGACCGTCCCGAGGGCAAGCACGAGTTCGCCCTGGCCGAAGAGCCGCACGGTGATGACCGTGGCGAGCGTGGCGGTGGCAGCGTTGATGAGATTGTTGCCCAGCAGGATGACGCCCAGCAGGCGGTCGGTTTCGCCCAGCAGTGCCAGGGCGATGCGGGCGCCGTGCGCGCCGTGCTTCGCCTGGTGCTTGAGGCGGAACCGGTTGCACGCCATCATGGCCGTTTCGGCGATCGAAAAGAAGCCGGAAGTCACCAGCAACACGGCAAGCGCGACGCCAAGCGTACCGGTCGAGACGTCGTCCACGAGCGCGCCGCGATCAGGCGCCGCACCCGTCGGCGCGACGGATCGTTGCGGAGGTCGGGGCGGTCATCGCTGCAGTATGACCTCGAGCACGAACTTGTAGCCGAGGTACGCGAAGAACAGGAAGGTCGTGCCGGTGAGGATCCAGCGCAGCGCGACGCGGCCGCGCCAGCCGTAGCGCCAGCGGCCCCAGAGCAGGGCGCCAAACGTGACCCAGCCCAGCATCGAAAAGATGCTCTTGTGCGTCAGCGTGACCGGGCGCCCGAAGATCTGCTCCGAAAACAGCATTCCGCTGAACATCGTCAACGTCAGCAGAACAAAGCCGGCGCCTATCAGCCGGAAGAGAAACCGCTCCAGCGTGAGCAAGGGCGGCAGGTCGGCGGCGCCGGGATCGGGCAGCCGCCGGTGGAGGCGTTTTTCGAGCCCGATGAGCACCAGCGCGTCGATGGCGGCGATGATGAACATCGCATAGGCGACGAATGCGATGGCAACGTGCGCCGTGGCCAGCACGTTTCCGGTGTAGGGAAAGCGATGCGGATTGGTGAACAGCAGCGGCAGCAGGGCGGCGATCGCCGTGACCGGAAGCAGGATGCTGCCCACCACCGGAAGCGTGCGCAGAAGCCCCGATGCCCATGCCAGAACGACCGTCAGCCAGGCGACGACCGAGAGCGCATTGGTGATGGAAAGATCCATGCCCTCGGGCTGCGCAACGTCCACCAGCCGCAAGCCATGCATGCCCGAGGATGGCCAGCGGCAACATCCAGCGGGTGAAGGCGGGCGGCAGCGGGGCAGCGGGCTCACGCTCGCGGGACGTGGGGCCGGGCCAGTACGACCAGGCGGCCAGAGCGTAGAGAGCGGCGACAGCGAGGTGGAGTAGAATCATCGGGTTTCTTGCAAAACTCATCAAGAGTTTACCTCAGGTGCCGAGTTTGCTGGCGGCAGCCGGCACTGTCCTGGCCCCCTTCCCGAATCCCGGTGTTGCAATGTTCGACAACCTGACCGAGAGACTCTCCCGCGTCGTCAAGCAGTTGCGCGGCGAAGCGCGTCTCACCGAGGCCAATATCACCGACGCGTTGCGCGAGGTGCGGCTCGCGCTGCTCGAAGCCGACGTCGCGTTGCCGGTCGTCAAGGATTTTGTCGCCGCGGTCAAGGCAAAGGCGGTCGGCGAGGAAGTCGTCGGCTCGCTGACGCCGGGACAGGCGCTCATCGGCGTCGTGCATCGCGAACTCGCGGGATTGATGGGGGGTGCCGCAGTACCGCTCGATTTCGCCACGCAGCCGCCGGCGGTGATCCTGCTCGCGGGCCTGCAGGGCGCCGGCAAGACGACCACGGCCGCCAAACTGGGCCGCCTGCTGCGCGCGCAGAAGAAGAAAGTGCTGATGGTGAGCGCAGACGTCTACCGTCCGGCGGCCATCGAGCAGCTTCGCACGCTGGCCGGGCAGGTGGAGGTCGACTTCTTCGCCTCGACGCCCGATCAGCAACCGGTTGCCATCGCCAATGCCGCGCTGGACTGGGCGCGCCGCCATTATCACGACGTCCTGATCGTCGACACCGCGGGGCGGCTGTCGATCGACGCGGCGATGATGCGCGAGATCGCCGACGTGCATGCGGCACTGAAGCCGATCGAGACGCTGTTCGTCGTCGACGCGATGCAGGGCCAGGACGCGATCAACACGGCACGGGCCTTCCGCGATGCGCTGCCCCTGACCGGCGTCATCCTCACCAAACTCGACGGCGACGCGCGCGGCGGTGCGGCGCTTTCGGTGCGGCATGTCACCGGCGTGCCGATCAAGTTCGTCGGGGTCGCCGAGAAGATCGATGGCCTCGAGGTGTTTCATCCCGAGCGGATGGCCTCGCGCATTCTCGGCATGGGCGACGTGTTGTCGCTGATCGAGGAAGCGCACAAGACGGTCGATGTCGAGGAAGCCCAGAAGCTCGCCAGGAAAGTCAAATCCGGCAAGGGCTTCGACCTCGAGGACTTCAAGGCGCAAATCGGGCAGATGCGAAAGATGGGCGGCCTGTCGGGGTTGATGGACAAGCTGCCGGCGGAACTCGCCCGCGCCGCGCAGGCGCAGGGCGCCGGGGTCAGCGAGAAGAGGATCGGCCGCATCGAGGGCATCATCAACTCGATGACGCCCGCCGAGCGCACCAAGCCCGAACTCCTCAAGGCCTCGCGCAAGCGGCGGATCGCCGCCGGTGCCGGCGTCTCGGTGCAGGAGGTCAACCAGCTGCTGAACCAGTTCGAGCAGACGCAGAAGATGATGAAGATGGTCGCCAAGGGCGGCATGCAGAAGATGCTGCGCGGGATGAAAGGGATGCTGCCCGGGATGCGCTGAGGTCGCGCTGGCTGGGCTTCGGTTTGCCAGACGGGCATTTTTCATCGTACAATTAGAGTCTTTTTTCGCCAACACGGATATCAACATGGTCGTCATCCGACTTGCCCGCGGCGGCGCCAAGAAGCGCCCCTATTTCCACGTGGTCGTGGCCGACTCGCGCAATCGTCGCGACGGTCGGTTCATCGAGCGCGTCGGTTTCTACAATCCCATTGCGCGCGAGGGCGAGGAAGGCCTGCGCCTGGTGCACGACCGCATTGCATTTTGGCAGGACCGCGGCGCGAAGCTGTCGGAAACGGTCGAAGGTCTGCTGAAGAAAGCGTCGGCGCCGGTTGCCGCGCCGGTGGTCGCGCCGGTTGCCGCGCCGGCGGCGACCGCCTGACCGGGTTTCCTGCATCGTGCCGTCGGCGGTCGCGGCCCCCGGCGAGATGATCGTGATGGGGCAGGTGTTGCTGCCCTGGGGTGTCCGGGGATGGGTGAAGGTTCGCCCGCACACCGAGGCGCTGGACGCCCTGCTCGGCTTCGCCGCCTGGTGGGTGCGCGCTCCGGGCACTGCCGGTTGGAAGGAATTGAGCTTCGTCGCGGGGCGGGTGCATGCCGATGCACTGGTCGTCCAGATCGCCGGGGTGGAAACACGGGAAGCCGCGCTGAACTTGAAAGGTTACGACATCGCGGTCCCCCGTTCGGAGTTGCCGCAACCACCGGCGGACGAGATCTATCAGGCGGACCTGGTCGGGCTCGAGGTGATGAATCGCGAGGGCGTCGTCCTCGGACGGGTCGCGGCAGTGGTTGATTTTGGAGCGCACCCGTTGCTGAAGGTGCGTTGCGGCGAAGCGCAGTCGGGTACGGAGCGGCTGATTCCCTACGTGCCGGCGATCGTCGATCGCGTCGACATGGCAGCGAGGACGATGCTGGTCGACTGGGGTGAGAATTATTGACCGGGCGGGAGATTTTTCTCGGTCCCGGACTGGAAGACAGGCGGGATGCGGATCGATGTCGTAACGCTGTTTCCGGACATGGTCGGGCACGCATCGAAATTCGGCGTTACCGGGCGGGCGCTGGAACGCGGGCTGTGGCAGCTTGGGCTGTGGAATCCCCGGGATTTCGCAACCGACAACCATCGCACCGTGGATGACCGCCCGTATGGCGGCGGCCCGGGGATGGTGATGCTGGGTGAACCGCTGGACAAGGCAGTGCGTGCTGCGCGGGCCGCGCAGCAGGCGGCGGGATTTGCCGGTTCGCGGACCGTGTACCTGACGCCCGCGGGCACGCCGCTCACGCATGCGCGGGCGGCGGCGCTGGCGGCGGGGGCGGACAGCATCGCGTACGTGCTGATCGCCGGCCGGTACGAAGGCATCGACGAGCGCTGGCTGGCGCGCGAGGTGGATGAGGAAATCGCCGTGGGCGATTTCGTGGTGTCGGGTGGTGAGTTGCCGGCACTGATGTTGATGGATGCAATCACCAGGCAGCGGCCTGGGGTGTTGAACGATGCGGAGTCCGCGGCGCAGGATTCGTTTGCCGGCGGGTTCCTCGATTGCCCGCATTACACGCGGCCCGAGGATGATCGCGGCGCGCGGGTGCCGGAGGTGCTGCTTTCCGGCAACCATGCGGCCATCCGTCGGTGGCGCCTCAAGCAGGCATTGGGCAGGACGTGGCAGCGGCGGCCGGATCTGTTGCAGGGACGGGCGCTATCGAAGGAAGAACAGGCGTTGCTCGCCGAATATCAGCGGGAAACGCAGGCAGCACAGCAGCAGTAGTACCCCGCGCCGGAGTCTTTCCGGCGCCGGTCAACAAACGTATGCATCAGGGGGCGCCCTGCGCTGCATGCAAGGCCAACGGCCATTGGACTAGTGGAGAAGCAACCATGGATCTCATCGCAATTATCGAGCAGGAAGAAATCGTTCGTCTGGGCAAGGTCATTCCCGAATTCGCCCCGGGCGACACCGTCATCGTCAACGTGAACGTTGTCGAAGGCGAGCGCAAGCGCGTCCAGGCCTACGAAGGCGTGGTCATCGCCAAGCGCAACCGCGGCCTCAACTCGTCGTTTGTCGTGCGCAAGATCTCGAGCGGCGAGGGGGTCGAGCGGACCTTCCAGACCTACTCGCCGCTGATCGCGAGCATCGAGGTCAAGCGCCGGGGTGACGTGCGGCGCGCGAAACTCTATTACCTGCGCGATCGTTCGGGCAAGTCGGCCCGGATTCGCGAAAAGCTCTCCCACGTCCGCCGCGAGAAGAAGGCCGAGTAGCCGGCATTCCGCGGTTCACGCAATAGAGACCAAGGGCAGCGATGGCGCTGCCCTTGTCTTTGTTGCTGGCGGTGCCGGCTTCGCGAGCCTTGACCGCCTGCGCGGCGTGGTTCTTGCTTGTCCTGCACCTGGTCACCGGAATTGAGACCGCCGGCGTTACACTAACCGTTTGGCACAACACACCGAAACGGCGCCGCTGCGAGCATCGGTAGCCGGTCTTTGCGTGCCCCGTCGATGAAATCATCGCTGTACGAAGCGCTAGGCATTTCCCAGACCGCGCCGGACGAGGAGGTCCGCGGCGCACTGCGTCGCGTCATCCGCAAGTACTACGCCAAGACGCGCGACGGGCAGGGCAATGTCGAGGAAGCGCTGCGGTTCATCAATCATGCGAGCCGCATTCTCTCCGATCCGGAACGACGGCAACGCTACAACCAGGAACTGGCCCGCGCCGCCGGCAGCACCGAGCAGCGTATCGTTCACGTCGTCGCCACCGCGCTGGCCGACGAACGCGAGGGAACCGACGCCCATGCGCCGCTCTCCGATCCCTCTCCGGAAGACCTGTTCGAAGAGCGGTTCGGCGAGCCCGAACCCAAGCCCGAGCGCGTGTTTCATCACCCCGGACTGACCGAGCGGGTCGCCTCCTTCGGCCGCTCGACGCTGCTCACCATCGCGCTGTGCGTGATGTTCGGGGCCTTCATTGTGGCCGCGATCGTGTTTGTCACGCCGCAGGACGCCGTGCTGCTGGCGAAGCGGGTGCTGGTCTGGCTGACGATCACCCTGCTGGGCCTGGCAGTCGTCTATGCCATTGTGCATGGCGTGGCCTGGTCGCGCCGCAGGCGCGCGCTGCCCCCATTGATACAGCCGCCGCAGACCGACCTCGCCATTCTCAACTGGCGGCGGGAGAAGAGCGTCTTCCTGGGCGCCGAACAGCCACAGGAGGACGCCAGCTGGATCTTTCAGCTCAGGATGGCCGAGTTGGAGCGCGCGAAGTCCGGGCGCACGAGCGAGCCTCGTCCGTGGGCTCGCCTTGGCGCGCGATTGTTCGACTACGCGATCTGGGGGCTCGTACTGGCGCTGCTGATGTCGGAACTGCGCGGTGCCGGGCTGCTGTCGGAGACCCTTGCCCGGTGGCTTGGACATCCGCTGCTGGCCCCGGTGCTGATCACCGGATCCTGGATTCCCATCGAGGCGCTGTTGATCGCGTCGCTGCAGACGACGCCGGGCAAATGGCTGTTTGGCTGCTACATCCAGTTCTCGATCTCGAACGCATACGCGTCGCGCGAGATGCGGGCGCAACTCGATCGCGCGCTGCGCCGTGCGTTCCGGCTGTGGTGGGAAGGCGTCGGCTGCGGGTTTTCGCTGCTCGCCCCGATCCTGATCGCGGTGGCCTACGAGCGGGTGGCGCAGAACCAGGAAACCGACTGGGATTCGGCCGAGGACTGTCTCGTCACCCACGGACCTTCGGGCGTGCTCAACACGGTGACGGGCGTGTGCGGACTGGCAGCGATGCTCTGGCTTTACGCCGTCGCCTGGCACCAGCCGATGGCCGAGACCGTCGCCTGGGCGCAAGCAAGAGTCATCGAGTCGATGCCGTCCGTGGCTTCGCTGATGCCTGGCGACCTCGATGGTGTCAGCGGGATGTTCGCCGGGGTCGCCCGCCCCGCGGCCGTGGCCATCGGAGGCGCCATTTCGAGTGGCGCCCGGCCTGGCGCGGGATCGGCTTCCGAGCCCGTCGATCGGGCGCTCGCCGCGGAGTTTTCCGCGCGACGCTCGCGGATCGTCGCGCTGTCGACCGAGGGGCCACGCATGTTGCGCTCCGCCAACTATCGCCGGGCGATGGAACTGTGCCGGGCGTGGGCCGACCTCGAACTCGCCAACGCCGACGCGTGGCGCTGCCTCGGCCGCGCAGCGCAGGCGCTGGGCCATCATCAGGAAGCGATCAGCGCGTTTCGCAAGGCGAAGCAATTCGATCCGGCGGACAGGTCCCTGGACGCCGCAATCGATCGCAGCCAGCAAGGCATCGTCGCCGATTTCCTCGATCGCAACCGCCAGTGAGCGGCCCCCGGTTCAACTGACCACGGCCAGCCACAGCGGCAACGTTATCGCCGCGAGCAGCGTGCCGGTCGAGATCAGGAGCGCCACCGGCGCGCCGCGGCCATTCATCTGGTTCGCGAGGATGTAAGCCGACGTCGCGGTAGGAACCGCCGCCATCATCACCGCCATCTGGCGCTCGAGCAGCGGCAGGTCGAGTGCGAACGCCAGGACCAGCGCGAGCGCCGGCATCGCGACCAGCTTGACGCCGTTCCACCACAGCACGGCCTTGAGGGGGAGCGCGTCGCCGGCGAAGCGCAGGCCGGCGCCCACGGCCAGCAGGCCCAGCGGCAGGGCGGCGCTGGCGAGATGCTGCAGCAGGCGACCCGCGAACGATGGTAACGGCCAGCCGGTGATGCGCCAGCAAACGCCCGCGGCGCAGGCGAGTATCAACGGGTTGCGGGCGAGCTCAGTGAGGATGCGCAGCCCGCGACCTTGTGCCAGCACGCTGACCGCGGCGACGTTGACGATGGGTACCAGCACCCCGACCATCAGGCTCAGCATCGCTACCCCCGCGTCGCCGCCGAGCCGCGTGGCCACCGCCAGCGCCACATAGGTGTTGAAGCGGAAACCGCACTGGAAACACGCGGCGAAGGTTGGCTCGTCGAGGCGCAGGAGCGGCCGCGCCAACGCGGAGAGCAGCATGCCGCCGGACGTGAAGGCGACGACGACCGCGAGCAGCTTGCCGGCCTCACCCGGCGTCAGGGGCGAGGTCGCAAGGGCCCGGAACAGCAGCGCCGGAAACAGCACGAAATACACGAGGCGCTCGACGCCGGTCCAGAACTCGGCGGGAAACGAAGGCAGCCGGCGCAGCCACGCGCCGCCGCCGATCAGCAGGAAATCGGGGAGGAGAAGCAGTGCGACGCTCAGCATTGATCCGGCACAGGTATGTATCAAGTACCGTTCGGGCTGAGCCAGTCGAAGCCCTTCGATTGACTCAGGGCAGGCACTTCGACAGGCTCAGGGCGAACGGTTCAAACATGTTCATGCCGGATCAATGGGGGGAGCGTCGTGCGGCTTGAGGGGCAGCGCGATTGGCCGCTCGCGGGAGCGGCTACGCGCTCCCGTCGGGGCGGCTTCGAATGCGCTGCACGAGCGCCGTGGTCGAACGCTCGAAGGCAAACGGGATCGCGACAAAGCGGCCGCCGGCGGCAATCGTTTCAGCGGCGCCGGCCGTGGTTTGCGCGCTGTAGTCGCCGCCCTTGACGAGGATGTCGGGCAACGCGGCCATGACGAGATCGCGCGGCGTATCGCCGTCAAAGGGGACGACGAGGTCGACCGCCGCCAGCGCGGCGAGCACCGCCATGCGATCGGCGAGCGGATTGAGCGGCCGATCGTCCCCTTTGCCGAGGCGGCGAACCGAGGCATCGGAGTTCACCGCCACCACCAGCGCGGCGCCGAGCCCGCGCGCCTGCTCGAGGTAGGTCACGTGCCCGCGGTGCAGGACATCGAACACGCCGTTGGTGAACACCAGCGGACGCGGCAGCGCGGCAATGCGCGCCAGCGCCGTTGCCGCGGTCGCGATCTTCGCCGGATAGCGCGGCGGCGGCGGCGCGTCGGCGTCGGTCGTCAAGCGCCGGCCCTCACGGCGTGTACTCGAAGACCTTGACGACGCGCACGACATCGGTCGTCGACGCGGCGAGCTGTCCTGCGAGGTCGGCTTCTTCGCGCGACGTGCGGCGGAAATCGGCTTTCATGCCTCTTCGCCCAACAGGGTGGCATCGATGGCGTCGCAGAGGCAGTGAATGATCAGCAGATGCACTTCCTGGATGCGCGCCGTGCGCTCGTGCGGAACGCACAGGTGCACGTCGGTATCGCGCAGCAGTTCTCCGATCCTGCCGCCGCCCTTGCCGGTCAGCGCGACGACCGAGAGGTCCCGCTCGCGGGCCGCGTCGATCGCGGCGATGATGTTGCCCGAATTGCCGGAAGTCGAGATGGCCAGCAGCACATCGCCCTTTGCCCCCAGGGCGCGCACCTGTCGGGCGAACACCTGATCAAACGAGTAGTCGTTGGCAATCGCGGTCAGGATCGACGTATCCGTGGCAAGCGAAAGCGCCGGAAGTTCCGGACGTTCGCGCTCGAAGCGCCCGACCATCTCGGCCGCGAAATGCTGCGCGTCGGCAGCGGAACCGCCGTTGCCGCACGCAAGTATCTTTCCGTCCGCAAGCAGGCTGGAGGACATGAGTTCCGCGGCACGCGCAATGTCGGGTGCCAGCAGCGCTGCGGCATCGAGCTTCAATTGCGCGCTGTCGGCGAAATGCTGATGGATGCGTTGGAGGTGATTCATCGCAGTATGGAAAGAGGGAGACCAAGGATTGTAGCAATACCACGCCTGTTGATACGGCATGAATACGAGGGGACCGTTCGCCCTGAGCTTGTCGAAGGGCTTCGACTGGCTCAGCCCGAACGGAACCTCGTACACCACTGTGCCGGATCGATGGCCGCCGACGCGGCGCTACAGCGTGATGATGTCGCGCAGCCACTCGACGCGGTCATTGTCGAGCGCGTCGAACAGCAACGCGTCGAAGCGGCAGCTCGGCGTGCCTCTGACGGTTGCGAGATAGAGGCCTGCCGCGGCGATCAGGCGCGAGCGCTTGGCCGCGGTGATGCTCGCCGCGGCCCCGCCAAAGCCGCGGCCGCGACGAAGGCGCACTTCGACGAACACCAGCGTCGCGCCGCTCCCGGGCGATGAGGTCGATCTCGCCGCAGCGGCGGCGCCAGTTGCGCTCGACGATGGCAAGGCCGCGTGCTTCGAGGAACGCGGCGCCGATCGCCTCGGCGCGCGCGCCGTGGGTGCTGCGATCGGAGGTCACCTATTGATCCGGCGGAGGAGACCGAACTCTTGCAGGAGCGTCTTCGGGCTCATGGGTTGCCGGATGCGCTCGAGTCCACGGCTTCGGCCCGCCCGTTGCGGAATTGCATCAACAGGCCCTCGCGCGCGAACTGACGCGACTTGTCCAGGGTCACATGTCCGGTGGCGCCATCGAATTCCAGCGTTTTCGGCGCGCCGTCGGCAAACGCCTGGGCGACGCGAAAGGCGTCGATGCCGAGCGCGTAGAGCCGTTCAAGCGCCGCGTTCGAGTAGTTGGCCCGCGCCAGCTTGCCCAGGTCGTACTTGTCGGGGTTCGCCAGCCAGGGCAATTCGATGAACAACACGTCGTCGAGATCGTGCTGCGATTCGAGCGCGTGCCGGTCGTTGACCTGGCTGCTCGTATAGCTGCGGGTCGCGCCGACGAACGGTTTCAGCCGCGACGCATCGGCGCCGTCGACGGCCAGCAGCAACGCGTCCACCGGCGTGCGGACGAGCTCCCGGCGCAATGCCAGCAGGTCGCGACCGCGATCGTAGCGGTAGATTTCCGGCGGCCCGCCGCCCAGCAGTATCCACTCGCCGACAAAGGCGCTGGCGAACCGTCGCTGCAGCGGCGTATCGGCCCCGATGACGCCGATGGTCCGCACGCCTTGCAAGCGCGCGAGACGGGCGAGTTGCTGGCCCTCGCTCTCGATGGCCAAGGTCAACGCGTAGACGTGGTCGGGCAACGCCACGCCATCGTCGAGCTGGTTGAGCGCGATCGTCAGCGGCAGCTCGACATCACCGGCGACCAGCGCGCGCAGGTCGTCGCGGACGAGCGGCCCGACCACGACCCGGGCGCCCAGTGCCCGCGCTTGCGCGAAACCGGCGCTCGGGTCGCCGTCCGCGTGACCGATGACCCGGGTATTCACCTTTGCCGATTCGGCAGCAGCGAGGAAACCGGCCTTCACGGCGTCGGCGGCCCGCCCGTAGGTCGCGGATTGCAGCGGCAGCACGAGCACGATGGGTATCGGTGCGGGCGGCCCTGCCTCGATCGCAGTGTCGTTGCTTGCCGCTGTCGTTTGCGCAGCGGACAATGCCGGCAGCGCGAGCATCATCGTCACCAGCGCCAAGGTCCAGGCAGCGCGTGCGCAGTTTCCAGACGGCAGCGGGCAAGACAGGCGGGCGAGCATCTGACGGAGCAGGAGATGGCGGAGGTGGAGGTCGAGACCGGCGAATTGCGAGCACCCCATCCCGGCCTCGCCGGAAGGGCGCTTGCGGGCACATTATATGTGGTCGCTACTCCCATCGGAAACCTGCGCGACCTGTCATTTCGGGCACTGGATATCCTCGCCTCGGCGGACGTCATCGGGGCCGAGGACACGCGTGTCACCAGCGTGCTGTTGCGGCATTTCGGCATCCAGACAAGACCGACCTCCATTCGCGAGCACAACGAGGCCCGGAGAAGCGAGGAGGTCCTGAGCTGGCTGCAGGCCGGGAAAAGCGTCGCGCTGGTCAGCGACGCGGGCACGCCGGCCATCAGCGATCCGGGCGCGCGCCTGGTGGCCGCCGTTCGCCGCGCGGGGCTGCCGGTGGTGCCGATCCCGGGCGCCAACGCGGCCGCGGCGGCGGTGTCGGCGGCCGGGTTGTCCGCCGAGCACTTCCTGTTTCTCGGTTTTCTGCCGGTCGCCGCCAAAGCGCGGCGGGAGCTGCTCGAGTCCGTCGCGGGCCTGTCGGCCGCGCTGGTGTGTTACGAGGCGCCGCATCGGGTGCGTTCGACCGTCGCCGATCTCGCCGCCGCCTGTGGCGCAGGGCGCGAGATCGTCATCGCGCGTGAAATCACCAAACGGTTCGAGACGATTGCGCGACTTCCGCTCGCGGGGGCAGCGCGCTGGTTCGACGAAGACGCCAATCGCGAGCGGGGCGAGTTCGTGCTGCTCGTCGACGTGGCCGGCGTAGCGGACACGCCGCGGCGATCAGCGACCGCCGAAACGACGAAGCTCCTGCGGGCGCTGCTCGAGGAGTTGCCGCCCGCACGAGCGGCGCGGGTCGCGGCCAAGGCGACCGGATTGTCGCGCGAGGAGCTGTACGCCCAGGCGCTTCTGCTGAAGGGCGTCGCCGACGCCTGATATTGCCGACCTCCCGGGTCGACGCGAATGCCCTCGCCGGGAGCCCGCGGGCGTTGCGCTACGCTCGCTGCGAGCGCCGTACCGTGCTCGTCGAGCGTCGGCACCCTGGTCGTTGCAGGTACGTCGATCTCCGATGAGCTGCGTGCTGCGCGCCGCGAAGTCGTCGCGACCGAGTGGCAAGGCGCGGTGACGCGCATGCCGCAGATGTGCGTTGCGCGCTACTGCGGAGCATCGCCGATGGCGCCGCGCAGGTATTGTGGCCGAGTTGGTCGCGCTTGCCGGCGCGCGCGTCGTGGTTGGCTTCTCCGGCGCGGTGATGGGGCCGCTCGACGTCGTGCCGCGCCCCGCATGGAAGCGCGCCGCCGCGAAGGGCGCCGGCAAGACGACGACCCACGGGAGGGCACGATGAAGATCGGCCGCCGCGCCTACGCGGAGATGTTCGGCCCGACCACCGGCGACCGGGTGCGGCTCGCCGACACCGATCTCATCGTCGAGGTCGAGCGCGATCTCACCGTCTACGGCGAGGAAGTGAAGTTCGGCGGCGGCAAGGTGATCCGCGACGGCATGGGCCAGAGCCAGCGCGTGGCGAAGGACTGCGCCGACACGGTGATCACCAACGCGCTGGTCATCGACTGGTGGGGCATCGTCAAGTGCGACATCGCGATCAAGGGCGGGATGATCGCGAAGCTCGGCAAGGCCGGCAATCCCGACATCCAGCCGGGGGTCGACATCGTCATCGGCGCCGGCACCGAGATCATCGCCGGCGAGGGGATGATCGTCACCGCCGGCGGCATCGACGCGCACATCCACTTCATCTGCCCGCAGCAGATCGACGAGGCGCTGATGTCCGGCGTCACCACGATGATCGGCGGCGGCACCGGTCCCGCGACCGGGACCTTCGCCACCACCTGCACGCCGGGACCGTGGCACATCCACCGGATGCTCGAGGCGGCCGAGGCGTTTCCGATGAACCTGGGCTTTCTCGGCAAGGGCAACGCAAGCCTCGCCGCGCCGCTCGTCGAGCAGGTCGAGGCCGGCGCGATGGGGCTGAAGCTGCACGAGGACTGGGGCACGACGCCGGCGGCGATCGACGCGGCGCTGAAAGTCGCCGACAGGCTCGACGTCCAGGTCGCGATCCACACCGACACGCTGAACGAATCCGGCTTCGTCGAGACGACGCTGCAAGGCCATCGGCGGGCCGCACCATCCACACCTACCACACCGAGGGCGCCGGCGGCGGCCACGCGCCCGACATCATCAAGGCGGCGGCGGAGCCCAACGTGCTGCCGTCGTCGACCAATCCGACGCGGCCGTACACGGTCAACACCATCGACGAGCACCTCGACATGCTGATGGTGTGCCACCACCTCGACCCGTCGATCGCCGAGGACATCGCCTTCGCCGAGTCGCGGATCCGCCGCGAGACCATCGCCGCCGAGGACATCCTGCACGACCTCGGCGCGTTCTCGATGCTGTCGTCGGACTCGCAGGCGATGGGCCGCGTCGGCGAGGTGATCATCCGCACCTGGCAGACCGCGCACAAGATGAAGACGCAGCGCGGCAAGCTCGCCGAAGACCCGGCCGGCAACGACAACCACCGCGTCAAGCGCTACATCGCCAAGTACACGATCAACCCGGCGATCGCGCACGGCGTCGGCGCACCTGGTGGGCTCGGTCGAGGCGGGCAAGCTCGCCGATCTGGTGCTGTGGAAGCCGGCGTTCTTCGGCGTCAAGCCGTCGCTGATCGTCAAGGGCGGCATGATCGCGGCCGCGGCGATGGGCGACCCCAACGCGTCGATTCCGACGCCGCAACCCGTGCACTACCGGCCGATGTTCGGCGCGTTCGGCAAGGCGCTTGCGCACGTCGGTGACCTTCGTGTCGAAGGCCGCGCTGAAGAACCCGGCGGTGGCGAAGCTCAAGCTCGCGCAAGCCGCTGGTGGCGGTGAAGAACACGCGCAGGATCGGCAAGCGCGACATGAGGCTGAACGACGCCATGCCGACGCATCGACGTCGATCCCGAGACCTACGCGGTGCGCGCCGACGGCGAACTGCTGGTCTGCGAGCCGGCGACGGTACTGCCGATGGCGCAGCGCTACTTCCTGTTCTGAGTTTTCGATGCTGATCGTCGAGAAGCGGTGCGACGCTCCCGGTGCCTGCGGACTTCACGCTGCTGCTGCCCTTCGAATTGCGGCAGAAGACGCGGCTGCGCACGGTGCTGACCAACGGCGAGGAGGTGGGCCTCTTCCTGCCGCGCGGGACGTTGCTGCGTGATGGCGATTGCCTCGAAGCTGTCGACGGGCGCGTCATCCGCGTGACCGCCGCCGCCGAGACGCTGGCCGAGGCCCGCTGCGCCGACCCCGCGATGCTGGCGCGCATCGCCTACCATCTCGGCAACCGACACGCGCCGGTGCAGGTCGGACCGGATTCGGTCCGCTTTGCCGCCGACGAGGTGCTCGCCGCGATGGTACGCGGCCTGGGCGCGGAGGTGCGCACCGTCGTCGCCCCGTTCGAGCCCGAGGGCGGCGCGTACGGCAGCGGCCATCACCAGCACACCAGCGAGGCGGTGCGCCGCGGCGTGATCCACGATTTCGCCGTTCCGCCGGCCGGCGACACATGAATCCGCGGCCGAGCGCGGGGCGCGCGGGCGACGACGCGCTGGCGCTGGTCCGCCTGCTCCAGCTCGCGAGCCCGACGCTGCCCATCGGCGCCTTCAGCTATTCGCAGGGTCTCGAACGCGTCGTCGAGGACGGCGTCGTGTGCGACGCCGTCACGACGCAGGCCTGGATCGGCGACCTGCTCGAACTCGTCGTCGCACCCGGCGAGGCGGCTATCGCCTGGCGTCTGCTCACTGCTGTTGCGGATGAAAACGCGGAAGCGCTCGCACGCTGGAACGACCGGTTCCGCGCCTCGCGCGAATCCTCCGAATTGCGCGCTGAGACCGAGCAGATGGGCGGCTCGCTCATCAAGCTTGCCGCCGATCTCGATCTGCTCGACGACTTCGCGCGCGGCGCGCTGCCGTTGCTGCATCCGATCACGCTGCCCGCGGCGTGGGCGATTGCGACGCGCGGCATCGGGCATCGCTGCGGAGTCGTCCCTCGCTGCGTACCTGTGGGCGTGGCTCGAAAACCAGGTGATGGCGGCGATCAAGACCGTGCCGCTGGGACAGGTTGCCGGGCAGCGGCTGCTTCTGCACCTGGGCACGCACATTCCCGCTGCCGCACTGCTCGCGCGGACGATCGCCGACGACGACGTCGCGACCTTCGCGCCGGGACTCGCGATCGCATCGTCACGTCACGAAACTCAATACACGAGGCTCTTTCGATCATGAACATTACGCAACCGCTGCGCGTCGGCATCGGCGGCCCGGTGGGCTCGGGCAAGACGGCGCTGACGCTGGCGCTGTGCCGCGCGCTGCGCGACCGGCACCAGATTGCCGTGGTCACCAACGATATCTACACCGAGGAGGATGCGCAATTCCTGGTGCGCAACGAGGCGCTCGCCCCAGATCGCATCATCGGCGTCGAGACCGGCGGCTGTCCGCACACGGCGATCCGCGAGGACGCGTCGATCAACCTCGAGGCGGTCGACCGCCTGGTGCAACGCTTCGGCAACCTCGACATCGTGTTCGTCGAAAGCGGCGGCGACAATCTCGCGGCGACGTTTTCGCCGGAGCTCTCCGACCTCACGCTGTACGTGATCGACGTTGCCGCAGGCGACAAGATACCGCGCAAGGGCGGCCCCGGCATCACCCGCTCGGACCTGCTGATCATCAACAAGATCGACCTGGCCCCCATGGTCGGCGCGTCACTCGAGGTGATGGACCACGATGCGCGGAAGATGCGCGGCGAGCGACCTTTCGTGTTCACCAACCTCAAGACCGGGCAGGGTCTCGATGTGGTGATTCGCTTCATCGAGGAACGCGGGATGGTGGCAGTCCGCTAGGCGGCACGCCGCGCCGACCGCAGGCGCCACGCTTTAACCCCATCGAAGTAATTTGGTGCGCTGCGCAGAACGGCGCGCACTGCTTTGGGGATGACGCGCGTGTGTCCAACCGGGCCCCGACGCATGCTGTGTCCGCGCCACGGTTCCATTTCCCATGACGAATCCAAGACTTAGCGGCTGGCAACGCGCAATGGCATGGATCGTGCAAAGCATTGCAGCAACGCCGCCCGGGTTGGCCGGTCACGAAGTTGTCGTGTCGAACGACCACCGGCGTGGACATCGTCATCGTTCCTTTTTCGAACTGGGAGACTTCATGCAACGTCGTCACTTCATCAAACAACTGGCCTTGTCGGCTGCCTTGGCGAGTGCTGGCTTCACCGCCGCCCCTGCGTTTGCGGCCGACACCATCAAGGTCGGCGTGCTGCATTCGCTGTCGGGCACCATGGCCATCAGCGAAACCGTATTGAAGGACACCGCGCTGATGGCGATCGAGGAGATCAACGCCAAGGGCGGCGTGCTCGGCAAGAAACTCGAGCCGGTCGTCGTCGACCCTGCGTCGAACTGGCCGCTGTTCGCCGAGAAGGCGCGCGGCCTCGATTTCGCAGGACAAGGTGGCGGTGGTCTTCGGCTGCTGGACCAGCGTGTCGCGCAAGTCGGTGCTGCCGGTGTTCGAGGAACTCAACGGACTCCTCTTCTACCCGGTGCAGTACGAAGGCGAGGAACTGTCGAAGAACGTGTTCTACACCGGCGCCGCGCCGAACCAGCAGGCGATTCCCGCCGTCGAGTACCTGATGAGCAAGGATGGCGGCGCTGCCAAGCGCTGGGTGCTGCTCGGCACCGATTACGTGTACCCGCGCACGACCAACAAGATCCTGCGCGCGTTCCTCAAGTCCAAGGGCGTCGCCGACACCGATATCGACGAGAAGTACACGCCTTTCGGTCATAGCGATTACCAGACCATCGTCGCCGACATCAAGAAGTTCGCGGCGGGTGGCAAGACGGCGGTGGTGTCGACGATCAACGGCGACTCGAACGTGCCGTTCTACAAGGAACTGGGCAATCAGGGCCTGAAGGCGACCGACGTGCCGGTCGTCGCGTTCTCGGTCGGCGAGGAAGAGCTGCGCGGCGTGGACACCAAGCCGCTGGTGGGCCACCTCGCGGCATGGAACTACTTCATGTCGCTGAAGAACCCGACCAACGACGCGTTCAAGAAGCAGTGGGCCGCGTATGCCAAGGCGAAGAAGCTGCCCGGTGCCGACAAGCCGCTGACCAACGACCCGATGGAAGCGACCTACATCGGCGTGTACATGTGGAAGCAGGCCGTCGAGAAGGCGAAGTCGACCGACACCGACAAGGTCATCGCGGCGATGGCCGGCCAGACCTTCAAGGCGCCATCGGGCTTCACCGCCAAGATGGACGAGAAGAACCACCATCTGCACAAGCCGGTGTTCATCGGCGAAGTACAGGCCAACGGCCAGTTCAATGTCGTATGGAAGACGCCGGGCCCGATCAGCGCGCAGCCGTGGAGCCCGTTCATCGCCGGCAACGACAAGAAGAAGGACGTGCCGGAACAGAAGTAAGCAGCTGAAACACGGAACCAGGGCGGCAGCGGCCCGTGATCACCCGCTGCCGCCCGCGTTCCTCCTGCGTTGCCCCCACACTGGCCACCGATGAAAACGCCCGCCCATGCCTTGTGCCACATCCTGGCAACGCTCGCCTGCGTGCTGGCATTGCTTGGCGCCGGTGGCGCGCGGGCGATGGCGCCGGAACTCGCTCACGAACTGGCCTTCGGCGAAAGCGACGCCAAGCTGAAGGCACTGGCCACCCTGGTGGCTGCCAACGACGCGCAGGCGCTGCCGCTGCTGCAGGGCCTCGTCGATGGCGAAATCCAGACGACGGGCGATCAGCGTGTCCTCAAGGTCAAGGGCGGCGATGCGATCGACGTCGTGACCGGCGCGGCGGTGAAGCCTCTGCCCGAGCCGCGCGAGGACGTGGTCGTCAACAATCGCATGCGACGGGAGATCACCGGCGCCATCGCGGTGCTGAAGCTCTCCGCTCCGGAGCGGGCGATTCGCTTCGCTGCGGCCCGCGCGCTGCAAAGCGGTGCCGATGAAGAAATGCTGCCCGCGGTAGCCGCTGCGCTGGCGAAAGAGCAGGATCCGGAGATCAAAGGCTTGCTGGAATTTGCACGAGCGACGATCGAACTGGCCAGCAGCGACAAGACCAAGAAGCTGTTCGCGATTCATGCCTTGGCGACGAGCAAGAGTGCCAGCACCAAGACGCTGTTGCTGGGGCTCATGGAGAAGAAGGGCGACGTCTTCGTCGAGCCGGATGCCGAAGTTCGTGCCGAGGTGGAGATCGCGTTGCGCGCGATCGAAGGCCGGCTCGCCACCGGCGAGTTGGCAGGCCGCATTTTCAGTGGCATCAGTCTCGGCAGTATCCTGCTGCTGGCGGCATTGGGTCTTGCGATCACCTATGGGCTGATGGGCGTCATCAACATGGCGCACGGCGAGTTGATGATGGTCGGCGCCTACGCCACGTATGTGGTGCAGAACCTCTTTCGCAGCCACCTGCCTGGCGCCTTCGATTTGTATCTGCTCGCAGCGCTGCCCGTGGCATTCCTGGCTGCGGCCTTCGTCGGCATGACGATGGAACGCACGGTGATCCGCTTCCTGTACGGGCGGCCGCTGGAGACGCTGCTCGCCACCTGGGGCCTCTCCCTGATCCTGATCCAGGCGACGCGCACGATCTTCGGCGCGCAGAACGTGCAGGTCGAGAACCCGGCATGGATGTCAGGTGGCCTCACGGTTTTCAACAACGCGGTCCTGCCGTGGAGTCGCCTCGTGATCATCGGCTTCGCCGCCGCGGTCGTCACCGGCGTGTGGCTGCTGCTCACCCGCACGCGGCTCGGGCTGTTCGTACGCGGCGTGACGCAGAACCGGTCGATGGCCAGCGCGCTGGGCGTGCCCACCGGGCGCGTCGACACCTTGGCCTTCGGTCTCGGTTCGGGGATCGCCGGGCTCGCGGGCTGCGCACTGTCACAGATCGGCAACGTCGGGCCGGATCTCGGGCAGAGTTACATCGTCGATTCGTTCATGGTGGTCGTCCTGGGCGGCGTGGGCCAGCTCGCCGGCACCATCTATGCCGGTCTCGGTCTCGGCATCGCCAACAAGTTCCTCGAGGCGTGGTCGGGCGCGGTGCTGGCCAAGATCGCGGTGCTGGTTTTCATCATCGTGTTCATCCAGAAGCGGCCGCAGGGGCTGTTCGCGCTCAAGGGGCGCATGGCCGATGGTTGAGCAGGTCATCTCTTCGCCGTCGTTCGCCGGCAGCAATCGCCCGCTCGGTTCAGCGGTGCCTTCGCTGCTGAGCGCGCGCGGCTGGTTGGCGTACGGCTTCGCCGCAATCCTGCTGCTGGTGGCGTTGCCTCTCGCCAACCTCGCGCTGCCGGTCGGGCATCCTCTGCATGTGTCGGATTTCATGGTCACGCTGGTCGGCAAGATCATGTGTTACGCCATCGTCGCGCTGGCGATGGACCTGATCTGGGGTTACGCCGGCATCCTGTCGCTGGGCCACGGACTGTTCTTTGCGCTGGGCGGCTACGCGATGGGCATGTACCTGATGCGCTCTATCGGCCGCGACGGCGTCTACAAAAGTGACCTGCCCGACTTCATGGTGTTCCTCGACTGGAAGGAACTGCCCTGGTACTGGAGCTTCACCGACCACTTCGCCTACGCGATGCTGCTGGTCGTGCTGGTGCCTGGTCTCCTCGCCCTGGTCTTCGGCTACTTCGCCTTCCGCTCGCGGATCAAGGGCGTGTACTTTTCGATCATCACGCAGGCGCTCACCTACGCGTTCATGCTGCTGTTCTTTCGCAACGACACGGGCTTCGGTGGCAACAACGGCTTCACCGACTTCAAGCGCATCCTGGGGTTCTCGATCACCTCGCCGCACACACGCGTGGCATTATTCGCGCTCACCGGCGCTGCGCTGCTGGGCGCGTACCTGCTGGGCCGTTGCATCGTGGCATCCAAGTTCGGCCGCGTGCTGACCGCGATCCGCGATGCGGAGAGCCGGGTGATGTTCTGCGGCTACAACCCGCTCTACTACAAGCTCGCGATCTGGACGCTGTCCGCGGTGCTGTGCGGCATTGCCGGTGCGCTGTACGTGCCGCAGGTCGGCATCATCAATCCCGGCGAGATGTCGCCGGCCAACTCCATCGAGATCGCGATCTGGGTGGCGGTGGGCGGCCGTGGCTCGCTGATCGGCGCGATCGTCGGCGCGTTCATCGTCAACGGCGCCAAGAGCTGGTTCACGCAGGCCTTCCCCGAGTTCTGGCTGTTCTTCCTGGGCCTGCTGTTCATCCTGGTCACGCTGTACCTGCCGCGCGGCGTGGTGGGCCTCATCTCCCGGAGGCGCGGATGAGCGAGGCCGCGCACACCACCGATGCCGGCGCGCCTGGCCTGTCGCAGCTCGGCATGCGCTTCGCCGGCGCGGGTGTGGACACCACGCACGGTCCGATCCTCTATCTCGACGGCTATCACCGTGAGCTTCGACGGCTTTCGCGCGCTCAACAAGCTGTCGCTGACCATCGAAGACGGCGAGCTGCGCTGCATCATCGGCCCCAACGGGGCAGGCAAGACGACGATGATGGATGTGATCACCGGCAAGACGCGGCCCGATTCCGGCACCGCGTTCTTCGGCCAGACGATCGACCTCACGACGCTGACCGAGCCGCAGATCGCGCACGCCGGCATCGGGCGCAAATTCCAGAAGCCGACGGTGTTCGAGCAGCTGAGCGTGTTCGAAAACCTCGAACTCTCGATGAAGGCCGACAAGCGGGTGCGCGGTACGCTGCGAGCCCGACTTGGCAGCTTTGATCGCGACCGCATCGCCGAGACGCTTACGCTCATTCATCTCGGCGGGCGAAGCGCAGCGGCAGGCAGGGCTCCTGTCGCACGGACAGAAGCAGTGGCTGGAAATCGGCATGCTGCTGATGCAGGAACCGCGGCTCATCCTTCTCGACGAGCCGGTCGCCGGCATGACCGACGAGGAGACGATGCGCACCGCGGAACTCTGCCTCACGCTGGCGGGGCGCCACTCGGTCGTGGTGGTCGAGCACGACATGGACTTCATCGGCCGCATCGCGCGCAAGGTGACCGTGCTGCACGAAGGCAGCGTGCTGGCCGAAGGACCGATGGACGTCGTGCAGGCCGATCCCCGGGTGATCGAGGTCTACCTCGGCCGCTAAAGCTGCGAATGTCGACGCGTCCCTTGCCATGCTGACCGTATCCAACGTCAACCAGTACTACGGCGGCAGCCATACGCTGCGCAACGTCTCGTTCGAGGCGCCCTCCGGCTCGGTGACGACGGTGCTGGGCAGAAACGGCGTCGGGAAGACGACGCTGCTGAAGTGCCTGGCCGGACTGCTTCCGGTGAAGAACGGCGCAATCAACTTCGAGGGCAAGGACGTGACGCGCATGCCGCCCTACGAGCGTGCGCGCCTGGGACTCGGCTACGTGCCGCAGGGACGCGAGATCTTCCCGCGCCTCACGGTCGAGGAGAACCTGCGCCTCGGGCTCGCCACGCGCCCGCGCGGCACGCCGATACCTGCGCGCATCTTCGAGATGTTCCCCGTCCTCTCCGACATGCTGCAACGGCGCGGCGGCGATCTTTCCGGCGGGCAGCAGCAGCAGCTCGCCATCGGCCGCGCGCTGGCCGCGGGACCGAAATTGTTGGTGCTGGACGAGCCGACCGAGGGCATCCAGCCGTCGATCATCAAGGACATCGAGCGCGCGATCCGCCGGCTGGCCAGCGAAGGCGAGATGGCGATCCTGCTGGTCGAGCAGTACTACGACTTTGCACGATCGCTGGCCGATCGCTATGTCGTGCTGTCGCGAGGCGAGGTGATCAAGGCCGGCCGTGGCGAGGACATGGAGCGCGATGGCGTGCGGGAGTGCCTGACGGTGTAGCCGCGATTTCGTGCTTGGGGCAGGAGCGGCGTCAGCCGCTCCTGCAAGAGCGACGCATCGATTGGGACCTGTGGGAGCGACTTCAGACGCGAACGCATTGACCGCGCAGACCCGTCACGCCTGTTGATCCGGAATGAATATGTTTGAACCGTTCGCCCTGAGTCAATCGAAGGGCCTGCCCTGAGTCAATCGAAGGGGCTTCGACGGGCTCAGCCCGAACGGAACTTCATGCGTCACCGTGCCTGATCAACCAAGGCGTTCCTACTCGAATCCTCGCTTCGGATGTTTCTCCGCGGGTAAGGCGTGCGCGGCACACCGAAATGAAAAAGGGGTTGGCGATGTTCCGCCAACCCCTGGTCCTGCCTTGTCCTTGCGCCGTTGTCCGGGAGGCATCGCGAAGAGGCCTGAACAATCCCGACAACGGCGCGCGGGTGCTAGACGAGGTCAATCATCGTGATCGTCGTCCTCCTCGTCGTCGTCGTCGTCGTCACCGGGCTTTGCACAGTTGCGGGGGGCGCCCTTGACCGTCACGACTTTCGAAAGCTGGTTGCCGGTCTTGGCCTGCACCTTGCACGGGGCGGCGCCGAGTCTTACTTCCAGCTTCCACTTGCCCTCTTCGTTGGCCATGGCGGTGCCGAGCGTCTTGCCCGAATCTGCATCGACGACCGTTACGTTGACCCGACCCGGCTTCACCATGCCCTTGACCTTGAGCCTGGAGTCGTTCCATTCCGCTTCGTCGATCGAGACCGAGCCGGACGTCGGTGTGGCTGCCTGGACGGTGATCATGAACGTCTGCGGTGCGCTGGTGAGTGCCGGGGTGCCGTTGTCGGTCGCGGTGACCGTCACCGAATAGCCGCCGGCTTGACCTGTGGCCGGCGTCCACTTGAAGGCACCGTTGGCGCTCAGGGTCGCGCCGGTCGGCAGGTTGGCGCTCGAGAAGCTGAGCGTGTTGCCGTCCGGGTCCGTTCCGGCGATCGTGAACGAAAGCAACTGGCCTTCGGTCACCGTCTTGCTGCCGGGATTGGTCACCACCGGCGGATGGTTCACGGCGGCACCGGTGACGGTGATCGTGAACACTTCCGCATCGGTCAGCACCCCGTCGCTCACCGTGATGGTGACATTCGGGAAGCTGCCGGTCTGAGCGGCCGTCGGCGTCCAGCTGAAGGTGGCAGCACCCGGTCCGCCGTCGACCAGCGTGGCACCCGCCGGCAGATTGGTGCCGGTGAAGGTCAGCACGTCGCCGTCGGCGTCGCTGGCGGTGATCGCGATGGTCAGCGTCTGCCCGACGTTCAGGCTACGGTTGCCGATCGGGCTCGGGCTCAACACCGGCGGCCGGTCGACGTTGCCCACGGAGATCGTGAAGGTCTCGGACGCGGACAAGGCGCCGTCGCTGACGTCGATCGTCACGCTGTAGTTGCCGGCCTGGGTGTAGCCAGGCGTCCAGCTGAAGGCCCCGGTCGGGGCAAGCGTCGCGCCGCTCGGCAGATTCGCACTGGTGAAGCCGAGCGCGTTTCCATCCGGGTCGGAGGCAGTGGCCGTGAAAGCCAGCAATTGGCCTTCGTTCACCGTCTTGGCGCCGATCGGGTTCAGCACCGGTGGCCGGTTGATGTTGCCGACGGTGATCGTGAACGTCTCGGCATCGGTTTGCGACGGCGTTCCGTTGTCAGCGACGGTGATCGTCACACTGAAGTTGCCGATCTGACCTGTGGCGGGTGTCCAGCTGAAGGCGCCGGCCGGCGTCAGGGTCGCTCCGGACGGCAAGTTGCCCGCCGAGAACGTCAGCACGCTCGAGTCCGGGTCGGTCGCGGTGGCGGTGAACGCCAGCAATTGCCCTTCGTTGGTCGTCTTGGCGCCAATCGGTGCCAGCACCGGCGGTTGGTTGGCATCGACGACCGTGATGGTGAATTGCGTCGTCGCGCTCTGCGCCGGACTTCCGCTGTCGGTCACCGTGATCGTCACGTTGGGATAGGCGCCGGCCTGCGTCAGGCTGGGCGTCCACGCAAACGTCGCCGTCCCGTTGAGGTTGTCGGTCACCGTCGCACCCGTCGGCAGGTTCGAGCCGGCGATGGTCATGCCGTCGCCGTCCGGATCGGTGGCGGTGATCGGAATCGTCTTCAACACGCCTTCAGTCGCTGTCTGCGAAGCGGCGATCGCGCCCAAGACCGGCGGCCGGTTGACGTTGCCCACGGTGACAGTGACGATTTCGAAGTCGCTCGCCGCCGGGCTGCCGTTGTCGGTCACGGTGATGGTGACGTTGTAGTTGCCGCCCTGATCGAACGCTGGCGTCCAGCTGAAGGCGCCGGCCGCGGACAGCGTCGCTCCCGTCGGCAGGTTGCCTGCGGTGAAGGTTAGCGCGTTCCCGTCGGGATCGGTCGCGGTGGCGGTGAACGCGAGCGCCTGCCCTTCGTTCACGGCCTTGGCGCCGATCGGGGCGAGCACCGGCGGCTGATTGGCTGCGGCGGCCGGGTCAAGGAGGTTGCCGTTGACGAACACCGGGCTCTGACCGGTGGCGACCACCGCCAACGTGAACATGTCGTACAGCGTGTTGTTCGGGCCTGGCGTCCAGCCTGGCTGGGCGTTGGCGTTGATCTCCGCGATATTCGTCGCACCGGTCGGATCGCTGTCCGAATTCGTTCCCTCGATCGCGAGGAATGCGGCCCTGACCGTCAGGCCCGCGTTGTGTTGGGCGGCCCAGGCGCGGCCATAAGCATTGAGCTCGGTGCCGCCGCCACTGGAGTGACACACATTGCAGGAAGCGTTGAGCCCCGAGGAGGAGGCGGGGTAGACCAGGTTGAATCCGTCGGTTCCCCGCAGATAGCCGCTGGAGGCCATTGCGGAGCCCGAACTCAGGAGAAATGCCAGGAACGCCAGGAGCCCTATTGCAGAAATCTTTTTCATCTGTACCTCGCTTCGAAGTTCTCTGGGAACGCAACGATTCGAACTGATTGCGTTGATGTGGAAAAACATTCCACGCCGATTTTATGCCTTTGTCATATGACAATGTCAAGTTGTTTCGACAATTTGTAGTTAACAACCCTAATATAATCAGGGGTAAACTGCGGCTTCTGGCGTGCTGGCCGGCACCTGTATCCGGCGCGACCTGCCGCAGCGCCAACGTCGTTTGTCCCGAGAGTTCCGCATGGCATACTTCGTCGCCGCGGACGCCGTGCGCAGCTGCGAACTGGGGGGCCGCGCCAAGTCCGGCACCCGACGACCGATAGGTCATATCCCGACGTGTTCAAGCGATTTCTTGATTGGCTGGAACGGCCGCAGTTCAGCGTCCGCGCGGTGGTCGCGGCCTACGTGCTGTTCGCGTCGGCGTGGCTCATCGTCATCGATCGGATTACCGATCTCTTCGTCGCCAACCTCCCGCAGGACATGGCCGTCGACACTCTGCAGGGGCTGGCATTCGTCGTCGTCTCGGCGATGCTGCTGCGGGTGCTCCTGCACCGTCATGTGCGCGAACTCCAGGCGCAGGAGGCCGGCTTTCGCGTGATCGCGGAAGAAGCGAGCGATGCGATCCTCGTCCTGGGAGCGGATCTCAGGTTCCGTTACGCCAATCGCGCCGCTGCGCGATTGTGTGGATGCGGCAACGACGAGCTGATCGGGCGACCGATCGGCGAATTCCTGGCGGGGACCGCTGTGGAGTCCTTGCTCGGCCCCGGACGCTCGCTCGAGCAGCAACCGTTGCGCAGCATCTGGCAGTTCCGGCGGGCGGATGGAGCCATGTTGACGATCGATGCCGCTACACAGCGGCTTCCCGGAGGCCGCTTGCTCGCCATAGGTCGCGACGTGTCGGCCGAGCACGCAGCGCAGCGCCAGGTCGCGTACGAACGCGGCCTGTTGCGTACGATGATCAATGCCATGCAGGACCTGGTGTGGCTCAAGGACAGAGCGGGTGTCTACCTGATCGGCAACGACGCGCTGGCCGAAGCGATGTGCCTGGACGCTACGATCGAGGGCAGGACCGATGCCGACCTGCACTCGCCCGAAGCCGCGCAGGCTTTCCGCGAATCCGACGCGCGCATCGTTGCAGGGGGTGCCGCAGAGGTTACGCAGCGGACGCATGATTTCGGCAAGGGCACGCGCCGCTACGTCACCATCAAGACGCCCGTCCGGGATGTTGACGGCGCCGTGACGGGCGTGCTGGGCATTGCCCGTGACGTGACCGAGTACGAGGAGGCACAGGATCGCTTGCGGGCCAGCGAGGTGTTCATTCGCGCGGTGCTCGACTCGGTCGATGCGAGGATCGCCGTGCTCGACCGGCGCGGGAGGATTCTTTCGGTCAACGAAGCGTGGCGGAGTTTCGCCGCCACGCGTACGGACCGCTGCGGAGCGCATGCTCGCGCGGATGTGGGCGTCAACTATGTCGATGCGTGCATGGAGTCCGACGACGCCTGCGACAACGCGCCGGCGTGCGGCGCTGGCGTGCGCGAGGTTCTCGCCGGGGAGCGTTCCCGATTCACGGCGGAATGCCGATCGCGCCATGATTTTGGCGACAGCTGGTATCTGCTCAATGCGACGCCGCTGCAGTTGGGCGGCGGCGGCGCGGTGCTCTCCTACGTCGACATCACGGAATTGCGGGCTGCGCGGGCGGTCAAGGAAGAGGCAACCCGACAGTTGCAGGCGCTTGCGGGGCAGCAGGTGGTGATTCAGGAAGCGGAGCGCAAGAACCTCTCGCGTGAATTGCACGACGAGATCGGGCAGACGTTGACGGTGCTCAAGCTGGCGCTGGGGCGCGTGCGGCGGCAGGCGCAGGGCGCCGGCACGAGCCTGGACGAGGTCGCCGAGATCGTCGACGGACTTTCAGCTTCGATCCGCGATATCAGCCGGCGGTTGCGGCCCCCGATGATCGACGATCTGGGACTCGCTGCGACCGTGCGCTGGTATCTTGCCGGGATGCAGCGCAATACCGAGATCCAATACGACCTGCAGGAGAACCTTGGCCAGCAACGCCTCGATGGCGCGACCGAGTTGGCGGTGTTCCGGGTGCTTCAGGAGGCCGTGTCAAACGTACTCCGGCACGCGGACGCGATGAGCATCGAGGTGAGCCTCGAACTCGACCCGCAGGCGCTGACGCTCACCGTGGTCGACGATGGGGTCGGGTTCTCGACGCCGGACGTGCCGCCGGAGCAATTCCCGCCAGCGCCGCTGGGCCTCATCGGCATGCGCGAGCGGGTGACCGCTCTGGCAGGCGAGTTTTCGATCGTTTCCCATCCGGGCAGCGGGACCGAGGTGCGGGCCGTGTTTCCTGTTGCAGGCAAACCATGAACCAGAAGATACGAATCGTCCTCGCCGACGACCACAACCTCGTTCGCGCCGGGCTGAGGTCCTTGCTCGAAGACGTGGCCGATTTCGACGTGGTCGGAGACGCGGCGAGCGGCGACGCGGCGCTGAAGCTCGTCGGGGAACTGGTTCCCGACGTGCTTCTCCTCGACATCGCCATGCCCGGCCTGACCGGATTGCAGGTCCTGCAGCGCGTTCGCGAATCGATACCGGGCGTCAAGGTCGTGATGGTGTCGATGCTCGACAACGAGGAGCACGTAGGCACGGCCTTGCGCCTGGGGGCCGCGGGCTACGTGTTGAAGCACGACGCGCCGGAGGAGCTGGAAGGCGCTATTCGCCGCGCCTGCGAGGGTGGCGTCTGGCTCTCCCGCTCGGTCGAGCGGCAGGTCGTCGAGAACTACGTCACCCGCACCGCGGAACCCGGGAGGCGGGCCGAACTCACCGGCCGCCAGCTCGAAGTTCTGAAAATGATCGCCGATGGGCTGGGCACCCGGAACATCGCCGAAGCGCTGGGCCTGAGCGTCAAGACCGTCGAGGCTTTTCGCGCGCAGATCATGCGCAAGCTCGAGATCGACGACGTCGCGGGTCTCGTTCGCTACGCGATCAAGCGGGGAATCTCCGACCTGTAGCGGCAGGCGGCCATGGCCCCGCAGGGCGCGGAGCGGTCCCCCTAGCCGAGCCGCTGCGACTTCAGCGCGTCCCGCGGGCAGGCAGGTTCACGACCCTGATCTGGCACCCGGAATTGCTCTGGCACATCGTGGCGCGCACCAGTTCGTCGGCGCGCGACGAGTCCATCGGAATGCTGAACGTCGGCACGCGCCAGATGGGCACGTCCTCGTCGGGCAGCGCGTTGACGAGGCCATTCCAGTCGCGGCAATCGAGGTACCACAGGTCGTCGCGGTTTTGTCCGGCCATGCAGTGCCAGCTCGCAGCACTTGGTGGCTGGCTTGGCGCGCTCGCGCCGAGCATGGCGACGACGCCTGCGCCGGCGCGGAGCGGGGTTGCGGCACCTGCGGACAGCGGCGCAGTGGCGGTCGCCGCGACGAGGGCCGCCGCGGTGAGGAGAAGCACGTAGCTGTGGGTCATGATCGGTCTCGCTTCGTCGCGCCGCGCGGCGTCCGGTGATTGGCTGCAGGGCTCCGCGCAGCATCGGTTTCCTTCCCCCGATCTTGCGCAGCAAGCGTGCCAGTCCGATTTTCAGGGCTGCAGTGACGCGTCGCGTCACCGCCATGGCCCCAGCACATTCGCGCCGCGCGAGGGATAGGGCATTGATTCGCAACGAGCACCCATCGCGGGCGGCCAAGGGTGGGGGCGGGCGCAGACCGCCCGTGCCGCTGCCGGTCACGGGAGTGGGTGATTGACCTGCCGCGAGTGGGCACCAGAGCCATGGCCTGCGGTCCCCGAAGGCTGCCGCTCCGCGGCGCTTACTGCGCGCCTAAGCCGTTCACTTGAATAGCTTTTTATCGATTCGTGAACCGGCCAGCGCGGGCGGCAATATCGGCCCTCCTACCCGGAACTTGAGGCCCGACTCGCCGATTGCAGCCACCCCGTCTTTGATCCAGGTCAAAGGTGGGCACGGTTGCGCCCGCGGGAATGTTGACCTGCGTCAATATGCCGCTGACATACGTGCGATAAATTCACATCAACGCTAAAAGCTTGCAAAGATATAAGCCAAACCCTTACACGCCAGATAGCGAAAGCGCCAAGGGGTCGCTACCAGGTTACCCGGCAGCGCAAAGCAAAGCCCGTCGAAATCACGTTGTGCAATCGGTTTCAACCTGAAGTCAACAACAAGGAGTGGACAAATGAGCAGGCAACGGTTGGCAAAGAGTGCGGCGATCCTGGGTGGATTGACCGGCGTGGTGCTGGGGTTGTTGTTCGCGCCCTTGGCGAGCGCGGGCACGATCGTCGGTTCGGCGCACGATTTCGCGGGCCAGGCGTGGTCGGGCGGGCAGATCTGCGTCGCCTGCCACGCACCGCACAACACCGCCGTGCTCGCCGACGCGCCGCTGTGGAACCACGCTCTTTCGACTGCCACCTACACGGTGTATACCAGCTCCACGATGAACGCGACCACCGCGCAGCCGGGCTCGACGTCCAAGCTCTGCCTGTCCTGCCACGATGGCACGGTCGCGGTCAACAGCTTCGGCGGCACTACGGGCACGACGTTCCTTAGCGGCGGCGACAACCTGGGTACGGCGCTTACGAACGACCACCCGATCGGCTTTACCTACGACGCTGCACTGGTGACCGCCGACGGCGCGCTGCAACCCATCACGACCGCGGTGACCATCGGCTCGGGCACCAAGACCAAGGTCGGAACCATCGCGTCGAACATGCTCTACGCCGGAAAAATGGAATGCGCGAGCTGCCACGACGTGCACAACACCTTCACGGCCGCGACCGGCAAGCTGGTGAAGGTCTCCATGGCAAGCAGCGCACTCTGCACGACCTGCCACGCCAAGTAACGGTTCCAGCGACGACCTGGTGACGCCGGAACCGGCGCAACGGTCGACAACCAGGGCGGGCGTCCAGAGCGCCTGATACGTCTGACTCGAGCGGCTTGTCCGGCTGGTGGCCCTCTCCACCTGTCGCACAGGCCGTGTTTTTTCAGGGCACCTGAAAGCCCTGCCAGGGAAGGGTCTTTGGCGACCGGCGCGAACAGTGGCACACTGGCGGCCTTTTTGCCGGCCGCGCATCCTGAACGCTCGTACGCGCAGTCCGCGCCCTCATTGAACCTGCGCCCTCACCACGCCGACCCTTGCCATGACCCTCCCGCTGTCCCCCTTGAGTCGCCTCGTTCACGGTTTCGTCGTCGTCGCGTGTGCCGTGCTGGCCGGTTGCGCGACCGCGCCGGTGGAGAAGACGACCCCGGCGCCGGGCGCTGTCGTCTATCCGGCGCCGCCGGAGCCGCCCCGGATCCAGCACCTCGTCACCTTCACCGGCGAGCGCGACTTCGCCGCCGCGCGCAGCGGCTTTGCGGCCTTCGTCGCCGGCGAGGAAAGAGGCGCCGAGCTGGGGCAGATCTACGGCGTCGCCGTGTCCGAAGGTCGGGTGTACGCGGTGGACAGCAAGGGGCCCGGAATCGCGATCTTCGACCTCAACAAGCAGCAATACGGCTTGTTCACGGGGTCGGGAGGGGGGCGCATGAAGCGTCCGATCAACCTGACCATCGACGCCGATGGCACCAAGTACGTCACCGACACCGGCCGCGATCAGGTGCTGGTCTACGACCGCGACAACAAGTACGTCGGCGCCTTCGGCGAGCAGGGCCAGTTCCGCCCGGTCGACACCGCGATCGTCGGCGACAGGCTCTACGTCGTCGACATCCAGCACCACGAGATCCAGGTGCTGGACAAGAAGTCGGGCAAGCTGCAGTTCAAGTTCGGCAAGCCGGGATCGAAGGAAGGGGAACTCTACCACCCGACCAACATCGCCATCGGCCCCAACGGCGACGTGTTCGTCACCGAGACCAGCAACTTCCGCGTCCAGCGCTTCACCGCCGAGGGCAAGACGCTGCGCACCTACGGCGAGGTCGGCGACACGCCGGGCAAGTTCGCGCGCCCAAAGGGTATCGCGCTCGACAGGGCGGGGAGGCTCTACGTCGCCGACGCGGCGTTCCAGAACGTGCAGATCTTCGACCCCAACGGCCTGCTGCTGATGGCTTTCGGGCAGCCGGAGAGCGGCGATGGCTTGAGCCTCCCGGCGGCGATCGCCATCGACTACGACAACGTCGCCTTGTTCAAGCGCTATGCCGACCCGAAATTCAGCATCGAATACCTGATCCTGGTGGCAAGCCAGCTCGCGCCCAACAAGGTCGACGTCTTCGGCTTTGGACGCATGGCCGGCGCCGATTATTCGCGCGACGACAAGCCGGTTGCCGCGGCGCCGAAGTGATGGACCGGTGCGGGCCCGATTCGCCTCCCTTGATTTCGCGCCCGGACCCAATGCCGCAGCGGCGCCGGGGCGATCGCTGGGCATGGCCTCACGGCTGCACCCGGTCCTTCTTTGGCTGCTGTTGGGGGCGCTCGGCCCGGTGATCGGCGTTGCGCAGGCGCAGGAGCCGCCGTTCACCACCTATCGGCTGACGGGCTGGGACGGTTATGTCTCGACCAGCTATTTCGCCGACGAGCTGTCCACGTACCAGGGGGCGATCGGCAGTTCGCCGGGCAGCGGCCAGCGCACGTCGCAGAGCGACCTGCGCGTCGAGGCGTTCCTGATGACGCACGGCTACGTCTATCACCCCAAGTTCATGACCCTCGACATCGGCGGCGGGCCGATCTTCCAGGCCAGCGCGCTGACCACCGACAGTGTCACCGATCGCAGCCAGAAGCCGCTGTACAACCTGACGGCGACGGCGACGATCCTTGCCGACAGGCCGTACAACGGCAAGGTGTATTTCGAGCACCTCAACCCGGTCGTGATGCTGAGCCCCGGGGAAGTGTTCCAGGAGGAGAACCAGAAGTACGGCTTCGCGTTTTCGCTGCTGGCACCGGTCTCGCCGGTCCCGTTCACCATCGAGCTCTGGCGGTCGCACACGCAGGGCGAGAGCACACAGCGATTCGTGGACGACCGCATCGACCAGTTCACCTTCAAGGGGGACCGCGCGCTCGGGAGCTACGGCACGACACAACTCGGCTACCAGGCGCAGCAGCAGGAATCCGCCAGCGGCAGCCTGAATCTGCCGATCCAGAACTCGCGGCTGAACTCGCAGCAACTCAACGCCGATACCAGCCTGGTGCTCGGCGCCGATCGCAACTACCGGGTCTTCAACAGCATCGTCTATTCGAAGAACGATTACACGCTGGAGCAGGGGCCCTCGCCCAAGCTCGACGATTTTCGCGTGCTGCTCAATTACTTCGGAACCCACGCGCGCGAGCTGCAGTCTTTCGGGAACTACAACTACCTGCGCAACGTCCAGGATGGCCTGGCCACGACGATCAACACCATGAACGCGGGAGTGAACTGGCTGCCGGTGCCCGGATCGTGGGTTACTGCCGGCATGCACGCCAACGATGTGCGGGCACCCACTTTCACGCTGCGGAACTACGGTCCCGAAGCCAGTTTCAATTACGAGCGGGCGCTGCCCTTTGGCACGGCGACGGTGGGCTACGGCGCGCGTTACGATTGGCGCGACCAGCGGGCAGGAGCGGCGCAGACGCCCATCGTGGGCGAGCGTGTCGTGCTGCGCGGAACTTCGCCGTCGACGCTGGCGCAACCGCTGGTGGTCGCTTCGTCGGTGGTCGTCAACAATGCCCAGCGCACGCAGGTGTACACGGCCGGGATCGACTACGATCTGACGGTGGTGGGGGTGACGACCCGGCTGCAGCGCATTCTGTCGGGCAGCATCCTGGACGGCGAGGAAGTCCAGGTCGACTACGCCTACGATGTCGGCGGCACGTACGCCAACACGCAATTCGACCAGAACGTCAATCTCGTCTGGGGTCTGTCGAACTACTTCAGCGTCTATTTCCGCTATCTCGATTTGCGGCCGCATGTGACCTCGGGGGTGCCGTCGTCGCCACTCAACACGGTGCACGACACGACCTATGGGACCCGGGCCGACGTGCCTTTGCGTTTCGCGCTGGAGATGCTGGTGGGCGGATATGTCGAGCGCGAAGACCGGCGCGAGACGATTGCGCCGTTCGTGCGTACCGAGGGCGAGTTCTACGTCAAGAGTGAAATTCCCTTCGTCACCAGCGCCGACCTGCGCGCGGGGATGCGGCGCACGCGCACCGTCGCCGAGAATGCGCTGCAGAACGTCAACCTGACCGGCTACGATCTGCTGCTGACCTGGCGCTCGCCGCTGGGCATCACGCTGTCGGCCACGGGCATGTACGAACGCGACACCGGGGGCGTCGACACGCGCGAGCAACGCCTGGGCAAGCTGCGGGCGCTGTGGCGTTTCCGGCGCCTGACCCTCACCCTCGACTTCCTGCGATCGCGCGAGCTGCAGGGCAGTTTCTCGCGCAATCACAGCACCGGCCAGATCACCCTGCGGAGAGATTTCTGATCATGCGTCCGCTTGTTCCCGCCTTGATGCTTCGCCGCTATCGTGCTGGGCGCGTGCGCCAGCCCCGCGACGCCCCCGATCGACGAGAGCGCGACGCTGGTGTGGCCGTCGGCGCCGGCAGAACCCCGCATCGCATTCGTGCGGGCGTTTTCGACGCCGGAGGACCTCGGCATTTCCAAGAGCCTGGGAAAGCGGTTGATCGAGCTGTTGTTCGGCGCAACGCAGGTGCAGCTGGTTCGTCCCATGGCCGTCGTCGAGGCCGACGGCATGCTGTATGTCGGGGATCCGGGCGCGAAGGGCGTGCATCGCTTCGATCTCGCGAGCGGCAACTACGACCTCATCGGCGCCGATGGCGGCACGACGCTGCCTTCCCCGGTCGGGCTCGCGCGGGGCGAGGCGGGTGCGGTTTACATCGCCGACTCGGCGCTGGGAGCGGTGTTTCTGTTGCCGCGTGGGGCCCCGGCCGCGACGCGGGTCGCGCTCGCAGGCGAGTTGCGCCAGCCGACGGGGATAGCCTTCGATCCTGTTGCCAAAAGGCTCTATGTCGTGGACACCGGAAGCCACCGGATCAACCTCTACGCGGCGGACGGCAGCTTGGCGACGACGATCGGGCAGCGTGGCGGCGGCGACGGCGAGTTCAACTTTCCGACCATGATCTGGCGCGGAGCCGGCGGCCGGTTGCTGGTCACCGATTCGCTCAATTTCCGCACCCAGATATTCGACGCCGAGGGCCGCTTCGTCACCAAGTTCGGCCGTGCCGGCGACGGATCGGGAGACTCGCCGCGGCAAAAAGGCGTCGCGACCGACCGGCGCGGGCACGTCTACGTCATCGACTCGCTGCTTCACGCGGTGCAGATCTTCGACGACTCAGGGCAGTTCCTGCTGTCGATCGGCGGCCTCGGGCGCGAGCGCGGCGATTTCTGGCTGCCGACCGGAATTTTCATCGGCGATGACGACGCCATCTATGTCGCCGATTCGTACAACCAGCGGGTGCAGGTGTTTCGCTATGTGGGAGGTCCGACATGAAACGGGCGATAAGAGGGGCGATCGCTGCCCTGTTGCTTGCGGCGCTGCCCGGAACGATGCCGGCATGGGCTGCGGTCGCGACGACCAAACACAACCTGTCGACGAGCGGCCCGGGGACGGTCAAGTCCACCACCGAGAGCGAAACCTGCGTGTTCTGCCATGCGCCGCACAACGGCTCGCCCGCGGGGGCGCTCTGGAACCGACGCGCACCGGGCAGCACCTACACGCCGTATACGAGTTCGACGGCACGCGGCAATGCGGGGCAGCCCAACGGTGCGTCGCTGTTGTGCCTCTCCTGCCACGACGGGACGATTGCATTGGGCGAACTGCTCAATCGTGCCACGACCGTGGCGATGACATCGACGAACATGCCGGTGGGGGCCACCCGGCTGGGCACCGATCTCTCGGACGATCATCCGGTCTCGTTCGCCTATACGGCATCGCTTGCGACTGCGCGCGGCGGCGAACTGGTCAATCCGGCGACCTTGACGGGGAAGGTCAAGCTCGACGGTTCCGGGCAGATGCAGTGCACGTCGTGCCACGATCCGCACAACGATGCCAACGGCAAGTTCCTGGTGATGGTCAACCAGGCGTCGGCGCTGTGCATGACCTGCCACAGCAAGAGCAATTGGTCGACGAGCGACCACAAGCTGTCGGCGCGAACCTGGAACGGCGTGGCGCCGGACCCCTGGCCGCACACGGAGGGCACCACGGTGGCGGCGAATGCCTGCGAGAACTGTCACCAGCCGCATTCGGCACCGGGCAAGAAATGGCTGCTCAATACGGCGACAGAGGAAGGCACCTGTTTCTCCTGCCACAACGGCAACGTGGCGACGAAGAACATGCAGTCGGAGTTCAGCAAGGCGTCGGTCCACTCGGTGTCGGGCACGACAGGGGTTCACGATCCGGCCGAGTCTGCCGTAATCTCCTCGCGCCACGTCGAATGCGCCGATTGTCACAATCCCCATGCCGCTTCAGGCAGCGGGCCACTGAGCGGCGTGCGCGGCGTCTCGATCGCCGGCGCCGAATTGAACCCGGTGACCGCTGAATACCAGATCTGTTTCCGCTGCCACGGCGACAGCCCGGGCAAGCCGTCGCCACGCACGCCGCGGCAGATCGCGCAGGCCAACACGCGGCTCGAGTTCGGCATCACCAACCCGTCCTACCACCCGTTGGCGGGTGTCGGCAAGAACCCCAGCGTGCCGAGCCTCATCCCCCCGTTGACGACCGCCAGCACCATCGGCTGTGGCAGTTGTCACAACAACAACGCCGGGCCGGGGGCGAACGGCACGGGCCCGAACGGCCCGCATGGCTCCACCTTTTCGCCGTTGCTGGAGCGTCAGTACGTGACCACCGACAACACGACGGAGAGCGCGGCCGTCTACGCGCTGTGCTACAAGTGCCACAGCCGCACCAGCATCATCGGCAGCGGCACGGGCAGTTTCAAGGATCACAACAAGCACATCGTCAGCGTGCGCACACCTTGCAATGTCTGCCACGATCCGCACGGCATCAGCTCGACGCAGGGCAACGCCACCAACAACAGCAAGCTGATCAACTTCGACACGTCGGTGGTGACCGCCGTTTCGCCGACGGTGCCGATCCGCTTTGCCGTGACGGGAACCAACAAGGGAAGCTGCTACCTCGTGTGCCATGGCACGTCGCACAACCCGAAGTCCTACTGAGGCCTGCCCGCGCGATGGCTGATTCACTGAAAACGAGATCGAACATGCCGCGACATCGAATGTTACGGTGGCTGCCATGGATGCTGTCTCTTGCATCCCTGGCGTGCCTGGCCACGGTTGCCAGGGCGCAGGACGCGGACTGTCTCCAATGCCACGGCGACCTCGCCAAGGAAAAGGTCGTGCATGCGGCGCTGCAGATGGGCTGCAAGACCTGCCACACCGGCATCGATGCGTCGAAATACCCGCACAAGCTGACCGGCAAGATCGCCAAGGGGCTCTCTGCACCCGAGGCCGAGCTTTGCACCGGTTGCCACGAGAAAGAGAAGTTCAAGAAAAAAGTCACGCACGCCGCGGTCACCATGGGCTGCACCGGCTGTCACGTGCCGCACTCGTCGGCAAACGCAAAACTGCTGACCGCCAAGCTTCCGACGGTCTGTCAGACGTGCCACGACAAGAAGGATTTTGCCGGCAAGAGTACGCACGCGCCGGTGGAGGGGGGGATGTGCGGCGCCTGCCACGACCCGCATGCGTCCGAGCACGCGGCCCTGCTCACCAAGCCGACCGCCGCGCTGTGCCTGGAGTGCCACGACGAAGTGAAGAAGAGGCCCCACGTGGTGGCGGGCTTCTCGCGCAGCGGCCATCCGCTGGGCGATGAAAAGCGGCCAGCGATGGTCGAGGATCCTCTGCGCAAGGGAAAGGCCTTCTCGTGCACCAGTTGCCATGAACCGCACCGCTCCGATACCCCAAGGCTGACCCGCCTTGATCCGAAGTCGCCGACGGGGTTTTGCCAGAAGTGTCATCCGATGTGAGCGGCCACCGAAATTCCGTCTTCCGGGCGCCCACTTCAAATTACAATCGGTGGACCGGTGCCACCCAATGGAGAGTAAGACCATGAAGCAGTTATTGATAATTGTCGCGATGTGCTGCGCGAGTGTTGCCTGGGCCGCGGACAAGGCGCCTCCGTCTCAAATCCCGCCGCTCAAGGGTGTCGTCCTCGAAGTCATGGAAGTGGACATCTACACCTACGTTCGCCTCAAGACCGCGACCGGCGAGACGTGGGCAGCGGTTCCGAAGGCTCCGGTGACCAAGGGTTCCGAGGTGACGATCGAAGGCCCGATGACCATGGACAACTTCGAGAGCAAGACGCTGAAGCGGAAATTCGACAAGATCGTCTTCGGCACGCTGGGCGGCAAGGCGCGGGCGCGAACAGCGGCAAGGCGGCGCGCGGCGAGCATTGCTGCGGCCCACGAAGGTGTCGGCAAGGCCGCGGACATCGGCGACATCAAGGTGACGAAGGCATCGGGCCGAACGCGCGCACGGTGGCGGAGGTCACCACCAAGACGGCGGAACTCAAGGACAAGCCCGTCGTCGTGCGAGGCAAGGTCGTGAAGTACAACGCTGGGATCATGGGCAAGAACTGGATCCATCTGCGCGACGGGACGGGCTCGGCCGCCGACAAGACCAACGACGTGCTGGTGACGACCGCCGACGAAGCCAAGGTCGGCGATGTGGTAACGGTGAAGGGTGTCGTGCGCACCGACCGGGATCTCGGATCGGGCTATTCGTACAAGGTGCTGGTCGAGGAAGCGAAGCTGCAGAAATAGCAGGGCGCGTGCGGGAGCGGCTTCAGCCGCGAATGCCGTTCGGACCAACGGGCTCGCGACTATTGATTCGTCATGAATATGATTGAACCGTTCGCCCTGAGCTTGTCGAAGGGCCTGTCCTGAGTTGTCGAAGGGGTTTGTCGAAGGGGCTTCGACTGGCTCAGCCCGAACGGAACTTTGGATATCACTGTGTCGGATCAATAAAGTCGCGCCTGCAGCGAGGCAACCCTCGCGTGTACATGGTTGTGTTGTTGACTCCGATCAACGCACGATGTAACGATTGCAGTAACATTGCCGCTCATTCGCGGGTGTACCACCGCTTATAGGGAGTTGCCATGGCCAATGCCGCCGCCGCCGACCTCGTCCTCGACACCGCGCTGGTGAAGAAATACGACGGGTTCGGTCCCCGCTACACTTCGTATCCCACCGCCGATCGCTTCCACGCCGGAGTCCGGGCCGAGCAGTACGTCAACGCGCTCTCGACGCGCAATCACGAGCGGCCGACGGCGCCGCTGTCGCTGTACGTGCACATCCCGTTCTGCAACACCATCTGCTACTACTGCGCGTGCAACAAGGTGATCACCAAGGATCACGGGCGCTCGGCGAAATACATCCGTTACGTCGGTCGCGAGATCGACATCGTCGGCGGCCTGATCGAGGGCGGGCCGAAAGTCGAGCAGCTGCACTGGGGCGGCGGCACGCCGACGTTCCTCGCCCGCGACGAGATGACCACCCTCATGGGGATGCTGCGCGGCGGCTTCGAGTTCTCGCCGCAGGCGGAAGTGTCGATCGAAGTCGATCCGCGCAAGGTGGGCGCCGACACGATCGCCTTCCTGGCCGAGCTGGGCTTCAACCGCATTTCGGTCGGCATCCAGGATTTCGATCCGGCGGTGCAGGAGGCGGTCAATCGCATCCAGACCGAGGCCGAGACGATGACGGTGATCGAGGCCGCGCGCGCCAACGGCTTCGTGTCGGTGAACGCGGACCTGATCTACGGCCTGCCGCGACAGTCGGTGGCGGGATTCTCGGCCACGCTCGACAAGGTGATCGCGGTGGCGCCCGATCGCATCGCGCTCTACAGCTACGCGCACGTGCCGCATCTGTTCAAGCCGCAGCGCCGCATCGACATCGACGCCATGCCGGCGCCGGAGACCAAGCTCGCGATCCTGGCGCTCGCCATCGAGAAGCTCGGCGCCGCCGGCTACGTCTACATCGGCATGGACCACTTCGCCAAGCCGACCGACGAGCTCGCCATCGCGCAGGCGCAGCGAAAACTGCACCGGAACTTCCAGGGCTACTCGACCAAGCCCGACTGCGACATGCTGGCCTTCGGCATCTCGGCGATCGGCAAGGTCGGCGCGTCGTACGTGGCCAACGTGAAGACGCTGGACGAGTACTACGACAAGCTCGACGCCAACGAGCTGCCGGTGATGCGCGGCGTCGAGCTCAATGCCGACGATCTCCTGCGCCGCAACGTCATCCAGAAGCTGATGTGCAACTTCGAGCTCGACTTCGCCGAGGTCGGGGCCGAGTACGGGGTGCCGTTCGCCGAGTACTTCGCGCCGGATCTCGCGGCGCTCACGCCGCTCGCGGCCGACGGCCTGGTGGAGCTCGACGGTCGATCGGTGCGCGTCACCGCGCGCGGTCGCCTGCTGGTGCGGACGGTGGCGATGCACTTCGACCGCTACCTGCGCGAGGCGCAGGCGAAGGCGCAGTACTCGAAGGTGATCTGACGATCAGTGCCTCGGGCGCGGCGCGGCGATCGGGCCGCGGCCCTCGATGTGACGGAAGGTGATCCGTCCCTTGGACAGATCGTACGGTGAAAGCTCCAGCGAAACCTTGTCGCCCGCGATGATGCGGATGTGGTGCTTGCGCATCTTGCCCGCGCTGTAGGCGACGAGGTTGTGGCCGTTGTCGAGCGTGACGCGATAGCGGGCGTCGGGCAGCACTTCCTGCACGACGCCATTCATTTCGAGGAGTTGTTCCTTGGCCATTGCCGCGCCTGTCCGTGCGTTCAGGTCGCCGCGCGAATGTTCGACGCCTGCAGCCCTTTGGGCCCGGTCGTGACATCGAAGCTGACCCGCTGACCCTCGGTCAGCGTCTTGAAGCCCTGCTCCTGAATCGCGGAGAAATGGGCGAAGAGATCCTTGCTGCCGTCTTCCGGGGTGATGAAGCCAAATCCCTTGGAATCGTTGAACCACTTTACTGTGCCGGTTGCCATGTCTTGAATATCCTGAAAAAAGCGGGGGGATGCCCCCAGGGTGGGGCGACGGTCAAGACGGCGGGATGGTGAAGGGAGAAGTAGCGCAGGACTGCGCGTACTGAACCGGACAACAACGACACAACTTGAAAATCGCTGCGCAAGATTATACCCGGCATCGTCGGGATAGGCAAATAAAATCAATGGCTTTTGCGTCGGTCTCGGCGGTGTGTCGCGTGCTGCCCCAACCGAAAGACCCTACGCGGGGTCTTGATTGACGTGGCGTACGTATTTGCGTACTATGACGTCTCTCCTGGAGTAACTCATGAACGTACTTACTGCGAGCGAAGCGCGAGCGAACCTCTATCGCTTGATAGATCAGGCAGCCGAGTCGCACGAACCCATCGTCATCGCCGGCAAACGCGCCTCCGCTGTGCTCATTTCCGGCGAGGACTGGAGGGCGATTCAGGAAACGATGCACCTCCTGTCGATCCCGGGCATGCGTGAATCCATCCGCGAGGGAATGGCTGAGCCGCTCTCGAAGAGCGCGAAGGAGCTTGGCTGGTGACTTGGAAGGTCGTCTATTCCAGGCAGGCGGTGAAGGACGCTAAGAAGCTGAAAGCCGCAGGATTGAAGCCCAGGGCAGAAGAGCTGCTTGCGATTCTCGCGGTTGATCCGCTTCAGAATCCGCCGTCGTTCGAGAAGCTCGTCGGAGATCTGGCTGGCGCGTACTCGCGGCGGATCAACATCCACAATCGGCTGGTCTACGAGGTTTTCGCAAAGGAACGAACAGTTCGCATCCTTCGAATGTGGACCCACTACGGATGAGATTCCTCCGGGACTGCCGGCCCAAGTCCGCTCAGAACGGCAGCGTGGCCGTGCCAAGACCGCGCCGCGCCGCCATTTCGCGGCTCACCTCCGCCAATGCCGACGGCGGCAGGAGCGCGCCTGCGAGCGGGATCAATTCGGCCTCTTCGCGGGCGATGTGCAGGTCGTAGGCGCGTCGAATTTCCATCACCTGCCGCGGGCCGAGATTCGCCCGCGCACCGGCAGCGATGGCGGCGAGCAGGGGGCGGACATGCCTCCAGTGGCTCGCCAGCCGGTGATGGTCGGCGATGAGTTCGGCGACGAGCGCTGAAGCGACTTGCGGCGCCAGCGCGACCAGCCGGGGGAAGATGCTCTCTTCCTCGTCGGCATGATGATGGATCGCGGCCGTGTCGAAGTACTTGAGTATCCCGCGCGCCGCGCCGCGGGCATCGTTGTCGCAGCCGTGCTCGGGCAAATGCCGCTGCAATCGGCCGAGCGTAGCGAGCTGCCGCTCGATCCGGCGATGGCACGCCGCCAGCATGCCCAGCGGATCGTCGTAGCCAGGTGCGGCGTGATCGCCGAGGAGGTCGATGCCCATGCGCGCCATCTCAACCGCGTGCCAAACCGGCCAGCGCATCGCGATCGACGACGCGGATGCGTTCTCGACCGAGATCGACCCAGCCGCGATCCTCGAAGTTGCGCAGCAGCCGCGACACGATTTCGCGCACGCTGCCAAGCTCGTCGGCGAGGGCCTGATGCGTCGCATGGATGTCGCCGACAGGGGTCTTGTTGACCAGCAGCGCGGCAAGCCGCTGGTCGAGTTTCTGGTAAGCCACGGCCTCGACCACCTGCATCAGCGACGACAGCCGCTCGCCGAACATGGCGAACACGTGGCGGCGAAAAGTCTCGTCGCCGGCGATCAACGCCTGGAACTCCTGCGGAGGAATCACCAGCAACTCGACCTCGGTCTCGGCGATGCCCGAGGCATCGTAGTTGGCCTGGCCCAGCAGGCAGCTGCCGGACAGCAGGCAGGACTCGCCGGGCTTGACGCGGTACAACTGCAGCTCCCGCCCGTTGGGATAGCGCTGCAGCACGCGTATGCTGCCGCCCAGCACCAGCGGATACCCCGAGCACGGCGACTGCTCGCTGAACATCACCGTGCCCGCCGGGACCTTGCGATGGACGCTCGACCGGACCAGGCGCTCGATGGTTTCGCGCGGCGCGGGCGCCAGCGAAGGAAACGCCGCGACGACGCGCGCAGCGAGGGGCGACTGTTCGTCGGTCACGGAGGCGGGCATGGCGGGCAATGGCGTCGGTTGGGAGGCGGTGCGCAAACGGCGGGCGAATGGCGATTCTACAATGCGCGGCGCGGCCAGGCATTGTTGCGCTGTGCTCCCGCCATGGACCGGAGCCGGATCCCCCTGCGCTGGAAGCAGGGTGTGTCCGCCGCGGCCCGCCATGTCGACGGCCGCTGGCCGACCGCATATGGCGACGATTCGCCGCAGGCGTCGTGCAGGGTATGTGATTCAGGTCACATATATGTTGTGGCGCTGCCTTCATACTTGGAACCTTCATCAACGCAGTGGAGGTCAGGCATGGAAACCAATGTCGGTGGGGCCGATCGCATCGTGCGCATCGTGGTGGGGCTCGCGCTGCTTTCGCTGGTGTTCATCCTCGACGGCGGCAACCGCTGGTGGGGGCTTGTTGGTCTCGTGTTTCTGGCGACCGGTCTCCTGGGCTGGTGCCCCGCGTACGTCCCATTCGGCATCAAGACCTGCCGTACCAAGTGAGACTCGCAGTGAGAGGTTTCGCTGACCGGCGGCGCGCCCGTCTCTTCCTGGCCGGCGCAACGGCGCTGCTGTTCGCCCAGCCCGGAATGGCGCAGACGCAACCGGCAGTGGTGGCGGGCTCCAACGTCGGGCCCACGATCGAGGTCGCCGTGCGCGAGTTGGCGCAGACGATCCAGGCCGAGGGCGTGGTGGAGGCCGTGCGGCAGGCGACGCTGGGCGCACAGGTCGCGGGACGCATCGTCGAACTCGCGGTGAAAGCCGGCGACGCGGTGCGCGCCGGCCAGGTGCTGGCGCGCATCGACGCGCGAACCGCCAACCAGGCCGTGGCGGCCAGCCAGTCGCAGGTCGCCGAAGCCGAGGCGAATCTCGGCAACGCCCGGCGCAAGCACGAGCGCAACCAGAGCCTGCTCGCACAGAAGTTCGTCAGCCAGGCCGCGGTCGATCAGTCCGATGCCGAATACAAGGCGGCACAAGCCCAGCTCGAGGCGGTCAAGGCCAACGCCGGCGTAGCGACCGCCGCACAGACTTTCAACACCATCAGCGCGCCCTATGCCGGTGTCGTCGGCGCCACGCACGCGGAACTGGGCGACATGGCGCAGCCGGGCCGTGCGCTGGTGACCGTGTTCGATCCGCGCGAGATGCGCGTGACGGCGACGCTGTCGCAGGCTGCGCTTGCGAAGGCGCAGTTGAAGGCGCCGGTTCGCATCGAGCTCCCGGCGCAAGCCACCACCGTTACGGCGACGCGTGTCACGCTGCTGCCGCTGGCGGACTCCCGCGCCCACACCAGCCGTGTCCGTCTCGATCTGCCGGTGACCGAAGGCGTGCTCCCGGGCCAGTATGCACGCGCGCATTTCGTCAGCGGCAGCGTGCGCGCACTGGCCGTGCCCGCGACGGCGCTTCTGAAACGCGGCGAGGTGACCGCCGTGTACGTGATCGACCGCGAGGGCCGGGCGCTGTTGCGTCAGGTGCGCGCCGGCGAGGCGGTCGCCGACGGTCAGGTCGAGATCCTGTCCGGCCTCGCCGGGGGCGAGCGCATCGCGCAGAACCCGGTGCAGGCGGGCATGGCTGCTTCTGCAGTCGCCGCACCCGCGGCCAAGTAACTTCCGCAACGCCACATCGAGCCCGCCATACGGCATAAAGGGCAGGAGGAGATCGCACATGGCACACATCGTGATACTGGGGGCGGGGCTCGGCGGAATGCCGATGGCTTACGAGATGAAGGCGTTGCTGCGCCCCGGCGACACCGTCACCGTGCTGGGGCAGGGACCGAATTACCACTTCGTGCCGTCCAATCCCTGGGTGGCGGTCCGGTGGCGCAAACGCAGCGACATCGAGTTTCCGGTCGCACCCTGCCTTGCGAAGAAGGGCATTGCGTACAACCCGACCGGCGCCAGGCGCGTGCATCCCGACAGGAACGCGATCGAACTCAACGATGGCGCGATGCTGGCTTATGACTTTCTTGTCATCGCCACCGGGCCCAAGCTCGCTTTCGACGAGATCGAAGGTCTTGGACCCCTGGGCCATACGCAGTCGGTGTGCCACGTCGATCATGCCGAACGCGCGGCGGACGACTGGGACAAGTTCGTCCAGGATCCGGGCCCGATCGTCGTCGGTGCGGTCCAGGGCGCGTCGTGCTTCGGCCCCGCCTACGAATTCTGCTTCATCATGGAAACCGACCTTCGCCGGCGCAAGATCCGCGACAAGGTGCCGATGACCTTCGTCACCGCCGAGCCCTACATCGGCCACCTCGGCCTGGGCGGCGTCGGCGATTCCAAGGGCATGCTCGAGTCCGCGCTGCGCGACAAGCACATCAAGTGGATCTGCAACGCCAAGGTCACCAGGGTCGAGGCCGGCAAGATGCACGTCACCGAACACGACGACGAGGGCAAGCCGAAGAAGGAGCACCTGCTGCCCTTCAAGTACTCGATGATGCTGCCGGCGTTCAAGGGCATCGACGCGGTGTTCGGCATCGACGGCCTCACCAATCCGCGCGGCTTCATCCTCATCGACGCCCACCAGCGCAACCCGAAGTACAAGAACATCTACGCGGTGGGCGTGTGCGTGGCGATTCCACCGGTCGAGGTGACGCCGGTGCCGACCGGCGCGCCCAAGACCGGCTACATGATCGAGTCGATGGTCACCGCCGCCGCGCACAACATCCGGTCCGAACTCGACGGCAAGGAGCCGGCCGACAAGGCGACGTGGAATGCGGTGTGCCTTGCCGACATGGGCGATACCGGCATTGTCTTCGTGGCGCTGCCGCAGATCCCGCCGCGCAATGTCAACTGGTTCGCGCAGGGCAAATGGGTGCACCTCGCCAAGATCGGCTTCGAGAAGTACTTCATCCGCAAGATGAAAATGGGCACTTCTGAACCCGTCTTCGAGAAGTACCTGATGAAGGTGATCGGCGTCGAAAAACTGAAGACGAAATGACGGACATAGTGTGACCGCCGACCAACAACCTCTGGGCATCTCCGGGCGCATCGCCCGGTTCTTTCTCACCTCCCAGCTCACGCCGCTGCTGGCGCTGGTGCTCATGCTGGCCGGCGCGTTCGCGATCGTGGTCACGCCGCGCGAGGAGGAGCCGCAGATCGACGTGACGATGGCAAACGTGCTGGTGCCGTTCCCCGGCGCGTCGGCCCAGGATGTCGAGCAGTTGGTGGCGATTCCCGCCGAGCAGGTGCTGTCGCAGATTCAGGGATTGGAGCACGTGTGGTCGGTGTCGCGGCCCGGGCAGGCGGTCATCACGGTCCAGTACAAGGTGGGAGTCAAGCGGACCGAGGCGATCGTTCGCCTGCACGACGCCATCCTGTCGCATCGCGATTGGCTGCCGCCTGAACTCAACGTCGGCGAGCCGCTGGTCAAGCCCAAGGGGATCGACGACGTTCCCATCGTCTCGCTGACGTTGTGGACGCGCGACGCCGAGCGGGGCGCATTCGACCTGGAGCGGGTCGCGCACGCGGTGGAGGCGGAACTGAAGCGGGTTCCCGGCACGATGGAGGTCACGACCATAGGCGGCCCGGGGCGCATCATCGAGGTGGCGCTCGATCCCGATCGCCTGTCTGCGTATGGCCTTGCCATCGCCGATCTCAAGCGGATGCTGCAGGCCGCCAACGTGTCGACGCCGGCAGGGCAGATCGTCCGCGGCAATCAGACGGTGCTGATCGAGGCCGGCGGGTTCCTCGAAAGCGCGCAGCAGGTGCGCGACCTCGTCGTCGGGGTTCACGATGGCGAGCCGGTCTATCTGGCCGACGTGGCTCGCATCAGCGATGGTCCGCCGCCACCGTCAAGATATGCGTGGTTCACGCCCGGGCCGGCCAGTGCGACGCACGCCGCTGATGCGGGACGCGCATTTCCGGCAGTGACGATCCAGGTGACCAAGAAGGCCGGCGAGAACGCCGTCGATGTCGCGCGCCGGGTCGAGCAGCGGCTGGAGGGGCTCAAGAACACGGTCATTCCGGCAGGCGTCGAGACCTCGGTGACGCGCGATTACGGACGCACCGCCGACGACAAGGCGAAGATGCTCATCGGCAAGCTGCTGTTCGCCACGCTGTCGGTGGTGGTGCTGGTGTTCGTCGCGCTGGGTTGGCGCGAGGCGGCCATCGTCGGCGTTGCCGTGCTGCTGACGCTGGCGGCGACGCTGTTCGCGTCGTGGGCCTGGGGGTTCACGCTCAACCGCGTGAGCCTGTTCGCGCTGATCTTCTCGATCGGCATTCTGGTCGACGACGCCATCGTTGTCGTCGAGAACATCCACCGGCACCGCCTGCTCTTTCCCGACGCGCCGCTGGCGTCGCTCATTCCAGCGGCGGTCGACGAAGTCGGCGGGCCGACGATCCTCGCCACTTTCACCGTCATCGCCGCATTGCTGCCGATGGCCTTCGTCACCGGCCTGATGGGGCCCTACATGAGCCCGATCCCGATCAACGCCAGCATGGGCATGCTGATCTCGCTGGCTGTTGCCTTCACGATCACGCCGTGGCTGGCGAACAAGCTCATGCCTCAGCACGCGGGTCATGGTGCGCACGGCCCGGGCCGTCTCGATCGCTGGCTGGAGAGCAGCTTCGCGCGGCTCCTGACCCCTTTCGTCGACGCCGGGCGCGGCGGGCGCCGCCGGGTGCTGCTGGGCATCGCGACGGTGATCGCGATCCTCGCTTCGGTGTCGCTGGCGCTGGTGCAGCTGGTGGTGCTCAAGATGCTGCCGTTCGACAACAAGAGCGAGTTCCAGGTCATCGTCGACATGCCTGCGGGTTCTCCCGTGGAGTCGACCGCAGCGGTCCTGGCCGAGCTCGCGCGCGAACTCGCCACGGTGCGGGAGGTGACCGATCTCCAGGCCTATGCGGGCACGGCAGCGCCGATCAACTTCAACGGGCTCGTCCGCCAGTACGATTTCCGGCAGACTCCCGAGCAGGGCGACCTGCAGGTCAACCTGGCCGACCGCAAGCAGCGTTCGCGCAAGAGCCACGAGATCGCGCTCGCCGTGCGACCCGCGCTCGAGGCGATCGGCACGCGGTTCAATGCCAAGGTCAAGGTGGTCGAGGTGCCGCCCGGGCCGCCGGTGATGTCGCCGATCGTGGCCGAGATCTACGGCCCCGATGAACCCGGCCGGCACGCGCTGGCCAAAGAGGTGCGCGCCGAGTTCGCGAAGGAAAAGGGCATCGTCGGCATCGACGATTCGATCGAAGACAACGCGCCGCGGATGCTGGTGCGCGTCGACCAGCGCAAGGCGGCGCTCTCGGGCGTGACACCGGCCGACGTCGCCGCCACATTGCGCGCCGGGCTCGCCGGCGACGACGTTACCGCCCTGCACGACGGCCAGGCCAAGTACGGGGTGCCGGTGCGCATCACGCTGCCTGCCGAGCGCCAGGGCCGGCTCGATACGTTGCTGGCGATGACGGTGAAAGGCGTCGGCGGCGCCAACGTGCCACTGTCCGAGATCGTGGTCGTCAAGCCCGCGCTGCGCGAAAAGACGCGCTATCGCAAGGACCTGCTGCCGGTCACCTACGTGATCGGCGACATGGCCGGAGGCACCGACAGCCCGCTCTACGGGATGTTCGGCGTGCGCGGCAAGCTCCCGTCGGTGGCGGTGCCGAACGGCGGGCAGGTCGCCGAATACTTCATCACCCAGCCGTCGGATCCCTACCGCGGGTACTCGCTGAAGTGGGATGGCGAGTGGCAGGTGACCTACGAGACCTTCCGCGACATGGGCATCGCGTACGGCGTCGGGCTGATGCTGATCTACCTGCTCGTGGTGGCGCAATTCGGCTCCTACGTGACCCCGCTGGTGATCATGGCGCCGATCCCGCTCACCATCATCGGGGTGATGCCCGGCCACGCGCTGCTCGGACAGCCTTTCACCGCCACGTCGATGATCGGGATGATCGCGCTGGCGGGCATCATCGTGCGCAATTCGATCCTGCTGGTCGACTTCGTCAATCTCCAGGTCACGCGCGGCGTGCCCTTTGCGCAGTCGATCGTCGATGCCGCTGCGGCGCGGGCGAAGCCCATCGCGCTCACCGGCCTCGCCGCGATGCTGGGCGCGCTGTTCATCCTCGATGATCCGATCTTCAACGGGCTCGCGATCGCGCTGGTGTTCGGCATCCTGGTGTCGACGCTGCTGACGCTGGTGGTGATCCCGGTGCTCTACTACGCGGTCAACCGCCGCAAATATTCACCCGTCACGGAGGTCGTCGCATGAACACCAATCGCATGATCCGCATTTTCGCCGGAGCCTTCGTGCTCGTGTCGCTCGGACTGGGCGTGCAGGGCAGCCCGCTGTTCGTCAACGCCAACTGGCTGTGGTTCACGGCGTTCGTCGGCGCCAACCTGTTTCAGAGCGGGTTCACGTGTTTCTGCCCGCTGGAAAAAATATTGCTGAAACTGGGCGTCAGGGCGGGTTGACTCGCTGCGGGGTCCGTGACGACTCGGCGCTTGACCCGCGCCGCGCCATCTCGCAGTATCTTTAGCTTCGCGGCTGAAGCCGCTCCTGCGAAGTTCGCCCGTTCAGACTTCATCGTGCCGGATCAATAGTGCCCACGGCCGCCCACACTCCAGGACAGGCAACCATGCCCCAGATGCTCACCGTCGTCGGTCATCCGCTGATCTTGCACAAGCTCACGATCATGCGCCGCAAGGACACGACCACGGACAATTTTCGCCGCCTGCTGCGCGAGATCGCGCAGTTGCTCGCCTACGAGGTGACCCGCGACCTGCCGCTCGAAATGGTGCCGATCGAAACGCCGCTGGCGGCGATCGACGCGCCGCAGATCAGCGGCAAGAAGCTTTGCCTGGTCTCGATCCTGCGCGCCGGCAACGGAATGCTCGATGGCATGCTGGACATCCTGCCGGCAGCGCGCGTCGGGCACATCGGCCTCTACCGGGACCCGAAGACGCTGGCGGCGGTGCAGTACTACTTCAAGGTGCCCGACGACATCGCCGATCGCCTGGTGATTGTCGTCGATCCAATGTTGGCCACCGGCCATTCGGCGGTCGCCGCCATCAACCGCCTGAAGGAAGCCGGGGCCGTGACGATCAAGTATGTCTGCCTGCTGGCGGCGCCGGAAGGCGTGGCGGCGTTGCAGGCGGGGCATCCCGATATTCCGATATTCACGGCTGCGATCGACGATCATCTCAATGCTCACGGCTACATCGTGCCGGGGTTGGGCGACGCCGGGGATCGGCTGTTCGGTACCAAGTAGACTTGCGGGCGGCGCTGCCGATCCATGACAACGCCTGAGGTCTTGAGCGTGAGCGCGCACCCGGTCGTTCACTGGACCGAGGACGGCGAGGCGCACGCCGCGCGCTGGCGCTCGGAGGGCGGGGCACCGCCCCCAACGCGCGTGGTCATCGCCGATGACCAAATGACGGCCGATCATGCGTACGCCCTCGCGTCCCAGGGCACCGCGCTGCTGTGGCGCGGAGACTTCCAGAACGCGCGCCAGATGCTGATTGCGCTGGCGAGCCGCGCCGACCGCGCGCCGCGCAAGCCGAAACGGTCGGCCATAGCCCCGATGCCCGCATCGCCCGCCGAAGCCTTCCATCTCCATCGTCAGGCCCGGTCACAGCGTGCGCGCACGTTGCGCGCGCTGCTGGTGCCGCTCGACGCATGACTACGGCATTCCGTTGCGACGCGCGCCCGATATCCGGCAAGCCTGCACGGAAGGCTACGGCCCGGGAGACCGTTCCTCGGTCGCCTCGCTGCGGGAATTGCTGGGCCTCATCGGCGCGCACGAGTGGCGCAGCAAGGGCATCGAAATTCCGGCGATCGGCGGCCGCATCCATCCGCACTACGGGGTGTTCGCGCCGATTCGCAGCGAATACGTCGATCTGGTCGCCAGGGCGCCTCTGCCGGCGTCGATGGCATCGTCCAGCCTGGCCTTCGACATCGGCACCGGGACGGGCGTGCTGGCCGCCGTGCTCGCGCGGCGCGGCATCGGCCGCGTGGTCGCCACCGACCAGGATCCCCGCGCGCTGGCGTGCGCTCGCGAGAACATCGAACGCCTCGGGCTGGCGAAGCAAGTGGAAGTCATGCAGGCGGATCTTTTTCCCGAAGGGCGCGCCCCGCTCGTGGTGTGCAACCCGCCCTGGGTTCCCGCGCGGCCGAGTTCTCCCATCGAGCGCGGGATCTACGACCCGGGAAGCGGCATGCTGCGTGGATTCCTGGCCGCGCTGCCCGCACACCTGGCGCCGCAAGGCGAGGGCTGGTTGATTCTTTCGGATCTCGCGGAGCACCTGGGCCTGCGGTCGAGGCCGGAGCTGCTCGCTGCGTTCGACGCGGCGGGATTGAAGGTCGTGAATCGAAGCGACGTGCGGCCGAAACACCCACGTGCTTCCGACGAAAACGATCCGCTCCACGCGGCGCGCGCAGTCGAGGTGACTTCGCTCTGGCGCCTCGCCGTGCGCTGAGTATCCCAATCTCGCGGCGCGTAGCGTCGGCCGCAAGCGTACATGCCGGCAGTACGGGAACGGATTGCCTAGCCCGCAGCGGTCGACGTCTTCGACGCCCGTTGGGCCAGGAAGTCGGCGAACTTCTTGTCGTCGTTGGTGAGGTGTGCCACAAACCAGCGCTCAAGGAACGCGAACGGGCCCATGGTGGAGCCGAATTTTTCCGCGGCGTGCAGCGTGACCTGCAAACCGCTCAAGCCTTCCAGCAGCCGCCGGTGCGATTCGCAATGCTGATCCATGTCGGGGTACTGCAGTTCACGCATCTCCGCTTCTTCCGTCGCGAAGTGCTCTTCCGCTGCGACGCGGAGAGTGCTGGCCGCCATCAGCAAGCGGGTATCGTCCCGGGACGAGATGGCCGTGAGCAGCTGGTTGAGTTTGTCCAGCAGTCCCCGGTGGTCGTCGTCCAGGTCAGTTGCCGCGAGCGCCAAATTCTCTGTCCACGGAAGGCCGAACATTGCCATTGCAGCTCCCTTTCTTGGTACTTGTAGCGGTTCGCTCGTGCTTCAGGCTCGCCCGTTCCGCCTATGCCAACGGCAGATGCAGCCCTTCCTTGTCTCCCACAATCGCCGAGATGTATAGCCCCGGATGTTACGACGCGCAAATGCCAAAAGATTCTTGGTACTATGCCGATACGGTATGGATCTGCTTCGCTCCGCCATTTCGCTGCGCCAACTTCACTACCTCGTCGCGGTAGCGGACGCCGGTTCCTTCAGCGCGGCCGCGGAGCAGACGCATGTGGCGCAGCCGGCGCTCAGCCGGCAGATCGCCCTGCTCGAAGCGCAGGTCGGCCTGCGCCTGCTGAATCGCTCCCGCAAGGGCGTGACGCTGACGGAAGGCGGCACTCGTCTCTACAACCTCGCCCGCAGCATGCTGGAACGGCTCGGCAGCGTTCAATCCGAGTTGCGTGCCAGCGAGAAACGACCGGCCGGCGTGGTTACGGTTGCGTTGCCTCCCAGCGTGGCCTCGATGCTCCTCCCGCGGGTCGTGCGCGAAATCGAAGCGCGCTATCCCGAGATCATCCTGCGGGTCGAGGACAGCCTGAGCCTGGAGAACGGCCGCAGCCTCGAAGCGGCGCTGCTCGACTTTGGAATCGTGCCCACCGCGGACGAGCTGGTGGACGTCGATTACGAGCCGCTGGTGCGCGAATCGCTGCTGCTGGTCGAAAGACGGGGCGCATCGCGACGGGTGCCGGCGACCATTGCGTTCGACCAGGTGGCAAAGCTCAAGCTCATCATGCCCCCGCGCAGCTTTCACACACGCCGGGTCGTCGACGACATTGCGCGAGGGTCGCACCTCGCGCTGAACATCGCCTACGAGCAGCGGTCCGTGACGACGATCATGAGCCTGGTGCGCGACGGGCTCGGGGCCACAATCACCCATTCGCCTGCCGTCGAGCAATTCTGGACACCCGGCACCGTCTCTGCGCGCCGTATCGTCAGGCCGGAGATTACGCGCACGATTTCGCTCGCGCGCCCGTCCAAGCGCACCTTGAGCTTCGCGGCAGAGGCCGTTTACGGTGTCTTCAAGCGTTTCGCGATCGAGGCCGTAGAGGATGGACGCTGGCAGGGCACGCCGCTTTGCTGAATCGCGCTCTCTTGGCAGAAGATGATGCGGTGGGTCCCGGACGCCATCGTCATGCCGCGTGGGCTCGCCTTGCATCCATCCAGGTCCGGGGGATCCTGATTTTTCTGATCGACAAGTCGGAACATCGCGTCGGCGTCGACCTTTTCGGGACCTTCCGATGATGGATCTATCTCCCGTCCGCGCATCGGGGCGTTCCGGATTGGCGCGGCCGCTGCCCGAGGATTCCCGTATGGCAGAATCACGCCGGGGGCGAGTGCGAGGGGTGGTGGTGCATACGTGGCAAGGCGTCAACTATCGTTTGCGTGCGGCGACGTGCGGGGACGAACCCGCTCTGCGGGAGTTGATTGCTCGTTCCATCCGTGAACTCGGCGCCAACGACTACACGCCGGAACAGATCGAAGCCGCGCTGACCGGGGCGTTCGGGATCGACAGCTCCCTGATCCGCGATGGGACCTACTTCGTCGTGGTCTCGGAGCGCAGCGAGATCGTCGGCTGCGGAGGGTGGAGCAAGCGCAGGACACTGTTCGGAAGTGACGCTCGCGCGGATCGCGACGACGCCTGGCTTGACCCTCGGTTCGATGCCAGCGAAGGTCCGCGCGTTCTTCATCCACCCGGACCATGCGCGGCGAGGGTTGGGTCGATTGATCCTGGAGCACAGCGAGGCTGAGGCCGCACGCGCCGGCTTCTCCGAGTTTGAACTGATGGCGACGTTGCCAGGCAAGCGGCTCTACGAGAGATGCGGGTACGTTCCAGGATCACCGATCCGGCATCCGTTGCCGGGTGGGTTGCTCATCACATTCGTACCGATGACGAAGCAAGCCGCCTGATAGACGCGGACACGCTCGGCGGAATCGCCTTCCGGACTGTCCGCTTTACGACGTCGTACCCCGGCGGTCGACCGTCGGCCAATGGATGTGCAAGCTACATCCGGCGTGCGGCCGCTTCACGCCCATGTCTGTCGTGGGGTGCGCCAGCGTCCTGCGCGCCATGCAATGCAAGCCGGGCGGGTCGTCGATCTTTGGGATGGCTCTACCGAGCGGTCGACCAAAGAACCGCCATGTCGACGGGTTCTATGCGCGCGTTGGCCGTAACCGAGGCGAAGGCTGCATGCTATTGCCCCGCCGGCTACAGCCGCGTCTGGCTAAGGCTGCCGCTTTCGCGCAAAAGCGCAGCCAGTGCCGCCTTCACCGCCACCACGTCCTTCCGCGTCGCCTCGAGTACGGCAAGTTGCTGACGCTGCGTCTCGAGTTGCTGCTGCATTGCCAGCATCGTGGCGCGCTGGTTTGCGATCTGCTGCGTCTGGGCGGTAATGGTGCGCTGCTGCTTCTGGAGCTCGTTGAGCAGCATCGGCGGCAGGTGCTGGTACATGACGTTTCGATCTGGCCGTCGGCGGCATGCGCAACGAGACCCGGGTAGATCTCGGCCACCTCCTCGGCGATCAGACCCATATTGGAGCGTGCGCCCTGAGGGATTCTGGTCGGACTTGTAATGGAACGTCACCGGGCGCAATTTCATCAGGTCCGCGCTGGCGTCGGCCATGTCGGCAATGTCGTCCTTGACGCGGCGTGAAGACCAAGCTGTACCAAGCTGACCGTTGCTATCAACCAATACTTGATATGCCCCAGGCAATATGGATCGTGCCCCATATGCCTTCAATGAACGTCATTCGTCTGGACTGCCATGGCTATCCTATCCGAATCGTATTTGACTCGCCGCGCAGGTCCCACGGCCACCAATATTTATGTTGTACGAACCGGTGGTCAGGTCTGACCCAGCATACGGGTCCAATGGCAATGTTGTCAGTTCCGCTCGTATTGCTGAAGAGCGCCTTGTATCCAATTGCAACATTGCGCCCTCCATTACTGCTGTAGAGCGCCTGATAGCCAGTGGCTGTGTTGTAGTTACCCGTGGTGTTTGCCGCAAGTGCTTTGGTCACCATCGCGACATTGCCCATCCCTCGGTGTTGCTGTAGAGCGCCTTATTTCCAGTGGCGGTGTTTTCGCTTCCCGTTGTGTTGTTGAAAAGTGCCTGGTACCCATGGGCGCTATTGAGCAAACCTTCCGTATTGTTGTAAAGCGCCGCGGCTCCAGCGGCAGTATTGCCGCCGCCTGTCGTGTTAGACATAAGCGCGGTGACGCCGGTGGCCGTGTTTTCCTCGCCCGTCAGGTTGAACTGGAGCGCACCGCTACCAGTGGCGGTGTTGTAGCTGCCATCCGTGTTGTGCTCGAGCGCCTGGTATCCCGTGGCAGTGTTCAAGTTGCCCTGATTGTATTGCAGGGCTGCGCCTCCAGTGGCGGTGTTCCAGCTGCCAGTGGTGCCACTGCCCGTGTTCATTTGTAGCGCCAGCCACCCGGTAGCGGTGTTCTTGCTGCCCGCCGTGTTCTTCTGGAGCGCCTTCTCGCCGACCGCGGTGTTGCTGTCGCCGATCACATTGAGGGAAAGAGCCTGATAGCCGTTGGCAGTGTTGTACGAACCTTCCACATTGTTGAGCAGTGCTTCATAGCCCGTGGCGGTGTTCCACGTGCCCGTCATCGCAAAGTTCCCGGCGTTCTCGCCAATGAAGGTATTGCCACTGCCAAAGTTGTGAATGAACCGGTTCCCGCCCTTCATGATGTTCCCCGCGCTCGCCGTAGAAGGAGTCGTCAGTGCGAGATTGCCGCTGAGAGAAGGTGAACCAGTCCACGTCGGCGCCCCGGGGCTGCCGGTCAGCACCTGTCCGGAAGTGCCGGCCACGACGCCAACCGCACCGGTCCCCTGCCCATACAGAATCGCGTTGGTGGCAAGCGTCGTCTGGCCCGTGCCCCCGCTTGCAACCGGAATGGTGCCGGTCAGGCTGATATTGGGTGCAGTTCCCCCGCTGGAAGCAAGCGGGGCAGAGGCCGTGACCGCGGTGACGGTGCCACTGCCACCAGTGACGGTCTGCCACACCAAATTGGTACCGTCGGTACCCAGCACCTTGCCAGCAGCCGCGCCGGTGGCCGACAGCTTCGCCTGCGTCACCGCATTGGCTGCAATCTGCGCCGTGCCGACCGATCCGGTCGCAAGCTGTGCTGTGCCAACCGCACCGCTCGCCAACTGCGCGCTGCCGACCGCGCCGTTCGCAAGTTGTGCACTGCCGACTGCACCGCTCGCGATCTGAGCGGAGCCAACACCGCCATTGGCGATGCTGACAACCCCCGTCGTGGTGATCGGGTTCGGCGTGGTCGTCAGGCCGGCGCCGGGGGCCACGCTGGTGACAGTACCTCCGGGCAATGAACCTATAGTCCCCAGCTGACCTTTGCTGTCGATGACAACCGGGATGGCGTCGGCGACCTCAGTTATGACACCGCGGATTCCGGCGACAAAGGCTACGAGTCTGGTTACCCGCGGTACCGATGCGGATCGTGTGCACCCTCCGCCTCGACCCCGGGATTGCCAATCATGATGTTGTTATCGCCGGTGGTCAGGGCCGCGCCTGCATGAGCACCGATCGCAGTGTTGTCGATGCCGGTCGTGTTCATGAGGAGCGCACCTTCGCCCACCGCGGTGTTCGCTCGAGCCAGTGGTGTTGAGGAAAAGCGCAGCGCGGCCGCTGGCGGTGTTTAGGAATCCAGTGGTATTGAAGACGCAGCGCTCGGTAACCGATAGCGGTGTTGTTAGCACCGGTCGTGTTGTTCGCGAGGGCACCGAAGCCAATGGCGGCGTTGTAGCCGCCCGCCGTGTTGTCGTAGAGCGCTTGAAAGCCCATAGCGATGTTGTCGCTGCCCGTCGTGTTGGTGGTAAGCGTTTGATAGCCAATAGCGGTGTTGCTACCCCCGGTCATCGTGAAGTTGCCGGCACGTGCCCCGACAAAAGTATTGAATGCCCCGAAGTTGTGGATGAATTGGTCTCCGCCTTTCAGGATGTTTCCGACGCCCGGTGACGATGAGCCCATCAGCACGAGATTGCCATGGAGCGAAGGTGACGCCGTGAAGTAGGGCGGTAAACCCGTGCGCCGATGAGCACCTCTCCGTCAGAACCGACCGCCGCACCAACCGCCTCAGTCCCCTGACCGTAAAGAATCGCGTTGGCCGCAAGCGTCGTCTGCCCCGTGCCCCCGCTTCCGACCGGAAGGGTGCCGGTCAGGCTGATGTTGGGCGCAGTCCCTCCGCTGGAGGCAAGCGGAGCCGAGGCGGTGACCGCGGTGACGGTGCCGCCGCTGCCAGTGACGGTCTGCCACACGAGGTTGGTGCCATCGGTCCCGAGCACCTTGCCGAACGCCGCGCCGGTGGCCGACAGCTTCGTCTGCGTCACCGCATTCGCCGCCAGATTCGCGGTGCCCACCGCGCCGGTCGCCAGTTGCGTCGTGCCGACCCCGCCGTCGGCGATGGCGATGGTGCCAATCGCCGTGATCGGCCCGCCGGTCAACCCAGTGCCGGTATTGACCTGCGTCACCGTGCCCGTGGGAAAGCCCGTGCCCGAGATCGTGCCCGCCACTGCCAGGTTCCCCGGCACGCTGAGGTTGCCGACGAATCCAGCCCCATCGTCTTGGTCGGGTTGCCGCTGCCATCGATGGCGGTGACGAAGCGCACGCCGCCGGTGGCGCGCACCCCGAACTGGTTGGGGCCGGTGGATGCAAAGTTGAAGTCGTTGGCGTCGGACCACAGGAAAGTGCCTTGGTCGCCGTCGGCATCGCCCACCGTCGCCGCATCACGCACCTTGGCGCGGCGGCCGGCGGCGAAGCTGTAGTCGCCCCCCGCCACGTTGCCGTAGCCACCCGGCACCGTGCTGGCAAAACCGCTGGCGCTGTTGCTCCCACCTCCGGCAACGGTGGTCGCCGTGGCCATGGCCCGGTTGCCGTAGCCGCCGGCAATGGTCGACCACTTGCCGGAGGCGATATGGTCCTCTGCCGCGGCACCAGCCACTCCGGTGCCGGTCTCGCGGCCCCCGCCGCCGATGAACGACCAGTCACCGCTGGCGAGGTTGTAGCCACCGCCAACCACCACCGCCCGCGCCCCCGTGGCCTGGTTGCCGGCGCCACCGCCGACCAGCGAATCGATACCCGCGCGTGGTTGTCGAAGCCGCCGATCACCAGCGACGAGACACCGTCCGCCGTATTGTTGCTGCCGCCGACCACCATCGATGCGATGCCGGTGGCGCTGTTCCAGGTCCCCGCCGCGACCGCGCTGCCACTGCCCGAGGCGGTGTTGTTGCCGCTGGTGAACCCGATCCACGAGTTCGGCCCCGACCCCGTCCCGTCCTTCAGCATGACGCCATCCTTCGACGCCTCTGTGATCACGATCGTCGTCGTCGCGGGAACGAAGTAACCCACCACCTGCGTGGTCGCATCACGGAACGCGAACCCGTCCGCCTTCTCGACCTGCAGCGATTCGCCACTGCGCGTGAGGTAGGCCACTGCCGCCGGCAGGCTGGCCGAATCGGTCGCCGTCAGCGGCGTGATCGCAACATAGCGCTGCAGCGCCGGGCCGGTGGCCACCGGTTGCACGGCGATGGCCAGCACCTCGTCGAGCGAGTTCACCAGCGCCGCCGCCAGCAACTGGTCGGCGCGCAGCGTCGTGAGCGCATGGCGCAGCGCGTTGGCGTCGAGGTTGCGCGCACTCAGGCCGTCGGCGAAATCGGCCATGATCCGGTTGACGATCCCGTGCGGCTGGCCTCGATCGCGATCAGCGGCTCGGCTTCGGCCCCCACCCCTACCACGTCCACCGCCTCGTTCACCAGACGCGGCGCACTCCACCCCTGACCGCCCACCCCCAACAGCACACCCACCATCGCCACGTACAGCAGTCTGCGCTTGGACATGACTCCCCCCGCTTTGCACGTTTCGAACGGACTGATCCCCGCAAAGACAAGTCTGCGGAATCATCAGCGCGGGGCTAAGAAAACGCTACGCCTGGAAGGCGACCCCCGGGTTGCGCTAGATCAATCGCAATCGACAAGTGACGGCCAAGGCCCGCCTGCGTCATCGCCTGATTCCGTAAACAAGGGTGGTGATTACAGGCAGTTTGGCCATTCACCTGCGCTGCACCCAGGGCGTACCCGGGCGCACCCGTGCGCGAGAACTGCGGCGTGTTCATGCGTGCGATGGGTGCGGACGATGACCGGCCGACGCGCCGCCCCGGACGCTGGCAGATAGTCGGGACGGCGTATTGAGCACACAAGAAAATGAACTGGTCCCCTGTTGGTGGACGCCGAGGGGCGAGGACAAGGCTTGGATCTTCAGGACTCGCTTGGCCGATGCGCTTCGTGGGGGAGGGCAGCACTAAGGCAATCGCGTGGCTCATGCGCTCGCGCGTCCACTTCAAGCGGCGCGCAGCAGCTGGGGATCGTCGGGCACCGGGATCCGGTCAAAGAAACCGATGGAAGCGGCCGTTCAGCTTGCGGCACCCCTCGCGGACCGTCACGCCGGCATCTTGTACTGCCCCTTCATCGCACACACCGGCCCTTCCCACACCGCGTTGTAACGCGCGGTATCGACAACCGGCTTGCGCAGCATCTTCAGACACGCCGCCATCTGCCCCTCGGTGCTCGAGGGCTTGGAGTGCAGTTGCAGCGCGAACTTGGAAAAGTCGCGCACCATGAAGTCGAAGATCTGATCGAGAAGGTTGGTATCGACGCCGTAGATCTTCGCGTTTTCCAGTATCAACTGCCCGTACACCACCAGCGTAAACAGCTCGCCGACGGTGAGCATGAAGTCGATGTCCTTCTGCTGCTCCCTGGTCATGGGCGCGGCCACGGCCATCTGCTTGAGCAGCTCGATCTGCTCCTTGAACACGCGCAGGTTGGGCGTGTCGAAGCTGTCGTAGGCCAGCCGGTAGTCGTGGAACTTGATGCCGCCCAGGCCCTTGGTCGGGCCTTGGTCGAACAGGAAACTGTCGTTGCTGCCCTCGTCGCGCCGGGGCACCTCGGGGTAGGCGACCGGGGCGTAGAAGTAGTTGGCCATGAACTTGATGATCAGCGCAATGTTCACATGCACCGTGCCCTCCAGCTTGGGCAGGCCGCGGATATCGATGGCGGCCATCGAGAAATATGGCTCGTGCTCGAAACCCTTGGCGGCGATCACGTCCCAGAGCAGGTTGATGACTTCCTCGCCCTGCGTCGTGACTTTCATCTTGACCAGGGGGTTGAACAGCAGGTAGCGGCGGTCGTCCTTCGAGGCGGCCTTCAGGTAGTCGGCGGCGCGCAGGGCGAACAGCTTCATGGCAACGAGGCGCGAGTAGGCGTCGACGAAAAGCTGGCGCACATGGGGGAAATCGGTCACCGTCATGTTGTACAGATGCCTGCTCGACGCGTGGTCGATCGCTTCATAGAAGGCGTGGGTGCAGATGCCGATCGAGGCCCAGCCGAGGTTGTACTTGCCCACGTTCACGGTGTTGAGCGCGGCATTCCAGGCATCATCGCCCTTGTGCAGGATGTCGGCTTCGGTCAAGGGGTATTCATCGAGGCGGTACTCGGCGACGTAGTTCTGGCTGTAGCAGACGTTTTGCACCAGCTGGTAGTTGGGGTGCTGCGAGTCGGCGGCAAAGAAGATGTACTCGCCCGCGTTTTCGCCGCCCTCGGCCATCTTGCCGAAAGTCGACACCATGCGCGCCTTGTTGCCGTTGCCGATGTAATACTTGCCGCCGGTGGCGGTGTAGGTGCCGTCGGACTTCTTGGTGACGATCATGTCGGACGAGTAGATGTCGGCCCCGTGCTCCTTCTCGGAGAGGCCGAAGGCGAAGATTTCGCCGGCATCGAGCAACTGCTTGGCCCTGGCCTGCGCTTCCTTGTTCTTGCTCATCCAGATCGGGCCGATGCCCAGCACCGAGACCTGATAGGTGTACCAGTAAGGCAGGCCGTAGAAACCGAGGATTTCGGCAAACTCGCAGACGCGCCAGGTGTCCCACAGCGCGCCCTCGCCGGCCTTGCCCTGCTCGGCCGGGGTCATCACTGCCGAGAAGATGCCGGCCTCTTTCTGGAAGTCGAGGAAGTCCTGGTACCAAACCGCACCGTGATAATCGCTCTTGAGCTTCTTCAGGCCCTTGCGCTGGAAGAAATCGACCGTCTTGGCCATGATGTCGTGCGACTTGGTGTCGTTATAAGGACGGTCAAGCTTGTTCGGGTTGAGCAGGATCACGGTGGAGCTCCTTGAATGCGAGGCAGGGAAAGATCGACTTCGGGAAGATGCTGCCCGTGGTGGCAATCGTCATGAGCCAATGATAGCCTTCAGCGCGCCACGGCGAACCAATGCGTCGCGTGAAAATAGCATGACCCTCATTTCTTTCGCTGCGGAAGCGGCGCGCAGTTCCGGTCTCCCGTTGACGCACTGCTGCCAGGGGTCGGGTCAACGACGCCGGCACCGAGCGGCGCCACGGCAAATACGTCTTAGACGGTTTGCACGCCCGTCTTCCCGCGCAAAGGCCGGCTCGCATCATGCCGCTGGCGGTGAACCCGATGTTTGCCTTGGTCGCTACCCGGAACGAATCGGTGACGAGGTTGACCAGGCGGGTGCCGGCGGCGATGTCCGTGAAGGCGTTGGGCAAAACGCGCGGCGCGATGGCCAGCGGCTGATCGACGCGATACCCACGCGACGCGAACGCGGCTGCACTGACTGACTTCTGGAGCTCTCAATCTCCTCCGCCTCTCGCTCCGCAGGCGGTATGAGTGCGGGCCAGCATCGGCACGCACCAGTGACACATGGCGCAAAGGGTAGGCATCAGCCATTCTCGCCGAATCGTGACGGGCATGGTCATCGGTGACGCTGTCCGACGCCACCAACAACAGACCCCGCCGAAGCGGGGCGTGTGTCGGAGCGAGAGCAGTTACTGCCTGCGGCGCGAGAAGCCGAGACCGGTGAGACCGAGGCCGAGGAGCGCGAGCGTGGCGGGTTCCAATCAGTCAAGACTGACACTCACCAAAGACAACGTGACCCAGCGGGGGTGCGGGGTCGCCTATTTGGCGCAGACTTGCAGAAGTATCTTAGCGGCCACCGTTCCGGGAGCGCTATCGCGCCACCATGGGTGCGAAGCGGCTTCGGTATGGAAAGTTTCGCCCTCTCCCATGCACTCTGCGTGGGTGCTTATCGTCAGTATCCTGTACCTGCCATCCACGCAGTCATACTCCATCAGACTCTTGGTAGAAAGCGCACCGTCGGCATTCGGGGCGGCGTAATTGCACATCGTCCAAACCCGTCGCAGACTCCCGTCTTTGCGGATGGTCTCGGGGTCAATGAACAGAGCCCGACCATCGCGGTTCGCGATTTCTTCCCACGCCGCCCACGCCGGGGTGATGGCGAGCAGCAACAGCATCAACAAGAAGACATGCATCTTTCTCCTCCTTGGCCCGAAGATTAACGATGACAATGCACCAGGGCGACCACCCCAGGCTTGCGGTGGGTCAATGTCGTTCCAGACTATCCCGTTCAGATGCGACGACAGCGCGTCAGGAATTAGCGGCAACGGTTCCGTTGTTTGTCACCGCCGCGCCTTCGACCATGCGCGAAGGTCAAGAGGTAATTTACTCAGTATGCGATGCCGACTGTCCGTCAGCGTCCGCGCACGCGAACGGGCCGGTCATCATCTGCCCCCGTCGCCCGCATGAACACGGGGCACGACTCGCGCAGTGGCACACCGGTTACGCCCTGGCGGCAATGCAGGTGGGCGTCGCCTACGCCGGCAGTCCGCGCCCACATTTGCTCTGACCAGCGACACAATGGGCAGACGACGCGCATCAACCATTCTCGCCGAATCGTGACGGGCATGGTCATCGGTGACGCTGTCCGACGCCACCAACAACAAACCCCGCCGAAGCGGGGCGTGTGTCGGAGCGAGAGCAGTTACTGCCTGCGGCGGGAGAAGCCGAGGCCAGCGAGGCCGAGTCCGAGAAGAGCCAGCGTGGCGGGTTCGGGAACTGACACGGCCGGCGTCAAATCGGCCGGATTGTCCCAACTCGTGATCAACGTGTGCGATGCGTCCACGGTGTTGCCATTCGTCGCGGGCGTCTGCAGTAACGCCCAAACCCATATCGTCTCGCCCGGTTTCAGATCCACCGTAACTTCGAGCGTACCTAGGCCGGCTACGGTGGAGAGATTATCGAAGTAATAGTCAGAGTCTAGACTGACGTAACCGGGCAGAGCCGATGGACTGAACAAGGTGTTGATGGTCTGTTGAAGGCCCGCGCCCCACAAGGGATTGCGGGCCTTTTTCTACCGGAACAATTCTTCCGCCAAACCAAGACCCGCCAGAGCTAGGCTCCATGCGGGGTTTGGACGGAACGCTACCGCGTTTTCAACACCTTTGCGAAACGGCTAGGCCAAGCGTTGGGCTTTTTGCTTGGCAAACTCCCGCCTAAGTGGCAAATAAGTGGCAAATAGCGAAACTCGGTGACTTAGAGTTAGTAGACGCTATCGCTGTAATCCGCTCTGCACCTGGTGGGCCCGGTTGGACTTGAACCAACGACCAAGGGATTATGAGTCCCCTGCTCTGACCAACTGAGCTACGGGCCCGATATTGCTTCCCGATGAAGAGCGCATTCTTCTACAAAGGGACCGCTCGCGCATCAGCCTTGCACACGGGGCTGTGTGCAGGTCGATAGCACACGGGATTTTCGCACACATGGCATGCGGGTCGCGAACGGGACTGCAGGCGGCCGGGTTTGCTTGCAGGATGTGCCGTCGGGACCTGGCGGTGCGTTGCGACTAAGCGAGTGGCTCGTGCATAGGCGGCCTACTCAGCCAAGCGGCAGCGCGTTAGAATCGCGACGTCCGACCATGGTGCCCCAGCCCGCGCGCTCGAGCGTTGCGAGCTCCAAGCGAGCATCCCTCGGCAGGAGGATTTTCTTAGCATCGACGCCGGACTCCTGCCGCCATGACTTTTCCCTCCCGAGAGCGATTCGCATGAGCTCCCTGCAGCACTATCTGCGCCCGTTGCTCGCTCCTGCGTCGGTGGCGCTGGTCGGGGCTTCCGACAAGCCAGCCACCCTTGGTCGCATCGTGCTCGAGAATCTGCTGGAAGGCGGGTTCAAGGGCGACCTGTATCCGGTCAATCCCAAACATCGACGCGTGCTCGGCAAGCGTTGTTACGCGTCGCTGCCGGCGATTGGCAAGTCGGTTGAACTCGCGCTCATCGGCGTTCCCTGCGCGGCCGTGCCGGGCGTGCTCGATGATGGCGCCCGCGTTGGCGTCAAGGCAGCGATCATTCTCTCGGCGCCGCCGGTCGACGAGGGGGACGCGCGCCGCTGGCAACGCGACCTGGTCGCCACGGCCAGGAAGCGCAAGATTCGCCTGCTGGGACCGCATGCATTCGGCGTCATTCGCACCGAAATCGGGCTCAACGCGACGATGGGGGCGGGGCTGGCGCTTCCCGGCCGGTTGGCGTTGATCGCGCAGTCGGGTGCCGTGTGCACCGCCATGCTCAATTTTGCCGAGCCCAACGGCATCGGCTTCTCCACCGTGGCGGCGGTGGGGGGGGCGCTGGACATTGGTTTCGGCGAACTGCTCGACGCCCTGGTGCTCGATCCGCAGACCGAAGGCATCCTGCTGTACGTGGAGAAGGTCTCCGACGCGCGCCGCTTCCTGTCGGCGTTACGGGCGGCCGCGCGGACCAAGCCCGTGGTCGTGCTGCGCGCCGGGCGTTCCACCGAATTGCATTTCGCAGGCAGCGGGTCGGACGCGCCGTCGCCGGACGCCGTGTTCGATGCCGCGATGAAGCGGGCGGGCACGGTGCGCGTGATGACGTACACGCAGCTCTTCGCGGCGGCGCGCATTCTCGCCATGGGCAAGTTGCCGCGGGGTGACCGGCTCGCAATCATCACCAACGGTCACGGACCGGGAACGATGGCGGCCGACGCCGCGGCCGATCGCGGCGTGATGCTGGCCGAATTGACACCGGAGACCGAAAAGGCGCTGGCCGCGGTGCTGCCGCCCAACGTGGCGTCTAAGAACCCCATCAACGTGCGCGGGGACGCGTCGCCGGAGCGGCTGGCCGCAGTCGTGTCCGCTACCCTGGCCGACCCGCAGGTCGATGCCGTGCTGGCGCTGCACGTCCAGCGACCGGCCACCGGGGCCACGGACGCGGCGCGGGCAGTGGCCGAGGTTGCCCGCGGCGCATCGAAACCGGTGCTTGGTGCCTGGCTTGGTGCGATCGGACGCAAGGAGGTGCGGGACGCGCTGGAGGCGGGCGGGGTGGCGGATTTCTATACGCCCGAGAACGCCGTCGACGCGTTTTCGTTCCTGGCCGCGTACCGGCGCAACCAGCAATGGCTGCTTGAAGTGCCGGCGCCGCAACCCGAGCCGGAGTCTCCGGACACCACCCTGGCCGAGCGCCTGCGCGATGAAGCGGCTGCAGCGAATCACACGGTGCTCACCGAATGGCAGACGCGGCAACTGCTGGCAGCGTTCGGAATGCCGGTCGAACGCGTCGAGCCCGCTGATAGCCTGGCGGAGGCGCTGATCGTGGCGCGTCGCCTGGGGTATCCGGTCAGACTCAAGCTCGACATTTCCGGCCTGCATCCACGCGCTCCGCTGCCTGCGGACGACTTGCTGCGAACCAATCTGCGCAATGGCCGGATGCTCACCCGCGCGTATGGCGACCTGTTCGAGAACATTCAGTCGCATTTCCACCGCGGCAATTTCCAGGCGCGCGCGCTGGTCGGCAAGCTGCCGGCAATGCCGGACGCGCGGGAGGTCGCCATCGGCGTCTATACCGATGCCGTTTTTGGCCCGGTGATCACCTTCGGCAACAGCGGGGCGGCTGCCCTGATCGACGCCGAGCGCACGGTGCTGCTGCCCCCGCTCAACCACCGTCTCGCGACCGACCTCATCAGTGGCAGCCGTGCGGCCGCATCCCTGCGCAAGAACCGCGACACCGCGCCCGACCTCGAGCCGTTGGTGCGCATCCTGCTGCAGGTCTCGAGTCTGGTCTGCGCTTTGCCCTGGGTGAGTTCGCTGACCCTCGATCCCGTGCTCGTCGGCGCCGGGGGGGCGGTCATTTCCAGCCGCCCGGATTACCATCGATCCCAACCGCAAGTTCGCGACCGGCGGCTACCGGCACATGGCGATCCATCCGTATCCGATCGAAATGGTCGCCGACGTGCCGCTGCGCGACGGGACGGTGCTGCACGTACGCCCGATCATGCCGGAGGATGCCGAGCGCGAACGTGCGTTCGTCCATGCACTGTCCGAGCAGACCCGTTATTTCCGGTTTTTCTACCGGATGCACGAGTTGACGCCCGCGATGCTGGCGCGGTTCACGCAGGTCGACTACGACCGTGAGCTGGCGCTGGTCGCGATCGACGGCAATGACCCCAATCCGACCTTCGTCGGCGTGGCCCGGTATATCGGCAACCCCGATCAGGAGAGCGCGGAGTTTGCGGTGGTCGTCGCGGACGCCTGGCAGAACCGCGGTGTTGCGCGAATGCTGATGGAGCGCCTGATTGCCTGCGCGAAGAAACGCGGGTTGCGGCGGCTGGAAGGTGCGGTATTGCGCAACAACGACAACATGATCCGCTTCACCGAGGGCCTGGGCTTTGTCACCCATGACTATCCGGAAGAGCCCGAGCAGGTCAACACCGTGCTCGAGCTTTCCTGACGCGCAGCGCTTCGCGGCTGAGAGCCGTCCTGCGGTGCCGCGATTTAGCGCGCCTTCAGGCGCGAATGCCGGTTGCGCGAAAACTTCGCGGCTGAGCCGACTCCCGCAGCGTATCAGCCTTCGCCCTCGAGGAAGCTGCGCAGCTTTTCCGAGCGCGACGGATGCCGCAGCTTGCGCAGCGCCTTCGCCTCGATCTGCCGGATCCGCTCGCGGGTGACGTCGAACTGCTTGCCGACTTCCTCCAGCGTGTGGTCGGTGTTCATCTCGATGCCGAAGCGCATGCGCAGCACTTTCGCCTCGCGCGGCGTCAGCGTGTCGAGGATGTCCTTGCACACGTCGCGCAGGCTCGAATTGACGGCGGCGTCCTGCGGCGCAATGGTCGACTGATCCTCGATGAAGTCGCCGAGATGCGAATCGTCGTCGTCCCCGATCGGGGTTTCCATCGAGATCGGCTCCTTGGAGATCTTGAGAATCTTGCGAATCTTCTCCTCGGGCATCTCCATCTTCTCGGCCAGCGTCGCCGGGTCCGGTTCCTGGCCGGTTTCCTGCAGGATCTGGCGGCTGATCCGGTTCATCTTGTTGATCGTCTCGATCATGTGGACCGGAATGCGGATCGTGCGCGCCTGGTCGGCGATGGAGCGCGTGATCGCCTGCCGGATCCACCACGTCGCGTAGGTCGAGAACTTGTAGCCGCGGCGGTATTCGAACTTGTCCACCGCCTTCATGAGGCCGATGTTGCCTTCCTGGATCAGGTCGAGGAACTGCAGGCCGCGGTTGGTGTACTTCTTGGCGATCGAGATCACGAGACGCAGGTTGGCCTCGGTCATCTCGCGCTTCGCCTTGCGCGCCCTTGTCTCGCCGGTGGACATCTGCTTGTTGATGTCCTTCAGCTCCTTGAGCGGGATCATCACCCGTGTCTGCAGGTTGATGAGCTTCTGCTGCTGCTCGACGATCGCTTGCCGGTACTTGGCGAGCTGCTCGCTGTACGGGTGGTGTCCCGCGACCTCGCGGTCGATCCAGCGCAGCGAAATCTCGTTTTCCGGGAACTTCTTGATGAACTCCGGGCGCGGCATGCCGGCCTTGTTGACGACGAGGTCCTGGATCTTGCGCTCGATCTGCCGGATGCTGTCGACCTCGCTCCGGACGCTGTCGCAGAGCTTTTCGACCTGACGCGCGGAGAAGCGAATCTGCGTCAACTCCGCCTGCATCTTCTTCTGCAGTTCGAGGTACTTGGGCGACTTGTGGCCTTCCTTCAGCAGCACCGCGACCATCCTGCCGTAGTGCTTGCGGATCGCCGTAAAGTGCAGGAGCGCGGCGACCTTCAGGCGCTCGAGGTTCTCGGCGGCAATCGCCCCCGCATCGGCCTCGCTCTCCTCGTCATCGACCTCGCTCTCGTTGTCGTCGACCTCGATCGCCTCGAGTTCCTCCTTGAAGTCCATCAGGCCATCGACGAGGTCGTCGATCTTGAGCTCGTCCTTCTCGATCTTCTCGGCGAGGTCGAGGATCTGCTGCACGGTGAGCGGACAGGCCGAGATCGCCATGATCATGTGCTTCAGGCCCTCCTCGATCCGCTTGGCGATCTCGATTTCGCCCTCTCGCGTCAGGAGTTCGACCGAGCCCATTTCGCGCATGTACATGCGGACCGGGTCGGTCGTGCGGCCGAATTCGGAATCGAGCGTCGAGACGGCGGCCTCGGCTTCCTCCTCGACGTCCTCGCTGGGCGCGGCCGGCGTGTTCTCGCCAATCAGCAGCGATTCGGCATCGGGCGCCTGGTCGAAGACCTGGATGCCCATGTCGCCGATCATGCTGATGACGCTCTCGATCTGCTCGGCGTCGAGGACGTCGTCGGGCAGGTGGTCGTTGATCTCGGCGTAGGTGAGGTAGCCCCGCTCCTTGCCCAGCACGATCAGGTTCTTGAGGCGCCGCTTCTGCTCGGCGACTTCGGCGGGCGTCGCGATGCGCTGCACGATTTCCGCATGCTTGCCGCCCTTGCCCTTCTTGGTGGCGGCGTCCTCCGCGCGCTTGCCGGCGATTCGGGCAGCGATTTCGCCCGACGACGGCTTTGGGCCGGGGGCTGCCGCCGGCGCCGCAGCGGGCTTGGCGGCGGATTTGGCGGCGGGCTTGGTGAGGGCGCGGGCTTGACCGCGGGCTTGGCGCGGGCTGTGGCGGGCTTGGCGATGGGGGCCGCGGCGGCAGGCTTGGCCGGCTTCGCAGGGATCCTGGAGACGGCGACCTTCGGCGACCTGCCCGCCGGCGCCTTGGGTTTGGGCGCGGGAACGGCTTTGGCGACGGGCCTCGCCTTGGGGGCGACCTTGGTCCTGGCCGCGACCTTTTTCGTCGCCGGCTTCGCCTTCGGCTTCACCTTGGTCTTGGGGCTTGCCTTCGGCTTAACCTTGGGTAGGGGCTTGGCCTTGGCAACGGGCTTTTTCGCCACCGGCTTGGCTTTCACGACGGGCTTCTTCGTCGCGGGCTTGGCTTTGGCGACGGGCTTTTTCGCCGCGGGCTTGGCTTTGGCGACGGGCTTTTTCGGGGCCGATTTGGCCGCCGCTGCCGCAGCGGTCTTCCTGGCGGCAGGCTTGGCTGTGGGTTTGGCGGGCGATTTGCGGAGGGGCTTCGCGGGCGTCTTGGCCATGGTGTTCCTAGGGATTCGAGAGCCGGGCCCCTCAACATGGGGCCAATCGGGAAAACTTCAAATTATAACATGACGTTAGAGGGTCGGGCGCAGAACACCGCTGCGCTGCGGCGGCGCGCCACGTGCCCGCGCTCGTTTCGCCACCGGTGCCCGAGGCCCATCATTCCCGCGGCCCTCCGGACCCATCGTTCGGGCGAGCGAGACCGCGACGGACGATGTCGAGTTGGCGCAGGCGCTCCAGTTCTTCCACGGAGCGCGCTTCGCCCGCGGCATCCGAAGGGGGCTCGCCGGCGCGCTCGGCCTGCTGCCACAGCCGCGCGACACCGGCCGTGACTGCAAGCGCCGCCTGGTCCGGCGGCAACGCATGATCGGTCGCCGTGGCGAGTGCCGTCGCAAGGAGGGGCTCGTGCTCGGAGGTGCTGAACGCCTGCATGATCGCGGGTGTCGTCAGGTTGCGCGGCTGCGCCTGGCAATGCTCGATCAGCGCACGCAGCGCGGCGATTTCGCCTATGCCGGCCACATGCTCCGGCAGCACGATTCCGCGCGCGAGTTCGGGTTGGAACAGGAGATTCTGGATCAGTTCGCGGATCAGTGACGGCGCGCGCCGGCGTACAGGGCCGGTCCCGCCGCGGTTGGATCGGGCCGCAGGCAGGTTGTCCTGTCGCTTCGCGTCCCGCGCGCCCTGCGCACCTGGCGCGCCGCTGGCGGTCGGCAACAGTTGGCGCAACTCGGCATCCGGCAATTGCGTCAGATCCCCCAGCCGATGCCGCAGCAGGGCCGAAAGAATCGGTGCGGTGATCTCGCCCATGAGGGGTCGTGCGGCGGCGAGCAGCGCCGAACGGCCTTCCGCGCTCACCGGCGGATGCCGCGCCGACAGTTCCATCAGCAGGAACTCCGACAGCGGCGTCGCGTGCTCGATCAGCGCTTCGAACGCTGCCTTGCCGCGCTGGCGGATGAAATCGTCGGGATCCTCGTTTTCGGGCAGAAACAGGAAGACGGCCTGCTTGCCGTCGGCAATGACCGGCAGCGTGTTCTCCAGCGCCCGCCACGCAGCCTTGCGACCCGCGGCATCGCCGTCAAAACAGTAGACCACGGTATCGGCCGCGCGAAAGAGCTTTTGCGCGTGGGTGGGCGTAGTCGCGGTGCCCAGCGTCGCCACGGCATAGTCGACGCCGTGCTGCGCCAGCGCGACGACGTCCATGTAGCCCTCGACGACGACGACACGCCCGGCCTCGCGGATCGCATTGCGCGCGAGGAAGAGGCCATAGAGCTCGCGCCCCTTGGAAAACAGCGGAGTTTCGGGCGAGTTGAGGTATTTGGGTTCCCCCTGCCCCAGCACTCGTCCGCCGAAGCCGATGACCTGGCCGCGGGCATCGTGAATCGGGAACATCACCCGGTCGCGAAACCGGTCGTAGCGCTTGCCCCCGTCGCCGGCGATGACCAGACCGGCGGTTTCCAGCGCCGGATTTTCGTAGTCGGTGAGGGCCGAAGCCAGCGGCTGCCAGCCTTCGGGCGCGTAGCCGATGCCAAAGCGCGCGGCGATCGCACCGGTGAGGCCGCGCTCCTTGAGGTAGGCGATTGCCTTCGGGCTATCCTTGAGCGCGGTACGGTAGAACCGGGCCGCCGCCAGCAACCAGCCGGTGAGGTCCTGCGCCTGCTCGCGCCGCTGTGCGTCCCCGGGGTGTTCGATGCGCGGCACGGTGAGGCCGACATCGCGCGCCAGTTCTTCGACGGCTTCGGGAAACGACTTGCCGGCGTGTTCCATCAGGAAGCCGATCGCGGTGCCGTGCGCGCCGCAGCCGAAGCAATGGTAGAACTGCTTGGCCTGGCTGACCGTGAACGACGGGGACTTTTCGCTGTGGAACGGGCAGCAGGCGACGTGGTTGGCGCCGGCTTTTTTCAGCGGCACGTGCCGGTCGATCACCTCGACGATGTCGACTCGCGACAGCAACGTCTCGATGAAATCGCCTGGAATCATGGGGTTGGAACTCGCGTCGTCGGGAACAGCGCCGCGCTCCGGAGCGGGTTTGCAACTGCCGGTCCGAATGCTTCAGAACGTGGGGGTGATCCGGATTATAGGCAACCCCGTCGCGGGCGTAAGCACAATCTGCGTTTCCGGCGCGCCTTCGTCGCGCGGGCGCCGCGAACGAATCATCCCGCGAGTCGCGTCTTGATCCGGGCGGATACGACGCTCATGTCGGCCCGACCGGCCAACTTCGGCTTGAGCAGTGCCATCACCTTGCCCATGCCCGCCATGCCCGAGGCCGCGGTGGCCGCGATTGCCTGCGCAATCAACGCGTCGATTTCGGTGTCCGACAGCTGCGCGGGCATGTAGGCCTGCAGCACGGCGACTTCCGCCTGCTCGATCGCGGCCAGGTCGAGGCGCTTGCCGGCCTCGAACTGCGTGATGGAGTCCTTGCGCTGTTTGACCATCTTGTCGATCACCGACAGCACGTCGGCGTCGGTGAGTTCGATGCGCTCGTCCACCTCGCGCTGCTTGATCGCGGCGAGCAGCATGCGGATGGCCGACAGGCGCGCGGCGTCCTTCGCGCGCATCGCGTCCTTCATGTCGTCGGTGATTCTGGTTTTCAGGGGCATCGTGGATTCCCTCGTGGGCGGGATGGAGCGGCGCGTCTGGCGTGCCGGAAATGCAAAAGGGGCGAATCGCTTCGCCCCTCGTCGAGTGGTACGTGCAGCGTCGGCGTCAGAAGAGCTTGGGCGGCAGTTGCTGGCTGCGCAGGCGCTTGTAATGACGCTTGACCGCGGCGGCGAGCTTGCGCTTGCGCTCGGAGGTGGGCTTTTCGTAGAACTCGCGGGCGCGCAGTTCGGTGAGGAGGCCGGTCTTTTCGATGCTGCGCTTGAAGCGGCGCAGCGCCACTTCGAACGGCTCGTTCTCGCGAACGCGAACGCTGGTCATGAATCGGGTTCCTTGTTGGGATAGTGCCAAAGGCGATAGCCCTGAAATATAGCGCGAATCACGGGGAATGGCAACAGGCATGAAATGCCTGTCAGGCATGAAACTGCCCGAGCCGTCCGCCCTGGGCAGCATGAACCGTTCGCCCTGGGCAGCATGAACCGTTCGTCTTGGGCAGCATGAGCAGTCGCCGGAGCACCATGAACCGTTCGTCCTGAGCTTGTCGAAGGAAGCCTGTCGAAGGAAGCATGTCGAAGGACGCCTGCAAGGCCAGCGGGAGCGCGCCCGCGTCCCCCGGGGCCGCCGATTCGGGTATCGTGACTGCCGCGGTTCATTCCCCAGCCCCCTTGCAGCCATGCGCGTACTCGGTATCGAAACCTCCTGCGACGAGACCGGACTTGCCGTCTACGACAGCGAGCGGGGCCTCCTTGCGCACGCGCTGCATTCGCAGGTGACGATGCACGAGGCCTACGGCGGCGTCGTGCCCGAACTCGCGTCGCGCGATCACGTTCGCCGGGTGGTGCCGCTGGCGCAGCAGGTGCTGGCGGAGGCGGGGCTGTCGCTGGCCGACCTCGACGGCATCGCCTGCACGCAGGGTCCCGGCCTCGCGGGCGCGCTGCTGGTCGGCGCCAGCGTGGCCCATGCGCTCGGATTTGCGCTGGGGAAGCCGGTCGTGCCCGTCCATCACCTCGAAGGGCATTTGCTCTCCCCGTTGCTTGCCGAACCGAAGCCGGCGTTCCCGTTCGTCGCGCTGCTGGTGTCCGGCGGCCACACCCAGTTCTTCGAGGTGGCCGGGGTGGGCCGGTATCGGCTGCTGGGCGAATCGCAGGACGACGCCGCCGGCGAGGCCTTCGACAAGACGGCGAAGCTCCTGGGGCTGGGCTATCCGGGCGGCCCGGCGCTGGCTCGACTGGCTGAGCGCGGGCGCCCGGGTTTGATCCGCCTGCCGCGCCCGATGCACGACAGCGGCAATCTCGACATGAGCTTTTCCGGACTGAAGACTGCGGTGCTGACGGTCGTGCGGCGGGAAGCGGCGGCGGGGAATCTCGACGATGCGAAGCGGGCCGACATCGCCCTCGAATTCCAGAGCGCGGTGGTCGACGTGCTCGTCGGCAAGGCGGTCGTAGCGCTCGCGCGGACCGGCCACTCGCGACTGGTCGTCGCCGGCGGCGTGGGTGCCAACCGCGAATTGCGCACGCGGCTGCCGGCGGCGATCACCAAACGCGGCGGCAGCGTGTATTTCCCGGACCTTTCGTTTTGCACCGACAACGGGGCGATGATCGCGCTGGTCGGCGCGCTGCGGCTCGCCACCACGCCGCGCGGCGATTACGCATTCTCGGTGCGGCCGCGGTGGAATCTAGCGTCGCTGACCGAGCCGGGATACGGTTGAACCGTTCGTCCTGAGCTTGTCGAAGGAAGCTTGTCGAAGGGCCTTTCCTGATCTGATCGAATGGCCTTCGACTGGCTCAGCCCGAACGGAACTCCAGAAGCTAACGCCCGATCGAGCGCTCGCTGCCCTCGAGCAACTGACGGATGTTCGCCTTGTGCCGCCAGATGAGCAGCAGCGCGATCGGCACCATCGCCCACGCGGTCAGCGTGTTGCCGAACACCCAGAACGCGCCGATCGGCATCAGCACGGCGGCGGTGAGTGCCGCCAGCGACGAGATCTTGAAGCCGAAGGCCATCACCACCCACAGTGCGGCCAGCGCGAGCCCCAGCGGCCAGTGCAGGGCGAGCACGATCCCCGCGCCGGTGGCCACGCCCTTGCCGCCTTCGAAACCGTGGAAGACCGGGAACACGTGCCCGAGGAACACCGCGATCGCGGTCAGCGGGACGACCCAGTCGGCGGCGCCGAGGGCGGGGCCGAACGTCTGCGCCAGCCACACGGCGAACCAGCCCTTGGCGCCGTCGCCGATCAAGGTCAGCAGTGCGGCGGCCTTGTTGCCGGTACGCAATACGTTGGTGGCGCCGGGGTTCCCCGAGCCGTAACTCTTGGGATCGGGCAAGCGGAAAGCCTTGCTCGACACCACCGCAAACGAGATCGATCCGATCAGATAGGCGGCAACGAGGATTCCCAGGGAAGCAGGCATCGCGGGGCGCCCGCGAGGGCGTCGGTTAGAATGGCGTCGCCGATTCTAGCAAAGCCCGATGAATACGATCTTCATTCAGGATCTCCGCCTGCGTACGCGCATCGGCATCTATGCCTGGGAGCGCGCGCTGCCGCAAACGCTGAAACTCGACCTCGAGCTGGGGCTCGCGTCGGACAAGGCGTTTCACAGCGACGACTTTGCCGATGCGCTCGACTACGCGGCAGTGGTCGCGCGGCTCAACGTCTATGCCGGTGAACACGGCCACCAGTTGATGGAGCGCTTTGCGCAGGGCGTGGCCGACATCGTTCTGGGCGAGTTTTCCGCGGCGTGGGTCAAGGTGCGCGTGGCGAAGCTCGCGGCGCTCGCCGGGGTCAAGGAAATCGGCGTCGCGATCGAGCGCCGCAGTGCGGGCGCTTGAGTACCCGGCATTCGATAAGTACGCACACGCAATGAAATGGATGCGCTTCGGGTCAGGGAAGGCGCAAACCGCAGCGATACCGCGTGGATATCGCGAGGATTTGCAAGGCCGCCATGGCCCAAAAGACGCGATTTCATGTGATGCGTATTTGCGAAACGGGGTCAATTACGGGTCGACGGCAACCGACACGCTCCGCGGCTTCAACACCCGAACAAGATCGGCCGGCGCGACGCCGATGAGATACCCGCGCTTGCCGCCATTGATGTAAATGCGCGGCAGCGCCGCGATCGTCGCTTCCATGTACACCGGCATGGCCCGCCTGAGGCCGAAGGGGCTGGTGCCGCCCACCTGATAGCCCGAGTGCCGGTCGGCCACGGCCGGCGCGCACGGCACTATCGCCTTGACGTCGAGCAAGCGGGCGAGATTTTTCGTCGACACGGCGCGGTCGCCGTGCATCAGCACGACCAGCGGACGCTTCTGGTCATCTTCCATGATCAAGGTCTTGATCACCGCGTGCTCGTCGACGCCGAGTTCGCGGGCCGAGACCTCGGTGCCGCCGCGCGCCTCGTACTCGTAGGGGTGGTGCGTGAATTCGACGCCGTGCTCGCGCAGGGCGCGCACGGCGGCGGTGACGGGAGGCTTGTCCTTGCTCATCGGGCGCAGCGACGCTCACGCACGGGCGACGAAGGGCACCGACCACGGCTCGGGCCAGACGATGCCGAAGGGCAGGTAGGGCTCGGCGGCCACGCGCAGGCTCGAAAAGCCCGCTGCCGCGAACTCGCGTTCCAGCCCGGCGCGCGAGAAGAGCCGCATCTCGAGCGTCGAGCCCGGACCGCCATGAAAGACGAGATCGTCGAAAACCTGCTCGCGACCGTCGCGCGTGCGATTGAAGAGTCGCCAGCCATCCGCTTCCTCGGCAATGCGGAATTCGTGCAGCTCCGGAAAATGCTCGACCGTGTCCGCGGCGAGCGAAAACGGCACGCTGAACACGAACACGCCACCGGGCTTCAGCAACCGCCGCGCGTTGACGAAGGCCCGGGCGACCGGCGGGACCACGTGCTCGAACACGTCGCTGGCGAGCAGGAAGTCGTAGCGCCCCTCCATCGCGGGCGGAACGTTCGCGATGTCGAGTTGTGGCGCCGTATGGAACCAGGTGTTCACGTAGCCGAGCTCCCGTGCAAGCGGCCGCGCATACGACTCGTCGTCGGACAGCCCGATGCCCACGATCTGCTTTCGCTTTGGCAGCTCGTCGACCACCGCCGGGGCGCCGAAAATCTCGGTGACCAGCAGATGCGCCATCGCGCGAAAGCGCACCGTCGATCCGCAACCGGCGCATGAGCGCTGCTCGCGTTGGAGCTGCGCGAGCGGCACGGCATTGCGCGTGCCGCAGAGGTTGCAGCGGAAGGGAATCACCGTGTCCGGCGCGAGCGTGGCGGGATCGGTGTCGATCGGCAGCCACGGCACGGCTTGCGGGCGTTGAAAGCGACGGGCGAGGGCGCGCTGTATGCGGAGAAAGGGCATGGGTGAGTGGGGACCGCGGAAGCGTGTCGCGCTCGATTCTATCGCGTCCGTCGACCAGTGATCAGCCGCGCGGATGATGTTGCGCGTGCAGCGCCTTCAGCCTTTCGCGTGCGACGTGGGTGTAGATCGTCGTCGTCGTGATGTCGGCGTGCCCGAGCAGGAGTTGCACGACGCGCAGGTCTGCGCCGTGATTGAGCAGGTGGGTGGCAAACGCGTGCCGCAGCACGTGCGGCGACAACCGCGCCGCCGGGATCCCGGTCCTGACCGCCTGGCGCTTGATGATCAGCCAGAATGCCTGCCGGGTGAGCGGTGCGTGCCGCGTGGTCAGGAACAGCGCGTTGCTCCTGGCGTCGCCGGCGAGGCCGGGGCGCACCTCGGCAAGGTAGCGCCTGATCCATGCGATCGCCTCCTCGCCCAGCGGCACCAGGCGTTCCTTGTTGCCCTTGCCCAGCACGCGTACCACGCCCATGTCGAGGGAGACTTCTCCGAGCGTGAGGCCGGTCAGTTCCGAGACGCGCAGACCCGTGGCGTATAGCGTTTCCAGCATTGCGCGGTCGCGCAGGCCCAGCGGGGTGGCGATGTCGGGCGCGGCCAGCAGTGCCTCGACTTCCTTTTCGCTCAGATTCTTCGGCAGGCGGCGAGGCAGCTTCGGCGCCCGCACCCGCAGCGTCGGGTCGGCCGCGAGCGTGCCCTGCTGCAGTTGCAGGCCGTAGTAGCGCCGCATGGCCGACAACCGGCGGGCAATCGACGTCGCCTTGGCCTGCGACCGGTACTGGTGGGCCAGAAAAGCCTCGACCTCCGCTTTGGTCGCGGCCTGAAGCGAGCTGTCGCGTGCGCGCAGCCACGATGACCACCCGATCAGATCCCGGCGGTAACTCGCGAGCGACGAGGACGCGAGACCATCCTGCAACCACAACTGGTCGCAGAAAGCATCGATGCGCCGCACGGCGTCGGCATCGGCAGCGGGGGGCGACGTCGAGACCACCATGATGGGCGGGCAGGGGACCCTATCGGTTCGGCATCAACAAGCCTGAACCGTTCGTCCTGAGTTGATCGAAGGACCTGTCCTGAGTTGATCGAAGGACCTGTCCTGAGTTGATCGAAGGAGCTTCGACGGGCCCAGCTCGAACGGAATCTGGTGCATCACGGTGCCGGATCAACGGGCGCCGAAGCGATAGCCTTCGTGCAGGAGCAGCCAGCGCTTGATCAGCAGCGGGTCGCCCGCGGATGTGCCGCCGAAGCCGCCCAGCGCCCCGCGGCTGCCGACGACGCGATGGCAGGGCGTCACCAGCGCGATCGGGTTCGCACCGCAGGCGTTGCCGACGGCGCGCGGCCCCGTGCGCAACATACGCGCGATTTCGCCGTAGGTGCGCGATTCCCCGACGGGAATGCGGTCGATCTCACGCCAGACGCTGCGCTGAAACGGGGTGCCGGTGGGAGCGAGCGGCAGCGAAAACCGGAACGCCGGATCGGCGAGATAGCGCCCGATCTGGCGCACGACCTCGACGGCCAGACGGTCCGTCGGACGCTGGGCGCGCTCGTTCAGGGGCAGGTATTCGACCGCGATCAGCGCGTCGCCGCGCGTGCGAATTCCCAGCACCGCGAACGGCGTCCGGAGTTTTGCGGAAAAGCCGCGGGTCTCGACGCGAAGCTTCATCCGAGCTTCATCTGCCTGGGCAGCGCGGTGACGAGGTCGGGGAAGAACCAGATCAGCAGCACGGCGAAGATGATCAGGATGAACATCGGCAGCGCCTCCCTGCCGATCCAGGTGATCTGCTTCTTGGTCATGCCCTGCAGGACGAACAGGTTGAAGCCCACCGGTGGCGTGATCTGCGCCATTTCGACGACCAGCACGATGAAAATCCCGAACCATAGGAGATCGATGCCGGCGGTCTGGACCGTGGGCAGGATCACGCCCATCGTCAGCACGACCATCGAGATGCCGTCGAGGAAGCATCCCAGCACGACGTAGAAGACCATCAGCGCGACGATGAGCGCGAATGGCGGCAAACCCAGACCCCCGATCCACTCGGCGAGATGCCGGGGCAGGCCGATGTACCCCATCGCCAGCGTCAGGAACGCCGCACCCGACAGGATCAGCGCGATCATGCAGTACAGGCGGGTGGCGCCCAGCAGGCTGTCGCTGAACGTGCGGCGGGTGAGCGAACCCTGCGTCGCCGAGATCGCGAGCGAGCCCAGCACGCCGAACGCGGCTGCCTCGGTGGCGGTGGCGATGCCGACGTAGATCGACCCCAGCACCAGCCCGATCAGCAGCATGACGGGAATGAGGTGGCGCGACGCGTGCACCTTCTGTACGAACGTCGTCGTTTCGGTCGCGGCGGGAATGGCGCCCGGATGCAACAGCGACCAGACGACGATGTAGCCGGAAAAGAGCGTCGCCAGGAGCACGCCGGGAATCACGCCGGCGATGAAGAGTTGCGAAATCGACACCTCCGCGGTCACCCCATAGACGATCATGATGATCGACGGCGGAATGAGCAGCCCCAGCGTGCCGGCGCCCGCCAGCGTGCCGATGGTCATGCCTTCCGGATAGCCGCGCGACTTCAATTCGGGCAGCGTCATCTTGCCGATAGTCGCGCAGGTCGCGGCGGACGAGCCCGATACCGCGGCGAAGATCGTGCAGCCGATGATGTTGGTGTGCAGCAGGCGCCCGGGAACGCGCTCGAGCCAGGGGGCGAGGCCCTTGAACATGTCCTCGGACAGGCGGGTGCGGAACAGGATCTCGCCCATCCAGACGAACAGCGGCAGCGCGGTCAGCGTCCACGACGACGCCGAGCCCCAGATGGTGACCGCCATCGCGTCGCCCGCGGGGCGCGACGAGAAGAGTTCCATGCCGATCCAGGCCACCCCCGCGAGCGCCAGGCCGATCCATACGCCGCTGCCCAGCAGCGCGAACAGCACGACGATCAGCAGCGCGGTGATCAGGGCGTCCACGGTGTATCCGGGCTATTCGTTATGCAGTGCGGCATCGCTGCGGGCCCGTTGCCGGCGCCCGGCGAGTTCGGCGGCGAACTCGTCGATGAGCGCGATCAGCAGCACGACGGTTCCCGCGGCCATCGCGAGTTGCGGCATCCACAGCGGGGTCGCATCGTTGGACGTCGAGATATCGTTGAACTGCCACGACTGGAAGGCGAGGCGGACGCTGTAGAACGCGAACAACCCGGCGAGCAGCGTCGCCACCGCCAGCGCGATGCGCTCCAGCGCGCGCTGCGGTGTCGCGCCCAGGTGCTCCAGTATCAGCGTCACCCGGATGTGCTCGCCACGCCTGAAGGTGTGGGCAAGGGCGAGGAAACCGGCCCCCGCCATGCAGTAGCCCGCGTAGGCGTCGGTGCCCGGGACGTAAAAGTGCAGAAGTCGCCCGCTGATCCCGATCAGCACGAACGCGAGCGTGCCGATCAGGGACGCGGCGCCGAGCCAGCCGGCGCCGTCGTACAGCGCGTCGAGCGCGCGGCGCAGCGTCATGACGCGCAATTACATCGCGCGATAGGCGTCGACTACCTTGCGGCCGTCGTCACCGGACTTGCGCAGCCACTCGGCGAGCATCAGGTTGCCTACCTTGCGCATATCGGCCATCAATTGCTCGGAAGGCTTGTGGATGGTCATGCCCTTGGCCGTGAGCTGCTCGTTGTACCACTTCGTCTTTTCCTCGGAGATTTTCCAGCCGCGGGTTTCGGCTTCGGCGGCGGCCTTCATGACTGCTGCCTGCGTGGACTTGTCGAGCGCATCGAATGCCTTCTGGTTGACGATGATGGCATTCTTGGGCAGCCATGCCTGCGTGTCGTAGAGGTTCTTGACGTGCTCGTAGGTCTTGGAGTCGTAACCGGTCGCACCCGACGACATGTACGAATCGATGACGCCGGTGGCAAGCGCCTGCGACACCTCGGCCGCCTGCACGGTAACCGGTTGCGCGCCGACCAGTTCGGCGATCTTCGACGTGGCCGGGCTGTAGGCACGCCACTTGAGGCCCTTCATGTCCGCCGCGCTGGCGAGGGGCTTCTTGCTGTAGATGCCCTGCGGCGGCCAGGGCACGGCGAACAGCAGCTTCATTCCCTGCTTCGCGAGCTTGTCGTCGAGCGCCTTGCGCGAGGCCTTGTACAGTTTGAACGACTCGCCGTACGACGTCGCGAGGAACGGGATGCCGTCGAGGCCGTAGAGCGGATCCTCGTTCTCGAAGTTGACCAGCAGGACTTCGCCGGCCTGCGCCTGGCCGCCCTGCACCGCGCGCTTGATCTCGGGCGCCTTGAACAGCGACGCGTTCGCATGCACGGTGATCTTCAGCTTGCCGCCGGTCGCCTTGTCGACGTCGGCAGCAAACTGCTGGATGTTCTCGGTGTGGAAGTTGGTCGCCGGATACGCGGTCGGCAGGTCCCACTTGGTCTGCGCGACTGCGGGCGAGGGTGATGGCGAGGCCGACGGCCGCCGCAAATGCGGAAAGTCGTTTCATCGAGGGTCTCCTGGGAAAAGGCACGAGGGTAATGAGGTTAGTCCAACGATCGCTATTTACCACATTTGACTCCGGCCTGTACGATAAGCCCGCACGTTCCGCGACGCCACTCTGGCTCCCTCCACCCACCGGACCATCCCATGGCCAATCCCGCCGCCCACGGCGCTGACAACGCGCGCTGGCAATTCTGGATCGACCGCGGCGGCACCTTCACCGATATCGTCGCGCGCCGACCCGACGGGACGCTCGCCACGCACAAGCTCCTGTCCGAGAACCCGGAGCGCTATCGCGATGCCGCGGTCCACGGCATCCGGGAGCTGCTCGGCCTCGCCGCGGAGGCGCCCATTCCCGCGGCGGCGATCGACGCGGTCAAGATGGGCACGACGGTGGCGACCAACGCGCTCCTCGAGCGCAAGGGCGAGCGCACCGTGCTCGCGATCACGCGCGGCTATGGCGATGCGTTGCGCATCGGCTACCAGAACCGGCCGAAGCTCTTCGTGCGCAAGATCGAACTGCCGTCGCTGCTCTATGAGTCGGTGATCGAAGTCGACGAACGGATCGGCGCCCGCGGCGAACTCGTCCTGCCCCTCGACCTTGCCGCCGCCCGGCGCGATCTGGCCGCGGCGCGGGCCTGCGGCATCGACGCGGTGGCGATCGTGCTGATGCACGGCTATCGCTTTGCGCAGCATGAGCAGGCGCTGGCGGCGCTGGCCCGCGAACTGGGCTTCGCGCAGGTGTCGGTGAGTCACGAGGTCAGCCCGCTGATGAAGCTGGTCTCGCGCGGCGATACGACCGTCGTCGACGCTTACCTGTCGCCGATCCTGCGCCGCTACGTGCGGCAGGTCGAGCAGGATCTGGCGGGTGGCGGCGCCGAACGCGAACCGGTGCGCCTGCAGTTCATGCAAAGCTCCGGCGGGCTGACCGACGCGCATCTCTTCCAGGGCAAGGACGCGATCCTCTCGGGCCCTGCCGGCGGGATCGTCGGCGCGGTCGAGGTGTCGCGCCTCGCGGGCTTCGACCGCATCATCGGCTTCGACATGGGGGGCACCTCGACCGACGTCACGCATTACGCCGGCGAGTACGAACGCGCGTTCGTCACCGAAGTGGCCGGCGTGCGCCTGCGCGCTCCGATGATGCGCATCCACACGGTGGCGGCGGGCGGCGGCTCGATCTGCAGCTTCGACGGCGCGCGCTTTCGTGTCGGTCCCGACTCGGCAGGGGCGAATCCGGGTCCGGCGTCGTACCGGCGCGGCGGCCCGCTGACGGTGACCGACTGCAACGTCATGGTCGGCAAGCTCGACCCGGCGCTGTTTCCGCAGGTCTTCGGCCCCGGCGGCAACGCGCCTCTGGATGCCGACGTCGTGCGCCGGAAGTTCGCCGACCTGGCGGCCGAGGTGCGCGTCGCAACCGGCGTCGACCGTTCCGCCGAGGCCGTGGCGGCCGGGTTTCTCGAGATCGCGGTGGCGAACATGGCCAACGCGATCAAGCATATCTCGGTGCAGCGCGGCTACGACGTGACCGAGTACACGCTGTGCTGCTTTGGCGGCGCCGGCGGACAGCACGCCTGTCTGGTCGCCGATGCGCTGGGGATGACGCGGGTGTTTCTGCACCCGCTCGCGGGCGTGCTGTCGGCGTACGGGATGGGGCTGGCCGACGTGCGGGCGCTGAAACAGCAGGCGGTGGAGGCGAGGCTGTCGGCGGGCGCCCTGGCGCAGACGGAACCCCTTTTTGCCGCGCTGGAAGCCGCTGCGCGTTCCGACGTGCTGTCGCAGGGCATCGAGTCCGCGCGCACCACCGCGAAACGGACGCTGCACCTCAAGTACGAGGGCACCGACACGACGCTCGAAACCCCGGTCGCGCCGGAAGCCGACATCGTGGCCGATTTCGAGCGCCGGTACCGGACGCAATACGGCTTCCTGATGCCAGGCAAGCCGCTGGTCATCGAGGCGGTCGCCGTCGAGGCGATCGGCCGTACGCAGGCCGCCGAGGACGCGCCGATCGTCTTCGCGCCGCGCCCGGGCGCGCTGTCGCCGCTCAGGACGAACCGCGTCTATACCGAGGGCCGATTCCACGACGCGCAGGTGTTCGACCGCGACGCCATGCGTCCGGGCGACGTCGTGACCGGCCCGGCAGTCATCCGCGAAGCCAACGCCACCACGGTCGTCGAGCCGGGATGGCGCGCGACCTTTACCGGCCGCGGCGACATCGTGCTCGATCGCCATGAAGCCGCGCGGCGCGTCCACGCCATCGGCACTACCGCCGATCCGGTGTTGCTCGAGGTTTTCAACAACCTTTTCATGGCCATCGCCGAGCAGATGGGCGTGACGCTCGCCAACACCGCCTACTCGGTCAACATCAAGGAGCGGCTCGATTTCTCGTGCGCGATCTTCGATGCGGCCGGCAATCTCATCGCCAATGCGCCCCACATGCCCGTGCACCTCGGCTCGATGGGCGAGAGCGTGAAGACCGTCATCGACCGGCGTAAGGGAACGATGCGCCCCGGCGACGTCTACGTGCTGAACGCGCCCTACAACGGCGGTACGCATCTGCCCGACGTGACGGTGATTGCGCCGGTTTTCCTCGCGGCCGCGGCTCCGGAGTTCTATGTGGCGAGCCGTGGCCACCACGCAGACATCGGCGGCACGACGCCGGGGTCGATGCCGCCCGATTCGACGCATGTCGACGAGGAGGGCGTGCTGCTCGACAACGTAGAACTGGTGGCCGAGGGTCGTTTTCTCGACGCCGAGATGCGCGCGATCCTCTCCGGCGGCCGCTACCCGTCGCGCAACGTCGACCAGAACCTCGCCGACATGCGGGCGCAGGTCGCCGCGTGCGCGAAGGGCGCCGAGGAACTCGTGCGCATGGTGGCGCATTTCACGTTGCCGGTGGTTCGCGCCTATATGCAGCACGTTCAGGACAACGCCGAAGAGGCGGTTCGCCGCGTGCTCGATGTGCTGAAGGACGGCCATTTCGAGGTCGAAATGGACAGCGGCGCGAAGATCGCCGTCACCATCACCATCGACCCGCCGCGGCGCGAGGCGACGATCGACTTCACCGGCACCAGCCCGCAGCAGCCGACCAATTTCAACGCGCCTTCCGCGGTGTGCAAGGCCGCGGTGCTGTACGTGTTCAGGACGCTGGTCGACGACGAGATTCCGATGAATGCGGGCTGTTTGAGGCCGCTCTCCATCGTCATTCCCGAGGGCTCGATGCTGGCGCCGCGCTACCCCGCTGCGGTGGTGGCCGGCAACGTCGAGACCTCGCAGGCGATCACCGATGCGTTGTACGGCGCGCTGGGCGTGATGGCTGCTTCGCAGGGCACGATGAACAATTTCACCTTCGGCAATGCCGCCTACCAGTACTATGAAACCATTGCCGGCGGCGCCGGCGCGGGACCGGACTTCGACGGCGCCAGCGTGGTCCAGACGCACATGACCAACTCCCGGCTCACCGACCCCGAAGTGCTGGAGTGGCGATTTCCGGTTCGCCTGCAATCGTTTGCGATCCGGCGCGGCAGTGGCGGCGCAGGCGCGCATCGTGGTGGCGACGGCGGAACGCGAAGAGTCGAGTTTCTCGAGCCCATGACGGCGGTGATCCTCGCCAATCATCGCCGCGTCGCGCCCTTCGGTGCCGCGGGCGGGGCGCCGGGCGAAGTGGGCCGCAACTGGGTCGAGCGGCGCGATGGCAGGCGCGAATTTCTGGCTGCGACCGCGGCTGTGGCGATGGAGGCCGGCGACGTCTTTGTCATCGAGACGCCGGGCGGCGGCGGTTTCGGCACTCCCGAATGAAAATCTGTCGCGCCGCCGCGTCTTTCGGGCGGTGATCGCACGCTTCTTCGCTTCCCCGCGCGACTTTTTGCTGGCCCCGCGCGGAAAACCCTGATTCGACCTTCGTTGTGGCATCGCGCAGCGGGGACGAAGCGCGGCATAATTCACCGATTCCTGAGGAGAGTGATTCATGGCTACGATCTACGATTTCAACGTCAACGACATCGCAGGCAAGCCGGTCGCGCTCGAGCGCTACCGCGGCAAGGTGCTGCTGATCGTCAACACCGCCAGCAAGTGCGGGTTCACGCCCCAGTACAAGGGCCTCGAGGCGCTCTACAAGAGTTACCGGTCGAAAGGGCTCGAAGTGCTGGGATTCCCCTGCAATCAGTTCGGTGCGCAGGAGCCCGGCTCGGCCGAGGAAATCGAGTCCTTTTGCGAGATCAATTACGGCGTGACATTCCCGCTGTTCGCCAAGGTCGACGTCAATGGTGACGATACCGCGCCGCTGTTCCGCCATCTCAAGCGGGAAAAGCCCGGCTTGCTGGGATCCGAGGCGATCAAGTGGAACTTCACCAAGTTCCTGGTGGACCGCGACGGCAAGGTTGTCGAGCGCTTCTCGCCCAACACCGAGCCGGCCGCGCTCGCCGCCGACATCGAGAAGTTGTTGTGACCTCCGGGATCGCCCTGCGATGCCGGTTGGCACGGGCGGTTCCCGGTCTGGTCGCAGCCGCGCTGGTGGCGATGGCGGTGGAGGTTGCGGCGCAACCTGACCCGGGGAAGGTGCTGCGGGTTTCGATCGCGGTCGCCGAGACCGGCTTCGATCCGCAGGCGGCCGGCGACGCGTACTCGAACTACGTCAACCGGGCGATTTTCGACCCGCTCTACCGCTACGACTATCTCGCGCGGCCGTACAAGCTCGTCGCCAACACCGCGCAGGCCCTGCCGGAGATTTCCGCCGACGGCAAGACCTGGACGATGCGCGTGCGGCCCGGCATCCACTTTGCCGACGATCCGGCATTCAAGGGCCAGAAGCGCGAGCTTGTCGCCGCCGACTACGTCTACGCGATCAAGCGCATCCTCGACCCGAAGGTCCGCTCGAACACCTTGCAGGCCGTGGACGGACGTTTCGTCGGCGCAGACGCCGTGGTGGCGAAGGCGCGGGAGACCGGCAAGTTCGACTACGACGCGCCCATGGAAGGGCTGCAGGCGCAGGACCGCTACACGCTTCGTTTCAAGCTGGCCTTTCCCGACTACGAGTTGCTCGCCAACCTCACGACCACCGCCTTTTCCGCCGTGGCGCGCGAGGTCGTCGATGCCTACGGTGACGCCAGCGGCTGGACGATGGCCAACCCGGTGGGGACGGGGCCCTATCTGCTGAAGGAGTGGCGCCGCGGCCAGCGAATCGTGCTCGAGGCCAATCCCGACTTTCGCGACGAGCGCTATCCGCCGCCTGCGTCGGCTGCCGATCGCGCCCTGGTCGCGAAGCTCGTGGGCCGCAAGCTGCCGCTGATCGGGCGCATCGAGGTCGGTGTGATCGAGGAGTCGAGTCCGCGGCTGCTCGCCTTCGCGCAGAACCAGCTCGACTACGTTGTCGTGCCTGCGGATCTCGTGCCCAAGGTGCTCGATGCGGGCAACCGCTTGCTGCCCCAGTACGCGAGTGCCGGCGTGCAACTGCAGCGCGAGGTGCTGCCGGCGATCAGCTATCTCTACTTCAACATGGAAGATGCGGTCGTCGGCGGTTACGCGCCGGAGCGGATCGCGCTGCGCCGCGCGATCGCGCTGGCCTACAACGTCGACGAGGACATCCGCGTCATTCGCCAGGGCCAGGCGATGCCCGCCACGCAGGTCGTGCCGCCTGGCATGAGTGCGCACGATCCGACGATTGCACCCCGCGCGGCCTACGATCCGGCTGCCGCGAAGGCGCTGCTGGACAAGTTCGGCTACAGGGATCGCAACGGCGACGGCACGCGCGAGCGCCCCGACGGCTCGCCGCTGCAGATCAGGATGTACTCGACGCCATCGGCGATCGACCGCCAGATCGACGAGCTGTGGAAGAAGAACATGAGCGCGATCGGGCTCGACGTCGAGTTCGTCAGGCAGAAATGGCCCGATCTCCTGAAAGCGGCACGGCTGGGGCAGTTGCAGGCGTGGCGGCTGGGCAACATCAACACGCACCCCGAGGGCTTCGGATTCTTCGGCTTGCTCCACGGCGCAGACGCGGGCTTCTCGAACCTCTCGCGCTTCAAGCTGGGCGAGTACGATCGCCTGTACGTCGCGGCGCGGAGCCTGCCGGACGGGCCGGAGCGGCTGAAGCTCACGCGGCAGATGAACGACATCGTGCGCAACTACGCGCCGTGGGTGCTGCTCGCATTCCGGGTCGACAATCTGATCACGCAACCCTGGGTACTGGGCTACCGGTTCAATCCGTACTGGCTCCATCCGTGGGCTTACCTCGACATCGACACCGCGCTGCGGGCGAAGGCCGGCAGCAAATGAGTTCGCGTGCGCTGCGGGCCTTTGCGCTGATAGCGTTGGCGTCGTCCGTCCTCCTGCCGGCCCCGGCGATCGCGCAGCAGGGCGTGGGCTGGGCCGACCCGGCGAAGGTGATCCGCGTGATGTTTCCGGTAGCGGAGACGGGTTTCGATCCGCAGGCAACATCGGATCTCTATTCGAGCCACGTCCAGCGCGCGATATTCGATACGCTGTATGTCTACGACTATCTCGCGCGGCCCTATCGGCTGGTGCCGAATGTCGCCGCCGCCATGCCCGAGATTTCGGCGGATGGCCGCACCTGGACGATCCGCATCCGGCCCGGGATCCAGTTCGCCGTTGATCCGGCGTTCAAGGGCCAGGCCCGGGAGCTGACCGCGCACGATGTCGTCTATTCGTTCAAACGACTGCTCGATCCGCGCCTGCGCCCGCCGTATCTGTGGTACCTCGATGGCAAGCTCGAGGGCGCGGCCCCGGTGCTGGCCAAGGCGAAGGAGATCGGCCGGCTCGACTACGATGCCGAAATCCCGGGCCTGACGGCGATCGACCGCTATACCGTGCGGCTGCGGTTGGTCGAGCCCGACTACGTGCTGCTGGGCTACATGTCGCACGTGGCGATGTCGATCGTCGCCCGCGAAGTGATCGAAGCCTATGGCGATGCCAGCGGCTGGGCGATGGCGAACCCGGTCGGCACGGGTCCCTTTCGCCTGGCGCAGTGGCGACGCGGGCAGAAGATCACGCTGGAAGCGAACCCGGGCTACCGCGACGTCCGCCTGCCGGTCGCCGGCGCGGAGCCGGGCGACCGGGCGCTGGTGGCGGCGATGCAGGGCAAGCGGTTGCCGCAGGTCGGTCGGGTCGAGATCTCGATCATCGAGGAATCGAACCCGCAACTGCTCGCCTTCAACAGCGGCGAGCTTGAGTATGCCAACGTTCCTTCGGACCTCATCGCCAACGTGCTGGAACCGGGGAACCGTCTCAAGAAGACCTACGCGGACCAGCAGGTGGTGCTGCATCGAACCACGCAGCCCGCGCTCGCCTACACGTACTTCAACATGGACGATGCCGTGCTGGGCGGTTACGCGCCGGAGCGAATCGCGCTGCGGCGCGCGATCATCATGGGCTTCAATGTCGACGAGCTGATACGCGTCTGGTACCAGGGACAGGCGCTGCCGGCGACGCAGCCGATACCTCCGGGCGTCGCGGGGCACAGCGCCGGTTTCGTGGCGCGGCAGCCCTTTGACCCGGTGGCGGCGCGAATGCTGCTCGACCGGTTCGGCTACCGCGACCGCGACGGCGACGGCTTCCGCGAGCTGCCCGACGGAGCGCCGCTCGCGCTGACGATGGGCTCGTCGACCGCAGGGCGCGACCGCGAGCGCGACGAACTGTGGAAGAAGAACATGACGGCGATCGGCATCCGGCTCGACTTCGTCAAGCAGAAGTGGCCGGATCTGCTCAAGATGGGGCGTGCCGGGAAGCTGCAGATGTGGCCGGTCGGCTGGATCACCCAGTACGGCGAGGGCGATGCGTTCATGCAGCTGCTGTACGGCCGCAACATCGGGCAGTCGAATTACTCGCGCTTTGCCCGTGCCGACTACGATGCGTTGTACCGGCAGAGCAAGACGATTCCGGACGGGCCCGAGCGCGACGCGCTGTACCGGACGATGGCGAAGATCGTCGCCGCGTACAACCCGTGGGATCTGGGGGTCTACCGCATCGAGAACACGCTGGTGCGACCCTGGCTCGTCGGCTACAAGAAGCACATCTATTGGGAACACCCGTGGCTCTACCATGACGTCGACCGGGCGCGCGCAAGCGCAGCGGGGTAGCACGATGCGCGGCCGGCGCTGCAGCGTGGATTGGGTCGAACGGCAGCCGTGGAGAGCGAGGAAGAGAACGGCTGGCCGGCCTGCCGGTAGGTCTGCATCCTGCGCCTTCCCGCGCGGACAGGCTCCAGAACAGGTTTGATCATGGCCAGAACGTCGAGACAGATCGGAAGGTACTTCGGCGGCCTGTGGCGCCGCCCGGACTTCCTGCGTCTCTGGACGTCGATGACCATCACTCGTTCGGCGCGCAGATCACCAATCTTGCGTTGCCGCTGACGGCCGCGGTGCTGTTGCAGGCGACGCCGATGCAGATGGGCGTGCTGATTGCGCTCGAGACGCTGCCGTTCGCACTGGTGTCGCTGCACGCCGGCGTGCTGCTCGACCGCGTGCGCAAGCTGCCGATCGTCATCCTCTCCGACGTGGGGCGCGGCATCTCGCTGCTCGCCCTGCCGCTGGCGGCGTTCACCGACATGCTGTCGATCGAGATCCTCTACGCGGTCGGCTTTCTGTGCGGCATTCAGAACGTCGTCGGCGGTGCCGCCTACCAGGTGCTGCTCGCGCAGATGGCGGGGCGCAAGCGCCTCGTCGAGGCGAACGCCAAGATCACGCTGGGCGAGACCTCGGCGGCACTCGTCGGTCCCGGCCTCGCGGGGGGGTTGATCCAGCTCCTGACGGCGCCCTTCGCCATCATCATCGATGCGCTGACGTTCTTCCTGTCCGCGCTGCTGCTGCGCCGCATCCGTGCGCCGAACGACGTGCCGCACGCGGGGCCGCGGCAGTCGGTCGGCGCGGAGATCGCGGAAGGGCTGAAACTCGTCCGCGACAACCGCACCTTGCTGGCGCTGGCCTGGCTTGCGGGCCTGTGGCAGCTGTTGCACCACATGCAGCTCGCCGTGCTGATCCTGTTCGCGACGCGCGACCTCGGATTGTCGGCCGGGGCGATCGGCATCACCTATGCCTTCGGCGGACTGGGTTGCGTGCTGGCGGCAGCGTTCGCGGAGCGCCTGACGGCGCGGCTCGGGGTGGGGCCGGTGATCATCTATGGCCTGCTGTTCACCGCGATTGCGTGGCAGGCGTTCGGACTCATCAGCGGCTCGGTTGCATTCGCCACGCTGGCGCTCGGCATCGCGATGCTGACGTTCGACTTCGGCGGCGTGTTGTTCGGCATCAACTACCTGGCGCTGCGGCAGGCGATCACCCCCGACCGCCTGCTCGGCCGGATGACGGCGACGATGCGCTTCCTGACCGTTGCCGCCGCCCCGCTGGGCTCGTTCGCAGGTGGCGCCCTGGCGACGGCGATCGGCTTGCGCAGCACGCTGCTCACCGTCGGCGTGCTCGGCCTCGCGCTGGCAGCGGGTGCAATCGCCTGGTCGCCGGTGCGCCGGCATCACCGGTTGCCCGGCGTGGCGAGCGACTAGTACCGCGACGCATAAGTTTCGCTATGTTCGACCCGCCCCGCATCGGCATCGGCTTTGTCGCTCATCCTCGCCATAGCAGGGGCTATGGCTGCGGTTCGCTTCGCGCCGCTGCCGCGCGGATGCGGCTCTCGGCATGTACGCAAACTTATGCGTCGCGGTACTAGCGCCATGCGCGTTGCACATCAGCTGGCGCGCGCTGCCGTCGCGGGCGTCGTGGTCGTCATCCTCGGCGCCTGCGACGCGGTCACGAGCGCGGCGCAACGCGCCGGTGTCGTGCCCACGTTCGAGCAACACTGCGCCAAGGCGCTGCCGCCGACGCGCATCGCGGTTGCCGCGGTTGCCGTGACTTATGCCACCGACGAAAGCCGCCCCTACGCCGAGCTCACGCGGATGGGCGTCGAAGCGGGGGAAGGCGAGCGGGTGATCGGGCTGACCCGCGCGCGGATCAGCCACACCGCGTCGATCGTCGTCGCCGGCATCGAAGATCCGCGATCGAAAGAGGTGTGCGTGCGTCCGGAGATCGACGTCCGGCTGTCGATGCTGCCGATGACCGTCTACGTCGGGCGGGAGTTTCGCGACCACGAGTGCAAGCGGGATGCCATCATGGAGCACGAACGCAAGCACGTCGCCGTGTATCGCGATTACCTCGCCGAAGTGGTGGTGGAAGTGCGCGACGAGATCACCCGCGCCTACGGCAATGTCGTGATGCATTTCCCGGGCCGCGATCAGGCGCAGCGCGAAATCGAGACGGCGCTGACCGGCTACCTCGATCCGATCCTGCAACGGAGCACGCGGGAGCTGAAATTGCGTCAGGCGGAGGTCGACACGCCGGCCGAATATGCGCGCGTCGCCGCCGCGTGCGGGGGCATCGCGGTGTTCGAGTGAGCGGCGGGTCGCGATACTACGTCAGCGCGTGGTTCAGCGCCTGCTCGAGCCGGGCGAGGCCTTCGAGCATCTCGTCGAGGCTGATCACCAGCGATGGCGCGAGTCGGACCACATCCGGTCCGGCGACCAGCAGCAGCAGGCCGTATTCGCCGGCGGCCATGACGACATCCATCGCCTTGCCCTGCCACTTTGCTTCGAGTTCGCAGCCGATCCACACGCCTTCGCCGCGCAACTCCGAGAACACGCGGCGCCGTGCGTTGATGGCTTTCAGGCCCTCGATGAACAATGCGTGCCGGGCCTTGACCCCGTCCAGCACTTCAACGGTGTTGATGACATCGAACACGGCGCCGGCGACCGCACAGGCGAGCGGATTGCCGCCGTAGGTGGTGCCGTGGACGCCGACCGAGAACGCGCGCGCGACCTCGGTGGTGGTCAGCATCGCACCGATGGGAAAGCCGCCGCCCAAGCCCTTGGCGCTGGTCAGGATGTCGGGCGTGATGCCCTTCTGCATGTACGAGAACAATGCGCCGGTCCGCCCCATGCCGCTCTGGATCTCGTCGAGGATCAGCAGCGCATCGTGCGCGGTGCAGAGCCTGCGCGCGGCCTGCAGGAACTCGGGCGTGCCCGGGCGCATGCCGCCTTCGCCCTGCATCGGTTCGAGGATGACGGCGCAGATGTCGGCGCCGTGGGCGGCAAATTCGGCTTCGAGCGCCGCGACGTCGTTGTACGGCAGGTGGACGAAACCCGCAGGGTTCGGTCCGAAGCCGCTGGCATATTTTTCCTGTCCGCCGGCGGTGACGGTGAACAGCGTCCGGCCGTGGAAGGCATTGAGCGTCGACACCACGCGCATCTTGTGCGGGCCGAAGCGATCGTGGGCGTAGCGGCGCGCGAGCTTCAGCGCGGCCTCGTTGGCCTCGGCGCCCGAATTGCAGAAGAACACCCGTTCGGCGAACGTGGCGTCGGTCAGCCGCTTGGCGAGCCGCAGCGCGGGCTCGTTCGTGTACCAGTTGGAAACATGCCAGAGCGTGCCCGCCTGCTCGGTGATGGCCTTGACCATCGCGGGGTGGCAATGGCCCAGCGCCGTGACCGCGACACCGGCGGCGAAGTCGATGTACATCCGCCCTGCCTGGTCCCAGACGCGCGAACCCTCGCCGCGCACGGGAACGAACGGCGCCGGCGCGAAGCAGGGCACCATCACCTCGTCGAACAGCGCGCGGGTGACCGGCAGCGTGGCGGCGCCGCTGGGCGCGGGGACGTCGCGCCGTGCGGTGGCGGAGACGATTTGCTGGGCGGCGGGGGAGAGCGGCGGCATGGTGGCGGGAACGGGTCTGGAAACGATCGGCAGCGTCAGGCGGCGGGTGCTACCGCGGCGACGACCTGGATTTCCACTCTTGTAGTCTGGCGCCGCGAGGTTGGCCTGGACCGTAGCGCGCGCCGGTGTCTGCCCGGGCAGCACCCAGGATTCCCACACCGCGTTGAGCGCCGGAAAATCCTTCATGTCGGGCAGATAGATCGTCGCCGACAGGATGCGCGTCTTGTCCGATCCGGCCTCCGCGAGCAGCGCGTCGATCTGCGCCAGCACCTGCTGCGTCTGGCCGGTGATGTCGGCGTTGGGGTCGGCCGCGACCTGTCCTGCGAGGTACGCGGTGCCCGATGCATGGTTGATCACAAGCTCCGACAGGCGCTTGCCGACGTGGCGGCGTTCGATGGTCATGGTGCTATCCTGATTGCGGCGCGCACGGTCGGCGCGGAAGAGGAGGATTGTAAGCGAAATGACGCCGCGACTTGCCTTGACGATTGCCGCAGCGCTGCTGTTTTTCGCGGTGGGTGCCGGGGCCTTCGGTGCGCATGCGCTGAAGGCGCGTCTTGCGCCGGATGCCCTCGCCGTCTATCAGACGGCAGTCCAGTACCACGTCTGGCACGCGCTGGGACTGCTGGCAGTCGGCATCCTTCTGCGTCAGCACCCGGGCAATCGCACGCTGGCGCTGGCGGGCTGGCTGCTGGTGGCGGGCATCGTGCTGTTCTCGGGCAGCCTCTATGCGCTGGCGCTGACGGGCATCCGCGGCCTCGGGGCGGTCACGCCGCTGGGCGGGGTGGCGTTTTTGGGTGCGTGGGCAGCGCTGGCGTACGCCGCGTGGCGCAATTGAGTGACGCCGTTGAGGCCTCTGTAGGAGCGGCTGCAGCCGCGAACGGATTCGCGAGACCGGCATTCGCGCCTGAAGGCGCTCCTGCAGGACCTCCACCATGCCGCGTCAATCGGTTCAGTCCACCTTGGCGCCGGACAATTTGACGATCCGCGCGTACTTCGCCATCTCGCTGCCGATGAACTGGGCGAAGGCCTGCGGCGAGTTGGGGGCCGGTTCCACGCCCAGCAGCAGCAGCCGCTCGCGCACCTCCGGCGCATTGAGGATTCGAGTGACCTCGCTGTTCCAGCGGGCGATGATGTCCGGCGGCGTTCCGGCCGGGGCGAGCAAGCCGAACCAGGTCGTGATGTCGAACCCGGGCAGGCCGGCTTCGGCGAGCGTCGGCAGTTCGGGCGCGAGTTTCGAGCGTTGCGCCGTCGTCACCGCCAGCGCCCTCAGCTTTCCGGCCTTGACCTGCGGCGTCGAACTGGCGAGGTTGTCGAACATCAGCTGCGTGTCGCCTGCGAGCAGCGCCTGCATCGCCGGCGCCGCGCCCTTGAACGGCACGTGCAGCATGTCGGCGCCGGTTTCGGCCTTGAACAGCTCGCCGGCGAGATGCCCGGCGCTGCCGTTGCTGCCGGAGCCGAAGGCAAGCTTCCCCGGATTCGCCTTGGCGTAGGCGATGAATTCCCTGGCGGTGTTCACCGGCAGCGAGGGATTGACCACCAGCACGTTGGGCGTGACCGCCACCAGCGAGATGGGCGCGAAGTCCTTGATCGCGTCGTAGGGCATCTTCGGATACAGGCTGGGATTGACCGCGTGCGTCGACAACGCCCCCATCACCACCGTGTAGCCATCGGGCGCCGACTTGGCGACGAGGTCCGCGCCGATGTTGCCGCCTGCGCCGGGCCGATTGTCGACCAGGACGTTCTGTCCCCAGGCTTCGGTCAGCTTTTGCGCAATCGTGCGGCCGACGGCATCCAGCGGCCCTCCCGGCGGGAAGGGGATGACCATGCGCACCGGCTTCGACGGAAAGGACTGCGCCTGGGCGGGGGGTGCCGCGACTGACGCGACGAGCGCGCAGGCGATGAGTGACAGCAGGGCGGAACGAAGAAGGCGGGGGGTCGACATGGGGGTGGCTCGCGGGCGTCCCGCGCAGGGTGGGGAGGGGAATGGGAGTTTATCAGTGCGCGGGCGCGGCGCCGTCAGGGCGTCCACTCGTTGCCTGGGATGCGAGGCGCGGCGCATAATCCGCCCTTTACCCGGCGGCGTCGGCAGGGCGCGCGCGGGTCTTGCTCCGAACGTCGATTCTCGCGGCCCGGCCGCTTCCAACATGAACAAAAGTGTCGTTGGCGTCATCGTTGCGCTCAGTCTTGTCATCGCTGCCGGTGCCGGCTACTGGTTCGGGCAAAAGCGCCCGCCGATGCCGGGCGCACCCGCGACGACCGGCGCGCCCGCCGGCAAGGGTGCCGGTGGTCCCGGCGGCGTGCCGGGTGGCGGCGCGGCGGTCGAGGCGGTCAAGGTCGCGACCGCGCAGATCACGAAGTCGATCACCGCGGTCGGCAGCCTGCGGTCCGACGAATCGATCACCGTCCGACCCGAAATGGCAGGCCGGGTTGCGGCGATCGGGTTCGAGGAAGGCCATCGGGTGGCCAAGGGAGCCACCTTGCTGCGCCTCGATCCGGCCATCAATCAGGCCGAAGTGCAGCAGGCGCAGGCCAATCTGACATTGGCCAAGGCGAAGTACGAGCGCGCGGTCGAACTGCAGGGCAAGGGCTTCATCTCCGGCCAGGCCAAGGATGAGGCCGAGAACAACCTCAAGGTGGCGGAAGCGGCGTTGGCGCTGACGCAGGCCAAACTCGCCAAGACCGAAGTGAAGGCGCCGTTTTCCGGGGTCATCGGCTTGCGCGTGGTGTCCGTCGGCGATTACGTGAAGGAAGGCGCCGACGTCGTCAATCTCGAATCGATCGACGCGCTCAAGGTGGATTTCCGCGTGCCCGAAATCTATCTCAAGCAGGTGACCGTCGGGCAGACGCTGGAAATCAATCTCGACGCCCTGCCCGGCAAGACCTACGAGGGCAAGGTCTACGCGATCAATCCGCTGGTCGACGCCGCGGGTCGTGCCATCGTGATCCGGGCGCAGGTCAGGAACCAGGATACGGCGCTGCGGCCGGGAATGTTCGCCCGCGTTCGCCTGTTCACCAAGCTGCCGACCGAGGCGCTGGTGTTGCCGGAGCAGGCGATGGTCCCGCAGGGCGACGAGCAGTTCGTCTTTCGGGTCATCGACGGCAAGGCGGTGCGCACCAGGATCGAGGTGGGCCAGCGCCGCGACGGCCAGGTCGAGATCGTCACCGGGCTCGCCGCGGGCGACGTCGTGGTGAGCGCGGGCCAGCTCAAATTGCGCGACGGGATGCCGGTAGCCATCGCGGCCTCCGGCAACGGCGCGCCGAAGCCCGGAGGCGTGGCGCCGGCCGCGAAGGGCGACAACCTCGCCGCGCCCGCCAAGACGGATCCCCCGGCGCGCGGAACCGCGCCCCGGACCTGACGCTCGAAGGAACGCCATGCAGCTACCGGAAATCTGCATCAAGCGCCCGGTCCTGGCGACGGTGCTCTCGCTCGTCATCCTGCTCATCGGGATGATCTCGTACACGCGACTGTCGGTGCGCGAATACCCGCGCATCGACGAGCCCATCGTCAGCGTGGCAATCACCTACCGTGGCGCCTCGGCGGAAGTCGTCGAATCACAGGTCACCAAGCCGCTGGAGGATTCGCTCGCGGGGATCGAGGGCGTCGAGTTGATGACCTCGCAGAGTCGCTCCGAAACCTCGCGCATCAACGTGCGTTTCACGCTCAAGCGCGATCCCGATTCGGCCGCCGCCGACGTCCGCGACAAGGTGGCGCGGGCGCGCGGCAAGTTGCCGGACACGATCGACGAGCCCATCATCGCCAAGGTCGAGGCAGATTCGCAGCCCGTCATCTACATCGCCGTCGACGCCGGGTCGCTGTCGCCGCTCGAGGCCTCCGACTACGTCAAGCGCTACATCCAGCCCCGGATGTCGGTGCTGCCGGGCGCGGCGGACGTGCGCATCTTCGGCGAGCGGCAGATCTCGATGCGGATCAACCTGGACCGGTCGCGCCTCGCCGGATACAAGCTGACGGTGCAGGACGTCGAGGACGCCATCCGCCGCCAGAACGCCGAGATCCCGGCCGGCCGCATCGAATCGCAGTCGCGCGAGTTCACCGTCGTGGCCGAGACCGACCTGCGCTCGGCCGAGCAGTTCAACAACATCATCGTCGCCAACGTCGGGGGCTATCCGGTGCGCCTGCGCGACGTGGGTTCCGCCGCGATCGGCGCCATCAACGAGCGCTCGATTTCGCGCTTCAACGGCAAGCCGTCGCTCAATGTCGGCATCATCAAGCAGGCCGTCGCCAACCCGCTCGACCTGTCGCAGGCGGTGTACGCCGAAGTCGAGAAAATCAACCCCGGCCTGCCGCCCGGCATGAAGCTGATCGTGGCCTACGACACCTCGGTGTTCATCGACCGCTCGATCAACTCGGTGTTCGAGACCATCGTCGAAGCCATCGTGCTGGTCGTGCTGGTCATCTTTTTCTTCCTCCGCAGCCTGCGGGCGACGCTGATTCCGATCGTGACGATTCCTGTCGCGCTCGTCGGCGCGTTCGGCCTGATGTACCTGTTCAACTTCACGATCAATACGCTGACGCTGCTGGCGATGGTGCTGGCGATCGGCCTGGTCGTGGACGACGCGATCGTGATGCTGGAGAACATCTTCCGCCACATCGAGGAAGGCATTCCGCGCCGGCAGGCGGCGATCCAGGGGGCAAAGGAGATCGGATTTGCGATCGTCGCGATGACGCTGACGCTGGCGTCGGTGTTCGCGCCGCTGGCGTTTGCCACCGGGCGCACCGGGCGGCTGTTCATCGAGTTCGCGCTGACGCTGGCCGGCGCGGTGATGGTGTCCGGATTCGTCGCGCTGACGCTGACGCCGATGATGTGCTCGCTGCTGTTGCGCCATCAGGACCGGCACTCGTGGATCTACAATTTCATCGAGCGGGGTCTCAACGCAGTGACGCAAGGCTATCGGCGGTTGCTGACGGCGGCGTTGCACACGCGTTGGCTGGTGTTCGTGCTCTGGCTGGGCGTCGGGGTGCTCGGAGCGGTGTTTTTCTCGCTGCTCAAGGCCGAGTTGGCGCCGATCGAGGATCGCGGCGTCGTGTTCGGCACCGTCACGGCGCCGCAGGGGTCGACGCCGCAGTACACCGCCGACCAGATCCGTCCGATCGAGGAGTTTTATTCGCAGATTCCCGAGACCCAGGCGTTCACGGCCGTCTCCGGCTTTCCGACCGTCGTCGACGGCAACGCGGTGCTGCGCCTGAAGCCGTGGGAAGAGCGCACCCGCACGCAGCAGCAGATCGCCGACTCGCTGCGTCCCAAGTTCGCGTCGATCCCGGGGGCGATCGCGTTTCCGATCAACCCGCCGTCGCTGGGACAGTCGTTCCGCTCGACGCCGATCGAGTACGTGGTGATGTCGCAGGTGCCCTATGTCGAGTTGCAGCGGATCGTCGACCGCTTCCTCGAGGAGGTGCGCAAGTATCCCGGCGTGCAGAATCTGCAGACCGATCTGCGGCTCAATACGCCGGAAGTGCGCGTCATCATCAATCGCGACAAGCTGTCCGATATCGGCGTGCCCGTCGACACCGTCGGCCGCACGCTGGAGACGATGCTGGGGGGGCGGCAGGTCACGCGCTTCAAGCGCGACGGCGAGCAGTACGACGTCATCGTCCAGGTGGCGCCGGTGGATCGCTCGACCCCCGCCGACATCAGCGATACCTACGTCCGCGCCCGCGACGGCGGGATGGTGCAGTTGTCCAACCTGGTCGACATTCGCGAAGGGGTGGCGCCGCAGTCGCTCAACCACTTCAACCGGCTGCGCGCGGTCAAGGTCACCGCCACGCTGGCGCCCGGCTACGCGATCGGCGAGGCCCTCGCGGCCATGGACGAGGCTGCGAAGCGCGCGCTTCCCAGCACCGCGCAGACCGACCTCGATGGCCAGTCGCGCGAGTTCCGCTCCTCGGGCGGCGAGATCTACTTCACGTTCGTGCTGGCGCTGTTCTTCATCTACCTCGTGCTGGCGGCGCAGTTCGAGAGCTTCGTCAATCCGTTCGTGATCATGCTGAGCGTGCCGCTGTCGATGACCGGCGCGCTGCTCACGCTGTGGCTGACCGGCGGCACGCTCAACATCTACAGTCAGGTGGGGTTGGTCACGCTGGTGGGGCTCATCACCAAGCACGGCATCCTGATCGTGGAGTTCAGCAACCAGTTGCGCGCCAAGGGCCAGGCGATGATTCCCGCGGTCATCGATGCAGCGACTTTGCGGCTGCGGCCGATCCTGATGACCACCGGCGCCATGGTGCTGGGCGCACTGCCGCTGGCGATGGCGACAGGCGCCGGCGCGGAGTCGCGGACGCAGATCGGCTGGGTGATCGTCGGCGGGATGACCTTCGGGACGTTCCTGACGTTGTTCGTCGTGCCGACGGCCTACACGCTGCTCGCGGGGAAGCATCCGGCAGAGGATGAGGTGCCGGCACCTGCGCTCGGCGCTGTGCCGCGACCGGGTGAGGCGGACTGAAGCTCCGGCGATCGCGGCTGAACCGTTCCCACAGAGAGTACGAACCCATCGCCGCTCTTGTAGGAACGGCTTCAGCCGCGAACATCCCCGCAAAACGCAATGCGTTCGCGCCTGAAGGCGCTCCTACAAGAAACCCCTGCCGCCGGCACGACGGCTTCAGGCTTCGATGCGCGCGCCGGTCTCGGGGTCGAAGTAGTGGCGGTTTGCCGGGTCGAAACGTAGCGGCAGCTTGCCTTCGGCGACGTGGGTGGCGGCAGGCAGGCGGGCGATCATCATCGTGCCTTCGATCTTGCCGTGTGCCAGCGTGTCGGCGCCCAGCGGTTCGACCAGGATGATGTCGGCGATGTAATTGGCCTCGCTCGCGGCGCAGGGCTCCAAATGCTCGGGCCGGACACCGAGCAGTACCGAGCGCCCGTTGACCTGCGTGGGGAACAGGTTCATCGGCGGCGAACCGATGAACCCGGCCACGAAGGTCGTCGCGGGCCGCTGATAAACCTCGATCGGACCGCCGATCTGCTCGGCGCGACCGGCATTCATCACGATCATGCGGTGCGCCAGCGTCATCGCCTCGACCTGGTCGTGGGTGACGTAGAGGCTGGTGGTGCCCAGCCGGCGATGGAGCGACTGCAGCTCGACCCGCATCTGCACGCGCAGCTTGGCGTCGAGGTTCGACAGCGGCTCGTCGAACAGGAACACCGCAGGCTCGCGCACGATCGCGCGGCCCATCGCCACGCGCTGGCGCTGGCCGCCGGAGAGTTCGCGCGGCTTGCGGTCGAGGTAGGTGCCGAGTTCGAGGATCTCCGCGGCGCGCTGGACGCGCTTCTCGATGTCGGCCGGTGACATGCGGCGGATCTTGAGGCCGTAGGCCATGTTCTGCCGCACCGACATGTGCGGGTACAGCGCGTAGTTCTGGAACACCATCGCGATGTCGCGGTCCATCGGCTCGATGTCGTTGACCACGCGGCTGCCGATCGAGATCTCGCCGGAGCTGATGCGCTCGAGGCCGGCGACCATCCGCAGCAACGTGGACTTGCCGCAGCCCGACGGGCCGACGATGACCACGAATTCGCCGTCGTCGACGTCCATGGTGACGCCATGGATCACCTTGACGGCGCCGAAGTTCTTCTTGACATCGCGAAAGGACACGCCAGCCATGGTTCTATTTCTCCGTCTCGACGAGGCCCTTGACGAACCACTTTTGCATCAGCACCACGACCAGCGCCGGCGGCAGCAGCGCGAGCATGGCAGTCGCCATCACCAGGTGCCACTCGGTCAGCGCATCACCGCCGGTGATCATGCGCTTGATGCCGATGACCGTGGTGTACATCGACTCGTCGGTGGTGATCAGCAACGGCCACAGGTACTGGTTCCAGCCGTAGATGAACTGGATGACGAACAACGCGGCCATGCTGGTCTTGGACAGCGGCAGCAGGATGTCGATGAAGAACCGCATCGGTCCGGCGCCGTCGATGCGCGCCGCCTCGGCGAGCTCGTCGGGGATGGTCATGAAGAACTGCCGGAACAGGAACGTCGCGGTCGCCGACGCGATCAGCGGCAGCGTGAGGCCGGCGTAGGAGTTGAGGATGCCGAGGTCCGCGGCGACCTTGAACGTCGGGATGATGCGCACTTCCACCGGCAACATCAGCGTGACGAAGATCATCCAGAAGAAGAAATTGCGCAGCGGAAACTTGAAATAGACGATCGCGAACGAGGCGATGATCGAAATCGAGATCTTGCCCAGCGGAATCGCCAGCGCCACCACCAGGCTGTTCCACATCATCCGGCCGACCGGCGCCGCCGCGCCGCGCTGCGACCCGGCGGTCAGCACCTGCGTGTAGTTGTTCCACAATTGGTCGCCGGGTACGAGCGGCATCGGGACGGTGAGGATCTGCTCCAGCGTCAGCGTCGAGGCGACGAAGGTGATGTAGAGCGGGAAGGCGACCAGCACCAGCCCCACGATCAGGATGGCGTGCGAAAGGAACGTCAGCCAGGGACGGTTCTCGACCATCCCGGGCGGCGGGGATGAGAGGTTCATCAGTAGTGCACCTTGCGCTCGATGAAGCGGAATTGCACGACGGTGAGCGCGACCACGATGATCATCAGCACCACCGACTGCGCCGACGAGCCGCCCAGGTCCGCCGACTTGACGCCATCGTGGTAGACCTTGTAGACGAGGATGTTCGTGGCGCCCGCGGGCCCGCCCTGCGTGGTGGCGTCGATGACGCCGAAGGTGTCGAAGAACGCGTAGACGATGTTGATCACCAGCAGGAAAAACGTCGTCGGCGTCAGCAGCGGGAACACCACGGTCCAGAAGCGGCGGATCGGTCCGGCGCCGTCGATGGCGGCGGCCTCGATCATCGACTTCGGCACCGACTGCAGCCCCGCCAGGAAGAACAGGAAGTTGTAGCTGATCTGCTTCCAGATCGACGCGATCACCACCAGGATCATCGCCTGGTCGCCGCGCAGCACCCAGTTCCAATGGATGCCGATCTGCTTCAGCGCGAAGGTGATGATGCCGACCGAAGGCGCGAACAGGAAGGCGAAGATCACGCCGGCGACCGCCGACGCCACCGCATAAGGCCAGATCAGGAAGGTCTTGTAGCCTAGCGCGCCGCGGATGACGCGGTTGGCCATCGTCGCCAGCAGCAGCGAGATCGCGATGCCGATGCCGGCGACGGAGAGGCTGAAGACGGCGGTGATCTGGAACGACTCGAGGTAGCGCGGATCGTGGAACAGTTCGACGAAGTTGCGCATCCCGACGAACTCGGTCTGCAGCCCGAAGGCGTCCTGCAGCTGGAACGAATACCAGGCCGCCTGGAAGGCAGGCCAGAAGAAGAAGATGACGGTGATCGCGATCTGCGGGGCGAGCAGCAGGTACGGCAGCCACGCCGAGCGGAAGACGACCCGTTTTTCCGTTGCCATGGTTGCGGTGGAGAAAGGGGGGCAGAAAAAGGGGACGGGAGCCTTGCGCTTCCGTCCCCCGAGTTACTTACTTGTTGGCAGCCTCGAACTTGCGCAGGATTTCGTTGCCGCGCTTGACCGCCTGGTCGAGCGCGGTTTTGGCGTCCTTCTTGCCGGCGAAGACCGCTTCCATCTCTTCCTCGATCACTTCGCGGCCCTGGACGTAGTTGCCGAAGCGATAACCCTTCGAATTGGCGGTGGGCGCCTTGTTGTTCAGCTGGCGAACCGCGGTGTCGGCGCCGGGGTTCTTGTCGTAGTAGCCGGACTTCTTGGTCGCTTCGAACGCGGCGTAGGTGATCGGCACGTAGCCGGTCTTCTGATGCCAGGCGACCTGGACGTCGGTCGTCGAGAGGTACGAGAGGAACTTGGTCACGCCCTTGTATTCGGCGGGCTTCTTGCCGCTCATCACCCACAGCGTCGCGCCGCCGATGATCGAATTCTGCGGGGCGCCTTCGATGGTGTGGTGGTAGGGCAGGAAATTCACCGAGAAGTCGAACTTGGCGTTGGCGCGGATGTTGGCCAGCGCCGCCGAGCTCGAGGTGAGCATCGCGCACTCGCCGCTGAAAAAGCGCGCCTCGCCCTGGTTGCCGCGGCCGGAATAGGTGAACCAGCCCTTCTTGGCGTAGTCGGCGAGCATCGTGACGTGCATGACGTGCTGCGGCGAATTGATCTTGAACTCGGTGTCCAGGCCGCCGATACCATTCGACTTGGTGCCCATCGGCAGATTGTGCCAGGCGCTGAAGTTCTCCATGTGGACCCAGGCGGGCCAGCCGGTCGTGTACACGCACTCCTGGCCGGAAGCCTTGAGCTTGGCCGCGGCCACCGCGAACTCGGCCCAGGTCTTGGGTGCCTTGTCGGGGTCGAGGCCCGCCTTCTTGAAGGCGTCCTTGTTGACGTAGAGCAGCGTTGTCGAACTGTTGAACGGCATCGACAGCAGGTTGCCCCTGCTGTCCGAATAGTAGCCGGCGACCGCCGCCAGGTAGTTCTTTGCGTCAAAGGGCTCGTTCGCCTCCTTCATCATCTGGTAGACGGGCTTGATCGCGCCCTTGGCCGCCATCATCGTCGCCGTGCCGGCGTCGAACACCTGCAGGATGTGCGGCGCGTTGCCGGCGCGGAAGGCCGCGATCGCCGCGGTCATCGATTCGGGGTAGGTGCCCTTGTAGATCGGGGTGACCTTGTAGTCCTTCTGGCTGGCGTTGAAGCCGTTGGCGATTTCGTTGACCCGGTCATTGAGCGCGCCGGTCATCGAATGCCACCACTGGATTTCGGTCTGTGCCTGCGCGGAGGACGCGCCGAGCATGCCGATGGCGAATGCCGTGGCAGTAAGTGCTTGGAAACGCATGGTATTCTCCTAGGGTGGTGGCGGCTTGCGGAAGTTTCCGACGATAGCGTCGGCCCGACTGTGCCGTCGGTAAGTGATCGCGAGTATAGCTTGAAGCAAAGCAACGCCGTAGGGCCGCGCGGTGCCTGGAAATGCGATTGTTTGATCAAGGTCACATAATTGTGCTTCCGGTCGGCCGCAGGACGTCATTGATTCGGCAGAGTGATGGTTCAAGCTCCGTTCGGGCCGAGAGCGTCGAAGCTCCTTCGACAGGCTCAGGACGGATCCTTCGACCGGCTCAGGACGGACCCTTCGACAGGCTCAGGACGGACCCTTCGACAGGCTCAGGACGGATCCTTCGAAAGGCTCAGAGCGAACGGTTCAATCCCATTCATGCCGGATCAATCGTGCAAGCCACGCCAACCCACTTGTGGACCCACCATGACCGCGAATCTCGCCCGTGACTGGCCCTATCCCCGCCTGGTTGCCCACCGTGGGGCAGGGAAGCTCGCCCCCGAGAACACCTTGACCGCGATGCGCGTCGGCCACGCCCACGGCTACCGGATGGTCGAATTCGACGTCAAGCTCGCTGCCGACGGCGTCACCTTCCTGCTGCACGACGCCACGCTGGAGCGGACCACCAGCGGCCGTGGCCGCGCGGATGCATCGACCTGGCGCGAGCTGTCGCGGCTCGATGCGGGCGGCTGGCACTCGGCGCAATACGCCGGGGAGCCCCTGCCGACGCTGGCGGCGATCGCGCGCTTCGCCCGCACCCACGGCGTTGCCTGCAACATCGAGATCAAGCCCACGCCCGGACGCGAGCGCGAGACCGGCGCTGCGGTGGCGCTCGATGCGCTGACGCTGTGGCGCGACGCCGAGGTCCCGCCGCTGCTGTCATCGTTCTCCGAAGTCGCGCTCGGCGCCGCCGCCGAAGTGGCGCCCGCGCTGCCACGCGCGCTGTTGCTGGACAAGCTGCCGGGCGATTGGCTCGGGCGCCTCGAGCGACTGGACTGCGTCGCGCTGGATGCCAATCACAAGGCGCTGTCCGCAGAGATCGTGCGTGCCGCGCACGACGCGGGTCGCCGCGTGCTCTGCTACACCGTCAACGACCCGGATCGCCTGCAGGAACTTGCGCGTTGGGGCGTCGACGGCATCATCACCGATGCGGTGGACGTCATCGCCGCCGATAGCCTGCCGCCGGCGCCGCCGCTGCCGTCGGTGGCGCTGGGTTTGTAGGAGCGACTTCAGTCGCGAATGCCTTGGCGGGACCGTTGTTCGCGGCTGAAGCCGCTCCTACAACCGCTCCTGCGTACGCGGATCCACCGCTCATGCCCGCCGGCCTCCGCGCCGCCGCGCAGATGGTGGCGGCGGTGTGGTCGGCCGTCCCCGAGCAATCGCCTTGCCGTCGATCCCCGCGCGTTGCGCGGGGCCCCTCGCCGGGTGGACAACTGGACTACCTTCGCGCTCAGCGCTCCGGTATTCGCGCTCGGGGCGGCCCTTCGCGCTCATGCCCAATCCTTCGACCGCTCGACCGCCTTGTGCCAGCGGCTCTTCATCGCCTCGACGTGATCGCGGTTCGCCGCGGGCTCGAAGATCCTGTCGACCTGCCAGTTGGCGGCGACGTCGGTGGCATCCTTCCAGTAACCGACCGCGAGACCCGCGAGGTAACCTGCGCCAAGCGCGGTCGTTTCCAGCACCTTTGGCCGCACGACCGGCACGCCGAGGACGTCGGCCTGGAATTGCATCAGCAGATTGTTGGCCGTTGCACCGCCGTCGACGCGTAATTCGCGCAGCTTGATCCCGGCGTCCCGCTCCATCGCATCCAGGACGTCGGCGCTCTGGAACGCGATCGCCTCCAGCCCGGCACGCGCGAGATGGCCGGAGGTGCTGCCCCGCGTCAGGCCGAACATCGCGCCGCGCGCGTAGGCATCCCAGTGCGGCGCCCCGAGCCCGGCGAAGGCGGGCACCAGATAGACGCCGCCGTTGTCGGGCACCGTCGCGGCCAGCGCTTCGATCTCCGAGGCCGAACGTACGAGCTTGAGGCCGTCGCGCAGCCACTGCACGACCGCGCCGCCGATGAAGACGCTGCCTTCGAGCGCGTAGTCGATGACGCCGCCCCGCTGCCAGGCGACCGTCGACAGCAGGTTGTTCTTCGAGGCAACCGCCACGCGGCCGGTATTGAGCAGCAGGAAGCAGCCGGTGCCATACGTGTTCTTGGCGAGGCCGGGCGAATGGCAGGCCTGGCCGAACAGCGCCGCCTGCTGGTCACCCGCGATGCCGGCGATGGGCACCGCGACGCCGTCGATGCGCGCCTCGGCGCAGACGCCCGACGAGTCGACGACCTCGGGCAGCACGGTGCGCGGAATGTCGAGGATCGCCAGCAACTCGTCGTCCCAGCAGCCGGTATGCGTATTGAACAGCAGCGTCCGGCTGGCGTTGGACGCATCGGTGACGTGCGCTTCGCCCGCCCGACAGGTTCCACGTGAGCCACGAATCGATGGTGCCGAAGGCAAGTTCGCCGCGTGCCGCGCGGGCCCGCGCGCCGGGGACGTGGTCGAGCAGCCACTTCAACTTGGTGCCCGAAAAATAGGCATCGAGGACGAGACCGGTACGCGCGGCGAACAGCTCGGCATGCCCGGCGGCGCGCAGTTCGTCGCACAGCGGTGCGGTGCGCCGATCCTGCCAGACGATGGCGTTGGCGACGGGCTCGCCGGTCGCGCGATCCCACAGGACCGTCGTTTCGCGCTGGTTGGTGATGCCGATGGCGGCGATGTCGCGGATGCCAAGATCGGCCTTGGCCAGCACTTCGTGCAGCACCCCCGACTGCGTCGCCCAGATTTCTCGCGGGTCGTGTTCGACCCAGCCAGGCTCCGGGAAAATCTGCCGGAACTCCTGCTGGGCGACCGCACGGACGTTGCCGGCGTGATCGAAAATGAGGGCGCGCGAACTGGTCGTGCCTTGATCGAGGGCGAGTATGAAGGACATGGGAACGGGTTCCTCGTGGTTCGGGGAGTGGCGCCGCCGCGGCGTCGCTGCGGTTGCGGCCCCCCTTCGTCACAGCATAAAATGCGGGCTTTCCACCTTATTGTAGCCACAGCGGCCCGCGGGCTGTGATCGTGGCTGCCAGAACCCCGCCCAACGCCCATGCCGCTCCCGCCGAGCACCGTCCCGCGTCAGCGCCTGCACGTGCGCCGCATCGTCTATGAGGGGTGGCGGCGCGAAGACGGCCTGTTCGACATCGAGGCGCGGCTGGTCGACACCAAGGACCACGACTACGAGTTGTTGGTCGGCACCCGCCCGGCGGGCGACCCGGTTCACGACATGTGGGCGCGCGTCACCATCGGTACGGATTTCCTGATTCGCGAACTCGTCGCCTGCACCGACCGGATGCCCTATCCCGGCGCCTGCGACCGCATCACCGAGCGATACCCGCAGCTCGTCGGCGCCAACCTGATGCACGGGTTTCGCAAGGCGCTGTTCGATGCGCTGGGGGGCGTGCGTGGCTGCAGCCACCTGACCGAGCTCATCGCCTTCCTGCCGACCGCCGCGCTGCAGACCTTTGCCGGCCTGCGCAGCGAGAACGATCCCCACGGAGACAGACCGTTCCAGCTCGATCGCTGCCACGCGCTGGAACACACCACCGAAACGGTACGGCGCTACTACCCCAAATGGTATCGCGGTCCGGCCGACGTCAACGCCGCACAAAAGGAGCTGTCGTGAAAATCCACGAGTACCAGGGCAAGGAGATCTTCCGCCGATTCGGCATGACGACGCCGCGCGGCGTGCCGTCGTTCAGCGTCGATCAAGCCGTCAAGGCCGCGCAGTCGCTGGGCGGGTCCGTCTGGGTGGTCAAGGCGCAGATCCACGCCGGCGGTCGCGGCAAGGGCGGCGGCGTCAAGGTCGCGCGTTCGCTGGACGAAGTCCGCGCACGGGCGAGCGAGATCCTCGGCATGCAGCTCGTCACCCACCAGACCGGCCCGGCCGGGCAGAAGGTGCGGCGGCTGCTGATCGAGGAAGGCGCCGACATCAGGCAGGAACTCTACGTCGGCATGGTCGTCGATCGCACGACGCAGCGCGTCTGCCTGATGGCGAGTTCCGAGGGCGGAATGGACATCGAACACGTCGCCGCGCACACGCCGGAGAAGATCCACAAGGTGTTCATCGATCCGGTCAAGGGCCTCACCGACGCCGACGCCGACGACGTCGCGCGCAAGATCGGCGTTCCCGCCGGCAGTATTCCCCAAGCGCGCGCGATGCTGCAGGGCCTCTACAAGGCGTTCCGGGAGACCGACGCGTCGCTGGCCGAGATCAACCCGCTGATCGTCACCGGCGACGGCCGCATCGTCGCGCTCGACGCCAAGCTCAACTTCGACGACAACGCGTTGTTCCGCCATCCCGAGATCGTCGAGATGCGCGACCTCGACGAAGAGGATCCGGCCGAAGTCGAGGCCTCGAAGTTCGATCTCTCCTACATCTCGCTCGATGGCAACATCGGCTGCCTCGTCAACGGCGCCGGCCTCGCGATGTCGACGATGGACACCATCAAGCTCTACGGCGGCGAGCCCGCGAACTTCCTCGACGTGGGCGGCGGCGCCACCGCCGACAAGGTGACCGAGGCGTTCAAGATCATGCTCAAGAACCCGGAGCTGAAGGCGATCCTGGTCAACATCTTCGGCGGCATCATGAAGTGCGACACCATCGCCGAGGGGGTGATCGCCGCGTCGAAGGCGGTGGGCCTCGAGGTGCCGCTGGTGGTGCGGATGAAGGGAACCAACGAGGACATCGGCAGGAAGCTGATCGCCGACTCCGGACTGCCGATCATCACGGCCAACAACATGGCGGAAGCGGCGGAGAAGGTTGTCGCCGCGGCGAAGGGAAAATAGAACATGTCGATCCTGATCAACAAGAATTCCAGGGTGATCACGCAGGGGATCACCGGCAAGACCGGCCAGTTCCACACCCGGATGTGCCGTGACTACGCCAACGGCCGCGACTGCTACGTGGCGGGCGTCAACCCCAAGAAGGCCGGCGAGAATTTCGAGGGCATTCCGATCTACGCGACCGTCAAGGAAGCGAAGGAAGCCACCGGCGCGACCGTGAGCGTCATCTATGTCCCGCCGCCATTCGCCGCCGCCGCGATCGACGAGGCGGTCGACGCGGGGCTCGACCTCGTCGTCTGCATCACCGAGGGCATTCCGGTGCGCGACATGATCGAAACGCGCTACAGGATGCAGGGCAGGAAGACGCTGCTGCTGGGGCCCAACTGTCCCGGCGTGATCACGCCCGACGAATTGAAGATCGGCATCATGCCCGGCCACATTCATCTCAAAGGTCGCATCGGCGTCGTGTCGCGCTCGGGCACGCTCACCTATGAGGCAGTGGGACAATTGACCGAGCTGGGCCTGGGACAGTCGTCCGCGGTCGGCATCGGCGGCGACCCGGTCAACGGGCTGAAGCACATCGACATCCTGCGCCTGTTCAACGACGATCCGGATACCGACGCGGTGATCATGATCGGCGAGATCGGCGGCAGCGACGAGGAGGCCGCGGCGCTGTGGGCGAAGGACCACATGAAAAAGCCGATCGTCGGCTTCATCGCCGGCGTCACCGCGCCTGCGGGCAAGCGGATGGGCCACGCCGGCGCGATCATCTCGGGCGGCAAGGGCACCGCCCAGGAAAAGCTCGAGGTGATGGACGCCTGCGGCATCAAGGTGACGAGGAATCCTGCCGAAATGGGCAAGCTTCTGAAGTCGGTGCTCTAGCCGGCACGTTTGCGAACGCATTCGCCCCCGTCATCACATGGCAACCCGGCGTCACACCGCACCGCCCGCCCCATCGCCACCGCCCGGTCCGCCGGTGCGCGCGCCGCTGGACGTCGCGCAGCTTTCGCATCCCGGAATGGTGCGGCCCCACAACGAAGACTCCGTCTTCGTCGACGCCGAGGCCGGGCTCGCGGTGCTGGCCGACGGCATGGGCGGCTATTCCGCCGGCGAGGTCGCGAGCGGCATAGCGGTCAGCGTGATCAGCGGCGGGCTGCTGCCGGAGTTGAGGTCCGGGCGCGAGTTGTCGAAGGTCGATGTCGCGAGCGGGCTCACGCACGCCGCGCAGCTCCTGCAGCAGCAGATCGCGGCCGCCAACAAGGGCATCTACGAGGCGGCGCAGCTGCGGCCCGAGTGCGCCGGCATGGGCACGACGCTGGTCGCCGCGGTGTTTTGCGGCAGCCGCGTCAGCATCGGGCACATCGGCGATTCGCGCTGCTACCGGATGCGTGGCGACAAGTTCGAGCAGTTGACGCACGACCACTCGCTGCTGCAGGAACAGATCGACAGCGGCGTATTGACGCCCGAACAGGCGAAGTACTCGCTCAACAAGAACCTCGTCACGCGCGCGCTGGGCATCGAGGCCATCGTGCCGGCCGACATCGTCGAATACCGCGTCGAGGCCAACGACATCTACCTCCTGTGCTCGGACGGCCTCACCGACATGGTCGAGCCCGAAGCCGTTCAGGGCATCGTCGACGAAAAGCGGCTCGACCTCGCGCTGGCGGCAGCTGAACTCGTCGATGTCGCCAACCAGAACGGCGGCCGCGACAACATTTCCGTCGTGCTGGTCCGCGTGCCCCCGGAGTTCCTGCCGTCGTCGGCGTGGGTGCAGAAATGGCTGGCGAAAAAGGGCGCCGAAACGAAATGAGCAAGCTGGTGCTCTTTCTCGCCGACGGCACGACGCTCGACATCAAGCTCGAGCGCGAGCGGCTGATGATCGGCCGGCGGCCCGACAACGACGTCTGCCTGCCGTACCCCGCCGTCAGCGGCGAGCACGCGGCCATCGTCACCATCCTCGACGACTCGTTTCTGGAAGATCAGGGCAGCACCAACGGCACGCTGGTGAACGGCCGCCCGGTCACCAAGCATTTTTTGCGCGACCGCGACCAGATCGACATCGGCCGGCAGCGCCTGGTGTACGTGGTCGACGAAAAGGTGAAGCTCGAGCCCCCGCGCGCGGGACTTGCGCGCGCCGACGACCGCGGTCTGGGCGAGCGGGTGGGGGAATCGAAACGGCCGCGGGTGTCCGGGGCGGCAGTGGCGGCGGCGGTGGCTGCGGCAGCGGTCGCGGCTGCGAAGACAACGCCGATCGCGCGCGCGCCGGGCCTGCGCCCGGACGCACCCGCGCCGCTTGCCCCGGCGCGGCCGCTTCGGCCGGAGCCTCGGCCGGCGGCGCTCGCACCCGCGCCCGCGCTTACACCCACGCCCGCGCCGACACCGCCTGCGTCCGCGGTGGCGCCCGCGCCCCTGCAGGCGCCGGTCCCGGTCATCCGGGTGCTCACGGGGGCCAATGCCGGCCGCTCGCTCCCGCTGACCAAGGAAGAAACGCTGGTCGGGCGCGCCGGATTGCAGGTCGCCGCGCTGCGCCGCACGCCGGACGGCGTGTTCCTGGTGCCGGTCGAGGGCGAGCGCGCGCCCGCGGTCAACGGAACGACGGCCCCGCCGGGCGGTACCCCGGTGAAGACCGGCGACATCGTCGAAATCGCCGGTGCGCGGCTGGAGCTGATGGCGCCGGAATCGCCCGCCGGCGCGTAGGTTTCGCATAGCGCCCGCGTAGCGCCAGTGTCGAACGCGCGTTCGGCCACCATCGATCCTGCATGGTTGCGTTTGGACCGTTCGCCCTGAGCCTGTCGAAGTCAAGTTTCCGTTCGCCCTGAGCCTGTCGAAGGGCCGCGCGCACGCTTGACCGGGCGAGCTCGAGCCACCGTTCGCTCTGAGCCTGTCGAAGGGCCGCGCGACGCGTGACCGGGCGAGCTCGAGCCACCGTTCGCCCTGAGCCTGTCGAAGGGCCGCGCGCACGCGTGACCGGGCGAGCTCGAGCCACCGTTCGCTCTGAGCTTGTCGAAGGGCCGCGCGATGACCGGGCGAGCTCGAGCCACCGTTCGCCCTGAGCTTGTCGAAGGGCCGCGCGCACGGCGCGGTCTTCCGACTCCGGCGAAGACCTGGACAACCGCCAGGTATCGCGCCCGACCGACGACTGACGCGCGGCGTCACCTGCGACGGACCGATTGCGTCGGGCAGCGCGGGTTCGGCAGCCGCAAAGGCGGCATTTCCGCCGCTTGCCAGGGCGGACTCCTGCCACCGCAACTGCAGCAAAACCATGTGAATCAGCAAGTTAGCAATTGTCGGGTTCGGGACTGAACGGCGTCGCAGTGCTTGGCATACCCCTTGCGTAAAAGGTAGCAGCAGCACATGGAGTCGTTGTGATCGAAGTCCCCACCCCCGCCCAAGGAGACACTCAATGAAGCGTGTACAACAAGGTTTCACCCTCATCGAACTGATGATCGTCGTTGCGATTATTGGCATTCTGGCTGCCATCGCGATTCCGCAATACGCCGAATACACCAACCGCGCCAAAGTTTCGGAAGGGTTGCAGCTTTCGAATGGTGCGAAGACGGCGGTTTCCGAAACGCGCAGCTCGACGGGTGCATGGCCTGCCAGCAACGCCGCGGCGGGTCTTGCCGCCGATGCTGAAATCACCGGCAATCACACGGCCAGTGTCGGCATCAGCGGCGCCGGCCTTATTACCATTACCTACAAGGCCGCGCCGGCCGGCCCTGCGGTTGCCACTTGTGGCGCCGCAAGGACGATCGTACTCACTCCGACTGACAACCTCGGTTCGGTATCGTGGGCCCCGACGACGGCCATCGAACCCAGGTGCTTGCCGGCCAACCTGCGCCCGTAACCCGACTCCCAATCCCGGCCCGTCTCGACGGGCCCGGAGCCAACCCAAAGAGGCAGCTTCGGCTGCCTCTTGTTCGTATTGCCCCAGGCAAGGCGGGTAGCGCCGGGACTGGCGGGGCGTGAATGGCGACCGGGTAATCTGCGCAACCCATTCGACACGCAGCCTCCCTCTGCCCACTGCGCCGCCGCCCGATCCCGCCTGATCCCGCCATACGCCCCCCGTCCTTCGGCGCTGCCGGTATCGACCTCATCGTCGGTGCCGATCCCGCAGGTCTCGCCGCGGTCCGCGAGCTTCTCGAAGCGCCAATGCCACCGCCGCGCAAAGCCGAGATCCAGGTAAGCGAAACATCGAAGACAATCGATCACCACGCCAAGCTCATAGCTCCGGGCGGCAGTCGTCGATGACGAATCCCACGAGGCGACGCGCGCGGCGAGTGGACAGTCGCTGCCCGCTGGCGACTGCGCCCGCAATTACGTATCATGATTCATCAAGATACATGATGAACGAGGTTTCGATGTCGACGGTCGTGCGCGAGAAGTTTTCCTCCCAAGCCTCGCCCAAGGTACTGGCGGCGCTGCGAAAGATCGCGGAAACCGAAGGGCGGCAATTCCAGGCGGTGCTCGACGAGGCGCTGCGGGAATACATCGCCGGCAAAGCGTCAGGCCGGCCGCGCCGCCATGCGATGGACGCGTTCGCTCGGAGCATCGCCGAGTTTGACGACTTGTACCGCGAACTCGCGAAGTGAGGACCAGGGACTATCTGACCGTCGCCGATGTCGTGGCGATGCATGTCGTGCTGATCCGGCGCCACGGCGGCACGCCGGGTTTGCGCGACCTTGGCGTACTCGACGCGACGGCAGATCAACGTGAACCGTTCCCAGGCCACCGCGCCCCGCGGTTGCCATCGGCGCGCAGCCGCTCGTTCGGCCGCTCCGCCATAGCGTAGAATCGCCTCACCATGACCCACTCAGCCGCCGCCGTCTTGGCCGACGCACTGCGTCTTGACGAGCAGTCTCGCGCAGAACTCGCCGCCGAACTCCTGGCCAGCCTCGACGGCCCGGCGGATCCCGACGCCGAAGGCGCGTGGAACCGAGAAATCGAGCGCCGTGTCACTCTTGTAGAGTCCGGCGCGGCAATCTCCGAGTCCTGGGACGACGCCAGAAGGCGGATCGAACGAGACGTGCTCGTCCGGTGAGCGCACGAATTCGGACGCTCTCGCTGGCTACGGAGGAACTGGCCGAGGCGGTTCGATGGTACGAGTCGCGGCGTCCTGGTTTGGGCGCAGGTCTTCTCGACGAAGTCGACAGGGCCGTCCGCCAGGTGGCCACCAACGCCACCGTGGGTGCTCCGTTGTCGTCAGACCAGAAGACCCGCCGCATCCTTCTGTCGCGTTTCCCGTACCAAGTCGTCTATCGGATCCGTCCTTCCGAGATTGTCGTCATCGCGCTTGCCCACTCGAGGCGCCGACCCGGATATTGGCTAACCCGAACGTAGGGACCCACGGCGGCCCCAACGTGTTGGTCCTTGCACGGCGAATGGGGTTGCGCCGCGCGTTACCGCCCTGTGCTCCCGAACCCGCCCTGCGCACGCTCGCTGGCGGCGAAATCCTCGACCACGTTCCACTGCGCCTGCACCACCGGCACGATGACCAGTTGCGCGAGGCGGTCGAGCGGCTGCAGCGTGAACGGCGTGCTGCCGCGGTTCCAGCAGCTCACCATCAGCGGGCCCTGGTAGTCGGAGTCGATGAGGCCGACGAGGTTGCCGAGCACGATGCCGTTCTTGTGTCCGAGCCCCGAGCGCGGGAGGATGATCGCGGCCAGGCCGGGGTCGCCGACGTGGATCGAGATGCCGGTCGGGACCAGATGTGTTTCGCCCGGGGCGATGACGAGCGGCGCATCGATCGCCGCGCGCAGGTCCATGCCGGCGGCGCCGGGGGTGGCGTAGGCGGGCAGGTGCGCGCGCAGGCGCTGGTCGAGGATGCGGACGTCGATGCGGGCGATGGTCATGAGCTATATTGGAATCATGCTGTGAATGGAGAACCGCCGTTTCCAATAGGCCGTTGCGGTAAGGAGGTGAAGTCCATGGAGCGCGTCATTTCAGTACGTACACAGGAAGAGTTTTCTCTTGAGATCACGTTCTCGACGGGGGAGGTACGATCTGTTCGACATGTAACCGTATCTCGATAAGGGCGTGTTCCGGCGCTTGCGCGATGTTTCACTTTCGCCAGGATGTGGCATTTGACACGGTGTGCTGGCCCGGCGATCTCGATGTGGCACCGGAAACTCTTTACGATCGTTCGCATCCCGCCGCGACTGCCCGGTAATGACCCATTGATCCGGCACGGTGATGTATGAATTTCCGTTCGGGCTGAGCCCGTCGAAAGCTCCTTCGATCAACTCAGGACAGGCCCTTCGACAAGCTTCCTTCGACAAGCTCCCTCGAAAGCTTCGACTGATCAGGACAAGCCCTTCGACAAGCTTCCTTCGACAAGCTTCCTTCGACAAGCTCAGGACGAACGAGTTCGAGATTGACTCAGGACAGGCCCTTCGCCAGGCTTCCTTCGACAAGCTCAGGACGAACGGTTCGTTCTGCTCAGGGCGAACGGTTCGAGATTGGTATGAAGATCCGTTCGGGCTGAGCCCGTCGAAGCCCCTTCGATCAACTCAGGACAGGCCCTTCGACAAACTTCCTTCGACAAGCTTCCTTCGACAAGCTTCCTTCGACAAGCTTCCTTCGACAAGCTCAGGACGAACGGTTCGAGATTGACTCAGGACAGGCCCTTCGACAAGCTTTTCGACAAGCTTCGTCGACAAGATTCTCGACAAGGGGCAATGACGAGCGTCCATCGACGAGCGCAGGACCAACGGTTCGAGATTGACTAGGACAGGCCCTTCGACAAGCTCAGGACGAACGGTTCAGATACATTCATTCCGGATCAATAGCGCTGATAGGCATTCGGCCAAATCACAGCGGCGTTGATTGGCCTTTCACGCGCGCCAGCCGCGCCGCGATCTCGGCGACCAGCTGCCGGGCAAGCGCGAGCTTGTCCATCCGTGGCAGCGGGTGTGCGCCCGCGTCGTCGAGCAGCGTCACCTCGTTGTCGTCGCGACCGAGCGCATCCTGCGCGCGGTTGGCGATAATCAGCGGCAACTGCTTGCGGCGGCGCTTCTCTTCGGCGTGGCGCAGCACATCGTGGCTCTCGGCGGCGAAGCCGACGCAATAGGGCGCATCGCGGCGTGCCGCGACGGTGGCGAGGATGTCGACGGTGGGCTTCAATTCGATCGACCGCGGCGCGCCATCCTTCTTGATCTTCTGCTCGGCCACGACGACGGGCGTGTAGTCGGCAACCGCGGCGACGGCGATGAAGACGTCGGCGTGCGCGATGTGCGCCTCGACTGCGGCAAGCATCTCGGCGGCGCTCATGATGTCGATGCGATCGACATTCGCGGGCGTCGGCAACGCTGTCGGCCCGCTGACGAGCGTGACGCCGGCGCCCGCCTCCTGCGCCGCCTGCGCGAGCGCGTAGCCCATCCGGCCCGAACTCGAATTGGTGATGCCGCGCACCGGGTCGATGGCCTCGAACGTCGGTCCTGCCGTCAGCAACACGCGCCTGCCGGCGAGGATCTTGGGCTGCAGCGCGGCGACGACCGCGGCGAAGATCTCGTCCGGCTCGAGCATGCGGCCATCGCCCACCTCGCCGCAGGCCTGGTCGCCGCTGCCGGGCCCGAGGATCGCGACGCCATCGGCGGCGAGCCGCGCCACGTTGCGCTGGTTGGCGGCGCTGCCCCACATCTGCCGGTTCATCGCCGGCGCAACCAGCAGCCGGCAATCGCGGGCGAGGCAGAGCGTCGACAGCAGATCGTCGGCGTGACCCTGCGCGAGCTTGGCGATGAAGTCCGCCGATGCCGGCGCGATGACGATTGCGTCGGCGCCGCGTGAAAGGTCGATGTGGCCCATGCCGTTGTCGGTGCCGGTCGTCCACAGGTCGGTCAGCACCGGACGGCCGGACAGCGCCTGCAGCGTCATCGGCGTGATGAAGCGGCAGGCGGCGGCGGTCATCGCAACGTCGACGCGCACGCCGGCCTTGACGAAGAGCCGGGTCAACTCGGCGGACTTGTACGCAGCGATGCCTCCGGTCAGGCCGAGCACGATGCGCGTGGGGTAGGAGTGCGGCGTGTTCATCGTCCGTGTGGCGGATGGGGCAGGGCGGGATCAAAGTTTACACTGGCCCGGACATTCGAATCGCGTCGCGCCGTCACTGCGGTGGTTGCCGCGGTGCGGGGAGGTGTCCGTTGAGCATCCGCGATTGGCCCGAAAGCGAACGCCCGCGCGAGCGTCTGCTGGCGCAGGGGCCTTCCGTACTGTCCGATGCCGAACTCCTGTCGTTGCTGCTGCGCCACGGGGTCGCGGGTACCGACGCCCTGGCGATTGCCCGCGCGCTGCTGTCGCGATTCGGCTCGCTGACCGGGCTCTTTGCGGCGTCGCGCACCGACCTCTCGGCCGTGCGGGGGATGGGTCCGGCCAAGACGGCGGAGCTTTCCGCGATGGTGGAGCTCGTCCGCCGTTCGCTGACCGAGCAGGCCGCCGAGCGCGACGCCCTGCAGTCACCGCAGGCCGTCCGCGATTACCTGCGCCTGGCGCTGGCGGCGCGTCCCTACGAAGTGTTCCTCGGCTTGTTCCTCGACAGCCAGAACCGCCTGCTGGCCGCCGAGGAACTCTTTCGCGGCACGCTCGCGCAGACGTCCGTCTACCCGCGCGAGGTGGTCAAGGCGGCACTGTCGCACAATGCCGCGGCAATGATCTTCGCCCACAACCATCCGTCCGGCGTCGCCGAGCCCAGCCGCGCCGACGAACTTCTGACGCAGGCGTTGAAGCAGGCGCTGTCGCTGGTCGACGTGCGCACGCTCGATCACTTCGTCGTCGCCGGCGGCAAGCTGGTGTCGCTGGCCGAGCGGGGGCTGGTATGAACGGACCCCGTGGGGGCGGTCGGGGCGTCGCGCCGCCGCGCGCAGGCCGCTCGTGCCAAGCGCTTGATTCAGGATGCCTATCCGCGATAGAATGTCGGGCTTCGTACAACGCACGTCCAGAATTCAAGGAGCGAGCCATGGCTCGAGTCTGTCAAGTAACCGGCAAGGCCCCGATGGTGGGCCACAACGTTTCCCACGCCAACAACAAGACGCGGCGCCGTTTCCTGCCCAATCTGCAGCGGCGTCGGTTCTGGCTCGAAACCGAAAACCGCTGGGTGAATCTGCGCCTCACCAACGCTGCCCTGCGCACCATCGACAAAAAGGGCCTCGACGTCGTAATCGCGGAAATGCGCGTGCGCGGCGTCCACGTCTAACGCCTCCAGGACACGATCATGCGCGAAAAGATCAAACTCGAATCGACCGCCGGCACCGGCCATTTCTACACGACCACCAAGAACAAGAAGCTGATGCCGGAAAAGATGGAGATCAAGAAGTTCGATCCCGTCGTCCGCAAGCATGTTGCCTACAAGGAAACCAAGCTCAAGTAGCGCGAGTTTGCGTTCCAAAAAAAGGCCCGCTGCTGCGGGCTTTTTTCATGATGGCCCGACCAGGGAGGGTCAGGCGTAGCGGCGCAACTGCAGCGAGAACTGCGCCAGCGACGGGATGCCCGACGTCTCGGCGCGCCGGCACCAGTCCTGCAGCCGCGACAGCAGTTGCTCGCGCGATTCGGTCGAGCGTTCCCACAGGTGGTCGAGGTCCTTGCGCATGGCGTAAATCGTCTGCAGCGCTTTGCTGCTTTCCATGGCCTTCGCCAACGTGAGGCGCTCGCCTTCCGGCAAACGGCCGCGCTCTTCCGCCGACAGCCAGAGCTTCAGGCGGCGCAGGCTCGGGATGTCCTGCAGCTCGCTGCGGCCCAGGCGTTCCCGCAGCGCGGTGAGTTCGAGCGCGCAGGCGGTGCGCAGGCTGCGCGCGTAGGCGGCGACGACCGTGTAGCGATGCTCGATCACCGCCTGCAGTGTCGCGAGATCGGGCACCTGCTTGGCCGTCGGCGCGACGTGCAGCCTGGGCGCGACCTTGCGCACCTTGGCAAGGCGCAGCGTCTCGAGGACACGGATGTAGCCCCAGCCGAGGTCGAGCTCGAACCAGCGCGAGGAGAACTTCGCCGACGAGCCGTAGGCGTGATGGTTGTTGTGCAACTCCTCGCCGCCGATGAGGAGGCCCCAGGGCACGATGTTGGTGGACGCGTCGGCGGAGGCAAAATTGCGGTAGCCCCAGTAATGCCCGACGCCGTTGATGATGCCCGCGGCATTGATCGGAATCCAGACCATCTGCACCGCCCAGATCGTCGCGCCGATCGGGCCGAACAATGCGAGATCGATGGCGAGCATCAGGCCGACGCCGTGCCACGAGTGTCGCGTGTAGACATTGCGCTCGATCCAGTCGTCGGGCGTGCCCCTGCCGTATTTTTCGAGCGTCGCCAGGTTCTTCGCCTCGGCGCGGTAGAGTTCCGACCCCTGCCAGAACACTGTCCTGATGCCGCGCGTCTGGGGGCTGTGCGGGTCTTCGTCGGTCTCGCACTTGGCGTGGTGCTTGCGGTGGATTGCCGTCCATTCCCGGGTGACGATGCCGGTGGTGAGCCACAGCCAGAAGCGGAAGAAGTGGCTGACCGGGGACGCGAGATCAAGCGCGCGGTGCGCCGAAAGGCGGTGCAGGTAGATGGTGACGCCGGCGATGGTGATGTGCGTCAGCGCGAGCGTGACCAATACGTAGCCCCACCAGGGTAGCGGCAGGAGGCCGTGGGCAAGCAACGACAGAGTGTCAAACGGCATGGGGGCGACCGGAGCGTTGGGCCGGGAGGGCGGCGGATGAGGCGATTATACCGGTTGCCTTTGGGAACCCGGATGGACCCGGCCCAGAAAAACGTGTCGGCAATCCGCCGTTGGGCGCATCAGAGGCTGAGAGTTTCTCGGGCATGATCGAAAGACTCCCAGCCTCTCAGAGCACGAGGATATGACTTTGGTCGGCACCGATGACCGCATCGCGCGAAACTGCGGCATCGAAGGTGACGAACTGGCCGCCATGCCGAATGGCGAGCGCGAGCAGATAGACATCCGTAATCTGACGCGGTCCGTGGATTCGCGCGGAGTCTGCCACTCGCGCATCGAGCAAGCTGATGTCATCGGACCAGAACTCGTGAAAGCCGCTCGAACTTGCCTCCGCAAGGCGTTCCACCACGGCTCGCACGGGCAACGAATTGGGATAACCGGGGTGCGACATGATGCGAACACAGCCATTCTCGGTAATCGGGCAGGATGCCCAACCGCCTGGCGCGCGGCCTCCAAACCACTCCGTGGCCCTTCCATGTAGCGAATGATCGGCATCCAGCAGCGCGATCAGCACGTTGACGTCCAATAGCGCACGCATTGTTGATCCGGCACGGTGATGTATGAAGTTCCGTTCGGGCTGTCGAAGCCCCTTCGACTGACTCAGGGATGAGTTTCCGTTCGGGCTGAGCGCGTCGAAGCCCCTTCGACTGACTCAGGGATGAGTTTCCGTTCGGGCTGAGCCTGTCGAAGGCTTCCTTCGACAAGCTTCCTTCGACAAGCTCAGGACAGGCCCTTCGACAAGCTTCACTAGGACAGGCCCTCCTTCGACAAGCTCAGGACAGGCCCTTCGACAAGCTCAGGGCGAACGGTTCAATCACATTCGCTCCGGATCAATAGGCGTCGTCGTCGCGCAATCGGTCGATCAGATCGTTGGTAACGATGGCGCCGCGCTTTGGAAACGGTCGGAAGCCATGGACTGCCTTCGGTGGCCGCGAGCCCGCGGACTCCCGCGGTGACGTCAGGGCGCTGCGCGCGAGCTCGGAAATGACCTCGCCTGCGGTCTTCTTCTCCCGGCGCGCGCGTTCTTTGGCGGCTTGCAACACATCGTCGGCGATGTCGAGCGTGGTACGCATGCATCAGATGCTAACGCATCAAACATCACTGCGTCAACGCTACATGGCGCTTGCAACGGCGGGTTCCGGATACGCATTCCCCGCGCAAGGCGAGGGGCTTTGGGGCGGGCGCGGTCAGCGACTTGCCGTACCCGCTTCGTTCCCGGTACCCGCCGGGAGCGGTAGAGCGCCGATGATGCGAACGTCACGCCGCGGGAAGGGAATGCTGATCCCGTGCGCCTTGAATGCCCGCCAGATCGCGCGGTTGATCGAGTTCCTGAGATCGCCCTGGCCGTTTTCCGGATCGTTGATCCAGAACCCGAGTTCGAGATCGATGCCGCTTTCGCCAAATCGCATCAGGAAGGCACTCGGCGGATTCGGCGCCTTCAGCACCCGCTGCTGTGCCTGTGCGGTCTCCACCAGCAGCGCGAGCGCCAGCTCGACATCGCTGTCGTAGCTCACCTGTATCGGCAGCGCGACGCGGGTCTCACGCGTCGAATACGAGTGGTTGAGCACCGTGGTGGTGACCAGCGTCTCGTTGGGCACGATCGCTTCGACGCCGTCGAGGCTGCGCACGACGACGTAGCGCGCGGTGACCTTCGACACCGCGCCGAAGCGATTGTCGACGGTAATCATGTCGCCGAGGCGAATGGAGCGATCGAGGAGGATCGTGAATCCGGCGATGTAATTGCTTGCGAGCTTCTGCAGGCCGAGCCCGATGCCCACGCCCAGCGCGCCGCCGAACACCGACAGCAGCGTGAGATCGAAGCCGATCGCCTGCAGCGCGAACAGGACGGCAACCACCAGCAGGACCGCGCGGACCGCCTTCGCCGCGACGACGCGCAGGCTGGAGTCGAGCTGACCGGCGCCCATCAGCCGCGCCTCGAGCGTGCTGGACACCCACAGCGCCAGCGACAGCGTCAGCATGACCACCAGCACGGCCCTGCCGATCGCGAGCAAGGTGACGTTCGTCTTGCCGATCGGGAGGGCGATGGCGTCCAGCTCATCGGCGATTTCCGGCAGCACGCCGATGAAATAGAGGACGACGAGCGCCCAGACGGTGAAGGATATCGCGCGTTCCGACGTGCCGACCCAGGAGGCATGGCCGAAAATGCCGCGCAATGCGTACACAAGCAGCCGAATGACCGCGAGGGCGACCACCAGCGGCAGCGCCAGCGACAGGAAGAACGGGGGCCGGAAGCGATGGAACACGACGTTCGCCGCGATCAGCAGCAGCAGTGCCATCACCGGGAACAGCAGGCGGTTGACGCCGCCCACGCCGACCTTGAGCACGCCGATCGTGGCCGCGGTGCGCAGCCGAACGCGGCGATCGATCAGCCACGCGATGGCGAGGCAGCCCACGACCAGCGCGAGTTCGGCCCAGCCCGCGGGCGTGGACAGTGCGCGCTCGACGCGGTCAAAGTCGATCGACGAAACCATGGCCGAATTCTACAAGACGGCGGCTGCCGGCGCGTTGGCGATCAGCGCCGCGGCGCAGCGCCGATGCGCTCAACCCTGCCGCTCGAGGAGGGCGGCGAAGAACCCGTCGCAGCCATGGCGGTGCGGCAGGAGCTTCAACGTCGGCCCGGTATCGAGGGCGATGCCGGCATGCGCGAGCGCGGTGGCCGCGTCGCCGGCCGAGAATTGGGGATGCGCCGCCAGAAACGCTTCGACGATGGCTTCGTTTTCCTCCGGCAGGATGCTGCAGGTCGCGTAGACGAGCCTGCCGCCGGGCTTGACCAGCGCTGCCGCGGCGGCAAGGATGGCCGTCTGCTTGGCGGCGAGTTCGCCGATCGCCGACTCCGCCTGGCGCCACTTGAGATCGGGATTGCGGCGCAGCGTGCCAAAGCCGGTGCAGGGCGCATCGACCAGCACGCGGTCGATCTTGCCGGCGAGACGTTTGACCCGCGGATCGCGCTCGTGGGCGATGAGCTGCGGATGCACGTTGGACAGGCCGGAGCGGGCGAGTCGCGGTTTCAGATGGGCGAGCCGCTTGTCGACGACGTCGAATGCATACAGCCGTCCGTGCGAGCGCATCAACGCGCCCAGGTGCAGCGTCTTGCCGCCGGCGCCGGCGCAGAAATCGACGACCATGTCGTTGCGCCTGGGCGCCACCAGCCAGCCGATGAGCTGGCTGCCTTCATCCTGCACTTCGAGCGAGCCGTCGACCAGCAAGGGATGGCGACTGAGCGAAGGCCGTCCGGCGACGCGCAAGCCCAGCGGCGAGTATGGGGTCGGCTCCGCCGCGATGCCGCTTTGCGCCAGCGCAGCGCGAGCCGCGTCGCGCGTCGTCTTCAGCGGATTGACGCGCAGGTCGAGCGGTGCCGGGAAGAGCAGCGCCCGGGCGAGCGCCGCGCGTTCGTCGTCGCCGTACGCGGCTCCCAGCCGCGCCCACAGCCAGTCCGGCAGCTCGGCGTCGATCGCGGGTTCGAGCGGGGCGTCGCCGCGGGCCTTGAACTCGCGCAGCCACTTGACTTCGGTTTCGCGCACGATGCCTTCCAGCTCGCGCACGTTGCGGTGCAGAGCGCGCACCAGCGTCGCCAGCGCGAGCCTGGACGGCTGTGTCGTTTCGGCGAGCGATTCGATGGAGCGGCGCCGGCGCAGGTAGGCGTATACGCCCTCGCTGATCAGCGCGCGGTCGGCGCGTCCGATCTCGGAGTGACGACGGAAATAATGATGGAGCAGGCTGTCGGCGGTGGCCGTCAGCGGGCGGATCTCGGCGATGGCGGCAGCGAGGCCCGCAATCTGGTTGGCGCGCAAGGTCATTGCTGGGCTACTTTCTCGTCGACGCGGATCGAGCCGAGCAGCGCCTCGATGCTGCCGCGATCGGTGTTGGAAACGCGCATCTTGATCGGGATGTAGTTGAGCGACGGCGCCAGCCACACCAATGCCTCGGTCTTGCCGTCTTCGCTGCGCCGGTGCCAGCGCTCGGTGTCGACTTCACCCTGTGCCCAGGCGATGCGGTCGCTGCCCTCCCGGCTGAACTGGTAGCGCAGAACGCGGCGCGTCGTGGCGACGGCAAAGCCGAACTTGCCGTCAGTCGGCGGCGAGAAGTAGAACTGCCACATCAGCGTCAACGGGTCGAAGGTGGGCAGATCGAGCGCCTCGGCTTTCAGCTCGTGCAGCGTCACCATGCCGGTTTCCCAGTCGAACAGCGCGGTTTCGCGCCGTTCGCGACTGCCGCGCTCGACGCTGAACTCCAACGGCTGCAATCCGCTCGCCGTGATCGTGCCCCGACTTTCGAGCTTGCCCTGGCCGCGCAGCAGCAGCGCGGCCAGCCCCCTCGCCTCGCCCACCGTGGCAATGCGATAGTGATTGTCGGCGTGCTCGAAGCGGTAGGTGGCCTCGCCGATCACGAAGCCCTGCGTGCCGAAGAAAACGGTGTAGACGAGATCGACCCGCGGCGGCAGCGTCTTGTCGAGCGTCGAGGCGGGGGGCTCCGCGGCCTCGGTCGTCGCGAGTTCCGGCGGCGGTGGCGGAAGTTCCGGTCCGGTCGCGATGGCCTCCGCCGTCGGCTCGAAAGTCGCCGGCTCGGGTTCCGCGGCGACCTCGGGCGCGGCGACCGGCGCCGGCGCGCGCACGGCGCGCTTTGCCCGCGCTTTGCCGGCCGCGCGGTTGGCGGCCGGGGTGGCGGTGGGTCTGGGGGGAGGCGGCATCTCGGTGATCGACGCCTGCAAAGGGGTGGCGTCCGCCTCCGTGGGCAGGCGCGCCGGCCACAGCGAAAACGCCAGATGCACCGACAGCGACAGGATGAGCGCCGCCGCCAAACCCGGTCGCAGGCGGCTGCCGCGCGACCTGGCGGGGGGGGCGTTACCGGAGGCGGCAGCGGGGTTCACGGGGGTTGGAGTCGAAACGCCGGGGTCGCGTTCCCGGCCAAGGTCTACGCCGCAGGAACGAACAGAGCGTCGCCGCCCCTGCGCTCGCCCTTGACGCGCACCCGCCGTCCTTCGATGACGAGGCGGTGCTCGCAAAACGCCCGCACCGCGGCGGGCAGCAGCCGATGCTCGGCTTCCAGCACGCGGGCGGCCAGCGTGGCCTCGGTGTCGTCCGGCAGGACCGGAACCGCCGCTTGCCCGACGATCGGTCCGTGATCCAGATCCGGCGTCACGAAATGGACCGTGCATCCGTGCACGCGCACACCGTCCTCCAGCGCGCGCCGATGGGTGTGCAGGCCCGGATAGGCGGGCAGCAGCGACGGATGGATGTTGAGCATCCGCCCGTCGAAGCGGCGCACCAGCGCGGGCCCGAGGATGCGCATGAATCCCGCCAGCACGATGAGATCGGGCCGGCTGGCCTCGATGGCCTGCGCAAGCGCCGCGTCGAAGAATTCGCGGCTCGCGTGTGCGCGATGGTCGACCACCGCGATCGCCGCTCCGTGGGCGAGCGCGATGGCGAGGCCCGCCGCATCGGCCTTGTTGCTGATCACCGTGCATATGTTGCCATGCAGGGCTTCCGCCTTTTCGGCGGCGACCAGCGACGCCAGATTCGAGCCGCGTCCCGAAATCAAAACGGTGATGCGCGGCAGCGGCATGGACGAGTTCGCGTTTCTTCGCCTAAGTACCCCGATTCGCAAGTACGCACACATGAAATCGTGCCTTTCGGGCCATGGCGGCGTTGCAAATCCTCGCGATACCACGCGGTATCGCTGCGGTTTGCGCCTTGCCCTGACCCGAAACGCATCGATTTCATCGCGTGTGCGTACTTACGAATCGGTGTACTAGGCGAGTGGGGTACGCCCCTGTCAGAGGACGACGGTGCCCGCGGCGCCGGGCGCGCGCGGGATGACGGTGCCGATGCGGTAGACGATTTCGCCGGCCTGACGGAGCAGTTGCTCGGCGCGTTCGGCGTCGGCGGCGGCGACCACGACGACCATGCCGATGCCGCAGTTGAACACGCGGTGCATTTCGGCGGCGGCGACATTGCCGTGCTGCTGCAGCCAATCGAAGATCGGCAGGCGCGGCCAGCGCGTGCGATCCAGTTCCGCCGCGACGGCATCGGGAAACATCCGGTGCGTGTTCTCGAGCAGGCCGCCACCGGTGATGTGGGCCATGCCCTTGACGGCGATGTCGCCCATCAAGCGCAGCAGAGGCTTGACGTAGATCCGCGTGGGTTCGAGCAGCGTCTCGCCCAGCGTTTGCGTTCCCGTCACGCCGGCGATGCACTGATGCAGATCGGCGCCGGACACGTCGATGATGCGCCGGATCAGCGAATAGCCGTTCGAGTGCGGGCCGCTCGACGGCAGTCCGAGCAGCACGTCGCCGGCAGCGATGCTGCGGCCGTCGATCGCCTTCGACTTCTCGACCACTCCGACTGCGAATCCTGCGAGGTCGTATTCGCCCACGGCGTACATGCCGGGCATTTCGGCGGTCTCGCCGCCGATCAGCGCGCAGCCCGCCATTTCGCAGCCCCTGGCGATGCCCTTGATCACCTCGGTGGCGGTCGCAACGTCGAGTTTGCCGCAACCGAAATAGTCGAGGAAGAACAGCGGCTCGGCGCCCTGCACCAGGATGTCGTTGACGCTCATGGCGACAAGATCGATGCCCACGCTGTCGTGGCGATCGAGGCGGAAGGCGAGCATCAGCTTGGTGCCCACGCCGTCGGTTCCTGCAACCAGCACCGGCTCGCGAAAGCGCTTGCCGATCTCGATCAGCCCGCCGAATCCGCCGATGCCGGCCAGCACTTCCGGGCGCATCGTCCGCCTGGCGAAGGGCTTGATGCGTTCGACCAGCGCATCACCGGCATCGATGTCGACACCGGCTTCGAGATACGAGAGAGAGGCGGGCGTCGCAGAGGCGGGGGAGGTCATCGTCGGCGGGACCGGCCCAAACGGGCTCGGCCAAAGAGCGCCCCCGAAAAGTCGAAGCACGCGGGCGCGGGATTGAGCAATTGCCAGGCGACGCGTTACAGTGCGCCGCTCTCCAGCCGATTTTACCGGAAATGCAAGAACCCCGACCGACTGTTCCCGACCCTGCGCCGCAGCGCGAGCCGCGATGGAACAGCTGACCCTCGCGCTGGCCGCGCCCGATCCGCCGAGCTTCGACAATTATGTCGTCGGGCACAACGCGGAGGCGCTGGCAGCGTTGCGCGCGCTGGCGGGTGGGGCAGCGGGTGAGACCGGGCTGCTGCTCTGGGGGGCGTCCGGAGCCGGGAAGACCCACCTGCTGCGGGCGACAGTCGCCGCGGTGCGATCGCGCGGCGCTGCGGTGATGCTGTTCGAGGCGCCCGGAGCGCTGGTCGCCGCGGATGCCGAAGTGGTCGGCCGCAATGCGCTCATCGCGGTCGATGCCGTCGACAGCGCCAGCCCGGAGGCGCAGGCGCGGCTGTTCACGCTGTTCAACGTCCTCCAGGCAGCGGGGGGGCGTCTTCTCGCAGCCAGCCAAGCGCCGCTGGCCCGGTTGCCGTTGCGCGAAGATCTGCGCACCCGGATGGGTTGGGGGCAGGTGTACGAGGTCCAGCCGCTGGCCGACGCCGACAAGCCGGCGGCGCTGCTCGCCTGGGCCAGGCAGCGCGGCTTCGGCCTGGCGGATGAGGTGATTCGCCATCTGCTCGTGCATGGCCGGCGCGACATGACCACGCTGCTGGCGACGCTGGAGGCGCTCGACCGGCACTCCCTGGCCACCAAGCGCCCGATCACCGTGGCGCTGCTTCGCGGTTGGTTGCAACACGAAATGCACCTGCCGCGCTGAAAAATCGCCCGCCGCGACCCACGAGCGAAGAAAAGTTTGCGCCAGATCAAGGTTTTAGCGATTCATCGGGGGCCGGATGTAAACGGATGTGTCAACCGCGTATCGAGGGGGCGCGTTATTGGCGGCGACACCCGTTGCATTGTGTCATCCACCCACGCACCCACGTTGAAGACTGAGGAAAATACGATGAGCAAGCTCCTGATGGCCCTGATCGCCAGCGCCTTCGCCATGACCGCCTACGCGCAAGCCCCGGCCCCGGCTCCGGCCAAGGCCGCCGCCCCGGCGCCCGCCGCTGCCGCCGCTCCGGCTCCTGCCGCAGCTGCTGCCCCGGCCCCGGCCGCCAAGGCGCCCGAAGCGGCGAAGGCATCCGCTGACAAGAAGTCCGCCGACACCAAGGCCGCCGCCGACAAGAAGGCCGCCGACAAGAAGGCCGCCGCCGACAAGAAGGCCGCCGACAAGAAGGCCGCCGCCGACAAGAAGGCCGCTGACAAGAAGGCCAAGGCCGACAAGAAGGCCGCCGACCAGAAGGCCGCCGCTGACAAGAAGGCTGCTGGTGCGGCCAAGCCTGCTGCCCCGGCCGCTGCTGCTGCCCCGGTTGCCAAGCCTGCTGCCCCGGCCGCTGCTGCTGCCCCGGCTGCTGCGCCGGCCGCCAAGCCTGCCGAAGCGCCCAAGAAGTAAGCATCCGAGCTTCGAACATCGCGCCAGCGGCGGGGTAACCCGGCGCTGGCGCCTTGTTTTTGGGGATCCGGAGCCGGTGATTGCGCGATTGACCGCGGGGCAGGTGCTACAGTGTCGCGCCCCGTCGCCACTCGAACCGTCATGCGCGAACTCGCACTGCCCCGACCCGCCGCCACGGTTGCCACCGTTGTCTTCCATGACAACGGGTTCCTGTTCGTCGAGGAAACGACCCGCGCCGGCGTACGACTGAACCAGCCAGCCGGCCATCTGGAGCCGGGGGAGACGCTGGCCGACGCCGCGGTCCGCGAGACGCTCGAAGAGACCGGCTACCGCGTGCGCCCGACGGCCTTGATCGGCATCTACCGCTGGCAGGCGCCGGAAACAGGGGCGACGTTCATCCGTTTCGCATTTGCGGCCGACGTCGTCGCCCACGAGCCGCTGCTGCCGCTGGATGACGGCATCCTGCGCGCCCTCTGGCTCACCTACGACGAGGCGATGGCACAGAAGCTGCGCCATCGCAGCCCGCTGGTCCTGCGCTGCATCGACGATTTCCGGGCCGGGCGCCGCCACCCGCTCGATTGCATTACCGACATGGCGCCATGACCTGATGCGGCGCCAGAAAGTGATCGTCGGCATGTCGGGCGGCGTCGACTCGTCGGTCGCCGCCTGGCTGCTCAAGCAGCAGGGCTTCGACGTCGTCGGCCTGTTCATGAAGAACTGGGAGGACGACGACAGCGACGACTACTGCACGTCGCGCAGCGATCTCGTCGACGCGGTGTCGGTCGCCGACGTCATCGGCATCGACATCGAGGCCGTCAACTTTGCCGCGCAGTATCGCGAGCGGGTATTCGCCCACTTCCTGCGCGAATATCAGGCCGGGCGCACGCCCAATCCCGACGTGCTGTGCAACAGCGAGATCAAGTTTCGCGCCTTCCTCGACCGGGCGCTGGAAATGGGTGCCGACCGGATCGCCACCGGCCACTACGCGCGGGTGCGGCGGGGCGGTTCCGGCGTCGAACTGCTGAAGGCGGCCGACGCAACGAAGGATCAGAGTTATTTCCTGCACCGCCTGACGCAGGCGCAGCTCGCCCCGGTGTTGTTTCCGCTGGGGGAGATAGCAAAGCGCGACGTGCGTGCGATCGCCAGGCGCGAGGGCATTCCGACATGGGCGAAGAAGGACTCGACCGGGATCTGCTTCATAGGCGAGCGGCCGTTTCGCGACTTTTTGGCGAAGTACCTGCCGCGCGAGCCGGGTCCGATCGAGACGCCGGATCGCCTCGTCGTGGGAGGGCACACCGGACTTGCGTATTACACCTTGGGCCAGCGTCAGGGGCTGGGGATCGGCGGCACCAGGGCGGGCAGCGATGCGCCCTGGTTTGTTGCCGGCAAGGACCGATCGCGCAACGCGCTGATCGTGGTCCAGGGACACGAGCACCCGCTGCTTTATCGCGGGGAGGTCGCAGCGCAGGAGATGCACTGGATCGCAGGCGCGCCATGCGCGTCGGAAAGGCATGCGCGCCTGGGTGCCAAGACCCGCTATCGCATGCCGGACGCCGCGTGTGCGATCGAGGTCGATCGCGTCGGTGGCGTCCGCGCACGCTTCACCGCGCCGCAGTGGGCACCGACGCCCGGACAATATCTGGTGCTCTACGACGAAGACGTGTGTCTCGGGGGCGGCGTCATTGTCGAGGCGACCACGGCGCCCGAGGCCGCCCGCGAAAGCGCAGGCGCGACGACAGGCGCTGCGTGAACAGGCGGAGGCGCCTGGTCGTCAGCGCAACGCTGGCGGCAGAATCAGAACGGAATGTCGTCGTCGAAATCGTCGGGATTGGATTTTTTCGGCGCGGCTGCGGGTTTGCTCGCGCCGCCGCTCGGACGCGCCGCGCTGGTGCCGCCCGAGCCACTGCCGCCGGCGAATTCGGCATCGCCGCCGCCACTGCCACTGCCACCCTCGCGAGCGCTGCCGAGTAGCTGCATCCGGTCGCCGACGACCTCGGTCGAATAGCGCTCCTGACCTTCCTTGTCGGTGTACTTGCGGGTTTGCAGGCGACCCTCGATGTAGACCGAGCGGCCCTTTTTAAGGTATTCGCCCGCGATTTCAGCCTGGCGACCGAACAGCACGACGGTGTGCCATTCGGTCTTTTCCTGTTTCTCGCCGCTCTTGTCCTTCCACGTTTCGGTGGTGGCCAGGCGCAGGTTGGTGACGGCATCGCCGCCAGTCGTGTAGCGGGTCTCGGGGTCGCGGCCGAGGTTGCCGATCAGGATGACTTTGTTCACCGATGCCATTAGGTTTCTCCCATCGAATAGTTGGCGGGGTGGTACACCGGCGGCGCACTCATCGTTGCGCTCACCGCTAGCCACAGTGCCGTGAGCACCAGGCAAAAGCCGAACACGGCGGCGCTGCCGTAATGCTGCGAGAGCCAGCCGCCGGCGGCCGCTCCGACAAAGGCGCCGAGGAATTGCACGCTCGAGTAGATGCCGCTGGCGGTGCCCTTGATGGCCGGCGGGGCGTACTTGGACACCAGCGACGGCAGCGTGGCCTCGAGCAGATTGAAGCCGGTGAAGAACACGACCAGCGCGGCAATCGTGATGGCCAATGATGATCCGGCAAGCGCGAGCAGCGCCTGCCCGATGAAGAGCACCGCAACCGCACCGATGAATATCGGCTTGCCGCGCCCGGGACGATCTGCCCGCATCATCGCCGGCATCATCAGGACGATCGACGCCACCAGCACCGGCAGATAGACGAGCCAGTGCCGGGCGATCGGCACGCCGTTGTCGCGCAGCATGAACGGCACCTGCACGAACAGCGCCATCAGCGCAGCGTGCAGCGCGAAGATGCCGTAGTTGAGGCGCAGCAGCTGGCCGTCGAACAGCGCGTCATGCCATTGACCGGCCGAGTCGCTGCGCGGGGGCTCGGCCTCGGGATCGGGGACGGTGCCCTTGAGCAGGCCAATGGCGGCGAGAGCGAGCACGCCGGTGAGGATGAAGATTCCGGGTACCCCGATGACCGTGGTCAGCGCCGGGCCGGCGATCAGCGACAGCGCGAAGGTGGCGCCGATGGTCATGCCGATCACCGCCATCGCCCGCGTGCGCACGGCGTCGCGCGTCAGGTCGGCGGTGAGCGCGATCACGGCTGCGGAAATGGCGCCGGCGCCCTGCAGCGTGCGCCCGGCGATGGTCCACAGGATCGTAGGGCGCCCACGCGGCGACGAAGCTGCCGGCGGCGAAGATGATCAGTCCCGCGATGATGACGGGTTTGCGGCCGAAACGATCCGACGCCCAGCCGAAGGGAATCTGCAGGATCGCCTGCGTGAGGCCATAGGCGCCCAGCGCCAACCCCGACCAGCGCGTGGTCACGCCCCCCGGGCAAGGTTTCGGCGTACAGCGCCAGCACCGGGGCACGATGAACATGCCGAGCATGCGCAGGCCGTAGATGCCGGCCAGCCCAGTAGCGCTTCCAAAACCCCAGCCCACACGGCCCGACCATTATTTTGTAGGCCAGCGAAGCAACCAACTTGTCAAACTCCACTCCATGTATTCCCGCACTCGGTTTCACTAAATGTCGCCTTCTCTCTTTGAAAAAGATTCCCCTCAATTGGCCCCGTTCCGCTGTCAGTCATGGTCGCTCATGGTACCCGGAACGCGCGAACTCCCGCACGCGCGCGAACGCCAGTGCCTCCTGCTACCCTCGCGTTAACGAGCAAACTCCCCCACGCCGCAACAGGAAGCCCCCAACCAGCACACCCTGCACCTCGATGGCCAGCACCCGCCCCCGACATAACCGCCAGGGGCGGGCATCTGCTCACTGAACTGCCACTTGCTCGTCCTTTATGGTGTGGAACGTGCACGCCTTGGCCTTGCCCTGGACCATATCCACAGCGCAGCCTTTGACGTGTAAAACCACAAGCCATTATGGACAACCTTGTAACCCTTGCCGGCTTTAGTCGGAACCAAAGTGGCGGTTTCCGTGTTGTCGTAATTTTCATCTGCCATTTTCAAATCACCTCCTTTCAGTTGTTGAATATGAAGAGGACTTTCGTCCTCTCTGATGCGTTCACGGCACTCCTCACATAAGGCGTATCCGTCCAACACGAAAACAACCTTCTTCAAAGGGTCGTCTTCCGGTTGAACCATCTCGCAGTTGCAGATGTCACAAACGATTTCCTCGAAAGTGACGTCGAACACTTCTTCGCCTTCACCATCTTCCATCCTGATATGGCCCAAGCCATCAGGGCGAAAAGCGCGAATGAACTCCTCAACTGAAAACGCCATGACCTGGCTTTGCGTTGTGCTTTTCATCTTGTTCAAAACCTCCGTTTTATTTTTCACGAGCCGGCCTCTTACCGCCGAGTCCAATGGACGGGCGCGTATTCCGTTTGCTGGTGAAGATGCCATGCGGCTGTAAATAGAAGATCGTGAATCCACGCCCGCTTCGCGGCACAAGGTGACCCGGATGTCGCGCTCATGCTGTGCAAAAGCAATCAGTTCTTCGCTTGAATCGCAGGTGAGCTCCATCCCTTCGACTCTCGCTGCCCGCGTCCCGCACGATAAACCCACCATCAGTGCAGATGACTTCCATGCCGCTGCGCGTTCAGGAAGGCGATGGCTTCTGCTGCCGTTTCGATGGTGCTCGCTTTTCATCGGGCACCTCGGGCAGCCCCACAATCGAGGATGGCGAGTTCAGCCTCGACCCAGTCGAGTTCCTCCTGACTGTTGACGGCTTCCCGCAGCTTGAGCAGGAGGCCTCGTTCCACGTCGCGTTTAGTTTGATTTTCCATGGAGCGACCCCGGAAGGTGGGGACAATATGCTTTTAGCGAGCATCATCAGAGCGGCACCTCGATGAAGCGGAGCGACCCGCCATCTGAGCTGGAGCGCAAGCGACCTCGATGGCGGGGAAAAGCTTATGTCCCCAGCCTTCCAGCGAACACTGGAAAATCAAATAGCGACCGTGGACGAGCCCCGCTAACGCTGTGTGGTGTAGCCGGAGAAGACACGAGGAGCAGGCAAGGCGAGGCTGTTCGCCGCCGAAAGCTTATCTGCGTGCAGATGAACAGGGTCCAGAGTCCCGTCGTCGCAGGATCTGTTGGAATGAATGTTCCTTGGGCGATTGGACTAGGCTTAAAGCCGGGTTAGCAGGTTAAACGGATTGATCTGACTTTCTCTCAAGAAGCCCTTTTGCTGCACCGAGAAACGCTTGAGTTCGGTCAGATGGAATACGTAACAACCTGACCCAGGACACCAAATCGACCAACCTCAGGATTCTTGGCGTAAAGAGATGCGATTTCCCTGTAAGCGAGGCCCCTTTCCCCAGCGTGTGGAATATTCTCCGCGAGGGTTTTAGCTCGTTCGATGTCGCCAATCTGAGCTTGAGTTTCAGCAATTTGTTCAAATGAGAGAGGAAACGGGCATAAATACGCGATGGTCTTTGCTAGCCCAATATACGAGTTCGCAGCATCTGTATCACCCGTCAGTGCTTCCGCTTTCGCAATACGCAAATAGGCTCGCATTTTGAAGAAACTGTCATCTCTTTTGTCCGCCACGAACCTGGCCACAGCGATAAAATGCCTTGCACGCTTCAAATCGCCCGTTTCGGCCAGAAGGCCTGCCAAGGACGAGAATGCCAAACATTCATCAACAAAATAAGTCACTCGTAGCTCTGAATAACTTCGTGGCGCGTTCCTTATCGCTAATCGGACGCTCTTTAGACGTCCCTTGAAATCCCCTGCCTTGGCTTGCGCCTTGCCTATGCGGCAATAGGCGCACACTTTCTCGCATTCATCTACTTCGTTAAGGGAGCTAACGGTAGCCACCGCGCCCTTGAAATCGCCTGCCCGGATTCGTGCGTCAATAATTTCATCAAGGGCGATTGGTCCCTCCCAATTGTCAGAGCGCAACGCCTTCGCTGTCTCTAAAGCATTAATGATATCACCGGCTCTTGCCTGCGTTCGCGCGATGAAGCTGTAGTCGGGGTCGTCATCAATGACGGATTCGGCGTGCGCCTTGAGGAGTCCAACTGACGTCTGATACCCGACGGTGTCACCTTGCTTGGCCTGAGCCACAGCAATCTCAGCAACCACAAACGCCCGGTCCCCCAAGTAGCCGTCGCCGCGGCGTTTCTTGGCTCCGATGGATGGGGAGTCCGTTCCAGCTTGAGGAAACATGGACAACTCGGAGGCTGTAACCATTGCCCCGTCGATGTCGCCAACAAGTGCCTGAGTTTCTCCGATTCTGACAAAAAGCTCTCGTTTCAGGTTAGTATCGGGAGTCCCCTCGGCGCAAAATCGTGCCTCCTTAATGCAATCCCGCGACAACGATTTGTCACCTGTGTCAGCGCACGCCTTAGCGATGTGAACATAAGCGTAGGCTTTACCGCGCGCATCTTGGATCGCTCCAGCTTCATCAGCAGCCTGCCTGAGGAGCCAAGATGCAGTTATTTCCTTCTGTGATTCTGATCGCTCGGGCGGTAAACCAGCTATGGCCTCCCGGCTGGCAGCAAGGGTAATCTCCTGCGGATAACGCTCTCGAACTGGAGAGTGTTGTCGGCTTGGTGGAATTGATTGTCCGCCCACCGCAGCTTTCAATCTCCGATGCGACTTCCATTGAATTCCGGCTTTAAGCTGTTGGATTTCACGACGTGAAAGTTCCTCTGCTGCATCTCCGCGGAAAACTCGAATGTTCTTAGGCGGCAGCCGGTCAGTGTCAATTCGGAAGGCCAGATCGCCAACAACTATCTCTTTCTGCACTTTGAAAACGAGTCTGGCGATTTCCAAGTCAGTGTTTCCCTCATAGCCAAAACCGCCTTGAAGCCACTGCTGTTTTTCGATCACGCCACAGGCTGAGGCCGCAGGGGAACGGGTCTTCGTGCCACGATATTCAAAGAATCCTTGTCCCCTCCGACTATTCAACTTGCAGTCAAGCACCGCCAGAACGAAACCTTGGAACCTGATTTCCAATCGAACTTGTCCGGGTCAGTGTCGCTCTTGTCCTTTTTGCGGAAACGCTCGAATTCCTCGCCGCTGTCAGACTTAACCTCAAACACGACCTTCAACAATTCCGGCCTTCTGCCGGCAGAGAGGGTACAATTGCAGGCCAAGTTTCTCGTCAGCGTTTCTCACCGGCGATCAGTTTAGGCAAATCGCCCGCGTAATGCCAAGAGCGCGATTTTGCCCTTAGGGGAACCCGCCGGCTTTGCCGGGGAGACTCCCAGAGGTCGACGGCGCCCAGAACGTCTGAAGCGGACAACGAGAGTTTGCGGCCGTCACAGGCGAATCGCTCCGCGACACTCAACAAGAAATGGACGGAACGAGCAGGCAGGGTCGGAAGGCCGGGGCTCATCCGCGTGGAGGATGTGAGAACGAACAAATCGCTGAGCGGCGACAGTGCGATGAGGTCGAAAACCAGAAAACCGCTAGGACTTGCCGATACTCTTCGAGCCACGAAGGCCGCCGGCTTCCAGGAGCCTCCGAACATCCAAGCTCCAGCTTTGCCGCACGTTGCTGACTAGCGCTAACGGCGTTCCCGAATCATCCGAACCGTAGCGGTATGCCGCGAATCAAGGTGCGGTACAACTACGCTCAAAACTGTTGTGGATTATGAAACCGCGCCGGCTCAGATTGTATTGTTTGCGCCGCTCTTGGACACTTCCGCTGTGGCCAACGCCGCCAGCAGACACCCCATGCTCCTGGCCAAGGCCAGCGACAACTTCGCCTCCGCCACTGCCGGCGCACTCCTTTATTTGTTCGCCCACAAAGAAGGCCAACCTAGCCCAAATGCAACCGCGCCGGTGGGTCGCCCGCAACTCTTCCCGCCCATCTGGCCTCTTCTCGCGTGCGCTTTGATTGTGCCAAGTAATGCCTATGCCGCTATCAGCGTCACGATCGTCGTAAGACACGGCGCCGATAAAGACTCTTTGTGGTGCACAGAAGCTTGGTCGCCAGCGACCTGCGCAGATCGTGGTCCGACGGCTAGCCGCCGCACCCGCTCACCGCTCGATCCCCAGCAACTTTCACTTGGGGCTCCGAGCGACGCGACCCGCTTCCCTTCGGGAAAAGGAGGGTCCCCTGCTGGTGAAGAAGCTCGCCCACAGTAGGTACAGCGTAAAGCGATCAATCCCGCAGGAGGCCGCGTCGCATGGTTGCTCGGCCGCGACTGTGGAGCAGTTGTCCGAACTGCTGCGATCGGGCTCCCTCCGATTCCCGCACTCGCTGAGCCTGGCACAATAATGACTCAAAGTATGTGCGCATCACTCCGCCAAAACTTTGCCGGAATGGCTCGATCGTTTCGCTACCTGGAAGGCGCGGCCCCCCAACATCGCGATGGCCTCTACCACCAGGTGAGCCTCAACGCCACGCTGCGCTGTCCTAGGCTTGTGGTGTCTTCTCTCCCCCATAGCCGCCTGTGCGTGGTGCCAAAGCTTTTCGAAAACCGCCTCCACGAGGAAATCAAACAGGAAACTCGTGCCGGAGGGCCGGGTCGAGTGTTGCGACCAAGTCCAAATCCTACGCCATGACGTGACGGTTGATGCCAGAGGGCGATGGCGAATCTCGTGTGTACTGACCGACGAGCGGGTATCAAGAAGAAAGTGGTGTTTGTCAGGCGAGGGTGGCGTTTTGAAATCTGGGACCAAGAAGAACTGTGCAAGCGGCTTAAAAGCCCCCCGTTTCCCCCCGATTCCCCTCGACTGCCCGCCGGCCCCAGCGCACAGGCTTTTTCTCCCGGAGGATCAAATTGCCGGTGAGGAGATTACGGATTTATTAACGCTATAGAACATTGGATGAAGCCAATTATGAACAACCAAGTCGAGCACCAGGAGCCTGGCAGGTACACCGGCGGTCGAGGCGAAAAAGAGGTGCTGGCTACGGCCGCTACCGCTTGCTGGGCGCCCCCGCGTCGGAGTTCTCGCTGCTGGTTGCAGCAGCTCAGCCGACCGATTTCTTGCTTCGCGCCTATGGCCACTATCTGGACTGGGTTGCTGGTATCCGCGCTGAGACGTTCGCGACAACTGTTCGAGCGGCGGTCACACTCATTATCGCCGCGATTTGCTGCGGGCTAACCTTCCGTCATCTCCGCAACGAGGATTCCCGCAGCGCGCTGCTTGCGCTCCAGTGGCTAATCGCGATGCTCGCTGTGTTTCTGGCGATTCAGATCCCGATCCCGATAGCAGCGATAACACCACTCCCAAGGGCCTCATTTTGGCAGTCTGCCTCTTCGCAATGGCGGTGTTACCGTGGGGAATCGCATACCTGCTAACGCCGCTCGCTGGCCCCAGGAAGCTAATTGCCATGGGTTTATGGGGCGCCACCGCGTTGATGTTCGTCATCTATTTCTTAACCGCATGATCAGACGCCTTTCCACTATCCTGCAACAGAAGCTGCTGGCGGCGGCTCGTCGTCTGGCCGTATGGGCGTTTCGGCTCGGCCCGTCCGGCCCATCACAGCCCCACCAGCCAGTGGGAGCCGATTTGCCGAATCCGGACAGTCTGCCCCCTTTCAGCGGTACACCCAGCAAGCAGCAGCTTTATGGGAGTACCCCCTGCCATACTCATCAAGAGAACGGTCTTCGCTCAGGTGCCATCGAACGGATCGGTACCCAAGAGCATTGAGACAATAAAGCTTGACGGCACTGGGCAAGACTTGGACCACGTCGATGTTCGCATCTGCGATGATTTCGGGAATGGGGGTTCCGTCACGCAGATCAAAGGGCGGTGCCACCTCTGTCACCGTATGGCCTTCAGATGCAAAACCCTGTGCCGCATGTCAGGAATTGACCTGTGCCTCCGCATCCTGCAGTGCGTTGTTCGAGCAAGGCGGCAAAGTCATATCCCTCTGCAAGACTTGTCATGCCGCAGCACGATGGCAACGAGATCTTTGGCAGGACGCCTCAGCCAATCCAGTGCCTAGTGCAAATGACCACTCCACACATGAATGAGCGAGATCTAATCCGTGGTGCGGGTGCGCGGCTGCCGGAATTCACCCTTGATGCCAGTCGCCCTGCTGGCAGCGGCCTGTCTATATACGGCCACCGCCGTCCGGGATCTGGCGGCCAAGCATAACCTCCCCCTTGCCGCACTTATCCACAATTATGAAAAAGTCATTCTATCGTGCGCACCGGGACGGGCGAGCAGACAGAGCCCGAGTTGCTGCGCGATCTCGAAAAAAGCGCGCATGTCCCCCCTGCAATGTACGTTTCGGCCCTCGCGGCCGACCGTCCCGGCTTTCGACTCCCCGGCTCGCACAGGAGCACCTTTTGCGACAAGCGCAATTTAACAAGGCCGCGACCTTCATCCTTGCGCGCCCGCCACCCGACAAGGCGATCTCGTTAGGAAGCCACCCAAGCTTGGGGTTTCCTGTCGAGCTAAACGTCAGTGACATGGGCCATACCCTCATCTTGGGACCAACCAAGAGCGGGAAGAACAACTGCGCCTATCAGATTGGCAAGGGTGGCCTCGCTCTGGGGAGGCGTTTCGAGGTGATTGGCCAGAAAGGGGACGAACTGAAGCGGTTAACCTCGGGCCTAGCTCGATTTATCTGCCTGTCCAACGCGACCCGTGGAACGACTGAGCCCTATTGGCCCCGATCCAGTCGCTTACTGGACGGCGGCAGCAGAAGCCTTTGCCATTCCGAAAGCCATTGCCCCGCAAACTCAGCCGGAGTTTCCGCTCATCTTGCAGCAGATGTGGGCCAGCGCTCCGGATGTCGCGTGGGTCAATATGGCGCGCGCTTTTAAGAGGAAATCCGAGCAACCGGGTGGCCGCGATAAACACGCCACGGCTTTTGGCCTAATCAGGGCCCACGCAACTTGGCTAGGGGAGCGGGCCTATGTGCAACGAGGTGTCAATTCGCACCCAGTATCTACTGATTGTGCGTGGCTGTTTGGAGGGAGTCTCGATAATGTGGAGGCGTGGTTGGGCATGGGCTTGGTTCGCGAGCAATTCGAAGCGCTCGAACGGGGCTCCTCGCGTGAACCACGCCTGTTCACTCTTCATTCCTGAAGGCCAACTACTCTTCAGCCCGCGAACTCGAATTCGCGCGACGGGGCAATCTTGGTTACCTGGTGCGATTCTTCGCGATGGCTAATTCGATGGGTATCGGCCTGATTGTAAACTTTCAAGCCCCTCAAAACCAGCGCCCACGTCCTCGCCAATACCGGTAGATCATTGTGCTGAGGCAGAGTTCGCTCACCGAAGCGGCCTGTGCGCAGAAATGCTTGGGTTGGATGAAGATTCCGTTCCCGAATTCATGGCCTTGCCCCCGTGGGTTGCCGTCGTAAAGACGCCGGGCTGGGATGCGCCGGTGAAGGTTCGCATCCCCTACGTGGATCTTGGTCCTCCGCTGACCCCTCAGCAAGTCGAGGAGCGCTTCCAACATGACTATGAGCGAATGCGGGGCGACGTGACCTTTGCGAAACGCGACGAGGCCGTTGACCTATCGACTGGCAAGCCCTTGATACTGGCAGACCACCCTCAGAAAACAAATCAGCGTCCTTCGCTGCGCTCTTGGACGACCACTATCGGTTCCTGTCCAACGCGCGGCATCACCCCGACAATGGCCTTCGCAGTCATTACACGAGTCTGGGCTGGGGTATGGAAAAGGGGAATCGCCGGTTGGCGAGCTCAAAGCTGCCGGGTGCATCACCATCAAGCAACTCCCTAGCCGTGGCCCGTTCGGCGGTCGAGGCAGACTCGTCCCAGTTCTCACGTCGCGTGGTCAGGAACTCTTGAATGTTTATGAAAGCCAAAAAGCATCGGCCTGAAGCTTCGTCGCGCCCAAAACGGCTCGACGAAACCCGTCAAGACGATCCTTGATGATCATGAACGCGAGCGAACCAATCCGCAGCGTGTCCCGCACACGGAAGTATCGCGTCGCCGGAACAGTCGCCATCCATTTTGGCCAGCGCGTTAGCTTCGCCGTGCGGGTGGAGAACGTCGAACGCCTCGGCACTTCGTCTGCCGCCATTGGGGCGACAACGGCGCCCCAATTCAATCTCAGGCTGCCCACTCTTTGATGAAAACGGCCCCAAAAACCATAAATGCGGTAAGGCTATCATGGGTCATTTTTGGCGCCGGCGCGAGTTTATCGTCCGCTTTGAAGCGGGTAGCGATGTGTTGGCCTGGACGGTGCGTAATGGTGGGTTTGTGGTCGTCTTTTCCGAATTCGAACAATCCACCCGCAACGTGATCCGCAACTTCCAGCGCAACGACAGCCAGGCAGTCCTCGGCACCAAACGGCATCTCATCGTGGTTCCCACCCCAAAGCTGGCGGTCGCTGTGCGGAAGCAATTACGTCGTTACCTCTCCGAGCAACAATCGCGCAAGGTTGCCGTGGTCTTGCTGGAACGCCTTGTTAAGCATCTGAATCCCCCCGCATTCCATGAGTAGAACAAACCGATCACTCCGAAAAGCCCGATGTGCACTGGGAGAATCCGGATCATCAAGATCCTCGTCGGCGGTGGCGGTCGCACCGGCACCGGGCTCCGCAAGCTGCTAGGTGCAAGGAACACCCACCCTGGCCCGCAGTTTCATACGGCGCAGCAATTTCCCATGCCATGAGCGGGACCCCATCCATAGCTGAAGCCGGCACGCTGGCAGTTGCGGGCTTTGGAGCCCTCGCGACATTCGCGGTGGCCAACCGAGCACTTCGTGCACATAGCACCTTTGGGTCGCCGGGGCTGCTTGCCGCCTGCACGGCCTGCATGGCTTTTTTCGGCCTGTTGTCGATGGGGTCGGCGCTCCTTATCCTTTACGCGGCTCTCGGGATGACATGCCTGCTGCTGCCGGTCCTGGCGCTCGTGCTTAGAATTTGGAATGTGCCGGGAAGGCGTTCTACGCGTAAGCCCAGGCTGACCCAATGGACGCGAATCGCTCTTCCCCAGGAGCCAACTCCCCCGCGCACCAACCCTGAGCCGTCGCAAAGGCCCCAAAAGGCCATCAGCCGCATCATCCCGCTGGAAATCAAGCGTCCGGCCAAGCGGGCCACAGACAGCCGTCGAAGAGCCAGAACCCCATGAAATCCGAGTTCGCCATCGCAGCACCGAGAATTCGGTTCCCACTCGCCGGCGACGTAAGCCATTCCTGCCTAAACGGTCTCCGTGACTCCGGGTGCGCCTCTTTTGCTCACCCGACTTGGAGCCTTAGCTCACGGGCATCATGCCCCCCATACTATTCCTTGCCGACTGATATCGGGCGGCTGTTGGCAAGGTGCCACCTACGCCCTGAACGCTCCAACAATCGTTAACGACCCTTATGTCACACTTCACCAAAATCAAAACGCAGTTCACCAACAAGACTTACTTGCTGCAGGCCCTCCGCGCCCTTGGCTTTGACCCAAGGAAGGCAATGTGGCCGTCTACGGCTTTGGCGGGACCCGTGTTCCTGCCGAGATTCGCATTCCCTCCAAGACCCCCGGCTACCGACGTGGGCTTCCGCAGAGCGGGCCCCCATTACGTGTGCATAGCCGACTGGTTTGGCGTGCACGGCATTTCAAGCGGGATGAGTTTCTGCAAGCTCTGACTCAGCGATATGCGGCCATTGCAGTCAAAGACCAACTGTCGGCCCAGGGTTTTGCGCTTGCCGAGGAGCGGCGCGTCGAAGGCCGCCTTCATCTGATCCTCCGCTGTCGCATGAACTGACATCCCCATCGCGGGTGCTTATCAGGCCCATCAACTAAATCAACAACCAACAGGAACACCAGATATGGAAATTCAAGAAGTCGAACTATGGTCGAAGCAAACGGCCAGGTTCAGCTCCACGTCCGCGGAGCAAAGGGACAAGCCTGCTTCGAAATCACCAAGGGATTCAAGCTGCACTCGGTGGCCAAATCGTCTCCCGGCAAACGACCGCTGAGGCGACCGAGTGCGCTGACCAACATACCCCTACTATAATCCAGCAACTTATTCGCTAGGCTTTACGAGGCGAGTGCGCGGGCACGCCTCCTCACGCGCGATTCCAGATGCCAACCGGCAACTAAGTGACTGATGAAGCTTCGCATCCACCATTTTCTGCCGCGTAGCCATGCCAACGGGCCTGGTTGCCGCGCAACCCTCTGGTTGCAGGGGTGCCCGTTGCGGTGCCCCGGCTGTTTCAACCCGGAAACCCACTGCCTTTGACCGAAGGACAATCGGTCAGGTTGGGCAGCTGCTGGACCACCTCAAGGCAACGAGCGGCGCATCGAAGGCCTGACCGTCAGCGGGGGCGAACCGTTTATGCAGCCCGCGGCGCTTAGCTGAGTCGTTGTACCGTGTTCGCGCGAGACCGACCTGAGCATCATTTTGTTCACGGGTTTCACTCTGGGAAGAAGACCTAAATCGATTGAGCCGCACTAAAGAGCCACTCACAGCAGCAGATTGCCACAGCCCCCGGCCGAGAAAACCCATGGCCATTGCCGCGGGGCGCCCATGTGACGCGAGCATGAATCCCATCCCTCCTGCGCTTGGTGGACTTCTAATCGCCGGCCGCTATGACCAACGGCAGCAGTTGCCAGTGGCCTGCGAGGTTCCGCCAACAAAACGATGCATTATCTTACCAACCGCTATTCCCAGGCGGCCGTCGATTCGGCACCCGCCGCTGAAGCCATCGTAGCAGAAGACGGCAGTGTGACACTCACCGGCATGGAGGACCTGAAACTGAAGGGAGAGATACCTGTGATTAGAAACGGAGATAACATGAGTCAGAAAACATTCGAAGAAATCATTGAAGACCTTAACGCGCGCACGCTCCCCGTTGATTGTCGTTCAGACATTGGAAGAGGAACGCGCTTTGGCTGTACCATTACTACTTTGGCGCAGAGGCTCGGGTGGTCGGCTGTCGCCTTTGACATTGCCGAGGGCTTTTCCGTCCTCAACGGAGCGGTTCAGGCACCCCTGGGTGCGAAGGACCCACTTCTCCGCGCTGGATTTTGTGGACCGGGCTGACGGAACCACTCTGGCTCTGTATGTGCTCAAAGATTTCCACGAGCTATGGACCAATGTGAGTGAAAAAACGCAAGCTTCGCAACGTTGCTCGACGCCTCAAGTATTCAAAAAAGTCGATGATTATAACCTGCCCGCCCAGAGCCTGCCCGAAGAGCTGAGGGACGACGCCAAGTGGTGGAGTTTCATCTGCCGGACGGCCCGGAGTTGGCGCGCGTGTTGGCAAACCTCGAACGCATGCCCGGAGTTCGAGCCGATCTGACACCACAAGAGCGGGAGCGCTTGACACGAGCCGCTTTGGGGCTCACTGAAGCGCAAGCGCAGCGCGCTATTGGCCAGGCCATTATTTCCGACGGCATGGTTGACAAGGGCGCCATCCCGGCCGTTACGCGGACGAAAAAGCAGATTATCGCAGGCAGCCGGGCGTTGGAGTTTTCCGACGTGACGGAAACCTTGGATCAGGTGGGCGGCCTGGAATGCCTGAAAGAATGGGTTCGTCGCCGTGGCGGCACGTTCGACCAGGCGGCGCGAGTTCGGCCTGCCCTTCCCCAAGGGACTCCTCCTGATTGGAATTCCGGGCACCGGCAAGAGTCTGGCCGCCAAGGTAACGGCAGATCTGTGGCAAATGCCTCTGCTCCGTTTCAACGTCGGCGCGGTCTTTGGAAGTCTTCTGGGTGAATCGGAAGCCAACGCATCCAAAGCGCTCCGCCTGGCTCAGACCGTGGCGCCCTGCGTCCTGCAAATCGATGAGATGGAGAAGGCTCTCGCTCGGGGCGCCGTCGACGGCGGAACCAGTGAGCGCGTGTTTGGCTCAATTCTCACCTGGATGCAGGAGAAGACCGAGCCGGTCTTTGTGGTAGCCACTGCCAACGACATCTCAAAGCTTCCCCCAGAGTTGCTCCGCAAAGGACGATTTGACGAAGTGTTCTTCCTTGACCTCCCGAACACAGCCGAACGTCGGGAAATCTTCGCCGTGCATCTACGGAAACACGGACGTGATCCGCGTCTCTTCAATCTCACCTCGCTGGCAAATGCCTCCAGCGGACGCGTCGGCGCGGAAATTGAACAGGCGGTGATCGATGCACTTTACCAGGCGTTCTACCATAGCAAGCGCGAGCTCAAGACCGAGGACATCCTGAAAGCCCTTCAGTCCCAAGTTCCTTATTTGTCTCGCAGCGTGAAATCGTCGAGAAACTTCGCCAATGGCTCCGCGAGGGACGCGCCCGGCCAGCATCCCCGCCGGAGGTCCCAGAAGATCCCGGCAGCCCTGCGAAAAGCGCCCTTACGCTTGATCTCCGCCCGAAACATCCTCGTTGACCAGATGACACGCAGATCCGGCAAGGCCTTTTATGCACCCAAGTCAACAACCTCGCGGAGAAATCGACGCGAACGCCTCAAATATGAATGATGAACCTGATCCTGTTCCGCAAACGAAGACTATCGCCTCGGTCACGCTGCTGTTGCTCGAGGCAACGTGATGGTGTTCGCTATTGCGACACGGTTTCCTCCCTCGATGAGTCAACGATGACGCCCTACGACACGGCCAAGTTGCAGTTTCATTGCTTCCACTGGTTTGCCGCGCTCCATGAAATCCTGGTCCGCAAGCTCGTTTGCGAGAATGGCCAGGTCCGCGAACAATTGGTCAAGCACCAAGAAGAATAGATTGACTCCGCACGCAGTTGAAGAGCACGCCGCAGCTCGCATCAAGCGCGGCGCCAACCAATCCCTCTCCATGAACATGCAGGAACTCCTGAATTGCCGGAGATTGCCCGCGCGGCTGACGCTGCAAGAGGCCGCCTTCCTCCTCGGATTCCTGCTTTATGAGTGTGGAATTCTTGTTCGCCGCGGGGAGTTGCGTCCGCTGGAAAACCCGCCGTCAACGGCCGAAATACTTCAGCGCCGTAGAAATCGAGACCCTTGCTAAAGACCGCGCTTGGCTTGATAAGGCCACTCGCATTGTTTCCAAGTCAATCCAGGACAAGAATGGCAGATCAAAGAAGTCGCTCCACAAACTTGCAGCTTAATCGCTCACTATGCCTCCCTGGCGACGCCCGACATCGGCAACACACCTTCTCCATCCCCCAGAGCCGCATTTCCTCTCTTACCCCAGGGCTCCGGCGGGACGGAAAACAAAAAAACCAAAAACTATTTAAGCGGCGGCGCCTTTAAGTCCGATATCCGCCCTTCACTTCCCCCAACCAGCAGACCTGCGCCTCGGTGGCCAACACCCGCCCCCAACATCACCGCCAGGGGCGGGCATCGCTCACTGAACTGTCGCTTGCTCGTCCTTAATGGTGCTGAACGTGCACGCCTTGCTCTTCCCGTTTACCATATCGAGAACACTTGCTTTCGACGTGTAAAACCACGTACCATCCACGACAACTTTAAACCGTTTCCAGCCTTGGTCGGACCCAACGTGGCAGTATCCTTGTTGTTGAATTCTTCTGCCATTTTCAAGTCACCTCCTTTCACTTGTTGAAGATAAAAGGTGAGCGTTTGGGCTCGGTTTGTGCCGTTGAATTTTTTGTTTTCCATGCAGCGACCCCAGAGGTGGGACACTAAACTTTTAGCGAGCATTCGAGCGGAACCTCGAAGCGCCAGCGAGTGCCCTCCGAATCAGCCAGCTTCGGAGCGCAGCGACCTCGAAAAAGGGAAAGGCTTATGGCCCCGCCTTCCAGCGGAATGAGAAAACAAAAAATAGGCACCAAACCACACGTCCCAAGCCCTGCTGGCTCAAGACAATGCACAGAAGAGGAGGCGGACAACAGACGAGAAACGCCAAAAGCCCTTTCCCCTTCCCAATCGGGTTGCGTTTCGGCTGGCTTAACCGAAAGAATTAAAAACTCCGGCTTCCATGAAGTCGGCATGTTTTACCGGCTCCCCCTACCGCATCGAAGAGAAACCTGCTATTCAGAATTGCCCGTCCTGACGGAGCAACAGCTTAGCTCCAGCCCGCCTGCCGGCCGTTCCCTGGAAGACACCCTCCGGGCCTTCCGCCAGGAATGCGCCATCAAGGAAACAGGAGACCTCTGCTCAAAATTGGGAATCGGGCCGCCGTTACATGACCCATGCCGGATTTCGCGTGCGCAGCAAGGCCGAGAAAATCATCGCCGATTTCTTGACGCAATCCGGCCTCGAGTTCTCTATGAACCGCCATTCCGGGTCGCCGGCATCTTGATGCGCCCGGACTTTTACCTGACTGATTACGCGTTGCCTTACGAACATTTTGGCCTCAACACCGAGGCTTACCTGCGCGCAGCTGAACTGAAAATCGCGCGTATTACGAGAGCAGGCGTGCCTTTCATGTACACCACTTTCAACGACGAGCCGGACATTGAGGATGTGATCGTGGACAAACTGGCTGAGGCAACGCTCGACCTGTAAATCATGGGAACGCAAAAAAGGACTCTCTTTCTTGCGCGGGCCAACGACTGTTTGGTAAGTGGCGGAGAGCCTGTTCCTAAAGATAGGCCCCCTATGTTTCAACGCGGCGATCTTCGGCCCCGCCCCTGCCAGGCTCGGGTGATGTCGCTCGCCACGTGCGGCGCTTAGCCATCCAACATTCCCCTGCGGGCATGGTTGTCACTTGCCAGCGGTGAACATGAAACCGAAAGGCTTAAATACTTGCTTACCTACTGATTCTTGTCCGGAAACGGGCAGGAGGAAAAATGACAAAAACAACCAAGAAATACGATGATGACAAACAGTTTGTCATCGGCACGCTTTCTCGCGGTGACGTGCGGCTTATCTGCGGGGAGCCGTGGCTGACAGGTTGAGCGACAAAGACATGGAACGCCTGGCGCATGAAATGACTGAAGCCTGCGGCGGAGATTCCTTTGCCCAAGACCTGCAACAAATCATTGCGGACAAGTTCTCCGAATCGTCTGAGGGCGAGGAGGAGTGACCGCCATGCAGCTCAAATGCAAACGCTGCCAGCACGCCTGGAATTACCGCGGCCGCAAGCAGCCCGACCGTGAATACCCGCTCTATGTGACCTGCCCGCGTTGCCGCACCGTCGTGAAGCTGGAGTCCAAAACGCCTCGCGACGAATCGGGCAGCCCGAATCCCCTCCATTCATGATCACAGCAAAATCAAACGCCAACAATGCAGCCAAGGGAGAACCGATGGCGAGACGCAGAGAAGACCGCCGGCCGTTTCTATTCGATGGATTCCTCGTTCATGCTTTCAAGACAACTGAAAGGAGGTGGTGAATTTATGACACGAAAGAACACAACGCGAAAACCCGTATGCCCTAATTGCCAGGCCAAGATTAAGAGCCTTTACTACCTCGTGCACAAGTCAGTCTCAGGAGAATTCACCCTTGACCGCGGGTCACGAAGAAAACCTCTGCCCTGATCAAGACAGCATTGAATACTGCTGCCCGGAATGCAACGAAGAGCTTTTCGACAACGAAGAGCTCGCGGAAGCTTTCCTTCTCGGGAAGAAAGCACGGCCGAATCTGCTGGAGAAGAAAAGGGCGAAGCAGGTTGAGGGAGCGAGCGTAAGGGGAGTCGTAGCAAAGGGCGGCAACCGTCCGCTGCCGTGAGCGCGGAAGGGTAGAGCGTTGCACCGCTCTATTCTACCGTGACAGCGGTCGCTCGCCGTGGGCTGCTGCTACATGCGGCGCTCGAACCTCACCGGAATGACCACGCTAGATGTGATCGTGGACAAACTGGCTGAGGCAACGCTCGACCTATAAGTCATGGAAACGCAAAAAAGGACCTTTTCTGGCAGCGCATTCTCTGGAATAGCGGAGAGCCTGCCGTTGGAACAGCTCCCCATTCGACGTGCGCCAAAGTCTCTCGTTGTGGTTCACCGCAAACCCAGGACAGAAATCAAAATCGGCGCTTTAGACCGGATTCTCCTGAGCCATCGGATGGCGGAGGCCGGTCAACCCGGACAAGATGCAGTTCTTCTGGTATTTGGTCGTTTTGAGATATCCGGATTCTTGAATTCCGCGAGCGGCGTTACTGCATGCGTCAAAAACTGAAGCAGAAACTCCTGCATGAATTTGGATTGCAGCTCAAGCATGTCGTCATCAAATCCGCCGTTGGAATTTCGATGCCCATCGATTTCAAGAAAAAGAGACCGTTTGGCTCCCGGAAATTGCCGTTGTGCGTTACCCAGCAACTTAAGGAGAATATGCGCCGTCTGGTCGAAATCTTCGTGGGCCAAAACTCGGTGGGCGATGGCTATAGGGCCGGCGGGATGGTTCATGTGTTTAGCGTGGTCACCATACGCCGTGAATCCGCTGAGTGGCAATTTTTCCATTTTACAGACAATCGGAAAGAGGGAGACTGCCGTCAAAGCAGGCCCCCTGTTTTGTTTCATGCGCCGATTTCGTCAGCCGCTGAAGGCTTGCGATGCGGTGGCCAAGCTTGCCCTGTCTTTCGCCCTCTGCCGGGCAAACTCCATCAACTTTCTTCCGTTGTCGGCCCCGGCGGTTCCTGGGGCGTGGTCGGTGGTTCTGGCGGCAGGGTTGCTTCTGGGGAGGATTGCGCCGGTACCTGGCCGGCCACCTTGCCGTTGTCCAGGTTGACAGGCATGATGATCATTGTCTTGGCGCCGTTGGAATCGGCACACACCACCGGGCTCAACGGATCTCGATCAGACTCGTTATGGAATCCGTATACTCCCAGTATATCGATAATGGTCATCTTCTTGATCTTCGTCATGGGAACCTGGGCGATAACAGAGACACCACCGGTGCTTGTCTTCTCAATGACGATGTTTGGAGGCTTTTGGTCTGGTCGTATACCTATTTCATGTAGCTCTTTCAGAAGGAGAGGACGAACCTGGGGATTGAAAACATCTAGGATTATGAGAACGAGGTCCGAGTTTCTTGCAACGTTTAGGACACGTTTCCCAAGTCCTTTCCCCCTGGGATGCACCAGCTATAATTCCGGGCAGGTCAAGTATTTGGATCTTTGCGCCTCTGTATTCCATTAGGCCTGGAACAACTGTGAGAGTTGTGAAGTCGTAAGCGCCTACTTTGGACCGAGCGTTCGTTACTTTATTCAATATCGTTGATTTCCCGACGCTGGGGAGACCGATGAGGACAAGTGTAGCATCCCCTGTCTTCTTAACAGAGTATCCTTCATCTGGGCCTCTCTTACTGCTCGCCCTTATTGCCTGCTCTTCTACGTCCCGCATCAGTTTAGCGCGACGGGCTTTAAGTACTCCAAGGTGGCGCTCAGTAGCTTTGTTGATCTGTGTACGGGCGATCTCTTCCTCTATTAGCTTAATTTTCTCGGGGATGCCCATTATCAGCGGATTCGAGATTGCATAGCGGTTAAAGGTTTCCAGCTACAGGTCTGATTGAAGTGTTTTAAGTAACAGAAACAGAAACATAAACTGTGTTACAGTTGAAACTTGAGAAGCTTTCTGAGGGAGTATATGCAAACACGGAGGGGCAGGGAGGAGGGAACGTCGGCGTGATATCTGTCGACGGCATTACTGTAGCGGTTGACTCCGGATATCCAGCGTCTGCTTTTAAATTCAGGAGAAGCGCTGAAGAGATAACAAAACGAAAGGTCACACACCTTATCCTTACTCATATCCATAGCGACCACATTTGGGGGGCTGTAGCCTTTGAGGACTGCGACATCCTCGCCCACGTCTGGCTTGCGGAAAAAGTGTCTGAGAACCTCAATGGGCAGTGGTCACCAGGATGGACTAAGAAAATACCTTGAGGAGCTGAAGAAGCAGGCGCCTGACCGAATTAAATTAATGGAGGGTCTACGTATTATTCAACCAAAAACGACGTTCACAAGTGGACTCAGGATAGGCCCAGTGGAATCATTCACACTGGAGGGCGGATACCGACTGCAGCAGCATTGTCACAGTGCGAGGTAGCGGTTGGTCTTTCTCAGTGGGGATCTCCTATTTGTTGGCAGATTCCCATTTGCAGGGGACGAAACCGCTAGACCCTGATGCTTGGATCGCAGGACTGAATCCATAGTAGCGCTTAAACCAGACTCTATAGTTCCGGGGCACGGCCCCATCTGTGGCGTCTTTGAAGTGGAGAAGCAGATCGATTGGTTCAGGGCAGTACGTAGCGAGGTGATGGAGCTAATCGAGAAAGATGTCACGGAAAATGAGGTTGCAAAACATGATTTTTCAAAGCTTTACGAGGCGCAACGCCCCGAACTCCTCCAAGCTGCCTGGCGACAATGGTATAGAGTTCTTAGCTCGAGGCGGGGCTCCTCTTCCCTGTCATCTCAGTAACTAAAATCTCCACAACTACAAGCTTTTCAAACTTGGCAAAATCCTCGCCAGTAAGCATCTTTCCCTTTCCTGGAGCATGCTTCTCTACTATGAGCCGGAGAGCTGCCAGTTTCTCATCGATCCCCTGATCTCTTTAGCCTTGCCGAAAACGATGACACTCATATATTTCCACGAATAGTCACAAGGCTTCTCCCCATATTTTATCTCGCCGGTGTCAACCTCAAAGCATACAAGTGGGTTCCTCCGAATATTCGCCATCTTTTTTCCTTCCACATGGCTATGGAAAATGATCTTTCCCCTCCTTGTAGACGTAGTTTACGGGAACGATGTAGGGTACGCCGTCGACGGCTGTTGCGAGGCGACCGACATCTTGCTCCCGCAGGATCTCCTCCATCACAACTCTCTCTTTGATCTCCTTATCCTTCCGCCTCATAGATGACATAGGATAGCAATCCTCTGTTATGGCTTAACTTTTAGGGAGAGTTAAAAGTCAAAGCAAGAACAAATCATCCTTAATAAGTTGCCCGAACTTAATCTAAAACCTTGGAATATGATGTACCTCGGTACATTCCTTTGTGCTCTAATCTGCGTCGTAGTCGTTTTCCAGGTTGCAGTAACATACGACACCTCTTCAGAGTGGATTATCTGGATATTCGTTATCCTCGGTTTCTTTCTGCTTGGATTTGGATACATCTATGAAGGGCGATACAAAAAGGAGCATCCCGAGGAATTCATGTCTCCGAACTCAGCCTGAGAGCAACTAGACACCAAGTTTTGCCCAGATTTTTAAGGTGACAGTTGAAAAATACCACAAACTCAATATATTTTTTTAATTCGTCATCCAAACATGACCGCAAGAAGCACATCTAAAACGTTCAACAAAGCGATCCGAAGCAACACCCGCGTGCTCACCTAGGGCAACTCTCACTTGGTGGTAAGCCTGATTATATCCACATTTTGGACAAGTCTGGTTAACCTTTGTAGCTTCGTCATCCTCCTTTACAACATAGACTGGCTCAGATGTGTTTTCCTCACGCTTGACCTCTACGACTTCTTGGCGAATCTCATAGCCACACTTCGTACATTTGAGGCCATGTGGCGTCTTATCCATAAATGAGCCACAGCGTTCACAGAATTTCACAGTGTATCACCTAGAAACTACTCGATTAGGTTTACCCTCCGAGACCATATAGTACTTTCGCTTCCGTATTCATAACGGTTTTGCTATCCCGTTCAAATGTTGAATAGATTATGGATTTAACTCAGAAACTCGTCTACTATGCTTTTCACAGTCTCTGCGATGGCTGGGCTGCTGGTGAGGCCAGGAGATTCGATACCGATGAGGTTTATGAATCCGGGAAGGTTTTGCTTCTCCTCGTGCTGGATGTAAAAGTCTCGGGCAGGCTCGCCAGGTCCCTGCAGCTTAGCGCGTATACCCGCCATGTCTGGGCTTAGGTCTTCACCACGCACGCAGGGAAGATAGTTACTATGTCGCTCAAGAAAGGCTCTTTCGGGGACTCAACCTTGTAATCGATCTTGTCACAGTAGTAAGCGTTGGGACCAAATTTGAGACGCCCTGTTAGAGATCGGGAACAGAGTGGATGCCTAGGCCAAGTGTGTCTCTAAGTGGCGGAGGATAGACGAGCATACTAGCTGGAGGCTTACCGCTTAAACTATAGTAGTCGCCTTTACACCAGTGGAGGCGAAGATTCTCTTTATCAACGTTGATCCCGGCCATCTCGGCGATACGGTCGCTGAATAATCCAGCGGCGTTAATAACGACGGAGGATTCAAGGTCAAAATTCTCACCTCCACTCCGTGTATTAACAATATATCCATTCACGCTTTTCTTTATCCCAATAACCTCGGTATCTAACACAAGAGGATCCCCCCCGGCTTGTCTCCTTGCCTTCCGCAGGTAGGCATCCATAAGGCCGTGGGCATCCATGATACCAGTGCTCGGACTGAGAACTGCAACGTCGCCTCGGACATTGGGTTCAAGCTGACGGATCCTATCGGAATCGATTAACTCTAGATCCTGAACTCCACAAGCTTTTCCTTTTTGAATGAGTTGCTCCATCTGCTTAACCTCCTCTTCCCCGTTGCCAACGATCATCTTTCCTAATCGCTTGTAAGGAACTTTGTTTTCTTCAAGGATCTTGTAAAGCATGGGATTCGCCTTAACGCAGAGCTTCGCTTTAAGACTCCCAACTGCATAATAGATCCCCCGTGAATGACCTCACTGTTTCGGCTACTTTGTCCCTGGCCAACTGAAGCTTCCCTTTCGAGAATGTAGATCTCCCGGTTGCTCCGGGTGATCTCTGAAGCTATAGCAAGTCCAACCGCGCCAGCTCCGATAACTACGGCGTCGACTTTATCCATGCTAGTTCTTACCTGATGCAGATTTCACAGCTTTAAAACTGATGGCTACGCGCGGTTGAGCTTTCTTGCGATCATATAGGCGTCTACCGCGGATAACACAATGAACCGAACTCTAGCATTATCTGATCTATGTGATATAAGGTTCAAGGAGTATGTTGACAGAAAGTGAAACAAATATATAGACAAGCCTCTCTTCCAAAAGCCAAGATAGACTTGGCCAAGTCCGGTTATTATGAATGAGAGGATCACAGCGAGAGCAACATTCTTCCGCGAAGATAATCTAGTTGCAGGCATACCTTCGAGTGAGGGTTGAGCATTTCCACAGCTCGGACATATCGTGTACTTGTAGTCGATCATTGTCCCACAGTGTGGGCAGAACTTAGTCTTCTCCTCGCTCATTCTGTATCAACGATCACTGAGGAAGATAAAACGGTATCATAAAACAAGCGAGATTAAAAATGAGTTCACTTGTCATCGTCTAAATCTTCGGAGTCTAAAAGGTCTAGGTCCTCTTCGTCGTCGTCATCGCCGTGTTTCTGCTCTTCAGCGCAGAACTCGCATAGCTTTTCAATTGTTGAACCACAATCTTCACAGAACTTTGCTCCACAGGACTTGCATTTTGTAAATTTGTCAGCTTCTTCTCCACAGATCTCACATTCAGGCATCAGACTCACCTTAACCGGTTAACCGGCATCTTGAACCCTTTCAAAGGCTAGGTAAAGGTTGTTCCTGATTTTATTATAGTTAATTACGACAATAATTTATATTATATTTAATACATTTCTATTAATTGACTTATATTCTCTGATTATCTAGACAATATTTAAAACATTGTCCATGGGGTGTTATTCTCGATGTATAATTATATGGAGTTTTGCTTGATATATTAAATAAGAAAAATAGGTTTTCGGCGATACCTAATTTTGTAAACTCTTCTTTTAGAGTTACTTGACTTCTTTATACCATTCCTCTGGGGCTCCATCAGTATCAGGATTGTATCCGCTTGGCAGAAGCTCCTCGATTCCGAGGATCTCGGTGATAAAGACTTCAACAACGCCCTTTACTAGAGTTCCTTCTGTAAGGTGACCGCCAACAGTTGGTACATCCCAGACTCACCAATGCAGTAGTGTATAGCGGGGAATGGTTCAGGTTTCCCCTTCATTATTCTTGTATGAATCATACCGCTCATACTTACGAGCATACTGAGGTTGTTGAATGTGGCTGCTGTTTCGCTGTGCCAGTTATTCGGGTCTTTATTATCTGGAGTCCAGAAGAACACTTGGCGGGTTCAATTTCCCATGAAGGCGGCGTGGATCTTTCCGAATCTGATTTTCTTATCTTTGGCGAACTGCTGGATCGCCTTATAGACGTCGGCTCCGGTCGTGAGTCTAATGATGAATTCGCGTCCCCTTTGAACTTCGACAGAGTGATATTCCTCCGGCTTGGAGGCTTCGCGTTCCCAAACATCTTTTTTGCGTGGTGGTGCCATGTCGCTCATTAAATACAGTGCTTAAAGCGTGATAAGTTTTGGGGTCATAAATCATGAAACGAGATATGCTTCTGTTTTTTCTATTTTGGTGTGAAATAGGATTGTGATGAATCTGGTTAGTTTATCTTAAGGAGTTCTTGAAGGATACTGATTTGTGCGGGATTTGCCTTTACTATGTCACTTGTGCTAATTACTCCCACAAGTTTGTCTTTCTCCAATACCGCGAGTTTTTTTAATGTCTTTTCTAGACATTGTAACTGCCGCTTCCTCTATAGTTGAGTCTGCGTTAACTGTGACGAGTGGGCTGCTCATAGCATCTTTTGCTCTGATTAGAGTTGGGTCGATTCGGGGTTCTACAACCTTTGTAAGGACGTTTTTGCCAGTAATTATGCCCACGGGGCGACTTCCATTCATCACAATAACGCTCCCGATGTCAAATTTATTCATCTTAACGACGGCGTCGAATACGCTGTCATCAACTTTAATGGTTTTTACGCTTTTTGCCATAACGTCTCGGACTAGAATCATTCCGCTCAAAGAAGTAATCGCCTGCAAAATTTAAGGCACCGAGGAATTTAATGGTTGTTTAAAGATAACTTCCGCTGGGTTTTTAGTAGCGGTGTCGTATCTCTAATTGATCACGTTTGAGTCAGGTTGAGGGTAGAAACCCCGTCTACGAAACAATGAAACGGGGTGGCGTTAAGCGGCTCTTGGTCTTAGAGGGTCTTCTAGATGAGAGGGTAGATGACATACTGGCGCAGGCGAAGCGATTCAAGGTTCCTGTAGATCGTGTAACACGTGAGCGTCTAGATAAGATGAGTAAGACAAAACACCATCAAGGTGTTATCGCTCTTGTTAGATCAGCCAGGATACGTCTCATTAGAGTCTATACTGAAGAATACTGGAAAAGATGTATGTGTACTCGTCCTTGATGGGGTTCAGGACCCTCAGAACCTGGGAAGTGTACTGCGGACAGGAGATGCGACGAAAGTCGATGTAGTACTCATTCCTCGCAAGGATAGTGCTGGGCTCACACCAACGGTGTTTCGTGTCAGTATGGGGGGTGCAGCTAACGTCCCTGTCTCCAAGGAGAGTATATACCCTGCGGTCAAGCTTCTGAAAGCTGAAGGGATTCGGCTAATCGCTGTCGATACGAGTGGAAAACATGACTATTGGGATATGGATCTTACTGGTGCTGTGGCGTTCGTTCTGGGTGGTGAGGGTGAGGGAATAAGCCCGACTCTTACTTGAGAAATGCGATATGGTTCTAAGGATCCCCATGAAAGGTCAGGTGCCGAACCTTAATGTTGGTGTTTCAGCTGCGGTTGTCTCTACGAGAGACTACGACAGATGAATGCTAAACTCTCTATATCTTCTTGATTAATGGGCAAGTAACCTTTTTAAGTTCTCGATACATGGCGAATATTGAATATGTCTCAGGGTACGCGCCCTAATTGCATCGGTATGCTCGGGGAGGAAGATGAGTGTGAACTCTGCACGTGGAGGGAAGAGTGTGCACGGATGACTGAGCAACTGGAGGCAGACGCGTTTCGAGGCGGCACACATGTAAGGCTCGTCAGCAAGTATAGCGAGAAGAAGTTCAAGCCAAAGAAGATGCCTTAATCAATTCGCTTCTGAAATATCCTAGATTTTATCTCTAATTGGTTGTCTTCTTTACCTTGAATTTTCTGAAAGCTCACCCTAGGGGTTGAGTTCTTTGTTGGCTT
>CAVPXB010000010.1:0-315956 GCA_963709525.1 uncultured beta proteobacterium
AATTGCATTATTGTACAAGATGGACTCAAGCCACTCCCGACGCGTTTTATTCTTCCTGCGCTTTCGGTTGGTCCGGGGTGCAGCGGTTTTCAACCGCCCGAAACGGAGGATTGAATGACCCTCGCCAGTAAGACAGACGATTGTCGGGATTAGGCATATGATGTACAATGTCAGTGTGTATGGCGAAAAAGCGACGGAAGTGGTGGCGAGGTAGATGACATGAAGCAAGTGACGTTAGAATTGTCTGATGATTTGGCCCGCCAAGTGGGGTCATATCAGGGCCGTTTACAGGAGTTGGTGCTCTTGGGCCTGGCGCAACTCAGGGTGCAAGAAGCGCTGACGCTCTATACCCGCGGGATCGTCTCCTTCGCACGCGCGACGGAAATCGCCGGTCTTTCCCGGCCCGAGATGATCCGCCAAGCGCGTGCCTTCGGCTTTCGCCCGCGGTGGTCAGAACAGATGGTGGAAGAAGAACTGGCATGAAAGCGGTCACGAATGCCGGCCCTCTCATCGCCCTGGGCAAACTCGGGCTGATGCCGCTTCTGAGCCAGTTGTTCGACACGATCCTCGTGCCGGCCTCTGTGTATCAAGAAGTGGTCACGCGCGGCCTGGAGCTTGGGCAGCCGGACGCATACGCAGTTCAGATGGCTGTAGCCCGTCATGATCTGGTTGTAGTCGATGTTCAGATAGCTGAAGCCTCGCCAGCGAACATGGAGCCAGCCCTACACGTCGGTGAGCGTGCCGCCATCCAACTTGCAGGCCTCGAGGCGGCAGATTGGGTGCTTCTCGATGACCAACTTGCTCGCGAACAGGCTCAGAAGCTGGGTTTTCACGTCAAGGGTACCCTCGGCATCATCGTGGATGCCTTCCGCCGGCGGTTGCTGGCCACCAAAGAGGTCGAGCTGATCTTCCAGGCAATTCTTGATCGCGATGACATCTGGATCAGTGACACGCTGGTCCGCCGCGTGTGGGATGCCTGGCAGCGAGAAGCGCCCGATCGCTAGCGATACGAACGAACACTCCTTTCGATAACTTCTGCCCGCAGCGTAGACGCCCTGCCGGATGATGGTGAGAGGATGCTTCGCCGTACTGCCCTCAGCGTCGCGGCGTTGGCCGCGGCCGCGCTTCTCCTTGAAAGCGCGCTGACCCGGCTCCTGGCCGTGGCGCAGTACTACCACTTCGCCTTCCTGGTGGTGAGCCTGGCGCTGCTCGGCTTCGGCGCCAGCGGGACATTCCTCAGCCTCCGCAAGTCGCAGACGCCCAATCCCCACATCTATCGGCTGGCCGGCGCCGGTTTCGCGGCCAGCACGCTCCTGGCCTACGCCGCGGTCAATTGGCTGCCGTTCGACAGCTACACCATCGCCTGGGAACGCCGCCAGCTTCTCTATTTTGCGTTCTACTATCTCGTGTTGGCGCTGCCCTTCTTCTGCAGTGGCGTCGGCATCGGCGCGGGGCTGGCGGTTGGCGGCGGACGCGGGCATCTGGTGTACACGGCGAACCTGTTCGGGTCGGCGCTGGGCGTGCTGCTGGCCCTGGTGGCGCTGACCCTCGCCGGCGTGCCCGGCGCCGTGCTCGCCAGCATCGCCATCGCCCTGCTGCCGGCCGTGATCGGCCCCGCGGGATCCGAGCGCAGACAACGAGCTGCGCTCGGCCGCTGGCTGGCGGCCGGCCTGATCGTGATCGCCGCGGCCGGCTTCGGCGCGCTGACCCTCCTGAACGCCCAGGGCCACGCGCCGCTGGGGCTGGTGATCTCGCCGTACAAGGGTCTGGCGCACGCGCTGCGCTATCCCGGTGCGACGGTCACGTTCGGGAAGTGGAACGCCATCTCGCGGGTTGACGTGATCGCCGATGCCGGCACGCGCCTCCTGCCGGGCCTCAGCTACACGTTCACCGGCTCGCCGCCGCCCCAGGCCGGCCTGTCGCTCGACGCCGATTCGCCGCAGCCCGTCACGCTGGTCCCGGCCGCGGAGTTCGCAGCCGCCGATCATCTGCCGGAGGCGATCGCTTTTGGGCTGCGTCCCGGCGGTCGCAGCCTGGTGTTGGAGCCGGGCGGCGGGCTGGGGGTGCTCCAGGCGCTGGCCGCGACTCCCGAGCTGTCCGGGCAGCCTGTCACTGCCGTGATCGGCAATCCGCTGGTGCGTGCGGCGGTGGGGCAGGCCGCTGCCTCCGCGGACGTCTACGCCGATCCGCGCGTGCGAACCGTGATCGAATCGCCACGCGTCTACCTGCGCCGGGCTGGCCCCGCATACGACGTGATCTTCCTGCCGTTGACCGACGCCTATCGACCGATCAGCAGCGGCACGTACGGCCTGGGCGAAACATATGGGCTGACGGTCGAGGCGTTCGCCGATGCGCTGGCGCGGCTTGCGCCCGACGGCATGCTGGCCGCCACGCGCTGGCTGCAAACGCCGCCCAGCGAGAGCGTCCGGCTGATCGCCACCCTGGTCGAGGCGCTGGCGCGGCGCGGGATCGCCCATCCGGGGGAGGCTCTGGTCGCCTACCGCGGCATCCAGACGATCACGGTGCTGGTGCAGCCGGATGGCTGGTCGACGGAGGAGCTGGCCGCCGTGCGCGCGTTCACCGCGGCGCGGCGCTACGATCTCGTCTGGGCGCCGGATGTGCAGGCCGGCGAGGTCAACCGCTTCAACCGGCTGCCGGAACCGGCGGACTACCAGGCTGTCAGGGCGCTGCTGGCCGCGCCGGATCGTGATAACTTTTTTGCTGGTTACCCGTTTGACATTGTGCCGGCCACGGACGATCACCCCTTCTTCAACCACTTCTTCAAGTGGCGGCAGACGCCGGAAGTCCTGGCAACGTTGGGCCGCACCTGGCAGCCGTTCGGCGGCAGCGGTTACCTGATCCTGTGGGCGCTGTTGGCGCTGGTGCTTGTATTGTCAGCGGCGCTGATCCTGGCGCCGCTGGCCCTGCGTCGCGGCGCGCGGCAGGCGGACCGGAATCCGGCGGTGTCGCGCGGGCCGTGTATTCGCCTATTTCGGCCTGCTCGGCATCGCGTTTCTCTTTGTCGAGATCCCATTGATCCAACGTTGGATCTTGCTGCTCGGCCACGCGACGTACACGTTCGTCGCGGTCGTGCTCAGCCTGCTGCTTTTCTCCGGCCTGGGCAGCCTGCTGACACGCGCCGCCTGGCTGCCGCGGCAGGCCGCGTGGGTGCTGCTGGTGTTGCTGGCGTTGCTGACCCCACTTCTGATTGTGCGGCTGGCTGATGCGGCGTTGGGTTGGCCGCTATGGGCACGCGCCGCGGTGGCCGTGATCGGCCTCGCGCCGCTTGGGGTGCTGATGGGGCTGCCCTTCCCGCGCGGGGTGGCGTGGCTCGAGGATGGCGCGCCGCGGCTGATCCCGTGGGCCTGGGCGGTGAACGGGGCGGCCTCGGTGGTGGCCTCGGTGCTGGCGGCCATCCTGGCACTGAGCAGCGGTTTTACCGTGGTGCTGCTGCTGGGAGCCGGCTGCTACGCGGCCGCGGGGGTCGTGCTCTCCTGGAAGGAGAAAGCGCGCCTCAGGCGGATCAATCCCAACAGAACTCAATCTGGCTCTGGATTCTTGATTGACCGGCAGAATTTCCTACGGCCGCGGATTTACCGCTGAATTCTCGCGGATCAGAAGCGAGAATCTGTGGTAAATCCGCGTTGATCCGCGGCGTTTTTCGGTTCACTTGATCGCTTTCCCATGGGCGCCCGATTTACTTCTTCCCACCTGTAAGCGGCACGAAGCTCACTGCGCCCAGGTTGGTGGCAGTCAGCTCGCCGTCCTGCTTCTCGAAAAGCCAGAGCGTCTGCACGCTGCCCACCGGCCCGATGGGGATGACCAGCCGGCCGCCCTCTTTGAGCTGCTGCCCCAGCGCCTGCGGCAGGTGATCCGGCGCGGCGGTGACGATGATGGCGTCATAGGGCGCGTGGGCTTCCCAGCCGAAGTAGCCGTCGGCGTTCTGCGTATGAACGTTGGTGTAGCCGAGCTCGTCCAGCACCGCGGCCGCCTGGCGGGCGAGCTCGGGGATGATCTCGACCGTGTAAACCTCGGCCCCCATCTCGGCCAGGACGGCAGCCTGATACCCGCTCCCCGTGCCGATTTCCAGCACACGATCCCCCGGCTTGACTTCGAGCGCCTCACTCATCAATGCGACGATGTATGGCTGCGAGATCGTCTGGCCGTAGCCGATGGGCAAGGGGTGATCCGCGTAGGCGGCCCGCACGTATTCCTCCGGGACGAAGCGATGGCGTTCGACCTTGCTCAGGGCCGCCAGCACCGCCGAGTTCCGCACGCCGCGGCCCGCGATCTGCTCGTGGACCATCGCCGCGCGCTCGCCGGTGTAGGGATCGACGGCCGCGGTGGGTGGGGGCGGCGCCAGACGTCGCCGGCGCGCAGCCGGCCAGGGCGAACAGCACGGATGAGCAGCAGCAGATGCCGGACCATCTAGCGTATCCCCCTCTTGCCTGAGACGATCTCGATCGACCGGAGCCAGGCATCTCCTTCGGCGCCGATGGCCTCGTGTTTGAACCGATGGTCGAATTTGCGGGTGAGCTCGCGCAGTTCGGCGCGCAGGCGCCCCAGGCATTCGAGCTCGATCGCGATCAGCCGCCGCAGCGCGTCCGCATCGGGTGCCCTGGCAGCGCCTGGCGCAGATGGGGCAGGCACAAGCCGGGCGAGGCGCGCAAAGCGGCTGCGAGCGCCTCATCGTTGAGATAGCGCCAGAGCGTGCCGAGATAGCTCTCTTCGACCAGGAGCTGGTGCTGGCAAGCAAGGCAAGGTCCCTGCGGCGCCAATGCCTGGACAGCTCTGGTCGATGCCCGTCGCATGCGCGTTTTGCTCGGAGTGCTACCTGCCGGCCAATTCAGCAAAGCTTTTTTCGGGCGTGGCGCAGCACTGCCTGGAGACCTTCCATCACGGTGTCGATGATGTCTTCGTGGATCAGGGCGACGCCCAATCCCTTGCCGGTCAGTTGCGCGAGTTGGCTGGCATGTTCGTTGCAGAACCCACACGCGGCGCGAATCTCCGCCCGCGTGTCGGGCTTGACCGCGGAGAAGAAGATCAGGTCATCCAGGTAGCGAGCGACCGATTCCGTGACGAGTTGGCAGATGGGGCAGCCCTGGTGCGACGTCTCGTCGTCCGGCTTGAGCACTCGCAGGAGGTCATGATACGGGATCGGTTTGGGTTCCATGTCTTTCCTCCGAGCATCCGGCCGAGCGTGGTTTGCTCCGGGCAAGCAGACCAAGGCAAGCATAATGCATTCCGGGGGTTCGCGCAACCTCGATTTGCGTCACGCACGATGTGTTGGATGCCGTTGGCGCCAGATCGACAGGCTGGCATCGCCGGCCAGTAGTTCCTTGACGCCGCCGGTCTCGTAAGGTATATTGCCAGTCAGAAGGGTGTAGGCTGACATCCTCCAAAATATGAATGCCCTGCTCGCTCCCGAGCGTCTTTTGCACTCCGGAGGGTCTCTCATGCCCTACTTCCTCGGCATCGACGCCGGCACCACTTCGATGAAGTCGGCGCTCTTCGACGAAAGCGGCCGCATGCTGGCGGTCGCGCGGGCCGAGTACGAGTTGCTCACCCCCACGCCCACGATCGTGGAGTGCGACGCGGAGACCTATTGGCAGCGCGTGCTGCGCGGTGGTGCGGCAAGTCGTCGCGCAGTCAGGTGTGGCGCCCGCGGAGATCGCCACCCTCGCCATCTCAAGCCAGGCAGAAACGCTTGTGCTGCTCGACGCCGCGGGCGCACCCACTCGTCGCGTGATCGTATGGCTCGACAACCGCGCAGTCGACGAAGCCGCGGCCATCGCCGGGCATTTCGGCACGGAGGCGATGTTCCGCATTTCCGGCCAGCCCGAGGTCGTGCCCACCTGGCCGGCCTGCAAAATCCTCTGGGTGCAGCGCAACGAGCCGGCCGTCTTTGCAGCCACCGCCAGGTTCCTGCTGCTGGAAGACTATTTGCTGTACCGCCTGACCGGGGCGTACGTGACGGAGATGGCGCTCCAGTCCGACTCGCTGCTGGTGGACATCAACACCCGGCAATGGTTCCAGCCCATGCTCGACTACCTCGGCGTGGGGCCGGAGCACTTCGGCCGCCTCGTGGAACCCGGCGCGCCGATCGGGCAGTTGGACCCCCAGGGCGCAGCCGAGGCCGGGCTGGATCCTCGTCCACGCTGGCGGTCGCCGGTGCGCTCGACCAAACGATCGGCGCGCTCGGCGCGGGCAACCTGCGGCCCGGGCTGGTGAGCGAGACGACGGGCGGCGCGCTGGCGGTCGTCGCCACCACGGACCGCCCGTATTTTGACCCCGACCGCCGCCTCCCCTGCTTCTATCACGCCCGACCCGGCTTGTATTGTCTCTTCCCCTGGGGTCAGACCGCCGGCATGGCGCTGAAATGGTTCCGCGATGAGTTCTTCGCGGTGGAGGCGGTGGCCGCGCAGCAGGCCGGCCTCGACGCGTACGATCTGATGACGGCCGCGGCCGGCCGCGTGCCACCCGGCTGCGATGGTTTGACCGTGCTCCCTCACCTGGAAGGCGCGTTCACGCCCGAGTACAATCCCCAAGCGCGCGCCGTCTTCTTCGGCGCAACGCTGCGCCACGGCCGGGGGCATTTCGTCCGCGGGCTCATGGAATCGATCGCGTACATGCTGAAGCGCCAGCTTGACCTGGTCGAGGGGATGGGCTTTCCTGTCACGGAGATCCGCAGCATCGGCGGCGGCGCACGCAGCCCGCTTTGGCTGCAGATCAAGGCAGACGTGACGGGCAAGACGATCCGCACGGTGACGAGCGAGGAGACGGCCTGTCTGGGCGCGGCCTTGCTCGGCGCGGTTGCCGCCGGCTGCTACGCTGATCTTGAAACCGCCGCCGCCGCGATGGTGCATCTGGATCGCACTATTGAACCAAGCGCGACCCACGCGGCTGCTTACGCGGCCGGTTATGCGCGTTACTGTGCGCTGTACGAGCGACTGGCGCCCCTATTCGTATGAGCCGCGCCGACGCGGTGGAAGCCAAACAGTACTTCTTTCCAAGGAGAAATCATCATGTACGATCCCCAATGGTCTCACGTCGATGTCAACAGCGTCCCGCACATGGTGACCGAGTCCCCCGGTCCACGCTCGCAGGAGATGCACGCCCGCACGGCCAAGTACATGAAGGGGCTGTCAGCGCAGGTGCAGTTGTTCCCGGTGGCGTTCGCCTCCGGCAAGGGCTGCACCCTCACCGATGTGGATGGCAACGTCTATATCGACTTTTCTTCCGGCATCTACGTCACCGGCCTGGGCCACTGCCATCCGAAGGTCACCGAGGCGGTGCAGAAGGCGGCCGGCGAGCTGATGAACGCCCACGACTTCACCACGCCGATCAAGATGCGCCTGATGGAGAAGCTGGCCGAGATCACGCCGGGCGAAGGGGCCAAGAAGCTCACCGGCATGCAGCTCTACGATTCGGGCACGACCGCGGTGGAGGCCGGGTTGCGCCTGATGCGCGCGGCGACCGGCAAGTCCGAGTTCATCTCCTTCCACCGCGACTTCCACGGCAAGACGATGGGCGCGGTCGGCCTGGCGCGGCTGGACGTGAGCCAGGGGCTGCGCGCGCCGGGCTACTTCCTGGTGCCGCGCGGAAACTGCTACCGGTGTGAGTTCCGGCAGAAGTATCCGGACTGCGACCTCATGTGCGTCGACTACATCCGCACCGTGATCCGGGAAGAGACCGCGGGCCGCGTGGCCGGCATCGTGTTCGAGCCGATCCAGGGCTGGGCGGGCAGCGTCGTGCCGCCGGACGGCTGGATCCAGAAGATCCGCGCGCTGTGCGACGAGTACGGCATCCTGATGATGGCCGACGAGGTGCTGACCTGCATGGGCCGCACCGGCAAGATGTTTGCGATGGAGCACTGGGACACGGTGCCGGATGTGATGACGCTGGGCAAGGGCTTCGGCAACGGCTTCCCCGTCACTGCGATGCTGGTGGCGGACAAGTATAAGGACGTGATCGAGAAGATCAGCGCCAGCACCTCCTACGGCGGCAACCCGATGGCGTGCGCGGCCGCGCTGGCCAGCATCGAGGTGATCCAGGAGGAGAACCTGTGCGAGCGCGCGGCCCACCTGGGCGAGATCCTGCTGGCGCGCATGAAGCAGATCGAGGCGAGCTCGCCCATCGTCGGCGAGGCGCGCGGGCTGGGCTGCCTGCTGGGCCTCGAGCTGGTCAAGGACAAGGCCACCCGCGAGCCGTTCGACCAGGCCGGCAAGCTGGTCTACCAGAAGGCGTTCCGCAAGGGCCTGGCGTGGATCCCGGCCGGCCACATCCTGCGCATGTCGCCGCCGCTGATCATGGAAGATGACGTGGCGATGAAGGCGATGGATATTATTGAAGAGAGTATTGCCGAGACCGCGAGGGAGTTGGGGTATGGGGCGTGAAATGTGACCCGTGAAACGTGACCCGTGATCTGAGACATGTGATGTGCCGGATTTTCTCCCGGAACAAGTGGTCACGCAGCACGTTCACGCAGCACGTCAGCCACGTGCACGCCTTCCCAAGGAGAGCCAGGAAATGACTGAAAAAACCATCCGTTTCGGCGTCATCGGCTGCGGGCTGATGGCGCGGGAGTTTGCCAGCGCGGTGCAGCGCTGGGCGCATGTGACGGCGTCGGATGCGCGCCCCCGGCTGGTGGCCGTGGCCGATGCTAAGGATTCGTGCCTGTGTTGGTTCACCGACAACATGTGCGATATCACGACCGCGGTCACCGACTACCGGGAGCTGCTGGCGAACCCCGAGGTGGATGCGGTCTACTGCGCCGTGCCGCACCATCTCCACACGCAGATCTACGGTGACATCATCCGCGCCGGCAAACATCTGCTGGGCGAGAAGCCGTTCGGCATCGACCTGGCGGCCAACGAGGAGATCCTGGCGGTGCTGCGGGAGCATCCGCAGGTCTTCGCCCGCTGCTCATCGGAGTTTCCCTTTTACCCCGGCGCCTACCAGATCGTCAAGTACATCCAGGAAGGCCGCTTCGGCAAGATCATCGAGGTGGAGAGCGGCCTGTGGCATTCGAGCGATCTCGATCCCAACAAGCCGATCAACTGGAAGCGCATGTTGCAGTTCAACGGCGAGTACGGCTGCCTGGGCGACCTGGGGATGCACCCGCTGCACATCCCGCTGCGCTTCGGCTGGCTGCCGGCCAACGTGCGCGGCCTGCTGTCGAAGATCGTCACCGAACGGCCGGACGGCAAGGGCGGCATGGCGCCGTGCGAGACGTGGGATAACGCCATCCTGGCGTGCGAGGTCAAGACCGAGAACCAGCACTTCCCGATGCTGATCAGCACCAAGCGGATCGCGCCCGGCGAGGGCAACACCTGGTTCATCAAGGTGCATGGCACCGAGTTCTCGGCCGAGTTCAGCACAAAGTATCCAAAGACGCTGCGGACGATGACCTACCGATCCGGCCGGCCGCAGAGCTGGGAGACCCAAGACATCGGCTACGCCAGCGCCTACCCGACGATCACCGGCGGCATCTTCGAGTTCGGCTTTTCCGACAGCATCCTGCAGATGATCGCGGCGTTCTGCGATGAGCTGGTCAACGGCGCCGCAGGGATGCGCCAGCCGTTCCGCTGCGCGACGCCGGAGGAGACGCACGCCCACCACCGGGTGCTGACCGCCGCGGTGGAATCCGGGCGGACAGGCCAGACGGTGCAGTTGTAGCTGGTGTTCCGAGTCGAATCCTGCCGCGGATCAACACGGATTCGCCTCTACCTTTGCGGTTGACCCGCGGAAATCCGCGTTGATCCGCGGCTAATCGCGTCTTGTCAGTCATTCCGACTGGCGGCTCGCAATCTACGGCCGCCGCGTCAGGCGCGGTAGAGGATCTGGCCGCCGGTGATGGTGGCACGTAAGTCAAGGTCCTCAGTTAAGATGATGATGTCCGCGTCCATGCCCGGGGCCAGCGCGCCCTTCGCCGCCATGCCGAGCACTGCCGCCGGGGTGCGCGAGCACAGCACCGAGGCCTCGGCCAGCGTCCGGCCGAACTTGTTGACGGCGTTCCGCAGGCAGTGGATGTGGGTGAGCGCGCTCCCCGAGAGCGTATCATCCGGGACGCGGCGCACGCCGCGGTCGGCGCTGATCGCCACCTGCACGCCGGGGTAGAGGCCGTCGTAGATGCCCGGCGGGTTGCCCGCGCCCTTGACGCCATCGGTGACGAACGCCACCCGGCCGAGACCCTTGCAGCGGAGCGTCTTCTCCACCAGCAGCGGGTGGACGTGGACGCCATCGGGGATGATCTCGGCCGTCAGCCGGTCCTCGACCTGGATGTAGTCGGTCAGTCCCGCGGGATAGACGCCGGGATCGGTCATCGGGGGCGGGTCAAAGGTGTCATAGAAGTGGGTGATCAGGCTCAGGCCCGCGTCCACGGCCCGGCGGGCTTGCTCGATGGACGCCGAGCTGTGGGCCAGGCTCGTCACGATGCCGCGCTCCCGGCACCAGCGGATGAACGGGATCGCGCCGTCCAGCTCCGGCGACACGTCCCAGATGCGGATGGTTCCCTGGCTGGCCGCGTAAGAGCGCTTCGGTGGTCTCGGCCGAGATCTTGGTCAGTGACCCCGCCGCGCCCGCGCCGGTCTTCGCCAGGTAGGTGATCTCCGGCCGGAAGCCGATCAGGTTGGGGGCCAGGCGGAAGTCATCCGTCTCGGCCAGGCCCCGGCGCATCGCTTCCATGTTCTCCTGGGGCGAGCCGAGCAGGGTGGGGAGGCAGGCGGTCACACCCTCGGCAGCCAGGAGGCGGGCGTATTCCACCAGGCTGTCGTATTGCGCCATCACGTGGCGCACGCCGTGGTTATGCAGGTCGATCAGGCCGGGCAGCACGTAACAGCCCGAAGCATCCAGGATCTGTTCGTCCGGCTCTGGACGTAACCCTTCGGCGATCGCCGTGATGGCGCCACCCTCAACGCGGAGATCGCAGGCTGCTTTCCACCGGTCACCATGAAGGACATCGCCGTTTCGAATCAACATGGGTCACTCCTGTCCGAAAATGCCGCGCACGTTTTCCTCCCTATTATAGCAGACCGCGTCGGCCCGATAGTTGAGTCGCCCCCGATCTTTGTGGCGCGACCAGTCGCGCCACAAAGATCACGAGTTCGGCGTCCTTTCGGGGGAGGTTCAGCATCTGACTTTCACTGAGCTTGATAGGCGGCAAACTCCTGATTGCCTACGATAATCAAAGGCAGATACGCGTAGTACACTGGCTCTGCGCCGCACCAGAATCCGGTACACAGTTGCATGGCATCCTCGCTCGCTATGCCTATGAGCGGCTGACCTATGGTGCTGCTGAGTGTAAGGCCCGCGCTCGAAATCGGCCCACCGCCGCCCCCTATCACCCGCCAGTCATTTTCCAGGGCGGCCAGAACCGGGACAACGCTGATCAAGACCAGGAGGATAGCCGCTGCCATCATAAGGGTATGTTTGCGCATGCTACCCTCCTAATACACGATCACGGCGATATCGCCATTACTGCCCTCGCCGGTCGCTCGCATCGAAGCGGAAGAACTCGACTTGAGCGCTATCCGCATTGCGCACGGTCACGCCGCGGTCGAGCACAGTCTCTCCTGAAGTGTGGGGCGAAGCCGTGATGTATCGGCTACCGACATTGACACCAAAGTTGATGGTGCATCGCCCGTCGCCCGGCCCACTGCTGATGGAGAACGCGGTTGTCCCCATGTTGTTGAAGGACCGCCTGATGACTGATCCAGAACCGGCACAGTTGGCAAAGACGGCTGCTTTGATCAAGCCATCGCTGCCAAGATCTTGTTTCACGTCACCGGTGGCCTGAATGGCGGTACCGCTCTGACTTCTGACTTCAAGGCCAACGCCACCGCTAGTGCTTGTGTGCGACAGAAGGAGGACGCGGCTGGCGCTGCTGCTGGTCGCAACGATCTCGGCTCCGGGGATTAAGCTCATGGCATAGGGCACAGCTCGAATCTGCTGCCGGCCCAGGTTGCGCAAGACGCCGCCGCTGTCGCGCACCCGAACCTCCAGCCAGAGCGCCCTACCGTTCATTTCAGCGCGGCCCCACCCAAGAAAGCATTGAATTGACCATTGGCCACGGTAACGCCACCGCTGAGGGTAGGTCCGACCTGGCTGCCGCCGCTGGCGGCATCGAAGAGCCTAAACTCCATCAGTCGGCTACCGGTTACCCGGCGGGAGTCCTCGGTGAGTATGCCCTGGTAGTAAAAGCCTGCTTCGAGATCACCTGCGACGGCCATGGGCTGGGCCGAAGCGAGCGTGTCCGCCCCGGCTGCGGTGGTGTCGGCTTCTCCCTCGGGGCCGGCTGTCTCCGCGGGCGGTTCCGGCCCCTGGGCGGCGGCCAGGCCGGCCAGCAAGGCCAGTACCACAAGCGCGACCAACATGGTGCTGAGTGTTCGTCTGGTGTTCATGGGTTTCCTCCTTGTGCTGTATGTTTCATCGCACATTGGTGGTGATGGCGGTGGGCTGGGCCGGCGATGGGTTCATGGCTGGTCCCACCTCGACTCGCCAACCGACCTGAATGCGATCGACGGATTCAGCTTAGCATTGAGGTGTCAGAAAAGTGTCAACAAGCGGCCCCTCCCTATTGGTCGGGCCTGCCTCAGAACGTTGCGCCGAAGCAGACCCAAGGCGATTCTATAACCTCATTCTTTGGTCAGCAGCGGCAGGTACAGGGCGTGGGCAGCTCCGAACCGTCATACGACCCGGTGTCAGGTTGGTGAGGATGATCTGGGGGTCAGGACGGGCGTCGTTCACCAGTTCGACCTCCACGAAGGTGACGGCGCTGGTCCCTTCGGCCACCGCCTCGAACGTGATCGTCGCCAGCACGCCGGCGCCGTTCCGGGCCTGGGCGGGCTGGGTCTGGGTCGCAGCGAACTCGATGCGGCCCAGGGTGTTGTCGGCCTGGTTGACAGCCACGAACTGATTGAAGGGATCGAGGAAGTCGCCGGGGCGGATCTGCACACCGGGCGCGCTGGGCCGCGGGTCGGCGTCACGCACTCGCAGCACGGCGGGGTCGAAGGTGATGCTGAAGCCGAGGCCATAGAGATCCGCCACCTCCTCGACACCGCGCACGGCCAGCTCGATGGCCTGGCCTGGGGCGGAGCAGGGTGGCGTTGGCCGGCGCAATGAACACCGCGTGTCGGTCAAAGGCCGTTCGGCGGGCGGGTGTGACTGCGACAGGAGGGAGGCGGTGAGCCAGGGCCCCGGCGCCCGGGCATCCCAATTGTACTGCACCGCCACCATGTCGAGCACATTGATGGCGTCGTCGGCCGTGATGTCGGCCCGCTGGTCCCAGGCGAGGTCGCTGGGATGGGTGGCCCAGGAGACACCGACGGCGACCATGTCCCGGACGTAGATGTGACCGTCCTGGTCGATATCGCCGCCCAAGAGCGTGACATCCGGTAGCGTGAGCAGGCCGAGGGGGACAGTGGCGGCTCGCTTGCTGGCCAGGTAGCTCGACCGTTTGACCGTCAGCCAGTAGTTGCCGGGTGCGACGGCCTCGAAGCGGTAGCGGCCGTCCGCCGGTGTGGTGACACAGCGGGCAGCGAGACACACCTGGGCGCCGGCGCTGCTGGTCCGCCGTTCCAGAACGACGCGGCCTATCACGTCCCCAGTTGCGGTGTTCACGCGCACTTCGCCGCTCCGCGGCGTGGGAACGGCGATCGGGCGTGACTGCGGGTCGGAGAGGATGGCCTCGGTGTACCGTATTGAGCTCACACCCGGGACTCGCGCATGGAACACAATGCGTGCCAGCACGCCCCCGCCACTGACGCCGGGCTTGTTCCCCTGCAAGCTGGCAACATACTCGATGACGCCGTTGAGGTTGTCCGCCTGGTTGCGCTGGACGACATCGGGGGGCGGAAAGTCGCCCTCCTCGATCTGCACACCTGGCACGAAGTCGTAGGCGTCAACCACTTCCAGGATGGTGGGATCGAAGCTGAGTTTCAACTGCAGGCCGTACAGGTTCTCGAGGCCTGCGGCGCGCAACTCCACCGCCACCGTGTTCGACACAACCACGCTGCTCACCGCCGGCGAAACGTAGAGACCGTTCTCAAGCTGAATCGTATCGGGGTACACCTCCGATTCGTTTCCGGCCCTGTCCCGGTACTTCACGAAGACTGCTACTAGCCCAGAGCTTTGCCCCAGTTCCCAGGGCTTGGTCGTCGCGTACGGCTCCCAGACACCGTCCTGCATGTCGGCACGCCGGCTGATCATCATCTCGGTGACACCGCTTTCTCTCCCCCCTAACTCTGGCAGGGGATACTCCAGAAGTTCACTCGGCGGATCCACTTCATCCGATGCCCACAGGGTCAACACAACCTGTGGCGACGACGTCACCGAGACGCCATCATTGATCACCACATAACCATGTGGCGAATTGGGATCGGCCTTCGGCACTGCACAAGTCGCCGATGAAGGAGCGCCCTCCGTGCGGTCGATAAAGCTTGGATAGTAGACTTCGCGAACAGGCACTACAACATAGCAATACGTCTGCTCATTCTGAACATTCGTATCTGAGAAGACGTACGACGGCGACGGCTGGGTAGCCTGCCGTGTGAACGGCCCCCCAGGAGAAAGACCACGAAGATACGTACCGCCGTGTCCACGGGTCGCGTAGCATACCTGACGACAATCTTGTTGTCGCCCGGATAAGCGTGCGCGTAGGTTGGCTCGATGCGGTCGTCCGCCGGGTCGGTCGGGTTCCTGTCTGTGTTGTCAGCCTCACCACCATCATCAGTATCGGGGTCAAGAGGATCCGTACCACGTTCCCGTTCGCGTTGATTGTTAGAGCCATCGCCATCTGGATCCTGATCAGCATCCTGTACATCGGGATCAGTACCGAAACGATCTTCCCACTCATCCGGGTTACCATCCCCGTCCCGATCGCCAGAACTCTCGATATGGAATGACAGCAGCTTGTGACGCGTGAACTGACCGGCCAGCGGGCTGGTACCCTGGGCAACCACGCTAATCGTGTACGAACCAGGCGTGCCGGTCTGGAAATAGGTGTTGGCATATGCGCCATCCCGAGGCTTTCCATCCTCATGGGATCCGTCATCGTAGAGAGCCTCACAGCTTGGCTGGTGCCATCCGGGTGTCGAATTGTAGCCTCCACAGTGGCGTAGGCAATTGGGGCGATATCCGCGAGGCTCGCGAGAATGTGCATTGGGATGCCTGGCGTTCGTGTCTCAGCCGGTGCTGTCAGGAACACGTTCAACATGGTGTCGCTACGCAGCGAGCCGAATAGCAGGTAAGCGGGCAGGGACTCCTGGGTGAGTGCAGCTGCGTTGTCTGGCCCGATAGACTCAATGCTAAGGTGCCAGACACCTGCCTTCGGGAGAGGCAACACGCCAGACTACATGACGCAAATCCGAGTGAAAAGGCGCAACCACGCCGCCGCTGGGGTTTCGTAGTTCAACTCTCTGATAATACCAAGCGTATTTCCAACTAAGGGACAACAGCATTTCAGCTGCGCTGCCTTCTACCGGTATATTTACGCTGTCGGCAGGCGTGGATCTTCGTGATCGTATGGTCCGATAAACGTAAAGAACGGTTGGTGACCGATGATCTCGGCAGCGATGGTACGGTATCGGGCATCCAAATCGAGCTGCAAGTCATCGGCCGTCTCAGCCCTTGTTGTCAACAAGGCACCGGATGTAGGGGCCGACACGTACTGGTAAGTGCCGCCAGTCCCGAACCGCCGTGGACTGCATCACGCTCGGTCAGCATAAGGTCCGACCGCCACGGCGTGGATGAGCGGGTTGTCGCTCCAGTGTCGATCAGACTTGCAACAACATCCTGGAACCTTTCGGTGCCATCCGTTTCCATCCCATCGCTTCGAGGACGGAGCCAGTAGTAGCCAGCATCGCCCTCATTAATCAGTTCGTTACAGCCGAGGCGGATGGCGTCGCCAATGGCCGTTTACCGCGTGCTTCGAGACCACTGATCGAATCGAAGGCCTGCTGGCAGCGACCCACCAGCCGGAGCGTCGGTCCAGGGACGAAGGCTTAGGTCGGCCGAGACTATGTGGTTGAAGCTGACGACGCCGATCTGGTCACCGGTGCGGCAACTATCAATGAACAGGCGAGCGGTATATCGGCAGCCTCCATTTTGCCAAGTCGGCCATACTGCAGAGTGGTCGATGAGGAGCACGTTGTCAGCGTCTTCACGTCGGGTATACCAAACGGCCTGCTGTTGTTCACCGCTGAGTGCGCCGTATTTGGCATGCAGATCATACTGGTCAACGGCAGTATTATCCTGCACAGGTGCCCGTATATCAAACCATTGCTGCCCGAGGATAGCGTAGCTGGCGGCGATATCGTCATCGCCAACGTCCTCCGCACCACCTGAAAACTGAAGCTGTTCAGATCAACACCGGACAGCGGTACGCCATCGCTGTCCACCAGTTCGACCTGAACGATGAATCTGTCCGGCGAGGCATGATCGCTGACGCGGGCCTTATTGTTCGTGGTCGGCCATAGTATGTTCAACCTGGGTTGTGTACCGTTGATGCTGTACCGGTAGTTCGCCCGGTTCTCAGTCCAGCCACGATGAGAACCACTTTGTCGTAGTCGTTGTTTACGAACGTGAGGCTGAAGTGGCGACCTTCCTGGTTGTGCTCGTAAGCGAGATCGGTTCCCTTGATGCCCAGGACAGTGAATCGAGGGGATGGGCGCTGTCCTGAGTGACACTGATGTCAATGACCGGCACCGTATCATCCGGCCTGAGCTGGTAATCAGCCGGCGCCCCATGCTTGCACAGTCTCATCAGTGTCCAATATCTGGTCGCCCGCGCTCAACGTTCGGGAAATCGCGAGTCCTACTGGACCGTCAGTCACCGCCTGGCTCCGCCATGTCCGCATACTGGTATTTGTCGGCACACCAGGACCACTGAGGTCTTTGGCGTAGTTAGCAACTGCGAAATCCTTCCAGATGTCACGAAATGTGGCGGTGTGTCCCAACGCCGTCAGGGCGTCGTTGAGGTTGGTGATACCGTCGCGGAAATGGTGTTCGGCCGATGCCTCCAGAACTTGACCATCAGATTCATACCGCCTTCAACAGGGTGTACAGGGCGCTGGTCCCATACTTCTCGACCAGGTAGGTCCAGAACAGCGCTGCCCAGTCGCTCGCTTTAGTGATAGAGCGATTCGGATTCCCCAGGTAACTCCGAACGTAGTCTATGTAGCTATGGAATTCATGATCGAAGTGGACGCAGTTACTGCGATCCACGCCGATGCATACCTTATCCTGGCTGGAGCGAGCCTGGCCTTCAACCACCCAATCGGAAAAGGGATCGTTGAGGTAGCCGTAATGGTATTGCTGCATGTGAAAGAGCTCGTGTTCGGTTGTGTCCATGGAAGTCGCTATCCCTTCAAGAACCTGCGGCGAAAGGGCAATCGCACCGCCGCTATTCGGAACTGGCCTCCCCCCGCCATCACTCCATGAGACATGGATGGGGATTCGGTCCAACGTCGTACTCAGTGGTTCGCTTACATCACGCGTGAAACCAAGGCGGCTGAATGCTGCTTTGACGCCCTGCAAGATTTCGCTTGTCCGCTGTAAATAGATGTTTCTGCCTCCGGAGTTTAACATGTGAAAAACACGAGGCATGGCCCGTTCACCTGGGGACATTCATCAATTCCTTCGATACCGTAGAAAATCCGGAAGTCAGATGTTTCGTCGATGCGGCGGTTGTTGCATACGGCGCTGTAGTCAGAATAGGAATCGTCGCTCCGAACGGTAGGCTCGCACCCTATAGAAGCGGTTGGGGGCGCTGGTGTCCACACCTGTTTTTCGACGTACACGCCGGTACCTCCATCGGCCACCACGGTCTCAGTCGCGACCTCTTCCCAGACACCGCTGCCGATTCGGCATTCAACGCGATAGTTGTCCTCATCGTGAGCGCTGTCTTTCCAGTGAATGCGCACACTGTCCACCTGATTGGCCATACACTGGATCCAAGCTGGGGTAATGAGGTGGGTCGTCAGCAAGGGTCACTCCAGTTGGCCACAAAACCGGCACAAACCACAAGAAGCCCGAGTGTTCGCGGCAGTCAGCAGACGTCTTTTCATAGGGATACGTCTCCCTGATGTGCTGGTGTGAGTGGGAATCAATTGTGGCTTACACGTGCTTTTCATGGGGATCCTCCATGGGGAGTGTGGTGTGCCGACCACGCTCCCCAGTTGAACGATGACATCATCCTCTCACCAGCAGCGGCAGGTACAGCGGATGGGTCTTTCCGATGGTGACCTGACCTGGCGTCAGGTTCGTCGCGGGATGAGCTGGGGGTCAGGACGGGCGTCGTTCACCAGTTCGACCTCAGCGAAGGTGACGGCGCTTGACCCCTCAGCCACCGCCTCGAAGGTGATCGTCGCCAGCACGCCGGCGCCGGTCCGGGCCTGGGCGGGCTGGGTCTGGGTCGCAGCGAAATCGATGCGGCCCAGGGTGTTGTCGGCCTGGTTGACAACCACGAACTGATTGAAGGGATCCAGGAAGTGGCCGGGGCGGATCTGCGCGCCGGGCGCGCTGGGCCGCGGGTCGGCGTCACGCACTCGCAGCACGGCGGGGTCGAAGGTGATGCTGAAGCCGAGGCCATCGAGATCCGCCACCTCCTCCACGCGCACGGCCAGCTCGATGGCCTGGCCTGGGGCGGACAGGGTGGCGTTGGCCGGCGCGATGGACACACGCGTGTCGGTCAAAGGCCGTTCGGCAGGCGGGTGTGACTGCGGCAGGAGGGAGGCGGTCGGCCAGGGCCCCGGCGCCCGGGCATCCCAATTGTACTGCACCGCCACCATGTCGAGCACGTTGATGGCGTCATCGGCCGTGATGTCGGCCCGCTGGTCCCAGGCGAGGTCGCTGGGATGGGTGGCCCAGGAGACACCGACGGCGACCATGTCCCGGACGTAGATGTGACCGTCCTGGTCGATATCGCCACCCAAGAGCGTGACATCCGGTAGCGTGAGCAGGCCGAGGGGGACAGTGGCGGCTCGCTTGCTGGCCAGGTAGCTCGACCGTTTGACCGTCAGCCAGTAGTTGCCGGGTGCGACGGCCTCGAAGCGGTAGCGGCCGTCCGCCGGTGTGGTGACACGGCGGGCAGCGAGACACACCTGGGCGCCGGCGCTGCTGGTCCGCCGTTCCAGAACGACGCGGGCCTGTCACGTCCCCAGTTGAGGTGTTCACACGCACTTCGCCGCTCCGCAGCGTGGGAACGGCGATCGGGCGTGACTGCGGGTCGGAGAGGATGGCCTCGGTGTACCGTATTGAGCTCACGCCGGGACTTCGCGCATGGAAGACGATGCGTGCCAGCACGCCCCCGCCACTGACGCCGGGCTTGTTCCCCTGCAAGCTGGCAACATACTCGATGACGCCGTTGAGGTTGTCCGCCTGGTTGCGCTGGACGACATCGGGGGGCGGGAAGTCGCCCGCCTCGATCTGCACGCCTGGCACGAAGTCGTAGGCGTCAACCACTTCCAGGATGGTGGGATCGAAGCTGCGTTCAACTTGCAGGCCGTACAGGTTCTCGAGGCCTGCAGCAGGCGCAACTCCACCGCCACCGTATTCGACACAACCACGCTGCTCACCGCCGGCGAAACGTAGAGATCCCGTCCAGTGACCGTTACCTGCCACACCTCACTCCATGGGCTGAAAGCGCCGGCCGAGCTGACCGCCAGCACTCGCCAATAGCAGGTTCCCTTGGGCAGATCGATGCTCGGCACATAATCAGATGCCGCCAGGTAGTCGGGCCAGTGGATGATCGGCGAAGAGAAGTCACTGTTGTCATCTACCTCGAGCAGATACTCAGCACCGGGGACCTTGCCCAATCGAATCTTGGTCGTGAACCCGAGGTGCTATTGTTGGTTGGTGCGATGAGCCTGGGGGCCACGGGCGTGGTCGAGTATACGAGCGGCATGGAGGTATTGCCTGCACGGTCGGTTCCCGCAAGGAGACAACATATAGATGGTCACTGAACCAACTGACATTGGCGACATCATATGCCCACGCGGTCGTGCCAGATGCTGTCAGCCATGTCTTGACCTGGAGACCAGCCATTACCGGTCCAATAGACATCGCCGTTTGCATCCAGAATGCTCAACTCTACCGACTGGACACCCGAACCCGGCTCGATATCTATTGCGGCACCCTTGAGTGATGCCGGTGATTGACCACCCCCCGACGATCGCGTCCAGTGAGGAATGCAGAGACACCTCAGGAGGCCGCTCATCGGCGGGTTGCAAATAGAAGTTCGCCGTCACTGTTTCGCCGAGGCCACGCAGGGTGACGTCCACCGGTCCAGCCGGGTCGTGATAACCATAGTGATCGGCCGCTACACTCACCGTGTAATCGCCAGGCGCCAGATCAGTGAAACGATACTCACCGGAGTCGTTGACTGTTTTCGTGGATGACGTCGCGCCAGCCAGTGTCGCCTCTCCAGGAACAGGGGCGCTGCTGGCGTCGAGCAGAACTCGACCCGCAATGACGCCATCCAGTTGGCGCACGAGAACCGTGGTCTGATCCTTTTTGTTGACTGTCCTCGGGTTATCGCTGATCAGGAGTGGAATCGTGGCCGCACTGAACGCCGCCTGGGCACGGATGTTGCTGCCTGGGGTGACATCGGGGCGCACCTGGCCCCCAACGCGCACCTTCCACGTGGCACCTGGCTGGAGTTGGTCACGATGCCAGGTCGGTCTTCCCTGTTGGTCCTCTGAACCGCCATCCAGGATGGTCAACTGATCGAAGAAGCCTCTATCGAGATCGAGCACCAATCGGAGATCGGTCAAGGGATGACCCAGCGTGTGATGAAACTGGATGTTGTATTCGACGTGCTCTCCGCCACTTAGCGCAACTGGCACATCCACAGTGAACTCGTAGTTGGCAGCCGGCACGTTACTGATGCTGGATAGCAGTGTCTCCTGGTAGAGCATCTGATTCTGTCCTTCTGCATACGAGTGAAGTGCCAAAGACCGTCGTTCGCAGGCGGTAAATGCCATTGGGCACTTTCGCAGTGTCGAAGAGCACACCCCAACCGTCTTGACCCTGTGTGTCTCGCCCGATCATGACAAACTGGGGCTGACTCGTCTCTGCGTATTCGAATTGGACAGACGCAACAGGCGGCAAAGTACTGGCAAAAGAGGGGCGCAATCTCATGGTGACGATTTCCTTCAAACCCTCCAGTATGCTCATTTCATCTCGCCAGAGACCGCCGCTGCCTTTACTAACACAGAACTCAATCTCGCGACTCACTTCACTGTTGCCACCGTACTATCGAGCCATAGCGCAGCGTGTAGACCTCGATCAGATCGAAGGCGCTAACCGTGAATGGACCAGTGTAGGACTTCCACCATCCGTCAAGGCGGTACTCTGTGGCTGCAACACCCGATGCGCTGTCGGTCGCCTTGAGTTCGATGGTGACAGGGCTATCGTAGCAGAACTCAGGGGGACATTCGGCGCCATACGGGCAGAATTGCGTTGCCGGGGCCCCGCCGTTCAACAAAACCTTAGTCACGGGAGACGTGTTTCTCCACCTGAACGAGGACAGATCTGGGAGTCTCCCGATTTCCGACGAAATCCTCTGAATAGAATTCGATCGTGTGTGTTCCCTCGGGCAAGCTGAAACCGAGGCCTCGCTCCCATTCATACTCCCGATCAGGCGATGCCAGGTGTACCGCACCCCCGATGGCGGCGAACCGAAATCCTCGGCAACGAGTGTGATGGGACTATGCAACCAGGCCGCACCGTAGACTGTCGTCCTCGGCGGCACGACATCGGACAGACCCGCAATCCCGCCAACACGCAGCGATGGGTCGCCCAGCAAGTGAAAGCGAGATGGCGTGTGCATGAGCATCGTGCGAACCCAGCGGCCGTTGCCCGTCAGCGTGTCCAGGTTATGCTGGGTGGCCCATCGCTCGAGCGCATATCGCCACATGTCCCCGAGGATGGTGTTTCCCACGTCGTAGGCTTTGAAGAACTTCTCGCCCAAGAACACGTGATAGAGATCAGTATAGTGTGGTTCGCCGGTATCAGTACTTCCGATGTAGGCGATGGCGCCATGATCCCGCTCGACGAGAAACGCTTCCGCGATTGTTGTGATATTGCCAACTGTCTGGGTCGGCGCTGGCACAGGTGTGTACTCGGTGCCTACATCACCCACTTCCAGGTTGCCACCACACAGAGGAGAGAAGGGGTTTTCATGCGGCCCTCCGGGGGCACCAGGCGGACAGGCAGCGGGGTCAGCCGGCTTGTAGGATTGATATGGCAACTGCTTATCACCATAGAAGCGAGCAGTGCTACATGCGGCAGAGAAGATGAGCGGTAGTTGATCCTCGTTTGTGAGGTCGTTCCGTACCTTGTTCACGTCCAGGTGGTTTCCTGTGACCGCATCCTGCCATTGTCCAGGCGCACCGTGGGCAATGTGGAAAAGCAGATCAGTCCCCGCATTGATTGCAGAGATGGTGTTGGTGACTGTGGGCGTTGCATCTGGCGTACCCGAAAAACCGACGCCAACGTTCTGATACAGTCGTGTCGGGCTGAACCCATCGCCGGCCAGAAACGTCGCCACCGCCTCTGTCGCCGCTACTGAATCCTTGAAATCTTCCTGCTGGATGAGCAACAGATCACGACTGGCGCCCCATGGCAAGAACTCGTAGCGGATAACCTTGGCCACGTATGTCTCGACCTGTGCGATATCGGCTGCCGGCACACGCCCGACGGCTACATCGGGATGGGGGTCGATCCGATCGTCGTTCAAGGCGTCTGGGTAGATCTCGCCAAAGTAGCCATCAGCATCTGTATCCCAACCGTTGAAGGCCCCACTCCAATGTAGAGATCTGCGTAGTAGAAATCGGCCGATGCGTGGATATAATCATCGGCCAAGCCACTCTGCTCCACGGTTTTGTCGACGAGTGTCCCGAACTGCCAGCGCACGGGGAATTTGTTGACATCGCCAACGAGCATGACATATTTGACCGCGTTCGTGCGCACGTAGTATTCGATCGCCCGCTTGATTTGCTCAGGCGCGTCGACGCCGGTGAATTCCGGTAGATCATCTCCAGTGTGACGATCTCTGCCGGCATGCCGGTCCGCGTTTTTGTGGTCACGTAATGGGCGGAGGGCGGGATGGAACTCAGCGGGGGTCACGATGAGTAGGTCGAAATTGCTGGGTTTCTGAAGCCAATTCGCGGATGACTCGTCGGGCGCGAGTTGATTGACAGGGCCAGCATAGCAGGGCGCTGCCATCAGAACACTTGGCGTGAGGAGTAGGGTTAGGAGCAATATCAGCCAGCGAAAGCTGCTGTTCCATATGGTTTTCATGACCGTCCTCCTGTGATGCAGAGTAGAAACAAAGAAAGTGATCCGTAGCTTGGATCGCTCACCTCCGTGCAGCACATCGCCCCGGAACCGAGTTGAGAGCCGCCCTTGCTTCCGCAGGCACTATTCGTTGCGGCAATCCTCGAAGCAAGAGCTGTCCGTGAGGCTAGGGGTGGCCATGCTTCCGATCAGCAACGGCTGGTACAGCAAGCGAGCCTTTCCGATGGTGACCTGACCTGGCGTCAGGTCGGTCGGGATGAGCTGGGGGTCAGGTCGGGCGTCGTTCACCAGTTCGACCTCAGCGAAGGCGACGGCGTCTGACCCTTCGGCCACCGCCTCGAACGTGGTCGTCGCCAGCACGCCGGCGCCGTTCCGGGCCTGGGCGGGCTGGGTCTGGGTCGCAGCGAACTCGATGCGGCCCAGGGTGTTGTCGGCCTGGTTGACAACCACGAACTGATTGAAGGGATCCAGGAAGTCGCCGGGGCGGATCTGCACGCCGGGCGCGCTGGGCCGCGGGTCGGCGTCACGCACTCGCAGCACGGCGGGGTCGAAGGTGATGCTGAAGCCGAGGCCATAGAGATCCGTCACGTTGTCGACACGCACGGCGAGTTCGGCGGCTTGGCCCGGGGCGGACAGGGTGGCGTGGGCCGGCGCGACGAACACACGCGTGTCGGCCATCGGCTGCGTGCTAGAACTGAGTGATGGCTGGTGTGACGGTTGGGCCCGGCGATAGGCGGCGGGCCACGGCCCCGGTGCGGTGGCAGTCCAGTTGAATTGCACAGCCACCATGTCAAGGATGTTGATGGCGCCATCGTCGGTGATGTCGGCCCGCTCGTCCGAGGCGGGATCAGCGAGGGTTGCACCCATCCATTGCCGATGGCCACCATGTCCGTAGTGAAGATGCGTCCGTCTTGATCAACATCTCCACCAAGTAGCGCCACCTGCTGAAGGTTCAGCTCCCCTGCTGGTATCATTACGGATCGCTCGCTACGCAGATAGCTCATGTGGTCGGCGCTGATGGTGTAGTCGCCGGGCGTGACGTGGTCGAACTGATAGTTCCCAGCCGCGGAAGTAACGAGGCACCGGTAGTTCAGGCAAACCTCAGTGCCCGCCTGGTTTTCTCGACGCTCGAGAAGTATCATGCCACGAACTGTGCTTCCCGTGGGTATGGCAGTGGGCGTATCGGTTGGCGTGCGTGTGGGTGTGTCAGTAACTGTTGGCGTCGATGTATAGATTGGAGTAGGCGTGCAAGTGGGCGTGAGCGTCGGTGTGTCGGTCGGCGTGCGCGTCGGCGTTGCGGTGGGTGTAGGAGTGGATGTGGGTGTGCGCGTCGGGGTAGGCCCTGGAGTCTCACCTCTACTTTCAAGCTGTACGAATTGACGGGGTCATGGGCACCCTGGACGCCGAAACCATAGGCGTAGTGATCACCATTGGCCTGGGCCACCCGCTCGATGCTCTCGGCCGTCGTGCCGTCGTTGCCGGAACACCCCAGCAAACCGAATTGCGGATCGTACAGGCAGAGATCGTAATCCGCCGGCAGATCGAACAGATCGGCCCGGATCGTGTCCCCCTGGTTGGCCGCGAACTTGAAGTAGTCCACGTCAGAGGGGGTGCAGATGTAGCTCTTGATCGCGACCGGCAGGCTCAGAAGCGTGGCGTAGGCGAACCCGTTGTTGTACTCGTAGGGATCCGGGCACACCGGCGTCGCAGTCGGCGTGGCGGTGGGCGTGCGCGTGCGTGCCGGGGTGAGTGTCGGTGAGCCGGTCGGCGTGTTCGTCGGCGTGTTGGTGCGCGTCTTGGTCGGAGTGTGGGTCGGCGTAGGCATGGGTGTGGGCAGCGAGTATTCCACACGAAGATAGGGATCATACGTGGTGCCGCTGTAGTTGAGCGAGCGGAAGTAGCGGCGGTAGTAGTCATCGCCGGATTCGGGTCCTTGCAGGACCAGACCGTAGTTGTTGGCAACACCGAACTGCTTCCCCAACCAATGCGTCTCTACCAGGCTGGTAATCGTCCACCACCACCAGCCGCCGTCGAGGCCGATCGCTGCACCGACCCAGTGTTCCGAACTCGGCTGTGGACTCCAGTCAAGGGGACAACCCCAAGCGGATGTCACCCGCCGCACTGCAATCGTCACTGGGCTCTTGCCGCTGGCGCTGTCCAGGTAAGCATAGAGTCGCGCCAAGGTGACGTCGGCCTGGCTGGGGATGCTAGAGAGATCGAACCCCAGGTAAGCGCGTTTCCAGGTTTCGCCTTGTATACTCTGAGCTGCGATATCTGGGGCAAAATCGTATTCGACCTGCAAGGATGTCTCGTTGCAATAGCTGGTAGTCGAATTGTAGGAGTCAACGTAAGTATCAATGGAGGGCCCTTGTGGTAGGTATCATCGGGCGCGGATGCAGCGGGGATGATTGCTACGTAGCGGCCGTCACCCAGGGCAATGTGTTGCGTCTGGCCGTCGGCAGCCAGTTCGACAGGCGCGGTCGCGGGTTGAGGCTGCGGACCGGCGCCGGTCAGCGCGGCCGGGAGGATAGGCGTGACAAGCGCCGCTGCGGCGGTCAACAGGATGGCAAGCTTGGCTTTCATGGCTCAGGTCTCCTCTCGCGGTCCGAAAGGTGCGCGGATGGGTGTTCGCTACAGATACCGAAACGCTGGAAGAAGTGCAACCAGTCCTCGATCGCCAGGAAATCCGCGCGCTGCCGGCTCTGCATATGCTCGGTGCGGCCGCGCCAGCGCGATTCCATACCCGCCTGCTCGCGTCCGCAGGGCACGATGGACATCCTCAAACCGCATCGAACCAGCAGTAATTACGATGTTGCGCTTTGATTCAAAGCAACCCAATCGTTCTCGAGTTAAGCCCGCCGACCGGTAATATACCTTGTGCGTGTTGTCAAACACCTCTTCTCCGACGTAGCTGGGCTGCAAAACACCTGTTGGCGAGCCACTTAAGCCATATGGATACCTGTTCGAATGCATTCGCCCGTTTTCCCAGAACTCGTACTCATACCCGGCTGTGGGAAGGATGCTGCGATCGGCTGTAGTTGCTATGAGCGCGGGGAAATTCGCGTACATCGCGCTGGTGGGCCTTTCCTGGAGGGTGCCGCATTGAACGAGGCGAATCCTGACTGTCCCATAAGCTCTCGTTTCGTCTCTGGCAAAGGTGAATTTGCCGTCACTGAACCCGCCTGGGGTGAACGCACACTCACGGAACACCACATTCTGCGCACGATCGGCATGGATGTCGACGCTATTGCCGGGAGATGTTATGACGCATCTGGTGAATTCCACATCCATCGGCTTCGTGAGCGCTCGAGCTGGCTGCATATCCAGGCTGATTGCCCCTCCCCTGCCATCCCAGCCGTTCTCTTCAAACCAACAGCCGTTATAGATATGCTTCGCCGGACCACTGCTAATACCGGTTCTCAAGTCGAGTCCCCAATGCCGGTTCGACTCCGAGTTACAGGTGGTGAATATCAGCGCGTACCCGCCTCGCAGTACCATTCCATCGCCATTCATGATGAAACGACACGTGTCGAAATGGCAAGTCGTGACGTTGCGCTCATAATCAATTCGCAGGCCGATTCCTCCAAAGTGTGAGAAGACTTGCCGAAAGTTGCACATGACGGCGGATCGCAGGTCCCAGTTGACATCGAACGCGCTGATTTCGACATGCTCGACCAATCCGTTTGAGAATCCGCCGCCCGGGTCACTTCCGCATTTCAATCCGACATGATCGTCTCTGATGAGTGTATCCCATGGCCGGCGAGGTCCTACGATAGAAAGGTCGGACAGAGCAGCGCCCCAATTGCACTCACGATGGAGCGGATCTCTTTCGTCTCCATATAGCCAAACGCAAGCAGCCGATTCGTTGAACGGCATGAGGATTGTCCGTTTGATCCCTGCTCCCACCACCGGCGCTTCTCCGTTAAAGATGAAGTTGCCTTTGTATGCGCCAGGTGGCAAATAGAGCCTTCCTCCATGTTCGACTGCAAATGCATAGGCGGCTTGTACGGCCGTAGAGTCATCCGTGGCACCGTCCCCTTTCGCGCCGAATTGCTTCACATTCACAACGGTGCCAACCTGCAAGACAGCCACATTGCCAGTGGAAGCAATTATGTGATCTCCATACTCGTCCGGCGCAGCGCCATAGTCCTCTGCCCTCTCAATCAGGTACCTGGCGGCGCCACCGTCGCCAGCCGCGTAGTAGCCTTTGGTCTCTACAAGCTGGCCTTCTCCCAAATGGGCCACTTTCATTTCTGCTACTGATTCGAAGATCCTTATGACACTCCGCAGGCGGCCATCTTCGTGATGGGACACGCGCAGGAACTCGTTCAGGAGCGCGCCCCATGCGCCGTCGTCGTCACCGGGTACGGGTAAGCGTGGCATGTTCATCTCCCTCCTTTGCGCACCATAGGCAGATAGACGCGTCCGCTCGGGACACAGCAGCCCGAATAGCAGCCCCGGCCATATGCGCCGCTGCCGTAAACCATCCCTGGGCAAGGCGGCCGCAAAAGGGCTACGCCGGTCACGCCTACGACCCGGGAGCCAGCGATGATGACCGAAAGTTGCGCGATTAGCTTCAGCAAAGCGCGGCGAGTGATGATGCGGTTGTGTAGAGACATGGCAATTCAGAAGTCCTCCTCTTCTCATATCACGGGCCAGCCTCGCTGGCCGTTTGGAACCTGTAAAGGCCTCCAGTTGTGTTTTTGGCAGGACAAGCCCAAAGAAACTGCTATCGGCCGATGGTTACAGTACCGACCGGCGCGATGATGATCGCCGGTGTGTTGAATACTCCTCGGTCATTATAACTGCCGGCGACCACGGCAACTCTGCCTCCGCCTGCCGCAGATGCGATTCCTTCGGTTACCGTGTGGAAGGGCTGGAAAATCGTTCCGTCTTCCACCGGCGCGGGCGACACCCTGTCTACGTAGACAACGTTTGCTCCAAGGGCTGTCTGGAGCGCGTTCTCCAAAGGATCGTGCTCGAAGGATGTGCCGGTGTTGCCGCCGCCGGAGGGAGGATCGCATCCGCCGGTGGTGTGGATGCCGATAGTGACACCGATCATTGTTTCCCAAATGATCGGACTGCCAGAACCGGCAGGCTGCGTGTCTACCTGGTATTCATGCCAAATATTCACTCCACTACCATATTCGTTGACATACGGACCGGTATCAGTCTGCTGTGTGTAGTTCTGAGCGTTGCGTGTGCCGGTGGAGCCAGGTGGATCGTCGTCTGCACCATAACCTGTAATGCGAATCGCCGCGCCCACGGGTGGACCTTGACGTGTCATGCGAAAGAACGCTCCCTGTGCCTGGTGGGGACGCAGGCCAGTATTGGCGTTGGGCAGAGCACCGAACACCGCCCAATCCTTGCCCTTGCCCTGCCCCTCGCCGTCGAAATGCCAGCTTACACTATTCAGGTTGATCGGATACTGGTCATCCGGCGCCGAAAACACCGGAGTGCCGTCGGCCTGCGAGCGTGGAACATTGAATTCTATAACGTCGTTCGCGTCAAGATCCAGAACGCCATCGGGAAGTCCCGGCCCAATACCATCGGGATCCCAGTCTGCGCAGTGCCCAGCCGTCAGCAGGACTCCATTGGAAGTAAGCCAGGCCGTGCAAACGCCACTGATACGACCTGCCGCGATCATGCTGAGGCGACCTACGCGATCATCGCTCGAGGCGACGCGGCTGTCAGTTCCACAAAGAGAGGCTGGGGACATCCCTCTGTCAGCGTGAATCCCCTCACCCACCTGTTCACCGACCAGAATCTTTTCGACGCGAAGAAATACACCCTCTTCGCCCGCGGCCGTGTGGAGTTCCAACGTCACCATGTCTCCGTTGAAGAATGCGCTGGCATTCCCAGATTGTGCCAGGCTCTTCGCAGTGAGATGTTGCCGGGCGTTGTCCTTTGTAGAAGTGATGGTGAGATAGCTCGCCTCACCAAGGTGGTGATCGCCAAAGAAAAGCCTGAGCCAGGGCGCGCCTGGGACATGAATCTGCGCACTGAGTATGGGATTGCCTGTTTTCGCAGAGCCTTCCTGATGTATGCCTAAACCGAGCTCATATGCCTCTTCGTGGAAGGGGAACCACCCCATGTTGTCAGGCATGTGCGAGACCGGGGGCCCTGCTGTCGATGACGACGAAGAAGATGTTGCGACGGCGAACAAAACTACAACGACGATGTTTTTCAGCAGTCTCAGTTGTGTTTTCATACAAGACACCTCTTCACACGTGCTACCCGCGCTGCTACTGCAACCCGACCAATACCAGAATCTGGCCTGTGTCCTGTGACAGCGATGTCATCGCCTTGCCAATAATCGCGCCCGCCGCCTGGGCATGATCCGTGACCTTCATGACATGCCCTGGCGTATCGGAGGTGGTCAGCAGATCGCCCGGCTGAATGGGGCCGGCCGATACGTCGGCCAGGGCATACACCCGGCCCGTCAGCGTCACGGGATGCACACCGTCCGCCGGGGAACCCTCCTGGCCCATCACCATACCGGGCGCGATGCCGCCTGCGCCGCTGACGATGCCGGCCACCGTGCGATCATAGGCTTTATCACAAACCACCAACTGGCCCGGATGGCGCGCTATCAATACAGACGACCATGCCGGGTTTGATCTCACCGCGCGCCGATGAAACATCGAAGCGCTCGGACAGGTCGCTGCCACCGACGATCTGCAGCACATTGACCCGCAGAGTGCCGTTTTCTTGAACTCTAAGGATGGACTGCGCCTGGCCGTTGTAGATGTGGAATTCCCCGAGTTTGGCGGGGTCGGTCTCACCGTCACGGTTCAAATGGATCCCCACGTCATCGTTGCTGCGGATGAAGATGTCGCTGCCCGTAAAACGAGGATCGCTCCAGATCACCCCGTTGTCATTCGCATCGCTTTTCCCGCCCAGGATCAGGTCAGGATCCTGCTCGCCATTACCCAGGGCATAGACCCCGGCACCACCGGGAGAATTGCTGACGCCGTACACGCCATACGCAGCGCCGCTGCTGGCAGTCGCCAGACCGTATACCCCCTGGCCTTCCGTAGAACGACTCTCTCCCCATACCCCGTAGGTATCCCCGCTAGTCGCCTTGGCCTCACCTAAAACCCCTCGCCCTGCAGTTGACCAACTGACTCCATGCACACCCTCCACTACTCCACTGGTGGCAGCGGAGATGCCTTCCATGCCAGTGCCGGATTCTGACTCACCGTGAACACCTGTTCCGCTATTTGATTCAACATAGACGCCGTATGAGGATCCAGATCCCTTGCTGTACAGACCTGCCTTATAGAAGACCATTCCTATTTGCCATCCTCGATTGAGTTGCACCGTAGTAGTAGCATCGCTGATTTGCGCCCCCGGCCGTAAACTGAGCGCATACGGTGCAGGCATCAGAGGAAAGCAACCGATATCCACACCGGCAATGGTCACCTTCAACCAGAGCGCCTGGCCGTTGAAATCCTCGTGCCGCACATCGAGCAGCACCTCGAATACACCATCCTCGATGATGACGCCGGGTTTGGGGATGTTCGACCCCACGGCGGCGATGCAGGTGCTGTTGGTGTGGATACGAAACGCCATATCGCGGCTGCCGTTGACCGGTATGCCGGCCTCGGTGTACCAGCCTTGATAGATCAACTGACTGCTAATGGTGGCGTCCGGTGAACTCACCTCCGCCGGCAGTGGATTCTCCACCGGAGCCTGGCCGGCCGCGCTGCTGGCGCCGACCCAAACCAGACATGCCCCCAGCAGTAGGGTGACGAATAGTCTGCGGTTCATGGTTGGTATCTCCTTTGCTTCAGGAACTCTCTGTTCTAAAATCCAATAGCGCATCTGCGTCATTCGCTATCTGAAGATCATGGGCAGATACTGCGCGTGGTTTTCAGTCGCCGTCGTCACGCCCGACCAAAAGCCCGATTGCAGCCGGGCATCGCCGCTGCCGCCCTCGCCGGTCACCCACTGCCCGACGGTGCTGCGCAGGGAAGCACTGCCTACCGTTACACTGCCGCCCCCGCCGCCGATCACCCAGCGTTCGATCTGTGGGGTCCTAGCGAATGGTGTCGTAGCCACCGTGACCAGACACACAACCGACAGGCCAAGCATCAGGAACTTTTTTGTCATCACGTGACCTCCTTTCGAGGAAGGGCAACCGCGCAAAGTCAGTAGGGCGCGATCTCTATCTCGCGCAGCGGATTCATGCTGCCATCGTACAGTCTGAGAACGGTCTTGCGGTCACCGTAATCCGAACCAGAACCCACATTTTCTGCAACGAGCCAATGGTTATCCATCCAAACCTCATCCCAGGTCAAGCTGCGACTATACCCTGTGAGTGCATCCGGCACGATCGCATTGCGATCCGGATACCAGAGACCCTGGGCTGGCCGCCACTCGCCATTAGTGGCGGAGTAGTACATTCGTTGTAGCGTTGCCCCGACCATGGTTTCTCCCTGACCCAGGTTCACACGCACTTTCACGCTATCGCAAGATCGGTTTCGTCCCTCAGCAAAGAACTGCTTGTCGGTAAAACGTGCATCGGCAGATCGGAAAGCGCCATGGTCGGCTTCGTAGCGATATGAAGCAATTACATGATCGTTATCAATACAGTCCAGGTTGACCCCATAGGTATTCGGCGGAGTGAGTTCGATCTTTTTCGTCGCGCCATCGTTCAACATCAACTCAATAGTAGCTCGTCTTTTGGTATAGGTGTCGCGCAGACCGTCAGCGATCAACCAATTGTCTTCCGGCCAGACCCTATCCCATTCAACAATGCTCACCGGGCCAGGAAGACCATTACCCACAGCTTCGGTTCCGGAGAGAATCGGGGCGAAAGAGCTGGTTACTGGCGGTTTGCCATCGGTCGTCTGCTGGTGAGTACCAGAAACGTTGAATCGTCGCCGACCGAATCCCGTGTTGGCCGTCCGCATAGCGCAGGATGACCTTATCACAGTCAACATTGTCCTCGTCGGCAATGAATAGATCGCCGTCGTAGGCGAAGTAAGTCCGTTCCGCCAATCGGTCGTCCTCGCATACGATCTGCGCCCCGTAGACACGAGGAACCGTGCATTGCGCCGTCCAGCCGCTGGGCAAGCTGCATAGCCGCAGTTCAGCACGCAGGCTATCCCGTCGGGCCTGAGCATCGAGTTGGGTCGCCCACGCCCCCGCCTCGCACGCTCCATCGAGGTGATGGTTCCAGGGCAACAACTTTAGGAGGGAGTTGGGGTTGGGTTGAGCCCAACCGGAAGTGAGAGCCGCGATGAGATATGTGCCAGATGAGTCGGTTAGTATGGCCTTTGTTGGCCAGCCGTCGGCATCCAGATCCAGGTAGCCGATGAGAACCATGAAATGACCACCTTTGCGCACGGCAACGGGCACAGGGAGGTTCTGATCAATGAACGCCTTGATGACCCGACGCATGTGGAGAATCTCGGCGTTGCTATCCGGCCTCGGCTCGAATCTCTTCATGTCGTTGCAACCGGCGTAGCGAACCAGAACCTGGTTGGCAAACCAATACATGCCGCAGCTCGCATCGGCGCTGCACCTGCACCGATCACCTGAGCCATCTCCACACCCGTTGCCAACGGTGTCCAGCCATTGCCCATAGGTGTTGGCCAGGTTCGAACACATCCCATATTCTTCACCTGCCTCAAATAGGCGATTGCAGAATACTGGCGCAGTATTGAGCGTGGTTTTCGTTGCATTTGCATAGAAGCATGGTTTGGGTTTGGCGGGGTCGAGGTCACATTCGAAAGGCTCGCAGACCATTCGGCCGCTTCGAGTCTCACAGAAGTTCTCCACAGACTCGAAGTGTGTGCTCATCCCCATCAAATGTTCGGCTGAAAGATGGTACCCGACATCGTATCTGTGTTCATGAAGACCATTGCTGGCGGCATAAGACATCTGATACATGTAGTGTGAATCAGGCACAAACCGGGTGAACCCCAGGTAGTCAAGAACGGGGGCCAATGCAAAGAAATAGCAGGATGCATCATACTGTTCGTGAGCGGGCATCAGCGTAGGCTGATCGCTCCTGACCTGGATGATGCGATACTCAGGATCGCGGCGCCCGTTGCTCTGAAGGTATTGCATCAACTCACCGTAGTTATTGCAACCGGTTCCGGCATCACAGTCCTGCGCATGCGCCCTGCCCGTCAAAAACAGGCTGGCAACCAAGACGGTGGCAAGCGCCAACACCCATTTCAGCATGCTCCCACAACGCGTTTTCATAAGCGTCCTCCTGGGTTCAAGATGAGGCGGTTGTCTCCCGCCTGCTCACCCCCGACACCACTGTTTTCTCCTCGGTCGCCAGGAGAGGCGGCTGCGCCGATGCCGAAGCGTTCGAGAAAACCCAGCAGCCCTGCTACATCGAGAAAATCGGCGCGCTGCCCGCTCTGCACGTGCTCGATGCGGCCGCGCCAGCGCGACTCGGCGCCCGCCTGCTCGCGCCAGAAGCGGACGACAAAGGTGCTGGTGACCGTGGCGTTTGGCGTCGTGGACTGGTCCATTGCGCTTGCCTCTCGCCGCTGAAAATGACCCGCAGCGGCAGCCGCCACGGGCGACCGAGGTCGCTGCAACGCCTGCGAAGTCGCCGGCAGGCGACTAAGATTGAGCCGATGCAGGTCGGCTTTGCAGGCGGCCGCAGCCGCCGTTGCAGCGGGTTTCAACCGCCCGGTATGATCGCCAAACATTACTTGACCGATGTTCTAGGCTTTCTTGCTCTTCTGTCGCAAATAGACGAACGCCAGGCCAAGCCCGAGAATAGCCGTCAGGATGGCGTTGGGAAGTAGAGCAGACGGCCCTCCACCGAAGAGGATAGCGTAGAACATCGTGAGGCTGTTCAGGATATTCCATGTCATCAGGTAGAGGGTAACGATCCACACCTCGGCCCAGCGGCCCGATCGTAGCGCGCACAAGGCGCCCACGGCTTCGCCCAGCAGGAATCCGCCGATGGTTCGAATGGCCAGTGGATCAGGGATGGGCGCTCCCAATGCGGCGCTGAACTGCACCGGTACGAAATAGTATCCCAGACCAAACACAGCGCCGGTAATGGCTGCCAACCAGAACAGCCCGCGGTGAAGTAATGAGATTCTCGTTTCCATTTTCGGCTCCTTGAGGATGATATTGGGTGTTGCGACGCTAACCTTCAGAACGGGTTAGCGTCTTCAACCTAGCACAGGGGTGTCAAAAAAGTGTCAAAAAACGCTGCCCGCCACCCCAATCGCGTTTGGGATGGCGGGCAGCCGTACGAGTCTCGCACCGATGGCAAGCTGTGTTTTACGAGAACGCGGCTACCAGGTCCGCGGTGTCGTAGTAGTGGCGATGGCGCACGATCAGGCCATCCTTGATGGTAAACACCATCACCCAATCGTGTTCATAGCTTCGGCCGGTGGACCTGGCGTGCCCGGCATTGCGCCCCTCGAGCACGACCCGGTCACCTTCCGTCGTGACGGCGAAAACCTCGAAGGCCTGTGGCTCAGCGTGTGCGGTCATGTCGGCAAAGAATTGCCCGACCTCGGCGCGGCTGCGGCGGATCGCGCTCCAGGGCATCAGCGCATTGGGCGTGCCGGTGGCGGGCGATTGCCAGTCCACCTCCTCGGCGACCAACGCCAGCGCGCCGTTGATGTCGCCGCGCCCGAACGCGGCAAAATGCGCCTGGATGACTTGAAGGTTGTCTTGTTCTGACATGGCGGGTACTCCTCTGGCGATCCGGAACGAGCCGGAACATGTCACGCGGGGCGACTCATTGCCGCTCTCATTTCCGCGGGGATGGGGATCGGTCTATCGTCAGGCCCGATGCACACGATGGTCGTGGTAGCCTGCAGGATTTCCCTCCCCGTCCTTTGCTCCGTCATGCTGTATCGAAGTTTCGTGGCGCTCTCACCGAGTTCTTCGACGACACAGGTGACGGCCAGCACATCGCCGTATACCGCGGGGTGGCGATAGTTCACCGTATCGTTCACCACCACGGCGCGTACACCTTTCTTCACCCATGCCAGCAGGTCCACTCTCTGTTGCTCCAGCAGCTTTACCCTGGCATGCTCCATGTACTTCAGGTAATTCGAGCCATGAACGATGCCCAGGTAGTCAATCTCGTCAAGCCTGACCGGCACATCCACCGTGATCGAGACGCCGGCATTGTGTGTCGTAGCAGTCATGTGCTACCTCCTGGTATGGTAAGCCGTTGGGCAAGGTAGCCTCTTGGTCTCTTTGATCTCATCCTGGGCCGGTTATGGCGCGTCTGGCATAGTCCTGCACGGAAGTGAGCTGAACCGGGAACGTCTTCAAGGTCTCGCGCATGTCAATGGGATCACCGGCCGCGTAGCACCGCATCAGGCCAAGGAACGACTGCTGCATCGGGTCGGTCGCGGCTCGCTGCTGCTCCTCAAGGGCCTCGACCGGCACGTGCTGCACCTCGAACCGCCGTCCACCAATCTCCTCGAAGATCCGGATCATCTGCAACTGGCTGAGCGCCTCTGGACCGCCCAGCGCAAGGGTCGCATTGTGGGTCTCCGGCTTGTCGAGGCTCCGCACGGCGAACTCGGCCACGTCCGGGTATGAGATCCAACTGATCGGGTTCTCGCCTGACCCATAGACCTGAGCCTTGGCGTTCGCCGCGTCGAAACCAACCGCGGGACTCAGCCAGACCTCCATGAAGTAGCCAGGGCGCAGGATCGTGTAGCCCAGTCCGCTGTCCTTCAGGTGCTGCTCTACCGCGTGCTTGGCGCTGTGCAGCGGGAAGTCAAGCTCCATGGTGAACGAGGTGTAGATGAAACGCTGCGCGCCGGCGGCTCGCGCGGCATCGATCAGACCGATCACGCCCATGGTGTCTGTGCTCTGGATGTCGTTCTCCCCAGGCTTGTAGGCAAACGGCATCGAAGACGCCGTGCAGATCACCGCCGTGATCCCGCGGCAGGCGGCTGCCAGCGACGCGGGGTCGCGCAGATCGCCTTGCACGATCTCGACACCGTAACCCTTCAGCCCTTCCACCTTGGCCTGGTCAGATGTCGCCCTGACCAGCGCCCTGACCGGTTTGCCGGCAGCAGTGAGGCGGCGACAGACTTCACTGCCCACCTTGCCTGTGGCGCCAACGACAAGGTTCATTTTGTTTTTTTCCTTTCCTGAGAAGTCAACCTTTCGCTGCACTCTCGGATCGAGCTCGTAGCTTCAACCTAGCACAGGGGTGTCAAAAAAGTGTCAAAAAGCGCTGCCCTCCACTCCAAACACGCGGGTTTGAAATGGCGGGCAGCACGATTTGTCCCTCGCTGATTAGAGCCGACAAAACTTTCGAGGTCCGGCAGACCTCGAAGGTCTATATCCCATTACGGTCCCGGCACGACGCCGAGCTGCTGCATCATGCTGAGGAAATCGGCCACGGCCCAGTGCTCGGTGAGCTGGCCGTCAGCAACGGTGAAGATGTCAATGACGTCGAAGGTCACCGACTTGCCTGTGGCCGGGATGCCCCACAACGGCCCCTGGTGCGTCGCCCGACAGGTCTTGTGGGTCACCACCTTGTCGCCTTCCGCCACCTGCCGATGAATGGTGAAGTGTACGTCGGGGAAGGCGGCGAAGAACACGGTGAAGAATTCCCGGGCGCCTGCCAGGGTGGGCGGACGGGCGAAGCCGGCGTGGTCAACGAAATCCTGGCTGAAGAACCGATCCAGGGCAGCCAGGTCGTGTTGGTTCTGCATTTCCTCGACGAAGCGGCGGACAAGGGCTTTGTTTTGTTCGAGTGACATTGAGAAGCCTCCTTTATGCTGAGAATAGTTTCGCTGTCACCCTGAGCGGGTGTACAGCACAGCGCAAGTGATAGCTCAAAGCCTAGCGAAGGGTCTCGAGGCGTGCGCCGAGGTCCCTTTGCTGGGAGTTCGCCATGGCAGACTTTGGATGGTTAACCCGCTTTCAAGAACCCCCACGCCGAGATCCTTCGCTGGGATTTTGCCGCAACGACCTTTAGTGGGTTAACCCGCTCAGGATGACAGCGTGAGAGTTTCTGTACCGGGCGCATCCTGCCGCGGCGGGATGGTAACTCAGGATGACAGAGCGACTTACAATTCAGCCAACAACGCGCTGGCTGCCTGCAGATCGGAGGTCTCGAAGCCTTCCGTGAACCAGCCGTAGATCTCGGACAGCATCTCACGCGGAGCCTGGGTTTTGCCCTGGCTGCGCCAAAGCCGCGCCAGGCTCACGGCCGCGCGCAGCTCCAACGTCTTCGCCTCCTGCTGGCGGGCTGTCGCCAGGGCTTCACGGAAGCGCGCTTCCGCCGCTGCCGCCATCCTCTCCCGCAGCCCAGGACAGCTCGCCGCGCAGCCGGTGCAGCTCCGCCAGCCAGTAGGTGTCGCCGCCGCTTTGCGCAATCGCCAGGCCTTCGGCTACCGCCGCGAGTCCCGCTGCCAACTTCCGCGCCTTGAGAGAGGCTTCCGCCTGCAAGCCCAACAGAAAAGGTGCAAAATGTTTGTTGCCCGTGGCGCGCCAGGCAGCCGTGCCCTCGCGCAACTGGGCCAACCCTGGTTACACTCCCCGCGGTCGGCAAAGCGCCCAGCCGTGGAACGCGCTGAGCCAGACCCTTCCAGAGGGATTGGTCGTAGGATTGGCTCAAGCGGATGCCTTCCTGCGCGAAGCGCAGGGCCGCCTCGCTGTCGCGGCGCATGCATGCGCTCTTGGCCAGCACACATTGGGCGATCACCTGGCTGGTCGGCTGCACCATGGCCTGCGCCAGGGTTTCGAGCTGCTGAACCCGCGTGAGCGCCTGCGCCGGGTATCCCAGCAGCCATAGCGTCAGGTTCAGATAGTTCAGCATCGCTACAGCCGGATCGTGGCCGAAGCGGTAGGCATGCCGCTCATGGTAGGCCGGATCGTAGAGGGCAAGACCTCGCTCCAGCACTGCCCGCGCTTCTCGCAGTCTTCCCTGGCCGAAAATGAACCCACCTTTCACGCGACAGGCCTCCACCAGCCAACCGGTGTGCCGGGCGGCCTCGGCGCTTGTCACGAGCTGCTCCGCCAGCTCCATGGCCGTCGCGAAATCCCCGGCCATGGCGTAGTAGCGCGCCAGCCCCACCAGCGTGGTGAACAAGGCTTGAGTGTCGCCGTGCTGCTGACAAAGCTGGCGCGCCTGCTCATACACGCGCCTTGCTTCGGGAGAGCCATAGCCATGGACGACCGTCGTCGGCAGCGCCAGGGCGATGTGCAGGTCAATCTCTTGCCGGAGGCGCTCGGCCGTCTTGGGCAGGGCCTGCACGATATCGAGTCCGCGCCGGACATAGGCAATGGCTTCCTGGCCGGCCGACTGCCGCAGGGCTTGCTGGCTGGCCTGCAGCAGGTAAGCGATCGCCTTGTCCGTCAGCTCCCCATCTGCTTGCCGGGCCTGCTCGAAGTGATGGGCCAACTCTGCGGCCCTGGTTCCCGCCTCGGCCCCCAGCCCGCGCTCCAAAGCCAGCCCCACCTGCCCGTGCAAATGGAGGCGACGGTGGCGCGGCAGCCCTGTGTACACCACTTCCTGGATCTTGTGGTGGGTGAAGGCGTAGTCCGCGCCATCTGCCCCAGCACCCTCGGCGATCAGCCGGTGGCGCAGCAGATCGTCCAGGGCCGACAGCGTGGCCTCGTCTCCCTTGCCCCACGCCCTCTTGAGTAGATCGAAGTCGAACTCCCGGCCTGCCACCGCCGCCACGCGCACCGCTTCCTGCGCCGCCCCGTTCAAGCGTCCCACCCGCGCGGCGACCGTCTCACTCACGCTGGCGGGCAGCGGCAGCGTGCCCCGGCCCAGGGCCGCGTAATCGGCCCGCCAGCTCCCGGCTTCCAACCGGATCGCGCCTTGCTCGAAGAGCGCCTTGATTGTCTCGATCAGGTAGAAGGGATTGCCCTCTGTCTCCTGATACAGGCGCCCGGCGAGCGGCGTCGCGTCCTCACCATCACCCGAGAGCTGGCCGATCAGCGCGGTCACCGCAGCCGCCGACAAGGGGGAGAGAGACAGCCGCCGCGCCAGCCCGTCCCGCGCCAGCCGCCGGCCCAGCGTCGCCAGGGGGTGGGCCGGCGAGACCGCCTCGGGCCGCAGTGTGCCCACGATCAGGAGCGGGCGGCCGACGAGGCTTCTCGCCAGGTAGTGCAGCAGTTGCAGCGTCGAATCGGCCGCCCAGTGCAGGTCTTCGAGGATCAGCAGCAGGGGCGCCTGGCCCGCGACCTGGGCCAGGAAGCGGGCTACGGCCTCGAACAGCCGCTCCTGTGCCTCGGCGGGTGGCGCCGAAGACGATCTTCGAGGTGTCACACTTGCACCGCACTGCGTTTGGTGCAGTGCAGGTGTTGCGAGGCCCGTTGGGTGGGCCGAAGCAATCCCTGGGATCGCAGGAGGTTGCTTTGCTTCGTGCCTCGCAACCGCAGAAGACGCTTCTCGCAATGACGTTTCCGACGATCGTTCCGGTAATTCGGATTCTCGTTCGATAAGTTCCGGCGCGAGGCGGCTCACCTGGGCCGTGATCCACTCGGGCAAGGCTGCGCTGGCGGCAGCGGCCGCGTCCGGTGGCAGCGCGCGCAGCGCCTCGGCGGCCGGCTGGTAGGGCAGCAGCCGCTCGAACTCGTAGCAGCGGCCCTGCAAGATGCGCACACCCTGCCAGCGCTGCCGGTCGGCAAACTCCTGCACCAGTCGCGTCTTGCCCACCCCGGCCTCGCCGCTGATCAGCAGCAGATGGCATTGCCCGGCCAGCGCGGCCTGCCAGCCGTCGGCCAGATACGCCAGTTCTTGCTCCCGCCCAACCAGCGGTATCTGCCCGGCCGCATCCAGGGGGTGCCGCGCAGGCTCTCGCCGCGCGGGCGTCATTGGTACCGGCGTCGTCGGCATCTCGGGCGCGCATTCCAACCGGCCTTCGACGATTGCCTGGCGCAACGCCAGGGTCTCGGCCATCGGCGGCGCTCCCAGCTCAGCCTCCAGGGTCTGCTGGCACCGCGCATACTGGGCCAGCGCCGCGTGGCGTTGGCCCAGCCGGCAGTAGGCAGCCATGGCGGCCCGGTGAGCGTCCTCGCGGAGGGGATCCTGCTCCAACAGCCGCAGCGCCGCGGCCAGGCTGGCCGCGTGCTCGCCCAACACCTCCCGCGCCGCCATCAGCCCGGCCAGCGCATCGCAGAAGAGGCTCTCCAGCCGGTAGCGTTCGGTCAGCACCCAGTCATCGTAGAAGCCGTCAAGAAAGGGTCCGCGATACAACTCGACAGCCTGTTGCAGCGTCGAGACATCGGCGAGGCGCGTACGTGGCCTCGACAGCTTATCGAACTCAGCCACGTCAAACCAGAACGTGCTGTGCGGGTTGATCTGAACATGGGCGGCGTCAGCGAGGATGAAGTCGTCATCCGGTAGGCAGCGGTGGATCTGCCATAATGCTGTGGCGAGGGAGCGGCGAGCATTGTGCTCCGGCCGATCTCCCCAGAACAATTCGGCCAGATGATCGCGGCTGAACGCGTGGCCTCGGTGGACGACCAGGTAGGCCAGGAGCGATTGCGCCTTGAGGGTGGCGGGCAGGGAGAGGTCGCGCGGGGCAAGCTCAGGCGTCTCCCGGCAGTGAAGGTTCAGCCTGCCCAGACAACGGACTTGCAGCTCCGGCGCCATCGGCTCCCCCTTGAGGCGTTGGATAGCGTTGGATGTTATAGTGAGGAGAGCAGTAGTTCAAGCAATCCGGCCGCGCCTTTATAAGACACGGGGCGAGCGACCTTCAGGCGATGACATTATCGCGCAGGCAGCGACTCGTGTCAATAGAAAATGGAGATATGAAGCTAGGGTCTCAGATCAGTAGGTGAGCAATGATGCCTTACTGCGCGTGATCTGGAGCTCAGTCTTCGGCGAACGGCCGTGCAGCAAGTCCAGCGAAATGTTGACCACCTCCCGCGCTTCGGCAGCCGTCGTCGTACCGATCGTGACCATGTCCTGCGGACGGATGGTGCTCCATACGAACGAGAGGCCAACGAGCGGCAGCAGGCGGCCGGCGGCCAGCGGCTTGATCGTCATGACCGGCTTCTTGGCCTGTTGGATAACGCTGAGCACCCAATCCGGCTCGACCTGCATCAGAAAGCCAGCGGCGTTGAAGATCTGGATGTAGCTTTCCACATCGGCGCCCTGGCGGTCGGCATAGATCACGGCTTCAGGCATGTGCGTCGAAAGGCCCGGGATCATGCCGCGCTCGCGGATCAACCGGGTGTAGCGGTCGAGGTCGCGGATGACGCCGGCGCGCTTGTCCACCAAGGCATCGGTCACGCATTGATGGGGGAAGCAGAAGGTGGTCCCGATCGCCTGGTAGTGATCGAACACGAGTTCAGGTTCGTTCGCGGGCTCGCCCCCGGGCAGCAGATTGAAGGAGGGTGTGAGGATCAGGATCATTTTGCGTCCGGCGCGCTGCTCGGCGTCGTGAATTGCAGTCAGCACCAGCGGGCCGGGATCGCCGCCCATGTAGGCGTCAACGCCGTAGGACATGAAGGTGGTGAAGATCTCGGCCAGCCGTTCGCGCGTCTGGTACTCCAGGATGAAGTGATCCTTGGGCACGCTGGTGTGCGAATAACCTTTGAACCAATTGGAGCCGATGATCAGGCGCGGCAACGAGATGCTGCCTACCATCGTGCGCGGGAATTTGTCCATGGAAGCCTCCCGGAAGCAACTTCTCAAGAATATGATTTTGCTCGCGTCGCGGGGGATCCGTTGCGCGGCTTGGTCGCCTGCGTCAGAATGGTGGCCAAACGCTCCAGGCTGTTCAGATTGTGCACGGGCAGAAAGTCATCAACGAACGGTAACACCGTCTGGATGCCCTGGGCGAGGGGTTTGTAGTCCGGCGCGCCGATGAGCGGATTGAGCCAGATCACGCGGCGGCAACTGAGCTGCAGGCGACGGATTTCTCGGTCCAGAAGCGTCAGGTTGCCCCGATCCCAGCCGTCGCTGATGATGAGCACCGTCGCGCCGTGCCCCAACACGCGGCGCGCCCAGTCGTAGTTGAACGTCTTCAACGACTCGCCGATGCGGGTGCCCCCGCCCCAATCGTTCACCACCCCGGCGGCCTGGTGCAGCGCCGCATCGATATCGGCCTGGTGCAACTGGCGCGTGAGGTGGGTCAAGCGCGTGCCGAAGACAAAGGCTTCCACGTGGTCGAGGCCGTTGGTGATCGCGTACAGGAACTGCAGCAATATGCGCGAGTAGAGCTCCATCGAACCGCTGATGTCGCACAGGACGACCAGCGGCCGGCGTTTCAGCTTGGGCCGCTGCCAGGCCAGCTCGATCGTCTCACCGCCGTAGCGCAGCCCGTAGCGCAGCGCGCGGCGCAGGTCCAGGTGCGCGCCGTGCGCCGCGGCCCGCTTGCGCCGTGTGCGGCGGAGATCGGGCCGCCATTCGATGGTGTGAATCAGGGCCGTGACGCTGTGCAGCTCATGCCTCGGAAAGTTCGGCGAAGTCCTTCGCGCGCAGCACCTCGACGGCGCTGTAGGTCATCAGGGTCTCCGGCTCCGCATCGTCCGGCTGCTCCTGACCTTCCGGGACCGCTTCCTCCGTGTCCGGCAGAGGCGTCCTCCCGGTCGATCCTCGCGATCCTCCCGCGGGGGCGCCTTTTGCACCGCGCCGGCCTCGGGCATCGGCTGCTCCTCGGTGCTCCACGCCCGCCAGAAGAGATCAAAGGTGCGATCAAAGACCTCGGCTTGCTCACGGCTGGTCACGAGCGTGGCCCGCGACGCGTCCTTGAACTCGTCTTTGCGCCGCAGGTCGAGCAAGGGCAGCGCGCGCACGAGATCAACCAATTGATCCGGGCTGGCAGGCACACCGACCGAGCGCAGGAGCCGGGCGAACAGCACCAAATTGCGCAGGAGGTTTCCGCGCGGCCGGATCAGAAAGGATTCCGAAATCATGGCGGGCGGCCCTAACTCGTCACCTTCTTGATGATGCGGCGGCCGACTCCGCCTTGCACGAGCCGGATGTCGTCCTGATACTTGAGCAGCGCACCCAGGGTGTCGTTGACGATCTCCTCGTCCAAAGCGCGCTGGTCGAGCGCGACGAGGGCATTGAGCCAATCAATCGTCTCGGCGACGCCGGGGCGTTTGTAGAGGTCCGTATCTGCGTAAATCCTGGACGAAGGCCACCACCTGCTGCGCCAGCAATTCGGGCGCCTCCGGCACACGGGCCTGGATGATGCGGAATTCTTTTTCGAGTGAGGGGTACTCAATCCAATGGTACAGACAACGCCGTTTCAGCGCATCATGAATCTCGCGCGTGCGGTTCGACGTGATCACCACAACGGGCGGCTCCGGGGCGCGGATGGTGCCGAGCTCGGGCACCGTCACCTGGAATTCGGCCAACAGCTCCAACAGGAACGCCTCGAACTCCTCGTCGGCCCGATCCAGCTCGTCGATCAGCAGCACCGGCGCGTGGCCGTCCGCCTGGCTCACCGCCTGCAGCAGCGGCCGCTGCAGCAGGAAATCCGACGTAAAGATGTCTTTGATCGTGTGCTGGCCCCGATCGCCGTTGTCGCCGCCCGCCAACTGGCCGGCCGCTTCCCACATGCGAATCTGGAGGATCTGCCCGGCGTAGTTCCACTCGTACAACGCGGAGGAGACGTCTAATCCCTCGTAGCACTGGAGCCGGATCAGCGGCCGCGCCAGCACCTGGGACAGGACCTTCGCGATCTCGGTTTTGCCGACCCCCGCCTCGCCCTCCACAAATAGCGGTTTCTTTCAGCTTGACAGAGAGGTAGATCGCGGTCGCCAGGCTGCGTTCAGCGATATAGAGATGCTCGCCCAGCCGCTCCTGCCACTGCTGCACCGATCCGGGCAATCCAACCGTCATCTGACCCCCCACCTGGCCGCTAATATGGCCTCCAGTACGCCGCCAGCGATCGCCAGCGCCTTCTCCGAGATCTCGAAGCAATGCGAGACCGTGGCGCGCGGGTCCACATCACCGATCTTGACCCTCACGGGCACCAGTGTCCCATCACGCACCATGCCCCGCAGGACCCCCGTCGTGCCGGCGTGCACCTCGCACCCACCGACGCCCGCCACGACCTGGCCCTCGAACACCCGGTCGCCGATCGCGGCTCGGCTTGTCACAACACCGGTGACCGGCGCGCGCAGGATCCGCTCCGCCGTTTTGCCGCCCACCTCGCCCGGCCGGCTGGTGTCCGGCTCCGCGGCGCCTTGGTAGATCGGCCGCCCCAGCCGGTGGCCGCGGTTGGTTTCGACCACCACGTGACAATCAACGCCGGCCGTGAAGCCGGGGCCGAGCGCGATGACCAGGGGCGCATCCGTCAGGCGCGTGCCGGTATTCGCCTTCGCCATGACCGCGTCCACCAGGACAGGGGGCGCAAGCTCGGCCAGGCAGCGCGTCTCGGGATCGACCAGAACGGGGATTGCGCCGTCCGAGATGGCCGACCGGGCGGCGGCGACATCGTCGACGCGACGGGCGCGAATGCCCTCCACGACGACTTCGGTCTCGTACACGGCCTCGCCGAAGGACACCGTCCGCCGGACCATGAGCGGGCGGGGCAGTTCGGTCATCACGACAGGAAAGCCGCAGCGGTAGAGGCGCGCGGCCACACCCGTCGCCAAGTCGCCGGCCCCCTTGATCAAGACCAATGTGTCGAACACGTTTTCCATTCCATGACTAACGATCGAAGATAACAAACTGAAGATCGAAACCCGGTACGGCGAAAGCGCCAAGCAGGGCTCGATCTTCATTAGACATTGTGGGCAATCGAAACGCCTGTCACGTTGTTCAGGCTAGGCACACCGACGTCGAACGATTCCTGGTCGGTGCAAACCGCCAGCCCTTCGCCCTTCAGGCGCGGAACAAGGCAGTCCCATACCCGCGCGCGGTCAGCGGAACTGCAAGAAACAAAGACATCGTAGGTTGGTTCAGGCATGAGGCACACTCACGGCAGTGATGCAAAGGCCGCCAACACAACGGCCCGAACGCTGTCAAAACATGATCGTCATCGACGCAATCACGTGGTTGCGTTTCGCAAACGCTCTGCAAATCGACCATACTGGTACGGATTCGCCCGCTCCACCCGCGCCAGCAACTCCGCCATTTGACCGCGACGCACGCAATACTCCACCAACCGCTGCACCTTCTGCGTCCGGCTCATCCCGGTGGTGAATTCCTCGTAAACGGGCCGGAAGTTGTCATAGCAGAAGGTCATCAACTCCTCATCGCTGAACGCGGCCATCAACAGCTCGCGCACCGCCGCGGTGTTGTACTGCAGGCTGCACGGGAGATGGAGGAGCAGGCGGCTGGGCTTTGGGCTGATCGGCCTGGGGCGGTCGCGGCGTCCCGCCGATCGCCCGCACGATCTTGGCAAGCTCGGCCTCCGCGTCCCGCTTGCCGGTCAGGTCGGCGTAGGTCAGCATGGCGATGCGCATCGGCGGATCGCAAGGCTGGCGCAGCACCGGGATCGTGCGCTGGCGCAGGCCGATGGGGTCCTGGGTTTGCGTCAGGATTTGCTCGTACATCGTCCAATTGCTCGCCAGGTAGGCCGGGGTCAGCACGAGCAGCGTGTGGCGGCTGGCTGCGACCGCGTTCTCCATGTTGATCAGCGCGGGGACGCCGAGCGCGAACGATTCGCGATCCGTGCAGACCTTCAGGTCAGCGGCTTTCAAGCGGGGAATTAGCCACTCGAAGACCCAGTCCGAGTCGGTGTGGCTGTAGGAGATGAAGACATCGTAGGGAATTTCCGGCGGCGTGGCTGGCATAGGGTCCTCAGGAAGCAAGTTAGCTGTAAGATGCAATCAGCGTATCGTACACATGATCTGAAAGTCGGAACCCGTTCTGAATCAGCAAGTCAAAGTTGTGCTTGAGATTGATAGGTAGCCCAGCCTCCCGAGCTAAGAGTAGCACGCCGATGGCCCCCGTTACGCTCAAATGCGCGGCAGACCTGCTCAAAAGACACACCCCATACAGGTTCGAACGTGCTCATGGCCAAATCATAGCACAAACCGACCATCCCGGCAATGGACAGAAACCGGCCAACCGATTAAGATGCGGACATTGAGATTCTTCGCTATCGACTTGCCGTCCCGAAAGTTGAGCCGTCAAGCCGCTCAGAATGACACAGGTAAGGAGATGGTTCGCATGGAATATCGCACCCTCGGCCGCACGGGCGTGCAGGTGTCGCGCCTGTGCTTCGGCACGATGTCGTTCGGCGGCGACGCGGACGAAGCCACGTCCGCCGCCATGTTCCGGCGCTGCCGCGACGCGGGCATCAACTTCTTCGACTGCGCAGACGTCTACGCCGGCGGCCGTTCGGAGGAAGTCCTGGGCCGGGCCATGGCCGGCGAGCGGGACGAGTTGGTGATCACGACGAAAGTCCACTTTCCGATGGGGTCTGACGTGAACCAGCGCGGCCTGTCGCGGCGTCACATCATGCAGGCCGTCGCGGGCAGCCTCCGCCGGCTGGCGACCGATCGCATTGACCTCTACTTCGTCCACGGCTTCGACGAGCGGACGCCGATCGACGAGACGTTGCGCGCACTGGATGACCTGGTGCATCAGGGGAAGGTGCTGTATCTCGGCGTCAGCAACTGGGCCGCGTGGCAGATCGCGAAAGCGCTGGGGCTCTCAGCCCTGCATGACCTGGCGCGCTTCGAGTGCATCCAGCCCATGTACAGCCTGGTCAAGCGCCAGGCCGAGGTGGAGATCCTGCCGCTGGCAGTCTCCGAACAAGTGGGGGTGATTTCCTACAGCCCGCTGGGGAGCGGCCTGTTGAGCGGGAAATACGGCCCGGGGATGCAAGCGGAGCGCGGCCGGCTGATGGAGAACCAGATGCACCGGACGCGCTACAGCGTGCCGGAGTACCTCGATGTCGCCGAGCGCTTCGTGGCGCACGCGCAGGCGCGCGGCCTGCACCCGGCGACGCTGGCCGTGGCGTGGGTCATGGCACACCCGGCGCTCACCGCGCCGATCATCGGCGCGCGGAACCTGGAACAGTTGGAGGCATCGTTGCAGGCCGTGGATGTGGCGATGACGCCGGAGTGGCGGGCCGAGATTGCGGCGCTATCACCCGAGCCGCCGCCGGCCACCGACCGGAGCGAGGAGCGGCTGGGGATTATCTACAAAGGGGCGAAGGAGAAGGAATAGGACAAACGTGAGGGCGTGTCTTCGGATCTAGAAGGCGAGATCTTCACGCGGTCTGCCGCATAAACTGCGCCCGTTCTACCCATCTACAACACCAACCGCAGCGGCTGCTCCAGCGCGGCTTTGAGCGCCTGGAGGAACTTGGCGACTTCGGCGCCGTCGGTCACGCGGTGATCGGCCGACAGCGTCACCTTCATGCGCGTGCCCACGGCCAACTGCCCGTCGGCGTTCACCACCGGGATCTTCTTCACGGCGCCCACGGCCAGCGCGGCGGCCTGCGGCATGGTGATGATGGCGCTGAACTCCTCCACATCGAACATGCCCAGGTTGCTGATCGTAAACGTGGCGCCCATCATGTCGTCCGGCTTCATCCGGCCCTCGCGCGTGCGCGCCACCAGTTCCCGCGTCTGGATGGCGAGCTGCGCCAGCGAGGTCTTGTCGCAATCGCGCAGCACCGCGGTCACCAAACCGTTTTCGCGCGCCACCGCAATGCCGACGTGAACGTGATCGTGGACATGGATGCCGTCGGCCGCGAACGACGCGTTGATGCCGGGGAATTGCCGCAGCGTGAGCGCCGCGGCTTTGACGATCAGGTCATTGACCGAAATCTTCTCGGCTTCAGGCAGCAGCGCGTTCAACTGGCCGCGCAACGCCATCGCCGGGGCCATGTCGATCTCCGTCGTGACATAGAAGTGCGGCGCCTGCTGCTTGCTGTCGACCATGCGCCGGGCGATCGCCTGGCGCATCCCGGTCAACGGCTCGACGCGATAGCCTTCATCGGTCGGCTCATACGAGGGGATCGGCATGGGCGGCGCGCCGACGGCCGCCTTCTTCTCCGGTTTCTTGGCGTTCTCCTGGACGTAGGCCTCGATGTCGCGCTTGATGATCCGGCCGCCCGGTCCCGCTCCCGGCCACCTGGCGCAGATCGATGCCCAGCTCGGCGGCCATCCGCAGCGCCACCGGCGAAGCCGCCAGCCGCCCGTCCGCCCCTGTGCCCTCGTCCTCAGCCTTAGCCTCAGCCTTGGCCTCAGACCTTAGCCTCGATCTTAGCCTCAGCCTTAACCTCAACCTTAGCCTTAGCCTCGGCCTCCACCGTCTCGCCCGCCTCGCCGATCACCGCGATGGGGGTGCCGATGGGGACGCTCTCGCCGGCCTCGACCAGGATCTTCAGCAGCACGCCGGAACGGAACGCGGGCACCTCGACGCTGGCTTTGTCGGTCTCCACCAGCAAGATGGTCTCGCCCTGGGTCACCGTGTCGCCGGCCTTCTTCAGCCACTCGCCCAGCTTGCCTTCAGCCATATCAAAGCCCAGTTTGGGCATGGTGATGAGTTCTGCCATGAATTCCTCCCGCTTACCCTTGTCACCCTGAACGGGTTAACGAGTTAAGTTGCGGTATCCCGATTCGCCAGTGAAGGGTCTCTCACGCTACAGCGAGATTCTTCGCTGTTGTTTCGCCGCCACGGGTATTGAGCCGATAACCCGCTCAGAATGACAATTTGGACGACTACTTGAGATACATCACGTCCTTGACCGCGCTGACGACGTCCGCAACCTGAGGCAGCGCCATCTGTTCGAGCCGGCGGTTGTAGGGCAGCGGCACTTCGGCTTGGGCCACGCGACGGATCGGTGCATCCAGGTAGTCAAACGCCAGCTCGGTCACACGTGCCGCGACCTCCGCGCCGACGCCGAAGGCGCGCCAGCCCTCTTCCACCACCACCATGCGGTTGGTCTTCTTCACCGACTCGACGACCGGGCGCGTGTCCAGCGGCCGCAGGGTGCGCAGGTCGATCACCTCCGCCTCGATGCCTTCCTCGGCCAGCAGCTTGGCGGCTTCCAGGGAGGTTTGCAGCATCTTCGAGTAGGAGACGATGGTGACGTCTTTGCCCGCGCGCTTGATATCTGAGACGCCGATCAGGGACGAGGAAGTCCTCGTCGTCCGGCACTTCGCCCTTCGCCTGGTAGAGCGTCGCGTGCTCGATGAAAAAGACCGGATCGTCATCGCGAATCGCGGCCTTCAACAGGCCCTTGGCGTCCGCGGGCGTGCCCGGCGCGACGACCTTCAGCCCGGGGAAGTGCGCGAAGATCGCGTCAGGCGTCTGCGAATGGGTGGCGCCGAGCTGCCGGCCGCCGCCGCCCACGGTGCGGATCACCAGCGGCACTTTGATCTGGCCGTTGAACATATAGTGGAGCTTGGCGATGTGGTTGACGATCGCGTCCATGGCCAGGAAGGCGAAGTTGATCGTCATCAGCTCGGCCACGGGGCGCAGGCCCGCGATGGCGGCGCCGGCCGCGGCGCCGGCGATGACGCCTTCGGCGATGGGTGTATCCTTCACCCGCTTCTCGCCGAACTCATCGAGGAAGCCGCGGGTGACGGCGTAGGTGCCGCCCCACTTACCGATTTCCTCGCCCATAATGAACACCCGCTCGTCGCGGTACATCTCTTCTCGAAGGGCCTGGCTGATGGCCTCACGAACTGACATGCGTGTCATATCTTTACCTCTGTTTGAACCGCGGCCGGGCCTACCGGTCCCCAAGTGGGTTCACGTAAATGTGCTCCCACAGCGCCGCGTCCGCCGGCTCCGGGCTTTCCTCAGCGAATTTCACGATCTCGGCCAACTCGACCTCGACCGCCTTATGGATCTGATCCAGCTCGGGCTGGGTCGCCATGCCTTTGTCCTGAATCTTCCCGGCCAGCCGCAGGATCGGGTCGCGCGCCCGCCATTCGTCGATCTCAGTCTTGCTGCGATACCGTTCGGGATCGCCCATCGAATGCCCCACATAGCGATAGGTCATCGCCTCGAGCAGCACCGGACCCTCGGCGCGCGCCAGTTCCAACGCCTCGTCGATGATCTGGTACGTTTCGAAGACGTCCTGGCCGTCGATCTGGCGGTGCGCAATGTCGTACGCGCAGCCCTTCTGGTAGATGTTGGAGACCGCCGATGCCTTGCCGACCTCGGTGCCCATGCCGTACTGGTTATTCTCCACCAGGAACACCACGGGCAGCTTCCAGACGGCCGCCAGGTTCACGGACTCGTGGAAATAACCGATATTGGTAGTGCCTTCGCCCAGGACGCACAGGACCGCGTCGGGCTTCTCGTTGTAGCGGATCTCGATCCCCACCCCGGTCGCCAGCGGCAGGTGCCCGCCGATGATCGCGTGGCCGCCCCAGTAGCGATGCCCGGCGCTGGCCAGGTGCATCGAGCCGCCCTTGCCGCCGCTGACGCCGGTGGCCTTGCCCAACAGCTCGGCCATCACCCGTTTGGAATCCAGGCCGCGCGCGATGGCCCAGCCGTGATCGCGATACGCGGTGAACAGGTGGTCGCCGGCGCGCAGCGCCTTGCAGCCGCCCACGGCAATGGCCTCCTCGCCGATGTACAGGTGCAGGAAGCCGCCGATCTTGCCCTCGGCGTACAGCTCAGCGGATTTTTCCTCGAATCTACGGATCAACACCATTTGGTGGTAGAGTTCGAGCAGATCGCTTTTGGATAACTCAATGGCCACTGAGGCCCTCCTTCGAGTGGTTGAACACCTCAACAAACCCAGTAATTATGCCACAAAACCGTCCCAAGTCCCAACCGAAACCGGTGTATTCAGCGGGCATGCTCCGGCTAGAGCGCTGCCTGGATCTGACATCGACGGGGTGATTCTACATTACGCAGCATCTCGGCGCTGTTGGCAGCCATACTATGACGGCAACATCGCACCCGGTCGTCGCCGTGGAAATGCAACTTCCAGAATTTGGCCCCTGCGTGGCCATGTGGCATACTTCTGCCAACACTCTGGAGGGCATCCACGCATGACAAACCTGGTCTCAGCCTAAGGTCTGCCTCGCTTCCCGGTCGTCGGGAAACCACCTCGCCGGTGCGCCGCACATCCGCATGCTGTGCCATCCGGCAGGTTCATGGCGGGGCCGCGCGCCTGCTGTGACCGTTCACCTTTCGCACCTAACGAGCTCGTCTCAGACGCCACAGGCCAAGCGCTTGTGGCGTTGTCGTTTAACCCGGCTCGGCAGGCAATACCCGATACACGAGCAAAAGTTCACGCAGCACGTATCACGTCGTCACGTGACCGCATCTGACCCGTCTTTGTCGTGACGCACTCCGGGAGTTTATAGGCCATGCTTCAAGTCCGCGACATCACCAAATGGTTCGGCGACGTCAGGGTGCTGGACCGCATCAACTTCAACCTCAACCGCGGCGACCGGGTCGGCCTGATCGGGTCGAACGGCTGCGGCAAGACCACGCTGCTCAGGATTATCACCGGCGAGCTGGCCCCCGACCGCGGCAGCGTGCAGCGGTCGCCCGCGACGACTCCGGCTGGGCTACCTGCCCCAGGCGCTCGACTTCCCGCCAGGCGCCACGGTGGGTGATGTGCTCTGCTCGGCGCTGGGCGAACGTGAGGCAGCCGAAACCCGGCTGGATCGCCTGGCTGAGGCGGTCGCGGCCGCCCGAGGTGATGAACTGGCCGCGGCCCTGGCCAAGTACGACCGCGCCCTGGCCGAGTTCCAGGCGCTGGGCGGCGCGCGGCGGGAGGCCGACGCCGACGCCGTACTCGCGGGTCTGGGCATGCCCGACGTCGATCAAGCCCGCCCCGTGACCGCGCTCAGCGGCGGGCAGAAGACGCGGCTGGGGCTGGCGCGGCTGCTACTGGCCCAGCCGGACCTGCTGCTGCTGGATGAGCCGACCAACCACCTGGACATCGTCGCGCTGGATTGGCTGGAGGGCTTCCTGGCCGATTACGACGGCGCCGTGCTGGTCGTCTCGCACGACCGGGCGTTTCTCGACCGCACTGTGAGCCGGACCCTGGCGCTGGACGACGCGACGCACACCCTTCGCGAATACCCCGGCGGGTACAGCGCTTACGCCACGGCCATCGACCGCGGCCTGGAAAAGCAGTGGGCCACCTACCGCGAGCAGCAGGAACGCTTCCGCAGGCTGGAAGCTTCGATCCGCAAGCTGAGCAGCCAGGCCAAAAACATCGAGGGAGAGACCATCCACTTCTACTGGCGGCGCATCGCCAAGGATCTGGCGCGCCACGCGGTCGTGCAGCGGGCACGGCTGGAGCGGATGATGGCCAGCGAGGAGACGGTCGAGAAGCCCGGCCAGTCCTGGAAGATGAAGCTGGAGTTCGCCGACACGCCGCGCAGCGGCCAGGACGTGCTGCGCATCAACGACCTGCGCGTCGGCTACGGCGACCGCGTCCTGCTGGAAGATGTGGACCTGCACCTGGGCTACGGCGAGCGCTCGGTGCTCATCGGCCCGAATGGCGCCGGGAAAACCACGCTGCTTCGCTGCATCACCGGCCAGCTCAAGCCCTGGGCCGGCGAGGTGCGCCTGGGCCGCGGGGTGCGGCTGGGTTACATGGCACAGGAACAGGAAACGCTCAACCTGGCCGCGACCCCGCTGGCGCTGATCCGCGCGGCCGCGCCGCTGGACGAAACCGAGGCGCGGAGCTATCTCCACTACTACCTATTCGCGGGCGACGAGGTGTTCGTGCCGGTGGGCCGGCTGAGCTGGGGCGAGCGCAGCCGGCTGGCGTTGGCGCTGCTGGCGGTACAGGGCTGCAACTTCCTGCTGCTCGACGAGCCGATCAACCATCTCGACATCCCCTCGCGCGAGAGCTTCGAACGCGCCATGGCGCGCTTCGAGGGCACCGTGCTGGCGGTCGTCCACGACCGCTACTTCATCGAACGGCTGGCGACGGCCATTTGGACGCTGGAGGATCGGCGGGTACGCGTGGTGATGGACGATGGACGATGGACATAACGATGGACGATAGACGATGGACGCTCGAACACGCTCCCTTAGTCATCGTTTATGGTCTATGGTCGGTGGTCTATCGTCGGTGGTCTATCGTCCACGGTCGGCCACCCATTTGCCATCTGCTATCGTTATGGCATACTTGCCCCATGAGTTGGTGGTGGAATTCTCGTGATGAGACCTTTGCCGCGCGCCTGGCACAGCCGGCGGACCGCCCGGCGCTGTCCGCACTGCTGGCCGACACGTGGCGGCGGCAAGGTCCGCTGGCGGTGGAAGAGCAAGTGACGCTGCTCGGCAACGGGCTGAGCGCGATCGCGCTGGTGCGCAAGGGCGCGGTGGGCTTCCTGGGTTTCTCGGCCCGCCTGCCGGCCGGATCGCCCTCGGAAACCTGGGCCGACCTGGCGTTGGCCGCCGTGGCAGCCGACCGTCCCATCGGCAAGGTGCTGGAAAGCCTGCTGGGTCCCGCGCTCTCTGCGCTGCGGGGGCAAGGGGTCACCGGGCTCGCCTGCCTGGCCGGCGAGGGCTGGCTGCGGGATGGGCTGATGGCCGCGAATTTCGTGCAGGCCGATCGGGTGGTAGGTTACGCGCACAACTTTGGCCGCACCGTGCCGCCGGCGCTCCCCGCCGCGACGCTTCGCGCCGCCAACGCGGCGGATATTGAGGCCATCCTGGCGGTCAACGCCGCAGCCTTCGAGCCGTTCTGGCGCTATGGCGACGCCACCCTCCTGAGCTGGCTGCTTACCTCCGATCACGCGGCGCTGGCCGAGGTGGATGGACAGGCCGCCGGCTTTGCGCTCACGTCACGCAATCCCGAAAACGAATACGCCTACTTAATCCGGCTGGCGACCCTGCCAACGTATCGCGATCGCGGCATCGGCAAGCAATTGGTGGCCGATGCGCTGGAATACGCGCGGGCTGCCGGCGCCGCCGGCCTCGCGCTCAACACCCAGGCCAGCAATCTCATCTCGCGCGGCCTGTACGAGTCGCTGGGCTTCCACCCCACCGGCCAGGCGCTATCCGTGATGGTGTATCCCGTTTGACGCGAGATGGGTGATGCGGTATTGTGTAGTGCGTACCGTGCAGCGTCCCTGTGGGATTGCGTGTTTCAAAGTCTATCCGGTTTGCCTGTAGGCGGCCAGCAGGCTGCGCCCGATCGCCGTCCAATCAAACTGCGCAACCCAGGCCATGATCGCCTCCCGCGCGCCGGTCCAGTCAGTCTGCCGCGCCTGGATCAGCGCGCGTGTCAGGGCATCTGGCTCAGTCGGATCGTAGAGCAGCCCGCGCCGCTCCGTCACCAGGCTCGGGAAGGTCCCCAGCGCCGGCGCAATCACCGGCAGCCCGAAGGAGAAGGCCAGCAGCGCCGCTCCCGACGTGGTGATCTGGCGGTATGGGAACACACAGGCATCCGCAGCGTTCAGATAGAACTGCACCTCGTCGGGCTGGAGAAAACGCGGCGCCAGGCGAATCCGCCTATCGCCCGCGGCAAGGACTTGTAGGGAACGCAGATAGCTTTTCGAGCCGGGTTTGCCGGCCAACAGCAGGCACAGGTCACGCTCCGGCAGTGACCGGAAGGCCGGCAGCAACTCTTCCAACCCCTTATAAGGCCGCAACAAGCCTAGACAGGCAAAAACAAAGGCATCGGTGGGCAGCGAGAGCGCGGCGCGTGCCGTGTTACGGCTGACTGTGTTCGGGTAGCAGCTCAGATAATGGCCGTGGGGGACGATCACCACACCGTGACGACGCCCGAATCTTGCGGCCACGAGCGCGGCCGTGCCGGCGTCATGCACATGCACCACGTCGGCCAGCGCAAGCATCTGCGCCGTGCCCCAGCGTTCGACCGCCCCGGCCTCCTCATGCGGATCCAGGTTGTGTACGGTGTAGGCGACACGCCCACCACTCGCCTGAAAAGCGCGCAACTGCCCGAACAGCCCCTGGAGGCGCGCCCGCCGCCGCCACGTGTAGATGGCAGCTGCGTTTGCTGCGCTCTCAGTAACGCGCCGGAGCGCGCGGCGCGGCAGATCCACCGCGCCGCGCAGGCTGGCCGCTGTAATGGGGCGCGGGAGGTCATACCGCTCCAACCAGTGCAGATGGATCACATCCGGGCGGAACGCCGCGAGCGCGACAGGATCGAGGCTCGCCGCCAGGCGCACCTCGGCGCCGGCAGCCGCCAACCCGTCGCGCAGCAGGCCGATGTAGGGATTGATGTTCGTCCCGACCGCCGAGAGCAGCAGGACGCGCGGAGTATGGCTCGTTTCCGACATAAGCCGCTGCATTATAGCACATTGCCGGGTCGCTTTGACAACGCGTGGCTGCGATGCTACCATGCGCTCCACGCTGCACCTCGCCTGGGATGCATCAAACTTGTGGAAAACTGGTACACGCTCTACACCAAACCCAACGCGGAAGCGCTGGTCGCCCGAACGCTGATAGCCCGAGGGCTGACCGTTCTGCTGCCGCTGCTGCCGTCGCGGCCTGGGGAGCGTTTGCGACCGCTCTTTCCCGCCTATCTGTTTGTCCGCTGCGATCTGATGGTCATCGGGATCGAAAACCTCCAATGGATCCCCGGCCTCCGGCGCATCCTGAGCTTCGAGGGCCGGCCTGCGGTGGTGCCGGACGCGGCTATCGCACTGATCGAGAGTGGTCTGGCCGAGATCGAGGCCGCGGGCGGGCTGCCCCAGCATTCTTTCAAGCCGGGCGACGTGGTGGTGATCGACCAGGGGCCGCTGGCCGGGCTGCGCGGCATCTTCCAGGGGCCGATCGGCCCAGCCGAACGCGTCCGCATCCTGGTGCGCTTCCTGGGCGAAACCAACCGCGCCGAGGTGCCCGTGGAGGCGCTGCGCCGCGCCGGCGAAGATGGCCTGGGCCAGGAGCGGCGCCGCGGCACCCGCGGCCACGGCCGGCAGATCCATTACGAGGGCTGAACCAATGCCGTTCCCTGTCAGCCGTGAGAGCGAATTAGCGACAATTTCATGACAATAATCCCCGTCAGGATTTGCGCCCGCGCGCACTCCCTGTTATAATCTGCCCCGATCTGTCGGGCGTACCGGGACGGCCACGCGTGAAGCAGACTCAACACAGGCTACCTTTGGCGAATGGGGTGGGTGGTCGCCTTCTCTACCCTCATTCCTCTTGGCCTGGGCATTCTGCTCGACCGCCGCTTCGGTACGGCCCCTCTGTTCGTCTTGGTCCTTGCACCGTTCGGCATCATCGGCGGCACGATCGGCGTCGTCCGTATCGCCAGCCGCAGGCTCGAAGCCTTGGGAAGGCCGCCCCAGGCTGAGGCGAACCCTGACAGCCCCGCAAACGGGGAGGAGGATGGAGCGTAGTGCTGAAGAAGCTGTTCACCGTCCGCAACCTGGTGATTCTTCTTGGGGTGATCGCCCTGTTCGTCGTCTCCGGGATGCTGGGGTTGGAGGTGCCTGCGCCGCACGTCTCCCTGGCCGCCGAGACCGATCTTCCACATCGGGGACTTCACGGTCACCAACGCCCTCCTCACCACCTGGATCGTCATGGTCGTCCTCATCGTGATGGCCTTCTTGGCTACCCGCCGCTATCCAAAGGACCTGGAAAGACGCCAAGAACGCCGAGCTGGTCCCCAGCGGCTTCGGCAACTTCCTGGAGATGGTGATCGAGGGGCTGTACGGCTTCGCTGAAAGCGTGGCCGGCAAGTGGGTGGCCAAATTCTTCCCCATCGTGATGACGATCTTCCTCATCTGATCGTGCTCTCCAACTGGGTCGGCCTGTTGCCCGGTGTCGGCACCATCGGCTTTTTTGAGCACCCGCAGGATGGACACGGCTATGTCGCCAACGGCGTGGTCATGACTGCCGAGGAAGCTCACGGGGACGAAGGCGTCATCCTGGTGCCGTTCTTCCGCCCGCCGGCGACCGACTTGAACTTCACGCTGGCGTTGGCGTTGGTGGCGGTGGTCTTGGCCCAGTACTTCGGCTTCAAGGCTCAGAAGCTGGGCTACCTCAAGAAGTTCTTCGACTTCAGCGGCTTCAAACAGGGCGCGTTCATGGGCGTGATCCAGGTGTTTGTCGGCCTGCTGGAGTTGGTCTCGGAGTTCGCCCGCATCATCTCGTTCAGTTTCCGTCTTTTCGGCAATATCTTCGCGGGTGAAGTGCTGCTGCTGGTGCTGGCCTTCCTCATCCCGTACATCATCTCGCTGCCGTTCTACGGGCTGGAGCTGTTCGTGGGCTTTATCCAGGGGTTCGTCTTCTTCATGCTGGCGCTGGTCTTCTTCACCCTGGCCACACAAGGCCACGGCGAGGAAGAACATCACTAAAATGGCAAATAGCAAATAGCAGGTGGCTCATTTCGATAAGGACGCCTTGCAGTTTGCTTCAGGAATATGATCTTTCATTTGCACTACTATCATCCTGCTTAAAGGGGAGTCACACATGGACGCTGAAGGAATGAAGGCTCTTGGCGCAGCGCTGGCAATCGGTCTCGGCGCGATCGGCCCCGGTGTCGGCATCGGTATCATCGGCGGCAAGGCCATGGAGGCGATGGGCCGCAACCCCGAGGCCGCCGGCAACATCCGCACCAACATGATCCTGGCGATCGTCTTTGCCGAGTCCGTGGCGATCTACGCCCTGGTCGTCGCGCTGCTGCTGCTGTTTGTCTGATAGTGCGATAGTGCGATAGTACGATAGTCGATAGTGCGATAGTTGCAGTAGTCGCTGGTAATGGCGAATTTACTAACTCACTAAATCACTATCTCACTATCTTACTAGCGTACTGAGGAGGGGCCTTTGGAAAGTCTCGGCATCAACCTGGGGTTACTCGTTTCGCAGCTCGTCAACTTCACCTTGTTGGCGGTATTGCTGTATTTGCTGCTCTACAAGCCTGTGCTGAGGATGCTTGCCCAGCGCAAGGAGCGCATCGCGCGCAGCATGGCGGACATTGACGCCGCGCGCGAGGCCGCGGCCAAGGCGCAGCAGGAATACGACCGCAAGGTCGCCGAGGCGCAGCGCAAGGCGCAGGAGATCATCGCGCAGGCCGCGCAGACCAGCGATAAGGTCGGCGTTGAGATCAAGGCCGAAGCGCAGCGCGAGGCTGAGGCGATCCGTCTGAAGGCGCGCGAAGAAGCCGAGCAGGAGCGGGCTCACATCCTCGCCGAAGTGCAGAGCCAGATCGCCAGCCTCTCGATGGCGGCGACCGAGCGTGTGCTGGGCCAGGGGATCGACGCCAACACGCAGCGCAGGCTGATTGACAGCTTCCTGGCCGAACTGGGCGAAGCAAAGCCATGAACACGGACGAACGTGTGCAGAGCTATGCCAGTGCCTTCTTTGAGGCCGCGCTGGAGCGGTGGGCGGCGACCCTGGATGGCGTGGCCGAGGCGGTGGCAAAGAACCCGCAGGTCGCTGAGCGCGTGGCTTACGTGGTCGAGAACTTCGCCGCACGCCACCACCTGCTGGATCAGGTGATCCCGGGTGACGCCGACCTGCCGGTGCGTAACCTGCTGCTCACGCTGGTCCAGAGCGGTGAGGTGAAGCTGCTGCCCGATATCGTCGTCGCCCTGCGCGAACGGGTCCGGCGCGCCGAAATTGCACCGGTGCCTGTTGAAGTGGTCAGTGCGATCGCGCTCACCGATGAGCAGCGCAAGAGCCTGGTCGCCAAGCTGGAGGCGCAGTATGGCGTCAACCTGGGCTTCAGCTACCGGGTCGACCCGATCCATCCTGGGCGGTTTGGTCGTGCGTGTCGGCGATAAGCTGATCGACGGCAGCGTGGCGAGCAAGCTGGCGGCGATGAAGCAGGCGTTGGGTGTAACAACCGCCGAGTGAGATTAGGCGACTAGGGACTAACGTGATACGGGATTGGTGATTCAGGAACATGACTCTCCTAGGTCGTCCCTATTCCCACTCGTCTCCTGGTGCAGAGAGGAAACCGATGGCTGTCCGAACCGAAGATTTAGTCGCGCAGCTCAAGCAGCAGATCCTGGGGTTCCAGGCGCCGACGCGCACCGTGGACGTGGGCACCGTGCTGTCGGTGGGTGACGGTATCGCCCGCCTCAGCGGTCTGACCAACGCGCGCGCCTCCGAGCTGGTGGAGTTCGACAACGGCACCCTGGGCATCGTCTTCAACCTCGAAGCCGACAACGTGGGCGTCATCATCATGGGCGAAAGCACCGGCATCGCCGAAGGCCAGCTTGTCCGCAGCACGGGACGCATCGTCTCGGTCCCGGTGGGCAGCGGCATGATCGGCCGCGCGGTGAACGCGGTGGGCCAGCCGGTCGACGGCAAGGGGCCGATCGAATCGGACAGCTTCCGCCCCATCGAACGCATCGCGCCCAACGTGGTCAGCCGCAAGAGCGTGGACATGCCCGTCCAAACCGGCATCAAGGCGATCGACGCCATGATCCCGATCGGGCGCGGGCAGCGCGAGTTGATCATCGGCGACCGGCAGACCGGCAAGACCGCCCTGGTGGTGGATACCATCATCAACCAGAAGGGGCAGGACCTGATCTGCATCTACGTCGCCATCGGACAGCGGCAGGCGCAGGTGGCCCAGGTGATCGCCACCCTGGAAAAGTACGGTGCGATGGAATACACCGTCATCGTTGCGGCCACGGCCTCCGAGCCGGCCGCGCTGCAATACATCGCCCCTTACGCCGGCTGCGCCATCGGCGAGGAGTTCATGGAGCAGGGCAAGGACGCCTTGATCATCTACGATGACCTGTCCAAGCATGCCCAGGCCTACCGCCAGGTTTCGCTGCTGTTGCGCCGCCCTCCCGGCCGCGAGGCGTACCCCGGCGATGTCTTCTACCTGCACAGCCGCTTGCTGGAACGCGCCGCACGCATGGCGCCGGAGTTCGGCGGCGGCTCGCTGACCGCGCTGCCGATCATCGAGACGCAGGCGGGCGATATTTCGGCCTACATCCCGACCAACGTCATCTCCATCACCGACGGCCAGATCTTCCTGGAGAGCGATCTCTTCTACGCGGGCATCCGCCCTGCGGTGAACCCGGGCCTCTCGGTGAGCCGCGTCGGCGGCGCCGCGCAGACCAAGGCGATGAAACAGGTGGCCGGCAAAATGAAGCTGGAGCTGGCGCAGTTCCGCGAGCTGGCGGCGTTCGCCCAGTTCGGCTCGGACCTGGACCCGACCACGCAGCGCCAGCTTGACCGCGGGCAGCGCATCACCGAGATCCTCAAACAGCCGCAGTACCGGCCGGTTTCGCTGGAGCGGCAGGTCATGGTCTTCTACGCGGTCACAAACAACTACATGGACAAGGTGCCGCTGGATCGGATCAAGGCCTGGGAAGAGGAGTTCATCCGCTACATGGACGCCAGCCATCCCAACATCGGCCGGGCCATTGCGGCGGCGAAGAAGATTGACGACACGACTGCTGACGGGTTGAAGCTGGCGATCCAGGACTTCAACCAGATGTTCTTGGGCTGATCATGGCCAGCACACGCGAAATCCGCCGCCGCATCCGCAGCGTCAAGAACATCGCCAAGGTGACCAAGGCGATGGAAACGGTGGCCGCGTCCAAGATGCGGAAGGCCCAGCAGCAGGTGTTGGCGACCCGCCCCTACGCCGAGAAATCGTGGGAAGTGCTGACCTATCTGGCGCGCCTGCGCAGTTCGGCAGCCTCTGAGCAGCCGTTGCTCCAGAAACGCCCGGAACTGAAGATCGGCCTGCTGCTGATCACCGGCGACCGCGGCCTGGCGGGCGCCTACAATGCCAACATCATCCGCAAGGCCGCTGCACAGATCTCCGAGTGGGAGAAGGCCGAGGTCCAGATCAACCTGATCACCGTCGGCAAGAAGGGGCGCGACTGGATGCTGCGGCATGGCCCGCCGCTGCGCGCCGAATTCACCGGCCTCAGCGACCGGCCCACCAGCAATGATATCGCGCCGGTGGCCAGCGTGCTGATCGAAGATTTCATCGTCGGTCAATTCGATGCGGTCTACATGGCCTACACCAATTTCCGCAGCACGTTGCACCAGGAACCTATCATCCGGAAGTTGTTGCCCATCGAGCCTGCGGAACCTACCGCGCCGCTGGCGGCCGACTACATCTTCGAACCCGACCCGCAGACCATCCTGAATGAAGTGCTGCGCGGCCTCACCGAGCTCCAGATCCTGCAGGCGGTGTACGAGTCCATCGCCAGCGAGCAGTCGGCCCGCATGGTTGCCATGCGCAACGCCACCGACGCGGCCAACGATCTGATCGGCGACCTGACCCTGTCCTACAACAAGGCCCGCCAGGAGGCGATCACCAAAGAACTGCTGGATATTGTGGGTGGGGCGAGCGCGTTGACGGCGAATTGAACGTAACTAGGGACTAGGGATCAGGGATTAGGAGACCAGGTCTCCTGGTCTCCTAGTCCCTGATCCCTAGTCCCTTACTCGATTGAACGGAGAACGACACACATGGCAAAAAGCGGCGCAATCGGTAAACTGGTCCAGGTCATCGGCCCGGTGGTGGACGTGGAGTTCGCCCTCGAGGATCTGCCGGACATCTACGACGCCCTGGAGATCCAGCTCGACGGCGGCGGCAAGCTGGTGTGCGAGGTGCAGGGACAGTCGGGGCACAGTTGGGTGCGCTCGGTCGCCATGTCCAGCACCGATGGTCTGCGCCGCGGCATGCCGGTTGTGGGCTTGGGCAAGCCGATCACCGTGCCGGTCGGGCCGGGTACCTTGGGCCGGATTTTCAACGTCCTGGGCGAAGCCATCGATACCACCGCGCCGGTCGAGGCCTCCGACCATTACCCCATCCACCGGCTGGCCCCATCGCTGATCGAACAGTCCACCAAGGCCGAGGTGTTCGAGACCGGCATCAAGGTCATCGACCTGATCGCGCCGTTTACCAAGGGCGGCAAGACGGCCATCTTCGGCGGCGCGGGCGTCGGCAAGACGGTCGTCATCCAGGAGCTCATCCACAACATCGCCAAATTCCACTCAGGCTATTCGGTGTTCGCCGGCGTCGGCGAGCGCAGCCGCGAGGGCAACGATCTGTGGCATGAGATGATCGATTCCGGCGTCATCAGCAGCACGACGATGGTCTTCGGCCAGATGAACGAGCCGCCGGGCGCACGCCTGCGGGTGGGCCTGACGGGCGTCACCATGGCCGAGTATTTCCGCGACCAGGGCCGCGACGTGCTGCTCTTTATCGACAACATCTTCCGGTTCGTGCAGGCGGGTTCTGAGGTTTCGTCGCTGCTGGGACGCCTGCCCAGCGCCGTGGGCTACCAGCCGACCCTGGGCACCGACATGGGCGAGCTGCAGGAGCGGATCTGCTCCACCAAGACCGGCTCCATCACCTCGATGCAGGCCGTCTACGTGCCCGCCGACGACTACACCGACCCGGCGCCGGCCACGACCTTCGCCCACCTGGACGCCAGCATCAGCCTCGAACGCAGCCTGGCCGAGCAGGCGCTCTTCCCCGCTGTGGATCCGCTGGCTTCCACCAGCCGCATCCTCGACCCGCTGATCGTGGGGCAGGAGCACTATGACGTGGCACGCGCCGTGCAGCGCACGCTGCAACGCTACAAAGACCTGCAGGACATCATCGCCATCCTGGGCGTGGAAGAGTTGAGCGAGGACGACAGGGTGATGGTGGCCCGCGCGCGCAAGATCCAGCGCTTCCTCACCCAGCCGATGTTCGTGGCTGAGGCGTTCACCGGCCGACCGGGCGTTTATGTAAAAGTAGCGGACAACGTAGCCGCCTTCAAGGACATTCTCGACGGCAAGTACGATGATCTGCCCGAGCAGGCATTCTATATGGTCGGCTCCATCCATGACGCCGTGGCGAAAGCCAAGGAGCTGTGAGCGTAAGCCATGTCGAGCATCCGCCTGGACTTCGTCTCTCAGGACCACATGGTCTTCTCCGGTGACGTCTACGAAATCGTGGCGCCGGGCATCGACGGCGTGTTGGGCATCCTGCCCAAGCACGCGCCGTTGCTGACCATCCTCACCGCGGGCGAAGTCATGGTCAAGCGCCAGGGCGAAGACGATCTCTTCTTTGCCGTCAGCGGCGGCTGGATGGAAGTTCGGCCCGACAAGGTGACGATCCTGGCGCGGACGGCCGAACGTTCCGACGAGATCGACCTTCAGCGTGCCGAGGCCGCCCGCGCCAGCGCCGAAGCCTTGTTGGCGCAAGGCGTTGAGCGGGAGGATCGCACCGGGCTGGAGATGGCGCTCCGACGCTCGCAGATCCGCATGAAGGTTGCGCGCAGGCGCAGCGGCTGGCGGCCCGACAGTCCTGGCGCAGGTACCGATACCCAAACCCCGACAGGGAAGCAACGGATAGGTCCTGTCGGCCAAACCGAAGAAGATCTTACGCGTGCGATGTGCTACCAGTGCCGTCGCACGCTTCTTTTTGCGCGGCGGTCGCGTTTCGCTTATAATGCCACCATCTTACCTAACCTGGACGAGCCGGATCCCAACCGATCCTAACCACAAAGGCACGAAGTCACCAAGTACACGAAGACCATTAACTTCTTAGTGTCTCTTGGTGTCTTGGTGTCTTTGTGGTGAAGTCGTTGCTAGTTGTCCAAGAATCTGACCGGCAAGGATATTAGGTGCGGCGCGCCACCGTAAGCGCGTTGCGCTTGCCTGTCGGACCAGGAGCAATCATGTTTGAAAGACAAATCGGCATTGACCTGGGCACGGTCAATGTGCTGGTATACGTCAGCGGCCGCGGCATCGTGCTGCGTGAGCCGTCGGTGGTCGCCATCTCCATCCGCGATAACAAGATCGTGGCCGTGGGCCAGGAGGCGCGCGACATGCTCGGCCGTGCGCCGGAGAGCATCGAAGTCGCCCGCCCCATGCGCGATGGCGTGATCGCCGACTACGTCGTGACCGAGGCGATGCTGCGCTACTTCATCCGCAAGGTGGTCGGCCGCAACCGGCTCTTCCGCCCGAAGGTCATGATCAGCACGCCGAAGGGCGTCACCAGCGTGGAAAGCCGCGCCGTACACGACGCCGCGATGCAGGCCGGCGCCAAAGAAGCCTATCTGATCCCCGAGCCGCTGGCGGCCGCTTACGGCGCCGGGCTGCCCATCGGCACGCCCACCGGCAACATGGTGGTGGACATCGGCGGCGGCACGACCGAGGCGGCCGTGGTTTCGATGAATGACATCGTGGTGTGGAGCAGCGTGCGCGTGGGCGGCATCCGCACCGATGAGTCCATCATGGCCTACGTGCGGCGGAAGTACAACCTGATCATCGGTGAGCAGACCGCGGAGGAGATCAAGATCACCATCGGCAGCGCGCTGCCTTTGGCCGAGGAACTCAGCATGGAAGTGCGCGGGCGTGACCAGGTGGCCGGTCTGCCCAAGACCATCAACTTGACCTCAAGCGAAATCACCGAGGCGATGGCCGAGCCGCTCGGCGCGATCATCGGCGTCATCCGCCAGACGCTCGAAAAGACCCCGCCCGAACTCGCCGCCGACATCATCGACCGCGGCATGGTGCTGAGCGGCGGCGGCGCGTTGCTGCGCAACATCGACCGGCTGGTGACAAAGGAAACCGGCGTGCCCGCGTTCATCGCCGAATACCCGCTGGCCTGCGTGGCGCTCGGCGCGGGCAAGGCGCTGGAGAACTACGTGGTGATGCGGCGCAGCCTGCCGGTGGTGTAGCGGAGTAGACAAGTAGATAAGGAAACAAGTAGACAAGGACCCGCCAAGGTATTTCCTTGTCCCTGTTCCCTTGTTTCCTGTCCCCGTTTCCCTGTCTACTTGTTTCCTTGTATCCCCATCCCCTTCCGCGCCCTGAATCTGCTCCAACGCCTCCCGCGCCGCCTTCCGCACCTTGCTTTTGTGATCCGACTCGGCCGCCACATTCAGCGCCGCCTCTGCGGTGCGGTCTCCGATCCGTCCCAGGCTCTGCGCCGCGGCCTCGCGCACCATGCTGTTGCCATCCTTGATCAGGCGGTCGCACAGGTCGGGCAGGGCGGCCGGATTGCCCAGGTCGCCCAGGGCGAGGAGCGCCGCGGCCCGCACCCCCGCATCGTCGTGCGTCAGGGCGTCGTGCAACGGCTCCAACGCCGCCTTCCCACCGAAATTGCCCAACCAGCGCGCGGCCCGCTCCGCTAACTGAGGATCACCCTCGTACAGGCGCTCGATCCAGATCGCCAGGTCTGCCTGCTTCTCCCCGCGGAAGCGCGCCCGAGCTTTCTCCGCTTCGATAAAGCCTGCGTACAGATCTGCGAAGGCCGGATCGTGCGGATCGTGAGCCGGCTCCGCCGACTGCCGAAGCTGGCCGCCGGGTGGGCTTCAGCCGAACCGCAAACTCGCTGCCGGAGAGCACGCTGGCGCCGGCGTCGCGCACCCGCCAACTCAACCCCTGATCGTTGGTCACCACCGCGTACTGCCCGGGCTGGGCGCGCCCTCGCAGATATTCCACGATCGCGTCGTCGGCGGTCTGACCGGGATCCGCAAAGCGCACCTGGATGCCCGGGCTGGACAGATCGGCGCCCTGGGGATAGAGTCGCCCGATCTAGAACGCTCGACGGGCTGCTATCGAAGAAGACGATCAGCGATCGGCCGCCGCTCCAGGCACGGTAGGCGCGGAGGCGCTCCAGCAGCCGTCTCTCGTCGTCGGGCTGGTCGAGCTGGATATCCGGCAGGATGCCGATCAGATTGTGGCCGTCGATGATCAGAGACATGGGGCGATTCCGGCGAAAATGCGTTGACGCTGCCGGGAGTGTATGCTATGATGGCAGTGAAGTCAAAGACGGAGAGAAACGATGACGTCAAACGGTAGTGCAACGAACACGGCGCAAGTCCGTGAACCGGCTATAGCTTACGCGCGAAATGCGGAGATTCCGACCTTCTTCGGCCAACCGATGCTGAAGGGTACCTACGTGGAACTTGACCCCGCCCGGTCAGATTCCCGGACACCCACCATTTTCTATTCGCATCCTGGCGGGGAGATTTGGATCGGGGATGCAGTTCTCTGGTTGCGTTCGCTCGCGAACGAATCGGCCGACTTGATCTTTGCCGACCCACCATACAATATCGGCAAGGCGGAGTGGGATACCTTTGAGTCGCAGCAGGCATACGTTGCATGGTCGTTGGAGTGGATCGAACAGGCGAGCGCGCGTCCTGAAGCCAACCGGCACACTGTACATCTGCGGTTTTTCGGAAATCTGGCCGATCTGAGATTGCCGGCCTCGCGGTTCTTCCAAGGGTGCCGCTGGTTGGTCTGGCATTACAAAAACAAGGCGAATCTGGGCAATGATTGGGGACGCTCGCATGAGAGCATCTTGCACTTCCGTAAGAGCCGGGATTTCACATTCAACACTGATGACGTGCGCATCCCTTACGGCAATCACACGCTAAAGTATCCTGAACACCCGCAGGCCGAAACCAGCCAGTACGGCAAGGGCAACGGCAAAGGTCGCCTCTGGCATCCTCATCCGAAGGGAGCCAAACCTAAAGACGTGATTGAAATTCCCACGACCTGCAACGGGATGCATGAAAAAACACCGCACCCGACGCAGAAACCCGAAGAGTTGTTGCGCCAGTTCATCCTGGCATCATCCAACCCCGACGACTTGGTCATTGATCCCTTCCTGGGTTCCGGGACGACGGTAGTGGTCGCCGAACAGCTCAAACGGCGCTGGAAAGGCTGTGATGTTTCTGTGGAATACTGCACATGGGCCGCGGAAAGGATCGAACTGGTCGAGGATTGGCCGGTTGAGAAGTGGATTGAATACGATCAGCAAAACGCCGAACGGAGAAAGTCAATCCGATGACAGAGCTTACTCTGGGCGATCTGCAAGAGAGTGTGCGTGATAGGTCAGCGTTCAAGAAACTGGATGACTATCGGATGGTCGTCAGTGCTTTCCTTGATCTTATCGTGCGAGAGCAGCCCACGCGCATCGTCTCGCCGACGCACGCCAACTACATTTTCTTCCAGTACAGACCAGGACTACGGCCACAAAATCACCCGCCCGATCAACAGCGACTTGTTTATCGAGTCGGCGGCTGATTTCGAGCCGGCGTTCAGTCGGTTTAGGGATTTTCTGGACGATCTCCGTAAGCATCACGCAGTCGCGAGTGACCTAAGCAAGCAATACAAAGTACATTGAGTCGCGCGGAATCAGCCGGATGATTTATACCCTCCAACAATCAGTCGGCTGCATCGGTGACTCGTTTGATGATACTAACCAATCCAGGAAGCGCGCCGGACAACTCTTTGAGACCCTGATCAAGCTAGTCCTCCAGGAGACAGGCGTCGAATGTGAGCCGCGCACCATCAACGTCCCCATACCAGGCAATCCGGGCTACGAAATGTCATACGAATTGGATCTGGTCTTCTGCGCGAGAAAGCCATCCTCACTTCTGAGACGAAGTTCATTCATCCAAACGAGATTGTCGGCTCAGTGAAGACCACCAGCAAGGATCGGATAGACAAGATCTTCCTTGACAAGTATCTACTGACCAGACTTCTCGGCCGAGAGATTCCGGTAGTCGCGGTTTTCCTCCATGACGTTCAGCGAGCCCGAAGGGGCAACAGCATCTTTGGCATCAATTCAACCTTCAAGAGCAATCACTTCCTGGGCTATACAGTGGCACTGAACAGGCTCGACGGTGTCTATTATGTCGATCCGAGACCAGAAATGCTGATCAACGAGCGATTACGTGAGCAAATCTTTGACTTCCAACAATTTCTAACAAGGGACTTGTGGGCGCTCACCCGCAACCAGTGAGGTCACGAAATACGCGTATGCGACTTCCCTTTTCGGCATTCTTTTGCGGGCTGCTTATGCTCTCGGGCTGTGCCGGGGCACCGGCCAGTCCACCCGCGACAATCCCTTCACAAGGAGGTGCGACGATGAAGCTTACCAGCTCCGGCATTTTCCGAGGGCGCGCTGATCCCGGCGCAGTACACCTGTGCAGGCGACGACTTCTCGCCGCCGCTGGCGTGGAGCGATATTCCCGCAGGCGCGAAGTCGCTGGCGTTGATCGCCGATGACCCGGACGCGCCGGTCGGGACGTGGGTGCACTGGGTGGTATTCAACCTGCCGGTGACCGCAGGGGCCTGCCGGAAGGGATCAAGGACGCGAAGCAGCTACGCGGGCGGCGGCACGCAGGGCACGAACAGTTGGCGACGGATCGGCTACGGCGGTCCCTGCCCGCCCAGCGGCACGCACCGCTACTTCTTCAAGCTGTATGCGCTGGATACGACCCTGTCCTTGGGCAACAGCGCCACAGCCAAAGACCTGCAGGCGGCGATGAAAGGGCACATCCTGGCTGAGACGCAGTTGATGGGACGATTCAAGCGGTGACACGGCAGAATGGGGGACACGGAGACACGGGGACGCGGCGATCGCCGCGTCGCCAGGGGGTGTATGATGAGACGGGGACAGACTGGAAACGGAGGCCAGCCTGTGGCTGCTGGCGCTGCTGGCAGTCACACTGATCTTCGGCCAGGCATCCGCGCAAACGGAAGGCGCGGTCAAGCTGGCGAAGTTCAAGGGGCCGGTGACGCCGATCCTTCAGGCCTACATCGACCAGGCCATCACCGACGCTGAGAACACCGGCGCGGCCGCGCTGGTGATCGAGCTGGATACGCCGGGCGGGTCGGTGGACATCACCAAGGAGATCACCCAGCGCATGACCGCGTCCCGGGTGCCGGTCATCGTCTACGTGGCCCCGGCCGGCGCGCACGCGGGCTCCGCGGGCACCTTCATCACCCTGGCCGGCCACGCGGCCGCGATGGCGCCCGGCAGCAGCATCGGCGCGGCCAGCCCGGTGGGCAGTGAGGGCGTCGACCTGCCGGACACGCTCAAAAAGAAGGCCACCAACATCCTGGTGGCCGACATCAAGAACCTGGCCGCCCGCCGCGGTGAAAAGGCGATCGCCTGGGCCGAGAAGGCCGTGGCCGAAGCCGCGGCCGCCACCGCCGACGAGGCGCTGGCCTTGGGCGTGATCGACGTCATCGCCCGGGACGTGCCCGACCTCTTGCGGCAGTTGGACGGCCGGACGGTGACCGTGGCCGGCGAGGAGGTCACGCTCGACGTGCAAGACGCGCCGGTGGAGGAAGTGCCGCTGGGCCCGATCCAGGGCTTCCTCAACACGATCACCAACCCGGCGCTGGCGGCCATCCTGCTGACGATCGGGCTGAACGCGATCCTGTTCGAGCTCTCCAGTCCGGGCGGTTACGCGGCCGGGGTCATCGGCGTGATCTGTTTGCTCCTGGCGTTTTATGCGCTGGGCACGCTCAACGCGAACTGGGCCGGGCTGGGGTTCATCGCGGTCGCGTTCGTGCTCTTCGTGCTGGACATCAAGGCGCCCACCCACGGCGTGCTGACCGTCGGGGGGATCGCCGCGTTCGTGTTCGGCGCGTTCCTCTTGTTCAACACGCCCGATCTCGAAGTCCCGTGGCCGACGATCATCAGCCTGGCGCTGGCAACCGCCGCGTTCTTTGCCTTCGCGATGGCCAAGGCGTGGGCCGCTCAGCGCCGCCGGCCCACAACCGGCATGGAAAGCCTGGTCGGGAAGGCCGCCGAGGTGCGCCAGGCGCTGACGCCCGACGGCATGGTGTTCGTCAACGGTGAGCTTGTGGCACGCCGAGTCTGAATCCGGCACGATAGCAGCCGGAGAGCATGTGGTTGTGACCGGGCAAGAAGGCTTTGCCCTGCGCGTGAAGTCGGCAACGTGACCCACACCATCTGCGAAGGAAGCCCACACACGGACTTCTATGGCTCAGCAGAGAAAGATTCGGGCTTCGCACGCTCTGGAGTAGAGGCTTCAGCCGGGTCCTCAGGGCAACAAACATAACCGGCTAAAGCCTCTACTCCAGAAGATCATCTGAACAACTCTAGCATCTCAGCCATCAGCTATTCGCCATGTCGCCATTTGCCCGCTACCGGCTCCGGCAGATCCCCCGGCAGATCCGGTTCGCCGGGCGGCGGCTCGGTGGGGCTTGTCGGCTCTTCGTCGCCCTGCTGATCTTCCTCATCACTGTCTGACGCGTCTTCGGCATCTGCCTCGCGCGGCTGCTTCCCGAAGGCTTCCAGCTTCTCTGCCAGCTCGCGCAGCCGGCGATCGACGCGGCCGTTGACCGTGTCGGGCGGATAGGCGCCGTCGGGACCGCGCTCGCCCGCCGGCACGCCCGTCAGGAGTTCAATGCCCTCGTCAATGGTGCGCACCGGCCAGAGGTGGAACTGCCCCTGCGCCACCGCCTCGACCACATCCTCGCGCAGCATCAGCGTGGACACGTTGGTCGCGGGCAAAATCACCCCCTGCTCGCCGGTGAGGCCGCCCGGCATCGCCCGGCACACGTCGAAGAAGCCCTCGATCTTGGTCGTGGCCCCGCCGATGGCCTGGACCTCGCCGCGCTGGTTCACCGAGCCGGTGACCGCAATCCCCTGCTTGATCGGCAGGTCGGCCAGGCTGGAGAGCAGCGCGTACAACTCCGTGGACGACAGCGCTGTCGCCGTCGATCCCCTCGTAGGATTGCTCGAAGGCGATGCTGGCCGACAGGCTGAGCGGCTTATCCTGCGCGAAGCGCCCGCCCAGGAAGCCGGTGAGGATCAAGCATGCCCTTGTCGTGGGTGCGTCCGCTGAGCCGGGCCTCGCGCTCGATGTTGATCACCCCGGCGCGGCCCTGATAGCTGCTGCAGGTGATCCGGCTGGGCCGGCCGAAGGCGTAATCGCCCAACTCCAGCACCGCCAGGCCGTTGACCTGCCCCACCGCCGCGCCGCTGACCTCCACCATGATCGTGCCGTCGGTGATCAGCTCGCGCATCCGCTCCTCGTACTGGTTGGACCGATAGACCCGCTCGTCGATGGCGCGCTGCACGTCGCCGCGGTGACGGTGGTCGGCCCGGGGCGCTGTGCCTGCCCCGCCCAGAACGCCGCCTCCTGGATGACGTCGGCGACGTGGGCGAAGCGCGTCGTGAGCTTGCGCTGATCCTCCACCAGGCGGCCGCTGTATTCGATGACCTTGGCCACGCCGCTGGCGTCGAAGTGAGGCAGGCCGTACTCCTCACAGCGCCCGCGAATGAAGCGGACGATGCGATCCTCGTTATCCGACGTCCAGGCCATCTCCGCGGCGAAATCGGCGCGCACCTTGAACAGCTTTTCGAACTGCTCGTCGTAGGCATAGAGCGCGTAGTAGGTCTCCGGGTCGCCGATGAGCACGACCTTGACGTCGAGCGGGATCGGTCCGGGGCCAGGGTCGTCGCCGCCAGAACGCCCATCTGCTGCGCCAGGTCCTCGATGCGGACGCGCGCATTGCGCAGCGCCTGCTTGAGCGCCTCCCAGCCCAGCGGCTGCCGCAGGAGCACGCGCGCGTCCACATGCGCGCCAGCGCGGCGTCGACCTCGGTCAAATCCTTGAGCACGTGCGTGGCGCCGGCGATATCGAGTTCGGCCAGGGCATCGGCGACCGCCCAGTCGTCGTTCTCGTTCAGTCGGTTCGACAGTCCCACCACCCGGTCGTCGCCGCTGCCTGTCATCTGGGCCTTGACCTCGATGCGCAACGCCGTGCGGCGCAGCTCGAGATCGGATTTGAGGCGGGCGAGATCGCCGGCAGAAAGGGCAGGGGTGGGCATGGTCGTCAACTTTCCTGAATGAATCCGGGGCCAGCTTCGCCCCGGACCTTTATCGTCCACGAAGCGGGGCCGCCCGGGGTTGATTGCCGTCAACGTTCGCGTGATCGGCGTCGGGGATTGAAAGCGGGCGGCGCAACCCCAGATTAGATCACAGGACGGCAGTTTGCGCCGGGGTGCAGCGGTCCGCCCGGCGGTAGGCGCCGTCTGTCCCGCAACGTTGGATACAGGAGATTGACGATGAACCAGATCACCCGCTACGACCCGTTTGCAGACGCCGGGCTCGACGACCTTTTCCGTGGCTTCTTCAAGCCCGTTCGCGTGGTCAGTGCGCCCGACGCCATGACGATCAGGATGGACGTCACCGAGAACGACAAGGCGTACGTCGTGCATGCCGAAATTCCGGGCGCCAGGAAGGACGAGATCCACGTTGCCATCGAAGGCAATCATGTGACCATCGGCGCCGAGACGAAGAAGGAATCCGAGCAGAAGGAAGGCGATCGGGTGCTGCGCAGCGAGCGGTACTTCGGCAGCGTCTATCGGAGCTTCACGGTGCCGATCGAACTCGATGAATCGGCAAGCGTCGCGAAGTACGACAACGGCGTGCTGGAACTGACGCTGGCCAAGAAGGCACCCGCCGCCGGGCGCAAGCTGACGGTCCAGTAAGGGCCGGTATCGACCGGCGGCGCCGGGGGGCGCGGCCGTCCGGGCCGTCGCCCGCGCCGGGTGTGGCGCACGGCCGTCGCCCCTGCCCGGTCAGCGAATTCGCTTCACCGCGTACTCCTCCTCGATATTGTCGCGGAAAAAACTCCACGGCGACGAGGCGGTGGAGAGGCTGCGCCAGGTTTCCGCGGAAACGCCCGCGTATTCCCAGGTGCCCGAGGTGAGTTCGACGACGAGCGCACGTCGCGGTGCGTCGTAGCCGGCGGCGCGCAAGCTGCCGCCCGTCATTCTTTTCATTTCCATTTTCGCCCTCCGGCCGGCCCCGAACTTCCGCGGTCGCGTCGTCCGTCTGATGCGCGGAGTATCGTGCCCCCCCGCGCCGGCGGTCAACGGTCCTCGACCGGATTCCTGTCCAGGGCGTGGAGCGCGCTGTCCGCGGTCGGGCCGACTATACTTGCGCGATTCGAGAAGGGGGGCCGGGTGGAATTGCTGCGCCGAATCGTGTATCTGGTGTTTCGCCCGAACGCCGAGTGGGATGCCATCGCGGCCGAGGACATCTCCGTCGATGGTCTGCTGCGGCGGATCATCCTGCCGCTGTCGCTGCTGGCGCCGATAGCGACCGTTGTGGGCATGAACACCTTCGACGCCGCCTGGGATCCGTTCCACGGTTACCTCGTTCCGCATGACCAGATCTTCGCTGCCGGGGCGACGACTTTCTTTTCCACCATCGCGTCGATTTTCGGCCTGGCAGCGATCTTCGTTCTGCTCGCGCCGATGTTCGGCTCGTCGCGCGATTACCGTGCCGCGCTCAAGGTGTCGGCCTACGGCGCGATCCCGGTGCTGCTCGCCGGTGCGACGCTGCGTGCTGCCGGCGATGATCATCGTCGGCGTCGTGGGGCTGTGCCACACACTGTATCTCTATTGGGTGGGCGCGCGCCGCGTGCTCGACGTCGCTGCGGACAGCCAGTCCGAGTTCGTCGGGATATCGATGGTGCTGCTGGCGGCGGGCTCGGTGATCGTCGGTGCCGCCGCCAGCAGCATCGGCCTGATCTGAACGGGTCCTACTTCGACGCCGGTCCCCACAGTTCGGCGAGCCGCCGATCGCGTCCGCAGCCCGTCCGGTAGTAGTTGTACCGGAGCGGGTTCTTGACGTAGTAGTCCTGATGGTATTCCTCGGCCGGCCAGAATTCGCCGGCGGATTCGATCGGGGTGACGATCGCTTCCTTGAACCGCTTCGTCTTGTCCAGCCCGGCGCGCGAGGCTTCCGCCGCACGCCGTTGGGCGTCGTCATGGACAAAGACCGTCGCACGGTACTGGCTGCCGACATCGCAGAACTGGCGGTCCTTCACCGTGGGATCGATGTTGCGCCAGTACACCTCCAGCAACCGGTCGTAACTGACCTGGGTCGGGTCGTAGCGCACCTGCACGGCCTCGGTATGCCCGGTACCCCCGGCCGATACCTCCTCGTAGGTCGGGTTGCGCTTCTTGCCTCCCGTGTAGCCGGACGTGGTTTCCAGCACGCCGGGGAGCTTGTCGAACGGCGGCTCCATGCACCAGAAGCAGCCGCCGGCGAACGTGGCGACTGCACTGCCCTGGCCGACGGGGGATGCGGCCGCGGTCTGCCCGACCGCCGCTGCCGGCAGCAGCAGCGCGGCGAGGAGCAAGGCGGCCCGGTGCAGCAGGCGGCGAAGCTGGAGCGGGGACAATGCCATGGGGTTCTCCGTTCGGATCGCGCCGATTGTCGCGCGATAGCGCAAACCGTGGATGCTACGATTATAAGCAGCAATGACTCGGGCACGGAAAGCCAATGCGACGGCGATCGACAGGGCAGGGCGAAGGCACGGGACGCGCGTGGCAGCACGGCGTAGTCCGGTGGTGGGCGCTTGCGGCAGTCCTGCTGGCCCTTGCCGTGGCGCCGGCGCGCGGCGCCGATCCGGGCAAAGTGCTGCGCGTGGTCTTCGCGATCGCGGAGACGAGCTTCGATCCGCAATTCGCATCGGACGCCGCTTCCGACGGCGTCATCGACAACATCTTCGATGCGATGCTCGACTACGACTATCTGGCGCGACCGTTGCAGCTCGTCCCGCGCACGCTCGAGGCGATGCCCGAGGTGCGCGACAACGGCGCCACTTACATCTGCCGTGTCCGCAAGGGCATCCACTTCGCGCCGGATCCGGCTTTCGGCGGCAAGCCGAGAGAGCTGACGGCCGCGGATCACGCCTATGGCCTCAAGCGCCTGCTCGACCCGGCGGTGAAGAGTCCCTGGGCGTGGCTGGTGGAGGGCAGGATTGTCGGGGCGAGCGAAGCGCGCGAGCAGGCGGCGCGCAGCGGACGCTTCGACTACGACGCGCCGCTGGCGGGCATCGAGGTCGTCGATCGCTACACGCTGCGAATACGGCTGCGCGAGCCTGACCTGCGCTTTGCCTACGCGCTGGCGATCCCCAATACCGCGGCGGTGGCGCGCGAGGTCGTCGCCGCGTACGGTGCCGACCTCGGGGCGCATCCGGTGGGTACGGGCCCCTATGTGCTCGCGGAATACAAGCGTTCGAGCCGCATCGTGCTCGAGGCCAACCCAGGCTATCGGGCGACGACCTACGCGCCGGCCGGACCGCTGCCGCCGGAGCTGCAGCCGGTGGCGACAGCGCTCAAAGGCCGGCCGTTGCCGCTGCCAGGGCGGATCGAGATCAGCATCATCGAGGAGCCGCAATCGCGCTGGCTGGCATTCCTCAACGGCGAGATCGACGTCCTCGAAAACGTCCCGGCAGAATTTACCGACGAGGTCCTGGCGAACGGCCGCCTGAAGCCGCTGCTGGCCGCCCGGGGAATGCGCCACGAGCCCCTGCTGCGTCCCAACGTCTATTTTTCCTACTTCAACATGGAGGATCCGCTGCTGGGCGGCTACGCGCCCGAGCGCATCGCGCTGCGCCGCGCGATCGCCATGGGCTACGACGTCGACGAGGCGATTCGGGTGCTGCAGAAAGGCCGCGCGGTTGCCGCGCAGGGCCCGATTCCGCCCGGCATCGCGGGCTTTGATCCGGCGCGGCGCAGCGATGCGCAGACGTACGATCCCGCGACCGCACGCGCCTTGCTCGACCGCTTCGGCTATCGCGATCGCGACGGCGACGGGTATCGCGAAACGCCCGACGGCAAGCCCCTCTTGCTCGAACGCTGGTCGACCCCGGCGTCGTCGCAGCGGCAGGCCGACGAGCTGTGGAAAAAGAACATGGACGCCATCGGCATCAGGCTGGTGGTGAAGAAGGACAAGTTGCCCGAACTGCGCAAGATGGCGCGCGCCGGCAAGATCGCGTTTCGCGCCGATGGCTGGAACGCCGACTATCCGGACGCCGAGAATTTCATGCAGCTGCTCTACGGTCCCAACGCCGGCCAGGAGAACGCGGCGCGCTTTCGCCTGCCCGAGTTCGACCGGTTGTTCGACGAATCGCGGCGCCTCCCCGACTCGCCGCAGCGAACGCAGATCTTCAACCGGATGTCGGACCTCGTCGTGGCCTATGCGCCGTGGCGGCTCACCTACCACGTCATCGAGGACCACCTCGCCCAGCCCTGGGTGGCGAGCTTCAAGCCGCATCCGATCCGCTCGCAGACCTGGCGGTTCACCGACATCGACGCCGCGAAGCGGCCGCGCTGAGGGGACGGCACACGCCTGCCCCAGGCGGGTCGGCGTCGGCTACCTGACTTCCTTGGGCGCCAGGTAGGGCTGGCAGTCGCCGAGTCTGGTCGCGGCGCCGTCGCGGATGAGCTGCAACTCCATCCCCTTGCCGCGCAGCTCCATGTAGCCGTTGGAGTACCGCACGCCCGAGGCCGCCGCGATCTGGTAGAGGTAAACACGCTCGCCCCCGGGCATGAGCAGCCGCACTTCGCCCGGATCGAAGCGGATGACCAGGCGCTCGCCGTCGAGCTGGCAGGCGAACGTGTTCTTCATCGCTTCCTCGTCTTCCTTCTTCTTCTGCTCCGCGCAACCGGCGACGAAGAAGGCGGCGATCATGGCGGCGACGAGCGGGCGGGCGATGCGGGTGGTCACGATCATGGACGCGGCAAGAGGTGGACGGCGGTCAGAATAGCACGCAGCGTGACGGGTCACCGAGTCGGCGCAGGATCGCAACGGTGAACCGTCGCCGGGATCGCGTCAGAGGCTGAGAGTTTTTCGGGCGTGTCCGAGCAGCGCGCCAGAAGGCGTCCGATCGAGGCGCAAAGCGCAGCCATAGCTCGGGCTATGGCGAGCATTTGCAACGAAGAGCGGGCGTCTTCTGGCGTGATGAGCGGGCATGATCGAAAGACTCTCAGGCTCTCAGGCCGCGCGCGCAGCCGGCGCGAGGCGCGCCGCGTCGGCGTAGGACAGCACCTCGACCGGGTGCCCGGACCGGAGACTCTGCTGCACGCGCTGCCACCAGGCGGCGTCGAGCAGGTCGGCGTGGTAATGCAGGAAGCACTCGCGCGTCCTGGGATCGGTGAGCAGGAACGTTGCGAACTCCTCCGGGAATACGTCCAGCGGGCCGACCGGATACCAGACGTCGTTGGACATGTCGTCGAAACCCGGCGGCATCGGAGGAATCCTCCGGAAGTGGATGTCGGTGATGTATTCGATCTCGTCGTAGTCGTAGAACACGACGCGGCCGAAGCGCGTGACGCCGAAATTCTTGAACAGCAGATCGCCCGCGAAGATGTTGACCGCGGCGAGTTCCTTGAGCGCGTTGCCATACTCGCGGATGGCGTGCGCGCGCTGCACCTCGTCGGCGCGCTCGAGGAAGAGGTTGAGCGGCGTCATCCGTCGCTCGATGTAGAGGTGCCGGACGATGACGCGGTCGCCGTCGAACTCGATCAGCGAGGGCGCGACATCGAGGAGTTCGGCCAGCAGGGCATCGGAAAAGCGGTCGCGCGGAAACGCCACATCCGAGTATTCGAGGATGTCGGTCATGCGCCCGACGCGATCGTGATGCTTGACCAGCATGTATTTCTGCTTCACCCGCGCCCGGTCGGTGTCCTTGGAGGCGGCGATCTTGTCCTTGATGACCTTGAACACATACGGGTACGACGGAAGCGTGAAGACGCTCATCACCAGACCCTTGATGCCGGGGGCGATGATGAATCGGTCGCGCGAATGCTTGAGGTGATGCAGGAAGTCGCGGTAGAAGAGCGTCTTGCCGGCTTTCTGCAGGCCGACCATCGTGTAGAGCTCGGCGGCCGTCTTTTCGGGCATGACCGCGCGCAGGAAACCGACGTAGGCCGAGGGGACTTCCATGTCGACCAGGAAGTACGCGCGATTGGCCGAGAACAGAATGGCGAGATCGGCCTCGTCCATCAGCAGCGCGTCGAGGTAGAGTCGCCGCCCGGCGTCATGCTTGATCGCAAGCACGAACGGATAGCTGTAGACGCCGTTGACGACGCGGCCGACGACGTAGGCGGTCTGGTTGCGGAAGAACGGGTTCGACAGCACCTGGATCTGGTGATTGGCCTCGAGCTTGAACGGGCGCGGGAAACGGCGGCGGAAGGTCGCGAGGACGCGTCGCAGGTCGCGGCGGAAATCGGCAAAGCGCCGCTGGAATCCCAGATCGAGCACCATGTCGATCAGCGCGTGGCGCAGCCCCTGCTGCAACGGGTAATAGCTCGTGTACGACGGGCGATCGGCATCGATGTGCTCGGTGGATATCGCCGGCCGCACGAAGATGAACTGATTGTGGAAATACGCCCGATGCAGGATCTTGACCGAGACCGAATTGAAAAAGGTCTCCGCGCACTCCGGTTGCCGATGATCGATCAGAAGACCGATGTAGTGGAGCTTGACCTGCGCCCAGAGGGCGTCGGCATTCGCTCCCTCGAGTCCGGCGTTGCGGAATTCATGCGCGATCCGGTCGGCGGTTTCCTGGACGCGCCGGTCGTAGTAGTCGATGCGGTCGCGGGCCACGTGCTGGATCGCGAGCCAGTTGCCGGCGTCGAAGTGGCGTCGCGCGGCGCGAGCGCAGTCGCGGAACAGCGAATAGTGCTTGTTGAATCCCACCAGCAGCGCACGGGCAATCGCCAGTGCCTGGCCGGAGGGTTGCGCCTGCTGTGCAGTAGCGATTGTCATGTCCCGCGTTCCTGGGGGTGTCCCGACCAGTGTGCAGCGTGAGGCCTATCAGGGGGTCGGGGCGGCCAGACCGCCGGGCAAGGGGAGTTCGTTGACGGTGTCGAACGTGAAGTTGGAGCCGCTGTCGAGCATCCATTTGCTGCCGGCGAGATTGGCCGTGCCATGGATCCGATACCGGAGCCTGGGCTCGGGGGCTCCGGACAGGCGCTGAAACTCGACCACCTGGCGCAGTGCGCCGGCCAGCGTGCTCGTCGCCTCGACGTCGATTCTTGTTTCGCCGAATCGCGGTATCGTGAACGCCTTGTTCGAGACGCCGCTCGCCAGCGTCGTTCCGCTGGCCTCGATCCGGTAAGCGAGCCCGTCGACCGCAAGATCGACATTGCCGCGATTCTGGAACCGCAGCGACAGTCGCAGCCGTTGTTCGAGCAGCGTCGTCTCGAGGAGGGCGACGTCGGCGAGATGAACTTCGACCCGTTCGTCGCCGTAGGTGGCGCAGCCGGGCAGCGCCAGCACGGCCAGTGCCGCGACCAGCATCCTGCGGCGATCAGTCTGCGAGGTGGACACGTCGCCGCGCTCCGGTCAGTTCACGCCCGCCTTGTCCTGCTGATCCTTGAGATCCTTGACCGAAGTGTTGTACTCCTCGATGGCCGCATTGCCGGCCTCGACGTGCACCTTCGCTCCCTCCTGGTAGGGTTTGGCGGCGGCCTGCTGCTCGGTGATGAATTTCTTCAGGCACTCGAGATAGGCGTTGGCCGATCGCGTCCAGGCGCGAATCTGGTTGTCCGTGGCAAGGCGGCCCGGGTGCTCGGCGGGCTTGGCGCAGGCGTGCTTCTGGGGCGCGGGCGCCGCGACGGGTGTCTGGGCGAACGCGCCCACCGGCGACGAGGCGACGACGACGGTGGCAGCGGCGGCAAGAAGGTGGCGGCGCAGGAACGACATGGCGGATATCCGGTGAGGGTGAGCGAGTTCCAAGTTTACTTGGTCTCGCCGCCGGCGGACAGCGAGCTGCAACCTGCACGGCGAGGGACCGCGACAACCCGACTGGAACCCGATCGCGGCGCCGCGTGGGCAAGCCGGTTTCGCACCCGGCGCCCGGGCGCGATGCACGCCCGGCTGGGCTTCGCCCTCGCGTGCTAGTGTTCTGCTTCGTAGACAGAGGTACCAGGGAAAACGATGGATTCCGATTCGTGGCAAGGCGCAAACCGCAGCAATAGCCCATGCTATTGCGAGGATTTGCAACGCCGCCACGGACCGGAAGGCACGTTTTACGGTGCCGATATCTGCGAAGCAGAGCACTAGGATTTTGGCGGCGACGAGCGACCCGCGGCGGCGGGTGGCCGCGGCGTCGCCGGCACGTCGGAGTTCATTTTCTTGACGAACATGCGAGCGAAATAGATCCCCATGACCAGCGTAATCAGGATGGCGGCCAGGCTGAGCAGGCCGACATCGGTACCGAACAGTTCCTTCCACGCCATGACGCTCCTCCTCCCCGAGAATCCAGGCGTCAGTCTAGGGATATTCCGCCGATCCGCCTTGACCGGTGTCAATGGTCTGACGGGTGTGCTCGTCGTGGCGGCCACGTTGTTGCTGGCCGCTTGCCAGCCGATTGCCCGGACAACGCTGCCAGCCGCGCCGGGACCGGCGATGATGGCTGCCCCGCCGGCGCTCGCGAGCCCGGCGAAGGACACGCAGTCGACACCCAAGGCGGTCCCGCTGCCGTCGATGGATCTGCCCCCCGGTCCCATCTACATCTGCGATGTCGCCGGCGTGCGCAGCGCGCTGGTGCTGCCCGAAGGCATCGAGGGACTTTGCCGCCGGCATCCGGAAATGGGGCCGTGCAAGTACGAACGCGAGTCCTGCCGCCAGCGCGGCGGCAGGGTGTTGACGTCGAAGGGCGAGGAGATCACGCGGGCGGTCGAGGACGCCTACGACCAACGCGTCCGTCGCGTCCGAATCTAGTGTTCTGCTTCGTAGATAGAGGTACCAGGGAAAACGATGGATTCCGGTCCATGCCGGCGTTGCAAATCCTCGCAATGGCATGGGCCATTGCTGCCGGGCGGAAACGGGTCAGAGCTGGCGGGCAGCGAAGGTGTTGCAGTTGCGCATGTCGCCGGTCTCCAGTCCGACCTTGAACCAGCGCTGTCGCTGTGCGGCCGAGCCATGCGTGAACGCGTCGGATACGACGTAGCCCTGGGTTTTCTTCTGGATCATGTCGTCGCCGACGGCAGCCGCCGCCCGGAACCCTTCCTCGATGTCGCCGGCTTCGAGGAGATTGCGGCGTTGCGCGAAATGCCCCCACACGCCGGCGAAACAGTCGGCTTGCAGCTCCAGCCGCACCGACAGCGCGTTGCGGGCACGGGCGTCGCCGCGGCTCGCCTGCTCGTCGAACTGGCGCATGATCCCGGTGACGTTCTGCACGTGGTGGCCGATCTCGTGCGCGATGACATACGCCTGCGCAAAATCGCCCGGCGCGCCGAAGCGCCGTGCCAGTTCGTTGAAGAACGCCGTGTCGAGATAGACGTCGCGATCGGCCGAGCAATAGAACGGACCGGCGGAGGCGCTGGCACGGCCGCAGGCGGACCGGACCACGCCGCTGAAGAGGACGAGCTTGGGCGGGTCGTAGCGGGAGCCCATCGCCTTGAAGACCGCAGTCCAGACATCCTCGGTGTCGCCCAGCACGCGGGCGACGAACTCCTTGGCCGGATCCTTCGCTCGCGGCGGCTGCGCGGCCGGCCCTCCCGGCACCGGGCGCTGCGGACCATAACCCGGCGCCGGTTGCCGGGGCGCCGATACGGGAATGCTCTCCCCGCCGCCCAGCATGTCCATCGGATTGACGCCGAACAGCAGGCTCACGATCACCACCAGCACCATCGCGCCGCCGCCGAGCTTCATCCCGCCGCCGGAAAACCCGCCGCCGGATGATCCGCCCCCGGAGCCGGAATCGCCGGTGCGGTCCTCGACGTTGTCGCTCTTGCGGAAATCACCCCAGCGCATGAATGGCCCCTTCTCCCGGATCGATCGTGATCAGCGTGACGAAAACCGGCGGTCGAATTTCGCCGTCGACCGGACCCGGGCTCAAGGGATGACGACGACGGTCTTGCCGCGTCCGTGACCCGATTCCATCCGGCGTTGGGCAGTCGCGACCTCGGACATGGCGATGCGATGCGCAATCGTCGGTTTCAGGACGCCGGCCCGGGCATGGCGGGCCAGGCGTTCCCACATCGCGGCGCCCGGCCTCAGCGTGATCGGCACCACGCGATGCCGTGACATCAGCCGCGCCGCGAGCGAAGCCATGGCCCCCATCGCCGCGGCACGGAAGCTGCCGTTGGTGTTCAGGTACACGCCTTCGGGCGTCAATGCCGAGCGGCAGGAGAAATAGTCGCTGCTGCATGCGGCGTCGAAAACGACATCGTAGCGAACCCCGCCGTGGCGAAAATCGCTGCGAGTGTAGTCGATCACCGCATCGGCACCAAGCTCACGGACGAACTCCCCGTTGGCCGGACCGCAGACGGCAGTCACCGAGGCGCCCATGTGCCTGGCGAGTTGTACGGCGTAGTGACCCACCCCTCCGGCCGCCGCGGTGATCAGCACGCGCTGCCCCGCTTTGAGGTCCGCGTGATCCTCGAGCGCCAGCACTGCAGTACCGGCAGCGATAGGCAGCGCCGCTGCAGCGTCGAAATCGACACCGTCGGGAATGGCCGCGAGCTGTGAAGCGGTGGCGCAGATGAACTCGGCGGCTGAGCCTTGCCGCCGCAACGGAGAAAGCGCGCCGAACACGCGCTGCCCGACCCAGTACCCCGTGGCACCGCCGCCGACCCCCACGATCTCGCCGGCGAAGTCGACGCCGGTGCCCCGAGGGGGACGCTCGAACATCGGGATCAGCGCCAGGTGTCCGCTGCGCAGCTTCCAGTCCAGGGGATTGAGGCTTGCGGCGCGGACGCGAATCTTGAGTTCGCCCGCGGCCGGTGCCGGCTCCGGCACTTCGGCGAGCACCAGCACGTCGGGCGCACCGTATCGATCGTAGCGCAAGGCAAGCATGCGAAAGTCCTCAGCGACCGTCGAGCGCGTGCAGGGACGGCGCGGCCCGTTCTTCGACCGACCGGCCGCCGTCAGGAATGGCCCTCATGGCTTCAACGCACGGTAAAGGAAGGGAAGGCTCGTGTCCATCCGGTAGTCGATGTCGGAATGGTTGTCGTCGAACTCCTCGTAGGTGTGGCGGATGCCGGCCTCGGCGAGGCGCTGCGACAGCACGCGGTTGCCGTAGTGGATGTGGTACTGGTCGCGCCATCCGCAGTCGATGTAGACGCCGCGCAGCGTGGCGAGATTCGACCGGTAGCGCGCGACGAGATTGACCGGGTCGTGCCGGAGCCAGTTCTTCCAGCGTGCGCGGATGAGCTCCCCGGTTTCGAGATTGAAGGGGAGGCGGAACCCCAACGGCGCATCGGGGTCGGGATCGTAGGACGCTGCCATGCACACGTTCATGAGCGTGTGCCCTTCGCCGAGGGAAAGCTTCTCCTTGCCCCATACCGCGTCGAGAAAGCGCGCGACGCGCCCGTCGTCGAGGCCCTCGGCAAGTCCCTTGCTTGCCGGCGTCTCGCTGCGCGCGCGCCACGCGCCTTCGCGGCGCCCGGGCTCGCGATAGCGCGAGAGCTCGTCCAGCGTGTTGGGCCAGTCGCAGCGGTAGACGAAATCGAAACCCGCGTCGCCCGAATGATCGGCGATCGCTCCCCAGTGCCGCGCGTACTTCATGCCATGGATGATCGCGCCATAGCCGCCCGACGACTTGCCGAAACACCCGCGGTGCTCGCGCGAGGCGAGGGTGCGGAACTCGCGGTCGACGAAAGGAATGATTTCCTGCGTCAGGTAATCGGCATAGCGGCCGATCGCCGGCGAATTGATGTACTGGTTGCCGCCCAGCGCCGTGAAGCAGTCGGGGAATACGACGATGGCCGCACCCATCTTCCGCCCGTGGACGAGCCGCGCCACGCGCTCCGGCACGTTGTCGCTGAAGGGCTTCCAGTTGGTGTGGGCGGGGCCCGATCCGGTGAATCCGACCAGATCGTAGAGGACCGGAAACCGCCGGCCGCGGCCGCGCGTGGCGCCCTCGTCGTACTGCGGCGGCAGCCACACGGCGACCTTGCGCAGGTGCGGATCGGCAAGCGGGTTGTCGGCGAGAATCCTGGACGTGTGCAGGAGCACGACCAGCGTGCCGGAATCCTTGAGCGGGCGTTTTCGGGCCATTGCGGGAGTCTTTCGAATCGAGTGGGCGAGTCCGCCGCGGCGCCGCCGTCGCGGCAAAGTGCGCCGGCGTCAGGCTTTCCGCTTCGCCGCCTTCTTCTTCTTCTTCTTCAGCAGCATCGTGCCCCGGCATTGCTCCGCGCCGCAGCGGCATTCGAATGCAGCGCGGACCTTGCGCGTGACCCGGCCGTCGTAGGAGAGCCGGTAGTCGTAGGTCAGCTCCTCGCCGCTGCGGATCTTGCGCAGCGCCTCGATGAACACGCGTCCATCGTCGTCTTCGGAGGTGAGGCAGTTGGGATCGCAGGAGTGATTGATCCAGCGTGCGGCGTTTCCCTTGACGCCGGCATCGATGACGCGGCTGTCCGACAGCTCGAAGATGAACGTGTGGTAGGGATTGTCGGGATCGCTGTCCGGACGCAGCGAGGCGATGTCCCAGGTCGTGAGATCGCCCTTGTACTCGATGACGGTCTTGCCCTTGCGGATCTTGCGCGCGGCGAACACGCCGCGGCCGTGAATGGCGGAATTGCGAACGGTGTAGGCGCGCTTCTTCTTGGTTTCGGGCATGGGTGGCGGGTGAAGGAAGAGTGGAGGTCGAGGATGACGGGCGGCGACGCGCGGGAGCGAGGGCCAGGGCCGCGGCGACCACGATTCTAGCCTGCCGCGCCCGCCGCGCGTCGATGCCGCCGGAGAAGTCCCTCCGCGCGCGCCCGACAGCCGCCGTCACAGCATCGGCACCCCGACGGGCTCGCCGCGCTCGCCGCGCTCATAGACCACGTTGGCGCGGCCGACGATCAGCGCGTCAAGTGCTCCGATGCGACCGATGTCCTTCTTGGAATACGGCAGCTTGTGCAGCAGATAGCGCAGCGCGTTCAAGCGCGCGCGCTTCTTGCAATCGGACTTGATGACCGTCCACGGCGCGTCGGCGGTGTCGGTGTAGAAGAACATTGCCTCCTTGGCCTTGGTGTATTCGTCCCATTTGTCGAGCGATGCCAGGTCGATCGGCGACAGTTTCCATTGCTTCAGCGGATGCACTTTGCGTTCCTTGAATCGCCGCCGCTGCTCCCCGCGACTCACCGAGAACCAGAACTTGAAGAGGTGCGTGCTGTTGTGCACGAGCATGCGCTCGAACTCGGGCGCCTGACGCATGAACTCGAGGTATTCCTGCGGGTCGCAAAAGCCCATCACGCGCTCGACGCCGGCACGGTTGTACCAGGACCGATCGAACAGCACGATCTCGCCGGCGGTCGGCAGGTGCTCGGCATAGCGCTGAAAATACCACTGGCCACGCTCCTGCTCGGTGGGTTTTTCCAGCGCCACGACCCGCGCGCCGCGCGGATTCAGGTGTTCCATGAAGCGTTTGATGGCGCCGCCCTTGCCGGCAGCATCGCGACCCTCGAACAGCACCACGACCTTCTGCTTGTGGTCCTTGACCCAGGCCTGCAACTTGAGGAGCTCGACCTGCAGGCGATACTTCTGCTGTTCGTAGTTCTTGCGCGACATCAGGTTCTTGTACGGGTAGGCGCCGGTACGCCAGTTGTCGGCGAGTTCGTCGTCGGGGCTCGTCGGCAGCCGCTGCGCGAGGTCCTGCTGCTCGCGCAGCATCTGCCGCATCAGGGCGACTGCGTCCTCCGGCGAGCGTCCGGCCAGGATGTCCTCGAACGCCTGCAATTGCGCGGTGTTCGCGGACACCACGTTCTCGCCGACGGCATGGCGCTCGATGGCGTCTGCGTCGGTCGTGGGGCCGATGTCGCCCGCCGCCACCGTGCGCGGGCGCGGTGTCCGGTGCGGCTTCGGCGGCGCCACCGGGATCTTCGTCGCGGTGCCTGCGGTCCTGGGTGTTCGCGCGGCCGACGCTGCTCGGGCGCTTGCCGGTTTCGGTTTGCGGGGCGGGGTGGTCATGATCGGGGATGCTCCAATGGAGATTGCGGCGACGCGGTGCGGGCGCGAATCCGGGGTGGGGGCCAGCGGCCATTATCGCGCGCCGCCAGCCGGTGCGGGAGACTCGTCGCACGTTGACCCGGACCCGGGCCGAGGTGTAGCGTCTGCCGCTCCCCGAAGCGCACGGCCAACGAGGATCCCGCAATGGCGAAACGAGCGAAGGCAACGACCGAAGTGCACGCGGCGCCCCGTCGCGCACCCGGCGCGTCGCGGGAAAAACCCGCCCGCGCGCCGCGCAGAAAGCCGGCGGATTCGCTTGGGGGTCGGCTCTACGACGCGCGACCGGATCGTGTCGATCTGCGCGATCGGCCTTATGCGCCGCCTCTGCGATCGCTGCCCCCGGTGTTTCCGGACGACCAGGGCGTCGCGCGCTGGTTGCCGGGCTACATCGCTGCCGGGCTGGTCCGCGACCAGCGTCGTGACGGCGCGTGCACGGGCTTCGGTCTCGCCTGCGTCATCAACTACCTCTACTGGATTCGCGGCGCGGGGGCAGACCCGGCGACGGCCCATGTATCGGTAAGCCCGCGAATGCTCTATGAGCTAGCGCGCCGTTACGACGAATGGCCCGGCGAGCAGTACGACGGGTCGTCGTGCCGGGGAGCGCTCAAAGGCTGGCACAAGCACGGGGTCTGCAGCGAGTCGTTGTGGGCTTACCGGGACGCCAAGGGGAGAGCGGTGCTGCTGTCGCCCGAACCGGGGTGGGAGCGCGACGCCATCGGGCGGCCGCTGGGCGTCTATTACCGCGTCGACGGGCAGTCGATCACCGATTTGCAGGCCGCCATCGCCGATATCGGCGCCGTCTACGTCTCGGTGCGCACGCATCCGGGTTGGATCCGCGTGCCGGCGATGCCCGTGCCGCGGCACCATCGCGACTTCCCGCTGATACCGCTGCCCGAGCCCGGCGAAAAGCAGCGCGGCGGACATGCGCTGGCGCTGGTCGGCTACAACGAGCGGGGATTCGTCGTGCAGAATTCCTGGGGCGTCGGTTGGGGCGCGCAGGGCTTTGCGGTGCTGCGCTACGACGACTGGGCGGCGCACGCGACGGACGCCTGGGTCTGCGCGCTCGGCGTCCCCCAGGAACCGACGGCGACGCGCGTGGCCGGCGTTCGCTGGCCGGTCGCGAGCGGTCGTTCGTTGTCGACCTGGGATGCCGGCGTGACCAATCCGCACAACCCGTCGGACGATCCCTGGCCGATCGACCGCGAGTATCTCAACCCGGCGTACGAACCATGGAGCACGGCGGAGGCCTACGCGCACACGCTGATCTCGGGCAACGATGGCGTGGTCGAGGTCGCCGACGTGACGCGGGGAGTGGCCGGCGATGCGACCGCGTACGTGCGCGAAATCGCCGTCGCGCGGCCGCTTGCATGGGCCAGTGCATCGGGTACGACCGCATTGCGGCTCGTGGTTTACGCGCACGGCGGCCTCAACGCCGAGGCGGAGTCGATCGCGCGCATCAGGGTCCTGGCGCCGTATTTCGGCGCCAACGGCGTTTACCCGTTATTCCTCACCTGGAAGACGGGTCCGCTCGACACGCTGCTGGACGTGTTCGCCGACAAGGTGCGCGCGTTCTTCGGTGTCGATGCGGACGGCCGGTCTGGCGCGCTGCTCGGCATCGATGACGAGCAATGGGACCGCGGTGTCGATCGTCTGGCGCGCTTCACGGTCAAGGGACTGTGGACCGAGATGCGTCAAAACGCGCGGCGCGGCGCGCGCGAAGGACGCGTGCTGGATCTGCTGGCCGGCGCCCTGGGCGAATTGCGCGACGCCTGTCGCGAAGCGGGGAAAACGCTGGATGTGCACTTTGTCGGCCACTCGGCAGGATCGATCCTGCTCGGGCATCTCCTCGATCGGCTCGGTGCCGCAGCGGAGCCGGCGCGCGTCGGCAGCTGCACGTTGTTCGCCGCCGCGTGTTCGACGCGCTTCGCCCTTGCGCACTACGTCGACGCAAATCCGGCGGTGCTCATGCCCGATCGCATCGCGCTCCATCACCTGTCCGACAAGAACGAGAAGGACGATTTCCTCGTCGGTTCCGCGGCGAACAACCTCTACGGAAAGTCGCTGCTCTACCTCGTCAGCCGGGCGTTGGACGACGAGCGGAAAATGCCGCTCCTCGGGATGGAGCGCGCGCTCGACCCGGCCTGCAATACCAGCGACTACTGGGCGGCAAGCGAACTCCCGTCGCTCGAGCGGCTGCAGGCGGGCGTCGCGGCGGCAGCGAAGCTTGCATGGGCGGCGCCCGAAGTGCGGGTCACCCGCACGGGAGAAACCGTCACCGCCAGCCACGGTTCCTTCGACAACAACATCGAGCTGGTTGCCACGCTGATCCGCCGCATCACGGGCGGCGAACCGGCCACCGAAATCGAATGGCTCGACTATTAGGGACCGCCCCGCTGGCGGGGGGGTCAGCGTCCCTTGGCGCTCGCCTTGGTGCGCACGGCCACCCTGGGAACGACCGCCGGCGGGCGCGGGTGCGCCGGCGTGTTGCCGGCGGGGGCTCCGGTCTTGCCTTTGAGTCCGGGGAACGGCGTGCTGCCTTTGCCTTTGGTCATCGTGTGCTCCTTCGCGATAATGGCCGGGTGACGTTGCCAGGACGATTGTCGGGCAGCGGCATCGTTTGCGCAATCGGGGGCGGCAATGCCCCGCGTCAGCCCTTGAGACGACGCAACTCGACCGCGACCGACGCCACGCCATCGGTGAGCCAGATGTGGCCCTCCTGGATCGTGCATTGCAGCCGCATGCTGCGATCGACCAATTTCGCCATCGCCGTGGTCGCTTCCCTGGGCACGTCGACGACGGTCAACCGGTCGAGCGTCGACAGCTTGTCGCCGGCACGGTTCCACCACACGTCGACGGCGCGGCCGCCATAGGTGTAGATGCGGACCGCGTCGGCACGGCCCGCGGCACGGCGGACATCCCGCTCGTCCGGGAGGCCGACGTCGATCCACAGCGAAATGGCACCGGTGAGGTCGCGCTGCCAGAGATCCGGTTCGTCCTCGGTGGACAGCCCGCGGCCGAACGCCAGCGCCTCGCTTGCGTGCAGCGCAAACGCAAGCAGTCGCACCATCAGCCGCTCGTCGGTCTCCGAAGGATGCCGCGCGAGCGTCAACGCATGGTCGCGGTAGTAGCCGCGATCCATGTCGGCGATCGACAGGTCGGCCTTGAAGATCGTCGCCTTCAGCGCCATGGGGGGACAAGGTTCAGGTTGCGCCGGCGCCGAGCAGCGTCAGCACCAGGGGGGTTGACAGCGCGGCCAGCGCCGTCGACAGCACGAGGCTGGCAGCGACAGGTCCGCCCAGCGTGTCGAACTGCCGGCTCATCAGGTAGACGTTGGCGCCCACCGGCAATGCGGCCATCAGCACGACCGCTTGCGTTTCGCGCGCGGACAATTCCAGCGCGTGCGCGAGCGCGAAGACGGTGAGGGGAAAGACCAGGAGCTTGACCGCGGTCATGACGACGCTCTGCCGCCAGCCGTCGCGAACGCCGTATTCGGCCAGGCCCATGCCCAGCGCGATCAACGACAGCGGCACCGCGGCCTGGCTGATCAGCGCCATCATCGTGTCGACCGGACCGGGCAGGTCCGCTCCGCCATAGCTCCATGCAGTCCCCGCGAAGATGCCGATCACGATCGGATTCGCGGCGACTTCCTTCACCGTCTTGCCGATGCCGGCAAGCGACAGGTCGCCGTGCCGCGCCCATTCCACCGAAACGGTGACCAGCGTCCACAGGAGCAGCGCGTTGAACACCAGCACCAGCGAAACCGCGGGCATCGCGGCTTCGCCCAGCGTGAGCTTCGCCAGTGGAATTCCGAGCAGCACGTTGTTGGAAAAGATGCCACCCAGCGCGAACACCGATTGCGAGGCGCCGTCCAGGCGAAATATCCAGAGGGCCGCGAGGCGGCCGACGACGAACACGATGGCGCAACCCCCGAAGTACGCGACCAGGATCGCGGGGTCGACCGGCGGCATTCGCGCGAAGCCGCTCATCAGCCTGAAGAGCAGGACCGGTATCGCGATCGAGAACACGAAGCGCGTGAGCGCGTCGGCGGCGGAGGCGGGCCAGCGTCCCCATGCCGCGAGCGCGTAGCCCAGCGCGACCAGCGCGAACAGCGGGCCGGTCAGCGCGACAAAATGCGTGAATGCCTGCATCGGGATCGGCGTCAATGCCGTCGGCGGACGGGGTCGGCGAGAAAGCGCGCGTCCTGGTGCGCGACGTCAGCGACCGCGGTTGACCGGCCGGTGCTGGGAGGCAAGCCGCGACCGCGGGGAGGCGGCGGCGGGTGCGGGCCCGCTCTTCGGGGGCGCGACCTTCGCCGACGGGACGCTTCCGGCGACGGGCGGGCGCGGAGCGCTTCGCGGCGCCGCAACACCCGCCTGCCGGTGCCTGCTTCCTTCCGGAGCGCGCGACAAAGGCGCCTTGCCCGTCGGCCGCTTGTGGCCGGACGTCGATGCGCTCCGCGGCTGCGGCGTCCGGCCCTGCGTGTTGCCGCGCCCCTGGCGCTGCAGGATCGGCTGCGCCCTGGCGTGCGGATCGGGCTCGAAGCCGGCGATGGTGTCCCGCGGAATCGGGCGCTTGAGCAGCTTCTCGATGTCGCGCAGGAACTCGTGCTCGTCGACGCACACGAGCGAGATCGCCTCGCCGCTGGCGCCGGCGCGCCCGGTGCGTCCGATGCGGTGCACGTAGTCCTCGGGAACGTTGGGCAGGTCGTAGTTGACGACGTGCGGGAGTTGGTCGATGTCGATGCCGCGCGCCGCGATGTCGGTGGCGACGAGGACCTGCAGGCTGCCTTCCTTGAACTCGGCCAGCGCGCGGGTGCGCGCGCCCTGGCTCTTGTTGCCGTGGATCGCCAGCGCGGTGATCCCGTCCTTGTCGAGCTGCTCGGCGAGCTTGTTGGCGCCGTGCTTGGTGCGCGTGAACACCAGCACCTGGTGCCAGTTGTTGCTGCCGATGAGATGCGTCAGCAGTTCGCGCTTGCGCTCCCGATCGACGGGATGGACGCGCTGCGCGATGATCTCGACCGTCGAGTTGCGCGGCGTGACCTCGATCATCGCCGGCGCGTTCAAGAGGCTGTCGGCGAGGTCCTTGATCTCGTCGGAGAACGTCGCCGAGAAGAGGAGGTTCTGCCGCTTTTTCGGCAGCAGCGCGAGGATGCGCCTGATGTCGCGGATGAAGCCCATGTCGAGCATCCGGTCCGCCTCGTCGAGGACGAGGATCTCGACGTGCGAGAGGTCGAGCGTGCCCTGGCCCTGGTGATCGAGCAGGCGCCCCGGCGTGGCGACGAGGATGTCGACACCGCGCCTCAGTTGCGCAATCTGCGGGTTGATGCCGACGCCGCCGAATATCACCATCGAGGTCAGCGGCAGGTATTTGCCGTAGACGCGAACGCTTTCCTCGACCTGGGCGGCGAGTTCCCGCGTGGGGGTCAGGATCAGCGTGCGTATGTGCTTTTTCGCCGGTTGCCGACCTGCGTGTGGCGCGCTCGGTAGCGACAGCCGCTGCAGCAGCGGCAGCACGAAGCCGGCGGTCTTGCCGGTTCCGGTCTGCGCGCCTGCCAGGAGGTCGCCTCCGGCGAGTACGGCGGGAATCGCCTGCTTCTGGATCGGCGTGGGTTGGGTGTAGCCCTGATCGGCGACCGCGCGTAACAGCGCGTCGGACAGGCCGAGCGTGGAAAATGACATGACAACTTTCGAAAGAGATCGGCCCGTCGCCGCACGATGGGCGCCAGTCGCAGGCAATCAGGGGAAAAACGGAGGTCGGAATCGACGGCGGCAGCGGGACTGTCCATATAGCCGCGTGCCGCCATTATAGCAGGTCCTCGGGCAGCCTGCGCTGATCAGCGCCCGGTGGCGGCGAGCGCGGCGAGCGGCCGTATGCGCGCACGGTGGACGGTGACGATCTGCCCGGCGCGGATCTTGCAGGTCTTGCGCGTCTCGATCGCGCCATCGACCCGGACGACGCCGGAGGCGACCAGCGCCTTGCCGGCGCCGCCGCTGTCGGCGAGGCCGGCGATCTTGACGAGATCGCACAAGGCGATGAACTCGCCGGTCAGTCGAACTTCGATTTCGGTCATCAACGCCTTCCACTGCGGACAAATGCAGCGTGCATTATCGGCTAGAATGCGCCGCACGCGGGGATAGGACACCCGCGCCATAAATCGACGACGCCGTTGCCGGCGCGAACGCGATACTTCGGAGGAGTGCCCGTCCCATGCCTCAAACCGTCATCCGGAATACGAGTTTCCGCGCGCTCAAGGACAGCGACTCGGTCGGCGAAGCGGTCCAGGGAATGCTCGACGATCGCGTGTCCGACCTGCCGGTCGTCGATGGCGAAGGCCGCCTCATCGGCCTGTTCAAGCTCGACCTCCTGCTCGCATCGCTGCTGCCGAAGGCGGCGCTGATCGGCTACGGCGTGCCCGACCTCGCGTTCATTTCGGATACTGTCACGCAGTTGCGAGAGAGGATGCGCGAAATCGAGACGGAACACGTCCGCCATTTCGCCGTCAAGCCCGACCACGTCGTTCGTCCGGACACCAGTCCGATGGAAGTCGTGATGCTGCTGTACAAGGGTGCCAACAATGTGCCGGTCGTGGATCGCGAGACCGGCAAGCTGGTCGGCATGGTCGACGCGCGCGACGTGCTTGCCGCGCTGCAGGCGAAGGAGGGCTGACCATGCACGGTGCGGCGCAGCATGCCTCGTCGGTGATCTTCGGCTGGAGCCCGTTGTGGGTCGCGACCGTCCTGTTCGTGGTGACCTACGCGGTCATCATGAGCGAGAAGCTCAATCGCGCGATCATCGCGCTGACCGGCGCCGGCCTCGTGATTCTTCTGGGCGTGGCCGACCAGAAGGAAGCGATGGCGGCGGTGGATTTCAACACCCTGGGCCTGCTGCTCGGAATGATGCTGATCGTCAACATCACGCGGCGCTCGGGGCTCTTTCAGTACGTCGCGATCTGGACGGCAAAGAAGGTCAAGGCAAGCCCCTGGGGCGTGTTGCTGATGATGTCGATCGTCACCGCGGTGTTTTCGGCGCTCCTCGACAACGTCACCACGGTGCTGCTGACCGTGCCGGTGACGCTGCTGATCACCGAGGAGCTGAAGGTCAAGCCGTACCCCTACCTTTTCACGCAGATCTTCGCCTCCAACATCGGCGGCACCGCGACGCTGATCGGCGACCCGCCCAACATCATGATCGGCTCGGCGGTCGGCCTCACCTTCAACGACTTCGCGCTGGCTTTGACGCCGGTCGTGGTCGTCGTGTTCGCGGTCACCATGGTGCCGCTCTACCTCATCTGGGGCCGGCATTTGCACGCGGCCCCCGAGGACCGGCAACGGGTGATGAGCTTCAACGAGCGCGAGGCGATCACCGATCCGCGGCTGCTGAAGCAATCGCTGACGGTCATCGCGCTGGTCATCCTCGGTTTCATGCTGCAGCGGCAGATCGGCGTCGAGCCGGCGACCATCGCCATCTTCGGCGCCGCGGTGCTGCTGGCACTCGACAACCTCGGCAAGGACCCCGAGCAGCAGTCGCACAACGTCCACGCGGCGCTGTCCGAAGCCGAGTGGATCACGCTGATGTTCTTCCTCGGGCTGTTCGTGCTGGTGTACGGCGTCGAGAAGGCGGGCCTCATCCACATCATGGCGCAGGGACTCATCGACTTCACCCGGGGGGATTTCCCGCTGGCAGCCGTGCTGATCCTGTGGTCGTCGGCGATCGTCTCGGCCTTCATCGACAACATCCCCTTCGTCGCGACGATGATCCCGCTGATCAAGAATCTGGCGCCGGCGTTCGGCGGCGAGCAGGCGATCCTGCCGCTGTGGTGGGCGCTGTCGCTGGGCGCCTGCCTGGGCGGCAACGGCACGCTGATCGGCGCGTCGGCCAATCTGGTGGTGGCGGGGCTCGCCGAGCGGGCAGGGACGCCGTTCCGCTTTGTCGAGTACCTCAAGATCGCGTTTCCGCTGATGCTCGATCAGCATCGTCATCTGTCACGCCTATATCGTCTGGCGCTTTCTGTGAGGCCGGGTGACGCAGCCCCGCGCCCGCCCGGTCATCGGCCGGCAGGCTTGCGCGCCTCGAGCTCTTCCCAGCGCGCGTAAGCGGCCCCGATTTCGGCGCCGAGGCGCACCTCGTCGTCCCTGAGCGCGCGCGCCGCGTCGCCGCCGTCGCGGTAGAGCGATGGCGCGGCAAGCGCCGCGTGCAGCGTTGCCAGGCGCGCCTCGAGCGCCTCGATCGCGGCCGGCAGCGCGGCGAGCTCCCTTTCCTCGTTGAGCGACAGCGATCGGACGCGCGGGCGCACCGGCGCCGTGGCTGGCGCCGCTTTCGCTTCGCGCGCAGGTGTTGCGTTGCCGCGCGGGGCCGCATCTTCTCTGGCCGCGCGCGCGGCTGCGAAGGTCACCCAGTCGGAGTAGCCGCCCGGATACTCGACGAGCTTGCCATCGCCTTCGAAGGCGATGGTCTGCGTCACCACATTGTCCAGGAACGCGCGATCGTGACTGACGAGGAATATCGTTCCGGTGTAGTCCTGCAGCAGCGACTCCAGCAGCTCGAGCGTGTCGATGTCGAGGTCGTTGGTCGGCTCGTCGAGGACCAGGACGTTGGCCGGTTGCGCAAACAGGCGCGCCAGAAAGAGGCGGTTGCGCTCGCCGCCGGAGAGCGAACGGACGGGCGAGCGCGCCCGCTCGGGCGGAAACAGGAAGTCGCCGAGGTAGGTGACGACGTGGCGGCGCATGCCGCCGATGTCGATGAAGTCGGCGCCGGGGCTGATCGCTTCCTCCAGCGTCCAGTCGGGGTCGAGCGCCTCGCGCATCTGGTCGTAATAGGCAGCCACGACGTTGCTGCCGCGACGCACCGAACCTTCGTCCGGCTCGATGGCGCCCAGGATCAGCTTCAGCAGCGTCGTCTTGCCGGCGCCGTTGGGGCCGATGAGACCGATGCGATCGCCGCGCAGGATGCGCGTGGTGAAGCGGTCGATGATCCGGCGCGCGCCGTAGATCTTGGTCGCGCTTTCGAGCTCCGCCACCATCCTGCCGCCACGCTCTCCCGCATCGACCTTGAGGTTGACCTGGCCCAGCCGATCCCGGCGCTCGGCGCGATCGCAGCGCAGCGCTTCCAGGCGCCGCACGCGACCTTCATTGCGGGTTCGCCGCGCCTCGATTCCCTTGCGTATCCACACTTCTTCCTGCGCCAGCACCTTGTCCGACTTGGCATTGACGACGGCTTCGTCGGCCAGTTCGCGCGCCTTGCGCTCCTGGTACGCGGCGAAGCTGCCGGGATAGCTGCGCAGCCGACCGCGATCGAGTTCGACGATGCGCGTTGCGACGGCATCGAGAAACCGCCGGTCATGGGTGACGAACAGCACCGCGCCTGGAAACCCGCGCAGCAACTCTTCCAGCCAGCCGATGGCGGTGAAGTCGAGGTGGTTGGTCGGTTCGTCGAGCAGCAGCACGTCGGGGTCCGCCGCCAGCGCCTGGGCGAGCGAAACGCGCTTTTGCCAGCCGCCGGACAGGCTGCCGACCGTGTCATTGGGCGACAGGTCGAGACGGGACAGCACGGTGTCGACGCGATGGCCGAGCGTCCATCCGTCCGAGGCGTCGAGCAGCGCGGAGAGCGCGTCGATGCGCGACAGCGCGACCGCGTCGTCGGCGCGCTCGGCAACGCGTGCCGTCGCGTGGTGATAGTCGGCGAGCAGGCCGCCGGCGTCCCCCAGTCCGAGCGCGACGGTGTCGTAGACGCTCAACGCGGGGTCGTGCTCCGGCTCCTGGGCAACATACGCCACCCGGATGCCGGGAGCGCGCCACGCGACGCCGTCGTCGAGCGCCGCGAGACTCGCCACCACCTTCAGCAGTGACGATTTTCCGCTGCCGTTGCGCCCGATCAGCGCGACCCGCTCGCGCGCATCGAGAGCCAGGTCCGAGTCATCGAGCAGCGGTCGATGGCCAAAGGCCAGCCGCGCGCGGGTGAGGGTGACTAGAGGCATGGGGAAGCGGGGTTCGGAATGACCGGCAGCGCGCGGGTGCGTCGAGGTCGCGCGCTGCCACGTGCGGCTGCCTCGCGCACGCGTCAGTACCCGCCCGGCCGCCCGAAGGGTGCTGACTGCGCCCCCTCGGGGGGCAGCGAACACCAGGCCGAAGGCCGCAGGACAGCCGAAGGCTGGTCCCGCGCAGCGGGAAGCGGCTTTGCCGCACACAGTGAGCGTGGGGGCAGTTTCATTCTGGCAGCCTGTCGGACTTAGGGTTCATCTACTGCGCCGGTGGGATAGTGGTCCATATTTCCCCGCTTTTTCCTTACATGGTCCCGCCATGCGCCTCAAAAGCGTGAAAATCTGTCCTCGCTCTCCCACTCGGCTCGCTACGATGACCTAAGTCCGACAGGCTGCTAGGCGGCGCGCCTGGCTGCAGGCATGCTCGCGGCGAGCGTGTCGAGCGCGGCGCTGACCGCCCGGTCGAACATGGGCACGGGCTCCACTACGAGGCCCGCCATGCCGGCGCCCAGTTGCCATGCCAGTTCCTCGGGCGTCAGCGACAGCGCCTTGCCGCGTCCACGGGTCGTGAAGATATAGCGCGTGCGCATCGGGCTCACCCAGAACAGGCGGGCCTGCAACTCACCCTCCGCGGTGTCGAAACGCAGCCAGGTGCCGACCGGCATTTCGCTGACGTAGTCGTGCACGGTCGCCGGATCGAAGGCTTGACGCTCGACCTTCGATGCGGCGCCGCTTGCGGCCGGAGCCGGGGGGGGCGCCTTGCCGAGACTGCCGCCAATTGCGGGCGCGCGCTCGTCGCCCTGGTCATCGGGGCGCAGCACCGCGATGTGCAGCCTGTACAGCGCATCGAAAAAGTCGCCGACGCGCTCGCCGGCGGCATGCACGGCTCCGACGCCGGCGCGCAGGCGCCGCACCAGCGTCGGGATCAGCCGGGTCAGGCGTGCCTTCTGCGCCGTGCGCTCCTTCGCCGTGATGCTCCACAGGAGATCGTCGAGCGTTGCGATCGCCGTTTCCCAGGCGTTGCTGTCCATTCCCTCGGCCGAGCGGATCGCCGCCAGGTGATCTGACCACAGCGTTTCGGTGAAGCTCCGAATTTCGAAGGGGATCTCGAGTCCCGCAAGCCTGTCGCGCAGCAGCGTGCGTACCCAGGTGCGGTCGCCGTCGGCCTGCTCGACGGAAAGCGCGACGCCGATGTCGTCCCGCAAGGCGGAGGCGGTCGCCGTCTGCTCGCGCAGGACGAACGGGAGAATTCTGGCGTCGGCGATTTCGAAGATGTCGATGTCGATGCGAAAGTCGGCGGCAATCGTGTCGACGATGTCCTGTGCCAGGATCGTGAATTGCTGCTGGTATCCGGGACTGCCATGGTCCCCGACCGCGGCAAGCGCAAGGTGGTCGAGCAGACGGCGCGCCGGATGCTGGCGGTTCGAGAAGAAACTGCGATCGAGCAGCGCCGCCTTGGCGATGGGCACCTGCAGCCGCGCGAAGATGCGCCGCTGCGCATCGGGGATCGAGGGATCGCGAAAGATGTAGTCGAAGATAAGCGCCACCACATCCAGCGTCATCCGGTCCGCCGGATTGACGATCCTGTCGGCCATCGCATTGCGGATCAGCGGCAGTCGATTGAGCGGGACGGCAGCGGCGTCGCAGCGCGCACCGTAGAGGCGCGCGGTGTCCTGCTCACGCTCCGGATCGAAGTGCTGCCACTGGTCGAGTTCGGCGATCATGTCGCTCGACTGGCCGAGGGCCATCATCGAATCCAGCTGCGGAAACGCGTGCGCGTCGCTTTCGGCGGCCGGTCCCGCGCGCGTCCGAACGGACGACCCCGCAGTCGACACGTCGCTGGCGCCACGCTGGACGAAGCGCGCAAAGGCAGCGTACAGGGCCTGCGCGACATCGGGCGCGGGGGATGGCAACAGCGATGGCAGCGGCGACGGTGGCGTGGTGGCGGGAGTCTCGCCGCCTGGAGGCGGACCTTCGGAGAAGACCAGCGGCGGGTTTTCACCGGCGATCTCGCCGACCGGCGGCACTGCGATGTCGATCGCCGCGCGTTCGGCGGCAGCGGAGGTCTGCACCTCGCCCAGCATGCGCTCGAACAGCGGCAGGAGTTCGCGGTCGTCCGCGGGACGCAGCTCGCTGCGCGCGCGCAAGGCAGCCTTGATCTCCGGCATCACGCCGTGGTCGGCCAGGTACCGGTTCAACGCGATGTAGGTCTTGACCGCCGCGGGTCGGATGTCGCCGAGCAGACGCTCCATCAGCGGACGCCACAACCGCGGATTCGGATAGATGTTGCGCGACGTGGCGCCGATCGCATCGAGGATGTACGCGGTTCCGAACGGGTTGTCCGGCTCGACCCAGGCCTTTTCGGCGAGCAGCAGCCCGACCCGCAGATCCAGCGCGTGCAGCTCCTGCCGCGCCGAGGCGGCCAGCGCCTGCGCGGCGCGGACAATGGCCGCCTGCATCTCCTGGTCGTAGGCGCTGAGCACCCGCAAGGTCGCCACCGAGACGTCGACGTCGGGGCGGCACCCCTTGCGCCGGCTGCCGCCGAGGCGGCGCCCCACGAGTTCGCGCAGCGTGCGCGTGAAGCGCTGCAGCCACTCGCCGCGGCCGGACCGGAACCGCTCGACGTCGGCATCCGGGATGTCGAGCAGCGTCTCGAAGAGATCGTCGGTGGCGTCGAGGGATCCACGGACGGCGATGACGATGCGATCGACGAACTGATCGGTGCAATCGCCCAGCAGCGCCCGCGCCTCATCGTCGCGCGGCGGATGATCTTCATCGAAGAGCATCGGCGTCGATGCCGTACCGGGGGGCGGTGGGGTCGGGGCCATCGGGAACTTCACTGTCGACGAAGCGGACGAAGCGCCAAGTGTACCGCCTCCGTCGCGACAGGCGCCCCGACGCCGCATGCGCAGCGCACGTCAGCCGCGACCGATGTAGGGCATCTTGGTCGCCATCACGGTCATGAACTGGACATTGGCATCGAGCGGCAAGCTGGCCATGTAGACGATGGCGCCGGCGACGTGCGCGACATCCATCAGCGGCTCGACGGCAATGTCGCCGTTGGCCTGCAGCACGCCGGTCGCCATCCGTGCGGCCATCTCGGTCCCCGCATTGCCGATGTCGATCTGGCTGCAGGCAATGTCGTACTTGCGGCCATCAAGGGAGCTTGACTTCGTCAGGCCGGTGATCGCGTGCTTGCTCGCTGTGTACGCCGCAGAGTTGGGGCGCGGGGCGTGCGCGGAGATCGAACCGTTGTTGATGATCCGGCCTCCGCGCGGGGTCTGATCTTTCATCAGTACGAAGGCCTGTTGCGTGCACAGGAACGCTCCGGTCAGGTTGATGTCGATGACCGCCTGCCATTGCTCGAGCGGGAGATCTTCGAGATTGACCGCGGGAGCGCCCGTGCCGGCATTGTTGAACAGGAGGTCGAGCCGCCCGAAGACTTCCCGGGTGCGCGCGAACAGGGCATTGACCGACGCGGGGTTGCTGACGTCGGTGGCGACGGCCAGCGCGTGGCCGCGATCGGCCTGTGCCTCCTCGATGACCTCCTGGAGCGGTTCGGCCCGACGCCCGGCAAGGACTACGCGGTAGCCTTCGCGCAGCAGGGCGAGCGCCGCGGCCTTGCCGATGCCGGACCCCGCGCCGGTGACCAATGCAATCCGTGCAGTGGAGTTCATGTGCGGTTGTCTCCTCCGAGAAAGTGCAGGCGGGCCGTCGCGCTCGAGGCGGTCGCCGGGGGTGGACGGGAGTGCGGATTCTCTCTCGAGGCCGGTGGCATGCGCAAACTCCCGAGGGAACAGGTTTGAACCGCTCGCCCCGGGCTTGTCGAAAGGCAGGCTTGAGCCGGCGGCATCCGACCGACCACCGGGCCTGATCGGTGCGGCGGTTTGCGATCGGTGCGCGGCTCTCTTATAGTCGGGACTTCGCGCCATGCATCTTGCCCTGCGCCTGCTCGCTTCGCTGCCGCTGTCGACTCTCTATCGGGTTGCGGGCGTGCTGTCGTTCCTGATCGACGATGTCCTGCGCTGGCGGCGGGAGCAGGTCGATCGGGATCTTGCGCTGGCGTTTCCGGAGCGGATGCCCGCCGAGCGCCACAAGATCAGGCACGACTCCTACCGTCGCGTTGCCGATCTTTTCGTCGAGATGATCTGGGGGAGCCGCGCCAGCGCCGACGAACTTCGGCAGCGGGTGGTGTTCGACAACCCCGAGGTCGTCGAGCGCAACGCCGCAGCCGGGCATTCGCTGGTGCTGCTGGCCCCGCATTACTGCAACTGGGAATGGCTGTTGCTGTCGGGTGGGCTGACGTTCGGCTTTCCCATCGATGCCGTCTACAGGCCGCAGCGCCTCTCCGGGCTCGATCGCTTCCTGCGCGAGACGCGCTCGCGCTTCGGCGGCAAGCCGATTCCGCAGGGAGAGTTCGTGTTCGAGCTCATGAATCGCAGCGGGCAGATGCGCGGCTACGCACTGATCGCCGACCAGACGCCGCGGCCGGACGATCGCAAATACTGGACGAAGTTTCTCCACCGCGACACCGCGTTCTTTGTCGGTGCCGAGAAAGTGGCCCGCTTTCTCGACGCCCCGATCTTCTACGTGGGCATGCGACGCCTCGCGCGCGGCCGCTACGCGGTGCGCTTCACGCCTCTCGCCGAGCCCCCCTATGACCAGGTCGACGGGACGCCGGTCATGGAGGGTTTTGCGCGCCACCTCGAAGCAGCGGTCAACGCAGTCCCCGCCGATTGGTTGTGGCTGCAGAAACGCTGGAAATACGCGCGGCCCGCCGGCGAGTAGCAGCGCCAGGCGGGCGAGTGCGTCACTTGCCGCGCAGAAGCGCCCACAGTGCCAGCGCGCCGAACGTGGCGGTGCCGATACCCCCGAGGGTGAAGCTGCCAAGCTTGATGGTGAAGTCTCCGGCGCCGAGCACCAGCGTCACTGCCGCGACGATCAGGTTCCGGTTCTCGCTGAAGTCGACCTTGTTCTCGACCCAGATCCGCGCGCCGGCGACGGCGATGAGGCCGAAGACGACGATGGAGACGCCGCCCAGCACCGGACCGGGTATGGTCTGGATCAGCGCGCCGAATTTCGGCGAAAAGCCGAGCGCGATGGCGATCAGCGCGGCGATGACGAACACGATGGTCGAGTAGATCTTCGTCACCGCCATGACGCCGATGTTCTCGGCGTAGGTGGTGACCCCGGTGCCGCCGACGCTTCCGGCCAGCATCGTGGCCACGCCGTCGCCGACGAACGCGCGCCCCATGTAGCGGTCGAGATCGCGATGCGTCATCGCGCTCACCGCCTTGATGTGCCCGAGATTCTCGGCGACCAGGATGATCGCGACCGGCGCGATCAGCGCCATCGCCTCGGCCTTCCAGATCGGGGCGGCAAATTTCGGCAGGCCAAACCAGGCGGCGTTGGCGACGCCGGCGAAAGCGACCGGCTTGCCGAGGCCAAGGCCGTTGGTGAGGATCATGTAGATCGCGTACGCGGCGAGGAGACCGACCAGGATCAGCAGGCGCTGCAGCATGCCGCGGGTGAAGACGGCGACCCCGCCCACGCACAGGATGGTCACCAGCGCCATCCAGGCATCGAAGCTGGTGCCGCCGACGCTCTTCACGGCGATAGGCGCGAGGTTCAGGCCGATGACCGCGACCACGGCCCCGGTGACCACCGGCGGCATCAACCGCTCGATCCAGCCGGTGCCCACCGCCATCACCGCGAGACCGATCGCCGTGTAGAGGAGCCCGGCGGCGATGATGCCGCCCAAGGCCACGCCGATGTTCGCATTCGCGCCTTGCCCCGCGTAGCCGGTGGCCGCGATGACCACGCCGATGAAGGCGAAACTCGATCCGAGGTAGCTCGGCACCCGCCCGCCGACCAGCACGAAAAAGAGCAGCGTTCCGAACCCCGACATCAGGATCGCGACGTTGGGATCGAAGCCCATCAGCAGCGGGGCGAGGACGGTGGCGCCAAACATCGCGACGACGTGCTGCAGGCCCATCGCCAGCGTCTGCGGCCAGGGCAGGCGCTCGTCGGGGGCGATGACGCCTTCGGTGCGGATCTGCCAGGTGGGGAAATACGAATCGCTCATCGGTGGTCTCCGTCTCTGCTCGTGTGGACAAGGGTGCGTGACGCGGGTCGAATGCAGGCGCCAGGGGCAAAATAAAAGCGAGCCGCAGCTCGCTTGCCGAGTGAATCCGCAGGTGCCGTTCGGGCCCCGCGGGAACAGGCGCCGACGCCCGGTCCGGCAGCAACCTCAATTGCCCGCGCCGGCGTCGTGGTGCTCGCTTCGCTCAATCGCTTCCCGCGCGCGGGCCGCGGCGACGTGAAAACCAGCGCGACGTGGGTTTCCAGGTTTCAAGCGTGTCAAACGAAAATCCCGCCAGAACCACAAACCCCGCCAGCGCGCCCAGGACCAGCAGCACCGGCAACATGTTTTCCGGTCGGACGACCGCCATCAGCGTCATTCCAAGAAGTACGGCTTTCATTTCAAGATCTCCTTTGTCCCGACGGCATCGGTTCGGCGACGAAAACAATCGGACACTCCGCGCCCACCGAAACCGTCAGCTAAGGCCACATTTTCTCTCAGCGGCTGAAGCAAGACGCTGCGCTGCATCAAGAAATCTTCGAAAACTTCTGTTTTCGTGGCTTCCATGCACTGAATAACTGCGTCACAATGACGCAACCAGAGGCGCATTAGTGGCAAAAGTGGCCGGCAGGTGCCGGATCGTGTGGTTTGCTCCAGATGCCGACCCCGAGGGGCCGTGCCGACAAGTGAGTGACCGCGCGGGCATACCGGGCTATTCTGACCGCCGTTGCCTTGATCCGACCCGCCGCCCAAGCCGATTCCCGTCTGCCGCCGCCATGTCTCCCCTGCCATCGCTACCCCCCCACCAGAAGGCCCGCATTCTCGCCGAGGCGCTGCCGTTCATTCGCGCCTACCATGCCACGACGCTGGTCATCCGGCTCGGCGGAGGGGCCATGGCGGACCCGGTGTTGAAGGCGGGGTTCGCGCGCGACGTGGCGCTGCTGCGGCTCGTCGGCATGAACCCGATCGTCGTGCACGGCGGCGGTTGGCGCATCGATCAGCTGTGCGAGCAGATGGGCTTGCCGATCCGGCGGCACAATGACCTGCGGATCACCGACGAGGCGACGATGAACGTCGTCGAGATGGTGCTCGACGAACTGAATCAGGAGTTGGTGGGCCTCGTCAACAGGCATGGCGGCCGGGCGATCGGGCTCAACGGGCAGGACGCTCGCTTCATCCATGCGCGGAAGATGGCGCTGGCACCTGCCGCCGCAGGGGAAGCACCGGTCGATCTGGGGTTGGTCGGGGACGTGGAGCGCATCGACGTCGATCTCGTCGGCCTGCTGCTGTCGAGAGGGTTCACGCCGGTGATCATGCCGATCGGCGTCGGCGACGACGGGACCGCGTACCACATCAATTCCGACATCGTCGCGGGCCAGCTTGCGCGCGCATTGCATGCCGAAAAGCTGGTCCTGATGACCAACGTTCCGGGTGTGAAGGGGCGCGACGGCAAGCTTGCCTATGTGCTGACGGCGAGCGACGCCGAGTCGTTGCTGACGGACGGCACCGTACGGGGAGACATGCGGCCGCGCCTCAATGCCGCGCTGGAAGCCGTGCGCGAGGGGGTCCGCTCGGTCCACATCATCGACGGCGGGGTGGAGAGCGCACTCCTGCTCGAGGTGTTGACCGCCGACGGCGTGGGAACCGCCGTTCGCTCGGATGCGGGCCCGGATTTCCTGGCCGACAGCCGGAGTTACTTCGCCGCGGGAGTTTGACCCCGCTGCAGTGGCGTCGCGGATCAACGGCCTTTCGGGGTCTCGTCGATCCAGAACACGGGGGCTCCAGGCGCAGGGTGATCCTGCCACCACTGCGCGGCCGGACCCGGGACGCCCGGATCGGCCGTCGTCGGGCTGGAAACCGGCACTGACTCTTGCTTCGCGTCGTTCCTGACGTCCGCCGCACAGGGCGCCCCCGCCCGGCCCTGCGCGGGCATGAGACCCTCGGCGAGGTGGGTGAGGAAGCCCAGCACGCCATGATCTCCAAAGGAAAAACCCGCTACTTTCATGTTTGTTCCCGACGCTGGCCCGTGCTCAGGCGCAAGAAGTGGTGCATTGCACAATTGAATATACGGCCAACTGGCCAGGAAATCCAATCATTGTTCCTGATCAATGCCATTATTTTTCGCAATGCTCGCGCCTCAGATTGGTGCAATGCACAAATTTGACGTATTATTCTCACCGGGAGGATAGGGAGTCCAAAGTCAGATGGAACTCTATCAGCTGCGAACCTTCGTGGTGGTAGCAGAAACGGGTCACCTGACCCGCGCATCGGAAAGGCTGCATCTCAGCCAGCCGGCAGTGAGCGCGCAGGTCAAGGCGCTTGAAGACGAACTGGACGTCGCGCTTTTCGAGCGATCTTCGAACGGTACGGCCTTGACGGCGGCGGGCCGCACGCTGTTGCCGGAGGCCGAGCGCGTGATCGGCGCGGCACAAGCGCTGATAAGCGCCGCCCGCGCGCTCAAGGGCGAAATTGTCGGCAGGCTTCGGGTGGGGACCACCGCTGACCCGGAATTCATTCGGGTCGCCGAGTTTCTCGCCCTCGCCGTGAGACGTTTCCCTCGCCTCGACATCGAACTGCAGCAAGAGGTGTCTGGCGCCGCGTTCGAGAAGGTGGTCGCAGGCGCGCTCGACGCGGGGTTCTATCACGGCGACCTGTCGCATCCGATGGTCGGATCGCGGGTGCTGCGCGAGATCGCCTACCGGATCGCGGCGCCGGCCGCCTGGCGCGGTGCGATCGAAGCCGCGGACGGGCCGGTCATTGCGTCGTTGCCCTGGATCATGGCGCCGCCGATCAGCACCAACCATGTGCTCGCCACCGAGTGGTTCCGGGCCCGTGGTCTCGTGCCGGCGAAGCGAGTCGAGGCGGACAGCCCCCAGGTCATCAGTTCGCTGGTCGTTGGCGGGCTCGGCGTTGCGCTGCTGCGCGAAGACCTCGCCGTCGCTGCGGCCGCCGCCGGCGAAATTTGTCTTTGGCGCGACGAGCGGCTTGCCACGCGCTTGCAGTTCATCTACCGCGTCGAGCGCGAGGGCGATCCGATGCTTAAGGGCGTGCTGGACGTGCTGGCGGAGATCTGGCCGGCGTCGTTGCCCGAAGCCGCTGTTCCCGCGTCTTTGCGCTGCGATGCCGCCGCGCGCCGGGATCCGCGCGCCTCTGACGTGCGGGACCGCGATCGGGACGCGACGAACGCCCTTCAGCGGACCCCCTGATCGGCTTGCAAGCGGCCTCTTTGGAGGCGGCAGCGAGCATGGCATCGCGACCTCCTTGCGGTAAGTTGCAGTTCCTCGATTGTTGTTTCGGCATCCGCGGGACTTTGATGGGGCCGTGGGTGCTGCCCGGGCGACCTTGTGTCGGAAACCGCGCCAGGCGGCAATGTGCGTTGGCAGATCGACGCCTATTTGGTGTCGCGGCGGCGACCGGCCTGCGTCGACAGCTGGTTGATCGTCAATGCCGCCACGGAGGCCGCCAATGCGGCGATCGTGGCGGTGTCGCGCGCCAGTGCATCGACCAATTGACCCAGAAGCTGCGGGTTGCTCTGCTGCACGTAACGGACGAGTTCATGCACCTGCGCCGATGTCGCCCGCGCGGCGTCTTCAAATGACACGGGGATCTCGGGCCAACGCGCCTGCGCCGCGTATTTCGCGAACACGCCGCCGCCGACGATGGTCAGGGCGAGGGGCCCCACCGAAGCCAGCAGGCGACCTAGCATGCGTGCGCGCAGCCGGATGTTGATGCGCTCAAAGGCGCCGGCGACGATCGCCGCCATCGAGACCGAGTTGCCCGACTCAACCACCGCAGCCTGGGCGGTCTCGGCGGGGGCCGGGTTGGCGGCCAGGTGACGCCGCGCGTTCTTTTTCAACGTAATCCTCCTCGCTCTGGATCGCGGGTGGGGTCGCTGCGCCGCGTTGGCGTTACACGTCGCCGCGGTGTTCGCGCGTCCATCCGCCGGGGTTGTGCCCCGCATTGGAACTGTCGCCTGCAATTATGACACCGACATGGGACGGGAAAGCACCTGTGAGAGTTCCCGGGTAAGCAAGCTCCGGGCCAACGGCGCTTCGCCACCGTCGCACGCCCGGACTGCTTGCCGCCGCCATCGAGGTGCGTGCGTTGGGCGCCGACGAACGCGAGATCGAACGCGCGGCGGAACGCGCGATAGATGCGGCGCGACGGATCTGGACGCTCTATCATTGACATTCCTCTCACCAGATGCCCGTCAGCGCGGGCCTGATCGCGTCCCATGACGACTTCCGCTTCGGCGTTGCCCGCCGGCGTCACCCGCTTTGCAGGCTCCGGCGGACTCGAGACCCTTCGCATCGATGTTCCCGGTTGCACGGGCGAGATCCTGCTCCATGGCGCGCATGTTTGCGCCTGGCAACCGCAGGGCGCTGCGCCCGTCATCTGGATGAGCCGTCGCAGCTGGCATGAATCCGGCAAGCCCTTGCGCGGCGGAATCCCGATCTGCTTTCCGTGGTTCGGCCCGCATCCGATGGACCCCGCCGCGCCGCCGCACGGGTTCGCGCGGCTGCGCAACTGGGAGGTGGACGCTGTCGACAGCGCGGCCGAGGGTGCGATTGCCGTCACGCTGTCGCTGCACGCCGACGCGGCGACGCGGCAGGTTTGGCCGCACGAGTTCCAGTTGCGATACCGCGTGGTGTTTGGACGCACGCTGACCCTGGAGCTTGCGGTCCGCAACACCGGCACGGCGCCGTTTACGCTACAGGAAGCCCTGCACACGTATTTCGCCGTCGGCGATATTCGCGAGGTCGCCATCGACGGACTTGCCGGCGTGCGCTATCTCGACAAGGTGCACGGCGGCGAGCGCTGCGTCCAGGGCAGCGAGCCGGTTCGCTTTTCCGGCGAGACCGATCGACCCTATCTCGACACCGAAGCAGCCGTCACCATCGTCGATTCCCGGCTTGGCCGGCGCATCGTCGTCGCCAAGCGCGGCTCGCGCACGACGGTGGTATGGAATCCCTGGATCGCCAAGGCGAAGGCGATGCCCGACTTCGACGACGACGAGTGGCCGTCGATGGTGTGTGTCGAGACCGCGAACGCCCTCGACGATGCGATCACGCTGCCGCCGGGAAGCGAGCACGCCATGGAGGCCACGATCCGGGTCGGGTGAGGGCGCCGCCGGGCGCATGCCCCCCGTTTCCCGCGCCCGGATTCAGAGCCCGCCGAAGGCCGCCCCGGCGACGAAGGTGCGGATGTTCTGCGTCAGCGCCTGCGCCACGAAGGCGCGCAGCACGTCCTGCAGCTTGTCCGCGTCGACGTAGGCGATGGTGATGTGGTTGCTCTGGTGGCCCGCCATCAGTTGGTCGCGCGAGACGCCGTCGAGCACGCAGTTCAAGAGCGGCCACTCCCATGATGTCGCCCGGCGGCGGCGCTCGAACTCGGCCGCCGGCAGTTCCGCCGCGTGGCCGGTCCCGACGTGCATGACCACCTGCGTGCCCTCGTAGTGCGCGCGGGCCCAGACGAAGCGCCCGGCCTTGCCCTGGCCGGTGATCGTCGAGCCGCCCTTGGGGAAGTACATCGGCGACTGCCGGTAGCCGGTGGTGCCCTTGATGCCGCCCTTGAGGTGCGCGAACGGGACGGCACCCGAGATCTCGAGATCCCAGTAGAACGTGCCCTCGAATTCGCTGCCCCAGCGGATGTCGTGCAACGTGGTTTCCGCCGGCAGGCCGAGCGAATCGAGCAGTCGCCACAGCATCGTCTGCGGAATGGCGGTGCCCATGTCGACTTCGTTGATGCAGGGAATCGCCTTGCCGGGACGCACGGTGCGGCCGTCGGCGGTCGGGATCGGGAAGCGCTGGGCATTGCCGATGGCGCCTTCGGCGAAGTCCGAGGCCGCGCAGCAGCGGGCGAGACCCTGCTGGTACTGGACGCCGACCGCGGACAGGCCGAAGCGGTCGACGAAGCGTCCCAGCGCGATCAGCATCGCGCACTGCTCCAGCACCTGGTCGCGGGTGAGCTCGGTCGCCGGATCGATGCCGAACTTGAACTGCATCCCCTGCGCCTCGTACCAGGCGAGGCACTGCTCGCGCAGCGCGTCGGGCACCAGCGCCATCTCGGCCAGCAGATCCGATTGCGACAGCCCCTCCAGCGGCATGCCGATGTCGGCCAGCGCCTTCTGCGGAAACACGCCGTTGATCATCCCCATGCAGAAGGTGTCGAACAGGCCGATGATCTCCTTGTGGCGCAGGATGAACCGACCGACGTCCGCGCCGAGGCGGCCCGCCGGCGAGTCGACGACCGGGTGGTTGGTGGCGACCGCGTGCAGATAGCTCGTGTCGTGGGTGATGGTTCCGGTCTTGAGCCAGGCCTCGAGGCCACGATAGAAGTACGGGTCGTCGAAACCGACCGACCACAGCCGCGAACAGGGCTTGCCGAGGCTCGTCAGCGTCCCGGCGAGGCACAGCATGCCGACGAGGCCCGGCCAGGTGCCCTCGAAATTGGCGAGCAGCAGGATCGGACCTCGATGGTGGACGAGACTGGGCGCCAGGTGATGCGAATATTGCCAGGCGGTGAGCAGCACGATCACCGGTGCGTCCGGGTCGAGGTCGGCGAAGACGTCACTGCCTTCGCGCTGGGAGCTGATGAAGCCGTGCCCCTTGTCGGCCTTGACCGGATGCGCACGCCGCATTCGGGTGCCGAAGCGGGTGATCAGAACCTCGGCGAGCTTCGCCTCGAACTGCTGCTGGACGGGCCAGCACTTGGTGTTCGCGGATTCGCGCAGGTCGGCGTTGGTGACCAGCAACACCTCGTCGGTGGCGGCGCGTACCGGGGTGGGTACTTCGGGGAGCGTCAAGCTCAGCATGGGTTCTCCTTTTCGGACGTGCGTCACGGCCAGCGCGCCATGCCGGCGAGGCAGCGCTGCTGATCGTCGTAGAGTTGCAGAAACACCTGGTACTTGGCATCGTGGAACGCGCGCTGCTGGGCTCTCGCCGCGACGCACCCGCCGGGCCGCACCATCGCCGCTGCCGCGGCCCGCAGGTCGGCGAAGGCGCCGCCGGCCGTGGCCGCGAGCAGCGCCGCGCCCAGCGCCACCGCGTCCTCTTCGGCGACCAGGTGGATGTCGCGGCCGAGCGCGTCGGCGTGTTCCTGCAGCAGCAGCGGGTTCCTGGTGCCGCCGCCGCACATGACGATGCGGTCGATCCGGTGGCCGGCCGCGTTCATGCTGTCGATGATGTGGCGCGTGCCGTAGGCCAGCGCCTGCACGGTGGCGAGGTAGAGCCGGGCCAGCGCGTCCTTGCCGCCTTCGAGCGTCAACCCCGTGATCGCGCCGCGGGCCTGCGCATCGGCGCGTGGCGAACGGTTGCCGTGATGATCGGGCAGCACGTGCAGATGGCGCGTCGGCTGCGCCTCGCGCGCCTTGAGATCGGCGACCCAGTCGTTGAGCACCGCGTAGACGTTGCGGCCTTCGCGCGCTGCGGTCTCCTGCGCCAGCGGCCAGGCCTCGCTCTGACGCACGGTCCAGTCGAGCAGCGCGCCGGCCGCACTCTGGCCGCCTTCGTTCAGCCAGGTGCCGGGCAGCATGGCGCCGAAATACGGCCCCCAGACCCCCGGCACCATGATCGCCTGCGGGCTCACCACCATGTGACAGTTGGAGGTTCCGCCGATCAGGGCGAGGCTGCCTTCGGGGCGGGTACCCACCAGCGCCAATCCTCCCGCGTGCGCGTCGATGATTCCGGTGGCCACGACGACGTCGGGTCTCAATCCCAGTTCCGCGGCTGCGGCTGGCGTCAGCTTGCCCGCAGAGGATCCCAGCGGCAGGACGCGTTGCGGCACCTTGCGCGGCAGATCGCCGAGGCCCACGGCGTCGAGCATGGCTTGCGGAAAGCGACCCTCGTGCGCCAGGTAATTCCACTTGCAGGTCAGCGTGCACACGCTGGCGGTGTCGGCGCCGCAGCTCTTCCAGACGAGGTAATCGGCAAGATCGAAGAACCGCGCGACCGCTGCGTAACGATCCGGAAAGTGTCGCCGCAGCCAGAGCACCTTCGGCAGTTCCATCTCGATGCTGACTTCGCCGCCGACGTAGGCCAGCGCCGGGTCGCGCGTGGCGTTGATCGCCGCGGTTTCCTCGGCCGCGCGATGATCCATCCACATGATGATGTCGCGCTCGGGCTCGCCGCCCTCGGCCACCGACACCGGCGAAGCCTCGGGTCCTGCGGCGACCAGCGAGCAGGTGGCGTCGTAGCCGATCGCGACGACGGCCTCCGCGGGCACGCCGGCCAGCGCCACCGCCTCGCGCACCACGGCGACGGTCGCCGCCCAGATATCGGCCGACGATTGCTCGACGAAGTTGGTGCGGGGATGGAACTGCTGGATCGGCCTCACCGCGAAGGCGAGACGACGACCCGCCGAGTCGAACACGCCGGCGCGCACGCTGGCTGAACCCACATCCACGCCGAGGAAGACTTGATGCTCGCTCATGTGCCTCTCGCCAGGGAAAAAAAAGGGGCGGAACCGACATTGTGTTGCAGGCGCCGCTGCGCCGGCAACCGGCAACACCTGCGATGGACCTTGTTTATCCGGCAAGCACGCACTAACATGTTACCGCGTTGGCCCCGCGGCTGTCGCGCCCCGCCGAACGATCCCGATGAACCCCTCCATGACCGCCCCTGCAGCATCTCGAATGCGCCCGCGCGAGCAACGTTTCGGCCTGGGCTGTGCGCTCATCACCCCCTTCGACGCCGACGGAGCCGTGGACCATGCGCGACTCGTCGCCCACGCCCGGCACTGTCTGGCCGAGGGATGTTCGTCGTTCACGCTGTTCGGCACCACCGGCGAGGGGGCATCGCTCGGGTTGCGCGAGCGTGCGGCGATACTCGACGCGGTCGTCGGGGCCGGATTCGACATGTCGCGGCAGGTGCTGGCGGGCGTCGCGGCGTCCTCCGTCGAGGATGCCGCCGCGCAGGCCAATCAGCTGTTCGACGCCGGTGGCCGCGGGGTCCTGCTGGCGCCGCCGTTCTACTTCAAGGCGCCGGCAGACGACGGGCTCTTCCGCTGGTTCTCGTCGGTGCTGGAGCGCTGCCGTTCGCCGCGCGAGGTGGTTCTCTATCACATCCCGGCGGTGACGCAGGTTCCGCTTTCGTCGGCGTTGATCGGCCGCATCGACCGGGCTTTCCCCGGCGTGGTGATGGGTGTCAAGGACTCGAGCGGCGACTGGGCGACGACGCAACGCTACCTCGCCGATCACCCGCATCTGCACATCCTGGTCGGCGACGAGCGCCAGCTCGCGCGCGCCGTGCGCCATGGCGGCAGCGGGGCGATCAACGGTTGTTCGAATTTCTGCGCACGTCTGCTGCTGCCCATGGTCGACGACGGGCAAGACGTGCCGGGGATCGCGGCACTGGTCGATCTTCTGCTGCGCTTCCCGGTCACGCCGGCGGTCAAGGCCCTGGTGGCGCATCGGTACGGCGACGCCGCGTACCTCAACACCGCGCCGCCGCTGGAGCCGACGGAGGCGTCCACGCGGGCGCAGCTGGCGTCGGCGTTCGACGCCGTGCTGGCGCAATACACGGCCTGACCCGGGACGCAGCGATCGTGGCCGCAATGGCGCTCCGCGATCAGGCGTACCAGCGCTTCACACGCGGCCTGCTCGCGCGCGAAATCCGCGCCGGGCAATTCGTTTCCCAGCGCGAGTTGTCGGAAATCACCGGCATGTCGCTGGGGGCGATCCGCGAGATGGTGCCGCGGCTCGAGGCCGACGGCCTCATCCGGACGGTGCCGCAGCGCGGTATGCAGGTCGCGCAGGTCGACGTCAACCTGATCCGCAACGCGTTTCAGCTCCGTCTGATCCTCGAGCGCGAGGCGGCGGCGGCGTTCGCCCAGCAGGCGCCGGAGGCGGAATTCGATCGGCTGCAGGAAGCGCACGAGGCCGTGCTGGCGCTGGCCGCCCGGGCGGTGACGGCGGCGCTGATCGCGCGTGCGCAGGCCACCGACGATGGCATGCACGCAGCCATCGTCGATGCGCTCGGCAACGACATCATCAGCAACTACTTTCGCGTCAACTCGCTCAAGATCCGGCTGATCCGGCAGGCGCAGACGCGAATCGACACGACATTGGTCGTGCCGGTGATGACGGAGCATCTGTCGGTGATTGCGGCGTTGCGGACCCGCGACCCCGTCGTCGCCGCCACGGCGATGGCCGAGCACATCAATCGCGCCCGCAATCGTGCGCTGGGGGTAGAGTACGAGGCGCGGTGACGCACTGAATTTCCCGAATCGACGCCACCCCGGCACGTCGGGGTGGCGAATGCAGGGTACCGGGGCACGCGCCCCGCTCACAGTGGATGGGAGGCAGCAATGAAACGTACGTGGATGGGTTTGGCGGTGGCAGCGCTGATCGCACTTCCGGCGGCAGCGCAGCAGGTGACGATTCGCTGGGGCGATGTCGTCGGCGGCACGCATCCGTCGGTGCAGATGATCGACCGCATCGCCGCCGAGGCGAAGGAAAAGTCCAATGGGCGGATCGTCATCCAGTCGTTCGCGGGCGGGCAGCTCGGCAGCTCGCGCGACATGATCGACGCGGTCGCCAACGGCGTCCAGCAGATGGTGACCGAGGGGGCGGCGAACTTCGGCGCCTGGGTGCCGTCGATCTCGGTGGTCGAAGCGCCGTACATCTGGCGCGACGCGGCGCACCTGGACAAGGCGATGAACGGTCCCATCGGCGAGCAGTTCAACGACACGCTGGTGAAGGCGCGCGGCATGCGCATCCTCGGCACCACGTACTACGGGACGCGGCACATCACGACGACGTCCAAGGAAGTGAAGTCGCCGGCCGACATGGTGGGCTTGAAGCTGCGCGTGCCCGAGAACGACGTGTTCAAGGCGATGGCCGAGGCCTGGGGCGCGAAGCCCACGCCGATGAACTTCGGCGAGCTCTACCTTGCGCTCAAGCAGGGTGTGGTCGATGGCCAGGAGAACCCGCTGCCGACGATCAAGTCGGGCAAGTTCGACGAAGTGCAGAAATACCTGGTGCTGTCCGCGCACATCATCACCCCGCGGCTGGTGGTCATCAACGAGGCGTTCTGGCAAGGGCTGTCCGCCGGCGATCGCAAGATCATCGCCGATGCCGTCAGGAACGGCATCGCGTGGCAGAACGCCGAGCTGATCAGGCAGGAGGGCACGCTGGTCGACACCTTCAAGGCCGCCGGCGTCACGGTGATCACCCCCGATGCCAATGCGTTCCGCGCGCCGGTGATCGCGAAGGTGCCGAAGATGTTCGAGTCGAAGTGGGGCGTCGGGATGTACGACCGGATCCAGGCGATTCGCTGACCGCTCGAACACCCATTCGCCAGCCTTCGCCCGGCGTTGAACGCGCCGGGCGGTGACGCCGATGCCCATGCCGTTGCGACGCTTCGCCGAGCGAGTGGTGGACCTGCTCGCGATCGTCACCTTCTCGGGGATGTTCGCCTGCGTTTTCGCGCAGGTGATCTTCCGCTACTTTCTGGACAGCCCGCTCACCTGGAGCGACGAGCTGGCGCGCTACCTCTTTGTCTGGTGCGCGTTTCTCGGCTGGGTGATCGCGGCGCGCCGGCGCAGCCACCTCGCCATCAGCGCGGTGCAGTCCCGCACGCCGCCGCGCGTTCGCGCCATGTTGGCGCTCCTGGCCGCGCTGGCGGCAGTGGCCTTCGCCGGCATCCTCTGCTACTACGGCGTGCGGATCACGGCGCGCAATGCCGACGTCGAAACGCCGTCGCTGTTCTTCACCATCGGCGTCGTGTACGCGATCGTCCCTGTGGCCGCGATCGCGGTGGCGCTGCACGCCCTGGCCGATGTTCTCGCCGCGGTTCGCGCGTTCCGCGCCACGGGGCACGCCGCGCCGTGATCACGCTGATGCTGGCTGTCCTCGCGGCCTGGTTCATCGCGCTGTTCGCCGGGCCCGCGATCTACGCCGCGATGGGTCTGGCCGGGTTCGTTTTCCTGCTGCTGGCCGGCATTCCCGGCATCGTCATTCCGCAGAAGGTGGCGATGGCGGCCAACTCGTTTCCGCTGCTCGCCGCGCCGCTGTTCATCCTGATGGGCAACCTGATGAACTCGTCCGGCGTTTCCTACCGGATCTTCGATTTCGCCAAGGCGGTCGTCGGCTGGATGCACGGGGGGCTCGCCCAGGCGAACATCATCGGGTCGCTGATCTTCGCCGGCATGAGCGGCTCGGCCGTGGCCGATGCGGCGGGGATGGGCGCCGTCGAGATCGAGGCGATGAAGAAGGAAGGCTACGACGCGGCGACGGCGGGTGCGGTCACCGCCGCCTCGGCCACCATCGGGCCGATCATCCCGCCGTCGCTGCCGATGATCGTCTATGGCGTCGCGGCGGAGACCTCGATCGGCTCGCTGTTCATCGCCGGCATCATCCCCGGGCTCCTGATGACCGCCGCGCTGATGGTGATGGTCCGGCACCTCTCGATCCGGGGCCACCTGCCGCGGCATCCCTTCGAGGGCGTGCATGCGCTCTGGGTTGCGTTTCGCCGGGCGTTCTGGGCGCTGATGGCGCCAGTGGTGCTGTTCGGCGGATTGCTATCCGGCATCTTCACGCCGACCGAGGCAGCCGCGGTCGCGGTCACCTATGCGCTCGTCCTCGGGCTGTTCGTCCACCGCGAGTTCCGGATCGCCGACCTGCCGCGCCTCATCCTCGACACCGTCGAGACCACGGGCGTGGTGATGGCGCTGGTGATGACCGCGTCGCTGCTGGGCTACTGCATCTCGGTGTCGCGCCTGCCGCAGGTCTTCGGGGCGACGCTGACCGCGCTGACGACCAATCCGCTGGTGTACCTGCTGATCGTCAACCTGCTGCTGCTGGTGGTCGGATTTTTCATGGAGGCGCTGGCGGCGATGCTGGTGCTGATCCCGATCCTAGTGCCGCCGGCGCTGGCGCTGGGCATCGATCCGGTGCAGTTCGGGTTGGTGTTTGTGCTGAACCTGATGATCGGAACGATCACACCGCCGGTGGGCGTCGTCCTCTACGTGACCGCCAAGGTCGCGGACGTGTCTTTCGAGGCGCTCGTCCGCTCGGTGACGCCGTTCCTGATACCTCTATTCGCCGTGCTGGCGATGATCACGCTCTGGCCGCCGTTGACCACCTGGCTGCCGAAGTTGCTGCTCGGGCATTGACTCCAGATTGACGTTGCCCGGCCGGTGGCGCAGGTGTTCAGGGCGCCGCGCGCAGCGTGGCGCGCGGCACGACGGCGGCGCGACCGTTTCGTATCGATTCGATGAACTCGATCGCCGGTGCCCGTATCTGCTGCTCGGCGGCGATCCGCTGTTCGCGTCCCGGGCCGCCGAAATCGCAAATCGCACGGCACAGCCCGTCCGGTGGCCACTCGAAATCGCAATGCGTGGCAATGTCGATCGGGATGACCGTGACGTGGGGCATGCGGTCAAGCGCGTGGCGGATGTTGCGCCGCAGGTTACAGGCGCCCGGTGTGGCCAGCAGGGCGACGCCCGGGACGCGATTGCGGGCGGCCGCGTCGCGGCCCAGGTCGGCGAAATCCACGGCATCGAGCAGCACCATGCCGCGGGCCGCCGGGTCGTCGCTGGCGGCCAGCAGCGCCGCCAGACCGCCGGCCGAATGACCGACGTAGACGACCTGCGCGGCGCCCAGCGCCTCGCGCAGCGCGATCATGTCGCGCGCGTTCTCCGCGTGACGGCCGTCGAATGCCGTGGGCCGGCAGAAGTCCATGGTCGCGGTGACGAACCCGCGCTGCGCCAGTTCATTGGCCCAGCCACGCATGCGGTCCTGATCGCGCATGAAGCCGGGGACGATCATCACCAGCGGGGTCATCGACGCCCCACGCGGGCGATACACGGTATAGGGGTTGTCGCAGTCGCTCGCCGACCCGATGCGCGAGCGCAGGACCGCGATGCCGTCATCGTCGGTGGAGGGGGTTTCGGAGTCACTGGCGATCGCCGCGGTCATGGCAGCGGCCACGAGGGCAACGCAGAGCAGGGCGGAGTGGTATCGCATGAACCATCGCTCGGATTAACTGGGCGTCTAGCGCACATTATGGCGCTACGCGACGGCCTTCCCGTGATGCTGGTCAAAGACGGTGCTCGTAGCCGCGATGATGAGGTGACGTGCGGCCGCACGCATGTCTATACTGCCGCCGGTTCTCGGAGAATGTGGCGATGACAGAAAAAACAGTCGGTGGGCATCTGGCGGTCCTGCGTGGAATGCGCGAACAGGCATTGCTCGGCGGCGGGGCCAAACGCATCGAGCAGCAGCATGCACGCGGCAAACTGACGGCGCGCGAGCGGTTGTCGCTGCTGCTGGACGCGGGGTCGTTCCAGGAGTTCGGCGCTCTCGCGACCCACAATGTCTCCGAGTTCGGCCTTGAGAAGCAACGGTTTCTGGGCGACGGCATTGTCGCGGGCTTCGGCAAGATCAACGGCCGGCGCGTGGCGGTCTTTGCGCAGGATTTCACCGTGCTTGGCGGATCCTTTTCCGAGGTCCAGTCGAACAAGATCTGCCGCATACAGGATCTCGCGCTGGAAGCCGGAATTCCGTGCATCGGCCTCAATGATTCGGGGGGGCGCGCATCCAGGAGGGCGTGCGCAGCCTGGCTGCCTACGGCGAGGTGTTCGTGCGCAACGTGATGGCCTCCGGCGTCATCCCGCAGATCTCGGTGATCCTGGGGCCTTGCGCCGGCGGCGCGGTCTACTCGCCTGCGCTGACCGACTTCGTCATCATGTCGAGCGGCAGTTCGATGTTCCTCACCGGGCCGGATGTCATCAAGGCCGTGACCGGCGAGGATGTGACGGCGCAGACGCTGGGCGGCCCGGAAGTTCATACCCATCGCAGCGGGGTCGCGCATCTGGCGGTCGACGGCGAGGGTCCGGCGCTGGACATGGTCAAGCGCCTGATGGGCTATCTGCCGCAGAACAACAACGAGGATCCGCCGCAGGTGACGCCGTACGATCCGACCGATCGCGCCGACGAAGCGCTCAATACGCTGATTCCCGAGGACGAGAATCAGCCGTACGACATGCGCGACGCGATCACGAGCATTTTCGATCGCGACAGTTTCCTCGAGATCCACCCCGATTTCGCGCCGAATGCGGTTGTCGGCTTCGTGCGCCTCGACGGTTACTCGGTCGGTATCGTTGGCAACCAGCCGGCGTACATGTCGGGCGCGCTCAACATCGATGCCAGCGACAAGATCTCGCGCTTCATCCGCATCTGCGACACCTACAACGTTCCGGTGGTCACGTTCGTCGATTGCCCCGGTTTCCTTCCGGGCACCGACCAGGAATACGGCGGCGTGATCCGCCACGGGGCGAAGATCATCTACGCTTATTGCGAGGCGACGGTGCCGAAGATCTCGATCGTTACCCGCAAGGCGATGGGTGGCGCCTACGTCGCGATGAGTTCGAAGCAGATGCGCACCGATCTTGCCTTCGCCTGGCCGACCGCGCAGATCGCCGTGATGGGTGCCGAGGCCGCCGCGAAGGTGCTCTATCGGGAAGAGGTCAGGAACGCCGCGGATCCCGGGGTGAAGGAGCGCGAGCTGATCAGCCACTACCGCGAGAAGTTCTTCAATCCCTACCGCGCGGCAGACGTGGGGCAGATCGACGAGGTCATCGAGCCCAGAGAGACGCGCCCGCGCCTCGTCCGCGCGCTGGAAGTGTTGCGGACCAAGGTGCAGCAGAACCCGGCCAAGAAGCACGGACTGGTGCCGACCTGAGCGCACGCTTGCCGGCATCCCGCTGCCGGCGAATGTCCGCATGGGTGCCGACGCCGCCCGCAATCGCAAGGAAGAGAACGACTCATGGACAATCTAGGCTGGGGTTTGCAGATGACGGTGCTCGGGATGGGCATCGTCTTCGGCCTGCTCGCGCTGCTCTGGGCGTTGCTCACCATCGTGCTCCGGCTCGATCAGTCGCCGCAGGCGCCGGAGCCCGCCGACGCGGCGGCCGACGATATTCCGGCGTTGGCGCCGGCTGCGGATGCCGCAGGCGGCACCAAGGCATGGGCGATGCCGAAGGTGCAGGGGATGGACGCCGACCTCGTCGCCGCCATCCTGGTGGCCGTGCTGACGCACGAGGGCGTGCGTCGCCATGAGGCAGCGCCGGCGATGCGCAGCTACTGGCCGGGAAGTCTGCTCTACGCGTCGCGCTGGGTGGCGACGGGACGTTCGCGGCAGACCCACGTCTGGCACCGCCGCAGCAAATGAAATCGCGCGGCTGGATCTGGTGCTCAGAGGCTGAGAGTTTTTCGGGCGTGTCCGAGCAGCGCGCCAGAAGGCCTCCGATCGAGGCGCAAAGCGCAGCCATAGCTCGGGCTATGGCGAGCATTTGCAACGAAGAGCGGGCGTCTTCTGGCGTGATGAGCGGGCATGATCGAAAGACTCTCAGCCTCTCAGTCCCCGGTTGAATACCGATTACTCTAGAACACGGCTCCCCGCCTGAGGGAGTCGGGCAAAGGCGAGACCATGCGACGCTACACATTGCAGATTGGTGAACGGGAGTTCGTGATCGAGGTGCAGGAGACCGCTGCCGACCAGTTCGACGTCGTGGTGGGGGGCGAATCCTATGCAGTGACGCTCGCCGGCGAGGAGGATATGGCGCGCGCGTCGATCACTCCGGCCATCTCCTCCGCGACGGTGGCCGGCCTGGCGCCCGCTGCGCCGACCACGCAGGTGCGCGTCGCTGCCCAGGCGTCGCCTTCACCTGCAGGCGCGCCGCGCAAGCGGGCGGGCGCGGCTGGCACTGCGGGCTCGCTCAACGCGCCGATGCCAGGCGTGATCCTGGAGGTCAACGTCAAGACCGGCGACGTCGTCGAACGTGGCCACATCGTTGCGATCCTCGAAGCAATGAAGATGAACAACGCCATCAAGGCGCCACGTGCGGGCACCATCGCCGAGGTATTCGTGAGCGCCGGGCAGGCCGTCAGCCACGGCGAGCCGCTCATTCGCTTCCAGGAGGGTTGAGACGATGATCAGCGGGGAAACGCTCAACCTGCTGCTGCAGGGGATCACCCACGTCTCGGTGGCGTCGGTCGTGATGATCCTGGTCGCCTTCGTGCTCATGTACCTGGGCATCGTCAAGGACTACGAGCCGCTGCTGCTGGTGCCGATCGGCGCCGGCTGCATGCTGGCCAACCTGCCGCTGTCGCCGCTGATCGCCGACGAGGGCATGCTGAAGATCCTGTACCACGCCGGGATCGCCAACGAACTCTTTCCGTTGCTGATCTTCGTCGGCATCGGGGCGCTGACCGATTTCGGACCGCTGCTCGAGAACCCGAAGATGGTGCTGCTCGGTGCCGCGGGCCAGTTCGGCATCTTCCTCACCCTGATCCTTGCGCTGCTCTTCGGCTTCAGCCGTCCGGAAGCGGCCTCGATCGGGATCATCGGCGCCATCGACGGTCCGACCTCCATCTACGTCAGCGGCATCCTGGCGCCGCATCTGCTCGGGCCGATCACCGTCGCCGCGTACAGCTACATGTCGCTGGTGCCGATCATCATGCCGCCGATCATGTACCTGCTGACGACGAAAAAAGAGCGCGCGATCCGCATGGAGTACAGCCAGCGCACGATCAGCAAACGCACGCGCATCCTGTTCCCGATCGTCGTCACCGTCGTCGTGGGCACGCTGGTGCCCTTCGCCACGCCGCTGATCGGCATGCTGATGCTGGGCAATCTGATGAAGGAATCCGGTGCGGTCGAACGCCTGACCAAGGCCTCGTCGCAGGAAATCGCCAACATGGTCACGCTGTTCCTGGGACTCGCCATCGGTTCGACGATGGTCGGTGCCGAGTTCCTGAAGCTGTCGACGCTGGCGATCCTGGTGCTGGGCATCCTCGCCTTCGCGGTCGACACCGCGGCCGGGATCATGTTCGCGAAGCTGTTGAACGTGCTTTCGGGCGGCAAGTTCAATCCGCTGATCGGCGCGGCGGGAATCAGCGCGTTCCCGATGGCCGCGCGGGTGGTCCAGCGCGTCGCGCAGGAGGAGGACTTCGAGAATTTCCTGCTGATGCACGCGATGGGCGCCAATGCCGCCGGCCAGGTGGCAAGTGTCGTCGCGGGCGGCGTGCTGCTTGCGCTGATGGGGGCGAAGTAGGGTCCGGCAGAACGCGGATTCGCTGTAAAATGCGCGATTCGTGCGAGCGAAGGCGGCGCCAATCCTGCGGCATCTACGCTCACGCCCGTTCGCTGCGGGTGGTGGGGATTGCGCAATCCCGCGACTTTCAAACCCAGTTATTTCTTGATCCCGGACTCGATAGATGAGGCAAGGCCCCAGGTTCGCGTTGTTTGGTCTCGTGCTCATGCTGCTGCAGGGCCCGCTCGCGCTGTGGCCACAGGAGGCGGCGGCCCAGTTTCCTGACCGTCCGATTCGTCTGGTCGTCCCGTTTCCGGCAGGCGGCGGCGCCGACGCGCTGGCGCGAACGATCATGCCGCACGTCGCCCACGAACTCGGCACGCCGATCATCATCGACAACCGCCCGGGTGCGGGGGGCAACGTGGGCGCCGAGTTCGTGGCGCGGGCAGCGCCCGACGGCTATACGCTCCTCTATGGCACGAATGGGACGCACGCGATCAACCAGAGTCTCTACAGCAACCTGCGTTTCGATCCGGTACGCGATTTCGTTCCCGTCTCAAGGATGACGCTGATCGCTGCGATGCTGGTCGTCAACCCGGAATTTCCGGCACGCTCGGTGGCCGAATTGATCCGCGAGACCAAGGCGCACCCGGGCAAGTACAACTTCGCCTCCGCCGGCAATGGCACCACGTCGCACCTTGCCGGCGAGCTCTTGGCGACGATGGCCGGAATCGACATCGTTCACGTACCGTATCGTGGGGGCGCCGCGGCCGTCACCGATGTCGTCGGCGGGCAGGTGCCGATGATGATCGACGTGATGCCGAATGTCCTGCCATTCGCGAAAAGCGGCAAGCTGCGTGGAATCGCGGTGTCGACCCCACGCCGGTCCCCGGCCGCGCCCGAGTACCCGACGATCGCCGAATCGGGCTTGAGCGGTTTCGAAGTCAGCGCCTGGGATGGCGTGCTGGCGCCGGCCGGCACGCCCGGCGCCGTGGTCGAGCGCCTGAATGCGGCGATACGCGCGGCGCTGGACAATCCGAACCTGCGCGACGCGTTGATCGCCCGCGGTGCGCAGCCGGTCGCCGGGTCGCCGGCGGATTTCGCGCGCCACATCGCCAGCGAAACCGAGAAGTGGGCCAGGGTCGTGCGCAAGTCCGGCGCCAAGGTCGACTGACGCGCGGCGGGCGTGGGGAGAGTACGGGAGACAACGATGAAGGCAGTTACCAGCGCTGCAGCCTTGCCCGAGTGGACGATTGTTTCCGGCTATCGGGACATCATCTACGCGAAAGCAGTGGAAGGCATCGCGAAGATCACCATCAACCGTCCCGAGGTCCGCAACGCGTTCCGCCCGGAGACGGTGCAGGAGATGCAGCGCGCGTTTGCGGACGCGCGCGACGATGCGGACATCGGCGTCGTCGTGCTGACCGGGCAGGGCAGGGAGGCCTTCTGTTCCGGTGGCGACCAGCGCGTTCGCGGCGAGGGTGGCTACGTCGGCGGCGACGGGGTCCCCCGGCTCAATGTCCTCGACCTGCAGCGCCAGATACGCACGCTTCCGAAGCCGGTGGTGGCGATGGTGGCGGGCTACGCGATCGGCGGCGGACACGTCCTGCACCTGATGTGCGACCTCACGATCGCCGCCGACAACGCCCGCTTCGGGCAGACCGGCCCGCGCGTCGGAAGCTTCGACGGCGGCTATGGCGCCGCGTACATGGCGCGCATCGTGGGCCAGAAGAAGGCGCGCGAAATCTGGTTCCTCTGCCGCCAATACGACGCCAAGGAGGCGCTTGCGATGGGGCTCGTCAACCGGGTCGTGCCCTACGACGAACTCGAGGCCGAAACGGTCCAGTGGTGTCGCGAGATGCTGGCCAACAGCCCGATCGCGCTGCGTTGCCTCAAGGCGGCACTCAACGCCGACTGCGACGGCCAGGCCGGATTGCAGGAACTCGCCGGCAACGCGACGCTGCTCTATTACCTGTCCGAGGAAGGGCAGGAGGGCAGGAACGCGTATCTCGAAAAGCGCAAGCCGGATTTTCGCAAGTTCAAGCGCTTCCCCTGATCGTGACCGACGTCTCGGCCCTGAATGCAGGGCGCGCGTCCGACGCATGAGCGCGACGGGCCGCCCCGAGCGCGAATGCCGGAGCGCTGAGCGCGAAGGTAGTCCAGTGCGCGCATGAGCGACGCGCTGTCGATCTTCGCGGCCGCTCGCGAGGCCGCGGACGCGCCCGGCCTGCGGGTCGAGGGGCGTGTCCATACGTTTGCCGACCTGGCGGCGCTGGCCGCGGCACGGCTGCACGTGCTGCAGCGAGCGCTGGTACCGGGCCGGCCCTTCCCGCTGGTCGCCGACAACACGCTGGCGACGGTGATCACGCTCTACGCGCTGTTCGAACTGCGCGTGCCCGTGCTGCTGCTGCACCCCAGGCTCATGACGGGCGAGCGCGACGCACTGGCGGGCGCGGCTGCGCGCGCGCTGGTGCCTGCCGACGCAGCGGCGATCATCTACACCTCGGGCACGACCGGCACGCCACGGGGCGCCGTGCTCACCCGGTCGGCAATCGTCGCCTCGGCCGAGGCCGGTGCCGCCAACCTGGGCTGGCAGGCCGATGACTGTTGGCTGCTGTGCATGCCGATCGCGCGCGTCGGGGGCTTGTCGATCGTCACCCGCAGCCTGCTGGCGCGGCGCTGCATCGCGCTGCATCCGGCCTTCGACGCCGAACGCCTTCCGGGGTGGATCGACCTGCAGCGGGTGACGCTCGCGTCGCTGGTTCCGACGATGCTGGTGCAATTGCTCGATGCCCATCCCGGGTGGGTGCCGCCGGCGCATCTGCGCGCCGTGCTGGTCGGTGGTGCGGCAGCGCGTGAAAACCTGTTGCGGCGCGCGGCGGCGCGCGGCCTGCCCGTCGTCCTCACCTATGGCCTCACCGAAACCTGTTCGCAGGTCGTGGCGACGCCGTACGCGGGCCGGTTTGCGCCCTGGGAGCATGGCGACGGTCGGGTGCTGCCGGGCGCGGAGGTCCGCATCCATGATGACCGCATCGAGGTCCGCGGACCGATGCGGATGGCGGGGTACCTCGGCGAGCAGACGTTGCACGCCGCCGAATGGTTCGACACCGGCGATCTGGGCGACTTCGACGCCCGCGGGTGCCTGCGTGTGCACGCCCGGCGCACCGATCTCATCGTCACCGGCGGCGAGAACGTCTACCCCGCCGAGGTGGAGCGCGTGCTGGAGGCACTGCCGGGGATTGCCGAAGCGGGCGTGTTCGGGCTTGCCGACGACACCTGGGGCGAGACGGTGGCCGCCGCACTGGTTGCAGGCGCGCAGGCGCCCGGCGATGCCGAGCTGTCGGCGTTCGTCAACACGACGCTCGCCCCGCACAAGCGTCCGCGGCGCATCTGTTACGTCGCACGCCTTCCCCATACGCCCGCGGGAAAAATCGACCGCGCCGCGCTGCATTCGCTGGCTGTGGGCTTGCGATCACTCAAGGGTTGATGCGATAACAGCATCCCCGACCTGTTTTCCCGCAGAAGGAGCCGCCATGCCTCGTCACCCGCAAGCCGTCGTTCGCCCGGCCTCCACCGTCATCGCGATGGTGGCCCTGTCGCTGCTCGCCGTCGCGCCTGCCCATGCCGCGCCCGCGACCGAGTGCACGGCGATCAATGTCTGCTTCTGCATCAACACCGATTTTCGAGCTGCGATCGACGACAAGGTCGCCTACTACCGGCGGGCGATCGCCGACCAGAAGGCCAAGGGCAAGGCGATCGGCTACATGAGCGTCCCGCTGTCGACCGCGGGCGGCAGTTATTTTGGTGTCAATCGCGAGGTGGGCGAGAAGGTGAAGGAGCGCGTCGAGGCGCGCTACGGCGAGGCATCGGTGTGGTTGCTGAATCCGGTGGCAAAGGAAGCCGACCTGCCGGCGCAAGACGGGGTGCGCGCCGGGCAAGGGGACTACCTGCTGCTGTGGACGCGCGTCCTCGAAGGCGTGCAAGGGCTGGGTGAGGATTTCGATTTCGTCTATTTCGTCGGCCCCTCCGACTACGCCGCGCATTTCGGCCTGACGGGCAAGGGCGATCTCGACCGCCTCGCGGTGTATTTCAACGAGCGGCTGAAGACGGACGCGGACTTGAAGCGTGCTGTCGAGCGCGGCACCGTGACCGCCGCGAGTTTTCGCAACTTCTACGGCCTGCGCGCCTCGGTGGCTTTCAGCGTCGGCGCGCACGACGAGTGGAACGTCATCCGCGCCGTCAACGCACGCCGCCGCGATGACGCCAAATTCGGACTCGCCAACCAGTTGCCGGTGATGTTCGACGGGCGCGCGGCATCGAGCGCCGAAGCGGAGCAGGGCGTGGCAACCGGCAACGCGGGGGCGTGCAAGACCTGACCGGGTTTCAAGGAGCGCCCCATGCAAGACCGGGAATCGCACGGCAAGCCGATCGAGGAACTCGTCGCCGGTTTCGAAACGCACCTCGAACGCGGCCTCACCGGGCAGGAAGTGCGGGAGCGACTGGCGAAGCACGGCGCCAACGCGCTCACCGAGCGTCCCCAGCCCGGGTTCCTCCTGCTGCTTTTCGACCAGTTCAACAACTACCTGGTCATCATCCTGGTGATCGCAGCGGTCGTGTCGGCACTCCTCGGCGAGACCATCGATTCCATCGCCATCCTGGTCATCGTCGGGCTCAACGCCGTGGTCGGCGTCATCCAGGAAGCGAAGGCCGAGCAGGCGCTGGCGGCGCTGAAGAAGATGTCCGCCCCCAATGCCCAGGTGATCCGCGACGGCCATCAGCTCAGCGTTCCGAGCCGCGAGATCGTCGGCGGCGACATCGTCCTCCTCGAGGCGGGCAACTATGTCCCGGCCGACGTGCGCCTCTTCGAAAGCATCAACCTCAAGGTCGAGGAGGCCTCGCTTACCGGCGAGTCCCTGCCGGTCGAAAAGAACGCCGCGGTGGTGCTGGACCGCGAAATCCCCCTCGGCGACCGCAAGAACACCGCGTTCATGGGCACGGTCGTCACCTACGGGCGCGGCAAGGGCATCGTCACCGGCACGGGGATGAACACGCAGATCGGCCTCATCGCACAGATGATCCAGTCCTTCGAGGTCGAGGACACGCCGCTGCAGAAGAAGCTCGGGCAGCTGGGCAGGGTCCTCGGCACCGGGTGCCTCGCGCTTTGCGCCATCGTCTTCGTCTACGGCCTGTTCCGGGACGCTGACCTCGCCGCGGCGTTCGACGGCAGCTTCGTCGACTATCTCCATGCCCAGCGCGGAACCATCATCAACCTCTTCATGACCGCCGTCAGCCTCGCCATCGCCGCGGTGCCGGAGGGACTGCCCGCGATCGTGACCATCTGCCTGGCCCTCGGGATGCAGCGGATGATCAGGCACCACGCGCTCATCCGGAAGCTCCCTGCCGTCGAGACCCTCGGCTGCGCGACGGTGATCCTCTCCGACAAGACCGGCACCCTCACGCAGAACCAGATGACGGTGGTAGAGGCCTGGGCCGGCGGCCGGCGCTTCCGGATCACCGGCGAAGGCTACAGCCCGACCGGTGAGTTCTTCGCTGGCGACGAGCGCTTCGATCCGCGCCTGGACCCCGACGCCACGGCGCTGCTGCAGGGCGCCATCGCCTGCAACGACGCGAAGCTGGAGGAGAACGCCGACGAGTCCGGCGCCCGCTCGTGGCAGATCATCGGCGACCCCACGGAAGGCGCGATGATCGTCGCCGCGGCGAAGAGCGGTCTGCTGCAGGACGAGTTCGCACGGACGTTGCCCCGGGTCCAGGAGATCCCGTTCGATTCCGAACGCAAGCGGATGACGACCCTCCACCGCAACGAAGGCACGGGTGCTGCAGCGTCGGGTTTTGCCTATCCGCCGCTGGTCGCCCTGGTGAAGGGCGCGCCCGACGTCATCGTCGAACTGTGCGGCCACATGCTGGACGGTGGCCAGGTCGTGGCGATCACGCCGGCGATGCGCCGCGCGATCCTCGACCAGAACCGCGACATGGCGAGCGACGCCCTGCGCGTGCTGGGCGTGGCCTACCGCGCGCTGGAAGAGATTCCGGCAGAGGTGAGTCCCGCGACCGTCGAGAAAGACCTCGTCTTTGTCGGCCTCCTCGGCATGATCGACCCGCCGCGACCGGAGGTGATCGCGGCACTGAAGGTCGCCAAGGCTGCCGGGCTCAAGACGGTGATGGTGACCGGCGACTACAAGGACACCGCCGAGGCCATCGCCCGCGACATCGGGCTGCGGGCACCCAGCGGGTTGGTGCTCACCGGGGCCGAGATCGAAAAACTCAGCGACGAGGAGCTCGCGGCCTGCGCCGACCGCATCGACGTCTGCTGTCGCCTCTCGCCGCAGCACAAGACCCGCATTGTCGACGCCTTCAAGGCCCGCGACTACGTGGTGGCGATGACCGGCGATGGGGTGAACGACGCGCCGGCGCTGAAGCGCGCGAACATCGGCATCGCGATGGGCATCACTGGCACCGACGTCACCAAGCAAACGGCGGACATGGTGCTCACCGACGACAATTTCGCCAGCATCGTCGCCGCCATCGAGCAGGGGCGGATCATCTATTCGAACATCCGCAAGTTCGTCTACTTCCTGCTCGCCTGCAACGTGGGCGAGATCCTCATCGTATTCGGTGCGATGCTCGCCGGGATGCCGATCCCGCTGCGACCCGTGCAACTCCTGTGGCTGAACCTCGTCAGCGACGGCGCGCCGGCCCTCGCGCTCGGGCTCGAGAAGGGCGACAGCGACATCATGCGGAAGCCCGCGCGCTCATCGACGGAGCCGGTCATCAACCGCGACATGGCGCTGGGCATCGGCATCGTGGCCACGGTGGATGCGATCGCCATCCTCGCCGCGTTCCACTTCGCCCTGCAGCGCTACCCCGGCCATCTGGAGGCAGCCCAGACGATGGCCTTCGTGGCGCTTTGCACCTCCGAGCTCATCCGCGCGTTCACCGCCCGGTCCGAGTACCACAGCATCTTCTCGATCGGCGCGTTCTCCAATCGCTGGATGGTCGCGGCCGTGGCGGTGTCATCGGCGCTCGTCCTGGCGGTGGTGTACGTGCCGTCCTTGCGGCCGTTCTTCGACACCGTGCCGCTTACCGCGGGCGACTGGCTGTTCATGCTGCCGTTCTTTTTCGCGTCGCCGGCCGCGGCGGAGCTCTTGAAGCTGTGGTTCCGCCGCCGGACCGACAGGATGGCGGTAGCGGGGCCAAGCTCCGGGGCTTGAGCCCGGGCGTTATCCCAGGATCTTGCTCAGGAACGCCCGCGAGCGTTCGTGCCGCGCGTTGGCGAAGAACTCCTCCGGCGGCGCCTGCTCGACGATCTGGCCCTGGTCCATGAACACGACGCGGTCGGCGACCGACTTCGCAAAGCCCATCTCGTGGGTGACGACCAGCATCGTCATGCCGCCCTCGGCCAGCTCGATCATCACGTCGAGCACTTCCTTCACCATCTCCGGATCGAGCGCCGACGTCGGCTCGTCGAACAGCATGATCCGCGGCCGCATGCACATGGCGCGGGCGATCGCCACCCGCTGCTGCTGCCCGCCGGAGAGCTGGCCGGGATACTTGTGCGCCTGCTCGGCGATGTGCACGCGCGTGAGCTGCTGCAGCCGCGCGCTCCTCGGCTTCGGCGCGCGGCAGGCCGAGCACCCAGTGCGGCGCCAGCATCAGGTTCTCGAGGACGGTGAGGTGCGGGAACAGGTTGAACTGCTGGAACACCATCGCCGACTTCGCGCCGTGATCTTCTCGATCGCCTTGACGTCGTCGGTCAGCGTCACGCCGTCGACGACGATCGTGCCCTCCTGGTGCTCCTCCAGCCGGTTGATGCAGCGGATCAGCGTCGACTTGCCGGAGCCCGAGGGCCCGGCGATCACGATGCGCTCGCCGCGCGCCACCTCGAGATCGATGTCCTTCAGGACGTGGAAGGAGCCGAACCACTTGTTGACGCGGGCAAGGCGGATGATCGGATCGGATTCGGGCATGGCGGTCGATGCCTAGCGGCGCGTCCAGCGGCCGAGGCGACTGCTCGAGCCAGTGGCTGTAGCGCGACATCGCGAAGCAGCAGGCGAAGTAGATCAGCGCGACGAAGAGGTAGCCCTCGAGGAAGAAGTTGCGCCACTGCGCGTCGCCGAGCGCCAGGCGCAGCGCGCCGGTCAGATCGTACATGCTGACGACGGTGACGAGCGACGTGTCCATGAACGTGGACAGCAGGCTGTTGACGAAGCTCGGAATGACGAGCGTCAGCGCCTGCGGCAGGATCACCTTCTGCTGCATCCGCCACCACGAGAGGCCCAGCGCGGCCGCGGCCTCGTATTGCCCCTTCGGCAGCGCCTGCAGTCCGCCGCGCACGACCTCCGCCATGTACGCGGCCTGGAACAGCACGATGCCGAGGGCGATGCGCGTCAGCACGTCGAGGCGGACGCCCTGCGGCAGCAGCAGCGGAAACACGAACGACGCGGTGAAGAGCACGGTGATCAGCGGGAACGCCGCGCACCAGTTCGATGTAGAGCGTCGCCATCGCGCGCAGCAGCGGCAGGTCGCGAGCGGCGCGCGAGCGCCAGCAGGATGCCGATCGGGATCGAGGCGCCCATCCCGATCAGCGTCAGCAGCACGCGTGAGCGGCAGGCCGCCCCACAGCCCGGTGTCGACCCGGCGCAGGCCGAGCAACGCCGCCGCTCATCAGCACGAAGAACGACCGCGAGCGCGGCGACCCAGAGGCCAGCCGAGCCAGCGGCGCCAGCAACGCGGGGATCGCGGTGACGACGAGCGCGGCGATCACGATCGCCGTGGCGGCGAGCGGGCGCCACTGTTCCGCGATACGGATAGCGGCCGAACAGGATCAGCCGCCACTTCTCGGCGACGAAGCCCCAGCACGCGCCCGCGTGGTCCAGCGCGCGGCAGGCGGCGTAGTCGGCGTGCCACACCGCGTTGCCGACGAGCCAGCGTGACGGCGGGCGGCAGCGCATACGCGAGCAGGCCGCCGAACAGGAGCGTCGTCAGCGGCGTTGCCGGGACTGCCGAAGAGATTGGCTCGCACCCACGCCAGCGGCGCCGGTCGCGGTGCGCGGCGGCGCGCGCGCCGGCAGCGGCTGGAATCGGCGGCATTCGGCCGCCCGGCGCGCGCGGAGGACATCCTCAGCGCTCCACGATCGCGACCCGCCGGTTGTACCAGCCCATAGCAGCGCGGTCACGAGATTGATCGCCAGATACACGGTCATGATCATCAGCACGCACTCCAGCGCCTGGCCGTTCTGATTGATCGTGGTGTTGGCGATCGAGACGACGTCCGGATAGCCGATGGCGACGGCGAGCGACGAGTTCTTGGTGAGGTTGAGGTACTGGCTGGTCAGCGGCGGCACGATGACGCGCAGCGCCTGCGGCAGCAGCACAAGCCGCAGCGTCGAGCACGCGCGACAGCCCGAGCGCGCCGCCGCTTCGGTCTGGCCGCGCGGCACCGGCGAGCACGCCCGAGCGCACGATCTCGGCGATGTAGGCGGCGGTGAACGTCGTACAGGCCGATCAGCAGCGACAGGAACTCGGGCGTCGCGGCGCCGCCGCCGGTGATGTCGAAGGCGCCGACCTCGGGCACGCTGACGGGTCCAGCCGGCCGACCACTCGGGAAACGGAAACTGCAATCCGCTCTTCGACAGGAACACGTGCGCGCCGATGCGCAGCGGCTCCGTCGCCGCCGGCAGGAGCTCGGTGATCACCAGGTACCACGCGAACAGCTGGATGATCAGCGGGATGTTGCGCATCGCCTCGACGTAGGCCGTGCACAGGCCCCGCAGCGAGGACGTTGTCGCGAAGGCGGCCGATGCCGATCAGCGTGCCGAGCAGCGTGGCCAGGACGATGCCGGCCAGCGCGACGCGCAGCGTGTTGGCGACACCGACGGCGAACGCGCGCAGGTAGGTGTCGCGCGACGAGTAGGGGATCAGCGTCTCGCCGATGTCGAAACCCGAGGGCTGCATCGAGAAAGCCGAAGCCGGAGCGGATCTGGCGGGCGGCGAGGTTCTCGGCGGTGTTGTGCCAGAGAAGCCAGCCGGCGGCGACCAGCGCGCACGAGCGCCAGCGCCTGGTAGACGAACGCACGCCCGCGGCGCGTGCGCAGGAAATGTCGGGCCGAGGCGCGCGCGGGCATGGGCATCAGGACGAGGGCGGTCGCGGTGAACCGGCGAAACGCGAGGAGCAGAGCGAGGCTCTGCTCCTCGTGCGAGACCGGGCGGTGCGTCGACAGCCGGTCAGCGCACCGGCGGCGAATACATGAGGCCGCCGCGGTTCCACAGCCGGTTGACGCCGCGGGGCAGGCCGAGCGCCGATTCGGGACCCATGTTCCTCTCGAAACTCTCGCCGTAGGTGCCGACCTGCTTGACGATCCGGTACGCCCACTCCTTGTCGAGCCCCAGCAGCTTGCCGGTGTCCTCGCTGGCGCCGAGCAGGCGCTGGATCGCCGGATCCTTGCTCTCGGCCTTCATCTTGTCGACGTTCGCCTGCGTGAGGCCGGCTTCCTCGGCTTCGAGCATCGCGTTGAGCGTCCAGCGGGTGATCTGGAACCAGTCGTCGTCGCCGCGGCGCACCGCCGGTCCCAGCGGCTCCTTCGAGATGACGTCCGGCAGGATCATGTAGTCGTCGGGCTTGTTCGTCTGCGTGCGCGCGCCGGCGAGGTCCGACATGTCGGTGGTGTAGACCTGGCAGCGGCCGGCGAAGAACGCCGACTGGATGGCTTCGGCGGTGTCGAACACCACCGACTTGTATTTCATGTTGTTGGCGAGGAAGAACTCGGCGACGTTCTTCTCGCTGGTGGTGCCGGCCTGCACGCAGACGGTCGCGTCGTTGAGCTTCTTGGCGCTGTCGACCTTGAGCTTCTTCGGCACCATGAAACCCTGGCCGTCGTAGTAGTTGATGCCGGCGAAAACGATGCCGAGCGAGGCGTCGCGCGTCAGCGTCCAGGTCGTGTTGCGCGACAGGATGTCGATCTCGCCCGACTGCAGTGCGGCGAAGCGCTGCTGCGAGTTGAGCGGGACGAACTTGACCTTCTCGCCGCTGCCCAGCACCGCAGCGGCGACGGCGCGGCACATGTCGACGTCGAGGCCCTGCCAGCGGCCCTTGCTGTCGGTCGACGAAAATCCCGGCGCCGAGGTGTTGACGCCGCAGATGACATCGCCGCGCGCTTTCACGGCGTCGAGCGTCTTGCCGGCGAAGGCGGTTGGCGCGAGAACGAGCAGGAGCGCGGAGGCGGCTGCGAACGGGACGAGGGTGCGGCGTGGTGCGGTCATGGATTCTCCTTCGAGGGGTGGTGAGGCGCGGGACCGGCGGATTCGGCGGCCGCAAGCGGGCAAGCGTAGGGGTCCGACAAGACGTCGCCTTACTCCCAGTTCAGCGTGCCGCCGGTCTGGTATTCGGTGACCCGCGTCTCGAAGAAGTTCTTCTCCTTCTTGATGTCGATCATCTCGGCCATCCACGGGAACGGGTTGTCGGCACGCTCGAACACCGCGTCGACGCCGATCTGCTGGCAGCGGCGGTTGGCGATGAAGCGCAGGTATTCCTTGAACATCGTGGCGTTCAATCCCAGCACGCCGCGCGGCATCGTGTCCTCGGCATACGCGTACTCGAGGTCGACGCCCTTCTTCATCAGCGTGCGGATCTCCTCGCGGAACTCGGTGGTCCACAGGTGCGGGTTCTCGAGCTTGATGGTGTTGATGAGGTCGATGCCGAAATTGCAGTGCATCGACTCGTCGCGCAGGATGTACTGGTACTGCTCGGAGCTGCCGGTCATCTTGTTCTGCCGGCCCAGCGCCAGGATCTGCACGAAGCCGACGTAGAAGAAAAGGCCTTCCATGATGCAGGCGAAGACGATCAGGCTCTTCAGCAGCTGCTGGTCGGCCTGCGGCGTGCCGGTCTTGAACAGCGGGTTGGTGAGCACGTCGATGAACGGGATCAGGAACTCGTCCTTGTCGCGGATCGCCTTGATCTCGTGATAGGCGTTGAAGATCTCGGCTTCGTCGAGCCCCAGGCTCTCGACGATGTACTGGTAGGCGTGGGTGTGGATCGCCTCCTCGAACGCCTGACGCAAAAGGTACTGCCGGCACTCGGGCGCGGTGATGTGGCGATAGGTGCCCAGCACGATGTTGTTGGCGGCCAGCGAATCGGCGGTGACGAAGAAGCCGAGATTGCGCTTGACGACCAGCCGCTCGTCGTCGGTGAGGCCGTTGGGGTTCTTCCACAACTCGATGTCGCGCTGCATGTTCACTTCCTGCGGCATCCAGTGGTTGGCGCAGCCGGCGAGGTATTTGTCCCAGGCCCACCGATACTTGAACGGCACGAGCTGGTTGACGTCCGACTCGCCGTTGATCACGCGCTTGTCCTCGACGCGCACGCGCCGGAGATCGGTGTCCATCGCCTGCCGGTCGGCGTCCATATCGTGCACCGGTTCGCGCGCGAGGATCCCGCTGCCGATGCTGCCGGACGCCTGCGCGCGCAGCGTGGCCGGCGTGCCCGGATGCAAACGCGGCTGCGGTGCCGGAGCAATGTCGTCGTCGAAGTTCAGCATGGGCGTTTTCTCCTGTACGGCAGTTTCTGGTGTTGGTGTCCGGGCTTCAGGGAAAGGCGACGCTGCGTCGCCGTCCCGGTGTTGGCGCGCAATCAGTGCGTGGCGCTCACGCGGTCGTACAGATAGTCGGCGGCGAAATCGACGCCGTGATGCCACGCAATCGTCGCGAGACCATGATCGAGGTAGAAGTCGGCAAAACGCGCCTTGTCGCGCAGCGTCTCGAAAGTCTCGCCGTAGAGGTCGTCGGCGAGGTCGATCACGCCTTTCTTGCCGTCATTGAATTCCAGCCAGATCTTGTAGTCTCCGAGATACCGCGCTTCGATCACGTGCCTTGCCACCTGTTCGTAACGGGCCAAGTCGCGCCTCCTGTGGGTAGATCGACGAAGGGTCGGGGTCGGGCGCGAACCCGACGCCGAATGCGGAACCCCCGGTGGCTAACGGCTGCGCACGCGCAGCGGCAACAGCAGGTCCTGCCGCTGCTCCTGGTGTGTTCCGCGCGGGATCGCCTGCTGGACATTGCCTGTCCACGCGCTCATCTGCGGCACCGCCGGCCAACGCCAGTGGCGCCGGCCGGCTTCGTCCACGTAGGACTCCCACCTCTTTGTTTCCGCGTTCATCGCTTCCCTTCCTGTCCGGGGTCACGGGGCTTGCAACAACTGGCATGGGCGCCTCTACTGGCACGCTTCACATGTCGGATCGTCGATGGCGCAGTACTTTGGCGCGCTGGCCTCGGTCGCGGCGGTACCCGCGGCCGCCATGCCGCCATTCGCCGGCACGGCGTTGAGCTCTCCACCTTGGCCCGTGGACTTCTCGGCGCCGGTTGCGGCGAGCGTGCGCAGGTAGTAGGTGGTCTTCAGGCCGCGCGTCCACGCGAGCTTGTAGGTCTCGTCGAGCTTCTTGCCGGAGGCGCCGGCCATGTAGATGTTGAGGCTCTGCGCCTGGTCGATCCATTTCTGCCGTCGCGATCCCGCCTCGACGATCCACCTGGGCTCGACCTCGAAGGCCGTCGCGTAGAGGTTGCGCAGGTCGGCCGGCACCCGGTCGATGCGGGCGAGCGAGCCGTCGAAATACTTGAGGTCCGCCACCATGACCTCGTCCCAGAGGTTGCGCTTCTTGAGTTCGGCGACGAGATGCTCGTTGACGACGGTGAACTCTCCGGAGAGGTTCGACTTGACGTACAGGTTCTGGTATTCCGGCTCGATGGATGCCGCGACGCCGATGATGTTGGAAATCGTGGCGGTGGGCGCGATGGCAACGCAATTCGAATTGCGCATGCCGAACTCGCGAATGCGTTCGCGCAAAGGCGCCCAGTCCATCGCCGACGACGCGTCGTAATCGATGTAGCCGCCGCGCTCGTCGCGCAGCAGTTGCAGCGAATCCTGCGGCAGGATGCCTCGATCCCAGAGGCTGCCCTTGTACGACGCGTAGCGGCCGCGTTCCTCGGCCAGCTCGGTCGAGGCCCAGTAGGCGTAGTAGCAGACCGCCTCCATCGAGCGGTCGGCGAACTGCATCGCGGGCTCGGACGCGTACGGCGAGCGCAACAGGTGCAGGCAGTCCTGGAAGCCCATGATGCCCAGCCCCACCGGCCGGTGCTTGAGGTTGGAGTTGCGCGCCTTGGCGACGGCGTAGTAGTTGATGTCGATCACGTTGTCCAGCATGCGCATCGCCGTGCGGATGGTGCGCTGCAGCTTGGCCTGATCGAGCGCGTAGCCGTCGGCGGTGGGCACCATGTGGTTCAGCAGGTTGACCGAGCCCAGGTTGCAGACGGCGATCTCGGTCTCGCCGGTGTTGAGCGTGATCTCGGTGCACAGGTTGGAGCTGTGGACGGTGCCGAGGTGCTGCTGCGGCGAGCGAACGTTGCAGGCGTCCTTGAACGTGATCCACGGATGCCCGGTCTCGAACAGCATCGAAAGCATCTTGCGCCACAGCTGAAGGGCGGGGATCTTCTTGTGCAGCTTGAGTTCGCCGCGCGCGGCACGTTCCTCGTGGCGGGTGTAGGACTCCTCGAACGCGCGACCCCACTTGTCGTGCAGGTCGGGCACGTCGGACGGCGAGAACAGCGTCCAGTCGCCGCCTTCCATCACCCGCTTCATGAACAGGTCCGGAATCCAGTTCGCCGTGTTCATGTCGTGCGTGCGCCGGCGATCGTCCCCGGTGTTTTTCCGCAGCTCGAGAAACTCCTCGATGTCGAGGTGCCAGGTCTCGAGGTAGGCGCACACCGCGCCTTTGCGCTTGCCGCCCTGGTTGACCGCGACCGCGGTGTCGTTGACGACCTTGAGGAAGGGCACGACGCCCTGGCTCTTGCCGTTGGTGCCCTTGATGTGGGCGCCCATCGCGCGCACGTTGGTCCAGTCGTTGCCGAGGCCGCCGGCGAACTTGGACAGCAACGCGTTTTCCTTGATCGCCTCGTAGATGCCGTCGAGGTCGTCGGCAACGGTGGTGAGGTAGCACGACGACAGCTGCGAGCGCTGCGTGCCCGAATTGAACAGCGTCGGCGTCGAGCTCATGAAATCGAAAGTCGACAGCACGTCGTAGAACTCGACCGCGCGTGCTTCGCGGTCGACCTCGTTCAGCGCGAGGCCCATCGCGACGCGCATGAAAAAGCACTGCGGCAACTCGAAACGGCGGCCCGCGTTGGCGTGCGTCGCGTACTGGTCGACGAGGAAGTACCGGTCGTAGAGCGTCTGCAGGCCGAGGTAGCCGAACTGCAGGTCGCGCTCGGGCTTCAACGCGGCGCCCAGCTGGTTCATGTCGTACTGCAGCAGCGCCTCGTTCAGGAGGCCGATCTTGACGCCGTGCCTGACGAAACGGGGGAAGTACTCGGCGTACCGGGTGCCCATGTCGACCTGCGTCGCGTCCTCGCCCAGCGCCTCGTGCCGGATCGAATCGAGCAGCAGGCGCGCGGCGACCAGGCTGTAGGCGGGATCCTTCTCGATCAGCGTGCGCGCCGCCAGCACCACGCCCTTGCGCACTTCGTCCATCGGCACGCCGTCGTACAGATCCTTGAGCGTGGACTTGAGGATGCGCTCGGCGTCGACGTCCGCAAGGCCGGCGCAGGACTCGGCGATGACGATGCGCAGCCGCGCCATGTCGAGCGGGCGCGAGACGCCGTCGTCCAGCACGGTGATCGTCGTCGCCTCGGGTCGCGGACTTTTCTGCGCCTTGTCGTGCGCGCGCTCCTGCGAGCGCCGCTCGCGATACAGCACGTAGGCGCGTGCCACTTCGTGCTCGCCGCCGCGCATCAGCACCAGTTCGACCTGGTCCTGGATTTCCTCGATATGGATCGCGCCGCCCTCGGGCTTGCGCTTCATCAGGGCGGCTACGACGGCGTCGGTGAGTTTGGTGACTTCGTCGCGAATGCGGGCGGACGCGGCGCCCTGACCGCCATTGATGGCAAGGAAGGCCTTGGTCATCGCGATCGTGATCTTGTCGGGTTCGAAGCCGACCACCGACCCGTTGCGGCGAATGACCTTGTATTGGGCCAGGCGCGGGTCGCTGCTGCCCGGCATCAGGGCGCCATCAGCCGTCGGCGCGTGGATGTCATGGGGCGTGGCGGGCGAGGCAGCGGCGGCGGCGCTCGAAAGTTGCATGGGTGGCTCTCCTGTCCTCAAGTCTTGTAGTTATGAACGCTGTTCGCGCGTTCAGCATCGGCAGCGGGCAGCGCCAGGACACGTGGCAGCGGCGCGTTGCCGTGGTGACGCGGGTGGAGAATTCGCGGGCACTTTCACCCCACGACCAACGGCTCGATCGTGTCGGCGCCCGCGAGATCGCTCGACTTCGTGCTCGGCTGCGAAATCTACTACATCTTGTGTCGTTGCGGGTATCGGCCACCAAGAATAGTGGCCCGTGGGCGCGATGGCAAGCCCTTTTTGACGCGACGGCGGAGGCTCGCAAAACGGCAATCAAAACAGGTGCCTGCACGAGGCCGCTGGCATGACGCACGGACGGTCCACCGGCTATCCACCGGCTATCCACAGGCTTTCCCACCGCGGCGCAGCCGACGAACGGTTGCGCTGACGGAGCCGGCCATGCAGACTTTGCACCCAGCGGCCCGGTCGGCAGGGTCGCTGGCGAAGCGTGCAACCGTGGAGGTCCGATGTTGCGTTTTTCCGCGAATCTATCGTTCCTGTTCACCGAGGTTCCATTTCTCGATCGCTTCGCCGAGGCTGCGCAGGCGGGCTTCCGTGGCGTCGAGTGCACGTTTCCCTACGAGGCGCAGGCGAAGGAGATCGCTGAGCAGCTGCAGGAGCACAAACTCCAGCAGGTCGTGTTCAACGCGCCGCCGGGCGAATGGGCGGCGGGCGATCGCGGCACGGCGTCGCTGCCGGGACGCGAGCACGAGTTCCAGGCGAGCTTCGTCACCGCTTTGCGCTACGCCCAGGCATTGCGATGCCGCCGTATCCACGTGATGGCGGGTGTGGTGCCTGCGGAGGCCGACGCCGAACGCCGCGCGCGCCAGCAGGCGACGTACATTCGAAATCTGCGCTTTGCCTGCGCCGAGGCCGCTGCGCAGGGCGTGACGGTGCTGATCGAGCCGATCAACCCCCGCGACATGCCGAACTACCTGCTCTCCCGGCAGGCCGACGCCCACGCGATTCGCGAAGCGGTCGGGGCCCCCAATCTCCAGGTGCAGATGGATCTCTATCACGCGCAAGTCGTCGAGGGTGATCTTAGCGAGAAGATCCGGCGCTGGCTGCCGCACGTCGGCCACATCCAGATCGCGGGGGTGCCGGGACGGCACGAGCCCGATTCCGGCGAGGTCAACTATGGCTGGATCTTCCGCCTTCTCGACGAGCTGAAGTACGCCGGCTGGATCGGCTGCGAGTACCGGCCCGCGCAGGACACCGCGGCGGGGCTCGCCTGGCTCTACAAGCTGCTCGACCGCCGCCGCCACGGCGTGCCTGGCGACGACGATTGACGCCGACGGCCCGCGGCTTGGTACACCGATTCGTATCGGCGAAACGGGGTACCTGGTTACAGCGCGACGCTCATCCCGCCGTCCATGGTGACGAGCTGGCCGGTCATGTAATCGGCGGCGCGCGAAGCCAGGAACACCGCGAGTCCGGCGATCTCGTTCGGCTGGCCCCAGCGGCCGGCGGGCGTGCGTTTGCACACCCAGCCATTGAACTCGGAGTTGTCGATCAGCGCGCGGTTCATCTCCGTGGCGAAGTACCCCGGCGCAATGGCGTTGACCTGGATGTTGTGCGGTGCGAGTTCGACCGCCATGCCGCGCGTCAACTGCCGCACGCCGCCCTTTGCCGCCGTGTAGGGAACCACGGTGGGCCGCGCCAGGTCGCTCATCAGCGACGCGATATGGATGATCTTGCCGCTCTTGCGCGCGATCATTCCGGGCAACACTGCCTGCGACACCAGGAAGGGTGCCGTGAGGTTGGTGGCGATGATCTCGTCCCACTCGGCCTGCGGAAATTCGACCAGCGGGTGCCGCCGCTGGATGCCGGCGTTGTTGACCAGGATGTCCACGCGGCCGTGCATGGCCTCGATCGCCGCGACTGCCGCGCGCGACGCCGCGCCGTCGGTGACGTCGAATACCGTCGATGACGCGGCAAGTCCGGCCGCGGTGAGTTTCAGGACGGCCGCATCCAGCGCCTCGGGCTTGCGGCCGTTCAGAACCACCGTGGCGCCAGCCTCGGCCAGGCCCTGCGCAATCGCAAAGCCCAGGCCGCGATAGGCACCGGTGACCAGCGCGATCTTGCCGGTGAGCGAAAAGGAGTCGGTGATGGACATGGGACTCTCCCCGTCGGATGAAAGTTGGATTCGGAATGATAACCGACGTGCATTTTGCGGCATGGAGCGCAGCGACAGTACCTTGAACTGGAGCCTGTTCGCACTAATCTAATCTTAGGTATGCGCACTCAGCAGGCGCTGCACGAGCGGATGCGCCACCTTGCGCTCAGTGCAGATCAGGAAGAACTCTTCCTCAACCCCGGCGCAGGGGCCGAGCCGCCTCAGCTTGTGTCGAAGCGTCAGATCCCGATCGGACCAGACAGGCGCCGGGAACACGCCCATACCCGCGGCGCCGAACGTGGCAAGCAACGCGCTATCCTCAAACTCGCCGACGATGTGCGGCTGGATGTTCTCGCGCTCGAACCACCGGTCGAGTCGCATGCGGACCGCCGCGTGGCGCGTCGGTAACAGGACCGGCGTCCGCGACAGCGACTGCGGGAAGTCACGCTTGGCGGCCAGGTGCAGCGAAGCGGGGGCATACCAGGCGAGCGCCGAGACGCCGAGTGCGTGGGTGTAGACCCTGAGATTCGGGTTTGGAGGCGCCGCCTGATCCGCGAACACGACGTCGAGGCGGTGCAGCGCGAGATCGCCAAGCAGATCATCGAATTCGTCTTCGTTGCAGAGCAGGTGCAAGTTGTCAACTTGCATGACCGGCTGGAGCAACTGATTCACGACCAGCTTGGGAACGCCATCCGAGATGCCGACCGCGAAACGCACCCGGGGCGATCGCGTGGCGTCACGCAAGACGTTTGGAAGCTGTTCGCCAAGGGCGAAAATCTGGTCGGCCTGGCGCAACACGGCATCGCCGGCCGCCGTGAGAACCAAGCGCCGGCCCGCTGGCTCCAGCAATTCATGACCGAGGTCGCGCTCGAGTTCGCGCACCTGGGCGCTGACGGTCTGTACCGCAATGTCCAGCCGCTTCGCCGCGCGAGCGATACCCCCTTCTTTCGCCACGAGCCAGAAGTAGTACAGGTGGCGGTAGCTGAACGTCATTCTCATGGTTCGTCTTTTCGGAAGTAATCGTCCACAAAAAGATCCTTTTCTTGAACAGAAGTATGGCCTATCTTGGCTAGACCCGCCATGGGGATGGAGGCGCTCCGTGGAGGTCGTCAACAGGCACGCGGGGAGCGTGCAATGCTCAGTCAAGCAGCAAGCTGTGTGGCGTCGAACGGAAGACCATCGCGACGAGCAGACGTGTGTTTTGCCGGGCAGCCATTACCCATGGAGGTCGATGATGTTCAAGAAGATTCTCGTGGCATTCGATGGGAGTGAAGCAGCGCGGCGGGGCCTCACGACGGCCCTCGCGCTCGCCTCCGACCAGCAGGCGACGCTTTTCGTGCTGAATGTCGTTGACGGCATGCCCACACGCTGGTGCGCTTATGTCGACGAGCAATTTCGGCCGGCGCGGGTCGAGGCGCTATTGCAGGGTTTGCGCGCGTCTGGCCAAAAGCTGCTGGACGAGGCGCAAGCGGTTGCCGCCCGGCATGGGCAGGCGACGAAGGCTCTGCTGATCGACGCACGCGGACGATCGGTGGCCGATGTGATTTTGGCGCAGACGCGAGAAATCGGCGCTGGAATCGTGGTGCTTGGCACCCATGGCCGGGAAGGGATGTCCCGACTTGTTGTGGGCAGCGCCGCCGAAAGCGTGTTGCGCCACTCTGATGTGCCGGTCCTGCTCGTCCGTGCACCGGAAGGCGACGCAAAAAGCAGGAGCGAACCTCAGGTCAATGCGGACGGGCTTGGCCGGAGGCAGAAACAATCAATCCGGTCGCGGAGCGCATCGACGCGACCGGTTCGTCATGAGTACCGCCCGCAAACGGTCGCTGATCCGCGTGATTGAAGACGCGACCTGCTTCAAGGTCCTCGAAGTCGCCCAGGTTCCGGTGAGAATCGTGGCGGAGGATTCTGTGTAGCTGGTAGAGTGGGTGGGCTTGTCGACGGGCGCCGCGATGCGGCCCGTCGATCACTTGGGAAGGTCGCAGATGCGCTTCCATTTTGCCGCTGCCGATGAACCGCGACCCGCGGTGTCGCAAACCGCTCAAAGCGCCGCTGAACCTCCCTCGAGCACAAGTGCACCGTCGGCATGGCATGTATTGACGGCTGCGCAAGCCGCCGCGCAGCTCGGCGATGAAGCCGGCATCGGCCTGACGGGGCCAGAGGCTGAGCGGCGGCTATTCCAGCATGGCCGCAACGAGATCATCGAAGGGGAGGGCCGCAACGCGTGGCAGATGTTGCTGTCCCAATTCGCCGATTTCATGATCCTGCTGCTGCTCGGCGCTGCAGTCGTCTCTGGCGTGATCGGGGAGATCGAGGACGCCGCTGCGATCCTCGCGATCGTCGTGCTAAACGCCATCATCGGATTCGTTCAGGAATATCGCGCGGAGAAGGCGCTGCGCGCACTGAAACAGCTCGCCGCTCTCAAGGCGCGTTGTGTGCGCGACGGCGCGATCCAGACAGTACCGGCGGTGGAACTGGTGCCAGGCGACCTCGTGGTCCTTGATGCAGGCAGCGTAGTCCCCGCGGACGTGCGACTGCGGGAAGTGGCGCAGCTCAAAGTGGAGGAAGCCGCACTGACGGGAGAGTCGCATCCGGTGGACAAGGACGTGAGGCCGCTGCTCGATGCGGACGCGCCGCTTGGTGATCGCCTAAACATGGCGTACAGCGGAACAATCGTCACCTACGGTCGCGGTAAAGGCGTCGTAGTCGCGACTGGAATGGGGACCGAGCTGGGCCGCATTGCCAACCTGCTCGCGGCAACGCAACAGTCGCGCACGCCGCTCCAGCGCCGCCTGGCCCGGTTTGGCAAACAGCTCTCTGCAGCGGCCATCGCGATCTGCGTATTGGTGTTCGTGCTCGGCGTCCTGCGGGGCGAGTCGGTCGCGCTTATGTTTCTGACGGCCGTCAGCCTTGCCGTGGCTGCGGTACCGGAAGCGCTACCGGCCGTGATCACGATCGGGCTTGCAATGGGCGCGCAGAGGATGGTCAGGAAGAACGCGCTCGTTCGCCGATTGCCCGCGGTCGAGACCCTTGGCTCGGTCACCTACATCTGCTCCGACAAGACCGGGACGCTGACCGAGAACCGGATGCGCGCCGAATCCTATTTCGTCGATGGCGAGACACACCACGCCTGGCCAGACGGCGGAAAGCTCGCACAGGAGCCATGGCAATCGTTCGTGCGCGCGCTCGCGCTGAACAACGATGCGTCTCTCGATCGGGACGGGCGGGTGATCGGTGATCCCACCGAAGCCGCCTTGTACGCCGCGGCCGCGGAGGCGGGGTTTGTCAAAGGAAAGCTCGAGGAGGAGTGCCGACGCGTCGCCGAACTGCCGTTCGATTCCGATCGCAAGTGCATGACGACCCTGCACCAGAGCCGGGCGAACGGCACGATCATCGCGTTGACCAAGGGTGCGCCCGAAAGTGTGCTGGAGCGGTGCACGTCGTCCGTTAGCGCCGCGGGGCGGCAGCCGATCGACCGGGATCGCCTGGCGGTCGAGGCTGAGAAGCTGGCCGGGAATGGTCTTCGCGTGCTTGCGGTCGCGCGCCGCGACTGGCCGAAGATTCCTGCGCTCCTGACGCCAAATGACGCCGAAGCCGATCTCGCGTTTCTCGGCTTCGTCGGCCTGATCGATCCTCCGAGGCCGGAAGCCGCCCGGGCTGTTGCGGAATGCGTAAACGCGGGGATCACGCCGGTGATGATCACCGGCGACCATCCGCTGACTGCGCACGCGATTGCCGTTCGTCTCGGCATCCTCCAGCCGGGGGAGCACCGGCTCGTCACCGGACGGGACCTCATGAGGATGGATGCCGCAGATCTCGCGGCGCGTGCCCATGAAGCTCGGGTCTATGCGCGGGTGAACCCCGAGCAGAAGATCGCGATCGTCAAGGCGTTGCAGGATCGGGGTGAATTCGTCGCGATGACGGGCGATGGCGTCAATGACGCACCGGCGTTGAAGCAGGCGAACATCGGCATCGCTATGGGCCGCGTGGGCACTGACGTTGCGCGCGAGGCATCGGACATCGTGCTGCTCGACGACAACTTTGCGACGATCGTCGGTGCAGTGCGTGAGGGTCGCCGCATCTATGACAACATCCGCAAGTTCGTGAAGTTCGTGCTCGCAGGGAACCTCGGGGAAATCCTGACACTGCTGGTCGCACCGCTGCTCGGGTTGCCGATGCCGCTCGCCCCGATCCAGATCCTGTGGGTGAATCTCGTCACCGACGGACTGCCCGGGCTTGCCCTGGCTGGCGAGCCGGAAGAAAAGGGCGTGATGCAGCGACCGCCCACGCGCCGCCGGGCGAGAGCCTTTCGCGGGGGGCATCGGTTTCCATATCGTCTGGGTCGGCTGCCTCATCGGCGGACTGTCGATTGCCGTGCAGTGGCTCGCGATTGGCGCTGGATCGACACATTGGCAGACGATGGTGTTTACGACGCTGACCTTTGCCCAGCTCTTCCACGTCATGGTCATTCGGTCGGAGCGGGAGTCGCTGTTTACGATCGGTCTCACGAGCAACGGCCCGCTGCTCGGCGCCGTTCTGCTCGGCGCTGCACTTCAGCTTGCCGTGGTCTACGTACCGGCAATGAACGACATCATGAAGACACAGCCGCTGGAGGCTGTCGAGCTTGCGATATGCGTCCTGCTCCCAAGCATGGTACTGCTCGCGGTGGAGGTCGAGAAATGGCTAGTGCGGAAAAACCTTCTCTATCGCGGGGGACGACCGGTTTTGCCGAGGCAGCGCTGTCTGTCGTGATGTCAGCGCTGGCGTGCCGCGTCGCTCCAACTCGCCCTCGTACCGGGATCCGGAAATTTCGCCAGATTCGAGTCGCGCCGTATCGGCATCGGCTTTGTCGCTCATGCGCGCAATGGCGAGGGCTATGGCTGCGGCTCGTGCCGTTGCCGCGCGGAGGTGGCTCTCGACACGGTCGCAAACTCATGGGTCGCGGTACTGGCGTCAGCCGCGGTCCGAGACGACTGGAAGGCGGTCGAGGATGCTCGGCGCTCGCGGCCGCGCAACGCGGAACGCGGCGAGCAGCTGCGCTTCCCTCTGCTTCGCCGCGCCGATGTGGCGGTCCTTGACGGGGCCGAAGCCGCGGATCTCTTCCGGGATGGTCGCAATCTCCACGGCCAGCGCGTGATTGTGCAGCGCCAGCGCGCCGAGGATCTCGTCGACCACCGCCTCGTATTCGCCGACCAGCGCGCGTTCGCGGCGGCGCTCCGCGCTGCGGTTGAAAACGTCGAGCATCGTGCCACGGCAATGGCGCAGACGCGCGAGCACGGCGAAGGCCGCATCATCCACGGTCCGTAACTCCGCTTGCGAACGATTCCGGTCGCGGGATCGGGGCGGGTCAAGAGCGGCGGCGCGAGGTGGAAGCGGAGCGTGTAATCGCCCTCGAAGCGCGCGGCGACGCGGGCGCCGAAATCGCTTTCGGCGTATAGCCGCGCGACTTCGTATTCGTCCTTGATCGCGAGCAGCTTGAAGTAGTGGCGCGCGACCGCCTCGGTGAGCGCCGTCTCGCGGGGCACTCTTTCCGCCTCGATCGTGCGCACGCGGGCGACGAGATCGGTGTAGCGCCGCGCGTAGGCCGCATCCTGGTAGTCGGTGAGGATCGCACTGCGGCGGGCAATGATCTCGTCCAGCGACGTCGACAGCCGCTGCGAGTCGGGCAGCGCATCGCCGGGGTGTGCCGCTGCCGCGACCCGGTCGGGGTGCACGGCGGCGCGGCGGCCCCAGGTGAAGGCTTCCTTGTTGGCCTCGATGGCCGTGCCGTTGATCTCGATCGCGCGCAGGAGGGCGGCCTCGCTGACCGGAATCAGGCCGCGTTGCCACGCGAAGCCGACCATGTACAGGTTGGTCGCGATCGAGTCGCCGAGTAGCGCGGCCGCTACTTTGGTCGCGTCGAGAAACTCGGCGTCGCCGGGGCCGACCGCGTCGACGATGTCGCGCTCCATCGCTTCGAGCGGGAAGGCGAGATCGGGGTTTGCTGCGAAGTGCGCGGGCATCACGCGGGCGGTGTTGACCAGCGCGCGGGTGACGCCTTTCTGCATCTTGGCGAGCGCCTCGTAGCCCACGCCGGTGACGATGTCGCAGGCGAGGACGAGCTTCGCGTCGCCGGCCGCGATGCGCGTTGCATGGAGTTGCTCCGGCGCGTCGGCGATACGAATGTGCGACACGACGGCCCCGTTCTTTTGCGCCAGGCCCGCCATGTCGAGCACGCTGCAGCCCTTGCCTTCGAGGTGCGCGGCCATGCCCAGCAGCGCCCCGATCGTGACCACGCCGGTGCCGCCGATGCCGGTGACCAGGATGCCGTACGGCTGCGCGGTCGAAGGCAGAACAGGCTCGGGCAGCGGAGGGAAATCGGCCGCACCCGCCTTCGACGGTTTCCTCAACCGGCCGCCCTCGACGGTGACAAAGCTCGGACAGAAGCCCTCGATGCAGGAGAAGTCCTTGTTGCAGGCGCTCTGGTCGATGGCGCGCTTGCGACCGAACTCGGTTTCGACCGGCACTACCGCCACGCAATTGGACTTGACGCCGCAATCGCCGCAGCCTTCGCAGACGAGTTCGTTGATGACCACGCGCCGGGCGGGATCGACTGCCTTGCCGCGCTTGCGCCGCCGCCGCTTCTCGGCGGCACAGGTCTGGTCGTAGAGCAGCACGGTGCAGCCGGGGATCTCGCGCAGCGTCTTCTGGACCAGGTCGAGTTCGTCGCGGCCGTGGACGGCGACATCCTGCGAGAAATACCCGGGCGGGTACTTGTCGGGTTCGTCGCTGACGACGACGACGCGCTTCGCGCCCTCGGCCGTCACCTGGCGGACGATGTCGGCCGGCGACAGCGGGCCGTCGACCGGCTGTCCGCCGGTCATCGCCACCGCGTCGTTGTAGAGGATCTTGTAGGTGATGTTGACCCTGGCGGCGATGGCGGCCCGAATCGCCAGCACGCCGCTGTGGTAATAGGTGCCGTCGCCGAGGTTGGCGAAGATGTGCTTCTCGGTGGTGAACGGCGCCTGCCCGATCCAGGTGGCCCCTTCGCCGCCCATGTGCGTGAACGTGGACGTGTTGCGGTCCATCCACATCGCCATCACGTGGCAGCCGATGCCGGCGCTGGCGCGGCTGCCCTCGGGAACGTGGGTCGACGTGTTGTGCGGGCAGCCGGCGCAGAACCAGGGCTTGCGTTCGAGCGTGAGCCGAGGACGATCGAGCGCCGCTTCCTTCTGGTTGATCCAGTCGACGCGCGCGCGCAGCTTCTCGATGCCGCGCGGATTGAGCTGCAGCCGCTCGATGCGCTTTGCAATGGCACGGGCGATCATCGCCGGCGTGAGTTCGGACACCGCCGGCAGCAGCCAGTCGCCGCGCGGGTACCGCCACTCGCCCTTCTCGTCGAACTTGCCGACGACGCGGGGACGAACGTCGTCGCGCCAGTTGTAGAGCTGCTCCTTCAACTGGTACTCGACGATCTGCCGTTTTTCCTCGACGACCAGGATTTCCTCGAGGCCTTCGGCGAACTGCCGCACGCCCTCGGGTTCCAGCGGCCAGGGCATCGCCACCTTGTAGACGCGCAGGCCGATCTCGGCGGCGTCGGCCTCGGTGATGCCGAGATCGTCGAGCGCCTGGCGGACGTCGAGGTAACTCTTGCCGCTGGTGACGATTCCCAGCCGCGGTCGCGGCGAGTCGATGACGATGCGGTTCAGGCGATTGGCGCGCGCGTAGTGCAGGACCGCGTAGATCTTGCTGTCGTGCATCCGGGCCTCGGTGGCCAGGAACGGATCCGGCCAGCGCAGCGACACGCCGTCCCTGGGGAAGGGAAAATCGCCGGGAATCACGATCTCGGTGCGCGTCGGGTCGACCTCCACCGACGCCGTGCTCTCGACGGTGTCGGCGACGCACTTGAAGCCCACCCAGCAGCCCGAGTAGCGGCTCATCGCCCAGCCGTGGAGGCCGAGGTCGAGGATCTCCTGCACCGACGACGGATAGAGCACCGGGATCATCGCCGCGGCGAGCATGTGGTCGGACTGGTGCGGCAGCGTCGACGACTTCGCGCCGTGATCGTCGCCGGCCAGCACCAGCACGCCGCCGTGCTTCGACGTGCCGGCGTGGTTCGCGTGCTTGAACACGTCGCCGCAGCGGTCCACGCCCGGCCCCTTGCCGTACCACATCGCGAACACGCCGTCGTAGCGCGCGCCCTCGTAGAGGTTGACCTGCTGCGTGCCCCAGATCGACGTCGCGGCGAGGTCTTCGTTCGAGCCCGGGCTGAAAGCGGATGTGCGCGGCGTCGAGGAATTTCTGCGCGCTCCACAGCGACTGGTCGAGGGCGCCCAGCGGCGAGCCGCGATAGCCGGAGACGAAGCCGGCGGTGTCGAGTCCCGCCAGGACGTCGCGCTGCCGCTGCAGCAGCAGCAGGCGCACCAGCGCCTGCGTGCCGTTCAGGAAGACGCGGCCCGACTCGACGGCGTATTTGTCGTCGAGTGCAAGTTCGCGCAGTGGGGGAAGGGCGGCAGCCATCGACGTTTCACTCCGCAAGAGGTCGAGTTCCCCGGGTGGGGCAGCGCTCGGCCGGGATCCGCGTGCCGTGGCGAGAAGCGCGTTTACCGCGCCGCGCCTACTTGTAATTCATCGTGCCGGGCAGCCACAGCGCGATCGACGGCACGAACAGCACGAGCGCCATGCCGCCGATGAGCAGCAGCACATACGGTGCGACGCCGGCGATGATCTCGCGGATCGGCGCGCGGGTGATCGCCTTGATGGCGAAGAGGTTCATCCCCACCGGCGGCGTGATCAGCGCAAGTTCCAGATTGATGGTGAGCAGGATGCCGTACCAGACCGGATCGATCTTCAGCGCGGCCAGCACCGGCAGCACGACCGGCGTCGTGATCAGGATGATGGAGATCGTCTCCAGGAACATGCCGAGGACGAAGATCAGCGCCATGACGGCGAGCAGGAAACCGATCTGCGTCACCCCATACTGCGTAACGAGATCGACCATCTGGTTGGGAATGCGCAGCTTGGTGAGCGCGTTGCCGAGCAGCGCCGCGGCGGCGAGGATCAGGAACAGCATCGCCGAGTTGCGCGCGGCGTCGATCGCCGAGTGCCACAGGTCGGCGAGCGTGAAATTGCGGTAGACGAACATCGCGATCAGGAGCGCACCCAGCGCGCCTGCGGCCGCCGCTTCGGTCGCGGTGAACACGCCGAAGTACATGCCGCCCAGCACCAGCGTCGGCAGCGTCAGCGACCAGAACGAGCGGCGCAGCGCGGCCAGCACCTCGGGCATCGTCGCGCGTGGCTCGGTCGGGACCTGCTTCCTGGCGAACTTCGCCGAGGTCATGCAATAGACAGCGAAGATCGCCGCCAGCATCAGGCCGGGGACGACGCCGGCCATGAACAGCGCGCCGATCGAGGTGTCGGACACGACGCCGAACAGCACCATCGGCCCCGACGGCGGGATCAGGATGCCCAGCGTGCCGCCGGCGCCGACCACGCCGTAGGCGACGCGCGGGCTGTAGCCGTAGCGGATCATCAGCGGGATCGCCGCCGAGCCGATGGTCAGCGCGGTGGCGACGCTCGAGCCGGAGATCGCTGCGAACACCGTGCACGCGGCGACGGTGGCCACCCCCATGCCGCCGGGCAGGTGCCGCAGCAGCGTGTGCGCGGCGCCGAAGAGGTCGTCGACGACCTTGCCGCGGATCATGAAATGCGCCATCAGCGTGAACAGCGGGATCGCCACCAGCAGGTAGGTGTTGAGCTTGCCGAACACGAGGTCGCCGATGCCGCCCAGCCTGCCTTCGGCGAGGTAGACGATGCCGGTCGCGAACAGCGTCAGTCCGGCGAACACCGGAATGCCGGTGAGGAGCACCAGCACCAAGCCGAGCAGGATCAGGGCGAACAGCATTATTCGACACCCTTCGCCGGCCCGTGGCCGTGTTGCCTGACCACCGGTGCCTTGCCGCGCACAAGCTCGATGAAACCGACGATCGCCGCGACACCCATCAGACCCGCGCCGATCGGCACGACGATCTGCGGGATCCACATCGGCACTGCCAGATGGCCGTTCGACAGCAGGCCGACCATGTGCGAGAACGCGACCATGTCGACACCCTCGACGGTCAGCAACGCTGCCGCCAGCGCCACCGCGACAAAGCCCGCCAGCGCCGTGATGCGGCGGCCGGAGAGGCTCAGGCGCTCGGTGAGGATGTCGACGGCGATGTGCTCGCCCTGGCGCAGGGCATCGGCGGCCGCGAGCATCACGCTCGCCACCAGCAGGTAGCCGACCAGTTCATCGACCCAGGTGACGGGCGCGTTGAGGAAGTAGCGCATGACCACCGAATAGGCGATCAGGAACATCGAGGCGATCAGCGCGATTGCCGCGAGGACGACCCCGAGCGTCGCCAGGGCGGCGACGATGCGATCGACGATCTTCACGGCGAGGCCTCGGTCACCGGCCGAGCCTGAGCATCAGATCTTCTTCAGCAGGTCGACGATCTTCGCGCCGCCCTCCGGCGCGCTCTTGAGGAACGCGTCCAGCACCGGCTTTTCCATCGCCGCGCGCCAGGTAGCCTGTTCCTGCGCCGACTGGAGGTGGATCGTCATCCCCTTGGCCTGCAGGTCGGTGAGCGCGGCCGCGGCGGTGGCTTCGGTCACGCCGATCGCCTCCTGCTCGGCCTTCGCGGCGGCGCCTTCGATCGCCTGCCGGTGCGCGGGCGACAACTTCGCATACCACGCGGGATTCACGAACATGTGGAAATAGATGGTGAAGATCGGGCCCACGGTGCCGAACTTCTGCACTTCGAAATACTTGCGACTGTAGGCGGCGGAGAGGTCGGTGAGGCCTGCGTCGAGCACGCCCGACTGCAGCGCCTGGTACACCTCGGAACCCGGCATCGCGGACGGCGCGGCGCCGACGGCGGTCAGCGCGTTGTCGGTCAGGGTGTTGAGGCCGCGGATCTTGACGCCCTTGAAGTCGTCCAGCGCGATGATGGGCCGCTTGCTCGAGGTGATGATCGTCTGGCGCGTGATGTAGAGCCAGGCCACGCTCTTGACGCCGCGCGCCGCGAGCTTGTCGTCGAGGAACTTGCGCGCGTCGGACGTCGGAAAGCGCTTGATGCGCTCGAGGTCGCCCATCGCATAGGGGATCAGCGTCGCGCTCATTTCGGGTATGGTCGTCCCCCACTGGAAGTTGACGCTCATGGCCGCCTCGATGTTGCCGCGGGCGACCTGCGGGAAATTCTCGGCGGCTTTGGCGAGCTGCTCGGAGCCGAACAGCTGGACCTCGACCTGGCCGCTGGTGCGCGCCTTCACGTCGGCGGCGAAGCCTTCCAGCAATTTCGTCATGTGGTGCGCCGGCGGCACCTGGTGCGAGATGCGCATCACCGTGGTCTGGGCGACGGCGGCACCGGCGGCGGCGAACGCGGTGATCGTGGCCACGACGGCAGCCAGCCAGCGTGATTGGGAACGACGGGACATCGATTTCTCCTCGGGGGTGGAAGGGGTTCAGCGACGGTGACGCGCGACGAGCGACTCGGCAAAGTCCTGCAGCGCCGCCTCGCGCGAGCGCTGCGCCGTCAGTCCGACCAGGTCGTTGAACTCGTTGAACTCGAGCATCTGCGGCAGGAACGCGGCGGTGCTGCCGGTGGCGCGAAGGGTGGCGAACAGGTTGCGCAGCGCAAACGCCACCGCGTAGGTCGCGGCGACCGGAAACACGACGGCGGCATAGCCGATCGCCTGCAGTTCGGCAGCAGGCAGCAGCGGCGACAGGCCGGTTTCGACATTGTTCGCGAGGCAGGGGCCGGGAACCTCGGCGCAGATGCGGCGCATGTCCGCGACTTGCGTCGGCGCCTCGACGAAGATCAGATCGGCGCCGGCTTCGCGCGCCAATTGCGCGCGCTCGATTGCGTCGTCGAGGCCGTTGACGGCGACGGCGTCGGTGCGCGCCATGATGACGAGGTCAGCGTCGACGCGGGCGTCCAGCGCCGCCTTGATCTTGGCGATCCAGTCGGCGACGGGCACGACGGCTTTGCCGCTCATGTGGCCGCAGCGCTTGGGAAATACCTGGTCCTCGATGAAGAGGCCGGCCACGCCAGCCTTCTCGTACAGGTTGACGACGCGGGCGACGTTGGTGGAGTTGCCGAAACCCGTGTCGGCATCGGCGAGCAGCGGCAGCGGCGTAGCCTCGCAGAAGCGCGAGTACATCGCGGAGAGTTCGGTGAGCGAGAGCTGCGACGAGTCGGGCCGGCCGAGCAGCGTCGCGGTCGCGCCGTAACCGCCGGCGGTGATCGCGGAGAAACCGGCCGCCTCGGCCAGGCGGCAACCGAGCGCGTCGTGGACGCCCGGCATGACGAGGATTTCGGGAGCAGCGAGCAGCGTCTTCAGACGCGTGGTCTTGCGCAACGGGGATTCTCCTCGATGACGGCGCGCACGGTCGGGAATGTCGATGACAACGTCCGGGCGCGCTCGAAGGCCGCCATTCTCCCATAACGGGGGCGGAGCGCGATCAGTCCCGCGGATCGATGCCTGGCGCGGTCCTCGGGATCGGCGGTGCCCCGCGGCGCCGGGCCAGCGCATCGCGAAGCAGGTATTCGATTTCGGCGTTGACGCTGCGCAGCTCGCTTTGCGCGAGCCGTTCCAGCTCCCCCCAAACCTTGGGGTCGAGCCGGAGCAGGAACGCCTTTTTGTCGGCCACGTTCGCGGCGCGGTCAGTTGTACAGCGTTCCGGTATTGATCACGGGCTTGACCTCGGACTCGGCGCAAAGCACCGTCAGGAGGTTGCTCACCATCGCTGCCTTGCGCTCGTCGTCGAGCACGACGACGTTCTTTTCGGACAATTCGTGCAGCGCCATCTGGACCATCGACACCGCCCCGGTGACGATCTTCTGCCGCGCCGAGATGATTGCCTCGGCCTGCTGGCGGCGCAGCATCACCTGCGCGATCTCGGGAGCGTAGGCGAGGTGGGTGAGGCGCGCTTCCTCGACCACGACGCCGGCCTTGTCGAAGCGCGCCTCCAGCTCGCGCACCAGCGCCTTGGCGACCACATCGGCGCTGGCCAGCAGCGTCGGCTCGCGGCTCGCCACCGGGTGGCTGTCGTCCTCGTCGTAGGCGAACGACGATGCGAGATGGCGGACTGCGGCCTCGGCCTGCAGTCGTACGTACATCTCGTAATCGTCGACGTCGAAAAAGGCGTTGGCGGTGTCCTTGACCCGCCAGACCACCACGGCCGCGATCTCGATCGGATTGCCGCGCTTGTCGTTGACCTTGAGCCGCTCGCCATTGAGGTTGCGAGCGCGCAGCGAGATCTTCTTGCGCGTGTAGAACGGATTGGTGGCACGCAGGCCCGACACGCGACTCGTCCCGCGGTAGGCGCCGAAGAGCTGCAGGATCGCGCCCTCGTTGGGCTGCAGGGTGTAGAGGCCGGCCAGCAGCAGGACGGCACAGAGCACCAGCGCCACCGTGCCGACGAGCAGGGGGACATCGGGGCGGCCGCTGCGGACCATGCCGACGCCCAGCCAGACCGCCAGGGCGATCAGCGCGAGCGCGACCGCCAGTGTCAGGAAACCGTTGAGGGTGGTGATCGTCCTTTCCTGATGGACGTCGCTGTCGTGCCGGACATCGTTGATTGCCATGAAACGTCTCCGAGTCGATGACTCCGATTCCCCAAGCGCTGCGCGCCAAGGCATCGGGCATATCGGAACGATATCATATAAATATCATCTGCCGTCAAGCGGCATCGGCTACGCCTTGGGCTCGAACTTGAGCGCTGCCGAGTTGAGGCAGTAGCGCATGCCGGTCGGTGCGGGACCGTCTTCGAACACGTGGCCGAGGTGCGCGTCGCAGGCGGCGCAAGTGACCTCGGTGCGGCGCATGAACCAGCTCACGTCGGTCTCCTCGCGCACGAGCTTCGGGTCGGCGGGGGACCAGAAGCTCGGCCACCCGGTGCCGGAGTCGAACTTGGTCGCGGCATCGAACAGCGGCGTGCCGCAGCAGACGCAGCGGTAGACGCCCGCCGCGTGCTGGTCCCAATACTCGCCAGTGAACGCACGCTCGGTGCCCTTCCCGCGCGCAACCTTGAACTGCTCGGGGGTGAGCAGCGCGCGCCATTCGTCGTCGGTCTTCCTGATCTTTTCCATCGCGTCGATTCTCCGCTGTGGGCGTGGTGACGTCGGCGCCTCGCCCGCGCTGCAGTATAGTGGAGGTCGTTGCCGCCGCCTTCCCCGCCTTTTTTCCTTGGATACCACCTGTCCGGACTCGTTCCACCGCGACACGCGCCTGATTGGCGTGGTGAGTATCGCCCATCTGCTGTCGCACTTCTTCCAGCTCGCGCTGCCGCCGCTGTTTCCATTGCTGCGGGTCGAGTTCGATACCTCCTACGCCGCGCTCGGGGCGCTGATGGGCGTGTTCTACGTCGCCAGCGGCATCGCGCAGTTCAGCGCGGGATTCATCGTCGACCGGCTGGGTGCCCGACCGGCGCTGTTGACGGGCATTGGATTGATGGCATCCGGCGCGGTGCTTGCGAGTCTTGCTCCCGGGCTGATGTGGCTCTATGCGGTCGCGTTGACGATGGGCATCGGCAACGGCGTCTTTCATCCGGCCAATTTCGCGATCATGAACGCCAACGTGGCGCCGCAGCGGCTGGGCTATGCCTACAGCATCCACGGCATCGGTGGCAACCTGGGCTACGCGGCCGCGCCGCTGGTGAGCTTCGCGCTCGGCAGCGCGCTCGGGTGGCGCGAAGCGATGGCGGTGATGGGCGGCATCGGGCTCGCGACATGGGCGGGGATCGTCTCGCAGCGCGAAGTGCTCACGTCGCGGCGCACCGTGGCCGGTGCGCACCACACGTTTCAAGGCAGCCTCGAGCTCTTTCGCCAGCCGTCGATCCTGCTGTGCTTCGTCTTCTTCTGCATCCTCACCATTGCCACCGTCAGCCTGCAGACGTTCCTGCCCACTTCGCTCAATGCGGCGTTCGACCTGCCCATGGCGTTGGCGACGTCGGCAGTCACGGTGTATCTGCTCGGCGGCACCGCCGGCATTCTCCTGGGCGGGGTTCTCGCGACCCGTTTCGCCAGGCACGACCTCGTTGCCGGCTACGGGCTGGGCCTGGCTGCGCTCATGGTCGCGCTGATCCCCGCCTGGGCGCCGCCGCCGGGGTTGTTGTTGCCGCTGCTCGCCGCGGTCGGGGTCGCGTTGGGCAGCACCGGGCCGTCGCGCGATCTCATCGTGCGCGAGGCCACCCCCGCCGGCGCATCGGGGCGGGTGTACGGTTTCGTCTATTCGGGGCTCGACCTCGGCGCAACGATGGGGCCGGTACTGATCGGCTTCATGCTGGACCGGGGCGCGGCACGCGGGGTGTTTGTGGCCATCGCGGTGTTGCTGGTGGTGGCCATCGCAACGGTGATCGGCGCCAGGCGGGCCACCACGCCCGCCTGAAAGGGGAGCCGCATGGATCTGGGTATCGCCGGACGTCGCGCGCTGGTCTGCGCGGCCAGCAAGGGATTGGGGCGCGGCTGTGCGCAGGCGCTGTCGGACGCGGGATGCGCGGTGACGATCGTCGCGCGTACGACCGACACGCTGCGCCGGACCGCATCGGAGATCGAGGCCCGAAGCGGTCACCCGGTGCAATGGGTCGCCTGCGACATCACGACGGCGGCGGGGCGTGCCGCCGCGTTGGCCGCGTGTCCGCAGCCCGACATCCTGGTGAACAACGCGGGCGGTCCGCCGCCGGGAGACTTTCGCGACTGGGACCGCGACGCGTGGATTCGCGCGCTCGACGCCAACATGCTGACCCCCATCGAGCTCATCAAAGCCACGGTCGACGCCATGATCGAGCGCCGCTTCGGTCGCATCGTCAACATCACGTCGACGGCGGTCAAGGCGCCGATCGACATCCTCGGCTTGTCCAATGGCGCCCGCTCGGGCCTCACCGGCTTCGTTGCCGGCGTCGCACGGCAGGTCGCGCGGCACAACGTGACCATCAACAACATGCTTCCAGGACCGTTCGACACCGACCGCCAGCGGGCCACGGCGGCGGCGCAGGCGAAGACCTCCGGCACGTCGGTCGACGGTTTGCTTGCGGCGCGGCGCGCGGCCAACCCCGCCGGCCGCTTCGGCAACATCGACGAATTCGGGGCGATGTGCGCGTTCCTCTGCAGCGTTCACGCCGGCTTCATCGTGGGGCAGAACCTGCTGCTCGATGGCGGTGCCTATCCGGGAACCTTCTGATGTTCCGCCTCCGTTTGACAACGCACCATGAGCTTCGCGTTCCGACATGATCGACTTCTACTACTGGACCACCCCCAACGGCCACAAGGTCGCGATTTTCCTCGAAGAAACCGGGCTGCCCCATACCATGCACCCGGTCAACATCTCGAAGGGAGAGCAGTTCGCCCCGGCGTTTCTCGCCATCTCGCCCAACAACCGCATACCCGCGATCGTCGATCACACGCCGGTAGGGGGCGGGGCACCCATCGCGATGTTCGAATCGGGCGCCATCCTGCTCTATCTCGCGGAGAAAACAGGGCGCTTTCTCGCCACCGACCCGCGGCAACGCTACGACTGCCTGCAGTGGCTGTTCTGGCAGATGGGAGGCCTGGGGCCGATGGCGGGGCAGAACCATCACTTCGCGATCTATGCGCCGGAGAAGATCCCCTACGCGATCGATCGCTACGTCAAGGAAACGGGTCGGCTTTACGGCGTGCTGAACAAGCGATTGGCCGACCGCGAGTTCATCGCGGGCGATTACTCGGTCGCCGACATGGCGTGTTATCCCTGGGTGATCCCCGACCGCCAGGGGCAGGACATGGCGAGTTTTCCGCACCTGGCGCGCTGGAAATCCGAGATAGCCGAGCGCCCCGCGGTTCGGCGGGCCTATGCGTTGGCGCAGACGATCAACGTCACGCCTTCCGTCAGCGACGAGCGCTCGCGGCGGGTGCTGTTCGGCCAGGACAAGGATTCGGTGCGCTGACCCGCCATCGCGGGTGAGCGCGGGCAGACGCTTCAGCGCGTCCGCGGCCGCAGCGGGATCTGCGCCGGGACGAGCGCGGCAACCGCTGCCTCGGCTTCGGTGGCGCGCTCGATTGCGGGATCGACGTCGAAGCCGATATCGCCATCGGGAACCGCGACGCCCGTCGCGCGCACGGCGGCGAAATCGAACAGGTCGCGGTCCATGAGATGCGACGGCACCACCTTTGCCAGGGCGTTGTAGATAGAATCGGTGCGTCCGGGATGCTTCTTCTCCCAGTCGCGCAGCATGGCGGTCACCTGCTTTCTCTGCAGGTGCTCCTGCGACCCGCAGAGATTGCAGGGAATGATCGGGAACTGCATGAGATCCGCATAGCGCGCGAGGTCGCGCTCCCGCACGTAGGCAAGCGGCCGGATCACCACGTGGCGGCCGTCATCGGAGACCAGCTTGGGCGGCATCGTCTTCAGCTTGCCGCCGAAGAAAAGGTTGAGGAAGAACGTCGCCATGATGTCATCGCGGTGGTGCCCCAGCGCGATCCTGGTCGCGCCGATCTCGCCCGCCACGCGGTACAGCACGCCCCGGCGCAGCCGCGAGCACAGCGAGCACATGGTCGCGCCTTCGGCGATCACGCGCTTGACCACGCTGTAGGTGTCCTGCTCCTCGATCCGGAACGGGACGCCGCGATCGGCCAGGTAACGGGGCAGGACCTCGGCCGGAAAATCAGGTTGCTTCTGGTCGAGATTGACCGCGACAACCTCGAACCCGAAGGGCGCGCGGTCCTTGAGCGACAGCAGGATGTCGAGCAGGCCGAAGCTGTCCTTGCCGCCGGATACGCAGACCATCACGCGATCGCCGGGCGCAATCATGCCGAAGTGACCGATCGCCTCGCCGACCTGGCGCCGCAACCGCTTCCTGAGCTTGTTGGCTTCGTACTCGGCGCGGCGCGGGTCGCGGCGCGGCGCGGGATGAGATCCCGGTCCGGCGGGCGGAAGGGCGGCGGTCGATGCTGGGTCCATGACGCAAATGGCGACTGACAAACAGGCGCGGATGGTAGCACGCAGCCTCCGCTGCTTCAGCTGCGCTACCATAGGCGACCGCAACCGTTTCGAGGGTGTCGACCCCATGCAAACCCTACTCGTCGCCAATCCCAAGGGCGGCAGTGGCAAGACTACGCTCGCGACCAACATTGCCGGGTGGCTCGCCGGCAAGCGTCAGCGCGTGGTGCTCACCGACCTCGACCCGCAGCAGTCGTCGGCGCAGTGGCTTGCGCGCCGGCCGCGGCTTTTTCCTTCGATCGGCGCGGTGGACGGCGGTCAGGCGGGTGAACCGCGCGCGCTCGACCCTCAGTGGCAGGTTGTCGACAGCCCGGCGGGGCTGCGTGGCGATGACCTCAAGCAGATGCTGAAACGCGCCGACGTGCTGCTGGTGCCGATGTCGGCGTCCGCGTTCGACATGGCAGCGACGCAACGTTTCCTGGACAACGTCGCCGAGGCGAAGGCGGTGAGGAAGGGCAGGCTGGTGATCGGCCTCGTCGCCATGCGGATCGACGCACGAACCCGGAGCGCTGCGGAACTCGACGTCTTTCTGGGTGGCTGCGCATTCCCGCTGGTCGCGCACCTGCGCGACACGCAGATCTACGTCTACTGCGCGCGCGATGGCGCCACGGTGTTCGACCTGCCGCGTTCGCGCGCCGAGCAGGATTGGGAGCAGTGGCGGCCGCTGACGCGGTGGCTCGCGCGACAGGTGCCGCGCGACGACCGTTCCGCGTAGCGCAGCGCAAAGAAAAACGCCGGCGCGAGGCCGGCGTTCTCTTGCAGCAGCAGAACCTCGATTACTTCTTCGGGGCTTCGGCCGGCTTCGCGGCGTCCTTGGCGGCTTCGACGGCCTTGCCGGCGGCGTCCTTGGTCGCGTCAGCGGCACCCTTGGCGGCGTCGGTGGTGGCGGCTGCGGCCTTGTCGGCGGCTTCCTTGGTGGCGGCTGCGGCCTTGTCGGCGGCTTCCTTGGCGGCGGCTGCCGTCTTGGCGGCGGCTTCCTTGGCGGCGGCTTCGGCCTTCATTGCAGCTTCCTTGCCACCATCGCCGCAGGCGGCGAGGCTGAGTGCGAGAACGGCGGCGGACAACAGGGCGATCAGCGACTTCATTCGAACTTCTCCTAAGTGGAAGGTAAACAACTCGGTGAGGGCGGCTACTTTGCGCGGCCGCCTTCGGATGATGCGAAAGAGAGGCAACCGACAGTCCGCAAGTATATCCGAATTTTTGCCGCGCTGCACCATTCGCGCCGGATTCTGGTCGCGCGGCGTTGTTTTTTCACACTTTTCGTCGATTGGCGAGGCTGCGCCGACGGGGACGGTCATCGCAGGCGCGCTACGAGGCCGGCGGCGGCAGCCTGGCCACGCCCCAGTGCGCGGCGACGAACACGATCAGGCTGCAACCGGCGATCGCAAGCACCATCGGAAAGACAGTCCCGTTGAGCGAAACCCCGATCACCGCGCCCAGCAGCGCCGCGAACGCCATCATCAGGAACCCATATAGCCCCGCCGCCGCGCCCGCGAGGCGGGCGAACGGCGCGATGCCGCCGGCTTGCGCGCAGGGGAAGTTGATGCCGTGCGCGGCGAAACCGACGAACATCGGCAACAGCACGGCGGCCCAGTGGTGCACGCCGGCGACCGCCAGCCCCGCCATCACCGTGCCGGACCCGAGCGACAGCGCGGAGGCGCGCTTCAACGCACCGGTGATGCCGTGACGCGCGAGCAGCGTGCGGCACGCGACCGTGCCGACGAGGTAACCGGCGACGCAGGTGGAAAAACAGAGGCCGAACCACGCGGTGGGGACGCCCAGCACGCTGATGAGGACAAACGGCGCGCCGGAGATGAACGCGAACAGCGTCCCGTAGGAGGCGGCGCCGACCAGCGCGTGGGCGCGGAAGTGCGGCGAGCGCAACACTTCGGCGTAGCTCGCCAGCAGCGCGCGCGGCCGCAGCGCATGCGCATCGGGCGCGCGGTTGGTTTCCGCCATGTGCAGCCACGTGGCGGTCAATATCCCGCCGGCGAGCACGGCCATGACGACGAACACGCCGCGAAACCCGTAACGAACTTCCAGAAAGCTGCCGATCAGCGGACCGATCAGCGGGCCCATCCCGAGTATCGTGGACGCCTGGGCCAGCGCGTGCGCGCCCTTCGTCGGGCTGTAGACATCGCGAATGATCGCGCGTGCGGCGACGATGGTGCCGCAGCAGCCCACGGCCTGAAAGGCCCGCGCGACGATCAGCGCCTCGATCGATGGAGCGAGCACGGCCATCGCGCTCGACAACGTGTACAGCGCCAGCCCGCCCACGAGCACCGGATAGCGTCCGACGCGGTCGGACAGCGGCCCCAGAACGAGCTGCATCGCACCGAACACCAGCACGAATACCGACAGCGTGAGCTGGACCGTTGCCGCAGTCGCTGAAAATGTGCGGGCGAGCCCCGGCAGCGACGCGAGGTAGGTGTCGGTGGATACGCCCTGCAGCATCAGATAGAAGCCGATGAGGACGATCAGCGTGCGATCCGACGGCTTGCGGCGCAGGTGCGCGGACCGGGGCTCGCTGAGGCGCATGCACGAATTCTACTTGAACACTTTTATGCGCGCGGACGCATGCGAACGCCACGCATTTGCACGCGGGCGGGCCGCTGCTGCGCAATGTCCGCTTCCACTGCCTGGGTTCGCGCCCCGTCAGCGGCGTCGCCAGCGCTGCTGCTCGTGCGCCGCCAGCGCGATCCCGCTGCCGACGATGATCGCCATGCCGACGAACGAGACCGTATCCGGTAGTTGACCGAAGAAAACATAGCCGTAAGCGGTCGCCCAGATCATCTGCAGGTACGAGAACGGCGTCAGCATCGCCGCCGGCGCGCGGGTGAGCGCGTTGATGAGACAGAAGTGGCCGAGCCCCGCGAGCAGGCCAAGCAGCAGGAACAGCGCGACGACCGGCAGCGGGGGCCAGGCGGTCGGCAGCGCGAAGGGCAGGAACGCCGACGTGCCGACCGTTCCCAGGAGGGCGCTGTAGAACAGCGAGGTATGCGGGCTCTCGTCGGCGAGCTTGCGCGTGTAGAGGTTGTACAGTGCGTTGCACAGCGCCATGCCGACCATCAGCAGGGCGGCGGGATGGAAGACCGCCGAGCCCGGCCGCAACACCACCAGCACACCCACGAATCCGCTGATCGACGTGAGCCAGCGCCCGCGGTTGGCGTGTTCGTGCAGCAGCGGCCCCGACAGCAGCACCACGAACACCGGTGCGAGGAACGTGATCGCCGATGCCTCCGCCAGCGGGAGGTAGGCGAGACCGCCGAAAAAGCAGAACGTCGCGCCGAGCAGGAACGCCGAACGGGTGAGCTGCAGCGAGAGGCGCGACGTGCGCCAGAATCCGGGACCCGCCGCCGCGCGCGCGAACGGCGTCACCACCAGCATCTGGCCGAAATAGCGCGCCCACACCACGAGCAGCAGGCCCTGGTCGCGCAGCAGCCACTTCGCCGTGGCGTCGAGCGAACTCAGGCACAGGCCCGCGAGGAGGAACAGCGGCAGCGCGTGGCTCAGGGGGTGGTCAGCACGGTGTGTCGACATCGGCAGGGCCGTCGCGGCGAAGGTTCGCACGGAAAGCGTGACGCGAACCCGGGGTGGGCGCAGGAAAAAAGAAGCGGGCCGACGTCGCCGCCGGCCCGTCCGGGAACTCCGATTCTACGCCGTCAGCGCGCCGCTGCCGCCGCCGCCGGGTCGCGATACTCGTCGATCTGATTGAAGTTCAGGTAGCGGTAGACCTTGCCGCCGTCGGCGTTGATCGCCGCCATGTCGGCGTGGTACTCGGCGACGGTTGGAATGCGCCCCAGCTTCGAGGCGATGGCCGCGAGTTCCGCCGAGGCGAGGTACACGTTGGCGTTCTTGCCCAGGCGGTTCGGGAAGTTGCGCGTCGAGGTCGACACCACGGTGGCACCTTCGCGCACCTGCGCCTGGTTGCCCATGCACAAGCTGCAACCCGGCATCTCGGTCCGGGCGCCGGCGGCGCCGAACACGCCATAGTGGCCTTCCTTGGTCAGTTCCGCCGCGTCCATGCGGGTCGGCGGCGCCACCCACAGCTTGACCGGAATGTCGCGCCGGCCTTCGAGCAGCTTGCTGGCCGCACGGAAGTGGCCGATGTTGGTCATGCAGGAGCCGATGAACACCTCGTCGATCTTGACGCCCTGCACGGCGGACAGCAGCTTGGCGTCGTCCGGATCGTTCGGGCAGCAGAGCACCGGCTCCTTGAGGTCGGCGAGATCGATCTCGATCACCGCGGCGTATTCGGCATCGGCATCCGGTTGCAGCAGCTGTCGGGTTGGCAAGCCAGGCTTCCACGGCCTTGATGCGGCGCTCCAGCGTGCGGCGGTCCTGGTAGCCGTCGGCGATCATGTTCTTCATGAGCACCACGTTGGAGGTGAGGTACTCGATGATCGGTTCCCGGTTGAGGTGCACGGTGCAGCCGGCGGCGCTGCGCTCGGCCGACGCGTCGGACAGCTCGAAGGCCTGCTCGACCTTGAGATCGGGCAGGCCTTCGATCTCGAGGATGCGGCCCGAGAACGCATTCTTCTTGCCCTGCTTGGCGACGGTCAGCAGTCCCTGCCTGATCGCGTAGTAGGGGATGGCGTGGACGAGGTCGCGCAGCGTGATGCCCGGCTGCATCTTGCCCTTGAAGCGGACGAGCACCGACTCCGGCATGTCGAGCGGCATCACGCCGGTGGCGGCGCCGAAAGCCACGAGGCCAGAGCCCGCCGGGAAGCTGATGCCGATCGGGAAACGGGTATGCGAGTCGCCGCCCGTGCCCACGGTGTCGGGCAGCAGCAGGCGATTCAACCAGCTGTGAATCACGCCATCGCCCGGCTTCAACGAGACCCCGCCGCGGCTGCTGATGAAGGCGGGCAGCTCGCGATGCATCTTCACGTCGACCGGCTTCGGGTAGGCGGCGGTGTGGCAGAACGACTGCATCACGAGGTCGGCCGAAAAGCCCAGGCACGCGAGGTCCTTGAGCTCGTCGCGCGTCATCGGCCCCGTGGTGTCCTGGCTGCCGACGGTGGTCATCCTGGGCTCGCAGTAGGTTCCGGGTCGGACGCCCTGGCCTTCGGGCAGTCCGCAGGCGCGGCCCACCATCTTCTGCGCCAGCGTGAAACCGCGCGCGCTTGCCGCGGGCACGGTCGGCAGGCGGAAAGTCGTGGCGGCGGCGAGGCCGAGGAACTCGCGCGCCTTGGCGGTCAGCGAGCGGCCGATGATCAGGTTGATGCGGCCCCCGGCGCGGACTTCGTCGAGCAGGACGTCGCTCTTCAGCCTGAATTCGGCGACGACCTGGCCGTTCTTCACGATCTTGCCGGCGTAGGGATGGACGTCGACCACGTCGCCCATGTCGAGCTTCGCGATGTCGACTTCGATCGGCAGCGCCCCCGAATCCTCCTGGGTGTTGAAGAAAATCGGCGCGATCTTGCCGCCGAGCGTCACGCCGCCGAAGCGCTTGTTCGGCACGTAGGGAATGTCCTCGCCGGTGGCCCAGATCACGCTGTTGGTCGCGCTCTTCCGGGACGAGCCGGTGCCCACGACGTCGCCGACGTAGGCGACCAGGTGACCCTTCTTCTTGAGGTCGTCGATGAACTTCATCGGCCCGCGCTTGCCGTCCTCCTCGGGCGTGATCCCGGGTCGGGCGTTCTTCAGCATCGCGAGGTAGTGCAGCGGGATGTCGGGGCGACTCCACGCGTCCGGCGCCGGGGAGAGATCGTCGGTGTTGGTCTCGCCGCTGACCTTGAACACCGTCACGGTGATCTTCTGCGGCACCTCGGGACGCGAGGTGAACCACTCGGCGTCGGCCCAGCTTCGCACCACGGCCTGGGCGTGGACGTTGCCGGCCTTTGCCTTGGCCGCGACATCGTGGAAAAAGTCGAACATCAGCAACGTCTTCTTCAGCGCGACGGCGGCGACCGCGGCAACCTCGGCGTCGTCGAGAAGATCGATCAGCGGCTTCACGTTGTAGCCGCCGACCATCGTGCCCAGCAGTTCGGTCGCCTTGGCCTTCGAAATCAGCCCGACGCCGAGGTCGCCGTGGGCGACGGCCGCCAGGAACGAAGCCTTGACCTTGGCGGCGTCATCGACGCCCGGCGGTACGCGGTGCGTCAGCAGTTCGAGCAGAAAAGCTTCCTCGCCCGCCGGCGGCGTCTTGATCAACTCGATCAGATCCGTGGTCTGCGCCGCGGACAGCGGCAGCGGCGGGATCCCCAGCGCGGCGCGTTCGGCGGCGTGTAGGCGGTAAGCTTGAAGCATGGGAACTCCTCGGGAGGATGTTGAACGATTACTTGCCGCCGGCAGCGCGTTCCTGCTGCAGTTGCCGGATGTTGATCTTCTGCCCGGTGCCGGTCACGATGTCGCCGGGCACGAGGCCGGCCCTGCAGGGGCCGACGAACTTCGCCTCGACGACCGTGTTCGATTGCTTGAGGTCGTTCATCAGCGGCGGATCGTAGGTCGCCGACGCCTCGGTGCGGTACGACGAGTCGCCCTTCATCGTCATCACCGCGTGCGCTTTGACGACCGAGTTGCCGAGCTTGCACTCGGTGTCGGTGATGTATTGCGCGCCGACGCGCTTCATGTCGCTCTTGCTGCACATCTCGCGGCGCATGCCATTGCCCATCTCGACCATGTCCTTCTGCAGCGCGGCGTCGAAGCAGATCGTCGAGGTGTGCGGCTTTGCGCCGGGACGGTCGGTCGTCGTCGTCATCTCCCACTGACCGGGTTTCAGCGTCGGATATTCGACCGCAGACGCGGCCAAGGGTGTCCAGCAGAGTACGGCGGCGATCGCGGGCGGGATGAGGTGGCGGTGCATGGGCGGTCCCTTGGAGGCGTTGGGCGGGCGGGGGAAAGTCAGGCCGTCGTCGCGACCGGCGAGAAGTAGGATGCCGCAGTCGCGGGCAGGGCAAGGCCGGCGGCTTGCGCGCGCTGCAGGACATTCCAGCAGTAGCGGTACGAGCCGCGATCGTGAAGCTTGCCGCCCACCGCAAGCGGCGCCCAATCCGCGGTCTGTGCGGCGGCGAGAACGGCGGCCGCCTCGGTCACTTCAGGCATCGACGGCTGCATGGCGCGCACGATGGGCTCGATCTGCGACGGATGGATGCTCCACATGCGCAGGAATCCGAATTCGGCCCGCGCGCGACGCGCGTCGGCATAGACCGCTTCCGCATCGTCGAGCGCGCGGGTCACGCCGTGGGCGGGCACGACCGCGTGCGCGAGCGCGGCCGCCGCAGTCTCGCACTTCGCCCGCGCGACCAGCGGATGGTCGAACTGCCCGGGACTCTCCATGGCCGACGCTGGAATCGCGCCGTGGTGTGCACTGACGAAATCGAGGGTGCCGAAATCGAGGCTCACGACGCCGGGAATCGCGGCGATCTGCCAGGCGTCGTGCACCGCGCCGTGGGTTTCGATCATCACCGACAGCGGAATCTCGCGCCCCAATCCCACCCGAGCGACCGCCAGCGCGACGGCATCGACGAAGCGTTCGACGTCGGCGCGGGATTCGGCCTTGGGCAAGGTCAGGAAAGCGAGACGATCACCGCATTGCCCGACCAGCACGGCAAGGTCGTCCTGCCATGCAGGATGCGCGAGGCCGTGGATCCGGGCGCCGACGCGCTCGTGCCGGTTCTCCGGTCCCGCGATCAGCGACGCGATCATCCGCGCGTGGGCGTGCTCTCCACCCACCGGGGCACCGTCCTCGCAGTCGGCGGCGACGTCGAAGACGGGGCCCCGCGCGGCCTGCAACGCCAACGCCTTGCGGATGAAGCGCTCGCTGCCCGCGTAATGAACGCACGGGGGCAGCGGCGGCAGCGACCGGTTGTGGCCGTACAGGGCGGATTGCGGCGAGACCCGGACGGGCATGCGGCACGCGCAACGGCGGGCGTCAGCCCAGGAGGCTGGCGACCGCGGCGCGTTCCTCCTCGAGTTCCTTCAGCGTGAGGTTCATCTTCTCGCGCGAGAACGGATCGATTTCCAGACCCTGCACGCGGGCGTACTCGCCGCTGGCGCAGGTGACCGGGCAGCCGTACATCACATCCTCGGGGATGCCGTAGCTGCCGTCCGAGGGCACGCCCATCGTCGCCCATCGGCCGTTGGTGCCGAGCACCCAGTCCCGGACGTGGTCGATGGCGGCGTTTGCCGCGGAGGCGGCCGACGACAGGCCGCGGGCCTCGATGATCGCCGCACCGCGTTTGCCGACGGTGGGCAGGAAGACGCTGCGGTTCCATTCCTCGTCGTTGATCATCGCCTTGACCGATTGGCCGTCGATGGTGGCGAAGCGGTAGTCGGCGTACATGGTCGGCGAGTGGTTGCCCCAGACGGTCAGCTTCTCGATCGAACCGACCGGCTTGCCGGTGCGGGCCGCGATCTGCGACAGCGCGCGGTTGTGGTCGAGGCGCAGCATGGCGGTGAAGTTCTTCTTCGGCAGCGACGGCGCCGACTTCATCGCGATGTAGGCGTTGGTGTTGGCCGGGTTGCCGACGACCAGCACCCGGACATCGCGGCTCGCGACGGCGTCCAGCGCCTTGCCCTGGACGGTGAAGATCTTGGCGTTCTCGAGCAGCAGGTCCTTGCGTTCCATCCCCGGCCCGCGGGGACGCGCCCCGACCAGCAGGGCGATGCTGGCATCCTTGAACGCCGCCATCGGGTCGGAGGTGCCGACCATGCCGGCGACCAGCGGGAACGCGCAATCCTCGATCTCCATCATCACCCCCTTGAGGGCGGCCTGCGCCTTGTCGACCGGCAGCTCGAGCATCTGCAGGATGACCGGCTGGTCACGACCCAGCATCTCCCCGGTCGCGATGCGGAAAAGCAGGCTGTATCCGATCTGGCCGGCAGCACCGGTGACGGCAACGCGAACGGGCTTTTTCATGTCGTGCTCCTTGGAAGGCGTGCGGTGGAACAGGTGGGGGAGGGATGGGGTCTGGCCTGGCGCCGGGTCGAGGGACAGCGATGTTGCCGCGCGACAAAGACGCCGAAAAACGGGCGCTGTGCCCCAAGCCGCGTGGGCAAGAATTGTAGGCTCCGCGCTCGCGCAGTGTCAATTTGCTCTTGTATCTTATAAAAGATATAAGACACGAGTCAGACAACGCGACTTTGGCGCCCCGATAATGCGCTGCAAACGATCCGGGGCCAGGCGCCATCCGAGGTCATGGGCACTTCCTCGCCGTCCTTTCAGCCGCTCTACCTGCAGATCAAGACTCTCCTGGAGGGGAGCCTGGCCGCTGGCGAGTGGCGTCCCGCGGAGGCGATTCCGAGCGAGCAGGATTTCGCCGAGCGCTTCGGCGTGTCGCAGGGGACCGTCAGGAAAGCGATCGATGCGCTGGCAGCCGACAACCTGGTGGTCCGGCGGCAAGGGAAAGGGACGTTTGTCGCGACCCACACCGAAGAGCGGACGTCGCTGATCCGCTTCCTGCGCATTCGCCGCAACGACGGCGTCCACGAGCACCCGGCGAGCCGCCTCATCGATGTTCGGCGCGCCAAGGCCGGCGCCGAGGCCGCGCGCCTTCTCGAACTGAAGCTTGGGGAGCCGGTGCTGGTCCTGCGCCGCGTCCTCGAGTACTCGGGGTTGCCGACCGTGCTCGACGAGATCACGCTGCCGGGGGCGCTGTTCAGGGGCCTGACGAAGGCCAAGGTCGATGCCTATCGGGGGTCCATGTACAGCTATTTCGAGACGCAGTTCGGCGTGCGAATGCTGAAGGCGCAGGAAGAGCTGCGCGCCATCGCCGCGGATTCGGGCAGCGCCGAAGTCCTGCGCGTCGAGCCGGGGCATCCGCTGCTGTCCGTCGACCGCGTCACGTTCACCTGGGGCGACCGGCCCGTCGAATGGCGGCGCGGGCTTTGCTCGACGCGTCACCACCACTATCTCAACCTGCTGGGATGAACCGCGGCGTGGGCAGCAAAGCGCGTCTTTTTCCTTCGTTTTCGTCGATCGGCAGCCCCTGCCGGAACGGCGAATCACGCTATAATTTGCTGCTGCGCACAGTACCCGGTCGTATTTCGCTTGCCGACGATGCCACTTCCCTCCACCCGTGACGAGTGAATACATGTCCGCCACCGAGCGTCCCATGCTGAAGCCTCGCCCGGTCTACCTTGACCTGCCCAGGATCCGCCTGCCGCTGCCCGGCATCGTGTCGATCCTGCATCGGGTCAGCGGGGCCGCGCTCTTCCTGTTCGGCATTCCGCTGCTGCTCGCCGGCGTGGGCATGAGTCTCGCGTCCCCGGAGTCGTTCGCGGCGATGACAGCCTGGGTCGCGAACCCGCTGGTCAAGCTCTTTCTGCTGGGCTTCGCCTGGGCCTACCTGCATCATTTCTGCGCCGGCATCCGGTACCTGTTGCTCGACCTGCACCAGGGAATCGAACTGCCCGCCGCGCGCCGGTCCAGCGTTGTCGTTCTGGTCGCGAGCGTCGCGCTGACGCTGATCGTGGGAGTGCGGCTATGGTGACCCGGCGGCAGACGGTGGGGGCCCACTACGGCCTGAAAGACTGGTTGCTGCAGCGTGCGACCGCCGTCCTGATGGCGCTGTATACGCTGCTGTTGCTCGCCGTCGCGTTGTGGAACGGCGGATTCAGCTATCCGTTGTGGAAAGCCTTGTTTGCGCAGGGGGCGTTCAGGGTCGCGACCTTCCTGTTCATGGCGGCGCTGCTCTATCACGCCTGGATTGGCGTGCGCGACATTTTCATGGACTATATCAAGCCGGTCGGGCTGCGGCTCGCCCTGCAGGCGGCGGCGGTTTCGGTGCTGCTCCTGTATCTCGGCTGGACGATTCAATTGCTGTGGGGCCTCAAGGCATGAGCGCGCTACCCGTTCGCAAATTCGATGCGTTGGTGGTCGGTGCCGGCGGTTCCGGCATGCGCGCGTCGCTGCAGCTCGCCGAGGCCGGGTTGTCGGTCGCCGTGCTGTCCAAGGTCTTCCCGACCCGCTCGCATACGGTGGCGGCCCAGGGTGGCATCGGCGCGTCGCTGGGCAACATGTCCGAGGACAACTGGCTGTGGCACATGTACGACACGATCAAGGGCTCCGACTGGCTGGGAGACCAGGACGCGATCGAGTACATGTGCAAGGCCGCGGCCGGGGTCGTCTACGAACTCGAGCACTTCGGCATGCCCTTCGACCGCAACGCCGACGGCACGATCTACCAGCGCCCGTTCGGCGGCCACATGGCGAATTTCGGTGAAAAGCCGGTGCAGCGCGCCTGTGCCGCCGCCGACCGCACCGGCCATGCGCTGCTGCACACGCTCTACCAGCGCAACGTGCGCGCGCGAACGCAGTTCTTCGTCGAGTGGATGGCGCTCGACCTCATCCGCGACGCCGATGGCGATGTGCTCGGCGTCGTCGCGCTCGAAATGGAAACCGGCGACGTGATGATCCTGCAGGCCAAGGCGACGCTGTTCGCCACCGGCGGCGCCGGGCGGATCTTCGCTGCATCGACCAACGCCTTCATCAACACCGGCGACGGCCTCGGCATGGCCGCGCGCGCCGGCATCCCGCTCCAGGACCTGGAATTCTGGCAGTTCCATCCGACCGGCGTCGCCGGGGCCGGCGTGCTGATCACCGAGGGTGTGCGCGGCGAGGGCGGCATTCTGCTCAATTGCAACGGCGAACGCTTCATGGAGCGCTACGCGCCCAATGCCAAGGACCTCGCGTCGCGCGACGTCGTCTCGCGCTCGATGGACCAGGAGATCAAGGAAGGACGCGGCTGCGGTCCCGAAAAGGATCACGTGCTGCTGAAGCTCGACCACCTCGGCCCCGAAGTCATCCTGAAGCGCCTGCCGTCGATCCGCGAGATCGCGCTCAAGTTCGCCAACGTCGATTGCATCAAGGAGCCGATCCCGGTGGTGCCGACGATCCACTATCAGATGGGCGGCATTCCCACCAACATCCAGGGCCAGGTCGTGGCCCCCAGCGGCGACGACCATCGGGCCGCGGTCAACGGCCTCTACGCGGTGGGCGAGTGCGCCTGTGTTTCGGTCCACGGCGCCAACCGCCTCGGCACCAATTCGCTGCTCGACCTGGTCGTGTTCGGCCGTGCCGCCGGCGATTTCATCGTCGCGCAGGGTTTGAAGGGCCGGGCGCACAAGCCGCTGCCCGCCGCCGCCGGAGACGGCGCGCGCGCGCGCCTCGCCCGTCTCGACGGCGCGACGGCCGGCGAGTCGGTGCCGGAGGTAGGCAATGCGCTGCGCAAGACGATGCAGGCGCATTGCGGGGTGTTTCGCAACCAGGAACTGCTCGCCTCCGGCGTCGCCAAGGTGCTGGAGATCGAGCAGCGCGTGGGTCGCACGGCGATCAAGGACAAGAGCAGGACATTCAATACCGCCCGGGTCGAGGCGCTCGAACTCGACAACCTGATCGAGACCGCGAAGGCGACGATCGTCTCCGCCGAGGCGCGCCAGGAGTCGCGCGGCGCGCAGGCGAGGAGCGACTTTCCCGATCGCGACGACCCGAACTGGATGAAGCACACGCTGTGGTACCGCGAGGGCAATCGCCTCGCCTACAAGCCGGTCAACATGAAGCCGCTGTCGGTCGACGCGTTCCCGCCCAAGGCGCGGACGTATTGAGCGCGCATCGCCGACCCAGAACCCGGAGCCACGGATGAAATTTCGCGTTTACCGCTACGACCCCGAAACCGACGCCGCGCCGCGCCTGCAGGAGTACGACGTCGCGCTCGAGGCCACCGACCGCATGCTGCTCGACGCGCTGATGCGCCTCAAGGCCGACGACGACACGCTGGCGTTCCGGCGCAGTTGCCGCGAAGGCGTCTGCGGCTCGGACGCGATGAACATCAACGGCAAGAACGGTCTCGCGTGCATCACCAACCTTAAGGAACTGTCCGAGCCGGTCGAATTGCGGCCGCTGCCGGGGCTGCCGGTGATCCGCGACCTGATCGTCGACATGAGCCAGTTCTTCAAGCAATACCATTCGATCAAGCCTTACCTCGTCAACGAGACGCCGCCGCCGGAGAAAGAGCGCCTGCAGTCGCCCGAGGACCGGGAGGAGCTCGACGGGCTCTACGAGTGCATTCTGTGCGCCTGCTGTTCGACCGCCTGCCCGTCGTTCTGGTGGAATCCCGACAAGTTCGTCGGCCCCGCCGGACTGCTGGCCGCCTACCGGTTCATCGCCGATACGCGCGACGAGGCGACCAACGAGCGGCTCGACAACCTCGAAGACCCGTACCGGCTCTTCCGCTGCCATTCCATCATGAACTGCGTCGACGTCTGCCCGAAGGCGCTCAACCCGACCAAGGCGATCGGCAAGATCAAGGACATCATGGTGAAGCGCGCGGTTTGATCCGCAAGCAGCCATGGAGGACACGCGATTGAACCGCCTGCGCTGGCGCTGCCGGCGCGGCATGCTGGAGAACGATCTGATCCTCGCGCGCTGGCTCGAGGCGCGCGGAGCGGGAATGTCGGATGCGGATGGCGCGGCGCTCGATCGGCTGCTCGACCTCTCCGACAACGAGTTGTGGGACTTGCTGTCCGGACGCAGTGACCTGGTTGACGAAGCCTTGCGCCCGCTGCTGGATTCGCTGCGCAGCGCCTGACGGCGAGAGTTGATGAAGCAATGCAGTCGCGACAAGAAGGGAAGCGCGTTGTAGCTGACGCATAGAGACGTGCATCGAGGCCAGCATGGCCCGCCGGAAACCACTGCGCATGGAGATTCAATGAAGACTGACCGTACCGCCACGCTGTCCTTCTCCGATGGCTCGCCCGCCATCGAGTTTCCCATCCTCGCCGGCACCGTCGGCCCCGAGGTCGTCGACATTCGCACGCTTTACGCCAAGACCGGGAGGTTTACCTACGATCCCGGGTTCATGTCGACGGCGGCCTGCGATTCCACGATCACGTACATCGACGGCGACAAGGGTGAACTGCTCTACCGCGGTTACTCGATCGATGACCTTGCGGTGAACTGCAACTTTCTCGAAACCTGTCATCTGCTGCTGAAGGGCGAGCTGCCCAGCGTCAAGCAGAAGGCCGACTTCGAGCGTCTGGTCGTGATGCACACGATGGTGCACGATCAGATGCAGTACTTCTTCCGCGGTTTCCGTCGCGACTCGCATCCGATGGCGGTGCTGGTCGGCGTGGTGGGCGCCTTGTCGTCCTTCTATCACGACGCGCTCGACATCAGCGACCAGCAGCACCGGGACGTGTCGGCGATCCGCCTGATCGCCAAGCTGCCGACGCTGGTCGCGATGGCGTACAAGTATTCGGTGGGCCAGCCCTTCGTCTATCCGCGCAACGACCTGTCCTACGCGGCCAACTTCATGCGCATGATGTTCGCCACGCCGGCCGAGGACTACAAGATCAACGAAGTCCTGGTGCGTGCGCTCGACCGCATCCTGATCCTGCACGCCGACCACGAGCAGAACGCCTCTACCTCCACCGTCCGGCTCGCCGGTTCGTCCGGTGCCAATCCGTTCGCCTGCATCGCCGCCGGCATCGCCTGCCTGTGGGGCCCGGCGCACGGTGGCGCCAACGAGGCGGCGCTCAACATGCTGTTCAGGATCCAGCGGGAGGGAGGGGTGGAGAAGATCGGCGAGTTCATCGCCAAGGTCAAGGACAAGAACTCCACCGTCAAGCTGATGGGCTTCGGCCACCGCGTGTACAAGAACTACGACCCGCGCGCGAAGCTGATGCGCGAAACCTGCCACGAAGTGCTGAACGAACTCGGCCTGCACGACGACCCGCTGTTCAAGCTTGCCATGGCGCTGGAAAAGATCGCGCTCGAAGACGACTATTTCGTGTCGCGCAAGCTCTACCCCAACGTCGACTTCTACTCCGGCATCGTGCAGCGCGCGCTGGGCATTCCGGTGTCGCTGTTCACCGGCATCTTCGCGATGGCGCGCACCGTCGGCTGGATCGCGCAATGGAACGAGATGATCTCCGATCCCGACCAGAAGATCGGCCGTCCGCGGCAGTTGTTCGTTGGCGCCACGCGGCGTCCGGTCAAGCCGCTGTCGCAGCGCTAGGGTCCGCGTCAGATGGCAGACGGGGCGGTCGTTGACCGCCCCTTTCGTATTGGCAGCACGCGCCGGCCTGGCATCGGGCCGTGCGGAAAACCGAGACCGGCAGCGAGGTGAAGCGATGAGTTCCATGAAGACCTTCGAATCGACGAGCACGCTGTTCGGCGGCAATGTGCCGTTCATCGAAGAGCAATACGAAAGTTATCTGGCGGACCCGGGTTCGGTGGCGCCGGACTGGCGCGCCTACTTCGACACCTTGCGCGGCGGGGCGGCGGACGTTGCGCATGCGCCGGTGATCGAGTCGTTCATCCGATTGGGCAAGAGCCGCAAGGTGGCGGGAGCGATGGTCGACGCTTCCACCATGCACAAGCAGGTGCTGGTGTTGCAGATGATCGGGAAATTCCGGACCCTCGGGATGTTTCACGCGGACCTCGACCCGTTGCAGCGCGCCGAGAAGCCCTACATCGCCGACCTCGATCTCGCGACCTACGGATTTACCGAGGCGGACCTCGATACCGAGTTCGATGTCGGCTCGTTCAAGGCCGAGGGCGAGCGGATGCGACTGCGCGACCTGGTGCAGGCGCTGCGCGACACCTACTGCCGGACCGTGGGCGCCGAATACATGTACATCCACGACACCGCGACCAAGCGCTTTCTGCAGCAGCGGCTGGAGCCGATCCGTTCCAGGCCGACGTTCACCGCGGAGCAGCGGCGGCACATCCTCGAGCGGCTGACCGCCGCGGAAACCCTCGAGCGCTATCTGCATACGCGCTACGTCGGCCAGAAGCGGTTTTCCGGCGAGGGCGGCGACACGATGACGCCGATGCTCGATCGCCTGATCGAGAAGGCCGGCGCTGCGGGCGTCCAGGAAACGATCATCGGCATGGCGCACCGCGGTCGTCTGAACGTGCTGGTCAATACCCTGGGCAAGATGCCCTCCGACCTCTTCTCCGAATTCGAGGGCAAGTACTCGCACAAGCTTTCGGCGGGGGACGTCAAGTACCACCAGGGCTTCTCGTCGTACGTCATCACGCCGGGTGGTCCGATGGGCCTCACGCTCGCGTTCAACCCTTCGCACCTCGAAGCGGTCAATCCGGTCGTCGAGGGTTCGGTGCGCGCGCGCCAGCACCGGCGCGGCGACGCCAAGGGCGACCAGGTGCTGCCGGTGCTGATCCACGGCGATGCCGCCGTGGCGGGGCAGGGCGTCCTGCAGGAAGTCCTCAACATGGCGCAGACCCGCGGCTACACCACGGGCGGCACCATCCATATCGTCGTCAACAACCAGATCGGCTTCACCACCTCCGATCCGCGCGACACCCGCGGCACGCTCTATTGCACCGATGTCGCGAAAATGGTCGAAGCGCCGATCCTTCACGTCAACGGCGACGATCCGGAAGCCTGCCTGCTCGCCGTCGACATCGCGATGGAATACCGGCAGCAGTTCCACAAGGACGTGTTCATCGACCTCATCTGCTTCCGCCGCCTGGGACACAACGAGGCCGACGAGCCGATGGTGACGCAGCCGTTGATGTACAAGCGAATCAGCCAGCATCCGGGCACGCGCAAGCTCTATGCCGACAGGCTGATCGCCGAGGGCGTCGTCCAGGGCGATGAACCAGGCGCGATGATCGCCAGCTACCGGGCGGCGATGGACAAGGGTACCCATACCAACAAGACGGTTCTCTCCAATTACAAGGCGCCGTTTTCCGCCGACTGGTCGCCCTACACCAAGGGTCTCAAGTGGACCGAACCCGCCGACACCCGGGTGCCCCTTAAGCTGCTGAAGGCGCTCGCGATGAAGGTCTGCGCGATCCCGGACGGCTTCAAGCTGCATCCGCGCGTCGAAAAGGTGATCGCGGATCGCAAGGCGATGGCGCAGGGCAAGCTGCCGCTCGACTGGGGGATGGGTGAGACACTGGCCTATGCGACGCTGCTGGCGGACGGCTTTGGCGTCCGCCTGTCCGGCGAGGACGTCGGTCGCGGCACTTTCGTCCACCGCCACGCCGTGCTGCACGACCAGAACCGCGAGAAATGGGACGCGGGAACCTGGGTTCCGCTCGAACACGTCAAGGAAGGGCAACCGACCATCGAGATCATCGACTCGGTGCTGACCGAGCTGGGCGTACTGGGCTTCGAGTATGGCTACGCGACGTCCGATCCGAAACGACTCGTGATCTGGGAGGCGCAGTTCGGCGACTTCGCCAATGGCGCGCAGGTCGTCATCGACCAGTTCATCAGCTCCGGCGAAGCGAAATGGGGACGCCTTTGCGGGCTGGTGCTGCTGTTGCCCCACGGCTACGAAGGCCAGGGGCCGGAACATTCTTCCGCGCGCCCGGAGCGGTTCCTGCAACTGTGCGCGGAACACAACATGCAGGTCTGCGTCCCGTCGACGCCGGCCCAGATCTATCACCTGTTGCGCCGGCAGATGATCCGCCCGTTCCGCACGCCGCTGGTGGTGATGAGCCCGAAGAGCCTGCTGCGGCACAAGGAGGCCGTGTCGACGCTCGAGGAGCTCGGCGAGGGCGGCTTCCGCACCGTGATCGGCGAGGCCGAAAACATCGCCGCCAGGAAGGTGAAGCGCGTCATTCTCTGCTGCGGCAAGGTGTACTACGAGCTGGCCGCGCACCGCCGCGAGCACAAGATCGACGACGTCGCGATCATCCGCTTCGAACAGCTCTACCCCTTCCCGCACGCCGACTTCAAGGCCGAGCTCGCGAAGTTCCCGCACGCGAAGGAGATCGTCTGGTGTCAGGAAGAACCGCAGAACCAGGGCGCGTGGTACCGGCTGCGCGCCTATTTCCGCGCCGATGCCGGGCCGACGCAGGTCGTCTCCTACGCGGGACGGCCGGTGTCGGCATCGCCGGCGGTGGGCTACATGTCCAAGCACCTCGCCCAGCAGAAGCAATTGATCGAGGATGCTTTCGCGCCCAAGATGTCCGAGGGCGAGATGCTCGTCGGAACCTGACAGGAAAACCCTCATGCGCGTCGAAGTCAAAGTCCCCCAGTTGCCCGAATCGGTGGCCGAAGCCACGCTCGTGAGCTGGCACAGGAAGCCCGGCGATGCCGTCAGGCGCGACGAAAACCTGATCGATGTCGAAACCGACAAGGTCGTGCTCGAACTGCCGGCGCCGGCGTCCGGCGTGCTGGTCGAGATCGTCGCGCCCAACGGCGCGACGGTAAGAAGCCTCGATCTGATCGCGGTCATCGATACCGAGGGCAAGGCGACCGCGCCGTCCGCCGCCGCGACGGCGCCCGCCGCGGCACCTGCACCCGTACCTGCATCGGCACCCGCGCCGGACGTGGCGACGGCCCTTCCCGCGGCGCGCAAGATGATCGCCGAGCAGGGCGCGAGTCCGGCGGCGGTCGAAGGCACCGGTCGCGGCGGGCGCATCACCAAGGGCGACGTGATCGCGGCGACGGCCTCCAGACCGGCGCCGGTCGCTGCGGCGGCGCCTGCACCCGCTCCGGCGCCCGCGGTGCTCTTGCCGGCCGCACTCGGCAACCGGCCCGAACAGCGGGTCCCGATGTCGCGGCTGCGCCAGCGCGTCGCCGAGCGGCTCGTGCAGTCGCAGTCGACGGCAGCCATCCTGACGACGTTCAACGAAGTCAACATGCAGCCGGTGATCGATCTGCGCAACCGCTACAAGGATCGCTTCGAGAAGGAACACGGGGTCAAGCTCGGGTTCATGGGCTTCTTCGTGAAGGCCGCCGTGCACGCGCTGAAGAAATATCCGGCGGTCAACGCGTCGATCGACGGCACCGACATCGTCTACCACGGCTACTTCGACATCGGCATCGCGGTGGGCAGCCCGCGGGGGCTCGTGGTGCCGATCATCCGCGATGCCGACCAGCTGTCGATCGCGGAGATCGAAGCGAAAATTGCCGATTTCGGCAAGCGCGCCGGCGAAGGCAAGCTCACGGTCGAGGAACTGACCGGGGGCACCTACACGATCAGCAACGGCGGCGTGTTCGGGTCGATGCTCTCGACGCCGATCATCAACCCGCCGCAATCGGCGATCCTGGGCGTGCACGCGACCCGGGAGCGTCCGGTGGTCGAGAACGGCCAGGTCGTCGTGCGGCCGATCAACTACCTCGCGCAATCCTACGATCACCGGATCATCGACGGCCGCGAGGCGGTGCTGTCGCTGGTGGCCATCAAGGAAGCACTCGAGGATCCGGCGCGCCTGCTGCTGGATCTGTAACGCGAACCCTCGTCCAAGGACTATCGTCATGGCTGAACAATTCGACGTCGCCGTCATCGGCGGCGGCCCCGGTGGCTACATCGCTGCCATCCGCGCGGCGCAACTCGGCATGAGGGTCGCCTGCATCGACGACTGGACGCGCGCCGACGGCAAGCCGGCTCTGGGAGGCACCTGCACCAACGTCGGCTGCATTCCGTCCAAGGTGCTGCTGCAGTCATCGGAGCATTTCGAGCACGCGGGCCACGGTCTTGCCGCCCACGGCATCGATGTCAAGGGGCTCACCATCGACGTTGGCCGCATGCTCGCGCGCAAAGACAAGGTCGTGGCGCAAAACAACGACGGCATCGCGTTCCTGTTCAAGAAAAACAAGGTCGCGTTCTTCCACGGCCGGGCCTCGTTCGCGGGCGGCAGCGCGACTGCCGGCTGGTCGCTGAAGGTCGAGGGCCCGAACGCCGGGGAGCTCAAAGCCAGGCACGTGATCGTCGCGACCGGCTCGAAGCCTCGCGCATTGCCGGGGACTCCCTTCGACAACAAGCTCGTGCTCGACAACGACGGCGCACTGGCGATCCCCGAGGTGCCCGGGCGGCTCGGCGTCGTCGGCGCCGGCGTGATCGGTCTCGAAATGGGCAGCGTCTGGCGCCGCCTGGGATCCGAGGTCACGGTGCTCGAAGTGCTGCCCGTGTTCCTGGGTGCTGCCGACGACGCGGTGGCGAAGGAAGCAAACAAGGTCTTCGCCAGGCAGGGACTCGCCATCCACACCAGCGCGAACATCACGGCGGTCAAGGTCGGCAAGAAGGACGTCGCCGTCGCCTGGACCGACGCCGAGGGGAAGGCTCAGCAGGCCGTCTTCGACCGGCTGATCGTCTCGATCGGCAGGCTGCCGCACACGGCGGGACTCAACGGCGATGCGGTCGGGTTGAAGCTGGACGAGCGCGGGTTCATTGCCGTTGACGGTGACTGTCGTACCAACCTGCCGCAGGTGTGGGCGGTCGGCGACGTCGTCCGCGGGCCCATGCTTGCCCACAAGGCCGAGGAAGAGGGCGTTGCGGTGGCGGAGCGTATCGCGGGGCAGCACGGCCATGTCGATTTCAACACCGTTCCCTGGGTGATCTACACGTCGCCCGAGATCGCCTGGGTCGGGAAAACCGAGCAGCAGCTGAAGGCCGAGGGCGTCGCCTACCGCGCCGGGTCGTTCCCGTTTGCCGCCAACGGCCGGGCGCGCGCCCTCGGCGACACGACCGGATTCGTCAAGATCCTCGCCGACGCATCCACCGACCGCGTCCTGGGCATGCACGTGATCGGACCCCTCGCCTCCGAACTCATCGCCGAAGGCGTGATGGCGATGGAGTTCGGCGCCTCCAGCGAGGACATTGCCCGCATCTGCCACGCCCATCCGTCGCTGTCCGAGGCGACGAAGGAGGCGGCGCTGGCGGTCGACAAGCGGGCGTTGAACATCTGAGGGGCACGTCGACAGGCTCGACGCGAACGGCGCAAGGATGCCGAGCGCCGAGCCCGTGCCATCGGCGCCATCGCCGCGGCGGTCCGGTTGCCGGTATCATGAGGGTCGTGGCTTCCTACGCAGTCCTGCGGCAGACAACAACCGGTACGCTCACTTCGGGGGATGGCGAGTGGCGCAGCCGCTGACCTCGGCGCGCGCCCGGTACGCGCGGGCCGCAACCGCGGCCGCGGCCGGGGGCGGGGTGAGGCAAGGCCTTGAAGCGCGCGGAATCACGCTCGACGCCGCGCAGATCGCGGCCGCCGCGCGGCTCGATCGGCTGTCAGATGAGCTCGCCGCTTTTCGTGCCGCTCGACAAGCGCCGCTGAAACGCCTGTTCGCACGGCCGGACGTTCCCAGGGGGGTGTATTTCTGGGGTGGTGTCGGACGCGGCAAGAGCCTGCTGATGGACGCGTTCTTTGCGACGGTCCCGATTCGCCGCAAGACGCGCGTGCATTTTCACGCCTTCATGCGCGACATCCACGAGGAACTGGCCACGCAGAAGCGCGAAGCCGATCCGCTGGCCACGGTGGCCGCCCGGGTCGCGCGCAAATGGCGGCTCGTCTGCTTCGACGAATTCCACATCTCCGACATCGCGGATGCGATGATTCTCGGACGCCTGCTGACGGCGCTGTTTGGCCACGGCGTGGTGTTCGTCCTGACCTCCAATTACCCGCCGGACGCGCTGTATCCCAACGGGCTGCAGCGGCAGAACTTCGTGCCGACGATCCGCCTGCTCGAGCGCGAGCTCGACCTGGTCGAAGTGGATGGCGGCACCGATTATCGGCTGCGCGCGCTGGAGCAGGTTGCGAGCTATCACGTGCCGGCGGGCCGCGAGGCCGACGCCGCGCTGCTGGCGGCGTTCGAAAGGGTATGCTCCGGACACTCCGAGCCCACGCGACTCCTGATCGAGGGCCGGACGCTCACCGCCAGGAGGCGTGCCGCCGATGCCGTCTGGTTCGACTTTGCGGAGCTCTGCGACGGTCCGCGATCGCAGCGCGACTATCTCGAACTCGCGCGGCAGTTCGCCGTGATCCTGTTGTCCGACATTCCCCGGATGAGCGCCGAGATGGGCGATCGTGCACGCCGCTTCACCTGGCTCATCGACATCCTGTACGATCACCGCGTGAAGCTCATCGTCTCGGCGGCCGTGCCCCCCGCGGACCTGTACGTCGATGGCCCCAACTGTCGGGAGTTCCCGCGCACCGTCAGCCGTCTCGCCGAAATGCAGTCGCGCGCCTACATGGCGCTGCCGCACGTTGCCGCGGCGCTGCCCGCATGAGGCGCGCATTGCCGGCCTTGCCTTCATCCAACCCGGAACCGACCAACCCGCCCCAAGGAGAGTCCCATGCACAAGTTCAAGGCCTACCGGACGTTCGAGGACAACAGGATCGTGTCGAGCCGGTTCGTCGACATGACCCTGTCCGAACTCGATCCCGGCGACGTTGTCGTCAAGACCAAGTATTCGACGATCAACTACAAGGACGCGCTGTCGCACAACGGGGCCGTGCGCATCATGCGCAAATACCCGACCAATGCCGGCATCGACATGGCAGGGACGGTCGAGACCAGCTCCGATCCGCGCTGGCGGCATGGCGACAAGGTCATCGTCCATGGCTATGACATGGGCGTCGCGCACGACGGCGGCTACAGCGAGTTTGTGCGCGTCCCGGGCGACTGGGTGGTGCGCCGGCCCGAGAGCATGACGGCGTTCGACGCGATGACGCTCGGGACGGCCGGTTTCACCGCGGCGTTGGCGGTCATGCTGATGGAGCACAACGGACTGAAGCCGGCGAACGGTCCGGTGGCCGTGACCGGAGCGACCGGCGGGGTCGGATCGGTGGCTATCGAGATCCTGGCCAAGAGCGGCTACGACGTCACCGCGATCACCGGCAAGGATGACGAGGCCGACTATCTGCGCGACATCGGGGCGAAGGAAGTGCTGAACCGGCGCACGATCGATCTGACGAAGATCCGGCCGCTCGACAAGGCGACGTGGGCAGGCGCGGTGGACAACCTCGGCGGCGATCTGCTGGCCTGGCTGTTGTCGACGATGAAGGTCGGCGGCACCGTTGGCGCGGTGGGACTCGCAGCCGACGTCAAACTCAACACCACGGTGATGCCGTTCATCCTTCGCGGCGTCCACCTGCTCGGCGCCGACAGCGCCAATTGCCCGATGGCGCTGCGGCAAAAGGTCTGGAACAAGCTGGCGGTCGAGTGGCGGCCGGACCGTGTCCACGACCAGGTCCGCACCATCGACTTCGACGAGGTGCCGACGCATTTCGATGCCTATCTGAAGGGAATGATCCGCGGGCGAACCGTCGTGCGGATCGCCTCCGACAGCCATCCCTGATCGACGCCGACACGAGACCTTGCCGCCGGCGGCCCCGGGGAGGAAGCTTGATCCGGGGCAAAGTTCGGGGGGCTGTCGGCCGTAGGCTTGCCGAATCGGGGGCGCGCACGCAATTCGATGCCGCGCCCCCTTCCGCAACTCATATGTCTTATATAAGATGTCGCACCCGGCAGCGCTTGGCGCCGCGGGTGCCGCGGGTCACGGTGTCGTGATCGTTGCCGGCGCAATCCGTGTGGGTGAGTTGCACCGACGAGGAGAAGTGCCATGCCGACGTACAGGGAGTTCCACCGCCGTTCGCTCGAAGACCGCGACGCGTTCTGGACGGAGCAGGCGGCGCTGATCGAATGGCAGACGCCGTTCACCTCGGTCCTGGACTACTCGAAGCCCCCGTTCGCCAAGTGGTTCGTCGGTGGACGCACGAACATCTGCCACAACGCCGTCGACCGCCATCTTGCGTCGCGTGGCGATGCGCCCGCGCTGATCTACATCTCGACCGAGACCGAGCAGAAGGGAACCTACACCTTCCGCGAGCTGCACCGCGAGGTCAACCGCTTCGCGGCGGCGCTGAAGGCGCAGGGCGTCGGTCGCGGCGATCGGGTCCTCGTCTACATGCCGATGATTGCGGAGGCGGCATTCGCGATGCTGGCCTGCGCCCGCATCGGAGCCATCCACTCGGTGGTGTTCGGCGGGTTCGCCGCGGCGAGCCTCGCCACGCGCATCGACGACGCCAAGCCGAAGGTCATGATCACCTCCGACGCCGGCATGCGCGGCGGCAAGGCGGTGCCCTACAAGCACCTGGTCGACGAGGCGATCCGCCTGGCGCAGCACCCGCCGGCCAAGGTGATCATCGTCAACCGCGGTCTGGATCCGGCGATGGCGGTTCTCGCCGGGCGCGATCTCGACTACGCGACGCTGCGCGCGCAGCACATGGACGCCGAGGTTCCGTGCGAGTGGCTGGAGTCGTCCGAGCCCTCGTACATCCTCTACACGTCGGGGACGACCGGGAAGCCGAAGGGCGTGCAGCGCGACACCGGTGGCTACGCAGTGGCGCTCACCGCGTCGATGCGCCACATCTTCTGCCTCGAGCCCGGCGACACGATGTTCACCACCAGCGACATCGGCTGGGTGGTCGGCCACTCGTACATCGTCTACGGCCCGCTGCTCAACGGCACCACGACGATCATGTACGAGGGGCTGCCGATCCGCCCGGATCCGGGCATCTGGTGGAAGATCGTCTCCGACTACAAGGTCAAGACGATGTTCAGCTCGCCGACGGCGATCCGGGTGCTGAAGAAGCAGGATCCGGCGTTCATGAAGGCGCACGACATCTCGATGCTGAAATACGTGTTCCTGGCCGGCGAGCCGCTGGACGAGCCCACGGCACGCTGGGCTTCCGACTCGCTGGGTGTCGCGATCATCGACAACTACTGGCAGACCGAGAGCGGTTGGCCGATCCTGTCGGCGCAGCTCGGCGTCGAGGAGACGCCGCGCAAGTTCGGCAGCCCGTCGTTCCCGGTCTATGGCTACGACGTGCAACTGCTGTCCGAGGCGACAGCGGAAGCCGTGGGCCCCGGTGAGAAGGGCGTGCTGACCATCGTGCCGCCGCTGCCGCCGGGGTGCATGACCACGGTGTGGGGCGACGACGAGCGCTTCGTCCGCACCTACTTCTCGACCTTCCGCAATCGCATGGTCTATTCGACCTTCGACTGGGCGACCAGCGATTCGGACGGCTACTACTTCGTCCTGGGCCGCACCGACGACGTCATCAACGTTGCCGGGCATCGCCTGGGCACGCGCGAGATCGAGGAAGCGGTGCAGGCGCACGCGGGCATCGCCGAGGTGGCCGTCGTAGGCGTTGCCGACCCGCTCAAGGGGCAGATCCCCGTTGCCTTCGCGGTGGTCAAGGATCAGTCCCGGGTTGCCACACCCGAAGGGGTTGCCAGGATGCGCAAGGAGGTGATGGATACCGTCGATCGGGAACTGGGCGCGATCGCTCGCCCGGGAGCCGTTCATTTCGTCACCGTATTGCCCAAGACGCGGTCGGGCAAGCTGCTGCGGCGCTCGATCCAGGCGCTGGCGGAGGGCCGCGATCCGGGCGACCTCACGACCATTGAAGACCCGGCCGCGCTGGAGCAGATCAGGAATGCGCTCGCGGGCAACTGACCGGATAGACCCCTAACGGGCACCGGTTTCCCCGACACTAGGAGGGGGGGCGGCGGCAGGGTGGCAACATCCTGCCGTTCGCTTTTTTGGCCCGTCCTTCAGGGATCCGGTCCTGGCGCGAGCTTAGGAGCGATAATACGCGGCCCGCGCCCGACCCCCATTCGATGAACGACGAACTTTCAGTTTCCGCAGCGACGCTTGCCGCCGCGGTCGAAACGCACCCGCCGCATGTGCCCCTGGCGGCCGCAACGCGCGGAGCCATGGTCGATGCCGTCCACCACGGCAGCGTCGCTGTGTGCGATCGCGCTGGACGGATACTCCATTCTGCAGGCAATCCGAGGTTCCTCGCGCCGACGCGAAGTGCGCTGAAACCCTTCCAGGCGATACCGCTGGTCGCCGCAGGCGGCGTGGAGCGATTCGGCTTCACGCGCCCGGAGGTCGCGCTCATGTGTGCCAGTCATTCGGGCGAGACACGGCACGTGGACGCTGCCGGCAGCATGCTCGCGAAGACCGGCCACACTACGTCGGATCTCCAATGCGGCACGCACGTGCCCGGGCACTACGAAATTTCGGGCACCTGTCCGCCGCCTCCCCCCTACTCGCCGCTCGCGCACAACTGTTCGGGCAAGCATTCGGGAATGCTCGCCTGGTGCGCGCTTTGCGGCGCGCCGAAAGAGACCTATCTCGCCTTCCTGCACCCGTTGCAGGTGGAGATCCGGCGCTGCGTCGCGCATTTCACCGGCATCGACGCGGCGGACCTCGTCCGGGGCATCGATGGCTGTTCGGCACCCAACTACGCGGTCCCGCTGTCCGCACTCGCGACCGCCTTCGCGCGCCTCGCCGCCGGCGACGACGATTCGCAGTACGGCCCCGCCGCCCGCGTGCTGGCCGACGCCATGACGGCGCATCCCGAGATGGTCTCCGGGAACGGGCGCAACGACCTCGCGTACATGCAGGCGGGCCGCGGGGATTGGGTGACCAAGATCGGTGCCGAAGGCATTCAGGCCATTGGCGTGCGCAGCCGGGGCATCGGCATCGTCGTCAAGGTCGCCGATGGCAACAAGCGCGGCCTGCATCCCGCCACGGTCGCGGTGCTCGACCAGCTGGGTTTGCTTGACGGCGCGCAACGTGAGGCGCTGGTGTCCTGGTCCGAGCCGCCGGTGCGCAACTACCGGGGAATCGTGACCGGAAGCATCAAGCCCCTGGTTGTACTGGACAAGGGTGCGCCGGCGTCGGTGTCGAAGTCCTTTGGCGAGGCGGCCGTTGGCCGCAAGGCGTGAACTTCCAGCGCTTCCGGTGGTCTGTCCGTGCAAGCGTGAGGCTGCCCGCGCAGCATGAGCCGATCGGACGTTCCGGTGAAGTCCGAGACGGTTTCCTGCGCGGCACCGGCCGCCGCACCCGCCGTTCGACGGGCATAACAACGATTGTGAATCAGGGACAACCCTTAGATGGGTGATCGCGAAGTCGATCAGCAGCTCGTTCTTCGCGCGCAAGGGGGTGACAAGCGCGCGTTCGAGTTGCTGGTCATGAAGTACCAGCGCAAGTTGGGGCGGCTGTTGTCGCGGTTCGTCCGCGACCCCGCCGAGGTCGAGGACGTGACGCAGGAGGCATTCATCAAAGCGTATCGTGCGTTGCCGGCGTTTCGGGGCGACAGCGCGTTTTACACCTGGCTATACCGGATCGCCATCAACACCGCGAAGAACTACCTGGTCGCGATGGGCCGCCGCGCGCCGACGTCGACCGGGGTCGACATCGACGACGCCGAGAATTTCGAGGATGCCGACCAGCTGCGCGACACGAACACGCCGGAGTCGGAGCTGGAAGGCAAGGAAATTGCTGCCACGGTCAACAAGGCGGTGGACGCCCTCCCGGAGGACCTGCGCACGGCGATCACGCTGCGCGAGATCGAGGGCTTGAGTTACGAAGAGATAGCCAACGTGATGAATTGTCCGATTGGCACGGTGCGCTCCCGGATCTTCCGGGCGCGGGAAGCGATCGCGACGGAATTGCGGCCGTTGCTGGGGACCGACGAGAACCGGAGATGGTGATGGGCGAGGATATTTCGAGGCTGATGGACGGTGAGCTCGATGACGAGCAACTCGATGTCGTATGGGCACAGTTGAAGCGCCCCGAGGGCGTGGCCACCTGGGCGGGTTATCACGTGATCGGCGACACGCTGCGCGGAACGCAACGCCTGTCGCCGGGGTTTTCGGAGCGCTTTGCGGCGCGGCTCGCCGCCGAGCCGACGGTGCTCGCGCCCAGGGCGAAGCCGACTCGCTCGTTGTCGCTTGCCTGGAGCGTAGCGGCGACGGTGGCGGCCGTCGCGGTCGTCGGTTGGGCTGCCGTCGGCACGCTGGATCCGCAGGCGAACGCCATGGCCAAGGCGCGCGAGGCTGCCGTCGCGCGGGCGGCGCAGATCAAGCCGCGGAGCGTGCCCGTCGACTACCTGCTGGCGCACCAGGAAAGCTCCCCGACCACCCAGATCCAGGGTGTCGGGCCTTACCTGCGCCCGGCGACCGCGACGTCCTTCGAGGCCCGTCCCTGATGGCTTCCCCATGGGTGCACGGGAAGTCGTCGGGGTGACGCGATGACCGTGGGAACCGCAATCGCGAATCCGCTGGGCCGCTGCATCGGCGTGGCCGCACTTGCCGCCGCCGTGGTATCCGCGCCGATGGCGCGGGCGGAGGACGCTGCCGCGTGGCTCAACCGCGCGGCCGCCGCAGCGCGCCAGCACAATTACGTGGGCACGATCGTCTACCAGCACGGCGGGCGCGTGGAGACGTCGCGCCTCGTTCACCTCAACGAAGGCGGGGCCGAGTTCGAGAAACTCGTCAATCTCGACGGCCCGGCGCGCGAGGTCATTCGCAACCAGGGCGAGGTGCGCTGCTACTACCCCGACGCCAAGGTCGTGCGCATCGAGCCGCGCACGTTTCGAAACGCCTTTCCTTCGCTCTCGCCGCAGCAGCAGAAATCGCTGACCGATCACTACGAGTTCCGTCGCGCCGAGCCCGGCCGCGTCGCGGGGCTGGCAGCGCAGGCGTTCGTGTTCGAGCCCAGGGACGGTTTTCGCTACGGACACAAATTCTGGGCCGATGCGGAGACAGGGTTGCTCCTCAAGGCGCGCATCCTCGACGAGAACGGCGACGCGGTCGAGCAGTTCGCCTTCATCGACCTCGCCGTCGGCGGAAAGATCGATCGCGAGATGGTGAAGCCGTCGTGGCCGACGACACCGCCGGAGTGGATGGTGCGGGCTGCGGGTCCGGGTGACGTGGAACTTCGGGATACCGGCTGGGTCGTACGCAAGCTGCCGGCCGGGTTCGCCAAGATCGTCGAGGGGTTCCGGTCCTTGCGCGGCAAGCGCCATCCGGTGGCGCACCTCGTGTTTTCCGACGGCCTGGTCGCCGTGTCGGTGTTCATCGAGAACGTCGGGTCCGCGCCGCATCCGACCGGCTTGTCGCAGCAGGGTGGCACCAACGTCTTCGTTCGGCAGTTCGACGATTTTCTCGTCACCGTGCTGGGCGAGGTGCCCGCGGTAACGGTGCGCCAGATCGCCTCTTCGGTCGCGCGCCGCTGATGCGCAGCATCGTCCCCGCCCTTTCTTTCATCCGCCACTTTCGCCGTCACTGAAGAAGGCAATGCCATGATCGTTCGCCGTCGCAATTTCATTCTCGCTGGCGCATTCGCAGCGCTGCTTGCCACGCTGCTCGCCGTTGCACCTTCCGCCTTCGCGCAGGCGCGTGGCGCCGGGCTGCCGGATTTCACCGAGCTCTACGACAAGAACGGGCCGGCCGTCGTCAGCATCGACGTCACGCAAAAGGCGCGCTCGCCGCGCGCGATGCCCGAGCTTTCCGAGGACGACCCGTTCTACGAATTCTTCCGCCGCTTCGGGCAGATTCCGCGCCCGCGCGGCGCGCCGGAGCGCGAGGCGCAGTCGGTCGGCTCGGGCTTCATCATCTCGAGCGACGGCTACCTCATCACCAATGCGCACGTCGTCGACGGCGCCGACGAGGTCAAGGTCAACCTGTCCGACAAGCGCGAGTTCAAGGCCAAGGTGATCGGCGCCGACAAGCGGACGGACGTCGCGCTGCTCAAGATCGACGGCAAGGACTTTCCCAAGGTGACGATCGGCGATCCCGACAAGCTCAGGGTCGGCGAATGGGTGGTGGCCATCGGCAAGCCCTTCGGTCTCGACAACACCATGACCGCCGGCATCGTCAGCGCCAAGGGGCGCGACCTGCCGCAGGAGAACCTCGTTCCCTACATTCAGACCGATGCCGCGATCAACCCGGGCAATTCCGGCGGTCCGCTGTTCAACCTGAAGGGCGAGGTTGTCGGCATCAATTCGCTGATCTTCTCGCGCTCCGGCGGGTTCATGGGGCTCGCGTTTGCGATCCCGATCGACATCGCGATGAGTGTCGCCAATCAGATCAAGGAAAAGGGCCGCGTCACCCGCGGCCGCATCGGTGTCCAGATCCAGGAAGTGAGCAAGGAGACGGCCGAGGCCTTCGGCCTGGCCAAGCCGGCGGGTGCGCTCGTCAACTCCGTCGAGAAGGGCGGGCCTGCCGACAAGGCCGGCATCGAGTCCGGCGATATCATCGTCAAGGTCGACGGCCGCGACGTGAAGGGCTCCGCCGAGCTGCCGCGGATCATCACGGTCGTGCGCCCCGGCACCAAGGTGACGCTGACCGTCTGGCGCAAGGGCGCGTCGCGCGAGATCGCGGTCACGGTGGCAGAGATGAAGGAAGAAGCTCCGGGAGCGCAGCCGCGACGCGGCGCCGTGCCGAAGGAGAAGGCCAAGCCCAACCGCATGGGGCTGATGCTCTCCGACCTCTCCGACGAGCAGAAGAAGGAACTCGAGATCAAGAGCGGCGTGCTGGTCGACGATGTGACGCCGGGGGTGCGCGGCAACGTGCAGCCGGGCGACGTGATCCTCGCCATCATCAACCGGGGGCAGAGCACCGAGGCGCGCTCCGCCGAGCAGCTCAACGGCGTGCTGGCCAAGCTCGACAAGGGAGCGTCGGTGACGCTGCGCCTCAAGCGCGGCGAGCAGGAGTTCTTCTCCACCTTGCGCATCAACAACGGTGACTGATCGCTGCCCGGCGTCCGGAGACGAGGGCCGCCGGCCGCCGGCAGTGGTGTTGACGCTCCTCTACCGGGCCTATTGCCATCTCTGCGACGAGATGCAGGAGGCGCTGCGTCCGCTGGTCCGCCGCCATGGGGCCCTGATCGAGGTCGTCGACGTCGACCGGCCCGAGCACGCGACGCTGGAGCGCGAGTGGGGCGAGCGCGTGCCGGTGCTGTTTCGGGGCGCGCCGGTGGCGACGAACGAACTGTGCCACTACCACCTCGATGCCACCCGCGTCGAGGCGGCGCTGGCGGTCGCGGGCGAGCCCGAGCTCGCGTCGCCCGGGAAAATCCGCTAAAATTCAATGTTCTTTCCCGCACGAAAGGGCACGGTAGGTGCCCTTTTCCTTTGATCGGCCCCATGCATCGCATTCGCAACTTCTCCATCATCGCCCACATCGACCACGGCAAATCGACGCTGGCCGATCGCTTCATCCATCGCTGCGGCGGCCTCGCCGATCGCGAGATGGAAGAGCAGGTCCTCGATTCGATGGACCTCGAGCGGGAGCGCGGCATCACCATCAAGGCGCAGACCGCGGCGCTCAGCTACCTCGCCCGCGACGGCGAGACCTACCAGCTGAACCTCATCGACACCCCCGGCCACGTGGACTTCGCGTACGAGGTCTCGCGCTCGCTCGCCGCCTGCGAGGGCGCGCTGCTGGTCGTCGACGCGTCGCAGGGCGTCGAGGCGCAGACGGTCGCCAACTGCTACACGGCCATCGAGCAGGGGGTCACGGTGGTGCCGGTGCTGAACAAGATCGATCTCCCCTCCGCCGAGCCCGAACGGGTGATCGAGGAAATCGAGGACATCATCGGCATCGACGCCCAGGATGCGGTGCATGCCAGCGCCAAGATGGGGATCGGGATCGACGACATACTCGAAGCCGTGATCGCCCGCGTGCCGGCGCCGAAGGGGGACCCGGAAGCGCCGCTGGCGGCGCTGATCATCGATTCCTGGTTCGACAACTACGTCGGCGTGGTGATGCTGGTGCGCGTCGTGCAGGGGCGATTGAAGCCACGCGACAAGATCCAGTTGATGGCCACCGGGGCCACCTTTGGCTGCGAGCAGGTGGGCGTGTTCACGCCCAAGGCGGTGAGCCGCGACGCGCTTTCCGCAGGCGGCGTGGGGTTCGTCATTGCCGGCATCAAGGAGATCGACGCCGCGAAGGTCGGCGATACGGTGACGCTTGCCAACCGGCCCGCGCCGTCGCCGCTGCCGGGTTTCAAGGACGTCAAGCCGCAGGTGTTCGCGGGCCTCTATCCCATCGAGTCGAACCAGTACGAGGCGCTGCGCGACGCGCTCGGCAAGCTCAAGCTCAACGATGCCTCGCTGCACTACGAGCCCGAGGTCTCGCCGGCGCTGGGTTTCGGCTTCCGCTGCGGCTTCCTCGGCCTCCTGCACATGGACATCGTCCAGGAGCGGCTCGAGCGTGAATACGACATGGACCTCATCACCACGGCGCCCACGGTCGTCTACCAGGTCCTGCTGCGCGACGGCACGGTGCTCGAGATCGAGAATCCGTCGAAGCTTCCGGATCTGTCCCGCGTCGAGGAGATTCGCGAGCCGATCATCACCGCGACGATCCTGATGCCGCAGGAATACGTCGGTCCGGTGCTGACGCTGTGCACCGAGAAGCGCGGCACGCAGAAGAACATGCTGTATCTGGGCCGCCAGGTGATGCTCACTTACGAACTGCCGATGGCCGAAGTCGTGATGGACTTCTTCGATCGGCTCAAATCGGTGTCGCGCGGCTACGCGTCGCTCGACTACGAGTTCAGGGAGTTCCGCGCCGCGGATGTCGTCAAGCTGGACATCCTGATCAACAGCGAGCGCGTGGACGTGCTGTCGATCATGGTTCACCGCTCGGTCGCGATCCATCGCGGCCGCGAGGTCGCGTCGAAGATGCGCTCGCTGATACCGCGCCAGATGTTCGACGTCGCGGTGCAGGCGTCGATCGGCGCTCAGATCATCGCCCGCGAGACGATCAAGGCCATGCGCAAGAACGTCCTGGCCAAGTGCTACGGCGGCGACATCTCGCGCAAGAAGAAACTGCTGGAGAAGCAGAAGGCCGGCAAGAAGCGGATGAAATCCGTCGGCAGCGTCGAGATTCCGCAGGAGGCATTCCTGGCAATCCTGCAGGTGGGCGACAAATGATTCGCCCGATTCGCCGCAGCGGCGACGGGACGCCGTTTACGGGGGTCGGATTGCGCCCGGCGAGCGCTGGCGGGGCGGACCGCGATGCGACAATGTCACCGGCCGCGCATGCCTCGCGTGGCCCCGTTCGATTCGAGACCCTGCAAAAATGAACTTCGCGCTGATTCTTTTTCTTGCCACGCTCGTCACCGGCGTCATGGTGCTGGCCGACCGCCTTGTCCTGGCCCGGCGGCGCCTGCCCGGCGCGGCCGAACCGTGGTGGATCGAGTACCCGAAGAGCTTCTTCCCGGTGCTGCTGATCGTGTTCCTGCTGCGTTCCTTCCTGGCGGAGCCGTTCAAGATCCCGTCGTCATCGATGCGGCCGACGCTGGAGGTTGGCGATTTCATCCTGGTCAACAAGTTCACCTACGGGATAAGGCTGCCGATCATCGAGCGCAAGATCATCCCCGTGGGCGACCCGCAGCGCGGCGATGTCGTCGTCTTTCGCTACCCGGTCAATCCGTCGCAGGATTTCATCAAGCGGGTGATCGGCGTCGGCGGCGACGAGATTGTCTATCGCGACAAGCAACTGACCGTCAACGGCCGGCCCTGGAGTCAGGTGTCCGACGGGTCGTACAGCTACCTCGAGGGGTTGCGCTTCGAGACCACCGAGCGCTTTCGCGAAACGCCCGTCGGCGCGGATGCGCTGCCCGCGCACACGATCGCGCGTACGCCCCAGGCGCAGCCGGTGTACCCGCAGAACGTGCGTCCGTTTCCGGGGCGGGAGAACTGCGACTACAATGACCGGGGATTCGTCTGCCGCGTTCCGCAGGGGCAGTACTTCATGATGGGAGACAACCGGGACAACAGCGACGACAGCCGCTATTGGGGGTTCGTGCCCGACGATCACATTCGCGGGCGCGCCTTTTTCGTCTGGTTCAACTGGGACGACATCAGCAGTTTCGCTTTCAAGCGCGTCGGATCGGGCATACGCTAACGGGGGCAGCAGCAATGGCGACGAAACGCAGGCAGCACGGCCTTTCCATCATCGGTTTCCTCTTCGTCGCGGGCGTGCTCGCCGCGGTCGCGATGCTCGGCTTCCGGGTCGCGCCGGCGGTCATCGAATACTATTCGGTCAGGCAGGCGTTGTCGGATTCGATGCAGGAGATTCGCGACCCGGGCAGTTCGACTTCCGACGTGCGCCGCGCTTTCCAGAAAAAGGCCGATGCGGGCTACATCGAGTCGGTGCGCTCGACCGACATCGAGATCACGCGCGATAGAAACGAGGTCGTCGCCACGTTGTCGTGGACGCGCAAGCTGCACCTCGTCGCCAACGCGAGTCTGCTGCTCGAGTTCGAGGCGACGGCGAGGCGCTGAAACGCGTACTCCGCCCGCAAGGATGCCGCCATCGACGTGGCGTGACCGCCTGGGTTACGCCTTTTCCGATCCCGCGCTGCTCGCGCAGGCGCTCACGCACCGCAGTCACGGGGCGCGGCACAACGAGCGACTCGAATTCGCCGGCGACGCGGTGTTGAACTGCGTCGTGGCCGCGGTGCTCTACGCGCGCTTTCCGGACCTGCCCGAGGGCGACCTGTCGCGGGTGCGCGCCAACCTCGTCAACCGCGATACGCTGGCCGGGCTCGCGCGCGGGCTTGGCCTTGGCGAAGACATTCGCGTTGGCGAGGGCGAGAAGAAGGGGGGCGGCGGTGAGAGACCCTCGATTCTGGCCGACGCCCTCGAGGCGGTGTTCGGCGCCGTTTTCATGGACGGCGGGTTCGACGCGGCACGCGGCGTGATCGAGCATGTCTACGCGGACACGCTGGCTCGGGCGGACCCCGTCGTGCTCGGCAAGGATCCCAAGACGCGCCTGCAGGAATGGCTGCAGGCGCGCCGTCTCGCGGTCCCGGAATACGTCGTCGGAGACGTCGCCGGCGAGGCGCACGCCCAGACCTTCACCATGCTGTGCCGGATCGCCGCGCTCGGCGTGGAGACGACGGGGCGAGGTGCCAGCCGACGCGGGGCGGAGCAGGCGGCAGCGGAAGACGCGCTGGCACGGGTGGCCGCCGGCGGCGCGGAGAACGCAGGTGGCTGATCCGTGCGTGCCGGCAAGGCCGTTCCGTTGCGGCCACGTCGCCATTGTCGGGCGCCCCAACGTGGGCAAGTCGACGCTGCTCAATCATCTGGTCGGAAGCAAGGTCAGCATCACTTCCAAGAAAGCGCAGACGACGCGCCACCGCGTCACCGGCATCCTGACCCTGCCCGACGCGCAGCTCATATTCGTCGACACCCCCGGCTTCCAGACCCGGCATCGCTCGCGGCTCAACGATCGGCTGAACCGCGTCGTGACACAGAGCTTCGCCGGCATCGACGCCATCGTGCTGGTCGTCGAGGCGGGGCGCACGACCGAGGCCGATCGCGCCGTCATCCGGCTGCTGCCGCGCGACGCGCGCGTGGTCGTGGCGCAGAACAAGATCGACGCCCTCGTCGACAAGAACGCGCTGCTGCCGCAGATGGCCGAGCTTGCCGCGCTCCACCCGTTCGCCGCCATCGTTCCCGTGAGTGCGGAAAAGAACCGCGCGCTGGACCGCCTGCAGGCAGCGCTGGCGGCAATGTTGCCCGAGGCGCCGCCGCTCTTCGACGCGGACGAGATCACCGATCGCGACGAGCGCTTTCTCGCCGCGGAGTTCATACGCGAGAAGATCTTCCGCCTCCTCGGCGAGGAGGTCCCCTACGCCACGACGGTGGGCATCGATTCGTTCAAGCTGGAAGAGGGCGTGCGCCGGATACTTGCCACCGTGTATGTCGATCGGGACAACCAGCGCGCCATTCTCGTGGGCGCAGGGGGCCGGCAGATGAAGGCGATCGCGACGCGAGCACGGTCCGACATGGAGCGGATGTTCGGCGGGCCGGTTTTCCTCGAGGTTTGGGTCCGGGTCAAGCGCGGCTGGGCGGACGACGACGCGCAGTTGAAGCGCTTCGGCTATTGATCGCCGGGGAGAGGCATGGCCCCGCGAGCCCAATCCCAGCGCCGCGACGACCAGCCGGCATTTGTCCTTCACACCTGGCCCTACCGCGAGACGAGCGTCATCGTGGAGGCGTTCACGCCTGATTCTGGTCGCGTCGCCATGGTGGCGCGCGGCGCCCGGCGACCGCGGTCGGAATTGCGCGGATTGTTGCAGGCGTTCCAGCCTCTGCTGTTGTCGTGGTCCGGCCAGGCGGAATTGAAGACGCTGATCCGCGCCGAGTGGCGCGGGGGTCTGCCGCTCGTGCGCGGATCGGCGCTGCTGTGCGGTTTCTATCTCAACGAACTGCTGCTCAAGCTGCTCGCGCGCGAGGATTCGCACCCGCAGCTCTACGCCGCCTACGAGCGCGCGCTGGCCGAACTTGCGGCCGGCGGCGAGCAGGCGGCCCTGCTGCGACGATTCGAGCTTGGTTTGCTCGCTGAACTGGGCTATGCGCCGCCGCTCGTGCGCGACGCCGACACCGGCATGCCGCTCGATCCGGCGCAGCGCTACCATTACGCCTTCGATCGCGGACCGCGACGGATCGCGGAGTCCGGCAGCGCGTCGGGGCCGGTCGTTCGCGGCGCGACGCTGCTGGCGCTGGCCGACGGCCGCTATCCGGACGCCGAAACGGCGGCCGAGGCCAAGCGGCTGATGCGCGAGGTGCTCGACCATCATCTGGAACAGCGCGGCATCGAGAGCCGCCGCGTGGTTCAGGACCTGCAGGCTCTCGACGATGAGCGAGACCAGCGATGACCGAACTTGGCGTCAACATCGACCACGTCGCGACTTTGCGGCAGGCACGGCGCACTTACGAACCCGATCCGGTATGGGCGGCCGTCGAGGCGCATCTGGGGGGCGCCGACGGCATTACCGTGCATTTGCGCGAGGATCGCCGCCACATCCAGGACGAGGACGTGCGGCGGCTGCGCGATCTCGTCCACATCAAGCTCAACCTCGAAATGGCGGCCACGCCGGAAATGGTCGCGATCGCGCTGGCATTGAAGCCGGAAATGGCGATGCTGGTGCCCGAAGGTCGGCACGAAATCACGACCGAAGGCGGTCTCGATGTGGCCGGGCAGGAGGCGAAGCTCGCCCGGGTGGTTGCCGAACTGGCGGCTGCCGGCATCATGAGCAGCGTGTTCATCGATGCCGAGTTGCCGCAGGTCGAGGCCTCGGCGCGGATCGGCGCCCGCGTGTGCGAGGTTCATACCGGTCCCTACGCGCACGCATTCCACGCCCGCGGTCGCGATCCGGAAAGCCCGGCGGTCGTCGCCGAGCTGGCAAAGATACGGGTGGCGGGAGCGGCGATCCGCGCGGCCGGGATGCGCTTCAACGCCGGACATGCGCTCAATTATTTCAACGTGCAGCCGGTCGCAGCAATGCCCGGCATACGTGAACTGCACATCGGCCACGCGATCGTCGCGCGTTCGGTTTTCACCGGCCTGCGCGAAGCAGTGCGCCAGATGAAGGCACTGATCCGCGAGACGGTGCGATGAGGCAGCGCATGCTGCCGCGCGGGCCGGTGATGCTCGGCATCGACGGCCTCGAACTCGGGGTCGCGGACCGCGAGCGCCTCGCGCACCCGCTGGTCGGCGGCGTCATCCTGTTCGCGCGCAACTACGCCAGCCCCGGTCAGCTCGCGGGGCTGACGGCGGACATTGCGTCATTGCGCACGCCGCGGCTCCTGATCGCAGTCGATCACGAAGGCGGTCGCGTCCAGCGTTTTCGCGAAGGGTTCACGCCGATTCCGGCGATGCGCGCGTTGGGCGAGGTGTGGGACCGCGACGTGGCGGCCGGGGCGCACGAGGCGACGCGCCTGGGCTGGACCATCGGCGCAGAGCTTCGCGCGCAGGGCGTGGACTTCAGTTTCACGCCGGTGCTGGACCTCGATTACGGGGCCAGCACCGTCATCGGCGATCGCGCCTTCCACCGCAATCCGAATGCCGCGGCGCACCTCGCCGCCGCGCTGCACGACGGGCTGCGTGCCGGAGGCATGGCGGCCGTGGGCAAGCACTTTCCCGGCCACGGCCACGTGTCCGCCGACTCGCACGCCGACCTGCCGGTGGACACGCGCAGCTTCGCCGAGATCCTTGCCGACGATCTCGTCCCCTTCGCGGTGCTGTGCCGGCAGGGCCTCGAGGGCATGATGCCGGCGCACGTCGTCTATCCGCAGATCGACGCGCAGCCTGCCGGCTATTCGCGCCACTGGCTGCAGGACATCCTGCGCGGCCGCCTGGGCTTCGACGGCATGATCTTTTCCGACGATCTCGGCATGGCGGGTGCTCTGGGCGCAGGCGATATCGTCGCCCGCGCCGGGGCGTCGCTCGCTGCAGGCTGCGACATGGTGCTGACGTGCAACGATTGCGCCGCCGCCGACCTGCTGCTGTCGCGCTGGCAGCCGCAGGCGTGCGTCGATCTCGCGCGACGAACGGTTGCCATGGAGGGTCGCGCGCCGGGTCCATGCCCGGTCGTCGCCTCGAGCCGCTTCGACGCGATGCTGAACGAGGCAGCCCGGCGGCCGGTCACGGCCGCCGGCGGCGCCGACCACAGCGGGGACACGGGCCGCAGCACCCATGCGGATGCGGCCTCAGCCTCAGGCGAGGCGCAGGTGCGCGGTGACTGCGTGCAGGGCGCCGGCGATGTCGACCTCGTAGCGCGCGGCGAGAACCGCCGCATCGGTCAACGGCGCATCGGCCCGCGCGTAGCCCATGCCGATCGCGCGACCGAACCGGCGGCTGTATCCGGTCGATGTCAGCTCGCCGACATTGCGCCCGTCCATCAGGATGGGCTCGCCACCCCACGGAAATGCGGCTGGATCGTCGAACGTGAATTGCAGCAGCCGCTTGCGCGCGAGCGTGGCGGGTCGCTGCAGCAGCGCGGCGCGGCCGGTGAAGGCGGACGTCTTGCCGAGCTTGACCGCGTAGGCGAGGCCCGCCTCCCACGGCGTTTCGTCGGGCGATAGCTCGGCGCCCCAGGCGCGGCGACCGGCCTCGATACGCAGCGCATCGATCGTGTAGTAGCCGGCGTCGACGAGGCCGAACGGACGGCCTTCGCTCAGCAGGGCGTCGTAGAGCGTCACGCACTGGTCGGTGGGAACGTGCAACTCGTAGCCCGGGCCGCCGACGTAACTCATCCGTGCAGCCCGCACCCGGGCGTGGCCGACATCGATCTCACGCGTGGCGGAGAACGGCAAGCCGGTCGGCGACACGTCGTCGGGCGAAAGCGCCGCGAGCAGCGCCTGCGCCTTCGGCCCCATCACGGAAAGCACCGCATAGGCGCTGGTGACGTCGACGAGCGCCGCGTTTTCGTCGGGCCGAATGCCGCGCTCGATCCAGGCGAAGTCGCGCGTCGTTTGCGCCGAACCGGAGATGATGTAGAACTCGTCGGGCGCCACGCGTATCACCGTGAGGTCGCTTTCGAATCCGCCGCGCGCGTTCAACATCCCCGTGTAGACGATCCTGCCCGCAGCGACGTCGAGGTCGTTGCTGCACAGCCGCTGCAGCACGGCAAGCGCGTCGCGGCCCTTCAGCACGAACTTGGAGAACGACGTCTGATCGAAAACGGCGACGTCCTCGCGGCAGGCGCGCTGTTCCTCGAGCACATGCGGCAGCCAGCCCGGAATGCCGAACGTCGGCGCGGGGATCGCCGCGCCCGGGGGCAGGAAATAGTTGGCCCGTTCCCAATTCATCCTGGTTCCGAAGACGGCGCCCTTGGCCCGCAGCCGATCGTAAAGCGGCGAGCGCCGCAGCGGCCGCACGGTGGAGAGCTCCTCGCGCGGCCAACGCATCGCGTAGTGCAGGCCCAACGATTCGACGGTCCGGTCGGCAAGATGTCGCCGATTCGCGTGGAAGGCAGCGAAGCGCCGGATGTCCACATCCCACAAGTCGAGCGGCGCTGCGCCGTCGACGAGCCATTCGGCGATGAGCTTGCCGGCACCGCCGGCATTGGCAATGCCCGCGGAATTGAATCCGGCGCATACGTAGTACCCGGCGAGTTCCGGCGCCTCGCCCAGAATGAAGTTGCCGTCCGGCGTGAAACTCTCCGGCCCGTTCAGCAGCAGCTTGATCGCGGCCGTTTCAAGGCATGGCGTCCGGTGGATCGCATTGCGCATCAGGATCTCGAAGTGATCCCAGTCCTCGGGCAGGAGCTGGAACTCGAAGTGTTCCGGGATGCGGGCGACGTTCCAGGGCTTGGCCTCGGGCTCGAAGCCGCCCATCACGAGGCCGCCCACTTCCTCCTTGTAATAGAGAAAGCCGTCGGGGTCGCGAATCACGGGCAGCGCGCTGGTCACGCCGGCGATCGGCGCGGTGACCAGATAGAAATGCTCGGCCGAGTACAACGGCACGTTGACCCCCGCAAGGCGCCCGAACTCGCGCGCCCACTGGCCGCCGCAGTTCACCAGCGCAGCGCAGGCGATGCTGCCCTCGTCGTCCGCGGATTTCCAATGCACGCCGGTGACGCGCCGCTGCGCGTGCGTCACGCCCGTGACGCGCACGCCCTCGGTGATCGTCACGCCGCCCATGCGCGCGCCCTTGGCCAGCGATTGTGTGAGGTCGGTCGGATTGACCTTGCCGTCGCCGGGGATCCAGACGGCACCCGCGAGATCGTCGGTGCGCACGATCGACGCGAAATTGCTCGACCTCGCTCGCAGACACGAACTCGAACTCGATGCCGAAGCTCCTCGCCCGCGCCATCTGCCGGCGCATCAGCGTCAGGCGGTCCGCCGTCGCGGCGACGTTGAGGCTGCCGCACGGCGTCCAGCCGGTGGCAAGCCCGGTTTCCCGCTCGAGCGATGCGTAGAGCTCGATGCCGTAACGGCTCATGCGGGTGGCGTTGCGCGTGGCGCGCGTCTGCCCGACCAGGCCGGCCGCGTGCCAGGTCGTGCCGCAGGTCAGCCGGCCCTGCTCGAGCAGGACCACGTCGCGCACGCCGAGCTTCGCGAGATGGTAGGCGGCCGACACACCGGCGATGCCGCCGCCGACGATGACGACGCGCGCCTGGGTGGGCAGGTTCATCGGGATGCCTTTCGACAATTACGCAAGGAGCAGCGGTGTCCGCGTCACAGCTTCAACGCAGCCACCCCCAGCACGACACTCGCCGCACCGGCGAAACGGGTGACGCCAAAGCCTTCCTTCAGCCAGAACGCGCCGATCACCGCGGCGAAAAGCACCGAGGTCTCGCGCAGGGCGGCGATCGCGGCGATCGGTGCCCGCGTCATCGCCCACAGCACGATGCCGTAGGCGATCACGCTGCCCGCGCCCCCGATGATTCCGCGCCGCCAACCCCGGCGCAGGTAGACGCCGGCGGCGCGGCCCCGTCGCGCGATGATCCAGGCCAGAAACGGCAGGCCTTCGAGAAACACCAGCCAGCCCACGTAGGATAGCGCGTGCCCCGACGCGCGCGCGCCGGCGCCGTCGATCAGCGTGTAGACCGCGATGATGGCGGCATTGGCCAATGCCCAGGCCGTCGCGGCCGGCGGGTGGGGATTGCGCCGCGCGAACGCGATGCCGACGATACCGGCGCAGATCAGGCCGATGCCGATCGCGATCTGCGGCGTCGGCCATTCGCGCAGAAAGACGATCCCGAGCAGCGTGACCAGGAGCGGGGCGGTTCCCCGCATCAGCGGATAGGCAAAGGAAAGGTCGCCGGTGCGATAGGCCTGGGCGAGCGTCACGTAGTAGGCGAAATGCACCAGCGCCGACGCTGCCGCGAACTTCCAGGCGGCAGGATCGGGAAGGGGGACGAAAGGAACGATCAGCAGGCCGCAGACGGAGGACCCGGCCACGATCGACGCCGTGTCGAGCAGGGGGTCGCCGCCCGGCGCCGATTTGAGCAGCGCGTTCCATCCTGCGTGCAGGAAACCGGCGGCGAGCACGGCCAGCGTGATGCCTAGCGAGAGGTCAGCGGCCGCCATCGGGGACCTCACGAAATCGCAACCCGCCGTCGCAGCGCACGTGATCAGGCGCTGTTGGGCCTGTGCTTCGGCCAGTCGGCATCACGGGCGGGCGCGGTCGAACGCAGGTCGTTGCCGTGGCGCTCGCGTGACGGCCCGGGCTCGGGCTGCTTGAGGCGGGTCTTGGCGAGCACGCCGGCCTGCTCGAGGATCGGATAGGCGATCGAGCAGATGTGCGAGTTGATCCGCTTGAGGTCGGCGATGAGATCGAGGTGCAGCGACGAGGTCTCGATGCTCTCCAACGTGTTGCCTGCGAGGCGCTCGAGGTGCGAATTGGCATACGCGCGCTCGAGATCGCGGAACAGCACTTTTTGCGCGAGGAGTTCCTGCGCGCTCTTCAGTTCGCCGTCCAGGAACACCGACATGCCGAGGCGAAGATTGGCGATCACCCGCGCGTGCAGGTCGCAGATCTCCGTCATGCCCGCGTCGGAGAAGTTGCGTCCCTTCTCGATCTTCTTGTCCTCGAGTTCGGTGACGATGCGCTCCACGATGTCGCCGACCTGCTCCATGTTGATGGTGAACGAGACGATGTCGGTCCAGCGGCGGCTTTCCTTCACTTCCAGCGCCTCGCGCGAGATCTGGGTGAGGTAGAGCTTGACCGCGGTGTAGAGGTCGTCGACGGTGTCGTCCAGCTTGCGCAAGCGCTCGGCCAGCGCGCGGTCGTTGGTCTTGAGCACCACCAGCATGCCGGCGAGCATCTGCTCGACGACGTCGCCGATGCGCAGCGCCTCGCGGGCGGCGCAGGAGATCGCGAGCGCAGGGGTGGCCAGTGCCGAAGGATCGAGGTGGCGCGGCTTGGCCGGGTCGTCGGTGGCCGGTGGGGTAGGCAGCAGGCGCTCGGCGATGCGCGCCACCGAACCCGTGAAGAACAGGAAAAGCAGCGCCAGCACGACGTTGAATCCGACATGGAAGATGACCACCTCGCGCGCACTCTCGAGCCCGAGGCTGTCGATCGGCGCCTCCAGGAGATGCAGCAGCGGCACCGCGAGCGAGCAGCCAACGAGCTTGAACAGGAAATTGCCGAGCGTGACCCGGCGTGCCTCGGCGGGGGAGCGCAGCGTCGACAGCATCCCCAGGAGGCCGCTGCCCAGATTGGCGCCCAGCACCAGGCCCAGCGCCACGGGCAGCGCGATCACGTGCAGTGACGCCAGCGTGGCGACCAGCAGCACGACGGCGAGACTCGAATAGCAGAGCACCGTCAGCACCGCGGCGACGATCATGTCGAGCAGGATGTCGCCGGTCAGCGAGGCGAAGATCACCTTCACTCCCGCAGCCTGGACGACCGGCTTGGCGGCAACCGAGATCCATTGCAGGGCGAAGATGATGAGGCCCAGGCCGATCAGCGCGCGCCCGAAACGGCCGACCGGCGTCGACTCCCGGGCAAGAAACAGCACGACGCCGACGAAGATCAGCAGCGGCGACAGCCAGGAGAGGTCGAACGACAGCGCCAGCGTGATCAGCGACGTGCCCACGTCGGCGCCCAGCATCACCGCAAGCGCGGGCGCGGTGCCGATGAGCCCCTGGCCGGCGAACGCGGCGACGATCAGCGCGGTGGCGGTACTGCTCTGGATGAGGCTGGTGACCGCCAGCCCGGCGAAGAACGCACTGGCGCGGCTGTTCACGCTGTGGCGCAGCACGCGACGCAGGTTGCCGCCAAAGAGGCGCAGGATGCCCGTGCGGACGATGTGCGTGCCCCAGACCAGCAGCGACACGCCGGCGAGCAAATTCAACAGCGTTTGCATGACTCGCAGGATACGCCCGTCATCCCGCTATCGGCGAACGGCGGCAGCGTCCCGGGCCGGGTGGCGTTCCCGGCGCCTACCACGGCAGCGAATACGTCTTGACGTTGGTGAAGCTCTTCATGGCTTCCTGCACGCCTTCCTTGTGGCCCAGGCCGGAATCCTTGATGCCGCCGAAGGGCGTGAGTTCGAGCCGGTAACCCGGGACCTCGCGGACGTTGACGCTGCCGACGACGAGTTCGGACACAAAGCGCGTGATGTAGTCGAGGCGATTGGTGCACACGGCCGACGACAGCGCGTAGTCGGTGCCGTTCGAGATCCGGATGGCCTCGTCGATGTCGCTGAAGCGGATGATCGGCGACACGGGTCCGAAGGTCTCGTATTTCACCAATGGCATGTCCGGCGTGACGCGATCGACCAGCGTCGGCGAATACAGGGCGCCGCGACGCAGGTTGCCGTGCAGCAGCCGCGCGCCCTGCGCGACGGCCTCGTTGACGCGCGCCTCGAAAGTCCTCGCCGCGGCCTCGTCGATCACCGTGCCCATGTCCAGTTCGCGATCCATCGGGTCGCCGTAGGTCCAGGCCTTCGTCCGCTCGAGCAGGCGTTCGACGAAGCGGTCGGCCACGGCTTCATGGACGAGCATTCGCTTCACCGCCGTGCAACGCTGTCCCGAGTTCCGGTACGACCCCGCGGCGGCGAGCGCCGCTGCCTCGTCGAGGTCGGCGTCCTCCATGACGATGATGGGATCGTTGCCGCCCAGTTCCAGAACCTGTCGTTTGTAGACCGCCCTGGCAGCGATGTGCTTGCCGATCGGAACGCCGCCGGTGAATGTGACGAGGTCGACGTCGGGATGGCACAGCATCTCGTCGCCGATTTCCCTGGGGTCGCCGGTGACGACCGAGAACATTTCCGGGGGCAACCCGGCTGCGTAGAGGACATCGGCCAGCAACAGCGCGGACAGCGGCGTCTTCTCGGTGGGCTTGAGCACCATCCGGTTGTTGGTGGCGATCGACGGCGCGACCTTGTGCGCCACCTGGTTCAGCGGGTGGTTGAACGGCGTGATCGCGCTGACCACGCCCTGCAGCGGCTCGCGCAGCGTGTAGACCCTGCGCTTCTTGCCGTGAGGGGTGAGGTCGCAGGAGAAGATCTGGCCGTCGTCCTGCAGCGCGGCGTTGCCCGCGAAGACCAGCACGTCGCAGGCGCGCCCGACCTCGTAGCCGGTGTCCTTCTTGCACAGACCCGATTCGGCCGTGATGAGATCGGAGATCGCATCCGCCTGCTCGCGCAGCAGTTCGGCCGCGCGCTGCAGGATCCGGCTGCGCTCGTAACGCGTGAGCGTCGGCCGGAACGCCCTGGCGACGGCGAAGGCGCGCCGGACGTCGTCGACGCTCGCCCTGGGAACGGTCCCCACGAGCTTGCCGCTGAACGGATTGCGCACTTCGATGACGCGGTCGCCGCCCACCGCCTCGCCGGCAATGCGCATCTTCTCCCGCAGCACGGCGCCGTGCCGGACATCCTTGATCTCGTGGAGGAGGTTCATGTGGGTTGCACCACGCTATTGGAGGTGATTGAGCGCCAGATCGAAGGCGTCGAAGTTGCGCCAACGACGTCCGTCAGGCAGCGGGGACGCCGCTGCGCGGCTGGCGATCAATGGCACCTGTTGTTCCGACAGACCGCCGTGCGAGCGCAGCGGGACGTCGAGCCCCGAGAGATCGTGGCGGCTGCGGCTGCTGCCGAGGACGCAAAGGCGCCCCGACAGCACCACAAGATCGCCAATGCGATCCGGCGGCAACTCGAAACGCTGCGCGGCCTGCGCTCGTGTCAACACCATGTCGACGCCGGGGAGGGCGGCGATTCGGGTCGCCATCGCGGCGAGGTCGCCGAGGTGCGCGAGATAGACGGTGGCAAACGAACCCAGCGCTCCGTGATGCACGACATAGGGGTCGGTGATCGGAAGAATGACGCGCGTCATTCCGGTGCCGTATGCCTGGTCGAGCACGTCCTGCAGGTAGACCACGTTCGGCCGTCCGAAGGCATCGGTCTTGGCGTTCATGCCATGGTCGGCGGTGATGATCAGCGTGGCGCCGAGCGCGTCGAGTTGCGCGAAATGCCGATCCATCATCGCGTAGTGCTCGTTGGCCGCCGCGGTTCCGGGCGCGGCCTTGTGCTGGACGTAATCGGTCGTCGACAGGTAGAGGATGTCGGGACGCTCGCGCTCGAGCAGGCTCACGCCGGCGGCGAACACGAAGGCGGACAACTCGGCGCTGTAGACGGAAGGCAGCGGCAATCCCAGGCGCGACAGGACGCGTTCGATTCCGTTGTCGGCCAGCGTTGCCTGGTCGGCCTTCTCCGACGAGAAGCAGATCCCGGAAAGGCGATGGCCGAGGAGGTCGCGCAGCTTGTCCTTGGCGGTGACGACGGCAACCTTGGCGCCCGCATCGGCAAACGCCGCAAGCAGCGTGCCGGTTCGCAGGTAGCGCGGGTCGTTCATCATAACCTCGGCGCCGGCCTCCGGATCCCAGAAGTAGTTGCCGCAGATGCCGTGCACGGCAGGGGGCACGCCGGTGACGATCGACAGGTTGTTCGGGTTGGTGAACGAGGGCACGACGCAATCGGCGGTGAGGCAGGTGCCGCGGTCGCGCAACGCGGCGAGGAACGGCATCCGCTGCTGGGCGATCGCCTGGCTGAGGTAGTCGGGCTCGCAGCCGTCGATGCATACCACGACCAGGGGATTTTTCGGCGCGCGGTAGCGGCGGCCGTTGACCGTGAGGACAAGATCGGGAGTCAAGGGGTTTTCCTTCGCAAAGGACGGGCGGATTGTTGCGATGACTCGAGAGCGCGATGCATGCGTTCCCGTCCCCCCGTCACGTGATCGTGGAGCGCGCGACCCGCCGCCGCGGGCTTGCCGGCCGCAATCCGGTCGACGATGTCCCGGTGCTCTCGCGCCGACAGGGGAAGTGCGCCGACCTGCGCCAGGGCCGCATGGCGAACCAGGCGCAGCTCGTTGACCAGGCGCCGGTACGTCTCGAGGAGCTTCCGGTTGCCGGCGAGTTCGACCAGGCGGTCATGGAAATCGAGGTTGGCGACCACGTAGCCGGGGACATCGTTGCTGGCCGCCCGCTTCTCCATCGCGGCAACCCGGTTGCGCAGTTCCGCCACCTCGGCCGTCGAGATGCTGCGTGCCAGCCGGCGCCCGACGTGTTCGTCGAGCACCGCGCGCAACTCGTAGATCTCGTCGGCCTCGTCCGGCGCCAGTTCGCGCACGAACACGCCGCGGTTCTTCAGGAGCCGCACGAGGCCGGACTCCTGCAGCGCGCGGAAGGCCTCGCGCACGGGGCCACGCGAGACGCCCAGGCGCTCGGCGATGGGCGTTTCGTTGAGCTTGCTGCCCGCCGCGAGGTCGCCCGAAAGGATCAGGCGTTCGAGTTCGCGTTGCACCAGCGTGGGCAGCGAAGTCGATTGCATCAGGGCGATGGTGGCGGTCTGCGCCGGAGCGGGCGTGGCGTCCGGCGGCGACGGCCGAGATTCGCCAGCCGGTGCGGCAGCGCGGCCTGCGGTGCGCGGGGATGCGCGCGGTGTCGTCGATGGCGTCGGTGGGTTGCGCATGTTGCGCATTCAACGCCGCGCAGTGTAGATTGTCAACAATCGGCAAAGCGCACGGCAAGGCGCGCTCGCCGGTGGCCGGCGCGAGACCGTCGGCAGCGTTGCGGCACGGGCGATTGCCGGCGCGAACGCGGCAGCGTAGGATGGCCCGCTGTTTCGGGCAAGGCGGCGGCAGGCCCGGAAGCCGGTGGGTGGTGGCCTCTTTTTCTTTCATCCCTTTCGAGCAAGGAACGAGCACATGAAACTGATTCGAGGCACGGGTTGGCAGTTGTTCGTCTTGATTCTCGCGGCAGCCGTGGGCGGACTGGCCAGCGGTCTGGCCATGGCGCAGAAGGCGCAGCTTCTCGTCTACACGGCGCTCGAGACCGACCAGTTGAAGGCTTATCAGGAAGGGTTCAACAAGGTCCACCCCGACGTCGAGATCAAGTGGGTGCGCGATTCGACCGGCGTGGTGACTGCCAAGCTGCTCGCGGAAAAGGCGAATCCGCAGGCGGACGTCGTCATGGGCGTGGCGGCATCGAGCCTGGTGCTGCTCGACCAGGAAGGCATGCTGCAGGCCTACGCGCCCGCCAACCTTGCCGCCATTGCCTCTCAATACAAGGACGGCAAGAACCCGCCGGCGTGGTTCGGCATGGACGTGTGGGGCGCGGCGATCTGCTTCAACACCGTCGAGGCGCAGAAGCAGGGCCTGCCCAGGCCCGAGACCTGGAAGGATCTCCTGAAGCCCGTCTACAAGGGCAAGATCACGATGCCGCATCCGGCGTCGTCCGGCACGGGCTTCTTCGACGTGACGGCCTGGCTGCAGCTCTGGGGCGAGAACGACGGCTGGAAATACATGGACGGCCTGCACGACAACATCGCGCAGTACACGCACTCCGGCTCGAAGCCCTGCCGGCAGGCGGGCGCGGGCGAATTTCCGATCGGCATCTCGTTCGAGTACCGCGCCAACACCACCAAGGCGTCGGGCGCGCCGGTGGACATCGTGTTCCCGACCGAAGGCCTGGGCTGGGATCTCGAGGCCGTCGGCATCGTCAAGGGGACGAAGAAGCTCGATGCGGCAAAGAAGCTCGCCGACTGGGCGTCGTCGGGGGACGCGATGGAACTCTATGCCAAGAACTTCGCGATTGTCGCGATTCCCGGCATTGCCAAGCCGCTGCCCAACGTTCCCGCCGACTACGAGAAGCGCCTGGTGAAGAACGATTTTGCCTGGGCGGCAAAAAACCGCGATCGCATCCTGACCGAGTGGAACAAGCGCTACAACGCCAAGGCCGAGCCCAAGTAACGCCAGACGCGCCCTGCGCGATTCCCGCGGGGCGCTTTGCGGTGTCCGCCGTGACCGGCATCCGGGCGGCAAACGACTGACGAGAGGATCGCGGCGGTGCAGGCGACGGCAGGCGCGACCGGCGAGACCTACCTTCACCTCGCCGGGATCACGAAGAGCTTTGGCAGATTCCGGGCGCTGCACGGTGTCGACTTGTCGATTGCCCGCGGCGAACTGGTCACGTTCCTCGGGCCGTCGGGTTGCGGCAAGACCACGTTGCTGCGGATCATCGCCGGGCTGGAGACGCAGGACTCGGGGAGCATCGTCCAGGGCGGGCGCGACATCTCCCGCCTGCCGGCGATCAAGCGCGATTACGGCATCGTGTTCCAGTCGTACGCGCTGTTCCCCAACCTGACGATCTACGCCAATGTCGCGTATGGCCTCGTCAACCTGCGGCGTGCGAAGAACGAGATCGCGAAGCGCGTGGCGGAGTTGCTGAAGCTGGTCGGGTTGCCGGATGCCGGGCCGAAATATCCGGGACAGCTCTCCGGCGGCCAGCAGCAGCGCATCGCGCTCGCGCGTGCGCTGGCATCGTCGCCCGGCCTCCTGCTGCTCGACGAGCCTTTGTCGGCGCTCGACGCGCTGGAGCGCGTGCGGTTGCGCGGCGAGATCCGAGCGCTGCAGCAGCGCCTGGGCGTCACCACGATCCTGGTGACGCACGACCAGGAAGAGGCGCTGTCGATGGCGGATCGAATCGTCGTCATGAACGCGGGGCGCATCGAGCAGGTCGGCACGCCGCGGGCAGTCTACGAAACGCCGGCCACGCCGTTCACGGCCGACTTCGTCGGCAAGGTGAACGTCCTGTCGGCGGTGGTGGAAGCGGAGGGGAGGGTGAGCGTCGGCGCCGTCGGCCTCGGCCTCGCTCATGCCCACCATCGCCTGCCTGCGGGCAGCACCGCGAAGCTCTACCTGCGACCCGAGGACATCGTCGTGCATCGCGATCCGTCGGTCGCCGCCCGCCTTCCCAACACGCTCGTCGCGCGGGTGTCCAAGGTCGAGTTCCTGGGGCCGTTTTGCCTGCTGGGGCTTGCCGCCGAGGGGCCGGGCATGCCGGCGCTGGTGGCGAATGTTTCACGTCATGCGGTCGATGCCGGCGGTCTTGAGCCGGGGGCGCGGATCGCGGTTACGTTGCCGGCCGCGTCGCTGCGGATCCTTGGCTGACGGCGGGCAATGGCGACGCCAGCCGCCGCAATGCCTTCGCTGCCGCCCGTCCCCGGTGGCCGCGCACTGAAGGCGGCCTTTCACTGGCACGAGCGCGCGGCACTGCTGCTGCTGGTGGGCTGCTGCGCGGCGCTCGCTTTCTTCCTGCTGGGGCCGCTGTTCATGATCCTGGTGAAGAGCGTCCAGGACAAGGATGGCACGTTCGTCGGCTTGCAGCAGTTCCGCGACTTCCTGGGCACCCCGGCGTTGCAGCAGTCGATCGTCAACACACTGTGGGTGGCGCTGGTCGTCACCGCGACGACGATACCGCTGGCGTTCACCTTCGCCTACGCGCTGACACGCAGCGCCATTCCCGGCAAGACCGTCTTCCGACTCATCGGCTTGACGCCGATCCTGGCGCCGTCGCTCCTGTCCGCGATTTCATTCATCCAGTGGTTCGGCAACCAGGGGGTGCTCAAGCCCTTGCTGGGAGGCGTCTCGGTCTATGGATCGGTGGGCATCGTCATCAGTTCGATCTACGCGACGTTCCCGCACGCGCTGATGATCATCCTCACCGCGCTGCTGCTCGCCGATGGCCGGCTCTATGAGGCGGCCGAGTCGCTGGGCACCCGGACCTGGCGCCGGTTTTTCACCATCACGCTGCCGGGGGCGAAATACGGCCTGGTCAGCGCCGCGATGGTCGTGTTCTCGTACACGGTGAGCGATTTCGGCATTCCCAAGGTCATCGGCGGCAACTTCAACGTGCTGGCGGTGGACATCTACAAGCAGGTCATCGGGCAGCAGAACTTCAACAAGGGTGCGGTGGTGAGCCTCGTTCTGCTGGTCCCGGTGCTCGTGGCATTCATCGTCGACTGGCGCATGCAGGGCCGCCAGCAGGCGCAGTTCTCGGCCCGCGCGGTTCCCTACGCGGCGCGACGCCATCCGTGGTTCGACAGCGCGATGTTCGTCTATTGCCTCGTCATCGCGCTGCTGCTGCTCGCGGTGCTGGGAATGGCGGTCTACACCTCGTTCATCAAGCTGTGGCCGTACGACCGGTCGTTCAGCCTTCGCCACTACAGCTTCGGTCTCGTCGATGGCGGCGTGATCGATTCGTTTTTCAACAGCCTCAAGATGGCGCAGGCCACCGCGATCTTCGGCACGCTGTTCATTTTCGGCGTCGCGTACCTGCTGGAAAAGACGCGCGGCATGCCGGGCACGCGGGCGCTGATCCGCCTGCTGGCGTCGATCCCGATGGGGGTGCCGGGGATGGTGCTCGGGCTGGGCTACATCTTCTTCTTCAACCATCCCGACAATCCGTTCAACGTGCTCTATCACACGCTGACGATCCTGATCATTTCCACAGTCGTCCACTACTACACGTCGAGCCACCTCACGGCGGTCACGGCGCTGAAGGCGCTGGATGCCGAGTTCGAGTCGGTGTCGGCGTCGCTGAAGGTGCCCTTCTACAAGACCTTCCATCGCGTCACGGTGCCCGTGTGCCTGCCCGCGATCCTCGACATCGCGCGCTATCTCTTCGTCAACGCGATGGTGACGATTTCGGCCGTCGTGTTCCTGTATTCGCCGGACACCCAGCTGGCGGCGGTCGCCGTGCTCAACCTGGATGAGGCGGGCGAGATCGGACCGGCGGCCGCGATGGCCACGCTGATCGTCGCCGCGTCGTCGCTCGTCTGCGTTCTCTATGCGCTGGTGACGCGGGTGTTGCTGACCCGCACGCAGGCGTGGCGCGTCCCCGCGACGGGCGCTTGATCTTCTTGCGGCCAAAGGAAACCACGATGAGCCTTTACTCGCGCGACCCCATCCTGCTGACGCCGGGGCCGTTGACGACCTCGCTGGCCACCAAGACCGCGATGCTGCGCGACTGGGGGTCGTGGGACTCCGCGTTCAACAACGTCACCGCGGAGGTTCGGCGCAGGCTGCTGGCGCTGGTCCACGGCGAAGACACGCACACCGTGGTGCCGATGCAGGGCAGCGGCACGTTTTCGGTCGAGGCGGCGGTGAACACGCTGGTGCCGCGCGACGGCCACGTGCTGGTGCTGATCAACGGCGCCTACGGCACGCGGATGGCCAGGCTGACCGCGATGATGGGCCGCCGCGCGTCGACGTTCGAGGGCGCCGAGAACGCACCGATCACGGCGCAGGATGTCGATCTGCGGCTGGCTGCCGACCGGTCGATCACCCATGTGGGCCTCATCCATTGCGAGACGTCGACCGGAATTCTGAATCCGCTGCCGGAGATCGCGGCGGTCGTCGCGCGCCACGGACGCAGCCTCATCGTCGACGCGATGAGCTCCTTCGCGGCGCTGCCGATCGACGCGCGCTCAATCCCGTTCGATGCGCTGATTGCCGCCTCGGGAAAGTGCGTCGAGGGGCCGCCGGGCATGGGCTTCGTCATCGCCCGGAGGGACGTGCTCGCGCGCTGTGCCGGCCGCTCGACGTCGCTGGCGCTGGACCTGCACGACCAGTGGCAGTACATGGAGAAGACGACGCAGTGGCGCTACACGCCGCCGACGCACGTGGTCGTGGCGTTCAGCGCCGCGCTCGACCAGTTGCTGGCTGAAGGCGGGCAGCCGGCCCGGCTGGCCCGGTATGCCGCGAACTGCAGGACGCTGGTCGGCGGCATGGCCGACCTCGGGTTTCGCGCCTTCCTGCCGCCCGGGATCCAGGCGCCGATCATCGTCACCTTCCACGCCCCGGTCGACCCCGCGTACCGCTTCCAGGCGTTCTACGAATGCGTGCGCGACAAGGGATTCGTCCTCTACCCGGGCAAGCTCACGCAGGTCGAGACTTTTCGCGTCGGGTGCATCGGCGCGATCGGCCCCGACGAGATGCGCCACGCGGTCAACGCCATTCGCGACGCGCTCGCCGATCTGGGCATCTCACAGGTGGCGCCGGGCGGCACGGCATGAAGCACTGAAATTCGCCCCGATTCGGCCGACGGCGCCCGCCATGGCTGGATGCCGCAACGCCGCGAGCGCCAGAAACTCGGCGGCATCCGGTGCGATCGCCCCCTGCCGCAGCAGGCAATCGAGGATGACGAGGCTCGCGTCGGCGGTCACGACGTCCGGTCCTTCCGTTTGCGCGATCAATTCCGCCGCGCGCGCAAGATCGACGAGGCGGTGCTCGACCACCTCGCCGTCCTGCGCCTGCGGCACGAATTCCACGGGCAGCCACAGGTCGTGGGCGAAGATGGTCTCGCGCTGCAATCCATCCGGCTGATCGCGACAGACGTGCACCGGCCCCGTTGACGCCGCGCGTCGGGCGAGCGGCGCGGGAATGCCCGATTCCTCCCAGGCTTCCCTGGTCACCGACGAGGCGACGGTATGCCCGGCCGCGATCCCTCCGCCGACCAGGTTGTCGAGCCGGCCGGGGTCGATCGCCTTCGCGGGGGAGCGGCGGGCAAACCACAGCGCGATTCCGTCATCGCGGCGCACGAGGCCGTTGACATGCGCGGCGTAGGTGTGGATCCCGAAATACCGGGCAGCCGCGCGTTCGAGCAGGAACCAGGGTGGCGCGCCGAAGCAGGGGGCCACGGCGTAGCGCTCGTCGCGCCAGGGCGAAAGCGCGCCTTCGCCGGCAAGCGTCCGGGCGACACGGTCGACGGCAGACGTTCGTTGCTCCGCGGTCTCCAGCCGCGGGTGGACGGCGAGTCCGTCGGAGGCGTGCACGAAAACGTCGTCGAAGCGCGCAAGGCGTGCCGCGCGGTGAGGGTCGATCCAGCCGGCGGTGCAGCCGTCCACCCGCAGCGGCAAGCGGGGCTCCCGCGGGGGCTGCAGCAGCGAGGTGAGTCGATCGCGAATCAAAGGTAGAATAGGACCGGGAATCATCCGGGGATTCTATCCCGATCACTGCATTGGGAATTGAGCCGTGGCTGCCGACGTTCTTGCCCTGTTCGATCTCGACCACACCCTGCTGCCGCACGACAGCGACCAGCAGTGGGTGGCATTCCTCATCGACGAAGGATTCCTCGATGGCGCGCGCTATCGATCAGCGAACGAGGAGCTGATCGAGCGCTATAACCGCGGGGAGGCCGCGGGCCGCGAATTCACCGAGTTCTACCTTTCGTCGCTGACGTCCTTCGACGAATCACAACTCGCGCAGCTGCGCCGTCGCTTCATCCGCGAACTGATCCGTCCCCGGATCGGGGAACGCGCGCAGGCAATGGTCGACCGACACCGGGAGTCCGGCGACGTGGTCGTGATCACCACCGCGGTCATTGCATTTCTGGCGGGCGCCATCGGCGCCGAGTTCGGCGTCGCCGACGTGATCGCCACCGACGGCGAGCAGATCGACGGGCGCTATACGGGGCGGATCACGGGGGTCGCCAACATGCGCGAAGGCAAGGTCGAACGGCTGCACGCCTGGCTTGCCGCGCGGGGGCAGAGGCTCGCCGATTTTCGCGAGACCTGGGCCTACTGCGATTCTCTCAACGACCTGCCGTTGCTCTCGCAGGTCACGCATCCGGTGGCCGTCAACGCCGATCCGGTGCTGGCCGCGCACGCGCGGCACAAGGGCTGGCCGATCGTGCAGTTCGCCTGAAACGCGGCACCAGGAAGCGATCGACGTGACTGCACGCATCATCGACGGCAAGGCGCGCGCCGAACGGCTGACCGGGGACGTGCGCGCGTCGGTCTCGGTCCGTGTGGCGGCGGGCCACGCACCGCCCGGGCTTGCCGTGGTGCTCGTCGGCGACAACGCCGCTTCGCAGGTCTATGTGCGCAACAAGCGGCGGACCACCGAGGCGGTCGGGATGCGGTCGTTTGCCCACGATCTGCCCGCAACGACCTCGCAGGAGGCGCTGCTGGCGCTCGTCGATCGACTCAATGCCGATCCCGCGGTGACGGGCATCCTCGTGCAACTGCCGTTGCCCAGGCACATCGACGAAGAAGCCGTCACCGAGCGCATCGATCCCCTGAAGGATGTCGACGGCTTTCATCCGTACAACATCGGCCGGCTGGTGCTCAAGCGACCGACGCTGCGCCCCTGCACGCCGTATGGCTGCATGACGCTGCTGCGCGATACCGGCGAGGATCTGGTCGGCAAGCACGCGGTGATCATCGGCCAGTCCAACATCGTCGGCCGACCGATGGCGCTCGAACTCCTGATGGCACGGTGCACGGTGACCATCTGCCACTCCGCCACGCGCGACCTTCCGGGTCTCGTCCGGCAGGCGGACATTGTCGTCGCCGGTGTCGGCAAGGCCCGATTCGTCAAGGGTGACTGGATCAAGCCCGGGGCCATGGTGATCGACGTCGGCATCAACCGCGACGCCGACGGCAAGCTCGTCGGCGATGTCGATTTCGCCGCCGCGAAGGAGGTGGCGGGCTGGATCACGCCGGTGCCGGGCGGCGTGGGACCGATGACCATCGCGACCTTGCTCGCCAACACGCTGCGCGCGGCGGAACTGCAAGACAGCGCCGCCTGAGGCGGTGTCGATAGGTTCGAACCCTGAGCGCCTGGAGCGGCTCCAGCCACGCATGATGTTCTTGTAGGAGCGGCTTCAGCCGCGAATCGGAGCAGCAGAAGGCTTCGCGCCTGAAGCCGCTCCTGCACAACGTGAAGCCTTCTTTGGCGCAGGATCAGGCGCCGCGCAGGTGCCAGGCCTTGGGGCGGGTGAAGGTCTGGATGCCGTAGGTCGACAGCGTGAGGCCGATGCCGGAATGACCCACCCCCGACCACGGCAGCCGGGGGCTGACGCGATCGCAGCAGTTCCAATAGACGCTGCCGGCCGCCACCTGCGCCAGAATGGCCCGTGCGCGCCGTCCGTCCCGCGTGTAGACGCCGGCGGTGAGGCCGTAATCGGTGTCGTTCATCAGCGCGACCGCCTCGGCGTCGCCGCCGACTTTCTGGATGCCGATGACGGGGCCGAAGGTTTCGTCCCGCATCACCGCCATGGTGTGATCGACGTCGACGAGCACCGTGGGCTCGAACCCGTTGCCGCGGCCCTTGATCACGCGTCCGCCGCACAGCAGCTTGGCACCCCGTTGGCGCGCATCGGCGACCTGCGCCTTCAGGACATCGAGCTGCGGGCGGCGCGTGATCGGCGCCGATGTAGGTGGCTTCGTCCATCGGGTCGCCGATGCGATAGCTTTTCACTTCCGCGACAAAAGCGTCGACGAAGGCGTCGAAGATCGCCGCGTGCACGTAGATGCGCTCGACCGAACAGCACGACTGTCCGGTGTTGTAGAAGGCGCCGTCGGCGATGCCCGCAGCTGCGGCGCCTGCATCGACATCCTGGCAGACATACACGGGATCCTTGCCGCCCAGCTCGAGCTGGGTCTTGATCATGCGCCTGCCGGTCGCCGCGGCGATTCGCGCGCCGGTCGCGTACGAACCGGTGAAGAAGACCCCGTCGACCGGCTGCCGCAACAGCGCGGCACCGGTCGCGCCGTCGCCGATCACCGGCACGAAAACATCGTCGGGCACGCCGGCCTCGGCCAGCATCTCGGCGATGTGCAGACCGGTGAGCGTCGCGTACTCGGACGGCTTGTAGAGCACGGCGTTGCCGGCGAGGAGCGCCGGGACGAAGACGTTGCTGCCGACGAAGTACGGGTAGTTCCACGCCGAGATGTTGGCGATCACGCCCAACGGCTCGTGCGTGATCCGCTCGTCGAGCTTCTGCGCGGCATCGGTGTACACGCGCTCCTCGCGCAGGGCTCTTCGCGCTTCCGCGAGGAAGAAGTCGATCCGCGCGAGGAGGCCGTTCAACTCGTTGCGCGATTGGCGGATCGGCTTGCCGACTTCGTGGGTAAGCGTGCGCGCGAGCGTCTCGTGCATGGCCACGATGCGCTCGCGAAAGCGCGCCAGGGTCGCATGCCGTTTGGCGAACGGCAGCCGCGCCCACGCGGCCTGGCCGGCGCGCGCCTGCCGATACTTGCGCCGCACGGCGGCGACGCCGTCGATGGCAACATCGGCGAGGGTGGTGCCATCGGCAGGGTTGCGGATCTTCATCGGGTCTCCCGGTTCAAAGTGCGTACGCCGCGGCCTTGTGCTGCGTCGCGGCGCGGAGGAAATCGTCAAGGATGGGGGTGTCGTCGAGGAACGTCGGGTCCTCGGGGTCATGGAATTCCGGATGCCATTGCACGCCGAAGAGATAGGAGGGCCCGTTCCAGCGCAGCGCCTCGACGATGCGATCGGGCTCGGACCAGGCTTCGACGACCAGATCGGCCCCCAGGTGCTTGACTGCCTGATGGTGAATCGAGTTGGTCTTGGCGACGTTCAAGCCCGGGTAGAGCCGGGCGAGCCCCGTTCCGGGGACGAACGACGTGGCATGGCAGTTGTCCTGGTAGATCGCCCAATTGCGATGATTGAGCGCGCAGGGTGCCTGCGTGCCCAGATCCTGATGGAGCGTGCCGCCCTGGGCGACGTTGATGACCTGCACGCCGCGGCACACGCCCAGCACGGGCTTGCGCTGCTTCACGAAGGCGCGCAGCAGCGCGATTTCATAGTCGTCGCGGATCGGGTCGCCGCGCCATTCCGGCCGCAGAGGGGCTTCGCCGTAGGTCTGCGGGCAGACGTCGGCGCCCCCCATGAGCACGAGGCCGTCGAGTTCGCTCGCGTAGGCATCGGCGGTCGCCCGGCTTCCCGGTCTTCGCGTGCTTCCCTCCGGCGAGGGCACCATCAGCGCCAGCACGTCCCGCTGCATCAGCCAGTGGGCGACATTCTGCTCGATGTACTGCAGCGTCATGCCCTTGAAGATCGGGCGCGCGGGATCGGCGTGGAAGAAACAGGCGGAAATTCCGATCTTCAGCATGCGAGGAGAGGGTCGGGACGCAAGGGGCTTCGCGCCGGCCCTTGCAGGTGAGGGTGGGGGCTCGCGCGCTGCGCGCCGCTACATCGCCGCATCGAATATGCGCTCGAAATCCGCGCGCTCGCACTTGCGGGGGTTGGTCTGGTGGCAGATGTCGTTGACGGCGACGTCGACCAGCGCGGGTATGTCGGCGCGGGAAAGGCGTCGCGGCAGCTCGAGCGCGGACAACGTCGCCGCGATGCCGAGTTCCCGCTTCATCCGCGCGAGCCAGTCGACAAACCCCAGCGCAGCCGCATCGGTCGATGCGGCCCCGGCGCCGGGCACGCCGGTCACCCGCGCGAGTTCGGCCATCTTCGCCGTTGCCGCGGGCAGATTGAAGCGCATCACGTGATCGATCATCACGCCGTTGGCGAGTCCGTGATGCAGGTCGGCGACCGTGGACAACGCGTGCGCACAGGAATGCACGGCACCGAGGTCCTTCTGGAAGGCGATCGCGCCCATCATCGAGCTCATCAGCATGTCGCTGCGCGCCTTGAGATCCGAACCGTCCGCAAACGCACGCGGCAGCGCCCGCGCGGCGATGCGCGCGCCTTCGAGCGCGATGCCGTCGCACAGCGGGTGGTACGCCGGCGACAGGTACGACTCGACGTTGTGGGTGAGCGCGTCCATGCCTGTCGCGGCGGTGATCGCCGGCGGCAGCGCGAGCGTCAACTCGGGGTCGGCGAACACTGCCTTCGCCAGCAGCAGGGGCGAGAAGATGATGCGCTTGACATGGGTGACGGCGTCGGAAACCACCGCCGAGCGGCCCACTTCCGACCCGGTGCCCGCGGTCGTCGGCACCGCGACGAAGTGGGGCAAAGGCTCGGTGATGGGCCGCAGCTGCGGATGGTCCCAGGCGTACTCGAGTACGTCGCCCGGATGCTGCGCCATCAGCGCGATCGCCTTGGCGACGTCGAGCGCCGCGCCGCCGCCCAGGCCGATGACCGCATCGGCGCGGTGCTCGCGGTACGCGACGGCGCCCGCCATGACCTGGCTTGTCACCGGGTTGCCCCAGATTTCCGTGAAGACGCCCACCGCGAGCCCCGGCAGATCGGCGATGAACGCCGGCAGCAGCGCCAGCGCGGCGATGCCGCGGTCGGTGACGATCAGCGGGCGCGCGATGCCGTGTTCGCGCAGGTGACCGGCGACAAGCCTGCGCGCGCCGGCGCCGAAATGAATGGTGGTGGGAAAGGAAAAACGATCGATGCCCATGAGGTTGTCCGCGTCAGATGATTTCGAAGTAGCGCTTCATTTCCCAGTCGGTCACGGCATCCTGCCATTGCCGCCATTCCCACTCGCGCGTCGCCGCGAAATGATCGACGAAATCGTTGCCGAACCAGTCGCGCGCCACCGCCGATTCGCGGAAGATGCGCGTGGTCTCGATCAGCGTGCGCGGGGCGCGGGGGACGTGCTCGGCACCCTGGTTGGTGCCGTGGATCGGCTTGGCGGTGAGTTTCAGCTTCTGCTCGACGCCGTTGAGCCCCGCGGCCAGCACCGCCGCCATCGCGAGGTACGGATTGACGTCGGCGCCGGGGGAGCGGGTTTCGAGACGCGTCGATTTCGGCGAGCCCGGAATGACGCGAAAGCTCGCCGTCCGGTTGTCGATTCCCCAGGTGGGTTTCACCGGCGCCCAGAAGCCGTCGACCAGGCGCTTGTAGCTGTTGATGGTCGGCCAGAACATCGGCGCCAGTCCCATCAGCGCGTCGACCTGGCCGGCAAGATAGCTCTCGAACATGCGGCTCATTCCGTGCCGGCCCTTGGCATCGAAAAAGAGGTTCTTCTTGCCGTCGGACAGCGACTGGTGGATGTGCCCCGAGCAACCCGGAAGCTGCTGGTTCCACTTGGCCATGAAGCTCGGCATGATGCCAAAGCGCGCGCCGATTTCCTTGGCGCCGGTCTTGAACAGGATCGCGCGATCGGCTGCCTCCAGCGCTTCCGAATACAGGATCGCCACCTCGTAGACGCCGGGGCCGGTCTCGGTATGCAGGGCCTCGAGCGGCACCCCGAAGGCGCCGAGATCGTTCATCAGTGCGGCGCAGAACTCCCGGTTCTCATTGGCCCGCAGCAGCGAGTAGCCGAACATGCCCGGCGTGATGGTCGTCGGCGCTACGCCTTTCTTGTCGGCCCAGGACTGCGGCGTTTCCCGGAAGTTGAACCACTCGAACTCCATCCCGCACATGGGCACGACGCCCAGCTTTTCTGCCCGCTGCAACACGCGCTTCAGGACCTGCCGCGGGCAGATCGGCAACGGGACCTCGCGGCCATCGCGCTGCTCGACGAAATCGCCGAGAAAGAAGGGCACGTTGTTGTCCCAGGGCACGGTGCGAAAGGTCCCCAGATCGAGTCTTGCCAGCGCATCGGGAAAGCCCTTGTGCCAGCCGGTGAGCGCCGTGTTGTCGTAGGTGACGTCCATCATGTCCCATCCGAACACCACGTCGCAGAAACCGAATCCGCCCTCGATCGCGGAAAAGAACTTGTCCTTGTGCAGGTACTTGCCGCGCAGCACGCCGTCGATGTCCGAAACCGCAACCTTGACGCGGTTGCCCGGGGCGCTGCGAACCGCGGCACTTACCTTGCTGGCGGGAATCGAAAGCGGCATCGAGCGTCTCCTGAAGGGCAGCCAAGGTGAACATCCGCGCCGGCAGCAGTCGCTGTGCCCGGAAGTCTGCCAGTGCGGGATTTTATGGCTTTGGCGCAAGGAAGTGTGAACCTGCGCGCCCCGGGCAATCATCCGGCGCTGCGCCCCGGGGCTAGGCTCGTCGCGCCGGCGGGTATACGATTGCAGCGCACGGGGCGGGCGACCAGCGTGTCGCCCGGGCCGCCGCGCGCCGGCAAGGGTTGGGCCATTTGGGGGCAGCGAACATGACGAAGGGTGCAAGGAGCGCGGCGGACACGAGCACTGACCGGACCGGGGCGACGCCGACCCGCTACGTGGTGGTGGGCGCCGGTGCTGCCGGCGTGATCGCGGCGGAGACGCTGCGCCGGACCGATCCCGCCGGCGAAATCGTCCTCGTCAACGGCGAGAGCGAGCAGCCGTATGCGCGGATGGCGATTCCCTACATGCTGACCGGCAAGATTACGGCAGAAGGGACGCACCTGCGGCAGGCGCCCAACCACTACGACCGGCTCGGCATCCGCCTCGTCGGCTCGCCCGCTGCGGCGCTCGACACCGGTGGCCGGTCCGTCCGGTTGCAGGACGGTACCGTGCTGCCCTTCGACCGGCTGCTGATCGCGACCGGATCGCGACCGTCGAAGGAAGCCGTTCCCGGCATCGATCTTCCCGGCGTGCATACCTGCTGGACGCTTGCCGACGCCCGCGCCATCCTGGCGACGATCAAGCCGGGGACCCGGGTCGTGCAGATGGGCGCCGGCTTCATCGGCTGCATCATCATGGAGGGGCTGGTGAAACGCGGCGCCACGCTGACGGTTCTGGTCCGCAGCGGCCTCATGGTATCGCGCATGATCAATCCCACCGCCGGCGGCATGATCCGGCGCTGGTGCGAGGCGAAGGGTGTTCGCATCATGCCGAAGACGCAGACCGCGCGCATCGAGCGCGCTGCCGGCGCATTGGCGGTCACGCTGACGACGGGAGAGCGATTGCCCGCCGACCTCTATCTTAGCGCCGTGGGCGTCAAGCCCGACATCGAATGGCTGGCAGGAAGCGGCGTGGCGATCGGCAACGGCGTGGTGGTGAACGAGCACATGGAGACCAGCGTCGCAGGAATTTTCGCGGCCGGTGACGTCGCGGACGCCGTCGACTGCGTGACCGGACAGCGCCAGGTCAACGCCATTCAGCCCAACGCCGTCGAGCAAGGGCGCATCGCCGCGCTCAACATGGCCGGCACGCGGGCGTCGTCGGTGGGCAGCCTTGCGTTCAACGTCCTCGACACCCTCGGCCTGGTCTCATCGTCCTTCGGTGCCTGGCACGGCGTCCCCGGCGGCGATGCGACGGAGTTCGCGGACGCTGCCCACTGGCGCTACATCCGTCTCGAGTTCGATGGCGACCGCCTCGTCGGCGCGAATGTCGTCGGTTTCACCGACCACCTGGGCGCGTTGCGGGGCCTCATCGAGAGCCGCGTGCGCCTGGGCAAGTGGAAGCAGCGCCTGGTCGAAAGCCCCAACCAGATCATGGCCGCCTACCTCGCGACCGTCCAGGCAGCCGCGTGAACCGCGACGGCGTCGGCGAACGCAGACACCGCCAGGCGGCGCGGAGCCGGATTTGCGCAGGATCAAGATTCGACGCGACCCCGGCGCCACCCCATGGTCAAGCGGCCAAGCCAGGATTAGTATAGCCGCACGGCGCGTAGCGCCCGGACGCGGAAAAACGTAGCGACGGAGGAAATTCCCATGATGAAATCGCTGTATCTCGACCCGCAGAAATGCACGGGGTGCCTGCAATGCGAGATGGCCTGCGCGTACACGCACACCGGCGCATTCAATCCCGCGCAGTCAAGGATCAAGATCTTCAACTTCGAGCATGAGGGGCGCATGGTGCCCTACACCTGCACGCAGTGTGCGGAGGCCTGGTGTCTCAATGCGTGTCCGGTCGAGGCGATCACCATGGATGCGGTCACCGGCGCCAAGGTCGTACACGATGGCACGTGCGTCGGCTGCAAGGTGTGCACGATTGCGTGTCCCTTCGGTACCGTCAACTACGTGGCAGAAACCGGCAAGGTCCAGAAGTGCGACCTTTGCGACGGCGATCCGGCGTGCGTGAAGGCGTGCCCGACCGGCGCGATCACCTATGTCGACGCCGACTGGACCGGTCTGGACCGAATGCGTGCCTGGGCCGGACGCGCCAATTCCGCAGTGCTCTGAGGAGGACGATCATGGGCTGGACGAGAAAGGTATTGCGCGTCAACCTCACCGCGGGAACCTGTGTCGCCGAACCGCTGAACATGGACTGGGCGCAGGATTATCTGGGCTGTCGTGGCCTCGCGACGAAGTACTTCACCTCCGAAGTCGATCCCAAGGTCGACCCGCTGTCGCCGCAGAACAAGATGCTCATGGTGACCGGTCCGCTGACCGGGACGATGGCTTCCACCGGCGGCCGCTATTCGGTGGTCACCAAGGGTCCGCTGACCGGTGCCATCGCGTGCTCGAACTCCGGCGGGTATTTCGGTGCCGAGATGAAATTCGCCGGCTGGGACATGATCATCTTCGAAGGCAAGTCCGCGAAGCCGGTCTATCTCTACGTCGAGAACGACCGGGCCGAGCTCCTCGATGCTTCGGGCCTGTGGGGCAAGACCTGCTGGGATACCGAGGAGACGATCAAGGCGGCCCACCAGGATCCGCAGATCCGCGTGTGTTCCATCGGCCGGGCCGGAGAGAACCAGGTCCTGTTCGCGTGCGTCATCAACGACCTGCATCGGGCGGCGGGTCGCTCCGGCGTCGGTGCGGTGATGGGCTCGAAGAACCTGAAGGCCGTCGCCCTGCGCGGCACCAAGGGATTCGGCGCCATCCGCGATTTCCCGGCGTTCCTCGAGGTCACCGCGCAGAAGAAGAAGATCCTCGCCGAGAACGCGGTCACCGGGCAGGGCCTGCCGAAGTACGGCACGCAGGTGCTCATGAACGTGATCAACGAACTGGGCGCGCTGCCCACGCGCAACCACCGCGACGTGCAGTTCGAGCAGGCGTCGAAGATCGGCGGCGAGGCGATGCACGAGAAGCGAGCCAGCGACGGCAAGGCGCAGCTGGTGACCAACGCAGCGTGCTTCGCGTGCACGATCGCCTGCGGGCGCATCTCGCAGATCGACAAGACGCATTTCACCGTCGCGAACAACCCGAAATACTGGGGCGCCTCGGGCGGTCTCGAGTACGAGGCCGCGTGGGCGCTCGGCGCGGCGAACGGCGTGGGCGACCTCGAAGCCCTGCATTACGCGAATATGGTTTGCAATGAAGACGGCATGGACCCGATCACCTTCGGCGCAACCGTCGGCGCGGCGATGGAACTCTATGAACTCGGGCTGCTGACCAAGGAACAGATCGGGGAAGAGGCGCCCTTCGGTTCGACGAAGGCCATGGCGCATTTCGCCGAGATCACGGCGCGCGGCGAAGGCTTCGGGAAGGAGCTGGGCCAGGGCTCGAAGCGGCTCTGTGCCAAATATGGTCGTCCCGAACTCTCGATGAGCGTGAAGGGTCAGGAGTTCCCGGCCTACGACGGGCGCGCGATCCAGGGCATGGGACTCGCCTATGCGACGTCGAACCGTGGCGCCTGCCATTTGCGCGGCTATACGGTGGCCTCGGAGGTGCTGGGCATTCCCGTCAAGACGGATCCGCACGTCACCGAAGGCAAGCCCGAACTCGTGAAGGCATTCCAGGACGCGACGGCAATCTTCGACTCTGCGGGCATCTGCATCTTCACCAGCTTCGCATGGGGGCTTGCCGACGTGCAGCCGCAAATCCAGACCGCCTGCGAGGGTGACTGGTCGATGGAGCGGCTGGCGCTGATCGGCGAGCGCATCTGGAACATGGAAAAGCAGTTCAACCTGGCTGCCGGGCTCACCAGGAAGGATGATGACCTGCCGCCGCGCCTCAAGACCGAGCCTTGCAAGACGGGACCGGCGAAGGGACTGGTGAGCGGCCTCGACAAGATGCTGCCCGAGTACTACAAGATCCGCGGCTGGAACGAGGAAGGTGTGCCGAAGCGCGAAACCGTGGAGCGCCTCGGGCTCTGAGTCGTTCCTGCGTCATTTCGTTTCAAGGGGCCGCGCCGCTTCGCGGCCCCTTTTTCGACTGGCGGTCCAGAACGCGGTAGGTTGCCGGAAGCCTGCCGCAAGACCCAACATCGACCCGCGCCGTCGCCCGCGCCTCGCCCCTCCTGGAAACGAATGAAAGTCGTCCTGAAGCTCCACGCCAGCCTGATGGACCGGTTGCCGCCCGGGACGCGGGGCCACGCGGTGATCCTGGACGTCGATGACGGCACCTGCGTGGGCGAAGTGCTCGAGCGCTACGCGCTGCCGCCAATCCTCGCAAAACTCGTGCTGGTGAACGGTCACTACATCGCGCCGGAAGCGCGCGCTTCGTGCCGGTTGAACGAGGGCGATCATCTCGCCGTCTGGCCACCGATCGCCGGAGGCTGAGCCGATGCCTGCCTGCGCGGCAGTGCCGTCGAGCGTCGTCGAGCGCCAGGTGACCGCGTCGCCGGGCGAGTTCGCGCGTGGCTTGCACGCGGCCTTTCCCGATGCGGTGCAAGGGGGGGCGGAACATTTCCAGGCGACCTACCGGGGCACCGTCATGGACGTCGAGCTGACGCCCCAGGCGCCGCGCGTCATCGGTCGGCTCTCGCTGCCGGTGCTGGCAGTGAGGATCAGCTTCCCCGCGGCCAGTGTCGAAGAGCGCGCCGCCATGCTGGCGCGGCTGGACCTCGCGACACACCGTGGCGGGGGCTAGACGGGATGCCGCCGCCTTCGCATTTCATCGCGCCTGTTCTTCGTTCATGAGTCGCGCCGCAGCGTGGGCGGCGCTGCACGTGGCGGTCCTGTTGTTCGGCTTTGCGGGGCTCTTCGGAAAATGGCTCGCGCTCTCGCCGCTCCTCATCGTGTTCGCGCGCACGGCCATCGCCGCTGCCGCGCTGGGCGCACTGCGCCTCTCACGGCACGCCACTTGTACCCCGTTCGAGTGGCCGCTCCTGGGCAACGGCGCCGTACTGGCCGTGCACTGGCTAAGCTTCTTCATGGCGATCCAGGTGTCCGACGTCGCAACCGGCCTCCTGGGCTACGCGACCTTTCCGTTGTTCACGCTGCTGCTCACGCGCGCATTCGATCGGGCACCGGTGACGGGGCGGAACTGGGCGACGGCGGGGTTGGTCGTCTTTGGGCTCGCGCTGATGGTGCCGGAATTCTCGTTCGCCAATCGCGCGGCGGTCGGACTCTTCTGGGGGCTCGTCTCGGGCGCCACCTTCGCGCTGCTCGCGGTGATGAACCGGCGACAATCGGTTCGCCGGTCGCCCGGTGACCTCGCTTACTGGCAGAACCTGTGCGCGGCGATCACGCTGTTGCCGGTGGCCTGCGTGGCAGCGGCTTCGCTGCCGGAGGGGACTTCGGTTCCGGGAGGACGCGAAATCGTGCTGCTGCTGGCGTTGGGACTGCTGTGCACGGCGCTCGCGCACACGCTGTTCATCGCCAGCCTGCGAGAGGTCGGCACGCACCTCGCCAGCGTTGTCGCGGCGCTTGAACCGGTCTACGGGATCGTCCTGGCCTTCGTGCTGCTGGGAGAAACGCCGGCGCCGCGCGTGCTCGCGGGAGGCGCACTGATCATCGCCGCGGCCATCGTGGCGACCGGCCGCGGCAGTGCCCGCGCATGACTTCGTTGCCCGATCCCGGTTGGCGCACCACGCGTGCTTGGGTAGGATCAAGGTTTTTTCCCCGACAGTGTGTATCAATGCAGGGCGGGACGAATGGTCTCGGCGGACTGGCGCCGGGCGCCGCCTGGGAGGTGAAATGATCGTCGTATTGATGGGCGTGTGTGGCTGTGGCAAGACGAGGGTCGGCGAGGCGCTGGCCGCGGAACTCGGTTGGCGCTTTTTCGATGCCGATGATTTTCATCCGCCGGCAAATGTCGCGAAGATGGCGGCCGGTCAACCGCTCGACGATGCCGATCGCTGGCCCTGGCTCGACCGGATAGCGAGCGAAATGGCTGCCCTCAACGCTCGCGGCGAGTCCGCCGTGCTGGCCTGCTCGGCGCTGAAGGCGCGCTACCGCGACCGCCTGCGCGTCGCCGGTGACGTCCGCTTCGTCCATCTCGAGGGCGATCGCGCGACCATTGCCGAACGGATCGGTGGCCGCGCGCACCGGTACATGCCGGCATCGCTGCTCGACAGCCAGTTCGAGGCGCTCGAAGTGCCGACCGACGCGATCCCTGTCGACATCCGCCTCCCGGTCGCCGACGAGGTGGCGCTGATTCGCAGCGCGTTGGCGCAGGCCGCGCCATGAGCGATGCGGACACCATGAAACCTTTCACCCTCGCGAGCCACCTCGGCCGCGATCCGCAGCGTTTTCTGGGCGCGGTGAACACGCCGGTGTTTCGCGCCTCGACCATCCTGTTTCCCACGGTCGCCGATCTCGAGCGTGCGGCGCGCGGCGAGCACGACGGCCTGAGCTACGGCCTGCACGGCCTGCCCACGGTGACCGACCTGCAGGCGGCGGTGGCCATGATCGAAGGCGCGCATGCGGGGTTCGCCGTGCCATCGGGATTGACGGCGACGACGCTGCCCTTGCTGGCGCTGGCGAAGACAGGCGACCACGTGCTGGTGACCGACTCGGTCTACGGGCCCACGCGGCGGTTTTGCGATCTGCACCTGACGCGTCTCGGCATCGACGTGAGCTATTACGATCCGCTGGCCGGCAGCGCGATCGAGTCCGAGTTTCGCGCCAACACGCGCATCGTCTTCACCGAGTCGCCGGGGTCGCTCACCTTCGAAGTGCAGGACATCCCGGCCATCGCCGGGGTCGCGCATCGCCGCGGCGCATGGGTGGTGATGGACAACACGTGGGCGACGCCGTTTTTCTTCCCGTCGTTTGCGCGCGGCGTCGACGTCTCCGTGCACGCGGCGACCAAGTACATCGGCGGGCACTCCGACGTTCTGCTGGGATTGATCCTGACCAACGAACGCGCGCGTGGCCCGATGCACCGGCTGTGGACCGACATGGGTGTCACCGCGTCCAGCGACGATTGCTTCCTCGGCCTGCGCGGCTTGCGCACGCTGCCGACGCGCTTGGCGCGGCACGAGGCGAGCGCGCTGGAGATCGCGCAGTGGCTGGCATCGCGCCCCGAGGTCAGGGAGGTGGTCTATCCCGCGTTGCCGGGCGCGCGCGGGCACGACCTGTGGCGGCGCGATTTCACCGGCGCGACGGGCCTGTTCACGCTGGTGCTGCAACCGGTGGCGAAGGCGCGCGTGGACGCGCTGCTCGACGGCCTGCGCCTGTTCAAGATGGGCTGGAGCTGGGGCGGTTTCGAGAGCCTGGCGATTCCCATCGCACCGGAGGGCGTACGCACGGTGACGCGCTGGAACCCGGGCGGCCCCTGCCTGCGCCTGCACGTCGGTCTCGAGGATCCGGCCGACCTCATCGCCGATCTCGCCGACGGACTCGCGCGCCTCGCCGGCTGAGCCTGTCCCGGTATCCGTTCGGGCCGAGCCTGTCCCGGTATTCGTTCGGGCCGAGCCTGTCTTGGGTTCCGTTCGGGCTGAGGTTGTCTCGGGTTCCGTTCGGGCCGAGCCTGTCTTGGGTTCCGTTCGGGCTGAGCTTGTCTCGGGTTCCGTTCGGGCTGAGCTTGTCTCGGGTTCCGTTCGGGCTGAGCCTGTCGAAGCCCTTCGACGAGCCCAGGGCGAACGGGGAAAGATGTAACGCGCCGACGTGGTGCCGTTCAGCCCAGGTCCATCGTCCGGCAATTCGGGCTGACCGAAAAATCGGCCGCGGTCTTTGCGCGCACCTCGTCCTGCGTACGTCCCGGTGCGATCTCCTCCAGCACCAGACCGCCCGTACCGCGGCTGAACACCGCGAGTTCGGTCACGATCATCGACACCCGGCCGGCGGCGGTGAGCGGGAGCGAGCACAGGGGCAGGATCTTCGGCCGGTCGTCCTTGGTCGAGTGCTCCATCGCGACAATGACGCGTCGCGCACCGGTGACCAGATCCATTGCGCCGCCCATGCCGGGAACCATCTTGCCCGGCACCACCCAGTTGGCGAGGTTGCCCTGGGCATCGACCTCCAGTGCGCCCAACACCGTCACATCGACATGGCCACCGCGAATCAGCGCGAACGAAAACGCGCTGTCGAACATCGCTGCGCCCGGTATCAGGCCGCAGGGCTGGCCCCCGGCATTCACCACACCCGGCTGCGGCTCGCCCAGCAAGGGACCCAGTCCCAGAAAGCCATTCTCGGATTGCAATGTGATGTGAATGTCGGGCGGCAGGAAGTGCGGCACCAGCGTCGGTATGCCGATGCCCAGGTTGACGACGAATCCCTCGCGCAGCTCCTGCGCGACGCGACGAGCGATGACTTCCTTGGCGTCCATGTCATTGCCTCCGCGCGACGACCAGGTAATCGACCAACGCCGCCGGCGTGATCACATGGTCGGGATCGATCGCTCCGGTCTCGACCAGTTCATCGACTTCGGCGATCACCACATCGGCGGCCAGGGCGATGAGCGGGTTGAAATTGCGCGCCGCGCGCTCATAGACGAGATTGCCAGCCTTGTCCGCGACCTTGGCCTTGAGGATGGCGATGTCGGCGCGCAATGGCAGCTCGAGCAGATAGTCACGGCCGCCGACGTTGAGCCTGGTCTTGCCCTCCTCGACGATCGTGCCCACCCCCGTGGGCGTGAGCACGCCGCCGAGACCGGCGCCGCCGCAGCGGATGCGCTCGGCCAGCGTCCCCTGCGGCACGAGCTCGACGTCGAGGTCGCCAGCCAGCATCCGGCGCCCGGTCAGCGGGTTGGTGCCGATGTGCGAGACGATCACCTTGACCGCCTGTCCGCTCGCGACCAGCGGGCCGACACCGGTACCGGGGAGCCCGGTGTCGTTGCCGATGAGCGTGAGATTGCGGACGTCGGCCTCGACCAGCACGCCGACCACTCCCGAGGGCGTGCCGATGCCCATGAAGCCGCCGAACATCACCGTCATGCCGTCACGGAAGTGTGCCGCAACGCCTGACCATTCCAGAACCTTGGAGGAACCCATCGTGTCCATCGCCGGTGGTTGCAAGATAAGACCACGCAAATCGAGATGCCCGCGTGGCTCGCATTATGGCGCATCCGGCAATGACGCAGATGTTGCGGCGCGACACCGCCCGTGGCGGCGGCCCCGCGCATCAAGTCGCTTCGTCCTCGCCCAGATAGACCGCCTTCACGCGGGCATCCGCACGGATGTCGTCCGGCGTTCCGGCGGCGATGACGCTCCCGCGATCGAGGACGATGATGCGGTCGGCATGGCCGAATACGACGTCCATGTCGTGCTCGGTGAACAGCACCGCCAGCGATTTCCGGCGCGCGAGCTCCGCCGCGAGCTGCATCAGCCGGTTGCGTGAATTGGGCGACATGCCGGCGGTGGGTTCATCCATCAGCAGCAGGCGCGGCGCGTTGGCCAGGGCCAGGGCCAGTTCGACCCGCTTGGCGTCGCCGTAGGCAAGCGTGGCGCACCCCTGGTCGGCGAACGACGTCATGCGCACCTGCGCGAGCAGCGCGTCGGCGTCGGCGCGAAACGCAGCGGTCGCGCGCACGCGCAGGCTTTCGTGCGCCTGCGCGTGGGAGAGCAGCGCGACCTGCACGTTTTCGCGCACCGTCATCGACGCGAAAGTGGCCGCGACCTGGAATGTGCGGCCGACGCCGAGGCGCGCGATGGCGCGCGGGGGAAGTCCCTCGATCGGCGTTCCGCCGAGGTGGACGCTGCCGCGATCGGGTCGCAGTTGGCCGTTGATCAGGTTGAAGCAGGTGCTCTTGCCCGCGCCGTTGGGGCCGATCAGCGCCACGAGTTCGCCTGCGCGCACCGCGAACGACACGTCGCTGACCGCCGCGACACCGCCAAAGGATTTGCACAGACCGATGACCTCAAGCGCGGCGTCGGTCATCGCTTCCGCCTGGCCTGGAGGGCCTGCAGCGAACCGCCTATGCCCATCGGGGCGACGAGCACGATCAGCAGGATGGCCGAGCCCAGCACCGCGCGCCAGTATTCGGTCAGGCGCGCGAGCGTGTCCTGCAGGTACGTGAACGCCGCCGCGCCGAGCAGCGGTCCCCCCGGCGCATGAGCCCGCCCAGCAGCACCATGACCAGCGCATCGACCGAGCGCGGAATCGCGAGCGTCTCGGGCGACAGGCTGCCCTTCGAGAATACGTACAAGCCGCCGGCAAGTCCGGCGAAGCCTCCGGCCATCGCGAACGCCACCCACTGCGTGCGCCGGACGTCGATCCCCAGCGCTTCGGCGCGCAGCGGCGAGTCGCGTGCCGCGCGCAGCGCATAGCCAAGGGGTGCCTGGGCGATCCAGGCGATGCCGGCCAGCGCCACCGATACGATGCCCAGAACAAACCAGAAATACGCGCGCTTGTCGGCCAGCAGCTCGACGGGCCACAGGCCCACGAGGCCGTTGGAACCTCCGGTCACCGCGTCCCACTGAAAGACGATCGACCACACGATCTGGGCGAAAGCCAGGGTCAGCATCGCCAGATAGACGCCCGACAGGCGCACGCAAAACCAGCCGAAGACGAGCGCTCCCGCCATTGCCACCAGCGGCGCTGCCGCCAGGGCGAATGCCATCGATCCGCCGTGCTTGAACACCAGCGCCGCGCCATAGGCACCAAGCCCGAAATACGCCGCATGGCCGAACGAGGCCATGCCGCCCGTGCCCATCAGGAATTGCAGGCTGGCGGCAAAGACTGCGAGCACCAGAATGTCCGTCGCGAGCACCAGCCGGTACTCGTCCCCGGTAAAGGGCAACAGCGCGCCGGCCAGCAGCACGGCGAGCGCCACGAACACGCTGCCGCGCCCGTGAGGACGCACCAGCGCGCGGAACTCGGCGATCGGCGTGGTCGCCGGCGCGGCGGGTGCCGACCCCAGCAATCCGTAGGGCTTGGTGGCGAGGACGATCGCCATCACGACGAACTCGGCCACCAGCGTGAGTTTCGGGAAAGCGAGCGTGAACCCGGCGATCTCCACCGTGCCCAGCACCACGCAGAGTCCCTTGACCAAGCCGATGAGCAGCGCCGCGAGGAACGCGCCGGGAATCGAACCCAGTCCGCCGACGACGGTGACGACGAAGGCCTCGGCAATGATCGCGAGGTCCATGCCCAGGTTGGCGGGCTCGCGCGGCAACTGCAACGCGCCGGCGAGTCCGGCGAGGCCCGCGCCCAACGCGAAGACCGCGGTGAAAAGCCGCGCCTCGTTGATGCCCAGCGCGCCGGCGAGTGCGCGATTTTCGGTTGCGGCGCGGATCACCACGCCGAAGCGCGTGCGCGCGAGCAGCCACCACAGTCCCAGCAGCACCAGGGGCCCGACGGCGATCAGGAGCAGGTCGTAGCTGGGGACGGCTCGACCGAAGACGTCGATCACGCCGGCGAATCCTGGCGCCCGTGGCCCGAGCAGGTCTTCCGCACCCCAGATCGCCAGTGCCGCATCGCGGACGATCAGCACCACGCCGAAAGTCGCTGCGAGCTGCAACAGTTCCGGCGCCGCGTAGATCCAGCGCAGCAGCAAGGTCTCGATCAACGCGCCGAGAATGCCGACGACGATCACCGCCAGCAGCACGCCGCCCCAGAACCCCAAGGGTCCCCGACCCAGCCAATCGACCGCGGTCCAGGCGAGGTAAGCCCCCAACATGTACAGCGAGCCGTGCGCGAAGTTGACGACCCGGCTGACACCGAATATCAGTGTCAGGCCGGCGGCGACCAGGAACAGCGCCGACGCGCTGGCGAGGCCGTTGAGCAGTTGGGCTAGGAGCGAGGCGAGCGACATGCGGCGGAAGGGCGGGCACGCCCGCCCCCGATCGGCGGTAGCGGCGCGGCCTCGATTCTAGCCTACCGCCAGGGACCCCAGGCGCTTGCCGGGGACGGCTACTTGTTGCCTCGCATCGCTTTGACCGCATCGTCCGAGGGCAGGTAGTCCTTGCCGTCGGCATAGCGCCAATCGACCATCACGCCCTTGCCGTCGCGGACCGCGGTGCGTCCGACGTAGGCGCCCATCGTCGACTGATGGTCCTGCGCCCGGAAGTTCAGCTTGCCGAACGGCGTGTCGAACGCCAGGCCGCGCATCGCCGTCACCAGTTTCTCGGTGTCGGTCGAGCCCGCGCGCCGCAACGCTGCCGCGGCGGCCTTGACCGTGCTGTAGCCGACGACCGAGCCCAGGCGCGGGTAATCCTTGTATCGGGCCTGGTAGGCGTCGACGAAGCGCTTGTGCTCGGGGGTGTCGATGGCATACCACGGGTAACCGGTGACCCACCAGCCGACCGGCGCTTCGTCTTTCAGCGGGTCGAGATACTCGGGTTCGCCGCCCAGCAGGTTGAACACGGGGCGGTCCCGGAACAGGCCCCGCAGCTGTCCCTCGCGCACAAACCGGGCGAGGTCGGGACCGAACAGCGACGAAAAGATGGCGTCGGGCCTGGCATCGGCCAAGGCCTGCGCGACCGATCCCGCATCGATCTTGCCGAGCGGAACCGCCAGTTCGACAAACTCGATGCCACCCTGCTGCAGCGCCATCATCTGCTTCTTGAACGCCGCCGTGGCCGATTGACCGTACTCGTAATTGGGGTAGACGATCGCCCAGCGTTTCTTTCCAAGCTTCGCCGCTTCGGGCGCCAGCATCGCGGTCTGCATATACGTCGATGCGCGCAGGCGGAACGTGTATCGGTTGCCGGCCTCCCAGACGATCTTGTCGGTCAGCGGCTCGGCGGCGAGGAACAGGACCTTGCGCTGCTGCGCGAGGTCGGCGACCGCGAGGCCCACGTTGGACGGGAAGGTGCCCATCAGCATGACCACCTTCTCCCGCGTGATGAGTTCCTCGGCCACGCGGACGGCATCGCCGGGGTTGCCGTTGTCGTCGCGCGACACGATGGCCAGTGGCCGCCCCAGCACCCCGCCTCCCGCGTTGATCTCTTCAAGCGCGAGGTCCATCCCCTTCTTGTACGGCTCGAGGAACGCCGGGAAGGTCTTGTAGCTGTTGAGTTCGCCCAGCTTGATCGGCTGGGCGATGGCGAGGCTCGGCAGCGCCGAAGCGGCGAGGGCCATCGCGGTGAATCGGGCCAGGCTCTGCAGGTATTTCATGCAATCTCCGGTGATAGTCGGGGCGACGCGACGCGATCGGATCGCGGACCGGCATAACGGCGGCGGGCGCCCGGCGGTTGACGCCGTTCGCGGGCACTGGGCGGGCGCGCAGGTCGTCGACGCCGCGCGCAACGCTTCGATTGTACCCAACCGTCCAGGACGGCCGGTTCCCTCTTTCTTCCGCAAGCGAGAAATGCAGGCGATCAAGCGCAAATCGCATGCTTCCCGGCGCAGGCTTTTGCGCCCGCGTAAAATGCGACGTTTGCCGGAAGCGCGACGTTGCGTCGAGCCCTCCTCCTTTCGCCATCATGCCGACTGATCACATGCCCGCGCTGGAACTTGCCCACGGCCTTGCCTTTGCCGACCTTTACGCCAGCGACGGGTTGGCGCGCGTCGACGCGCTGTTCATGGGCGAACTGGAAGCGGCCGATGCCGAGCTGGCGCGGCGGCTGCGCGCCGGTCGCGCCGATCCGTCGTCGTGCGCGATCAAGGACGAATCGACGCTGCTGATTGCCATCGCCCCGCATCTCGAGGATTTTCTGGCCGCGCTCTTCGGCATCACGACCGAGGTCCGCGAACTCGAAGCAAGGCATCATGAACTGGCGCCGCTGTACGCGGTCAAGCGGCTCTTCGTCCAGCGCAAGGCGATGAACGCGCACAAGGCCGATGTCGCGGCGACGTTCGACGGCGCGGCGCTCGGCGGCGAACTCGAAGCCGCCATCGGCGCAAGCGTGGCCGGTGCCGGCGGCGAACTCGCCTTTGCGCAGGCGGTGACATCGTGGCAGCGGGACGAAGCGGCGAATGCCGGCAAGCTGGACCTCGCCCTGCGCTATGCCGCATGGGCCGCGCAGACGCCGGCGGGTCGCGCGCTGCACAGGGCAGGCGTGCTGTTTCGCGCGCCGCGCAAACTCGACTACATGCAGCTGGTGCCGCTGGAAGAGACCACGGTGCACGGCGTGCCGGCGTGGAAACTCGCCGGCGATCATCTGCGGCGGCGCGAAGGCTTCGCGCTCACCGATCCCGGCATGGACCTGGTCGCCGGCCTCGACCAGTCGCACTACTGCATCTGGTGCCACGAGCAGGGCAAGGATTCCTGCGCCCACGGGCTGTTCGAGAAGAAGCCCGCCGATGGCAGCGTGCCCGACAATCCGTTCAGGAAGAGCCCGTTCGGCGTGACGCTCGCCGGCTGCCCGCTGGAGGAGAAGATCTCCGAGTTCCACCAGCTGCGCGCCGAAGGCTGGCCCCTTGGGGCGCTGGCCGTCATCTGCGTCGACAACCCGCTGGTGGCGGCCACGGGCCATCGGATCTGCAACGACTGCATGAAGTCGTGCATCTACCAGAAGACCGATCCGGTCGACATTCCTCAGGCCGAAACGCGAATCCTGAAGGACGTGCTCGCACTCCCCTGGGGCTTCGAGATCTACTCGCTGCTGACGCGGTGGAATCCGCTCAACCTCCGGCAGCCGCTGCCGTTGCCGGCGACGGGCAAGCGTGCGCTGATCGTCGGGATGGGGCCGGCGGGGTTCACGCTGTCGCATTTCCTGCTCAACGATGGCCATACCGTCGTCGGCATCGACGGCTTGAAGATCGAGCCGCTGCAGGCGCAATGGTCGGGGATCACGATGGCCGGCGAGCGCGTGCCGTTCGTGCCGATCCGCGACGCCTCGACGTTGGTCGAGCCCCTGGGCGATCGCGTGATGGCAGGCTTCGGTGGCGTGGCCGAATATGGCATTACCGTGCGCTGGGACAAGAACTTCCTCAAGCTGATCCGGTTGCTGCTCGAACGCCGCGCTCGCTTTGCGCTGTACGGTGGGGTGCGCTTCGGTGGCACCCTCGACGCCGAGGGCGCTTTCGCGATCGGATTCGATCATGTCGCGATCGCCGCGGGTGCGGGGCGGCCGACCGTGCTCGACCTTCCAAACGGACTTGCGCATGGCGTGCGCACGGCGTCGGACTTCCTGATGGGCCTGCAGCTGACCGGCGCGGCGAAGCGCGACTCGATCACCAACCTCCAGGTGCGCCTCCCGGTCGTGGTCATCGGTGGCGGCCTCACCGCCATCGACACCGCGACCGAGTCGCTTGCGTACTACCCGATCCAGGTCGAGAAGTTCCTGTCGCGCTACGAAGCGCTGTCGGCGCGCAAGGGCGCCGCGGCGGTCGAGGCCGCGTGGACCCTTCCCGAGCGCGGTATTGCGCAGGAGTTTCTCGCCCATGCCCGCACGATCCGCGCCGAGCGCGCGGTCGCCGCGGCCGAGGGTCGCGCCGCCCGGGTCGTCGAACTGCTGCACGCCTGGGGCGGGGCGACGATCGCGTACCGGCGCCGCCTGATCGACAGTCCTTCGTACACGCTGAACCACGAGGAAATCGAGAAGGCGCTGGAGGAGGGCATCCGTTTCGCGGAAGGCCTGACGCCGATCGCCGTGGCGGTGGACGCGCATGGACATGCCTGCGCGCTCGACGTGGCGCTGCAACGCGTGGGGGACGACGGCAAGTGGTCTGAAATCGCGCGCGCATCGCTGCCGGCGCGCACGATCCTGGTGGCCGCGGGCACGGCGCCCAACACCGTGCTCGGCCGCGAGGACCCGGAGCATTTCCATCTCGACGGCCAATACTTCCGGTTGCTCGACGAGGATGGGACTCCCGTGGTGCCGGTGAAAAGCCTCGCCAAGCCCGCCAAGCCGGCGGTACTCACCGACATCCGCGACGACGGGCGGGCGACGAGCTTCTTCGGCGATCTGCACCCGTCGTTCTTCGGCAACGTGGTCAAGGCGATGGGCAGCGCGAAGCTCGGCTACCCGATTGTCTCGCGGGTGCTGGCGAAGGTCGCGCCGGCGTCGACGCGAACCGATGCGGATTTCTTCGCCGGACTCGACCGCGAATTCCGCGCCACCGTCGTCCGCGTCGATCGCCTGACGCCGACGATCATCGAAGTGATCGTGCGCGCGCCTGCCGCGGCGCGGCGCTTCGAGCCGGGGCAGTTCTACCGCTTGCAGAACTTCGAGACGTTCGCCGCGCAGGCGGCGGACACGCGGTTCACGATGGAAGGCCTGGCGCTGACCGGGGCCTGGGTGGATCGCGAGCAGGGCCTGGTGTCGATGATCGTGCTGGAAATGGGCGGGTCATCGGACTTGTGTGCGGCACTCAAGCCCGGCGAGCCGGTGGTCCTGATGGGTCCGACCGGCTCGCCGACCGAAATCGAGCCGGGGGAGACGGTCGTTCTCGTCGGCGGCGGTCTCGGCAACGCGGTGCTGTTCTCGATCGGGCAGGCATTCCGCCGCGCGGGGTCGAAAGTGCTCTATTTCGCCGGCTACAAGAAGATGATCGACCGGTACAAGGTCGGCGAGATCGAGGCGGCGGCAGACACCGTCGTCTGGTGCTGTGACGAAGGCCCCGGCTTCGATGTGCAACGGGCGCAGGACAGGCGTTTCGTCGGCAACATCGTGCAGGCGATGCGCGCCTATGCGGCGGGCGAACTGGGCGAGCAGTCGATTCCGTTTGGCGCCTGCGATCGCATCATCGCCATCGGGTCCGACCGGATGATGGCGGCGGTCGGCGCCGCCCGGCACTCGGTGCTGGCACCCTACCTCAAGCCGACGCACCAGGCGCTGGGGTCGATCAACTCGCCGATGCAATGCATGATGAAGGAAATCTGCGCGCAGTGCCTGCAGCCGCACAAGGATCCGGTGACGGGCAAACGCTCCTACGTGTTCTCGTGCTTCAACCAGGACCAACCGCTCGACCAGGTGGACTTTCCGGGACTCGATGCGCGCCTGAGGCAGAACGCCGTGCAGGAAAAGCTGACGGCGCAGTGGATCGCCGAAGTGCGACGCGCGTGAGGGGCGGTCGGGCAGACTCGGACGCGGACGCGGACGTCACCCGATCAAATGGGTGATGGTCACGTCTGAATAGGGAATGATGCGCTTTTCCTCGTGGCGCGCTGCGCGATCCTGATCGCGCGCCATCGAGCACAGGGCGAAGACGAATATCGAGCCCAGCCCCCAGAGGACCAGTCCCAGCAAGATCCATCCCCAGCTCAGCTCCATTGCCGTCGTGGCTCCACCCGATGCCGCTGCCATGGGTATTACGGGTTCCGAATCGAATTAAGTCAACAAAATGACACGGTTGGCGGTGGGGTTTCGCAGGTTTGCGGTGTCCTGCGCAACACTTTGTGTGGGTAACGATCGCACGTCGGACGCACAACCTGTCATAGACGGCGCACAGAACGGCGCGCGCGCTGCCGGCGTGTCGCGCGGCAAGGCTCGTTGGCGCTGCCTATCGATCCGCTGCTGATGGATCTCTCTCGCGACGCAGATTGCCTTCCCAGCCGCAGTGGACCCCCCGGCACTGGTAGCGGCGTACGGGCCAGACGAGACTCAGCGCCCGATCGACGAAGCGACGCGGGATTCGGCGCAAGGGCTGGCCGCAACGCGGGCACGGGCGGTCGGAATCGGGGGGAGCGGGAGACATGAATATCCGTGACGAGTGTGCTGCAGGTTGCGAACGATGGCGCTATCGCGCCAGCCACGCGGCGCGCAACAGCGCACAGGACCAGCGGTGCCGCGCAATGCGGAAGCGCGAATGAAGCGATTGCCTTGTGGGGATCAGGTAAACCCTCCAAAATCGATGCAACGGCATCCGCTCCACCTCAAGGAAACACGCTCGATGAGCCCAAGCATACTCGACACCGCCCGGATGGGTATCCGCCGTGGAGCTCGCGCGGATGCGGCTGCGGTGATCGAGGTCGGGGCCCCGCGGCGATGATCCTGATCCCGGCGACTGAAATTGCCTGGTCCGCCATCCGCGCGCAAGGTGCCGGCGGACAGAATGTCAACAAGGTCTCGACCGCGTTGCATCTTCGCTACGACATCCATGCTTCGTCGCTCCCGGAAGCGGTCAAGGCCCGGTTGCTCGCCCGCAACGATCAGCGGATCACCGCCGAAGGCGTCGTCGTCATCAAGGCGCAGCGCTACCGGAGCCAGGACAAGAACCGCGCTGACGCGCTCCTGCGGCTGCAGGAGCTCGTCGCCGAGGCCGCTGCCGTGGAAGTGCCGCGCAAGCCGACGAAGCCCTCCAGGAGCGCGAGGCGCCGGCGCGTCGACGGCAAAGTCAAGCGCGGCCAGCTCAAGGCGACACGCGGCAGGATCGTCGCGTAGCCGGTTCGCAGGGCTGCCGTGCGCCTCGATGCAGAAACGATACCCGACCATCGGAGCCAGCACCCGGCGCGCGCATTCGCGTTGCCGGCCTGTCCTGCGGTCGAGCGCCCTCTCGAGTTAGTGGAGCCATGCCATGGGTCTGATACTCTCCATCGATGTTGGAACGACCAATATCAAAGCTGCGCTCGTCGACGAGCAGGCGCGAATCGTCGGCGATGCGAAGAGCATCAACATCAGGATCGAAGGGGACGCCAGCGGGCGAGCCGAACACGATCCAGAGAAGCTGCGGGCAGCAGTGCTGGAGGTCTGCAGGCTCGCAGTCGGCGACCGGGGGCGGGAAGTAGAGCGTTTCGCCCTGACGTCCTACCAGTTCGGCCTGGTGCTGGTGGATGGCACGGATCGCCCGCTTGGCAACGTTTCCACTTTTGTGGATACCACGGCACAGACACACCATGCCCGATTCCTCGAGGCCATCGGCAACGTCGATGCGATGTACCTGAGGACCGGCTGCCCGCCGATCTTCCAGTATCCGGTCAACCGGCTGCACCATCTGGCGTCCCGGGATCCCCGGCTGTGCGGCCAGGTCGCCCGGGTGCTGGACTCGAAGGCGTTCCTCATGCACGCGCTGACCGGCGAATACGTCACCGACTACAGCACCGCCAATTCGCTGGGTTGTCTCGACATTTCCGGGCGTTGGGACGAGGCCATCATCGAGGCCGTGGGGTTCCGCGTCGCGCAGTTTCCGCGCGTCCTGAATGGCTTTGTCGACGAGTTGCCGTTGCGGCCGTCACTGTGCGCCGAACTGGGCTTGAACCCGGGCACGGCCGTTGCCGCCGGCCTGTACGACGGTGCGGCGCTGGCTGCCGCGCTGACCGGTTTCGAGCCGCGGGTCGCCGTCGGCAATTTCGGCACCTCCGGCATGTTCCGGGTGCCGACCGCGAACCCCATCGAGGATCTCGAAGGGGGATTGATCCAGAGCTGCCTGCTGAAGCCGGGGATGTTCTTCACCGGTTCGGGAATCAACAACTGCACGATCGCCACCAATCTGCTGCTGAATGTGCTGGGTCTCGAGCTCGACTACCTGCGCGGAAGGGACCTGTCGACTCCGGGGTCCAACAACGTCATGACCTTTCCGTACTTCACCGGTGAGCGCGACAAGATCATCGGCAACATCGGCACCGGCATGGTCTTCGGCCTCGGCGTCGCAACGACGCGCGACGACCTCGCCCGATCGTTCCTCGAAGGCGTGGCGTTTTCGTTCCTGCTGGTCAAGCAACGGCTCGATCCCGACGATCAGATCCGCGAACTCCGATTGGGCGGGGGAGGCACCGCCAACCACCCGTGGATGCAGATCATGGCGGATACGCTCGACCTGCCGATTCGCCTGACCCAGAATCCGGAAATGGGAATCATCGGTGCGGCGTGCCTCGCGCGCCATGGCGAGGGCAGCGACCTGCTCGAGACTTCGCAGCGGATCATGCGCGACGCCCAGGTGATCGAGCCGATCGCTGCCCACGTCGCGGTCTATCGCGAGGTCGCCGGCCGGTACTTCGATGTTCGTCAATCCCTGCGCCTGCCGCTGCTGGCCCGCCAGGGCCTGTCGCCGTTGCGCGGCGCCGGCGCGAAGGCGGCGACGAAGGCGCTGCCGCTGGTGCGGGAAACACAGCCGGAAATCCGATAACCGAAATCAATCCGAGCGGGATACGAGTGATGAAAAACGGAAAACTGCTGATCGCGATCGTCAATTCGAGCTCCTTTGGCGTTTGCTTTCCCGGGCACCTGCGGGAGCTGGAGACCTTCGCCGATCTTGTGCGGGTCGAAATCCCCAGGGGCGCCGGCGCCGCGGTCTTTCACGCGCAGCTGGCGGGCGTCGACGGGATCATCGCCAGCGTCACCCCGGCCTATACCCGCGAGGTCCTGCTCGGGTTGCCGGAGCTGCAGTTGCTGGCCCGGCACGGGGTCGGTTGCGACAACGTCGACCTCGACACCTGCACCGAACTGGGCATCGTGGTTTCGCGCGTCGGCCCGCAGGTCGAGCCGGAATCCGTCGCGCAGCACACGCTGGGCCTGATGACCGCGGCGGCGCGCAAGATCGTCGAGGGATATGCGATCGTGAAGGCCGGGCAATGGAGCAAGCGGGCGATGCTGCCTCTTGGCGTCGATTTCCGCGGCGCTACTGTCGGGCTGATCGGAATCGGCGCCATCGGCAGCACCGTCGCCCGCATCCTGACGCAGGGCTACCAGGCCAAGGTCATCGCCTCGGACCCTTACCTCGCTGCCGATGTCGTCGCTGCCCGTCACGCGGAGAAGGTGGGATTCGACGAACTGCTCGCGCGCAGCGCTTTTGTCTCGCTGCATTGTCCGCTGACCCACGAGACGCTGCGGATGTTCGGCGCCCGGGAGTTGGCGGCGATGAACGACCGCGTCATCATCGTCAACACCTGCCGGGGGGAGATCTTCGACCAGGGCGACCTGATCGGAGCGCTGGCGTCGGGGAAGGTGGGCGGCTACGCGACCGACGTGGTCGAAGGCGAGCCCATCGGCGCCGACCACGTGCTGCTGTCGACGCCGAACGTGATCATCACGCCGCACCTGGGCGGCTACTCGGTCGTGTCGCTGCGCGGCATGGGGGGCACGATGGTCGACGACATGCGCAAGGTCTTTGTCGCGAGCGATTTTCCGGAGTTCATCGCCAATCCGCAGGTCGATCTGCACGACTCGAGGATCGCCAGGCGCCGCGCCCGCGCCGGTTGACGCCGCGACAGGGCAGGGCCCCGGAATGCGCGGCCGCTAGTGTTCTGCTTCGTAGATTGAGGTACCTAGGAAAGCGATGGATTCCGGTTCGTGGCTAGGCGCAAACCACAGCAATAGCCCATGCTATTGCGAGGATTTGCAACGCCGCCATGGACCGGAAGGCGCGCTTTACGGTACCGACATCTGCGAAGCAGAACACTAGACGGTGTACGCGCTGGACGACGTCGTCCCGCCTTTGCCGGTCCAGTTGGTGTGGAAGAACTGGCCGCGAGGCCGGTCGACGCGTTCGTAGGTGTGCGCGCCGAAATAGTCGCGCTGCGCCTGCAGCAGGTTGGCGGGCAGCACCGCGCTGCGGTACTGGTCGTAGAACGCCAGCGCGGTGCTGAACGCTGGAGCCGGAATGCCCCGCTTGGCGGCGGTGGCCACGACGTTGCGCCAGCCCTTCTGCGCCTTCCTGATCTCGCCGCGGAAATAGTCGTCGAGCATCAGGTTTGGCAGCCCGGAATTCCTGTCGTAGGCTTCCTTGATCTTGCCCAGGAAGCGCGAGCGGATGATGCAGCCTCCGCGCCACATCAGCGCGATGCCGCCGTAGTTGAGCTTCCACCTGTATTCGCTGGCGGCGGCGCGCATCAGCATGTAGCCCTGCGCGTAGCTGACGATCTTGGAAGCGTAGAGAGCGCTCTTGATGTCGCCGATGAAAGCCGCTTTCTTTCCCGCGTTGGCGGCGATCCCCGTCAGTGCGGGGCGAGGGCCTTTCAACTTGCGCGCGGCCTTCACGCGCTCGTCCTTCAACGCCGACACGCAGCGGGAATAAACGGCTTCGGCCATGAGCGTTATCGGGATGCCGAGGTCCTGCGAGTTGATCACCGTCCACTTGCCCGTGCCCTTTTGCCCGGCAGTGTCGAGAATCCTGTCCACCAGCGGCGCGCCGTCTTCGTCTTTCTTGGCGAGAATGTCGCGGGAGATCTCGATCAGGTAGCTGTCGAGGTCTCCCCGGTTCCATTCCGCGAAAACTCCGTGCATCTCGTCGGCGCTCATCCCGAGGCCGTTCTTCATGATGTTGTAGGCTTCGCAGATCAGCTGCATGTCGCCGTATTCGATGCCGTTGTGGACCATCTTCACGTAGTGCCCGGCGCCCATTTCACCGACCCAGTCGCAGCACGGCACGCCGCCTTCCACCTTGGCGGAAACCGCCTGGAAGATGTCCTTCACGTGCGGCCATGCCGCGGGCGAGCCGCCAGGCATGATGCTGGGGCCGCGCCGCGCGCCTTCCTCGCCGCCGCTGACGCCGGTCCCGACGTAGAGGAGGCCCTTGCTCTCGACGTATTTCTGGCGTCGGCCGGTGTCCTCGAACAGCGAGTTGCCACCGTCGATGATGATGTCGCCGGGCTCGAGGTGCGGGAGCAGCTGCTCGATGAAATCGTCGACCGGCTTACCGGCTTTGACGAGCATCATCACGCGCCGGGGCGTCTTGAGCTTGGACACCATTTCCTCGATGGAATGCGCGCCGAGGACTCTTGTGCCCTTGGCTTCGTTGGCGAGGAATTGATCGACCTTGTCGGTGCTGCGGTTGTAGGCCACGACGGTAAAGCCATGGTCGTCCATGTTCAGAATCAGGTTCTGGCCCATCACGGCCAGTCCAATCAGTGCGATGTCGGCTTCGGGTTTCATTGTTTTCCTTCGATGGTCGGCCATTCGTTCCCGCGCGTTCCGGTGATCCTCGCGGTCAGCATCCGTGATCATGGTTCAGGATCCGCTGGCGTGTGTTGATCCGGCGCAAAGCCCGTCGGATCGCGTCGGCGGTTGGTCCCCGGGGTTCGGCGGGACGTTGCGCCCGGCAGGGCGCGTTCACTCGGAGGAGGACGCTGACGCCATCACGGGCAGAAAGACGAACGGCCTGCCCGAAGGCAAGCCGTTGATTATTCTGGTGCCCCAAGACGGAGTCGAACCGCCGACCTTCGCATTACGAATGCGCTGCTCTACCAACTGAGCTACTGGGGCACAACAGCCGGTCATTGTAACAGCCCCGCAGCGGTGGCTCAAAACCTGCGAGCAGGTACCTGTCCGCCGGCGTCGCCTGGCTGGCCGCCTGACGCGGGGACAGCGCGGGCATCGTTGCCAGCAGTGCGCTGGCACCGTTCCAGAAGATCTGCACGCCAATGCACAGCAGGATGAAAGCCGAGAGCCGCAGCACGACGCTGGTGCCGGTGTCTCCGAGGCCTCGCATGATGCGCTCCGAGTAACGAAAACACAGGAATATCGTCGCGGCGGTCAGCGTGACGCCAGCCAGGTTGCCGAAGCCGTTGACCAGCAGAGATCGCATGCTGTGCGGATGGTTGGCGCCGATCGTGATGGCAACGGATATCGATCCCGGGCCCACGGTCAGCGGCAGCGTGAGCGGATAGAAGGCGCGGCTGGCCATCTCGCGTGCCGAGGGAGGCGGCGACGGCGCGGTCGCCGCATCCTCGTGCTGGCGCAGGAGATCCCATCCCGCAGCGCAGACGACGATGCCGCCCGCGACCTGGACGATGGGGACCGAGAGTCCAAAGAACTCGAGCACGTAGCTGCCGATGAACAGCGACCCGAACAGCAACATGAAAGCATTGATGGCGATCCGTTTGGCCAGCGAGGCGCGCAATTCGGGCGTGCAGTCGGCGGTCATCGCAAGGAACACTGGCGCCCCTCCCAGCGGGTTGACGATGGGAAGGAGGGCGGCGGCGACGAACAGCACGGTTTCGACGATCTGGCGGAGATCCTGGCCCATGAGTGGCAGCAGAGTAGCGGGTTGGCAGGCAGCCAAGTTACCATGGCTCGGCGTCGCCGACAGGCGGCTGGTCTTGATCGTTGAAAGAAAAGGAAAAACAGCTTGCATTCAGGTCGGAATAGTGGAAAGCTTTCCCACTGTCAGCCCGGGCTCGCGCGGGGTGACAATGGCGCCCTCCATGACCGAACCACGCTCGTTTAGCAGCAACACCCCGCGACCCGCCGATCTCCCGGGAGAACCCCGGCCTTCGGTGCTCCTGGCGCTGCGGCGCGTGTTGCGGCCGGTCGTGCGGCTGCTGCTGCACCAGGGGATCACTTACCCCGCGCTGCTCGAAACCCTGAAGTCGATCTATGTCGAAACCGCGACCAGGGAATTTGCCCTCGGATTGCAGCCCCCCACCGACAGCCGGCTGACGATTCTCACCGGGGTCCATCGCAAGGATATCCGACGCCTGACGCGCGACGCGGCGCCGGATCCGCCGCGGCCGCCGTCGCTGACGCTCGGTACGCAGATCGTCGGCCGTTGGCTGGGGGACCCCGCGTATCACGATGCCGAAGGGCGGCCACGGGTGTTGCCGCGCAACCCGGCCAAGGGCGGTCGGCAATCCTTCGCTGCGCTGGTCGAATCGGTGAGCAAGAACGTTCGGCCACGGTCGGTGCTCGACGAGCTCCGGCGCCTGGGTGTGGTCGAGGTCGATGCCGACGACCGGGTCCACCTGGTGACCCGCGGCTTCGTGCCCGGCAAGGAGATCGATGCCAAGGCACAGTATTTCGGCGAAGCGCTCTACGACCACCTGGCGGCGGGCGTCCACAACCTCACCGGTGGGCAGCCGCCATGGCTGGAGCGCAGCGTCTATTACGACGAGTTGTCGCCGGCGTCGGTGGCGCGGCTCGCCGCGCGCGCCGAACAACTGTCGATGCAGATGCTGCAGGAAGTCAACCGCGACGGCATGGCCGCCGAAGCAGAGGATCCGCCCGCCCCGGGTGAGCGCACGCGCATGCGTCTCGGCGTCTTTTTCTACGCGGAGCCGGTTCCCGAGGAGCCCGGTACGCACGCCCCGCCCGATGCGGTCAAGCGAGGAGCGCCAACATGAAATCCCAACCTCTGGCGGGCTGCGTACGCAGCGCGATGAATTCGTTTCTGCTTTGTCTCGTCGCGCTGGTGCTGGCCGCCTGCGGCGGTGGAGGCGGGACGCAGCTGGTGAGTGGCGGCATTGTCGGAACCGGCGACTCCGCCCTCGTGTCTTCGGGTGCCATCACCGCCGTGGGGGCATCACGGATCACCGTCAACGCCATTCAGTTCGCGACCGCCAACGCAGTTGTGACGCTGAATGGGCACCCCGACACCGCCGGCGCACTCAAGCTCGGCATGGTGGTGACCGTGCAGGGGCTCGCCAACGCCGACGGAACGGCGACGGCGGCGCGAATCAGCTACCAGGCCGATGTGCAGGGCGTGGTCAGCGGCGTCGACAACGTGGCGCGCAGTTTTGTGGTCCTCGGGCAGAACGTGCGGACCAACTCGCTCACCGTGTTTGACGGTGGCAGTTTCGCGACGCTCGTCAATCAATACGTCGAGGTCAGCGGGTTCCGTTCGACGCCCGGGGAGCTACTGGCCGCACGGGTCGAGGTGCGTGCGCAGGTGGCGAGCGGTGCGCCCCTGGAGGTGACCGGCGTCATTGCCGCGCTCGATCCCGCGGCGCGGACCTTCGCCATTGGCATGCAAATCGTCGACTACTCGCAGGTGGCTTCCGCCTTCCTGCCTTCCGGCCTGGCCAACGGCGTCACAATGCGCGCGATCGGTGCGGTCACGAATTCCGAAGGGCGATTGGTGGCGACCGACGTCGCCGTGGTCGTCGTTACGCTCCCTGCTGCCGAATCGACCAAGGTCGAACTGGAAGGGCTCGTCGCCAACCATGCGGGGCTGGCGAGCTTCACCGTCAACGGCCAGGCCATCGATGCACGGAACGCGGTGTTCTCCGGAGGAACGGCAGCGGATCTCGTCAACGGCGCCAAGGTCGGAGTGGGGGGGCGCATCGTCGGCGGCGTCGTCGTCGCGACCAGGATCGAGTTCGAGGCCGGCGTCACCGCGACCTTCGACGGTACGGTGCAGATGATCGATGCCGTCGCGGGGACGTTGGCCGTCGCGGGACAGACATTTGTCGTGAACGCGACCACCCAGTTCGAGGACAAGAGCGCGGCTGCGCTGAGCTCGTTCGCACTGGCGTCCTTGCATGTCGGCGATCGCGTCAACGTCAAGGCGGCCAGGACCGCGTCGTCGTACCTGGCCTTGCGCATCGAGCGCCTGGATCTTGCCGCGCCGCCCGAAGCGGCGCCCACCGCAAGGACCGAGGGTACGATCGCCAATTTTGTGTCGATCGCCAGTTTCGACGTGGGCGCGCGGCGCGTGAATGCAAGTTCGGCGCGCATCGTCAACGGCAACGCGGCAGATCTCGCCAATGGCCGCCGCGTCGAGGTGGAGGGCGTGCTGTCGGGCAACACGCTGCTGGCAAGTCGCGTTAGCTTCGCGATTGAAACCGTGCTGCCGCCGGCCACGGTTTCGGTCGAGGGCACGATCGCCGACTTCGTGTCGCGCGCGAGCTTCAGCGTCGCGGGGCAGCGAGTCGACGCGTCGGGGGCGAGCTTTGAAAATGGCAGTCCGGCCGATCTTGCCAACGGCCGTGTGGTCGAGGTCAAAGGCCTCGCCAGCGGGGCAACGGTCGTTGCGAGCAAGGTGAGCTTCAGGGCCGCGCCTGCCGAGGCGACTCTGGAAATCGAGGGCAGGATCACCGACTACGTGAGCAACGCCAGTTTCAGGGTGGGTGGTCAGTCCGTCGATGCGTCGCGAGCGCAGTTCAAGAACGGCAGCATTTCCGACCTTGCCAACGGGCGCAAGGTTCACGTCAAGGGCGCGCTGGCAGGCGCGGTGCTGAAGGCCACGACGGTCGAGTTCGAGGACGCGACCACGCTGGAAGGGGCCAGCGCCAAAGGCAAGGTCACCGATTTCGTCTCGATCGCGAAATTCAAGGTCGCAGGCCGCAGCATCGATGCCTCCGCTGCCAGGTTCGAAGGCGGGACGGCGGCTGACTTGCGCAACGGCAAGGAAGTGGAAGTCGAAGGGGTCCTTGTCGCGGCCGTCTTGAAGGCCGCCAAAGTAGCGTTCGACTAGGTCCTGCTCGCAGCGTGTCTTGCCGGGGTGGTGTGGAACGGGGCCTTGCTCGCGCGGCGTTGCGTGAAAGTGACACGCTGTGCCGGTGCGGCGGCGGTGTTCGAGCACGTGTGCGCCGTGTCGCCGGGCGATTCATCGCTGCCCTCCGGGTAGGCGGCTGCCACGGCGGCCGCAGCGACAGGATTGTGCAAGCGGTCAGCGAGGACCCGCCGGGCGGGTGGGTTAAACTGGGCGTCGCATCCCGCGCATCCGTCACGAGTCCTGCCTGCCTTGTCCTCGACCCGTTCCCTGCATGGCTTTCACGCGGTCACCGCGCGACTGCGCCACCATCCCGAGTCCGTCCGGGATGTGTACTTTGCCGCCTCGCGCGACGATGGGCGCGCGCGCGATCTCCTGGCGCGCGTCGAGGCGGCGCGGGTGCCCATCCATGCCGCCGATGACGCGCGGTTGACACAGCTTGCCGGCACGCCCCGCCATCAGGGCGTGGTCGCGATTGTGGACACGGCGCTGCCGCACGTCACGCTCGACGATGTGCTCGATGGCCTGACCGAGCCCGCGCTGTTGCTTGTCCTCGACGGCGTGACCGATCCGCACAACCTGGGCGCCTGCCTGCGCAATGCGGATGCCTTCGGCGCCCGCGCGGTGATCGTGCCCAAGGATCGCGCTGTCGGTGTCAATGCGACGGCGGCCAAGGCGGCGAGCGGCGCTGCCGACACGGTGCCGGTGGTCACGGTGACCAACCTTGCGCGTGCACTGGGCGACATCAAGGATCGCGGCATCTGGGTGCTGGGCGCCGACACGGGAGGCGAGAGCCTGTACGAGGCCGATGTGACCGGACCGGTAGCCTGGGTGCTGGGCGCTGAAGGGGCCGGTCTGCGGCGGCTGACGCGCGAGCGTTGCGACCGCATCGTGGGCATTCCGCTGTCGGGATCCGTCGAAAGTCTCAACGTGGCGGTCGCGAGTGGCGTCTGCCTGTACGCGACGCGCGCCGCGCGTCTCCATCGAAGCTGAAGCGCGTCCCGATGCCGGCCCGTGTTCTGTTGTCGCTTCCCGCCGGCGCGTCGCGGACCCCTCAGGGCTTTCCCTTCCCATGCCACATTTCATGACTCCCGTTGCCCATATCAGCCGCTGGCTGGACGAATATACGGCGCTGCGCCGCGATCTGCATCGCCACCCGGAACTCGGCTTCGAGGAGCACCGCACGGCGAAGGTCGTCTGCGAACGCCTCGACGCGCTCGGCATCGAGCACCACCCGGGGATCGGCCGCACCGGGGTCGTCGCGGTCGTGCAAGGCCGCGAAACCGGAAGCGGCCGCACGGTCGGGCTGCGCGCCGACATGGACGCGCTGCCGATGCAGGAGGAAAACGAGATCGCGCACCGGTCCCGCTACGACGGTCGCATGCACGGCTGCGGGCACGACGGGCATACGACGATGCTGCTCGCCGCCGCCCGGTACCTGCACGAGACCCGTAAGTTCGACGGCACCGCGTACCTCATCTTCCAGCCTGGCGAGGAAGGCCACGCCGGCGCCAAGGCGATGATCGACGACGGTCTGTTCGAGCGCTTTCCCGCGGATGCGGTCTACGCGCTGCACAACTGGCCGGCATTGGCGCCGGGGCAGATCGGGATCACGCCCGGCCCCGCGATGGCGGCTGCCGACCGGATCGAGATCACGATCGATGGCCGGGGCGGACACGGCGCGCATCCGCATGCGGCAATCGATCCGGTGCTGGTCGCAGGGCACCTGATCACGGCGGCCCAGTCGATCGTGAGCCGCAACGTGAGTCCCATCGACACCGCGGTCATCAGCATCTGCGCCATGCAGGCCGGCAACCCCGGCGCGATGAGCGTAATCCCCTCGCACGCAAAACTCGTCGGCACCGTACGCACGTTCCGCGCGTCCACGCAGGATTTGATCGAGCGGCGACTGAACGAGCTGGTGGCGTCGATCGCGACCGCTTTCGGGGCGAGGGCGACGCTCAAGTACGAGCGCGTCTATCCGGCGACGATCAATCACGAGGCGCAAACGCGTTTCGCCACCACCGTCGCCGAGGCGCCTCGTCGGGGAGGACAATGTCGTTCGCAATCTCGAGCCTTCGATGGGGTCCGAGGACTTCTCGTTCATGCTGCAGGCGAAGCCCGGCGCGTTCGCGCGCCTGGGGCAGGGCGGGTCTGACACGGGCTGTTTCCTGCACAACAGCCACTACGATTTCAACGACGCCGTGATTCCCCTGGGTGCGGGCTATCTCGCCGCGCTGGCCGAACGCGCGATGCCGCTGACCCCTGACGAGACAAAGGAGCCCGATGATGAATAGGCGTCGCAACATGCGCAGTCGACTCTCCTTCGCGTTTTCCGTTTCGCTCTTGCTCACTGCCTGCCAGACCTGGGGGCCGACCTGGAGCGAGATCTCCGGCGAGCGCGTTTCCCATGCCACGGCCAATCGCCGCCCAGCCATCATCGAGCGCATCGACGATCAGGGCGCTTTTGCGGGCCATCCGATTCGCGTCGAGCCCGGCAAGCGGCGCATCGTCGTGCAGGGTCCCGACTTCAGGCGACCCGGCGGCGGCACATTGCAGGAGTTCGATCTCGCGGTCGAGCCGTGCAAGCGCTACTTCATCAACGCCCAGTTCGACAATCCGATCGAACCGTCCTGGAAGCCGGTCATCGATCATGTCGAGCCCATCGCGGGGTGTCTCGTTCCCGCCCCGGCGAAGTGATCGGCAGCAGCGCGGTGACGCGTGCGCAAGCGGACCTGACCGCCGCCTGAGTTCGAGAGTCTGCGCATCGCGGATCGGCTATAATCGCGCGTTCGTCGCTGGCGCTCGCCGCCGGGCAGAACCCGGCCCCCGGCCGCCGATCCTCCTGCAACCCATCGTTTCGAACGCCTGTGCGCCTTACCCAGATAAAACTTGCGGGGTTCAAGTCGTTTGTCGATCCCACCACCATCGGCACTCCCGGCCAATTGGTCGGAATCGTCGGACCCGAACGGTTGCGGCAAGTCCAACGTCATCGACGCCGTGCGTTGGGTCCTTGGCGAGTCGAAAGCCTCGGCGCTGCGCGGCGAGTCGATGCAGGACGTCATTTTCAACGGTGCGGGCGAGCGCAAGCCCGTGGGTCGCGCGTCGGTCGAGTTGAACTTCGACAACAGTGCCGGCCGCATCGGCGGTCAATGGGGTCAGTACGTCGAGATCTCGATCAAGCGCGTCCTCACGCGCGACGGCGACTCGTCCTACTACATCAACAACATTCCGGTACGACGGCGCGACATCCACGATCTGTTCCTGGGGACCGGGCTCGGTCCCCGGGCCTACGCCATCATCGAGCAGGGAATGATCTCCCGCGTCATCGAGGCCAAGCCCGAGGAATTGCGTGTCTTCCTCGAGGAGGCGGCGGGCGTCTCCAAGTACAAGGAGCGGCGCAAGGAAACCGAGGGGCGCATCGCCGATACCCGCGAGAACCTCTCGCGGGTCGAGGACATCCGGATCGAGCTCGCCAACCAGCTGGAAAAACTCGAAGCGCAGGCCAGGGTCGCAACCGAATACCGCGCGCTCGAAGAGGGCTTGAAGCAGGCGCAGCAGATGCTCTGGTTCTCGCGCCAGCAGGACGCGTCCAATGCGCGCGAGCGGCACGCCGCCTCGGTGGCCGCGCTCACCGTCGCGCTGGAGGCGCTGCAGGCGGAGGTGCGCGCCGTCGAGGCCAGGCAGGAGGCGTTGCGCGCCGATCACTACGCCGCGGGCGATGCGTTGCACGAGAAGCAGGGCCGCTTCTACGAGACGAACGCCGAAGTGACGCGACTCGAGCAACAGCTCGCGTTCGCGCGCGAGAACCAAAGCCGGATGTCGGCGCAGGTTGCGCAGCTGACCGCGCAGCTCGGGGCCATCGCCGGTGCAGGTCACCTCGCTCGCCGACGAGCGTGCGGACGTGGACGCCTCGATCGAGGCGGCGGTGACGGCCAAGGAGGCGGCGCAGGCGGAAGAGCGCGCTGCCGCAGACGCGTTGCCTGCATACGAGGAAGCGGTGCGCGAGTCCGCCGCCGCCGGCGCGGCGCTGCAACGGGAGATCGCGCTCGCCGAGCAGGCCATCCGCGTCATCGAGACCAAACGCGAGAACGCGAATCGCCTGCTGCGCCAGTTGGCGCAGCGCCGCGAGCGACTCGACGCCGAGATGGCCGGCATTGCGGTTCCGGTCACCGATCCGGTGCAGGAGGTCGAGGAACAGCTTGCGCAGGAGACCGCGGACCTCGAATCCAAGCAACAGGCGCTGGACGCGCTGCGGGCCACGGTGCAGCAGCTGCAGGAGCGGCAGCGGGAGGCCGGCGAGCGCGCGCAGCAGGTGGCGGGGCGCCGCCTTGCCGATCTCGAGGCGCGCAGCGCGGCGTTGGCGGCCCTGCAGGCGAAGATCGGCCAGAGCGAGGATACGGGCGCATGGCTGCAGCAGAAGGGGCTCGCAAAGCGCGCACCGGTTATGGCAGTCGCTCGACATCGAGCCCGGCTGGGACGACGCGCTCGAAGCGGTGATGCGCGAGCGGCTCAACGCCATCGAACTCGACCAACTCGATGTCGGTCATTGACTGGGCCGCCGAGCGTCACGGCGAGCGCAACGGCCCGCCCGGGCGCATTGCGGCCTATGTCGGTTCGGCGGCGCGCCACGGGCCGGATGCGGCATCGGCGACGCGCTGTTGGCCAAGGTACGGATGAAACGGCCGGAAGTGGGCCGCCTGCTCGCCGATCACCTGCACGGGATTCGTTGCCGCGGCGACCTCGCGGGCTGCGTTGGCGGAGCGGCAGGCGCTGGCCTTGGGCGAAATGTTCGTCACGCCAGCCGGGCATCTGGTCACCGCTCAGGGTATTTCATTTTTCGCCCCCGACAGCGAACTGCATGGCGTGATTGCCCGCCAGCGGGAGATCGAGGAACTGGCAGCCTTGATCGGCGTAGCGGGCGCGCAGGCGGCGCAGGCGCGTTCGGCGCTGGCGGCGCTGGAAGCCGAACTCGACGCCGCGCAGAAGTCCTGGCACTCGCGAAAACATGGCGTTCTCTTCGCAGCAGCGCCGTTGCCATGATCTCGAGCTCGAACTGCTCCAGTTGCGCCAGGCCGCCGAAGCGGCGGCGAAGCGGCGCGCGCAGGTCGCACAGGAAATCTCGGAGCTGCTGGTGCTGGAAGCAGCCGAGCAGGGGGCGCTGACCGACCTCGCCGCTGAACTCGCGGATTCGCAGTCGCGCCTGCACGATCAATTCGCCCGGCGCGATGCGTCGCGCCACGCGCGCAACGAGGCCGATGTCGCGCTGGCGAAGAGTCGCGAGCGATTGCGCGTGGCGGAGAGGGGGGCGCAGGAAGCGACGTACGCCGAACGCAGTTGCCGCGACCGGCGCGCTGAGCTCGAACGGCGCCACGAGGGGTTGTCTGCCCAGGCCGCGCAACAGCAGGGCCTGTTGGCGCAGTTGTCCACCGAGCGGGAGGCGATCGACTGGACGCCGGTCGAGGAAGCGCTGCAACGCGAACTGGCGACGCGCGGCGAATCCGAAGCCGCGTTGTCGGCAGCGCGGGACCGCCTCGAAGGGCTTGGCGCCGAATTGCGGTCCGCCGACGAATCCCGCCTGGTGGCGGAACAGAAGCTCGACCCCGCGCGCAGCAGGATCGAGGACATGCGGCTGAAGGAGCAGGCCTCGGCGTTGCAGGAACAGCAGTTCTCCGATCAGCTCGCCGAAGCGCACGCGGATCTTCCCGGATTGCCCGAGCAGCTGAAGGCGTTCGGCAGCAAGTCGCAACTGCCCGGCGAGATCGAACGGCTGCAGGCCGCGATCGTCGGGCTTGGGGGCCGTCAACCTCGCTGCGCTCGACGAAGTCGGCATCGCGCAGGAGCGCAAGACCTATCTCGATGCGCAGGCGGCGGACCTCACCGAGGCGCTGACGACGCTGGAGAACGCCATACGGCAGATCGACAAGGAGTCGCGGCAGCTGCTGCAACAGACCTTCGACGCCGTCAACGAGAACTTTGCGAAGCTGTTCCCGGCCTTGTTCGGCGGCGGGCAGGCCCGTCTGGTCCTCACCGGCGAAGAAATCCTCGACTCGGGCGTGCAGGTGATTGCGCAGCCGCCGGGAAAGCGCAACAGCTCGATTCATCTTCTGTCCGGAGGCGAGAAGGCGTTGACGGCGACATCGTTGGTGTTCGCGCTGTTCCAGTTGAACCCGGCGCCCTTCTGCCTGCTCGACGAGGTCGATGCGCCGCTCGACGATCCGAATACCGACCGATTCTGCAAGCTGGTGCGCGAGATGTCCGCCCAGACGCAGTTCCTGTTCATTTCGCACAACAAGATCACGATGGAGATGGCGAGCCAGCTGATCGGCATCACGATGCCCGAAGCCGGAATCTCGCGCGTGGTGACCGTCGACATCGCCGATGCGCTCGAGCTGGCGGTTGCCGGTTGATCGCGCGCGGCGCGCAATCGTTGCGCGCTGCCACGCTATAATCGCCAGCATCGCGATTCCAGCCGTCGCCTGATCCCTACCGCGTCCTGCCAACAAGCGCGCATGACCTCGCTGCAAATCGGCCTCATCGCCGCCGGCGTCCTCCTCGTCGCCGGTGTCCTGGCCTACAACTGGTGGCAGGAGCGGCGCGTTCGCCGGCGCATCGACGCAGCGTTCAAGGCGCGGGCGCCCGGGGATGACGTCCTGCTCGGTCGAACGCGCGCGACGCCCGCGCCCGCCGGCGATCGTGTCGAGCCCTCGCTGGGTAGCGCCGCCGCACCGCCGCGGGACGGCGGGACCGAACTCGAGCAACCGGCGCCGTCACCTTCCGCTGCGGCGCTGATCGCCGAAGCGCAGGGCTTCGAGCCGCCGGTCGACGTCATCCGTGGCGAAGCCGTGCCCGCGCCGCGGGCAACGGCAGTCGAAGCGCCACCGCCGTCCATCGCGCGGGCCGACGTCCTGGCGCCGGCATTCGCCGGTCCCGTTCCCGACCCGGAAATCGAGAGCATCGTCACGCATTCAGCCGGTGCGGCCGATCGGGGCCGGGGCGTTGGCCGCCGGGCTGCATGCGCGTCTGGGCAAGCCGCTGCGCTGGTTCGGGCGTCGCGGCGAGGGGCAGCCCTGGCAACTGCTTGGCTCCGACTCGCGTGGCGAGTTTGCGGAGGTCGCGGCTTGCCTGCTGCTCGCCGATCGGACCGGGGCCGCAAGCGCCCCGCTGCTCGATGCCTTTGTCCGTCTTGCAGGCGAAGTCGCAGCATCGATTCCGGCCGCTTTCGTCGCGCCCTCGCCGGCCTCCGAGGCGAGCCGCGCCGAGGCACTGGACCGCATCTGCGCCGATCTCGATGTCCAGATAGGACTCACGCTGATCAAGACCAGCCCGGCGACGATGTCCGGCACGCGCTTGCGCGGAGTAGCCGAGGCGTCGGGTTTCCGGCTCGCGGCCGGCGGGCGTTTCGAATGGGTGCAGGAGGATACCGGGGCCGTGCTGTACGTGCTGCAGAATTACCGGTCCGAACCGTTCACCGCCGATACGCTGCGCATGATGTCGACGCCCGGAGCGGTGCTCCTGCTCGACGTGCCGCGCATCGCCGACCCCGCGCGCGTGTTCGATCAGATGAAACTGGCCGCAAAGCGGATGGCCCAGACACTCGATGCGACCCTCGTCGACGACAATCGACGCCCGCTCGATGACGCCGCACTCGCCGCCATTCGCCAGCAGGTGCAGGCGACGGCCACCGCGATGCGCGAGGTCCGGATCGAATCGGGCAGCCCGCGTGCATTGGCGCTGTTCGGCGGCTGATCGTTGCGCGCCCGTCATCGCCGGAGCCCGCTGCCACAATGGTGCCGGTCGTGACGATCCCCGCCGACGTCCTCGCCCGTGCCGCCGCGCTGCGCACCGAGATCGATGCCCACGACCATCGCTATTACGTGCTCGACGCACCGCTGGTCAGCGACGCCGAATACGATGCGCTGTTCCGCGAACTGCAGGCGCTGGAGGCACAGTACCCGGGGCTGCTGACGCGCGCGTCCCCCACGCAGCGGGTGGGTGGGAAGGCGCGCTCGGAGTTTGCGCCGGTGCGGCACGCGGTGCCGATGCTGTCGATTCGGACCGAGACGGTCATCGGCGCTGCAGGCGCCAGGCAATTCGATGCCCGGATTCGCCGCGATCTGGGCCTTGCAGCGTCCGATCCGCCCGTCGAGTACATGGCGGAGCTCAAGTTCGACGGTCTCGCGATCAGTCTGCGCTACGAGGATGGCGAGCTCGCGCTGGCGGGAACGCGCGGCGACGGCGAGGTGGGCGAGGATGTCACGCAGAATATCCTGACCATCCATTCGATTCCGCGCCGGCTGCGCACCGCGTCGCCGCCGCCGGTGCTGGAGGTGCGCGGCGAGGTGTACATGACCCGAAGCGATTTCGATGAACTGAACGAGCGGCAACGCGGCGGCCGGGTCTGCGCGCCTACGTGAACCCACGCAATACGGCCGCAGGTGCGGTGCGGCAGCTCGATCCGGCGGTCACGGCGCAGCGGCGTCTGTACTTCTTCGCCTACGGGTTGGGCGAGGTGCGGGGCTGGGCATTGCCCCCGACGCAGTCGGCGCTGCTGCAGGCGCTCTCCGCGTTGGGATTTCCGGTCGAACCGCGACGGCCGTGTCGCTGCAGGGCGCCGACGAGCTCATCGCGTTCTACGAGGAGACCGAGGCCGAGCGGGCGCGCCTTGCCGTTCGATATCGACGGTGTTGTTTACAAGGTCAACAGCCTCGAACGCCAGCGGCAGATGGGTTTCGTGACGCGCGAGCCGCGCTGGGCCGTCGCCCACAAGTACGCCGCCGAAGAAATGCCGACCGAGGTGGTCGCCATCGAGGTGCAGGTCGGCCGAACCGGCGCCATCACCCCGTGGCCCGGCTTGCGCCGGTGTTCGTGGGCGGCGTCACCGTGACCAATGCGACGCTGCACAACGAGGACGAGGTCCGGCGCAAGGATGTCCGCGATCGGCGACACCGTCATCGTGCGGCGGGCGGGGGACGTGATTCCCGAGGTGGTGCGCGTGATCGTCGAACGGCGACCCGCCGACGCGCGCGAGTTCGTGATGCCCAGTGCGGCGTGCCCCGAGATGCGGATTCGGCCATCCTGCGCCTGAAGCGGACGAAGCGGTGAAGAGGGGCCGTCCGCTGCACCGGCGGCTCGTCTGCCCCGCGCAGCGCAAGCAGGCGATTGCTGCATTTCGCCAGCCGCCGGGCGCTGGATATCGAAGGCCTCGGTGACCGGCTGGTCGATCAACTGGTGGATGCCGGGCTGGTGCAGACGCCGGCCGACCTCTATCGGCTCGAGGCGCTCGCACTCAGCGCGCTGGAACGGATGGCCGACAAATCGGCGGCCAACGTCGTCGCACGCCATCGCCAGCGAGTCGTCACCACGCTGGCCCGGTTCATCTTCGGGCTCGGCATACAGGTAGGTGAGGCGACGGCGACGCCGAACGCGATCTCACGCGGCGCACTTCGGGAGTCTCGACGCCCTGATCGCCGCCGACGAGGATCGGTTGCTGCAGGTGCGCGATGTCGGGCCGGTAGTGGCACAGAGCATCGCCCGGTTTTTCGCCGAGCCGCACAACCGCGAGGTGATCGACAAGCTCCGAACCGCAGGACTTAGGTGGGAGGAAGGCCCCCCCGCAGCGCGGATGGAGGGGCGCTTGCGGGCCTGACGCTGGTGCTGACGGGATCGCTGCCCACGCTTTCGCGCGACGCGGCCAAGGCAATGATCGAGCACGCTGGCGGCAAGGTCGCGGGCAGCGTTTCGGCGCGGACGGATCTCGTCGTCGCCGGTGCGGACGCAGGCAGCAAGCTCGCGCGGGCGATCGAGCTTGGCATCAGCGTACTGGATGAAGAGGGCCTGCGACGCCGCATCGAGTCCGGGGCGCGCTGATCCGGGGCATGACATCAACGGGGAAGAGAGCGTCGAAATGCGCAAGATCACCAAAGCGGTATTCCCGGTGGCGGGTCTGGGCACCCGCTTTCTGCCGGCCACCAAGGCGAGCCCGAAGGAAATGCTGCCGGTCGTCGACAAGCCGCTGATCCAGTATGCGGTGGAAGAGGCGGCGGCGGCAGGCATCACCGACATGATCTTCATCACCGGCCGCAACAAGCGGGCGATCGAGGATCACTTCGACAAGGCCTACGAACTCGAGACCGAACTCGAGATGCGCAACAAGACCGAACTGCTCGCGACTCTGCAGGCGGCAACACCGCCGGGCATCAACTGCATCTACATCCGGCAAACCGAGGCCCTGGGGCTGGGCCATGCCGTGCTGTGTGCGGCACCGGTGGTCGGCGACGAACCCTTCGCCGTGCTCCTTGCGGACGACCTGATCGACGCCGAGGTTCCGGTGATGCGACAGATGACCGAGCTTGCGGCACGCGAGGATTGTGCGGTGATCGGCGTGATGAACGTCGCCGCGTCCGAGACCGGTAACTACGGCATTGTCGAAACGGGCGCAGCCGATGGGCGCGCCGCGCCGATCACGCGCATGGTCGAGAAGCCAAGACCGGGCACGACCGCGTCGACATTGGCGGTCGTCGGTCGGTATGTCCTCACCCCGCGGTTGTTCCATCATCTGCGGTCGATGCCCGCGGGAGCCGGCGGCGAGATCCAGCTCACCGACGGCATATCGCTGCTGCTGGCCGAGGAGCAGGTGCTCGCCTATGCGTTCGAGGGGCGTCGGTACGATTGCGGCGACAAGCTCGGTTATCTCGAGGCCACCGTCGATTTCGGCCTCAAGCATCCGGAGCTGGCTGACGGATTTTCCGCGTTCCTTCGCCGCCGTGCCCAATGACGCTGAACGAACTCCGGTACATCGTCGCCTTGGCGCAGGAGCGCAACTTCGGCCGTGCGGCACGGCGCTGCTTCGTCTCGCAGCCGGCGCTTTCCGTGGCGATCGCCAAGCTGGAGGACGAACTCGGGACCCGGCTGTTCGAACGTGGCAAGAGCAAGATCGGCATCACCCTGGTCGGCGGGCGGATAGTCGAGCAGGCGCAAAGGGTGCTGGAGGAATCGGCCCGCATCAAGGAGATCGCGCAGGCGGGGCGCAATCCGTTGGCGGGGCCGTTGAAGCTGGGCGTCATCTATACGGTCGCGCCGTATCTGTTGCCCGACCTCATACCCCGGCTGCACGTTCTCGCGCCGCAGATGCCGCTCGATATCGAGGAAAACCTGACCGAGAACCTCGAAACGGCGCTCAAGAGCGGACGCATCGACGCAGCGATCATCGCGCTTCCGTTCGCGCCGGCGGGCGTGACCACCGAGTTCCTGTACGAAGAACCGTTCCAGGTCGTCGTGCCGCGGGGGCACAAATGGACGAAGCGCAAGTCCATTCGCCCGGATGAGCTTGCGGCTGAACACACGATCCTGCTTTCCGTCGGCAACTGTTTCCGCGACCAGGTGCTCGATGCCTGCCCTGAGCTCAATCGTGCCGACTCGCACATTGCGCGAACGAGTTCGCTCGAGACCGTGCGCAACATGGTGGCGTCCGGACTTGGCGTGTCGGTGTTGCCGCGCGACGCGCTCACGCCCAAATACCACAGCAGCCTGGTGGTGCCGATTCCGTTCACGCGGCCCATGCCCGCCCGACGCGTTGCGATCGCGTTCCGGAAAAGCTTTCCGCGTCCGGAAGCGATCGCGGCGATTCGCGGCGCGGTGGCGGGGTGCCGTCCGCAGCGGCCCCGACCGCCGTGACGAGCGGGATGTTGCGGTGCTGCGCCGATCATCCGCGCGACACCGGTTGCACTGGCGAACGCGAGTGCAGGCGCGGGTTCGCCGGCGCAGAACCAAAAAAAAGGGCTACGCTTGCGCGCAGCCCGTGGTCCATGTGGTGGGCGATACTGGTTTCGAACCAGCGACCCCTGCCGTGTGAAGGCAGTGCTCTACCGCTGAGCTAACCGCCCCGCGAACCCAGACAGGAGCGGCGATTTAACCATAGCGGCGAGATCAGGGTCAAACCGCCTGTCTGTGATTGTTTAACGACGTCCTGGACAAATATGCTTCATAACAGTGCGCTACGAGACTCAAAAAGGGGCAGATCGCCCGTTCGCGCCGGTCCGCGAACGCTAAGCTGCGACTGCGGCAGGTGTTTTGCCGCTGGCCTGACTATTGCTTGATAGGCAATTGGAAATCCTAACCGCCCTCTGAAATTTCCCGTGTCCGGCCCCGCCCACAACGAGATGCATACGCCCGACGGCGCTTGCAGAGCCCATTATCGCGCCTTCGCCGACTGGCTGGAGCGGACCCCGCCGGTGCGCATCGCCCAGAAACGCGATGAAGCAGAGCGCGCCTTTCACCGCGTCGGCATCACGTTTGCGGTCTACGGCGAGGACTCCGGCAACGAGCGCCTGATCCCCTTCGACATCGTCCCGCGGATCATTCCTGCGGACGAGTGGAAGCTGCTCGATCGCGGGTTGCGCCAACGCGTGCAGGCGCTGAACCTCTTCCTGCACGACATCTATCACGATCAGGCGATCCTTGCGGCCGGACTGATCCCGGCCGAGCGCGTGCACGGCAACGCGCAGTTCCGTCCCGAAATGCGCGGCATGAACGTGCCGGGGGGCATCTACGCCCACATTGCCGGCGTCGATGTCGTGCGGGCGGGTGCCGGAGAATATTACGTGCTCGAGGACAACCTGCGGGTTCCCTCCGGCGTGTCGTACATGCTCGAGAACCGCAAGATGATGATGCGGTTGTTCCCGGAACTCTTCGCCACGCAATCGATACGCCCGGTCCAGCACTACCCGGATCTGCTGCTCGAGAACCTGCGCACGGTTGCACCCGCCGGCGAGGAGATGCCGACGGTGGCCGTGCTGACCCCGGGAGCCTACAACTCCGCGTACTACGAGCACGCATTCCTCGCGCAGCAGATGGGCGTCGAACTGGTCGAGGGGCAGGATCTCTTCGTCCAGAACGAGACCGTTTACATGCGCACCACGCGCGGCCCCAGGCGCGTGCACGTGCTCTACCGGCGCGTGGACGATGATTTCCTGGATCCACGGGCGTTTCGGACGGATACGATGATCGGCGTGCCGGGGCTCTTCGCCGCCTACCGCGCCGGGCGGGTCACCCTCGCCAATGCGATCGGGACGGGGGTCGCCGACGACAAGTCGATCTATCCCTACGTCGGCGACATGATCCGTTTCTACCTTTCGGAAGAGCCGGTGTTGAACAATGTCCCCACGTGGCTGTGCTATCGCCCCGACGATCGTGCCTACGTGCTCGACCATCTGGCCGAACTGGTGGTCAAGGAAACGCACGGCGCCGGCGGCTACGGGATGCTGATCGGTCCGGCCAGCACCGCCGCCGAGCGCGAGACCTTCCGCGCTCGCATCCTTGCCAATCCCGGCCAGTACATCGCGCAACCGACGCTCGCGCTGTCCACCTGTCCGACGTTCGTCGAATCGGGCCTGGCGCCCCGGCACATCGACCTGCGCCCTTACGTGCTGTCGGGGAAGGACGTGAATCTCGTCCCCGGGGGACTCACACGCGTGGCGTTGCGCGAGGGCTCGCTGGTCGTCAATTCGTCGCAGGGCGGCGGCACCAAGGACACCTGGGTGCTGGCGGGATAGGGGGTCGAGATGCTTTGCCGTACCGCCAACGAATTGTTCTGGATGGCGCGCCACATCGAGCGCGCCGAGAACGTCGCGCGGATGCTCGACGTCACGCACAAGATGTCGTTGCTGCCGTACGAAGCCGTGGAACCGGGTCTGGCCTGGGCCGAGCCCTGGGCGGTACCGCTGGTGACGTCGGGCCTTGCCACCACGTATTACGAGCGCTTCCGCGAGCTGTCGGCCCCCAACGTGCTGCAGTTCATGATCCTCGATGCCGAAAACCCGTCGTCGATCTACTGCTGCCTGCGCGCCGCCAGGGAGTCCGCGCGCTCCGTGCGGGGCGCGATCACCTCCGAAATGTACGAGGACCTGAATTCGGCGTGGCTCGAGATGCGCCAGGTCGACTACGCGCGGCTGGATGCCGATGGCGTGTCCGAGTTCCTCGAATGGGTAAAGATGCGCTCGCACCTCTTTCGCGGCGTGACCTTCGGAACCATGCTGCGCGACGAGGCGTACCATTTCATCCGCCTGGGCACTCATCTCGAGCGCGCCGACAATACCGCGCGCATCCTCGACGTCAAGTACCACACGCTGCTGGCGAGCGCCGCGGACGTCGGCGGCGCGGTCGATTACTACCAGTGGGGGGCGCTGCTGCGGTCGGTGTCCGGTTTCGAGTCCTATCGCAAGATCTACAGCGACGTGATCACGCCGCGGCGGGTCGCGGAACTGCTGATCCTGCGCGAGGACATGCCGCGCTCGCTGCACTCGTGCATGAATTTCATCCACGAGACGCTGGAGCGGATCGGCGACGCGTCGAGCCGGGAGATCGAGCGCTCGTCCGGCGAGCTGCACGCCAAGCTTCACTTCGGCAAGACCGACGACATCATCCGCTTCGGTCTGCACGAGTATCTGATCGATTTCCTGGCGCGCATCTCGGTGCTGGGCGACGAAATCAGCCGGCATTTCCTGGTGCCGTCCTATTGACCGGGTGGCGGGTTAGAATCCAGAATTTTTCCGGCGCAGGACCATGACCTATTGTGTAGCGATGTCGCTCGACGCGGGAATGATTTTCGCGTCCGATTCCCGTACCAACGCGGGCGTCGACCAGGTGTCGCGCTTTTGCAAGATGAAGAGCTTTGTCCGCGATGGCGATCGGGTGATCGTCCTGCTGTCGTCGGGCAACCTCTCCATCACGCAAAATGCGATCAACACGCTCGAGCAGCACGCCAGGGCGGGCGACAACGCGCTCAACCTATGGAACGCCACCTCGATGTTCGACGTCGCCCGCCTGCTCGGCGACGCATTGCGCGAGGTGAAGACCCGCGACGGTCCGTACCTGATGCAGAACAACATCGACTCCACCGCCAATTTTCTGGTGGGCGGACAGATTCGCGGCGAGCCGCCGCGGCTCTTCAACGTCTACAGCGAAGGGAACTTCATCGAGGCGACCGCGGAGACCTGCTATTTCCAGAGCGGCGAGACCAAGTACGGCAAGCCGATCATCGACCGCCTGGTCAAGCGCGGCACGTCGCTGATCGATGCCACGAAGTGCACGATGGTGTCGTTCGACTCGACGATGCGTTCCAACATCTCGGTCGGGCTGCCCGTCGACTTTCTGATCTACCACACCGACGCGCTGCGCGTCGGGATGCGGCGCAGCGTCGAGGAAACGGACCCTTATTACCTGATGGTGCACAACCAGTGGGGCGAGGGTCTGCGCCGGGTGTTCGCGGGCATCCCCAATCCGGACTGGACCTGACGGGCGTCTGATGGCGATCCGCGTCGCGCTGCACCATCGCACGACCTACCGGTTCGACCGGTCGATCAACGTGTCGCCGCACGAGATCCGCCTGCGCCCGGCGCCGCACTGCCGCACGCCGGTCCTGGGCTACTCGCTCAACGTCCTGCCGGCTGACCATTTCCTCAACTGGCAACAGGATCCGTACGGCAACTGGGTCGGCCGCGTCGTGTTCCCGGAGGCGACGCGGCGGCTGGAGATCGTCGTCGACCTGACGGCCGACATGACGGTGATCAATCCCTTCGATTTCTTCGTCGAGCCCTACGCCGAGATCTACCCGTTCCAGTACGCGCCGGCCCTGGCGAAGGAACTGCTTCCGTTTCTCGAGACCGCCCCGCTGGGACCGCGACTCGAGGCGTGGATTGCGAATTTCCGGAAGACGATCCGTCCCGGCGACAACACGGTGACCATGCTGGTGCGCCTGAACCAGCAGTTGCAGCAGGAGATCAAATACCTCGTACGCATGGAACCCGGCGTCCAGACGCCGGAGCAGACACTCGAGCGGGTCTGCGGCTCGTGCCGCGATACCGGGTGGCTGCTGGTGCAGATCATGCGTCACCTGGGTCTTGCCAGCCGCTTTGCCTCGGGTTACCTGATACAGCTGGTCGCGGACGTGAAATCGCTCGACGGACCCTCTGGCACCGAACGCGATTTCACCGACCTGCACGCCTGGGCGGAGGTCTACATGCCGGGTGCAGGCTGGATCGGTCTCGATCCGACGTCGGGACTGCTGGCCGGCGAGGGTCATTTGCCGCTCGCCTGCACGGCGGACCCCGGCAATGCGGCGCCGGTGATCGGCTTCACCGACCCCTGCGAGGTGGAGTTCGACGTCGCGATGAGCGTGACGCGCGTGCACGAGGATCCGCGCGTCACCAAACCGTACGCCGAAGCGCAGTGGGCCGCGATCCGGGCGCTCGGCCACCGCGTCGACGCGGATCTCGCGGCGCACGATGTGCGCCTGACGCAAGGCGGCGAGCCGACGTTCGTCTCGATCGACGACATGGACGGCCCCGAATGGAACTACACGGCGCTGTCCCCCAAAAAGCGCGAACTCGCGGAGGTCCTGCGGCGCCGGCTGGCGGAGCGCTTCGCCAGCGACGGCTTCCTGCACACGGGACAGGGCAAGTGGTACCCGGGGGAACCGCTGCCGCGTTGGGCGCTCGGCATCTACTGGCGCACCGACGGCAAGGCACTGTGGAACGATCATTCGCTCCTGGCCGATGCGCGCGCAGGCGGTGACCAGGACATCGGCGATGCACGCCGCTTTGCCGCGGCACTCGCCGGACAATTGGGCCTCGATCCGGCCTTTGTCATCACCGCGCACGAGGACGTCCAGGCGTTGCTGGGCGTCGAGGCAGCGCTGCCGGACAACCTCGATCCGTTGCGGGCCGACCTCTCGCAGCCTGACGAGCGCGCGCGGCTCGCGCGCCTGCTGCAGCAGGGCCTCGACCGGCCTGCGGGCTATGTGTTGCCGTTGCGCGCCGGAGAGCCCGCCGAAGGGGGTGTCGAATGGCACAGCAGTCCGTGGCCGTTGCGGCGCGGGCGACTGTACGCGCTGTCCGGCGACTCCCCGCTGGGTTTGCGGCTGCCGCTCGCATCGCTGCCCGAGGTGCCCGCCGATGAGCTCGACGTCGATCACCCGGTGGACCCGTTCGCGCCGCGAGGCGAGCTGGCGGGGGTCGCAACCCGGCGCGGCAAGACGCTGAAGTCCGGGCCGCAGGTCGTAGCACCCCGCGATGTCGTCAGGACCGCGCTGTGCGTCGAAGCACGCGAGGGTCACGTCCACGTCTTCATGCCGCCCGTGTCGCGGCTCGAGGAGTACGTCGATCTGCTGGAGGCCATCGAGGCCAGCGCCGGGAGCTGCGGCACGCCGGTCGTCATCGAGGGCTACACGCCGCCGCGCGACCCCCGTCTGCGCGTCCTCAATGTCACCCCCGACCCGGGGGTTATCGAGGTCAACATCCATCCTGCGGCGTCGTGGGATGAGCTTGTCGCGACCACCGAGACGCTGTACGAGGAAGCACGGCAATCCCGGCTGGGCACCGAGAAGTTCATGCTCGACGGGCGCCACACCGGTACCGGCGGCGGCAACCACGTGACGCTCGGGGGCGCCACTCCCGCGGACAGCCCGTTGCTGCGGCGTCCCGACTTGCTGCAGAGCCTCATCACTTTCTGGCAGAACCACCCGGCACTGTCCTACCTTTTCTCCGGCAGCTTCATCGGCCCCACGAGCCAGGCGCCGCGCATCGACGAGGCGCGGGACGACCGCCTGTACGAGCTCGAGATCGCATTTCAGCAGATGAATCTGAAGCACAAGGCGAGCGAGGAATCGCCGACGCCCTGGCTGGTCGATCGCCTGTTGCGCCATCTGCTGACCGACCTGACCGGCAACACCCATCGGGCAGAGTTCTCGGTCGACAAGCTCTATTCCCCCGACGGGCCGACGGGTCGGTTGGGCCTGCTCGAATTCCGCGCCTTCGAAATGCCGCCGCACCCGCGGATGAGCGCGGTGCAGATTTTGCTGCTGCGGGCGCTCGTTGCCCGATTTTGGCAGCAACCGTACCGCGGTTCGCTGGTGCGCTGGGGCACGTCGCTGCACGATCGCTGGCTGTTGCCGCACTTCGTCGAGGCCGATATCCGTGATGTGGCCGCGGATCTCACGGCGGCCGGCTACCCGTTTTCGCATGGCTGGTTCGCCCCCTTCGTCGAATTCCGGTTTCCGCGCTACGGCACGGTCAGCTACGACGGCGTGACCATCGAACTTCGCCAGGCGATCGAACCCTGGCACGTGCTGGGCGAGGAGATGAGCGGCAGCAGCACCGCCCGCTACGTCGACTCGTCGGTCGAACGCCTCCAGGTCAAGGCCATGGGGATGATCGGCGAGCGCCACCGCGTGACCTGCAACGGACGCGCATTGCCGCTCGCGCCCACCGGCGTTCCCGGAGAGTACGTCGCTGGCGTGCGGTTCCGGGCCTGGAGCCCGCCTTCGGCACTGCACCCGACGATCGGCGTCCAGGCGCCCCTGGTGTTCGACCTCGTCGATACCTGGGCGGGCCGCGCGCTGGGAGGCTGCACCTACCATGTCTCGCATCCGGGCGGCCGCAATTACGCCACGTTTCCGGTCAACGCCAATGAAGCCGAGGCACGACGCCACGCCCGTTTCTGGCCGAATGGCCACACGCCCGGCGCAATGGCGATCGCCGACGAACGCGCCAACCCGGCGACGCCGACGACGCTGGACCTGCGCTGGCAGCCGGCTGGAGCTTGACCGCCGGCGTCCCTGGCGTTGATCGGGGGTGGCGAAGGCAACCCGATGCAGGGGGAGAATCGGCGCCGCGCTGCCGCGTCCGGTAAAATCATTGCTTTCCGGCAAATTCCCCTACCGTGACCGCCGTCCGCACCCGCTTCGCCCCCAGCCCCACCGGCTTCATCCACCTCGGCAACATCCGCTCGGCGCTGTTTCCGTGGGCCTTCGCGCGCAAGCACCACGGGATTTTCGTCCTGCGCATCGAGGATACCGATACCGAGCGCTCGTCCCCCCAGGCCGTCAAGGCGATCCTCGATGCCATGGACTGGCTCGGGCTCGATTATGACGAAGGACCGTTCTACCAGATGGAGCGCATGGACCGTTATCGTTCGGTCCTCGCCGACATGCTGGATCGTGGCCTTGCCTATCGCTGTTATCTGTCGGCGCAGGAACTCGACCAGTTGCGCGCCGAGCAGATGATCCGCGGCGAGAAGCCTCGCTACGACGGCCGCTGGCGGCCCGAAAACGCCGTGGGCCTCACGCCGCCCGAAGGCGTTCAGCCGGTGATCCGTTTCAAGAATCCGTTGGCGGGCAGCGTGGTCTGGGAGGATGCGGTCAAGGGCAGAATCGAGATCGCCAATGCCGAGCTCGATGATCTCGTGCTTGCGCGCCCCGACGGCACGCCGACCTACAACTTCTGCGTCGTCGTCGACGATCACGACATGGGTATCACGCACGTGATCCGCGGCGACGATCATGTCAACAACACGCCGCGGCAGATCAACATCCTCGAAGCGCTGGGGGGAACACCCCCGGTGTTCGCGCATCTGCCGACGGTCCTGACCCCCGAGGGTGAAAAACTCTCGAAGCGCCACGGTGCGAAGAGCGTGCTGCAATACCGTGACGATGGCTACCTGCCGGAAGCCATCATCAACTACCTCGCCCGCCTGGGGTGGGCGCACGGCGATGACGAGATTTTCAGTCGCGAGCAGTTTCTCGCCTGGTTCGACCTCGGCGGACTTTCGTCTTCGCCCGGACGCTTCGATCCCGACAAGTTGAGGTGGGTCAACGAAGAACAGATGAAGCGGTTGGACGAGGAAGAACTCGGTGCGCGCCTTGTTCCCTATCTCGTGACGGCGGGCCTCGATCCTGCCGCCGGGCCCGCGCCAGCTCGGGTCGCGGCGCTGCTTCGCGACAGGGTATCCACGCTCACCGAAATGGCCGACGCCGCGCATTATTTCTACGTCGCTCTGCATCCGGCGCCGGAGCGCATCGCCGAACACGTCAACGCCGACAACCGCCCGGTGCTGAATGAACTGCTGGCCGAGTTCGAGACGCTGGAGTGGACACGAGCCGCCATCGGCGCCGCGCTCAAGGCGGCCGCCGCGCGTCACGGGCTCAAGCCATCGCAGGTGATGATGCCGCTGCGCCTGCTGGTGGCGGGTACCGCGCAGACGCCGGCGATCGACGCGGTGCTTGCGCTGCTCGCGCGCGACACGGTGCGCACGCGCCTCGCTGCGGGCCTTGTCCATTGAGGCCGGGGGATCGGTCGAGCGGCGCGAGAGCGGGGCGGGATCGGCGCAGCATCGAAGGCCGATCGTGCCCAGCGCGGTTTGTCGGCAGGGCCCGCTTCGGCTAAAATGCGGTTTTCCGGAACCTGTCGCCCATGACCAAGTTCGTTTTCGTTACCGGCGGCGTTGTTTCCTCGCTGGGGAAGGGCATCGCTGCCGCCTCGCTCGCCGCCATCCTCGCCACGCGCGGCGTACGCGTCACCAACCTCAAGCTCGACCCCTACATCAACGTGGATCCTGGAACGATGAGCCCGTTCCAGCACGGCGAGGTGTTCGTCACCGAGGACGGAGCCGAGACCGATCTCGACCTCGGCCACTATGAGCGCTTCGTCGACGTGAAGATGGCCAGGCGCAACAACTTCACGGCGGGCCAGATCTACGAAAGCGTGATCCGCAAGGAGCGCCGCGGCGACTATCTCGGCGGCACCGTGCAGGTGATTCCGCATATCACCGACGAGATCAAGGCGTGGATCGTCGACGGCGCGGGTGACGCCGATGTCGCGGTCGTCGAAGTCGGCGGCACCGTCGGCGACATCGAGTCGTTGCCGTTCCTCGAGGCCATCCGGCAGATGGGGATCCAGCGCGGACGCGACAATGTCTGTTACATCCACCTCACGCTGGTCCCGTACATCGCCGCCGCCGGCGAAATGAAGACCAAGCCGACACAGCACTCGGTCAAGGAGCTGCGCGAGATCGGCATCCAGCCCGACGTCGTTCTCTGCCGCGTCGATCGGCCGCTGCCGGAAAGCGATCGGCGCAAGATCGCGCTGTTCACCAACGTTCCCTTCGAAGCGGTGATTCCCGCGGCGGATGCCGATTCCATCTACAAGATCCCGGCTGCGTTGCACGCCGAAGGCCTGGACGAGATCGTCTGCCGCAAGCTCGAGCTGACGGTGCGGCCGGCGGATCTTTCCAACTGGCACCGAATTGTCGACGCGCTCGAGCATCCCGAGCATGCGGTGCACATCGCGATGGTCGGCAAGTACGTCGATCTCACCGAGTCGTACAAGTCGCTGTCCGAAGCGCTGATACACGCGGGCATCCACACGCGCAGCAAGGTGCACATCCACTATGTCGACTCGGAAGCGATCGAGCGCGATGGCGTCGATTGCCTGGCCGGCATGGACGGCGTCCTCGTTCCGGGCGGCTTCGGCAAGCGCGGGGTCGAAGGCAAGATCCGCGCGATCCGCTTTGCGCGCGAGAACCACGTCCCCTACCTTGGGATTTGCCTCGGCATGCAGCTCGCCGTCATCGAATGCGCGCGGCACCTGGCGCAGTTGCCCGACGCGAACAGCACCGAATTCGATCCCGCGACGCCGCATCCGGTCGTCGCGCTGATCACCGAGTGGCAGAATCGCGACGGCTCGATCGAGAAGCGCTCGCAGTCTTCCGATCTCGGCGGCACGATGCGCCTCGGCGCGCAGCCCTGCGAAGTGGTTCCGGGCTCGCTCGCGCATCGCGTCTATGGCGGCACGACGGTGGCCGAGCGGCACCGGCACCGCTACGAAGTCAACAATCATTACCTGCCGCGGATCGAACAGGCCGGACTGGTCGTGGGCGCGCGCGCGAAAAGCGACATGGCGGGCGATCTGTGCGAGATGATCGAGTACCCGTCGCATCCGTGGTTTTTCGGGTGCCAGTTTCATCCCGAGTTCACCTCCAACCCCAGGCGCGGGCATCCGCTGTTCATCGGCTTCATCCTCGCCGCGCTCGAATATCAGCGCCGCGCGCGACGGGCGCGCAGCGAAGCGGCCGGCGCCGCGCTGGTGGCGTCGCTTCGAGATGGACGGCCGCTGCGATGCCGGCGAGCGCGCGCCGAGGAGGGCAGGGGGCGACCGGGCGCGCGAGAGGCCGCCGGCGGCGCGGCGCAGCGATGAGACTCTGCGGCTTCGAGATAGGGATCGATCGGCCGCTGTTTCTGATAGCCGGCCCCTGCGTCGTCGAATCGCTGCAACTCCAGATCGATGTGGCCGGCGAGCTGCGCGAAATTGCGTCGGAATTGCGGATCCCGTTCATCTTCAAGTCTTCGTACGACAAGGCCAATCGCAGTTCCGGTGCGTCGTTTCGCGGCCCCGGCATGGACGAGGGCTTGCGCGTGCTCGCCGAAGTCAAACGCCAGCTTGGCGTTCCGGTGCTGACCGACGTGCATACGGAGGGCGAAGTGGCGGCGGCAGCGGCGGTGGTCGACGTGCTGCAGACCCCGGCGTTCCTCTGTCGCCAGACCGATTTCATACAAGCGGTCGCGCGAGCCGGCCTGCCGGTGAACATCAAGAAGGGCCAGTTCCTCGCCCCCGACGACATGCTGCAGGTCGTCGCCAAGGCGCGCGGCGCCAGTGGCACCGACAACATCATGGTATGCGAGCGCGGCACCACGTTCGGCTACCATAACCTTGTCTCCGACATGCGTTCGCTCGCCATCATGCGCGCGACGAATTGCCCCGTGGTTTTCGATGCCACGCATTCGGTGCAGCTGCCGGGCGGCCAGGGAACGTCCAGCGGTGGACAGCGCGAGTTCGTGCCGGTGCTTGCGCGGGCCGCGGTCGCAGCCGGCGTGGCCGGACTGTTCATGGAAACCCATCCCGATCCGGCGCGTGCGCTGTCGGACGGACCGAATGCATGGCCGCTTGCCCGCATGCGCGAGCTGCTCCTGCTGTTGCTGGAACTCGACGCTGCCGTCAAGCGTCGAGGGTTTATCGAAAACGATCTCTTCGCAGAGGGCGTGGCCTGAGCCGCCGTACCGCGGCGCGGCGTCGCCCATTGTCAGGATTCCGGCGTCAAGGCCTTTCATCCACTTCACCAAGGAAAGAATCATGAGTGCCATTGTCGATGTCATCGCCCGCGAGATTCTCGATTCGCGCGGCAATCCCACCATCGAAGCCGACGTCGTTCTCGAGTCCGGCGTTTCGGGTCGTGCCGCCGTCCCTTCGGGCGCCTCGACCGGTTCGCGAGAGGCCATCGAACTTCGCGACGGCGACGATGCCGCTACCTCGGCAAGGGCGTGCTGCAAGGCAGTCGAGAACGTCAACACCGAGATCTGCGAAGCCATCATCGGCCTCGATGCCACCGAGCAGGCGTTCATCGACAAGACGATGATCGATCTCGACGGCACCGAGAACAAGTCGCGCCTGGGCGCCAACGCGATGCTTGCGGTCTCCTGCGCCGTGGCCAAGGCGGCGGCGGAGGAGTCGTCGCTGCCGCTGTATCGCTACCTCGGCGGCGCCGGCGAGATGCAGCTGCCCGTGCCGCTGATGAACGTCATCAACGGCGGCGCGCACGCCAACAACAAGATCGACCTGCAGGAGTTCATGCTGGTGCCGCTGGGCGCTCCCGCGTTCCGCGAGGCGCTCCGCTACGGCGCCGAAGTCTTCCACACGCTGAAGAAGATCATCGACGGACGAGGCATGCCGACAACCGTCGGCGACGAAGGCGGCTTCGCGCCCAACCTGCCGGCCAACGAAGCCGCGCTGCAGCTGCTGGTGGAAGCGATCGACAAGGCGGGCTATGTTCCGGGCAAGGACATCGCGCTGGCGCTCGACTGCGCCGCGAGCGAGTTCTTCAAGGACGGCAAGTACCAGCTCGAGTCGGAGGGCGTCGACGCTCACGTCGCAGCAGTTCGCCGATGACATCGCGACATGGTGCGACAAGTACCCGATCATCTCGATCGAGGACGGCATGTCCGAGCACGACTGGGACGGCTGGAAACTCCTCACCGATCGTCTCGGCAAGAAGGTGCAGATCGTCGGCGACGATGTCTTCGTCACCAACACCAGGATCCTGAAGCAGGGCATCGCCGAAGGGCATCGCGAACTCGATCCTGGTCAAGATCAACCAGATCGGCACGCTGTCGGAAACGTTCGCTGCGATCGACGATGGCCAACCGCGCCGGCTACACGGCGGTGATCTCGCATCGCTCGGGCGAAACCGAGGACAGCATGATCGCCGACATCGCCGTGGGCACCAATGCCGGCCAGATCAAGACCGGCTCGCTGTCCCGCTCGGATCGCATCGCGAAATACAACCAGCTGCTGCGCATCGAAGAGGATCTGGGCGAAGCGGCGAGCTATCCGGGCCGTGCGGCGTTCTTCCAGCTCAAGTAGCGATCGCCCCGACCGCCGTGCGCATCCTTGCCGTCGCCTTTGTCGCGCTGATCGTCGCCCTGCAGTACCCGATGTGGCTCGGCAAGGGCGGGTGGCTGCAGGTGCGCGAATTCGATCGCCAGGTCAGCGGCGCAGCGCGACCGCGAACCCGACGCTGAAGGCGCGCAACGAGAGCGCTGGACGCGGAAGTGCGGGACCTGAAGACCGGGTACGAGGCGATCGAAGAGCGCGCGCGCTCGGAGCTGGGCATGATCCAGCCAGGACGAGGTGTTTTTTCAGTTGCAGCAGGTGCCGGCAGCCGGGAGGACGGCACCTGGCAAGGTGGTGAAGCCCTCCGCGCCGGCCGCGCGCCCGCCGAGAGCGCTGACCGCGCGGACGTTCCGGCAGCCTCGGGCATCCGCTCATCGCCGTGCATCGGGTCACCTCGCGCCAGAATCCGCGGCTTCGCGAGGTCGCGCGCCTCGTCGCTTCGGCGCGCGATCGACGCAGAGCGGGGAAGTGCGTGCTGGAAGGCGAGCACCTGATTGGCGTTCATGCCGATCGGCTTGGCGCGCCCGAGGTGCTCGTCATCGACCGAGGATTGCCTGGCGCGGCCGGGAATCCGATCGCTCGCGTCGCGTTTCGATGCGCGCGCGCTGCTGGTTCCGGCGGCGCTCTTCGCCGACCTGGCGACGCTGCCGGCGGGCGTCGGCGTCCTGGCCCTGATCGACGTGCCGCAGCCCGGCACTCGCCGCTCCTGCCGATTTTTGCCTGCTGCTGGAGGACGTGCAGGACCCTGGAAACGTCGGCTCGATGCTGCGCTCGGCGGCGGCTGCGGGTGTCGCGCAGGTGCTACCTTTCGCGATCACTGCGCGTTCGCGTGGTCGCCCAAGGTGCTGCGCGCGGGACAGGGCGCGCAGTTCCATCTCGATATCCACGAGGATGTCGACCTGCCCGCGTGGGCGGCGGCCTACGCCGAGTCGCGCGGGTCCGTGGTGGCGGCAATTGCCAGTGGCGGATCGAGCCTCTATGCGGCGACGCTGCTGGACGCGTCGCGCTGGCGATCGGCAACGAAGGGGTCGGGCCTGTCGCCCAACTGCGCGCCGCCGCGACGCAGCGGGTGACGATCCCGATGCCGGGCGGCATCGAGTCGCTCAATGCGGCGGCGGCAGCGGCGGTGTGCCTGTTCGAATGCGTGCGTCAGCGCACTTGCCGCTGACGCAGCCTGAGACGATCACCGAAGTGATCGATCGACGCCTCGACCCGGGTTGCGAGCGCAGCGATTTCCGCGGCATCGGGCAGCGCCGGCTGTGCGCCGCTGCGCTGGCAGGCAAGGGCTCCCGCGGCGATACCCTCGGCCAGAGCACGCGGCCACGATGCGCCGCGATCCAGTGCGGCCGCGAGGGCGCCGACAGAAGGCGTCGCCGGCGCCCGTTGAATCGACCACCTGCACTTGCGGCGCCGGGGCGGCGTAAAGACGGCCGTCGACGGCGGCGAACGCTCCTTCGCCCCCGAGAGTGACGATGGTCGCGCAGCCGTAGCGCCGGAAGACATCGGCGGCGAAGTCGTCGGGGGTCGGGGCAACGCCCAGGGACTGCGACAGGGTTGCCGCTTCGTGCTCGTTGACGATGAGCACGTCGAGCGGTGCGAGGAGCGCACGCGGGCAATGATTGCGCCGGCGCCGCGTTGAGCATCACCCGCGCGCCCCGGGCACGCGCCCGTGCCGCGAAGCGCATAGACGGCTTCGGTCGGCACCTCGAGCTGCATCAGGAGAACCGTCCCGGGGTGCAACGACGCATCGGGAACCAGCGCCGGATCGGCCGCCGCATTGGCGCCTCGGACGACGGTGATCGCGTTCTCGCCCCGCGCGTCGACGTGGATCAGCGCCACCCCGGTCGGCGCATCGACACGCCGCACGCCGTCGAGAGCGACGCCCGCCGCCAGGAGCTGGGCGAGCGCGGGGTCGGCGAACGCGTCGCGCCCGACTGCGGCGTGAAGCGTCACTTCGGCGCCCGCACGGCGCGCAGCCAGCGCCTGATTGGCGCCCTTGCCGCCGGGCAACATCGAGAACGCCTCGCCGGCGAGCGTCTCTCCCGGTTTCGGCAGGCGCGCCACGCGGGCGACGAGATCGAGATTGACCGAACCGAACACGATGATCAAGGCGTGTCCTTCCCCGGTTCGCGTTCGTCCGGAGAGAGAACGCCCTTCACGAGAAGGATGTTGCCGTAGGGGCGCAGTTCGCCGGTGAGGACCACGGCAAAGGCTTCGCGCGCGCGCTGATAGAACGCATCGCGGGGGAGGCGACCGATCTCCACATCCGCCAGATCATGGCGCGTGAAAACGGAGGCGAACCCGGCGACCGCAGCGGGCACATCGTCCGGCGCGCCGACCACTTCCATGGTGATTGCGGCCGGCACCGAAAACGTGTCGAGTGGAAACACCGTGAGCACGGCATCCAGCACCGCGGGCGCATTCGCGCCGCCGACCTGCAACAGGCGCTGCGCGGTGCTCGCTGCCGGGAAGTTGGCGTCGACGATGGCGATCGTGTCACCGTGGCCCATGGCGGCCAGCGCGTGCAGGAGATCGGCATTCAACAGATGATTCATGCCCTTCAGCATCGGCGCTTTCCTCGGTTTCTGCGTGCAGGTTTCATCGCGCGCAGGCGTTCAATAGATGTGCCGCTGCACCTTGGTCCGGTGCAGGATCGTGGTCGCGATTTCCTCGATCGACATTTCGGTCGTGTCGAGCATCGGAATGCGTTCGCGGTCCATCAGGTGCTCGGCCTCGCGGACCTCAAAGCGGCAGTTCTCCGGCGACGAATACTTGCTCGCCGGCCGCCGTTCCTCCCGGATCCGCTGCAGGCGGTCGGGATTGATCGTGAGCCCGAACAGCCGGTCGCGGTGCGGCAGCACCGAAGCCGGGAGACGGCGGTCGGCGAAATCGTCGGGCGTCAGCGGGAAATTGGCCGCGCGCACGCCGAACTGCAGCGCGAGATAAAGCGAGGTGGGCGTCTTGCCGCAGCGGGAGACGCCCACCAGGATCACCTGCGCCTTGGCCAGGTCCCGCGTCGCGGCGCCGTCGTCGTGCGTCTGCGAGTAATTGATGGCCTCCATCCGCGCGAAATACTCGTGGCTGTTGGCGATGCCGTGGGTGCGCCCCGCGGCGTGCGAACTGCGGGCGTCGAGTTCCGTTTCGAGCGGCGCGATGAAGGTCTGGAACAAGTCCAGCGTCAGCGCATCGGCGTGGGCATGGATGTGCCGGCTGGCGGCTTCGTCCACGACCGAGGCGAAGACGATCGGCCGCCTGCCTTCGCGGGCCGCGTTCGCGTTGACCTGCTGGATCGCGGCCTCGATCTTGTCCGGAGCGTCGATGAAGGGAATCGTCTGCCGTTCGAAGGTGACGTCCTCGAACTGGGAAAGCAGGCTGTTGCCGAGCATCTCCGCCGTGATGCCGGTGCGATCGGAAAGGAAAAAGACGGTTCGACGGTCAGGCATGGCGGAGCGCAATCAGGAAAGTCGTAGCGTGGCGGAGGAACATCACCGGGAAATCACCACCGCGACCACACCGGCGTCACGCTTGCAGGCAGGTCGGGCAGGGCGCCGAGATCGAGCCAGCTTTCGCCGGGACCGTGAAAGTCGGACCCGGTCGAGGCGAGCAGGCCGAAACGCGCCGCGTACGCAGCGTACTCGGTGGCATGCGCAGGCGTATGCGATGCCGACAGCACTTCGATCGCGGCGCCGCCCTGATCGCGGAACTCGCCCAGCAGCCGGCGCATCGCGGTCGGGCTCAGCGGATAGCGCCCCGGGTGCGCGAGCACGGCTTGCCCGCCCGCGGCGTTGATCCACGACAGCGCGTCGGAAAGGCTCGCCCACTGGTGCGGAACATAGCCCGGCTTGCCGCGGACGAGATAACGCCTGAAGACATCCTTTACCTCCCCGACGTACCCGGCCTCGACCAGGTAGCGCGCGAAATGCGTGCGCGAGACGAGCCGCTCGCTGGTCACGTATTTCATCGCGCCCTCCTAGGCGCCGCGGATGCCGACGGCGGCCAGCGCATCGGCGATCTTTCGGGCGCGAAGCGGCGGCCGGCGCGAATCGACGCCAATCCTGTCTGCAGCGCGGCCGCATTCGGGTCGATGCCGAGCCCGACAACGTGAATCGTGTGGCTCCCCCAGGAAACCGACAGTTCGGCGCCGTCGATCAGCGTGATGCCGGCATCGATGGCCGCAGCCCGCGCTTCGGCCAGCCCGCCGGTCTCGTCGTGGTCGGTGAGCGCGAGCACGTCCACGCCACGCGTGGCGGCTCGGGCGACGATGGCCGCCGGGGCAAGCAGGCCGTCGGACCATGTCGAATGGCAATGCAAATCGTGGCGCGTTGCGGACATCGGGGGGTATTGAGATAAGTGCTTGATTCTAGCAGAATGACGAGTTTACCTACGCGCTCGCACCGCACCGCGGATGCGTTCCGCGCGCACCCCCTTCAGGAAGCCCGCATTCCCGTGCTCACCGCCGCCAACATCACCATCCAGTTCGGGGCCAAGCCCCTGTTTGAAAACATCTCGGTCAAGTTCGGAGAGGGCAATCGTTACGGCCTCATCGGCGCCAACGGTTGCGGCAAGTCGACGCTGATGAAGATCCTCGGCGGCGATCTCGAACCTTCGGGCGGCAACGTGGCGCTCGACCGCTTCGAGCGCCTGGGCAAGCTCATGCAGGATCAGTTTGGGTACGAGGACGTGCGCGTGCTCGACGTCGTCCTGATGGGCCACACCGAAATGTGGCAGGTCAAGGAAGAGAAGGATGCGATCTACGCGAACCCCGACGCCACCGAGGACGACTACGTCCACGCGGCCGAGCTGGAGGCGAAATTCGCGGAATACGATGGCTATACCGCCGAGGCGCGCGCAGGCGAACTCCTGCTGGGCATCGGCATTGCGATCGGCCTGCACGACGGCCCGATGAGCGCCGTCGCGCCGGGCTGGAAGCTGCGGGTGCTCCTCGCGCAGGCGCTGTTCGCCGACCCGGACGTCCTGCTGCTGGACGAGCCGACCAACAATCTCGACATCAATTCGATCCGCTGGCTGGAGAACGTCCTCAACGAGCGCTCGAGCACGATGGTGATCATTTCGCATGACCGGCATTTCCTCAACAGCGTATGCACGCACATGGCCGACCTCGACTACGGCACGCTCTCGGTCTACCCCGGCAACTACGACGACTACATGATCGCGTCGACGCAGGCGCGGGCCCGGGTGCTTTCGGCGAACGCCAAGGCGAAGGACAAGATCGCCGACCTGCAGGAATTCGTGCGCCGGTTCTCGGCCAACAAATCGAAGGCGCGGCAGGCGACCTCGCGCGCGCGGCAAATCGAGAAAATACGCGTCGACGACATCAAGCCCTCGTCGCGGCAGAATCCCTACCTTCGCTTCGATCTGGACCCGAAGCAGAAGCTCCACCGTCACGCCGTCGAGGTCGAGTCGCTGGCCAAGGGCTGGCCGGGGCAGGCGCGCGAACTCCTCGCGGGCCTGAGCTTCAACCTCGAGGCCGGCGGCCGGCTCGCGATCATCGGCCCGAACGGCGCCGGCAAGACCACGTTGCTGCGCACCTTGATCGGTGAACTGCCGCCGGATTCGGGGCGTTTGCGGTGGGCCGAAAGGGCGAGCATCGGCTATTTCATGCAGGACCAGACGGCGGCGTTCGATTCGGACCTCACCGTGGCCGAATGGATGCGGCAGTGGATGCAGGCCGGCGACGACGAGCAGATCGTGCGGGCGACGCTGGGGCGGTTGTTGTTCACCGGCGACGACGGCGCCAAGCCGGTCCGCGTCCTGTCGGGGGGCGAAAAGGGGCGGATGCTCTACGGCAAACTCATGCTGCAGCGGGTCAATGTGCTGGTCATGGACGAGCCCACCAACCACATGGACATGGAGTCCATCGAGTCGCTCCAGCTTGCCCTCGAGCTGTATGCAGGGACGCTGCTTTTCGTGTCGCACGACCGGCAGTTCGTTTCTGCGCTGGCGACCGAGGTGATCGAATTGGGCGGGGCCGCGCCCGTGCACTACAGCGGCAATTACGAGGATTACCTCGCCACCGCCGGTGTTGTATCGTGACCCCGGTTCGGGGGGCGACGGACAAAAAAACCGGTCGCGCGCTTGCGCTGCGTCCGCGCGGCGCAATATTATGCCAACGGTATGGCCGCGCCGCGGCACTTCATCTGATCGCCAAAATGTCGTGAAGATCTTCGATCGCGTTCTCAATCCCCGCGAAATCCGTCGCCGGCTGGGACTCAACCAGGAGCAGTTCTGGACCCAGATCGGCGTCACGCAAAGCGGGGGATCGCGCTACGAGAGCGGGCGCGACATGCCCAAGCCGGTGCGCGAACTCCTGCGCCTGGTGCATGTCGAGCAGATCGATCTCTCGCAGGTCAAGCGCGTCGACTTCGAAATCATCAGCTATCTCAAGGAAACGCATCCGGACCTCTACCGCAACCTGCGGCGAGCCGTTCGCAGTCGCTCCCGCACCCCGCTTTCGGGCGACGGTGTCGAGCCGGTCGACGACCTGACCGAAGCTGCGCCTGCCACCGTGCCGCTATCCATCGATCTGCCCCTGCCCAGAGGATCGACCTGACCGGGCACAACGCGCTGCAGGATCGGCGCGGCCGTCGTTTCCTCCGCGCTGACCGGAACGCACAACACGGAGAACGAGCGGATGAGCGCCGAAGCGCGGGTGATTTCCCTTGACCGTCTGCGGATGGTCGACGTCGAGCGCGTAGGGGGCAAGAACGCGTCGCTGGGCGAGATGATCGGCGAGCTGGCGGGCGCCGGAATTCGCGTTCCGGGCGGATTTGCCACCACCGCGCTGGCGTTCCGGGAGTTCCTTGCGCACGGGAACCTCGAGCGCCGCATTGCGCAGCGGCTCGCCGCCCTCGACGTCGACGACGTGGTCGCGCTGGCGAAGGCGGGGGCCGAGATTCGTGCCTGGATCGGCGCCGCACCGTTGCCGCCACCGCTGGACGCCGCGATCGCGGAAGCCTATGCCGCGCTCACCCGCGATGCGCCGGACGCGACGTGGGCCGTCCGGTCGAGCGCGACCGCCGAGGATTTGCCCGACGCGTCGTTCGCGGGACAGCAGGAAACATTTCTTAATATCAGTGGGTTGCAAAACGTTCTTCATGCAGTGAAGGAGGTGTTTGCCAGCCTGTACAACGATCGGGCGATTGCGTATCGCGTCCACCAGGGTTTCGCCCACCAGCACGTCGCGCTGTCGGCCGGGGTGCAACGAATGGTGCGCAGCGATACCGGTGCCTCGGGCGTGATGTTCACGCTCGACACCGAATCCGGATTCGACCAGGTCGTGTTCATCACGTCGTCCTACGGCCTGGGCGAGACCATCGTCCAGGGCGCGGTCAACCCCGACGAGTTCTACGTCTACAAGCCGAACCTTGCCGCAGGACGACCGGCGATCCTGCGCAAGAGCCTCGGCGGCAAGGCGATCCGGATGGTGTTTGGCGAGGGTCACGCGGCCGGCAAGTCAACCGTCACCGTGGACGTCCCGGAGCGAGTGGCGACACCGGTTCTCCATCGGCGACGCCGAAGCGGAGGAACTCGCCCGCTACGCCGTGCTCATCGAGCGCCATTACCGGCGGCCGATGGACATCGAGTGGGGACGCGACGGGAGCGATGGCAAGATCTACATCCTGCAGGCGCGGCCCGAGACCGTGAAGTCGCGGGAGAAGCGGCGAAATCCTGCGTCGGTTCCGCCTGACGTCCAGGTCGGCGGTGCTGGCGTCGGGCCGGGCCATCGGCCAGAAAATCGGAAAGGGCGCGGTGCGCATCGTGCGCTCGGCATCCGAGATGGACCGGGTGCGCGCGGGCGACGTGCTGGTGGCCGACATGACGGATCCCGATTGGGAACCGGTGATGAAACGCGCCGCAGCGATCGTGACCAACCGCGGCGGGCGTACCTGCCATGCAGCGATCATCGCCCGCGAGCTCGGCATTCCGGCGGTCGTGGGCTGCGGCGACGCCACGCGCGTGCTGCACGAAGACGCCGCAGTGACCGTTTGCTGTGCCGAGGGCGACACCGGTCACGTCTACGAAGGTCTGCTCGGTGTCGAGGTTGTCGAGGTGGCGCTCGATCGCATGCCGCCTTCGCCGACCAGGATCATGATGAACGTCGGCAACCCGGAACTCGCGTTTTCGTTCTGCCGCCTGCCCAACGAGGGCGTGGGGCTCGCGCGGCTCGAATTCATCATCAACCGCAACGTCGGCATCCACCCCAAGGCGCTGCTCGAGCTCGATCGCCAGCCGCCTGAACTGCAGCGCGAGATCCGCAGCCGCATCGGCGGCTACGCGTCGCCGACCGAGTTCTACGTGAGCAAGATCGTCGAGGGCGTGGCGACCATCGCGGCGGCGTTCTTTCCCAAGAAGGTGATCGTGCGGCTGTCCGACTTCAAGTCCAACGAGTACTCGAACCTGATCGGCGGGCAGCGCTACGAGCCGCAGGAAGAAAACCCGATGCTCGGATTTCGCGGCGCGTCGCGCTACATCGCCCGCGAGTTCCACGACTGCTTCGCGCTCGAATGCTCGGCGATGAAGCGCGTGCGCGACGTGATGGGCTTCACCAATGTCGAACTGATGATTCCGTTCGTGCGGACGCTGACCGAGGCGGCGCAGGTCGTCGCGCTGCTGAAGGAGCAGGGCCTCGAACGAGGAAAGAACGGGCTGCGCCTGATCATGATGTGCGAGATTCCGTCGAATGCGATCCTTGCCGACCGCTTCCTCGAGCACTTCGACGGTTTTTCGATCGGTTCCAACGACATGACGCAGCTGACGCTGGCGATCGATCGGGATTCCGGCGGTCCGATCGCGTCGACCTTCGACGAGCGCAACGATGCCGTGAAGGCCATGCTGTCGATGGCCATCATCGCCTGTCGCAAGGCCGGCAAGTACATCGGCATTTGCGGCCAGGGGCCGTCCGATCACCCCGATCTTGCGCAATGGCTGGTGGAGCAGGGCATCGAGAGCATTTCGCTCAATCCGGATACCGTGGTCGCTACGTGGCTGTTGTTGGCGGGAGGATCGGAACCCGCAGCGGCCCTGTAATCCGAAAGTCCAATCGACGGCCGCGGGCGCGCGTGATCTCATCGGCGGCGTGAAACCGCCTCCGCGCCTGCGCCTCGAGCCCGCGAAGTCCCGCCACGCCCGACTCGGCATCGGGGTGGCCGCGCTCGCGACGGCAGCGCTGATCGCGATCCTGCCGCTGCCTTGGACGGCGAAAGGCGCGCTGGCGGCCGCGATTTGCATCGCTACCGCGCGGGCTCTGCGAGCGCAATGTGGGCGCGGCCTGCCGGCGTTCGTTCACCTGGGCATCGATGGCCGGGTCACCGTGACCGGTCAGGACGGCCGCTCGCGCAACGGCTCGGTGCGGACGGCCTCGTTCGTGCATCACCGGTTCACGACGCTGGTCTGGGCTGCCGACGCGCCCGTTGGCCGTTGGCGCTGGCGCCGGTCCGAAGCGATGCTTTTCCTGCCCGACACGCTGCCGGCCGATGCCTTCCGCCAACTGCGGGTGATGCTGCGTCACGGACATGCGCCGTCTGATCCCACCAATGGCGGTAGCCGCCTCGCGGCCGGCGAGCCAGGCGGCAGCGTCGAGGCAGCGTCCGCTCTCCGGCTTGGCCTGCCCGCCGAGGAGGTAGAGGTAGAGCGGCACCAGCGATTCGGGCAACGGATTGGCGAGCTTGTCCTCGCCGGGATGGGTCAGCGTGCGCAGCGGCGATCGGATCGGCCCCGGCACGACGGCGTTGACGCGCAGGTTCGGTTGCTGCTCGCTTTCGTCGGCGAGCGTGGCCGCCAGTGCGGCGAGGCCTGCCTTGCTCGCGCCGTAGGCCCCCCAGTAAGCACGTGGATCGAGGCCGCGAGTGTCCAGCGTGAAGACGATCGCCGCATCCGCGGCTTCGATCAGCAGCGGCCGCAGCGATCGTGTCAGCGCCATCGCGGCGGCGAGATTGACGCGCAGCACCGTCTGCCAGGTGTCGAACGACTGGTGTTCGATCGGGCCGAGCGAGCCCAGCGTCGCCGCCGTGTGAACCAGGCCGTCGAGCCGCCCGAGCTGCGCGCGCAATGCCCCCGCGACAGCGCCGAAATCGGCGGCTGTGGCCGTCGCAAGATCGAGCGGCAGGATGGTCGGCTCGGGGTGCCCGGCGGCGACGATTTCGTCGTACAGCGCCTCGAGCTTGCGCACCACGCGCCCGTGCAGGACTACGGTGGCGCCACGCGCGGCGCAGGCCAGCGACAGCGCCCGGCCCAGCCCCCCTGACGACCCGGTGACGAGAATGGCGCGACCTGTCAGATCGACATGCGGAGCGTGACCGGAGTCAGGCAGCTTCATTGCGGATGTCGGGGCGGAGGATCGGTGCGGGACAAGGGAATCCGTGGCCGCGTTTCGGGCGGGCGATCGGGGGGCGGCGCCAATGATAGCCGATCGAGGACTGCTGCCGCGGGTCTGCGCGCGGTACCGGCTGCACCGTCCGCGGGATGCCCTTCGGGTGTTCCCGCTCAAACGGTGACGCGACGGGTGTGCTGCAGCCGTGTGTGCAGCCATGCGTGCTGCCGCTTGCCGCTGGGTTCCCATTGACCGATAATCGCGGCTCGCGCGTCAGGCGCGGCCGATCATCGGCGGGTCGCCCCGCATTGCAACGTCGTGAATCTGGTCAGGTCCGGAAGGAAGCAGCCACAGCGACTCAGTGCAAGTGCCGGGGGAACGGCTCGCCACCCCATGCGACGCCTTGTCGGGTGCTCCGGTATCGTGGCGGTTTTCCACACCGGGTTGCCGACAGGGCGAAAACCAACCGGATGCGCCTTGCCGTGGTCGCCACTGCTTCGATGAGTTATCAGGTCCTGGCCCGCAAGTGGCGCCCCAAGGTGTTCGCGGAACTCTCGGGTCAGGAGCACGTGGTCCGGGCGCTTACGCATGCGCTGACCCGCGGCCGGCTGCATCACGCCTATCTGCTCACCGGCACGCGAGGTGTCGGCAAGACGACGATTGCCCGCATCCTGGCCAAGAGCCTCAACTGCGCAACGGGCGTGACCGCCACGCCCTGTGGCGCGTGCCCGGCGTGCCTCGATATCGATGCCGGCCGTTTCGTCGATCTGCTCGAGCTCGATGCGGCGTCCAACACCGGCATCGACAGCATGCGCGAGATTCTCGACAACGCGCGCTATGCGCCGACGGTCGGGCGCTACAAGGTCTACCTGATCGACGAAGTGCACATGCTGTCGAAGGCAGCGTTCAATTCGATGCTGAAAACGCTCGAAGAGCCGCCGGAACATGTCAAATTCGTGCTCGCGACGACAGATCCGCAGAAGATTCCGATCACTGTGCTGTCGCGCTGCCTGCAGTTCAACCTCAAGCAGCTGCCGGCGGGCATGATCGCGGACCGGCTGGCGGCGATACTCACCGCCGAAGGCATCGCCCACGACGCCGACGCTCTGGCACTGATCGCCAAGGCAGCGCAGGGCTCGATGCGCGATGCGTTGTCGTTGCTCGATCAGGCCATCGCGTACGGCGGGGGCGAAGTCGGTGCTGCGGTGGTGCGCGCGATGTTGGGCACGGTGGATACGGCGTACGCGCGGCGGATCGTCGAAGCGCTCTTGACAGCCGACGGCGTGGCGCTCCTCGCCGAGTCGGACGCGATGACCGAACGCAGCATCGAACCCGCGTCCGCGCTCGAGGAGCTCGCGTCGTTGTTCCATCGCCTGGCCGTTGCCCAGATCGTGCCGCCTGCGGCCGCGGCGTTTGGCGACGCGGAACTGGTCGCCGAGCTTGCGGCGCGGATGACGCCCGAAGCCGTGCAGCTCGCGTACCAGATAGTCGTGCAGGGTCGCGCCGACCTCGCGCTGGCACCGGACGAAGCGATGGGGTTTTCGATGACGCTGCTGCGCTTGCTGGCGTTCCGCCCGGCGGGCCCGGAAACCTCCGCGCCGCCGCCTGGAACGGTGGCGAGTCGGGCGCCGGTCCCAGCGAGCGCCCCTGCGCGCAGGCAAGCGCCCGCGCCGGTACCGCCGGCAGGCGCGCGTGAGACCGTGGCGCCGGCGTCGGCAACGGCGGCGGCAACGGCAACGGCGGTAGACGGTTCTCCGGCGACGGGACGCGTGCACCGGTCGCTGCCCGACGATTCACAGGCCTGGCCCGCGTTTGTGGCGAGCCTCGAACTGACCGGCGTGGCCGCGCAGTTGGCTGCGCAGACCGAGCTCAAGGGTGTCGCCGGGAATGTCGTCACGCTTGCGCTGCCGGTCTCCCACAAGCATCTCGCCGATCGCAGCTACGCCGACAAGTTCAAGGCCGCGCTCGAAGTTGCGACCGGGCGCAAGCTGCTGCTGGCGTTCGAGGTGGGCACCGCCGCCGAGGCGTCGCTGGCGGCCCGGGATCGGCGCGAGCGCGCAGAGCGGAAGCTGCGCGACGAAGCGCAATTCAGGGATGAGCCGTTCGTTCGTGAGGTGCTCGAGCGCTTCGACGCGAAGATCCGGCCCGATTCCATCAAACCTGTTTCCTAAACCTGCCGCGCCGGGTGTGGCCGCCCGCGTGGTCCGATCCCGCAGGAGTACTTTCCGATGATGAAGAACCAGCTCGCCGGCCTCATGAAGCAGGCGCAGCAGATGCAGGAGAGCCTGAAAAAGGCGCAGGACGAACTCGCCCAAACCGAGGTCGAGGGGCAGTCCGGCGCGGGACTCGTGCGGGTCGTGATGACCTGCCGCCATGACGTCAAGCGGGTCGGCATCGACCAGAGCCTGCTCGGCGAGGACAAGGACATGCTCGAGGATCTCGTCGCGGCGGCGATCAACGACGCCGTGCGCCGTGTCGAGGTGACGACCCAGGAAAAGATGGGCGGTCTCACCTCGGGCATGGCAATGCCGCCTGGATTCAAGCTGCCCTTCTAGGGCCTGTTAACGCTACGGGAGGGTTCGCGTGACTCGACAAACGGGCGCCCGCAAGGCGCAAAGCGCAGGCGTAGTGCCGACTACGGCGAGCATTTGCAACGCGGCGGGCGCCCGTTTGTCGAGATCACTCTCCGGGCCGGGTGCGGGCAGGGCGCAGGGCTGCGTTGCTTACTCGTCGTGTGCATCGAGCACACGTCCTCGTTCGCGCCTTGCCCTGCGCCCTGCCCGCACCCGGCGCGAGTCCTCCCGTAGCGTTAACAGGCCCTAGTCGACGCTGCCTGCGCTTCGCGATGGAACGCCACCCGCCCGAGCTTCGACCCGTTCCCGCTGGCGAGCCGGTGTCGCACCTCGACGAACTCGCGCGCAGCTTGCGCTGCCTGCCCGGCGTCGGTCCCAAGGCAGCGCAGCGAATGGCGCTGCATCTTCTGCAGCACGACCGCGAGGGCGCGCGCCGGCTCGCAGAGGCCTTGCAGCAGGCAAGCCGACTCGTCCGGCACTGCGAGCGCTGCAACACGTTTACCGAGGAAGCCATCTGCGCGCTCTGCCGCTCGCCTCGGCGCGATCCGACATTGCTCTGCGTGGTGGAAACTCCCGCGGATCTTCTGATGATGGAGCAGACGCTGGCCTACGCAGGGCTGTATTTTGTCCTCATGGGCAGGTTGTCGCCGCTCGATGGCATCGGCCCCAAGGAGATTCGCCTCGAGCGGTTGTTGAAGCGCGCGACCGACGGCGTTGTGCGCGAAGTCGTGCTGGCCACCAACTTCACCAACGAAGGCGAGGCGACCGCCCATTACATAGGCGAGTTGCTCACCGCACGCGGTCTCGCCGTGAGCCGGCTTGCGCGCGGCGTTCCGGTCGGCGGCGAACTGGAGTACGTCGACAGCGGGACGCTTGCCCAGGCGGTCCGGGAACGGCGTACGATCGGCCGCTGACGCCAGGTAGCCCGATTCGCAAGTACTCTCGCCGGCGAAGGCTGGCCTCCATCGAGGGAGACGAACATGCTGGTGAGTGAGATCCTCCGCATCAAGGGCACGGTGCTGTACACGACACGGCCCGATACCCTGGTATTGGAAGCCGTCAAGGTCATGGCGGAGCACGACGTCGGCTCGCTGGTGGTGATGGACCGGGGGCGCATGGCGGGTCTGGTCACGTTCGCCGAGGTGCTGAAGGCGCTGGTTGCGCGCAACGGCGTCCTGGAGGGTATCGCGATCAGCGCCGTGTACGACCCCGAGCCACTGACTGCCGAACCGGATCTCGACGTCATGGATCTTCGGCGCGTCATGCTCGAACGCCATGCCCGTTACGTGCCGGTGATGGACGGCGTCACCTTGGCGGGGGTCGTATCCTTCCACGATGTCGCCAAGGCGGTCTACGAAGAACAGAGCTTCGAGAACCGCATGCTCAAGAGTTACATCAAGGATTGGCCGGACGAGGGGCCCGGCGCGTAGCACGTCGGCTCGGGCCGGCCGGCGCCGCTTCAGCTTGCCTGCAGAATGAAGATTGCGGGCCGGCGCGCATAGCGGCTGCCATCGCAGCGCCGCCATTCGAGCACCGTGCGCGTTGCAATCGACTCGTCGGGTCCCGTGAGGTCGGCGGCGATGCATACGCGTGTCTCCGGACGGCAGTTCGCCAGGACCGAGGCCAGCATCGCCTCATTGCGGTAGGGCGTTTCGATGAACATCTGCGCGTGGCCGGAGCGCAGCGATTGCGCCTCCAGACGCCGCAGCGCCTCGGCCCGCGGTTCCGGCTTCACCGGCAGGTAGCCGTGGAATGCGAATCCCTGACCGTTCATCCCCGAAGCCATCAACGCCAGCAACAGCGACGAGGGTCCCACCAGCGGGACAACGGTGAAGCCCTCGCGGTGCGCGGCGGCGACCAGCAGCGCTCCCGGGTCCGCGATTCCCGGGCAGCCGGCGTCGGACATCAAGCCGAGGTCGTGACCGGCGCGTACCGGCGCCAGCAGTTCGCTGCATCGGGCAGGCGAGGGCTGGTCGCCCAGTTCCACGATCGCGAGCGATCGCAGCGGCCCGGGATGACCCGCCGACTTGAGAAAAGCGCGCGCGGGTTTGGCGTTCTCGACGACGAAATGCGTGATGCTGCGCGCCGCGATGAGGGTGGCTTCCGGCAGAACGCACGACGCGTCGACGTCGGCGAGCATCGCGGGCAGGAGAACGAGGCGGCCGGGGGGCATGGATCGGGGAGCGCGCGGGCGAGACGATCGAGGCGCTGAGGGCGGCACTCGAAACTCGTGGGCGTTGGGTTTGCGCGCGACGTGCTGCCTACCGAAGGACGGGCATTCCGGCGGCGAGCAGCATCGACGTCAGGCGGATCAGCGGCAGGCCGATGAGGGCGGTGGGGTCGTCGCTCTCGATGGACTCGAACAGCGCGATTCCCAGCGCCTCGGACTTGACCGATCCCGCGCAGTCGTAAGGCCGTTCGTGCGCGAGATAGGCATCGATCGCGGACGTCGAGAGCGCGCGGAACCGGCTGACGACATCCACCAGCGCCGTCGCGCAGGATCCGGACCTCGCGTCGAGCAGAGCGAGGCCGGTGTGGAACACGACGGTCTTGCCGGAAAGCCGCGCGAGTTGCTGCCGCGCGGCGACGTGCGTTCCGGGCTTGCTGACCGCCTCCCCGTCGACGTCGGCCACCTGATCGGAGCCGATGATGAGGGCGTCGGGCCACGCGCGGGCGACGCTGCGTGCCTTGGCCTCGGCCAGCCGCAGCGCGGTCGCGGCAGGCGCCTCGCCGCTCCAGGGCATCTCGTCGGCGCCGGGCGACGCCGTGGCGAAGGGCAGGCGCAAGCGCGCCAGCAGTTCGCGCCGATAGCGGGACGTCGAGGCCAGCACCAGCGGGCGCGCTGCCTGTGGCTCGACCGTGGGAGTGGCATTCGGACTCACTGTTGTTTTTCCTGACCTTTTTGACATTCGAGCGCGTGGGCGGTATTATCCAACGTTTTGGTTAGACGATCCAAATCGCTGTCGTCCGTTGCCACGCGGGGGCGTCCGAGAGTCGCATTTGGGTATTCGGGGCGCAAGCCGGGCCAGGACGGCGGATGATCGGGAAGCGATGTCGGGGCGGCGCGAAAGACCGGCGGGTGATGACGGGTTCGATGCCTTCGCGCTTGCCGAGCGGCGTCTTGAACTGGCGGGAACCGTTGACCTGAAATCGTTGCCCCGGCTCGCGGAGCGCCTTGCCGACGCGGGGCAGGTGCTGATGGCATGGCGGATCGCCGGAGCGTCCGACGCTGTGGGGCGCCCCGCGCTGGCGTTGAACCTCGAAGGTCGCGTACCGCTGACGTGCCAGCGCTGCCTCAAGGTGTTTTGGTCGCCGGTGGCGCAGCGCACCTTGGTGCTGCTGGCGCGTGACGAGCACGAACTCGCGCGGCTCGACGACGACGACGAGCACGAGGTCGTTCTCGCGGCGGCGCCGTTGCAAGTGCAGGATGTGGTCGAGGAAGAAATGCTCTTGGCGCTGCCCTTCGTACCGCGTTGCAGCGACCCGCAATGCGTAGCTGCGGCGAGCAGCGTGGAAATCGCGCCCGCCCCGGTGCAGTCGGCCTTCGCGGCGTTGGCGGCCCTCAAACCGGTGCCGGGCGAGGCCGTCGGCAAGAAACTCAGGAAGTGACGCCGTCAACGGGCGTCGCGCAGCAAACAACTCTGGAGGCAGAAAATGGCTGTTCAGCAAAACAAGAAATCGCCGTCGAAGCGCGGCATGCATCGCGCTCACGACTTTCTCACCAGTCCGTCGCTGGCGGTGGAACCGGTTACGGGAGAGGCGCATCTGCGCCACCACATCAGCCCGAGCGGGTACTACCGCGGCAAGAAGGTCGTCAAGACCAAGGCCGACGAGTAAGCGTCATCGTCGCGACCGACCTGGAGCGGCGCGCGTTGTCGGATGCACGTGTGACCGGTCGCATCGGTTTCGGTGGGCCATCGCGCGAAACGGGGCCGGAGGTGGCGCCTGCGTCTGCGCAGCGGGTGTCGCCGCCGCCGGCGGGCCCTGATCCCTCTTCCCCCAGGTACAAGCCGACATGCCGGTCACGGTAGCGGTCGATGCGATGGGCGGGGACCACGGTCCCGCCGTCACGTTGCCCGCGGCAATCGAATTCCTCGAGGCCAACCCCGACGCGCAGGTGATTGCGGTGGGGCTCGCGGAACAGCTGGCCGCCGCGCTGGCGAAAATCAGCTCGCCCGCGAAATCGCGTCTGACCGTGCAGCCGGCAACCGAGGTCGTCGAAATGCACGAGCCTCCGGCCGACGCGTTGCGTCGAAAGAAGGATTCATCGATGCGCGTTGCGATCAACCTGGTCAAGGAAGAACGCGCGCACGCCTGCGTGTCCGCCGGCAACACCGGTGCGCTGATGGCGATATCCCGCTTTGTCCTGAAAATGCTGCCTGGCGTCGACCGGCCCGCGATCGCGTCGCAGTTGCCGACGCGAAAGGGGGTCACGACCGTTCTCGACCTCGGTGCCAACGTCAATTGCACGCCGGAGCAGCTGCTGCAGTTCGCGGTGATGGGCACGGCGCTGGTTACCGCCGTCTACCATATCGAGCGTCCCACGGTCGGGCTGCTCAACATCGGCGAAGAGGACATCAAGGGCAACGATGTCGTCAAGGAAACCGCCGAGTTGCTCAAGCAATCGGGACTGAACTTCTACGGCAACGTCGAAGGCGACGACATCTACAAGGGCACCACCGACGTCGTGGTGACCGATGGCTTTGTCGGCAACGTGGCACTGAAGACGTCCGAGGGTCTCGCCGGCATGCTGTATGACTTCCTCAAGGCCGAATTCACCAGGAACTGGCTGACCAAGCTCGCGGCCGCGATCGCCTACCCGGTGCTGAAATCCTTCGGCCGGCGCATCGATCCCCGCCGCTACAATGGCGCAACGCTGATCGGCCTCAAGGGCGTGGTGGTCAAGAGCCATGGTGGCGCGGACGCGATCGCGTTCAAGAACGCGCTCGACAAGGCGTACGCCGAGGCTTCCGAAGGCGTGCTCGAGCGCATTGCCTCGCGGATGGCGCAAATGCCGGGCCACGGGCCCGTGGCCGCCGCAGCGGCGATCCCCGACGACCATGCATAGCCGGATCGCGGGCACCGGGAGCTACCTTCCGGCGCACGTCCTCACCAATCACGATCTCGCCCGCCGCGTCGACACCAGCGACGCATGGATACGCGCCCGTACCGGCATCCGCGAGCGCCGGATCGCCGCGCCGGCAGAAGCGACCAGCGACCTCGCGTGGCACGCTGCCCGGTCCGCGCTGCAGTCGGCGTCGCTGGCGGCCGCCGATGTCGATCTCATCGTCGTCGCGACCACCACGCCGGACATGGTGTTTCCCTCGACCGCGTGCATCCTGCAGGCGAAGCTCGGTGCGCGTCATGGCCCGGCGTTCGACGTCCAGGCGGTCTGCAGCGGCTTCGTCTATGCGCTGGCGATCGCGGACAAGATGGTGGCGACGGGCATGGCGCGCAACGCGCTGGTGGTCGGCGCCGAAATCTATTCGCGGATCCTCGATTGGACCGATCGCGGGACCTGTGTGTTGTTCGGTGACGGTGCCGGCGCGGTGGTGCTGTTGCCGTCCGCGGCACCCGGCATCATGACGGCGCATCTGCACGCCGACGGCAGCTACGCCGACGTTCTGTGCGTGCCGGGGTCGGTGTCGGAAGGCGTGGTGGCGGGCTCGCCCTTTGTGCGCATGGACGGAGGCGCCGTGTTCAAGTTCGCCGTCACCGTGCTGGCAGAGGTCGCCAACGAAGCGCTGGCTGCCGCCGGCCTCACGGCTGACGATCTCGACTGGCTGATTCCGCATCAGGCCAACCTGCGCATCATCGAGGCGACGGCCAAGCGACTTGGCGTGCCGATGGAGCGCGTGGTCGCCACGATTGAACGCCACGCCAATACATCGGCAGCGTCGATTCCGCTGGCACTCGACGAAGCCGCACGCGATGGGCGCATCCAATCCGGGCACCGCGTGCTGCTGGCCGGCGTCGGGGGCGGCTTCACCTGGGGTTCCCTACTCTTGCAGTGGTGATCATGAAACTCGCATTCGTATTTCCCGGACAGGGCTCGCAGGCCGTCGGCATGATGGCGGGTTATGCGCATCACCCTGTCGTGCGCGAAACCTTCGCCGAAGCCTCGGAGGTGCTGGGACAGGACCTGTGGGCGCTGGTGACCGCCGACAGCGACGGTGCACTCGACCGCACGGTCAACACCCAGCCGGTGATGCTTGCCGCCGGCATCGCCGTCTGGCGCGCGTGGCAGGCAGCGGGCGGAATGCGACCCGACATGGTCGCCGGCCACAGCCTGGGCGAGTACTCGGCACTGGTGGCTGCCGGCGCGCTCGCGTTTCGCGATGCCTTGCCGCTCGTGCGCTTCCGTGCCCAGGCGATGCAGGATGCCGTGCCAGCCGGCGTGGGGGCGATGGCCGCGGTGATGGGCATCGACGAGGCCGGGATCGCCGCCGCCTGCGCCGAGGCGGCGCAGGGCCAAGTGGTCGAAGCCGTGAACTTCAATGCGCCGGGCCAGATCGTGATCGCCGGCCACGCCGAGGCTGTCGAGCGCGCAATAGCGGCGGCCAAGGCACGCGGCGCCAGGCGTGGAGTGCTCTTGCCGGTGTCGGCGCCGTTCCACAGTTCGCTGATGAAACCGGCTGCCCTGCGCCTTGCCGAGCGGCTGGCCAGCGTGACGATTGCCACGCCCCTGATCCCGGTCCTGCACAATGCCGACGTGATGACGCACAACGAGCCCGAAGCGATTCGCGCTGCATTGGCCCGGCAGGCTGCGAGCCCGGTGCGCTGGGTCGAAACCGTGCAGGCGTTTGCGGCGCGCGGCGTCGCGCGCTCGTTCGAATGCGGGCCGGGGCGGGTGCTGACCGGACTCAGCAAGCGGATCGCGCCGACGATCGAGGGTCTTGCGCTGGACGATGGCGACGGCATCGACGCGGCACGCGCGGCCTTGGCAGCCTGAACGCGACAGGAGAACGAGCATGGCGGAACTCAAACTTGCGGGCCAGGTCGCGTTGGTCACCGGAGCCACCCGGGGCATCGGGCGTGCGATCGCGCTCGAGCTTGCGGCGAACGGCGCCACGGTCGTCGGTACGGCAACCAGCGACGGCGGTGCCGCGTCGATTGGCGCCTACCTCAAGGACGCGGGCCATGCCGGCGAAGGGCTCCGGCTCGACGTCACCGATGCGGCGGCTGTCGGCATCGCCCTGGCCGCGATCGAGCTGCGCCACGGACCGGTGCTGATCCTCGTCAACAACGCCGGCATCACGCGCGACAATCTGCTGTTGCGGATGAAGGACGACGAGTGGGACGCAATCATGGAGACGAATCTCAAGTCCGTCTTCCGGCTGTCGAAGGCGGTGCTGCGCGGCATGATGAAGGCGCGCCACGGCCGCATCATCCAGATCGGCTCGGTGGTCGGCAGCAGCGGCAATGCGGGGCAGGCCAATTATGCGGCGGCCAAGGCGGCGCTTCTGGGGTTCACCAAGTCGCTGGCGCAGGAGATCGGCAGCCGCAACATCACCGTCAACTGCGTGGCCCCCGGATTCATCGATACCGACATGACCCGCGCGCTGCCACAGGCGCAGCGCGAAAAGCTTCTGGAACGCATTCCACTCGGACGCCTCGGCTCGCCCGAGGACATCGGGCACGCGGTCGCCTATCTCGCCTCGCGCGAGGCGGGGTACATCACTGGCGCCACATTGCACGTCAACGGCGGAATGCTGATGGTTTGAGTGACGCCCCGGGCACGTCAAACGGTCGGGGCTTTGGCGATTGGTTGCGGTGGCGGCCAATCTGGTAAAATCAGCAAGTTTACTCAAGACATTCCCGCAAGGGGGGAGAAGCATGGAAAACATTGAGCAGCGAGTCAAGAAGATTGTCGCCGAGCAACTGGGCGTGAACGAGGCCGAGATCAAGAACGAGTCTTCGTTCGTGGACGACCTGGGTGCGGATTCGCTCGACACGGTCGAACTCGTGATGGCGCTCGAAGAGGAATTCGAAACCGAGATTCCAGACGAGGAAGCGGAGAAGATCACGACTGTTCAGCAGGCGATCGACTACATCAGCTCCCACCTCAAGAAGTGAGTCCTCCGGGGGTCATGGCCAGGCAGGCAACGACCCTTGGGTGTTCCCGCCGATCGGCGCCATGGTGTCGCGGCGTGGTGTCTTGTCCGTCCGGATTTCGCCAACCCCCACCGATCAGCGAGAGTTCGCCATGAGCCGCCGCCGCGTCGTCGTTACCGGGCTGGGCATCATTTCGCCTGTGGGCATCGGTGTCGCCGCCGCCTGGGCTTCGATCCTCGAACGCGCGCTCGGGGATCGCCCGCGTCACGCGTTTCGACACGAGCGCGTTTCCGGTGCAGATCGCCGGTGAAGTGAAGAACTTCGAAGTGACGCAATACCTCTCCGGCAAGGAGGCGCGGCGCTACGATACATTTGTCCATTACGGGCTCGTGGCGACAATGGAAGCCATTCGTGACGCGGGGCTCGACGGCTATTCGGGCGACAAGGAACGAGTGGGTGTCTGCATTGGCTCGGGCATTGGCGGCTTGCCGCTGATCGAAGAAACCCGGATGGCGTACGCAGAAGGCGGGCCGCGCAAGATCTCGCCTTTTTTCGTCCCCGGCTCGATCATCAACATGATCGCGGGTCTCGTTTCCATACAGTATGGCTATCAGGGACCCAACCTCGCCATGGTGTCGGCCTGCTCGACCGCCAACCACAGCATCGGCGAGGCGGGGCGCATCATCGAATATGGCGATGCCGACATCATGATCGCCGGCGGCGCCGAGGCGACCGTGAGCCCGCTGGGCATGGGCGGATTCTGCTCGGCGCGTGCGCTGTCGACACGCAATGACGATCCGCAGGCGGCGTCGCGTCCGTGGGACATCGATCGCGATGGCTTCGTGCTGGGCGAGGGTGCCGGCTTGCTGGTGCTGGAAGAGTACGAGCACGCGAAGGCACGGGGTGCCCGGATCTACTGCGAGCTTGCCGGCTACGGGATGAGTGCCGACGCATACCACGTCACGGCGCCGCCCGATGATGGCCACGGCGCGGCGCGCAGCATGACCAACGCAATGCGCAACAGTGGGCTCAACGTCGCCGACATCGATTACATCAATGCCCACGGCACCTCGACGCCGTTGGGCGACATCGCCGAATGCACAGCGGTCAAGCGTGCCTTCGGCGAGCATGCGAAAAGGCTCGCGGTCAGCTCGACCAAGTCGATGACCGGGCACCTGCTCGGCGCAGCCGGCGGGATCGAGGCCGTGTTCACCGTGCTGGCGCTGCGCGACCAGGTCGCCCCGCCGACGGCGAACCTCGTCAACCAGGACCCGCAGTGCGATCTCGACTTCGTGCCTCTCACCGCGCGGAAGATGAAGATCGGCGCGGCGCTTTCCAACTCATTCGGCTTCGGTGGCACCAACGCCACGCTGGCCTTCCGAACCCTCCTTTAATCAACTGCATGGCGCGATGCGAGTCAGGCATCGCCGCCGCAAACCAAGACAATGGCCCTGATCGTTCAGAAATACGGCGGCACCTCGGTCGGCAGCACCGAGCGCATCAAACATGTTGCGAGGCGCGTCGCCCGCTATTGTCGCGACGGGCACCAGCTGGTGGTCGTCGTGTCGGCAATGAGCGGCGAGACCAATCGGCTGCTGGCGCTGGCCAAGGAGCTCTCCGACAACCCCAATCCGCGCGAGCTCGATGTCGTCGCTGCGACGGGCGAGCAGGTGACGATTGGTCTGCTCGCCATCGCGCTCGAGGCAATGGGCGTCAAGGCGAAGAGCTATACCGGCGGCCAGGTCAAGGTTCTCACCGACAGCGCGTTCACCAAGGCCCGCATCCAGTCGATCGACGACGCAGCGATGCGCGCCGACCTCGCCGAGGGGACGGTCGTCGTCGTCGCCGGCTTTCAGGGTGTGGACGAGGAAGGCAACATCACCACCCTGGGAAGGGGCGGTTCCGACACTTCCGGGGTGGCGCTGGCGGCGGCGCTGAAGGCCGACGAATGCCAGATCTACACCGACGTCGATGGCGTCTACACGACCGACCCGCGCATAGTGCCCGAGGCACGGCGCCTGGACACCATCACGTTCGAGGAAATGCTCGAGATGGCGAGCCTGGGCTCCAAGGTGCTGCAGATCCGCTCGGTCGAGTTCGCGGGCAAGTACAACGTCAAGTTGCGCGTGTTGTCGTCGTTCGAGGATCCGGAATCCACATCGACAGGCACGCTGATCACCTACGAGGAAGACAGGAAAATGGAAAAAGAGATCATTTCCGGCATCGCGTTCACGCGCGACGAGGCGAAGATTTCGGTGATGGGCGTGGAAGATCGGCCCGGCATCGCCTACAGCATTCTGGGGCCGATCGCCGATGCGAACATCGACGTCGACATGATCGTGCAAAACATCGGCGCTTCGGGCCACACCGATTTTTCGTTCACGGTGAACCGGGGCGAGTACCAGAAGGCCATCGACGTGCTGGAGGTTCACCGCACCAGGGACTTCAAGGCGCGCGAGATCATCGGCGACAACAGGATTTGCAAGGTCAGCGTCGTGGGCATCGGGATGCGATCGCATACCGGCATCGCCAGCAAGATGTTCAAGGCGCTGGCTGCCGAAGGCATCAACATCCAGATGATCTCAACCTCCGAGATCAAGATTTCGGTCGTCATCGACGAGAAGTACCTGGAGCTCGCAGTGCGCGTGCTGCATCAGGTGTTTGAACTCGACCGCGTGCCGGCCGCCGGATAGACCGCAGTTTTCAGGGGAAAAAGCGGTTCCGTTCGTTTGACGCTTGAGTGCGGCGACGCGTACAATCCGACGCTCTTCCGGAGACGTGGCCGAGTGGTCGAAGGCACTCCCCTGCTAAGGGAGCATACGGGCCAAAACCTGTATCCAGGGTTCGAATCCCTGCGTCTCCGCCAGCATGCAATCGTCGGCCTTTTGCTCTGGTGTTTTGCGTTTGGGGTCCCGGGAATGGATCGCCTTTGCAGATTGCGGACAACTTCCACCGGCGAGTCCGGTGCGTAGCGCCTCGAGCGTGTAATCGACAGCCGTGCAGGCCGGCCGCATCGATGCAGCCGATCCCGTTTCCGCGTTCTCGGAAGCGCCTGATACCTCGCAACTGGCGCTGGCGGAGCGCGCGTTTGCTCGGGCAAGCGGCGCCGAACCCATCGCAGGCAATGCCACCCGGTTGCTGCTCGACGCGAGCGAAAACTTCCCGGCGTGGCTGGCGGCGATCGAGTCGGCCTCGCACTTCGTCCTGTTCGAAAGCTATATCGTCGACGACGACGAAGTCGGTCGTCGGTTTGCCAACGCACTCGCCGCCCGCGCTCGCGCGGGGGTGGCGGTCTATGTGGTCTACGATTGGCTCGGCTCGCGTGGTGCCGCCGCACTTTGGGAGTTGCTCGCTGCTGCTGGCGCGAAGGTTCGTGGCTTCAATGCGCCGCGGCTTGCAAGCCCCCTGGGCTGGCTTGCACGTGATCATCGCAAGACCATCGTCGTCGATGGCATCGTGGGGTTCGTCAGCGGGCTCTGCGTGAGTGCGAAATGGCTGGGCGATCCGTCGCGCCAGCTTGAACCGTGGCGCGACACCGGTATTGAACTGCGCGGTCCGGCAGTTGCCGAATTGTCGCGGGCGTTTGCCGATGTCTGGCGTGCATGCGGCGGTCTGGCATTGCCGCGGGAATTCCTGACCTCCTCCGTGGAGCCCGCGGGAGACGTCCGCGTGCGCGTGGTCGCGGGAGCGCCCAATGCGGCCGGCGCCTATCGGCTTGATCTCGTGATCGCCAGCCTTGCCCGTCGCCATCTCTGGTTGACCGATGCCTATTTCGTCGGCACCGCTGTCTACGTCCAGGCGCTGGCTGCGGCTGCGCACGACGGGGTCGATGTGCGCCTGCTGGTGCCCGGAGCGAGTGATATCCCGATCTTGTCGGCCGTCTCGCGTTCAGGCTACCGGCCGTTGCTCGAAGCCGGCGTGCGGGTCTACGAGTGGCAGGGCACGATGCTGCACGCCAAGACTGCGGTGGCTGACGGTCTGTGGGCTCGAGTGGGTTCGACCAATCTCAATCTTGCGAGCTGGCTGGGCAATTACGAGCTCGATGTGGCCATCGAGAACGCTCCGTTCGCGGAGCAGATGGCGCGGCAATACGAAGCGGATCTCGAACGCGCCACCGAGGTTGTGCTCACGCGGCGGAATCGAGTGCGACGCGCCGAGGGAGGCCACGCGCCAGAGGCGCGGCGGGCGCTGTCGGGAAGCGCCGGACGCGCCGCCGCCGGTGCAGTAAGCGTCGGCAGCACGCTGGGCGCGGCACTCACCAATCGTCGCGTGCTGGGCACCGCCGAAGCCGGGCTGCTTGCACGAATCGGAGTGTTCGTCGTCGTGCTCGCCGTCGTTGCCGTTGTCTGGCCGCGGGCAATCGCCTGGCCACTGGCGGTCGTCGGCGGCTGGCTGGGGCTAGCCTGGATCGGGCAGGCAGTGGCGCTGCGGCGTGATCGCTCTGCGCAACGAACGCGTACGTTGCGGTCCCGATCTGCTGCCCGTGCCGCACCGGCAGGCGACAACGAGGAAAATTGATCTGGTACAATAAAAACTTCGCGCCCGTAGCTCAGTTGGATTAGAGTACCTGGCTACGAACCAGGGGGTCGTGGGTTCAAATCCTGCCGGGCGCGCCAATAAATCAAGGGGTTAGGCCAAAAGCCTAGCCCCTTGCGCTTTTCGGGCTAACGCCGGGCTAACATCCGCGCGCCAAATTCGGTACTTTCCGCGAGCTCCCTTCTCCGGGCATATTGGTCGCGGACACCCTTGCAGCACGGGTGCGCTTGGCACCCGGCCGGAATGGCGACGCCGACCGGGTTAACCCTCGGCGCAGTACTTCAAACTTCGAGTTCCTCGGCGTCCTTGTCGAGGCCCAGTGTCATCCGACACTTCTCTGCCCACGCCCTGATCCGATAGTCGTACAGTATGCCGATCTGGGGATAGAACTGCGGCTCGATGCTGACCATGAAACGGAGCATCTCCTTGAGGTCGTAGGTGCGGCGTCGCGCGCTCTCGTGCGCCGACCTCTGCGGGGCGGTCAACACTTGGCGCTTTCGATCTTGCCTCGCTAGCGTCAGATGCTCGTGATCAGGCCTCCATCCACGCGGATCACCGAGCCTGTAACGTACGACGCTGGCTCGCTTGCTAAGAACGCGACCACCGCGCCGTATTCCGCCGGCTTGCCATAGCGTCCAAGCGGAATCGATGCGGTGCTTTCCGCCATCACGTCCTCGACCTTGCGTCCCTCGCGCTTCGCTTTCTGCTCATCGAGAGAGGCAATGCGTGGCGTAGCCACTCGACCCGGAAGCACGATGTTGGCCGTGATGCCGTCGCGCCCCACTTCGCGTGCCAGCGTTTTGGACCAACCGACCAGCGACAACCGCATCGCGTTGGATATGCCGAGATTCGGAATTGGGGCCACGACACCGGACGACGTGCTGGTAACGATGCGTCCCCACTTGCGACTGCGCATCTGCGGCAGCGCGCGATCGGTGATTGCGATGACCGACAGCACCATCTCCTGGAAGCTTTTCAGCCACAGCGCCGGGTCCTGGCCTGCCGCCGGTGTCGGGGGCGGACCTCCGGTGTTGTTGACGAGTATGTCGACCGGTCCGAAAGTCTGCTCGATCATCGCGAAGTGGCGATCTATACTCGCGTGATCGCCGAGGTTCCATTCGATCGCAAGCGCGTTTCCGCCAGCGGCGGTGACAGCTGCGCTCGATCGTGCCAGCGCCTCGCTGTTGACGTCGCCAAGCGCAACGTTCGCTCCCTCGCGGGCAAGCGCAACGGCGATCGCGGTTCCGAGGCCGCCCCCGGCGCCCAGCACCAGGGCTGTGCGTCCACCGATTCCGAGTTCCATCAGCCGATCTCCTCAAGTCGCTTGGTTTGGCGGGAGACAAGCCGATTGATGTCGGCGACGTCCGCACTTGAAAGCTTCGGCCCCGGTTTGCGGATGGCCGCCGAGGCGATAGCGCCGCGCTGCTGGAGCATGTATTTGCGCACTGCCAGCCCAAGCGCCGATTGCTGCTCGAACCGTGCCAGCGGCAGATAGGCATCGAACAGGTCCTGGGCGCGATCGACGTCGCCGGCAAAATGGGCCTTGCAGACTTCGACCATCATTTCCGGGTAGCCGAAGCCCGTCATCGCGCCGTCGGCGCCACGCGATAGTTCCTCGGGCAGGAAGAGACCGCCGCCGTTACCCGCGAGGATCGAGACGCGCCGGATCTCGCCGGCGTCGCTCGCTGCGCGGATCGCGGAGAGCTTCGCCAGCCCAGGACCCGGCCAATCTTCGTGCTTCAGCATGACGCAAGTGGGAACGGCCGTCATGATTCGCTTGAGCACTCCCGTGGGGAGTTGAACGCCGGTGGCGAGCGGATGATCCTGAATGCAGAACGGGACCTTCGGTCCAAGCGTCTCCGCGGCCAACTCGTAATAGTTGAAGGCCTGATCGTCGGTCTTCACGGTGGCAGCCGGCGCGACCATGACACCTGCAGCCCCCATGTCCATCACACTGTCGGCGAGTTCGCGCATGGCGGCGAAACCCGGCGAGGAGACGCCGACAATCACCGGAACGCGGTCACGAACACGAGCCAGGACGCGTTTCACATAGCTGCGCGCTTCCTCGGCTGTGAGCTTGGGCGCTTCGCCCATCACGCCAAGTACCGTCAGCCCGTTCGCGCCCTTCTCGAGATAGAAATCCACGACGCTGTCGGTACTCGCCAAGTCCAGCGCGCCATCGTCGCTGAAGGGCGTCACCGTGATGACGTAGACCCCTCTTGCGGTTTCGTCCAATTGTGCCATTTGTCGTTTCCTCTTAGTTTGCTCGGCATCAGTAACCGATAGTTGTCCGTCCGCAACGACGTTTGGTGTCTGAGTACGTTGGTTGTGTCGACGCAGTTCTCCACCCGCCGCTTTAGCGCTGAGCGCGCGATACCCAATTCGCGTCCGGCGGCAGCCAGCGATCGCCCCAGCTATCGCGGGCTGACCCTGCGAAGTGCAAGTGGGACAAATTCTGTCTAGTAGGTGCCGACATCCACGGGCGCCTCGCGGGCGATTGTCTGCAAACGCCGAGCCCAGGCAGCCAACGCGCTCTTTCGTTGATCCTCCGTGAGGCGGGCCGGTTCGAAGACGATCTGCGGCGCCAATACCTCGAAGCCGGTGAACTGCAAGATGCCGCGCTGAATCGGACGCAGAATTCCATTCATGTCGCCATTGCGTCCCCCCTCGCGATACGCTACGTCGGGGCCGCCGGTGGTCAACGAAAGCAGGGCGCGCTTGCCGCGAAAGACGCCAGACTCGTAGCGCTGGCTGCCGCCATAGGCGCGCCCTTTCGCGAAGACACGGTCGACCCAGCCTTTGAGACTTGCCGGCAGCCCGAACCACCAGAGTGGAAACTGCCAGATCATCAGGTCGCACCACTCGATTTTCCGGATCTCGCACTCGATCTCGCTCGAGAATCCCCCGTGCTCGGAGGCGTGCAACTCCTCGAACTGCAGGCTGAGGTAATCAGGATCGTGGGTGGTCGTGAAGTTCTTCCGACCGGAAATCGGATCGAAGTGCATCTGCTGGAGGTCCGAGGTGGCGACAGTGTGCCCCTCGGCCACAGCCGCATCGCAGGCCGTCCCGAACATCGCAGCGCAGAAGCTTCGCGGTTCCGGATGCCAATGGACCAGGAAGATGTTCATCAGGCTGTTCCCTCTGCATAAGCTGTATTCTTCGACATGCGCGTGGTTGACCCGAAGCGTTCGCGGCTAACCGCGGCGAGACCGGCCAGCAATCTATCGATACCAGGAGCTCCGGATGTCCCCAACGAAAGAAAAGTCGCTTGTTTGGTTCATCACCGGCTGTTCGACGGGACTGGGCCGCGCCTTGGCCCAGCGGGTATTGGAGCGGGGTTATCGCTGCGTCCTGACGGCGCGCGATCCAGCCCAGCTTGCGGAAATCGTTGCTGCGCATCCGGGAACCGCGTTGCCGATCGCGGTTGACGTCAACAAGCCCGCCGATCTGGACCAGGCCGTGGCGGCCGCCGAGGCAGCGTTCGGCGGCATCGACGTGCTTGTCAACAATGCCGGCTACGGCTATCTCGCAGCAGTCGAGGAAGGCGAAGACAGCGAGATCCGGGCGATGTTCGAGACCAACTTCTTCGCCGTCGCCGCGCTGCTGCGGCGCGCGCTGCCTGGCATGCGCGCACGCGGACGCGGTCACATCGTCAACATCTCTTCGATCGGGGGGCTGCTCGGCAACCCGGGCTCGGGCTACTACAACGCAACGAAGTTCGCGGTCGAGGGACTCACGCAGGCGTTGGCCAAGGAAGTCGAGCCGCACGGCATTCGGGTCACGCTGATCGAGCCGGGGCCGTTTCGCACCGATTGGGCGGGGCGATCGCTCAGGATGGTCAAAGCCCCTCTTGACGCCTATGCGGGAACATTCGGGGTTCGGCGGACCCAACTGCTGCGTAGCAACGGAAAGCAGCGGGGGGACCCCGCTCGCGCAGCCGACGCGATCATCAAGGTCGTCGAGTCCGACGCCCCGCCGCTGCACCTGCTGTTGGGCAAGGCCAGCATCGACCGCATGCGCGAGAAACTCGACGAGTTTCGGCGCTCCATCGACGACTGGGAGGAAGTCACGCTGTCGGCCGATTTCCCCGAGCCGTAAAGCTGTCCCACCACGGTGCCATGTGAGCCGGTGCGCCTCCTGGCGGTGCGGCCATATCGGCGCGCGCTGAATGGACTCGTCCTGCATCGACTTCAGCGCACCGCGGTGAGCAACAATACCGCGGCGAGCATGCCCGGGTCGTCGTGACCGGCGGTTCGGGGCCCATACATCCTGGCACGGCCGATCCGCGACTCATGACTGCGAAACTCGGCAAGTGCGGCTGCGGCCGCGTCCACCGCGACATCGATGATGGCGCCCGAACTGTTTTCCGTTTCGATGGCATGCTTGATTCGCAGCAATGAGTCGAGGATGCTCTTGTCACCGGGCGCAGCGCCCGAGCGCTCCGTTATCGCTGCCGTCGCGGCAGTGAGCATGGCGACGAGTCCGGCGCGATCAACCAACTCGCGGCCTCGCACCACCCGCCCCGCGGCGGAGAAGGCGATCGCCAGCACGGATCCGAGGGTCGAGCCCGTCGCGCGACCAGCTTCGCGCCCCAGCGTAACGAATGCGGCACCGACATCGGTTGGCAGATCACCGACCGCTTTCCACGACGCGGCCACTGATGCGATGGTCATCCCGGTGTCGCCGTCACCGAACATGCGGTCGGCCGCATTGAGTTCGTCGCGGATCGGCGCGATTCCGGCGTCGATCGCCGCGATGGCATGAACGATGTCGCTGGACGTCAGCATTGAATTATCGCGGCCAGAACGGGCACGCTGTCGGCGCCGCCAGCAGGTTCTCGATCTCGGCATCGAGATACAGCAGCGATATCGAGCACCCCGCCATCTCCATCGACGTGGCGTAGTGACCGACGTGACGTTGGACGATTTCGATGCCAGCCGTGGCGAGCAGTCGCTCTGCCTCCCGATAGATGATCAGCAGTTCCTCCAACGGCGTGGCGCCGAGACTGTTCACGAGGATCGCGACCCGCTTGTTCGACACGCCCGCGTCGTCTTCAAGCAGGCGCTCGATCATCGCGCGGGTCACCTGATCGGCGGTCGGTAATGCCCGCTCCTCTATGCCAGGCTCCCCGTGAATCCCCATGCCGATCTCGATCATTCCTTCGGCGACAGTAAAACCGGGCGCCGTGGCCCCAGGGATGAGGCACGGAGAAAGTGCAACACCGATCGAGCGCGTTTGCGCGGCAGCGCGTGCCGTGACTGTCGTAACCTCCACCAGCGATCCGCCACGCGCCGCACATGCCCCAGCCACTTTGAACGCGTAGATCATGCCGGCCACGCCGCGCCGCTTCTGCCGCTCGGGCCAACTCGCGCTCGCGACGTCGTCGGCCACGATCACGGTAGCAGTCTCGCCGCCGTCGTCGGCGAACTCGTCGCAGGCTTGGGCGAAGCTCATCCGGTCGCCGCCATAGTTCCCCAGCACGCAAAGCACGCCTGCACCACCATCCGCCGCGCGAATGGCTTCGCCACAGATGTCCGCCGGTGGTCCTGCGAACACATTGCCGACCGCGCACGCGTTCAGCATTCCTTCGGCAACGTAGCCCGCAAACACCGGCAAGTGGCCGAAGCCGCCACCCGTGACAACGCCGACGCGGCCTGCAATCGGCTTGGCGCTACGGGTAATGACCCTGCTCGCGCGGCCGACCCGCACGTATCCCGGGAACGCTGCGCACAGTCCCGCCAACGATTCGTCAACGTAGTCCGCCGGCGCATTGATCAGTTTTTTCATTCGAACCTCGGTGAGTGATCGACGTAAGAGCAAACGCGGGGCGCACCTGCATCGATATGATTAGCACGTTGCTCGTAACTGATTCACAGGTGCAACCGATTGAGCGGCGATCTTCTCGAACTTCTGCAAGCTACGCAGCCTTCTCGGTAGTGGCTGGCCAGGAAAGAGCGAGGGCCAAGCAGTGTAGGAAACTTCGCCTACGTAAAGATCTCCGCGGGAATCGACAGCCAACCCGTGCGGCGACAGGAATTGGCCGGGGCCGTTTCCGGCGGCGGGCACCGCGGATATGCGGGCAAGCAACTCGCCTTTGTTCGACAGCACGCTCACGCGCGGGCCGAGATTGGGCGTGTCGCGATTGAACTCATAGTACGGGCCGATCTCCCCGACATAGCAGATCGGGCACCTGCCGGGGGGCATATACATGCCGCTCGGTCGATGCAGGTTGTGCCACTGCGTTTCGAAGCGCCCGTCCCCACTGAACACCTGTATGCGGTGGTTCTCGCGATCAGCCACATAGACCCAGCCGTCGGCATCGCAGGCAATGTTGTGCGGCAGGTTGAATTGGCCGGGGCCGGATCCTGGCTCTCCCCAGGACTTAATGAGCCGGCCGTCGGGTTCGTACAGATGAACCCGGGCATTGCCGTAACCGTCCGAGACGTAGATGTTGTGGTCCGGGGACAGCGCAGTGTGCGTGCAGCGCCGGAACGGATCGCCGCTCATGAAGGGCGCCGGGCGGCCGGGAATACCGATGGTGAGAAGCACCCTTCCGTCCAGCGTGCACTTGCGGACCGTGTGGTCGCCGTCGTCGGTCAGGTAAATGGTGTCGTCGGGCCCCATGTGCACGCCGTGGGCGCGCTTGAAGATGCTCTCCCCCCAAGAGCGCAGGAAGTTGCCCTCGCGGTCGAAAACGATCACCGGATGCGCACCGCGATTGAACGCATAGACCTGGTCCCTGCGGTCGACGCCGACCGCGGCCACGTCGCCGAACTCCCACCCATCGGGAAGCTTCGCCCAATCGTCGACCACCCGGTAGGTGAACTCGCCGCTGCCTACGATGTGCGTCATGGTCGTCTGTCCCCTGGCGGTTGTTGAAGCAAACACCAATGCTGCGGCACCGTCCGCATGCCGTCCGGATCGGCCCTGCTCAAGTCCTGAATGCAACGCTCCGGAGCCTGCGCACCGAGGGCAAGAGCACCGAAATCAGCGCCAGCGCCGAAAGGCCGAGCAGGGTCGCGGAAATCGGGTGGGTGAGAAAGATCATCGGGTCGCCGCGCGACACGAGCATCGCGCGCCGAAAGTGGTCTTCCAGCATCGGCCCGAGCACGAACCCGAGCAGGAACGGCGCCGGCTCGCAATCGAGCTTGATGAAGACATAACCGAGTACGCCGAAGACGGCGAGAATCAGCACGTCGAAGGCGCTGCTGCCGACATTGAACGAGCCGATGCACGCGAAGATGATGATCCCCGGGTACAGCAGGTGGTAGGGGACGGAGAGCATCCGTGTCCACAATCCGATGAGCGGCAGGTTGAGCACGAGCAGCATCAGGTTGCCGATCCACATCGACGCGACGAGCCCCCAGAACAGATTCGGCTGGTTCACGATCACGTTGGGTCCGGGGGTGATCCCCTGGATGATCAGCACGCCGATCATCAGCGCCATCACCGGATTGGCCGGAATCCCCAAGGTAAGCATCGGGATGAACGACGTCTGCGCAGCGGCGTTGTTGGCGCTCTCCGGTCCCGCAACGGCCTCGATTGCGCCTTTGCCGAAACGGGAACTGTCGCGCGCCACGGCCTTCTCGAGCGAGTAAGAGGCGAAGGAGGCGACCGCAGCCCCCCCTCCGGGCAGCGTGCCGAGTAGCGCTCCGAGGCCCGTGCCGCGCAGGATCGGCGTGGTTATGCGCTTAACGTCGTCCCACGTCAGCCATCTTCCGGTCAGGTTCGTGGCCACGATCGAGCGCTGCGACTTGTCCTCCAAAGTCCGAATCACTTCGGCAACACCGAACATGCCCATCGTCACCGCGACGAAATCGAATCCGTCCGCGAGACCGGACAGGCCGAACGTCAACCGGTATTCCCCATGAAACAAGTCCTGCCCGGATAGCCCCAGCGACAGCCCCAACACCACCATCGCCAGCGCCTTGACCACCGACCCCGACGCGAGTGTGACGGCCGCGATAAGGCCCATGACCATGATCGAGAAGTACTCGGGTGACGCGAACTTCAGCGCCATGGCAGCGAGCGGCGGCGAGAAGAACACGATCAGGAACACGGTCGCGCACCCGGCAAAGAACGAGGCAAACGCTGCGGTGGCGAGGGCGGTGCCGGCGCGACCCTGTTTTGCCATCTCGTGCCCGTCGATCGCAGTCACGACCGACGAGGTCTCGCCGGGAATCTTCAGCAGGATCGCCGTCGTCGAGCCGCCGTACTGCGCGCCGTAGTAGATGCCGGCGAGCATGATGAACGATGACGTCGTCGGAAGCGCGTAAGTCAGCGGAAGGAGCAGGGCCAGCGTGGCGGCTGGCCCCAGACCCGGCAGTACGCCGATGAACGTGCCAAGCAAGGTTCCTGCGAAACAGTAAAGGAGGTTCTTGAGCGTCAGCGCAACGGAGAAGCCGAGCGCAAGGTTCTGGAAGAGGTCCATAGTCAGCTCAGTGATCCGACCGGCACTCCGGCCCGCCGATCGGCGCCGCGCTGCAAGCCGACGCGTGCAACGCCGGAGGCGCTCACTCGGCGCGTAGTTACCACGCGATCAGCCGAACCGGCAAGCGCAGGCCGAGCACGAACACCGCCCAGCAGAAGACGACCAGGAACGTGGTGAGCGCAATCGCCGACACCCAGCGGAACTGCGTGCTGGCCAGTATCGAAAGGCCGAGCGCGATCGTAATCGCCGGCAGAAACCCGAGCCGGGTGATGGTGCCGGCGAACACGACGATCGCGAGCGTGACCAGCACCGCGCCGCGCCATTCGAAATGCGCGATGCCGGGACCTTCCGTACGCAGGCTGGTCACCGCCAGGACAAGCCCCAGCGCCCCGAGTATCAGGGCCAGAGCGAGCGGGAAGTAGCCCGCTCCCATGCGGCTGGCAGTGCCGATCGGCAGCGACAACGCGCTCAGCGCAAGAACGACCGACAGCGCGACGAACAGCATGGCGCAGGCGAAATTCTTCGGGTCCCGGATCCGAATCATGGCTCTCTCCTCCCCATGAGGCGCGTAGTGCCCCGCGCGGCGCGAACTGCAGTTCGTCGTCCTGCGGGGCCGCTCTGCGTCGAAACCCGCTACTTCAAGTCGAGCCCGAGCGTGGGCACCAGCTCCGCCCACAGCTTGGTATTGTCGCGCAGCCACTTCGCGTATTCCTCGGGGCTGCTGCCGACAATCTCCACGCCCATCGCCTCGATGAAGGCGCGCGTCTCCGGGTCGTTCATCGACGCGATGAGTTCCCGGTTCAGGTAATCGACGATGGGCCGCGGCAGACCCTTAGGCCCGACCAGGCCGTAGCTCGCTTCGTCGACGACATCGATCCCTACTTCCTTCAGAGTCGGCACGTTTGGAAACAATTTCGAACGCGCGGCCGTGGTCACCGCGAGTGGAATCATCTTGCCCTCGGTGATGAAGGGCCGCGTCGGAATGGGTGTGGCGAACACAGCCTGAATCTCGTCGGCGAGCAGCGCGTTGAACGCTGGCGAACCGCCGTTGTAGGGGATGATCTGCAAGTCCAGACCGGCAGCCTTGCGGAAGCGACGCGCGATGATGTCGACCTGCGACAGCGCGCCGTAGGAGCCGATGCGCACGTCGTTGGGACGCGCCTTCGCGAAGGCGATGAACTCCGCGTAAGTCTTGACCGGCAGCTTGCTGCTCACGAGCAGCATGTACGGCAGGCGCGCATTGAAGGAAATCGGCGTGAAGTCCTTGAGCGCGTCGAAGGGCAGATTTTTGTACAGGCTCGGCCCGGTTACCAGCTCGAAGGGACTCGAAATGTAGAGCGTGTATCCATCGGGTGCGGCCTCGGCGACCTTGCGGCTGGCCACTTGCGTCGATGCGCCGGGAACGTTCATCACGACCATTTCCTGGCCGATCCGCTTGGACATCGTGGCGGCGATCTTGCGACCCAACGCATCCGATCCGCCAGGCGGATAGGGAATGAGCAACTGGATCGAGCGCGTCGGGTACTGCGGCGCCTGCGCGCACACTTCGCCTGCGATACCGAACATGATCGCGCCAAGGGCTACGATCGCGCCAAGACCGTGGAATCGACCTCTCGAAATTCCCATGTTGAACGCCTCCTGTGGTGTGCTGGAAGAAACCGGATGACGGCGTATGGCCCCTCTTTCTATTGTTTTCCCTAACGCCTATAACTTCCTCCACCCGGCGCAAACTTTGTCGCGAGATCACACTTCAGATTAACTGGACTCCCAATCCGACAAGATCCTCGTACTGCGTATGCCAGTTTACTTCACGCTGCCCTAGAGAAGACGTACGCGTCAAAAGATGTCGGCAACGTCGGTAGTTGCGGAAAAGTCGTGCGCCGACAGTTGTGGCGCAGGACGGTTCTTTCGGTCAGGTTCTTATGCACGTCGCCGACTTCCGCACCAATCGTTTCAGGCTTATCACCCACCTCGTCCGAACAGTGCACGGGCGAGGTCGGGCACGGAAATGCCGCGCTCAAGTTCACGCATGATCGCGCGCTCCTTCAATGTCACCTCCTCGGCGAGAGGCAACACTTTGGCGATGAGCCCGTGTGGCACAAAACAGGTGCCGGTTTCGTCCGCGACGACAAGATCGCCGGGCCGGACAGCGATACCGGCGATGCCGACCGGCCCGTTCACTTCGACGGTAACGCAACGCCACTTGCCCGTGATCGGACTGATGTCACGTGACCATACGGGGAAGCCGATTCCCCGCGAAACTCCCACATCGCGCACGCCACCATCCACGACAGCGCCGACAAGCCCCTGCCGTTTTGCCAGCGACGCCATGATGCCGCCCATGTTCGAAACGTCCCGGACGCCCTGGATGACCAGAACGTCGCCCGGGTCGCCCTGGTTGATGCCCTCGATTTCCGTCATGCGGTTCTCGCCGGTCGAAAGGCTCTGCAAGGGATCGAGGTCCTGCGGCACATTGCGGACGGTGACGGCGGTGCCGACGATGCGTGCCGTCGTAATCGTCGGCAGCAGGAGCGAGGCGCCGACGATGCCGCGCAGGCCAAGCTTGTCGAGGACGTCGGATATCGTGCCCGAGAGGTCTTCGAGCGCCAGAAAGCGATCGATGATTTCTTTCGAGACCCGCGGACCATGCGGCCGGATCAATTCCTTCGCCAGAACTCCGGTGGGCTTGCGATCCATATCCTGCGGCATAGCGGACTCCTCTCATAGTGGTCGGTGACACGCGGTCGGCCTTGTACGCTGTTTTTGGCCGATATTGCCGCACCTTAGGTTGTTGCGACTAATATGTACAATAGGTCGTACATCTCTCATTGATATGACGAACCTATGAAAAAACGCGTTGCAGATGCGATTGACTTGCGCCACCTTCGCTATTTCGTTGCGGTCGCAGAGGAGCTGCATTTCGGTCGCGCCGCCGTCCGGCTGGGTATTTCGCAGCCGCCGTTGAGCGAGCAGATCGGTGGGCTTGAAGAAACGCTTGGCACGCAGCTGCTGCAGCGCACACGACGGCATGTGGCACTGACGTCTTCCGGGCGGGTTCTCTATGCCGAGGCGATCAAGCTACTCGCGCACGCCGAGCGTGTGCGTGACGTTATGGTGAGCGCCCGTTCAGGCTTGGCGGGACAATTGCTTCTGGGATGCGTGCCATCTAGCCTCTATGGCGCGTTGCCGGCAATCCTCGGTGCCGGTCGTGCGTTACTTGGCAATCTCGATATCCGAGTCACTGAAGCGCATACATCCGCAGTCATTGCAGAGTTGGTAGACGGGCGCCTCGACGCAGGGCTCGTATGGGAAGATCGACCGCCACCCGGACTCACTATTCGCCCGTTAGAGCACGTGCGGTTCATCGTCGCGTTGCATCCAGCACACGGCTTGACATCACGGAAACGAATTGCCCTCAAGGACTTGGCGGCGGAGTCCCTGATCATCTCGCCGCGCGACGTGACGCCCCGGCAGTTCGATCGCATCCTCGCGGGCTTCCGACAGGGAGGGTTGAGCCCGCGCATTGGGCAGCACGCCCGCTCCATTGCCGCCCAGCTCGGCTTCGTTGCCAGTGGTCTTGGCTACGCCATCGTTCCCGAGTACGCCCGGAAACTTGCCATGGCCGGAGTCGAGTTCCGCCCACTCCGGGAAATTCTTGAATCGGCGCCGCTATCCCTTGTCTGGAGCGAGGCTCGAGCGCCATCGCAACTCGCGGCATTTCGGCAGGCAATCGACCTGGCCTTTCCTTTGTCTCGCAGTTAGTGCGATGCCGCTCCTTGGAGCAGCGAGATCCGCCATAGGAGGTACCTTCGAGATCGCGACGATTCCTTGTGAACAATGCGTCGACGCGGTAGGCATTGAAGGGGAGGGTGTGGGCGGCTTCTATTCGGCACTGCTACGCCAACGACACTTCGGCTAGGCGTGCACGGCGATTGACGCTCTTAATGGGAAGCGGCAGCCTGTGGGTGGCGAATTCATGGTCAGGCGGCGATCGGGGTCTGAAAAAGACCTCGACAATGCTGCCCCCAAGCGTAGTCATCAAACGCAGCAGCAGCGGGGGAGGGCGCTTCGGCGAGTTGTGCCGGCGTCGCTCCGGCGATCGAGCGGTGCACGCGATGGGCGTTGTAATCGCCCGTGAATGCATCCAACTCTCGCGTCAGGTCCGCGGCGCTCCGGAAGAACACTTGATCAAGGTACTCGCGCCGGAGCGTGCCGATCAGGCGTTCGACGAAGGGATGCCAGACCGGGGCACACGGAACCGACTTGATCTCCTCGATCTCGAGCATGCGCAGGTTGGCGACCCAGCGATGGAATTGAGAAACAGCGGGAAGAGATCGACGCTCCAGAAACTATCCTTCGCATGGCGGATGAAGGTCAGCCAAGATGGACCCGCGCCGCCGGCGTCGCCGGGTCGGTAGTGCTTTGCGAGCACGCGACGCACGACATCGTTATCGATGTCGACGCCGAAGGCATGGGAGATCTGCTGGGCGCTGCGCGCACAGCCGAACCCGGGGTTGCTGTCAGCGGCGTCCTGAGAGTCGTTTGAATCTGGCCGTTTGAAAGTAGTGGAGTTTCTTCGTCGATTTTCTTCGACGGCTCTTATCGGAAGGCTTATTGCACATCGGTCGTCACTTGGGGGTGTCCGGAAAAGAAAAGCAAACGCGCCTCTTGCCTGGCGCGTTGCAACGGACTATAGCAGAGCGATGGAAGACCTTGCCCGACGCATCCTCCTGTTCTGGTTCGGTACGCCGCCCCATTCGCCGCGCGATGTCTGGTTCCGCAAGGACCCGGCTTTCGACGCAGCGGTCGTCCGCGAATTCGGGCCCGCCGTGCTGCAAGCGCTCGAAGGCGGCTGGCAGGCCTGGGACGCCGAGCCGCAGGGCGCGCTCGCGCGCATCCTGCTGCTCGACCAGTTCACCCGCAACGTCTATCGCGACAGCCCGCGCGCCTTTGCCGGCGACGCCCTCGCGCTCGCCGCCGCGCAGGCGCTGGTGGCGCGCGGCGACGACGCGCGGCTCGGCGCGCTGGAGCGCTGGTTCGCCTACCTGCCGTTCGAGCACGCGGAGTCGTGGCCGGCGCAGGAGCGCTCGCTCGCCCTGTTCGCGCAACTCGCCGCCGAGACGGGTATCGCTGCACCGCTCGAATGGGCGCAGAAGCACGCCGACGTCATACGCCGCTTCGGCCGCTACCCGCACCGTAACGTACAGCTCGGGCGCGTGTCGACGGTCGAGGAAATCGCGTTTCTCGAACAGCCCGGCTCGCGCTTCTGAGTCCCACCGGCGTCACCTTCGACGCCGTAGAATCCCGCCATGGCCACCGTCGAAATCAGCCTCGCGCTGCTGCTCGCGATCACCGTCGTCGGCGCGCTCGCCAAGTGGATCCCGCTGCCGCAGCCGATCCTGCTGGTGCTGGGCGGCATCGCCGTGTCATTCCTGCCCGGGATGACGGCGCTGCGCATCGACCCCGAGATCTTCTTCCTGCTGTTTATCCCGCCGCTGCTGTTCGGCGACGGCTGGCTGATCCCGAAGCGCGATTTCCTGGCGGTGCTGCGGCCGGTGCTGCTGCTCGCCTTCGGCCTCGTGTTTCTCACCGTCATCGCCGTTGGCTACCTGCTGCACTGGCTGCTTCCCGCGCTGCCGCTCGCCGCCGCCTTCGCACTTGGCGCGATCGTGTCCCCGACCGACGCGGTCGCCGTGGGCGCGGTGACCGCCAGGCTGCCGTTGCCCAGCCGCGTCACCCACATCGTCAACGGCGAGAGCCTGATCAACGACGCTTCGGGCCTGGTGGCGTTCAAGTTCGCCGTTGCCGCGGTGGCCACGGGCGCGTTCTCGTGGACCGCCGCGGCCGGCGAATTTCTGGTGCTTTCCGGCGGTGGCCTGGTCGCGGGCGTCGCCATCGCGTGGCTGGTCGGCGAGGCGCGGGTCCGGCTGGCACGGTTTTGCGTCGACGACCCGACGATCCAGACGCTGCTGTCGCTGCTGACTCCTTACGCCGCCTACCTCGCCGCCGAGTCGCTGCACGTTTCGGGCATTCTCGCGGTGGTCGCCGCGGGACTGTACGCGGGCACGCACGACAGCCGCAACGTGAGCCGGGCCACGCGGCAGCACGCGTGGGAGGTCTGGGCGATGGTGCTGTTCATCGGCAACGGGCTCGTCTTCCTGCTGCTCGGTGCGCAGCTGCGGCCGGTGCTGGCCGCGCTCGACCGGGCTTCGTTCGGGGCGCTCGCCGGCTACGCGCTGGCGCTGTTCGTCCTTCTGATCGTCATCCGCCTGTTGTGGGTCTACCCGGCGGCCTACCTGCCGCACCTCCTGTCGCGCCGCATTCACGAGCGCGAGGGCCGGCGCGATCCCGGACACGTCTTCCTCGTCGGCTGGGCCGGCATTCGCGGCTCGGTGACCATGGCCGCCGCGCTGTCGATTCCACTGGTCACCGCGAACGGCAGCGCCTTCCCCGGCCGCGATCTCATCATCTTCCTGGCCGCGACGACGATCGTGCTCACGCTGGTCGTCAACGGCCTCACGCTGCCGCTGTTCATACGCCTGCTGGGAGTCCGTGGCGATCGCCGGGCCGAGCACGAAGAACGCGCCGCGCGACTGGCGACCACACAGGCGGCGATCGACACGCTCCACCGCGAACTGGGCCGTACCGTCGACGCCGAGGAGACCGTGGCGGCGCAGCGGCTGATCGCGCAGTACGAGCGGCGTCTCGCCCGTCACTCGGCGAACGCGGAACGCCGCGCCCAGCTCGACGCCCGCGAGGGTGGCGAGCAACGGCTGGCGCTCGCCGCCCTCGCCGCCGAACAGGCAGAACTGCAGTCGCTGCGCGACACCGCGGTGATCAACGACGAGACCTTGCGACTACTGCAGGTCGATCTCGATCACGCGGAATCGATGCTGCGTGGCACCCCGCGCGAAGGACACTGACGATCCGCCGCCCTCCCGGCGCGCCGCAGCAGACGGGTGACCATCCGCCTCCGCCGTGCGTGGAATGGTTGCCTTGGTCGCCCCGCTTGGCGTGTGGGTGGCGAATTCATAATCAAGCGGCGATCGGCGTCTGGAACAGCCCGCTGCAATGCTGTCGCCAAGCGTGGCTATTGGGCGCAGCAGCAGCGGGGGAGGGCGCTCCGGCGAGTTGTGCCGGCGTCGTGCCAGTGAGCGAGCGGTGTGCGCGATGCCGATTGTAATAGTGCGTGAATTCGCCTGCTTCACCGCTAATTCCTTGAACTGCACGGTGTATTCCTGCCTGGGCATCTTGGACATCTGTACCCCCCATTTCGCCTATCCCAACCACACCGGCTTGGAAGACGAAATTCCGGGGGAAGCTCAATTGGCAAATTGTGAGTTGATAGCGCAGGTGCTACCATGTCGATGTGCTTCCAGTCGTTGTCGATACCAACGTGTTGGTTGACGCTCTGCTGAAGCAGGGCGGTGCGGCACGCCGTGTTGTCCGCGCTTGTCTGGCCGGCGATTACCAGCCGCTGATTGGTGCAGCGCTGTTCGCAGAATACGAAGGTCTGCTGGCGCGGGAAGCGCTGTGGGCGAATGCGTTGCTCTCGGCCGGGGAGCGCGACGAGGTGTTCGACGGCTTTGTCAGCGTATGCCGTTGGGTGGAAGTGTTCTTCGCTTGGCGGCCGAATCTGCCGGACGAGGCCGACAATCATTTGGTGGAGCTCGCGGTGGCCGGCAACGCTGTCGCCATCGTAACGCGCAATACCCGCGATCTGGTGCGCGGTGAGTTGCGCTTTCCCGCGCTGAGCATATTGACGCCAGAACAGTGTTTGGAGGCGCACCCATGTCGACCCTGACCATCCGGCTGCCCGACGACAAGCATGAGAGACTGAAGGCCCTGGCCGAGGCCCGGAAGATCAGCGTCAACAAGCTGATCGACGAGTTGGCGACTATTGCCTTGGCCAATCATGACGCGCGGCTACGATTCGAAACGCGCGCGAGGAGGGGCAGTGCCAGGCGTGCCCTGAACCTTCTTGACAGCTTGGGCGATGCCTGAGCATCGCCGCATTCGATGTGCTCCCAGGCAGCAGACACGGCCGCGACGCCTTCTTCTGACTCGAGCTTGGGGAATTTGTAACGCAGTAATCCTAATAGGACTTGAGCGAAAAGCGGCACAAGCCTGCCCCGCCAGCGGTCGACAAAATTCGCCAACCCTTGCAACCTGAACGCCTTTCCGAACGCCGATGAGACTGCGCTGGGTTACTTTCGCTTATCTCGTGTATTTGGCTTTGCCGATCGCACTGCTGTTCATCGGCTCGTTCGGCGATCTCTGGCTCAACTCGCTGCTGCCGACCGGCTTTACGCTCAGCTGGTACCTTCAAGTTGCCGCTGATCCCAGCTTTCGCCGTGCCTTCACCGCAAGCCTCTTCGTCGCCGTCGCGACCTCCATCGCCTGCGTGGTCATCGGCTTGCCCTTGGCCTATGCGGTCTTCCGGGCGCGCAGTCCAAAGGTACGAGCCGCTGCGCGCGTTCTCTACCAGTTGCCCGTGGCCTTGCCGGCGCTGGTGTTGGCGTTCGGGTTCATCCTGGTGTTTTCTTCGGACACACTGCCCTGGCTGGGCAGCATCTGGTTGCTCATCGCCGGTCATATCGTCCTGTGGCTCCCTTACTTCCTGCAGACCGTGGTGGCCGATATGCAGCGGCTTGGCCTGAGTGCGCTGGAGGATGCCGCAGAGTCGCTGGGCAGCACGGCACTACAGCGCTTCTTTCACATCATCCTGCCGGCGCTGCGCCATTCGGTGCTCTCGGGTCTCATCATCGTCATGGCCTTGTCCATTGGCGAGTTCCAGTTCTCCAACCTCATATCCGGCTTCCTGAATCGCACCTACCCGGTCGTGTTGCTGCAAGCCTTCTACGGAGCGACAGGCTTTGCCTGTGCGGCGACGGTAATTCTGCTGACATTGGCTCTCCTGGCCTCGGTCACGGGCGCGTACTCGGCCCGCGGTGCGGCACGGGTTTCTGCAGTGGGTGGTTAACAGTGATCGAAACGCCATCCGTACGGCTTGAAAGCGCGTCCTTCAGGTACCCCGGCGCCAAGGCAGGCGTCTTCGACATCACGCTGGACATTGCACCGGGAGAACTGCTCGTCTGCATCGGTCCCAGCGGCTGCGGCAAGACCACGCTGCTCAAGCTCATCGCCGGCTTTTTGCCCTGCTCAGGAGGTCGCGTGCGCCTGGGCGGCGAGGACGTGACAGCGGCGAGTGTGCGCTCGCGCCAGTGCGGCATTGTCTTCCAGTCCTACGCGCTCTTTCCGCACATGAGCGTGTGGCAGAACGTGGCCTATCCGCTGCGGGTTCGAGACGTTGCCCTCGCCGAACGCAGGCGCCGTGCGGAGGCCATGCTCGACATGGTTGGACTTGGCGGCTACGGTGACCGTCTGCCTGCGGCATTGTCGGGCGGGCAACAGCAGCGTGTGGCACTCGGGCGGGCGTTGGTTTTCGAGCCCCGCGTGTTGCTCCTCGATGAACCGCTGTCGGCGCTCGACGCGGCGACCCGGGTCACGATGCGCGATGAAATCCGCCGCATCCAGAAGCAACAGAACATCGCCTCGTTGCTGATCACGCATGATCAGGACGAAGCGCTGTCGCTGGCTGACCGGATCGCCGTCCTGCGCGACGGTCGACTGGTGCAGGTCGCGCCGCCGCGGGAGATGTACGACCGGCCAGCCGACGCGTTCGTTGCCAGTTTCATTGGTCGCGCCAATTTGCTCGACGGCAAGGTCGTGGCCGCTGATGCAGTGGAAACGCCTATAGGACGAATCGCCACGCCGGCGCATTCCATGCCGACAGGCGCTCCCGTACGCCTGCTCGTGCGGCCCGAAAAAATCGAGCCTGCCAGCACTGCCGACGGGGAAAACAACTTCGTTGCAACGGTTGTCCACGATCGTTTCTTCGGAGCCAGCCGTCAGGTTGAGCTTTCGGTTGGGCGAGGCATGCTGAAAGTCGATACTTCCATGCGCGAGGATTTCGCGCACATTCACGTTCCGCGAGATGCGGTTCAGTTTTTACCGACGCACTAAAGGAGAGAACAATGCAATCCAAGCGATGGCTCTTTGCCGCCATGACATTGCTGTTGGCCTCGGCTGTCCCGGCCCAAACCGTGCTCGACTCCCCTGAACTCTATCCGGGCGAGAAAGCGCTGTTCGAGGCAGCCAAGAAGGAAGGCATGGTGGTGAGTTTCGACACGGGACCGACCTGGGCAAACTGGGCTGCGCAGTTCGCAGCCTTCAAGAAGCGCTACCCCGAAGTCGAGATCGTCTACAACGACCTCGGATCGGGCGCAACCGTCGTTGCGCTGGAAAAAGCCAAGAATCGTCCGCAAGCCGACACCGCCTATTATTTCGCGGCCTCGGCGGTCGACGCCGTCAACAAGGGGCTGGTGGCGCCGTTCAAGCCGGTCAACTTCGACAAGTTGCCCGCTGTCTTTCGCGAGCAGGATGGTCGCTGGTTCACCATCCACACCCTGACGGTGGCCTTCATCGTCAACACCAAGCTGGTGAAGAACGTGCCGCAGTCATGGGCCGACCTGCTCAAGCCCGAGTACAAGAACTCGATCGTCTATCTCGATCCGCGCTCGACGGGTGTTGGCCAGGTGCTGACCTTCGCCGCCAACTTTGGCGCCGGCGGCGACATGAACAATATCCAGCCGGGGCTGGACTACCTTGGCAACCTGCAAAAGGCCGGTAACGTCTTGCGCGTTCTGGGTACGACGCCGTATGCGCAATTTCTGAAGGGCGAGATCCCGATCTGGATTTCCTACGAGAACGACGGCCTCAAGGCAAAACATGTGGACGGTCTTGGCGACGCGGTTGCGGTCGTCATCCCGAAGGAAGCATCCGCCGCCGCGCCCTACGGCATCAGTTTGGTCGAGAAAGGGCCCAACCCCAACGCTGGCAAACTCTGGCTCAATTTCATCATGACTGATTTCGGCCAGGGCATTTTCGCGCAGGGGTTCGTCCGGCCCTCGGTTCCCGGCGTCAAGCTGCCCGACTCCGTGGCCGACAAGCTTCCTGCGGCACCACAGGTGCGCCCGCTGGACGTACGCGCTGCCGCGGCGAAGAAGGCGGACATCGACAAGGGTTGGGTCGCTGCCACGCAAGCAAAGTGACCTTGCGTTAGTCAGCAGTCGTGCGTCTGCGCACTTCCCTGTTGCTGGTAGGTCCTGCAGTCGCCTTTCTGGCGGTGTTCTTTGCACTGCCGGTAGCGGCAGTGGCCGTCGATGCGCTGCGCGAGGGCACACGGGCCTTTGTCCGTGTGTTCTCGCTTCCGGCATTCTGGCCATCGCTGGCAGGCAGCCTGGTGCTCACTCTGGTGGCGGCTTCGGTATCGACGCTCGTTGGCTTTGCGGTGGCGCTGCATCTCTCGCGACTGCCTGAGCGCCGGCGCACCATGTATTCGCTGGTCATTGCGCTGCCACTGACGTTTTCCGGCCTGATCGTGGCTTATGGCTTCATCCTGGGCTATGGCCGCGCCGGGTTCTTCACCCAGCTCCTGGGGTATGCAGGCCTTGATCCGGTCATCATCGGCAAAGCGTTGTTCACGTCCTGGGGCCTGGCGTTTGCGTCGTCTTACTACTTGATCCCACGGGTGGTCATGGGCATCCTGCCGGTGCTCGTCAATTTCGACCGCGCGCAGCTTCAAGTGGCTGAGTCTCTGGGGGCTACCCCAACCCAGGCGCTCCGGCAGGTTCTGCTGCCGCAGGTGGCTGCTCCGCTCGGTGCGGCATTTTGCCTGGTCGCCGCGGTCGTTTTCGGCGCTTACGGCACGGCCCTGGCCCTGGTCGGCACGCAACTCCAGATTCTGCCGCTGCAGCTTTACAGCCTCATCTCGGAAACCGGAACGGACTTTCCGGCAGCCTCCGCATTGGCGCTTGATGATCACGGCGGCTTGTGCCGCGATGATGACTGCCGGGGAATGGTTCGGAAGCCATCATGAACGCCACCTATAGACTTGACCGCTCACAAGGCATGCTGTTCGATTCCAGCGGCCGACAGTTCGATCCGCATCAGCGTATTTGGACGGATGCCTTGACGCCCGCTTCGGGTGAGGTGATCGACAGCATCGCGGCAGTACGCTGGTTACAGCAGAAGAGCGGTTTTGCCATACGCGTTCCGGTCGGAGTGATCGGCCCGCGCGAAGCATCCGAGGCGCAACTGCTGGCCGCGGAAGGCATTGGTTTTGGGCTCGCCAGCATGGGCTTCGTGGTTATTTGCGGAGGCCGGCAGGGCGTGATGGAGTCCGTCTGCCGCGGGGCTGCCAGAGCGGACGGTGTGTCCATTGGCATGCTGCCGGAAGCAGACCCGTCCTTTGCCAACCCGTATGTTGGAATCGTGATCGCTACTGGCATTGGCGAAGCGCGAAATGCGCTCATCGCACGCGCCTCACTGTGTCTTGTCGTCATCGGTGACAGTTTTGGAACGCTGTCGGAAGTCGCGTTTGCCAGGCAATTCGGCAAGCGGGTCATCGGCCTTGAAGGCGCGGCAAAGGTGGCAGGTGTAATCCACGTAGCCTCCGTTGAACAGGCGCTGGCCGAGGTCGCGCAAGGCGTTCTTGCGGTGTGATTGATCTGCAGGTTGGCTTGTGGCGGCATCAGCGCAGCGCAATCATTTTCCTTCGAATACTTCTTCGGTGGCTGGCTGACCTGACCGAGCTGATCCCGCTCTCGATCAGACCTGGGCGAGCCATCGAAGCGGAGAGGCTGTTCCTTCGACGCGAACTGGCGCTGTATCAGGATTGCGGCGTCAAGCTCCGGCGCATTGATGTCACGATGCGTTGGTTGGTCGTCGTGCGACCCGAGACCTTGATTTGCTGGCACCGCGCCGGATGGCGACTTCTTCGTCGCGGTCACGGCGACGTTCCGGCGGCTCTATGTGCGGGTGGTGATCGATCATGGTTCGCGCCGGCGGCTGCACTTCAACGTGACGGACCACCGCAGCGCCGACCGGACGCTGCAGCAACGACGCGATCTGCGAACGGCTGATCGGCGCGATTCGACGCCAGTGCCTGGATTGGCTGACAGCGCTTTCGGAGACGCACCTGTGGTCGCTCCTGAAGGAATGGGCGACCCGCTACAACGCGGCGCGTCCGCACATGACGCTCGGTCTGGGCGTCCCCGATCCGCCAGCAGGCACGGTACGCTGTGCCGACAACACTTCGCGGCACTGCCGGGGTGCCCACACAGCCGTGTGCGCCCGCTCGGTGCTGGGCGGCTTGCATCATGAGTACTCGTTCGCGCTCGCGTTGGCATGATCGAATTATTGCGGATCACAGGTCGTGGTCGATGCTGACGCGTTTCGGTAAGGGTTGACCAGAGACGGCACGGTTGAACATCCGACATACCGCGACGCCATCGATGCAGGCACGCTCGACGCCAGCGCCGATGATGCGACGGGTGAGCACGTCGATGACCGCCAGCGCCCGCAAGACTGCACCGCGCGGGCGGGCTCCCTCATACTGCGAATTCGCCACCCACAGGTTCAATCATCGCCGACTGCTGGAACCGATCGGCAAGGTCCCGCTGGCAGAACTGGAGTCGGCGTACTATCGTGAGCAACGCGAGTCGGCCTTGGCGGCCTGACTCAAACTCCGGAGCCTCCTGAAAACCCGGGGCGGTGCACCGGGCGATGTTCGCGTTGTTCGATCGAGTGTGGCCGATGGCGCCGGCCTGGCCGAGGGGAAGGCAGCGATGAGTGGAGGGGGCGGCGGGACGGGTTCGACGTCGGTAGCGGACGATTCCGCCGCGCTGCGGCCGATCCGCGTGGTCGCGGGCAAGGGTCGCCACGCTGCCCCGCGCGCGCTGGCCGAGGTCCGCGCGGCCATCGGTGCGCCGCCGGCGGATGGTCATCGGCGCGACCGGCTGATCGAGCATCTGCACTGCCTGCAGGATGCCCATGGCGCGTTGCGGGAGGGGCATCTGGTAGCGCTCGCCGCCGAGATGCGGCTGTCGATGGCCGAGGTCTACGAGGTCGCGAGCTTCTATCACCACTTCGACATCGTCGCCGACGACGCGGCGGTGGCGCTGCGGACGCTGCGGGTGTGCACGGGGCTCAGTTGCCAGCTCGCCGGCGCGCAAAGCCTCCTCGACGCGGCGTGTTCGCGCCTGGCGTCGGACCGCGTGCGCGTGATCGGCGCGCCCTGCATCGGCCGCTGCGAGCAGGCGCCGGCGGCGCTCGCCGGGCAGCGCGGGGTCGGCCATGCCAGCATCGACGCGCTGGCCGCGGCCCTGTCCTCTTCGGCACCTGCGCCCGCGGCGGCCTCGCACATCGGCTATGCCGCCTACCGCGCCGGCGGTGGCTATGCGCTCGCCGCGGCGCTTGCCCGGGGCGAGCGCAGCGCCGAGGCGGTGATCGCTGCGCTGGCGGACGCTGGCCTGCGCGGGCTCGGCGGTGCTGGCTTTCCGGCCGGGCGCAAGTGGCGCATCGTGCGCGACCAGCCGGCGCCGCGTTACCTGGCGGTGAACATCGACGAGGGCGAGCCGGGGACGTTCAAGGACCGCAGCTACCTCGAACGCGACCCGCACCGCTTCCTCGAAGGCGTGCTGGTCGCGGCGGCGGCCGTCGGCATCGAGCGCGTGTGGCTCTACCTGCGCGACGAGTACCACGCGGCCCGCGCGATGCTGCAGGCCGAACTCGCCGCCCTGGAGGCCGATCCCCCTGTCCGCTGCCGGCGATCGAATTGCGCCGCGGCGCCGGTGCCTACATCTGCGGCGAGGAGTCGGCGATGCTCGAGAGCATCGAGGGCAAGCGCGGCGAGCCGCGGATGCGCCCGCCCTACATCGCGCAGGTGGGTCTGTTCGGCCGGCCGACGCTGGAGCACAACCTCGAAACCCTGTATTGGGTGCGCGACATCGTCGAGCGCGGCCCCGGCTGGTTCGCCGGCTTCGGCCGCCATGGCTGCCATGGGCTGCGCTCGTTCAGCGTCAGCGGCCGGGTGCGCGAGCCGGGTGTGAAGCTCGCACCGGCGGGGATCACGCTGCGCGAACTGGTGGCCGAGTATTGCGGCGGCATGGCCGAGGGACACGAGCTCTACGCCTACCTGCCCGGCGGCGCCTCGGGTGGCATCCTGCCGGCGGCGCTGGCCGATGTGCCGCTGGACTTCGACACCCTGCAGCCGCACGGGGCCTTCATCGGCTCGGCGGGGATCATCGTGCTCGGCCACCACGACCGCGCGCGCGACGCGGCGCTGGCGATGATGCGCTTCTTCGCCGACGAGAGCTGCG
>CAVPXB010000011.1:0-237107 GCA_963709525.1 uncultured beta proteobacterium
TGGCGCCCGTGGCAAGACGTTCTGCCAAGGTGGCGACCGTGGTTCTCATCGGCATGGCCCGGGTGCCATTGGATCCGCGACCGGCAACGGCGCAAGATCTTCCGCGAAGTCCTTCGCAATAGCGGGGTATGCCTGATCGAGCAGTCCGCACACGCCGACATCAACGCGAGCTGCGGTCGCTGCGTTGACGTGGATGCCCCACAGCGACGCGAGGGCGGCAGCAGCAAAAGTGGACTCTTTTGTCATAACACACGCTGCATGTGGGCGTCGAAATTGGTGACCGGTGGGAACGCCTCGCGGTCGATGGCAATGTCAATCACGTAGGGCCCGCTCGCCTGCATTGCAGCCCGAAGCGCGTCAACAAGCGCGTCCCGCGTTTCCACCCGGCGCCCGCTGGCGCCGAGCGCCTGAGCGGCCTGCGCGTAGTCCACCCGCGTGAAATCGTCGGCTTGCGCCACGACATCACCCGCTCCAACGATATTTCTGCTCATGGTACTCAAAAGCGAGGCAGTCGTTATTGAGCACCAGTATGACCACCGGCAATCGGTAGCGCACGGCGGTCTCGATATCGGCAAGGTGATAGCCGACCCCACCGTCGCCCGTCACACAGATGACTTTCTCGGACCAGGGCAAGCTGGACCCCGAGCGAGGCGGGCAACGCCCAGCCAAGGGAGCCGGTTGCGCGAAAGTAGGCATCCGGGCGGTGGACGGGGAACAGGAACCCTTCAGGTCCAGGCTGCCATGTAACCGGTGTCGGCGACCAGCGTCGAATCGTGCGCGTAAGGGAGCAGGGCGCTCAGCACCGTCAGCGGCGACAAGGGCGTCGCTTCGTCGACCGCCCGCGTCTGCGCGACCAGTGTAGCGCGCCACTGCGCGGCCGTCGCCTGGCAATGAACAAGCCAGTTCCGATCAGTGCCGACCACCGCGCCATCAAGAGCGGTGCACAGGTCCCCGAGCGCCAGGCGAATATCGGCGATGACTCCCAGCGTTGGGCAATAGGGATTGATGAGGGCGCCCGCATCGCGATCGATCTGGAGAACGGTCGCTTGCGGAGATGGAATCAGCCATCCATTGGTTGCTAGTCCCCCGAGACGGGTCCCGAGCGCCAGCACGCAATCAGCCTGCGCGGTCAGTGCATTTGCCGCAATGGACGAATAGCGCCCGATGATCCCGACGAAATTGGGATGTTCGCTGGCGATCGCCGGTTTGCCGCCCATCGTTGCCACGACCGGAATGCCTGCCGCAGTGGCAAAGGCTGCCAGTTCGTCCCACGCACCGGCGGAGCGCACTCCATCGCCGACCAGCAGCAAAGGTCGTTCCGCCTTGCGCAGTGTTGCGATCATCGCGTCGACCTGTGCCTGATCGGCCGGCACCGGCACCGCGCTGGGCCATGGGTTGCCGATCGCGCCGCCACGGCCGGTGGAGGTCTGACCAAACATGTCCTTCGGAATATCGAGATGAGTGGGTCCTGGCGTTCCTGTGGTTGCAATCTGCACGGCATGACGCGTGAGCATCGCGGCTTGCGCCGTATGAGCAACATTGCCATTCCACTTGGTTACCGGCGCGAACATTGCGAACTGGTTCAATGACTGGTACTCGTTCACATGCATGGCCGTGGTGGCATTGCTGCCGGTAAGCGCTACGACCGGTGACTGTGCCCGGTAGGGTCGGCGAGCGCCGCGGCCACGTTGGCGGCGCCGGGTCCAGCCTGCCCGTAAACGACAGCAGGCGCATTCCGCGCCCGTGCAAAGCCGTCAGCCATGTGACGGCGCTGGCCTCGCTCCCGTGCCACAAGCATCCGGATTCCCTGGTCGCGCAACGCAATCCAGAGTGCTTGATCACCGCCCGTAAGCATAAAGAAGTCGCTGATCCGCAATCGGCCAAGGTAGTTGCGATATCGCGTGCGATCGTGGTGGTCATTGGATTAGCATTCACGGTTGTGAAGCGGAGGTGGCAGGGACGTCATGCGCCCGGCAGAAACGACGGAGGAAGAGATGCTCGAACCGCGGGCAATTGACTCGATGAATCATGTGACGCCGGCAGATCGAGGTCGGGTAATCGTGGCGAGTTCGCACGGCGGTCTCTATTGTGCGTATAAGGCGCACAGCGTCGGCGCGCGAGGTGTCGTGCTCAACGACGCAGGTGTTGGCAAGGACAAAGCGGGGATCGCCTCGCTGGCGTACTGCGACGCCGTCGGGATGCCTGCGGCGACAGTGGCGCATACGAGTGCACGTATCGGCCAAGTTGCCGATATGCTGCGCCGGGGAACGATTAGCCACGCCAACCAGGTCGCGCAAGCATTGGGCGTCGCTGTCGGAATGAACTGCGCCGACGCTTGGCGTTCGATGGCGGGCGCAGACATCCGCCAATTGCCGGTCGCACCTGTTGTCGAGCATCGGCACCTCGTTGACGTCGGCGCGCGCGAGAAGGTTGTTTGCATCGATTCTGCTTCGTTGATTCTTGCGGACGATGCGGGGCACGTCGTCGTGACCGGATCACACGGCGGTCTCATCGGAGGTGATCCCGCCAAAGCCACGAATGTGGCCGCGCGCTTCCTCGCTTTCAACGACGCAGGCGTCGGCATCGATCGGGACGGCCTCGGACGCCTCCTGCCACTGCAGTTGTTGGGCATCGCAGCGGTGACCGTCGACCATCGCCCCGCGCGCATTGGCGTCGGTATGTCGACGCTGCATGATCGCGTCGTCCGCCATGCCAACCCGTTTGCTGAGGCACTCGGTGCCGCTCCAGACTACGTCTCTTCGATGTGCTGCGTAACTGGCTCATGCGCGAGCAGAGTTAAAGGCTCACTTCAGGGTCCGTGGCAGCCACAGTGCGATCTCCGGCGCAAGATAAAGCAGGAGCAGAAACGTGAGCATGACGACCGCGAAAGGCAACGATCCCCGGATGATCGTCGTCAGTGGGATAGTGCCGCCGGCGACCGAGTGAATGGCGAACAGATTGAGCCCCATTGGCGGCGTGAGCGCGCCAAGTTCGATGAACACCACGAGAATTACCCCGAACCAGATCGGGTCGAAGCCGAGCGCAAGAATCGTCGGAAACAACACGGGGACCGTAATCAGCATCATCGAGACGCCCTCGATGAACATACCAAGGACGATGTACACGAGGGTAATCAGAAGGAAGAACTGCCAGGGGGCGAGCGCCGCGGCGGCTACGGCAGCGCTGACACCCCGCGCGATACCGGCATCGACAATGCCGAATGCAAGGAGCGCGCCGGTCACGATTATGTAGAACACGACAGCGGTGGTCGTCACCGTTTGCACGAAACACCGTTTGATGCGCGGCCAGTCCAGCTCGCGAAATCCCACCCCGACCATCAGCGCGACCAGTGCTCCGAACGCGCCGGCCTCGGTCGGCGTCACCAAGCCGAAGTAAAGGCTGCCGATCGTGGTGCCGATGAGCAGAATCAATGGAACGCAGTCGAACAGCGCCCGCACCACGGCGCGCCCGCCTGGCGATTTCGATTCGCGCTCGGGCGCCAGCGAGGGCTTGCGCCAGACGCAGAACGCGATCCACGCAATGAACATGGCCGACAGCACGATGCCGGGGACAACACCGGCCATGAATAGGTCAACGATCGACACCTGTACCGTGACGGCATAGATGATCATCGGGATGCTCGGCGGATCAGGATGCCCAAGGTCCCTCCAGCTGCAAGCGAGCCGGTGGTCGATGCCGTGCCATAGTTTCGACGCTGCAGCTCGGGCAACGCGACCTGGCCCATCGTCAGAGCAGTGGCCACGGACGAGCCGGAAATCGCCGAGAACAGTGCACCGCCAACAACATTGGCATGCGCAAGGCCGCCGGGCACCCGGCCAAGCAAGGTCGCGAGGCCCCGATAGAATCGACGCGACACCCCAGTTTGCAGAATGATCTCGCCCATCAGGATGAACATCGGAATCGCCACCAGCGTGAATGAGTTGCCGGTGTTCCAGACAATGTCGCCGATCGTAGGTAACAGAGTAAGACCGTGCTGCAAGCCAATCCCGGCCACCGCCGTGAGTCCAAGCGCGATGGCTATGGGACAGCCGAGACCGATCAGCGTGCCCAAGAGCGCCAGTACAACGCCAGCATTGCTGGCCATCCCAGCGCAATCATGAGGCGTGCTGCCGGCGAAGGTTGCGTACTACGAGGGCTGCCGAGATAAGCACCAGCAAGGCAATGCCGGTAAGCATCAATCCCTGGGGCAAGGCGAGAAGCGTTTTCGACGCCTGGATCAATGCGATTGATACCGAACGCTGGCCGCAAAGGTCAGACTTGCTGCGTAGATCAGGACCAGGTTCAGCGCCAGGGTGGCCAGGGCAGCGAACAGCTTCAGCGCCGGCCGCGTAACGAAGCGCTTCCAACCACCCGGAATGTCGATCCGAATCAACAAGTCGCGGTGCACCGCGTGGACCATGCCTCGATACACCAGGCCGGCGAAACCGTAGGCGGCATATTCATCGGCGATCAGCGTGGATGTCCCGAAGACGTATCGACAGACGACCTCCACGTTGATAAGCAGAAAAATGGCTGCTGTCAGGGTGCAGGCGATCAAGAGCGAGATGCGCGCGATGGCATCGGCAAGGCGATTTAGCACAAATGCTCCAGGGTCCCGGCAGACACCAGACAAGACTGGCGACCGCGGCGACCACCAGCGTCAAATGCGCGCCGCCTACTTGCAGGCGGTGATTGCTTTGGCGAGCAGGTCGGCGGCGACAGGCCCGTTCTTGTCCGCCCACTTGCTCCACATCGGCTGCAGAGTCGACTTCATCGAAACGACCTCCGCAGATGTTGGCACGGTGAAGGTCACACCCTGATCGCGCATGTTCTTGATTGCCGCCTGATCAGCTTCCTGAGAGGCACTGAAGTACTTGGGAGACCACTCAGCGGACTTGTCGGCGATGAGCTTTTGCAGGTCAGGTGGCAGCTTCTTGAGCGCCTCGGCATTCACCAGCGTGATCTGGTGTGCCATGGTGAAGTTGAGTTGCAGCCCGAACTTGATGTGTCGTAGGCCTTCCGATCATTCCGCAGACAACACGGAGGTGATAGCCCCGTCGACAACCTTGCGCTGCAATGCCGGCACGACCTCGGAGGGATCGAGCGACGTCGGCGTAGCACCCAGATCGCGCAGCATGTCGACCTGCAGCGGATTCCAAGTGCGGATCTTCTTGCCCTTGAGGTCGGCAATCCGATCGATCTTGGCGGTGGTCCAGATGTTCTGTCCTGGGATCGGCCAGTTCATGATCACGCGGACGCCAAACTTCCTCTGCAGCACATCGTCGAAAATGCCCCCCATGGCCTTGGTGGCAGTCTCGAAGCCGGCGTAATTGGTACACAAGAACGGCAGCGAGAAAACGTCGATCTCCGGCGCGTCGCCGGCGGCGAGCCCCGCACCCACCTGGCCCATCTGCACCTGGTTGGTGGCTACCGCCTTGATAACGTCGCCAGCCTTGTACGGCAGCTCGCCCGCACCAAAGTGAGCAATCTCCAGTCGGCCGCCGCTCGCTTTGGAGATGTCCTCGGCGAAGGCTTTGTTCATCTTGGCGTGGAAATCGGTGGGGCCACGTAGGTGAAAAAGCGCCAGTTGTACTCGGCCGCATAGGAGGCGGGGGCAGCTGTGGGCACCAAGAGCAACAGCAAGGGCGGCAACGCGAAGCATGCGCATGGTCAGGGTCCTTCCGGTTAAAACAGCGTTTCCGTCTGCACGGCGAGATGGCGGATTTCCCGTTTTCGAGCGGCGGGAAATTAAGGAAATCGGCGCGCGAACGCTGTCGGACATCTGACTGTAGCGCTCGATCGAGGTCCTCGCGGGTGTCGAAAATGAGCTCCGCGAGCATGAACACATTGTCTTTGTTGACCTTCACCGGATCGTCCCATTCGATCGGGTGATGCAGACGGCACCCTCGGATGCCGGGTACTCCCGCATGATTCGCGAATGCCGCAAGCGGTAGTGCTCGAGAAACGCCGCGACATCCTTGGGCACGCCGACATAGCGGATGAAATAGGAAACGGACACGTTGTCATTCTCCCTGTGCGGCGCGGTCCACACCGCGGATCGCGCAAGTATAGCCACTTGATTCGACAACTCAATGATGATATTTCATCATTGGTCGATCACTAGAGGTAATCAATATGCGCTTAGCCGTCAACCGCAAGATTGCCGATGTCCCCGCTGCGGCGACGATGCCCCGCCGACCCGCGGGCCTCAAGCTGCAACACCTCAATGTCATCGCAAGTATCGGCCGCCACCGCAATGCGCATCGCGCAGCGGCAGAACTCGGCGTGTCTCAATCCGCGATCAGCAAGATCATCCATAAAGCGGAGGCGATTGTTGGCGCGCCGCTCTTCGATCGCGGCCTGACACGGCATGCATCCGAATCGCTTGGGCGACGTCATGCTGGCGCGTGCCATTGGCGTGTTGAATGACCTCTCTAGCGCCTGCGCCGAGATCGACGCCATTGTTGCGGGGCGGGTAGGGCATCTGCGCCTGGGAGTAATTCCGTTCGTCACGCCGACGCTGATCTCCACGACCCTGCGGGAATTGGAACGCGAAAACGTTCAATTGGTAATGGAGATCCATAAGAAGAACGAGCCCAGGCGCTCTGGTTGAGAATTTGCTGCGCAAAGAACTCGATTGCATCATCGCGCGCTTCGGTTCGGAGCGCGAGGGCGAATTCGGGACAGCACGTGCTCTATCACCGAGAAAGTATCGGTGGTCGTCGGTTTACAGCATTGCGCACTCGGTGGTTCGCGGCGTGTCCGACTTGTAGATACGACTGGCTTTGGCTGGATCGTACCGCCACCGAGAACCGCAGCCCGGCAGATGCTTTCGGCATTGTTCGTGCAGGCCGGACTACCCCCGCCCAGTGTGCGCATTGAAACCTCGTCTATGGAGGTGATCAAGGCGGCATTGACCGATAGCGACATGATCGCGCTGTTGCCGTCTGACATAGCTCACCACTACGCGCAAACGGAGCAATTGCGCGTCCTGCCGTTTTCGCACTGACGATCATCCGGCGCCGCTTACCCTGATTACACGCCGAGGCGACGTAGTACTACCGTCGGTGGCGCGGTTCTGCGCCACGGTGCTCCAGGTGGCCGCGCGGCGCCCAGAGGTAAGACGTAAGCGTTAGTGAATCCGGGCTGGCGTCGCTCGGGGCAGTGGCGTTAGGTGCTTGGGTGGGGCTCCCCTTGGGGATCAGGGTGTGGGTGGCGAATTCGTAATCAAGCGGCGATCGGGACCTGAAACAGGCCCCGACAATGCTGCTGCCAACCGTATTGATCCAAGGCAGCGGGAGTGGAGGAGGGTGCGCCTGCCAGTTCGGCCGGTGTGTCGCCGGCGAGTCCACGATGCACCCGAGCGGCATTGTAGTAATGCTTGAATTCGTCCAGCTTGCGCACCAGATCTGCAGCATTCCAGAAGAACACGCGGTCGAGGTACTTGCGCCGGATGGTGCCGATCAGACGTTCGACAAAGGGATGCGAAACCGGCGTGTACGGAACCGCCTTGATCTCCTCGATCTCGAGGACGCGTAGGTTGGCGAGCCAGCGGTGGAAGCGGAACAGCGGGTCATGATCGGTGCAGACGCGTTTGGGTGATCGCGTTCCGGCGATGGCACGGTTGAACATCCGGCACGCCGAGAGTCCGTCAGTGGGTCCGGGTTCGACACGAAGCCAATGAGTCGTCGTGTAAAGACGTCCAGGACCACCATGACCCAGTGACTGCGCAGGAGAATGGATTCGCAGCGGAACAGGTCAACGCTCCACAGGCTGTCCTTGACGTGCCCAATGAATGTCAGCCAAGAGGGGTCATTGGTTCCGGCAGCGCCTGGCCGGTAGTGTCTAGCAAGGACGCGGCGCACGACATCTTTGTCGATCTCGACCGCGAAGGCATGAGCGATCTGCTGGGCGATTCGCACGCAGCCGAAACGCGGATTGCGCCGCTTCATTTCGACGATGGCCGCGATGAGCTCGGCGGAGGGTGCTTTCGGTCCGGGCTTGCGGCGATGCGACGAGGAGGAAAAGAGCAGGCGGTATTTCCGTTCCACCAACGCCTTGTGGAACTTGAGCAACGTTGCCGGCTTGATAAGCGCGCCGAGCTTCGGAATCCGGCGTGGGCTCACGAACAGGGTGGTCAGTCCGAGCGCCACGCGATCGAGCGTGGTCAGATTCGGAGCGCGATGGCGGGAGCGATTGCTGATGAGCAGTTGATGCTTCAGCAACAACGACTCCGCGGCAACGGCGCGCACGCCACCTGGGCGGACTAGTTTCACAAAGGTGACCAGCAGGTGGATGGCGAGAATGAAGAGGTCGCGCATGAAGCAAACCGTACCATGACCACCAGCGCCCGCAAGGCTGCACCGCGCAGACGAATTCCCTCATACTGCGAATTCGCCACCCACAGGAAATAGAGCGTAAGCAAAATTCGTTTTATCTTCGAAATAGAACGGTGTGTTCTTCCATGCCGCGACCGGGATCGATGCGTCGGTGCGCATCGCGGCCGCTGACCGTGCTGGACGTGAGCCGCTGTTGCACTACTGCGCCCAGCCGCCGCTCGCCTTGGACCGACTGCGCGAACGCGGTCCCGAACGCTTGCTCTATGAGGTCATCAAGCCCGTCCGGGCGGGGGCGGCTCGCTGTGCCTCACCCCCGTGGAGTTGATCGATCGGATCGCCGCGCTGGTGCCGCCGTCGCGCCTTCACTGCCACCGCTACTTCGGCGTGCTCGCGCCCAACTCACCGCTGCGCACTGCGGTCACCGCCCTCGCGCTGGCCGGGACCACCGCGCCGCCCGCAGCCATCGCGGAACCCGCCGCCGAAGCGGCGCATCGTCGTGCCGACCGATTCGCCTGGGCGCTGTTGCTCGCCCGCATCTACGAAGTTTTTCCGCTGCTGTGTCCGCTCTGTGGCGGCGCGATGCGGATCATCGCGTCGCCTGGTAGTCAACCGCGACCGCCCGTCGTCGGTGCGCCACGACGGGCCGACTCGCGCCTGCGGCCGTCATGCGCGACCGGGCGCGCACGCCGGCGGGCCCGGGCCACCCGCGCAACGCGGGAAAACACCCCCACGGCGACGCACAACCACTCCGTCTCTCCGTCGGCTCGCCCGCGTCAACCCGTGATGCGCTGCCACAGCAGACACCTCATGCGGTTGGACTTCCTGTCCGTCTGACAGAAGGGAGGCTACAAATAGCGTGGCGCATCCATTCGGTCATGCAAGACGCGAACGATGGCAATGCCGTAATCCGTAACACGGAAATAAATCATATGTCGCACAACACTGAGGCGGCGATAACCGCTGCGAATGTGGTCACAACTCGGCGCTGTTCTCGGCGCCTGCGCCAGTTCAGAGAATGCATTCGCCAAAATCGCGGTATAGAGATCAGCCTGCTCTGCACCCCATTGCTGCCGAGTGTAGAGCCAGACATTCTCAAGGTCGCGTTCTGCCGGGGTGAGGCGATATTCAGCCATGCATGGCATGCATACGCTGCCTAAATGCTGCGACGGCAAAAGCCCTCGGTTCGCCGCTATTTTCGCCATCAATCAGGGCTGCGCGTATCGCCTCAATCTCCGCGTTGCGCTCTTGATCGCGCCGGATGAGGTGACGAGGCGCTATTTGCTCCATGACCGGGACCGCATCTTTGCCCGCGGCTTGGATGATTCGATCAGGAATCTCGGGCCGACGGTGCTCAAGTCGCCGCCGCACAGCACGAAGGCGAATGCGATCTGCGAACGACTGATCGGCACGATTCGACGCGAGTGCCTGGACTGGCTGATACCACTTTCGGAGTCGCACCTGCGGTCGCTCCCGAAGGAATGGGCGACCCATTACAACGCGGCGCGTCCGCACATGGCACTGGGTCCGGGCGTCCCTGATCCGCCTGCGGGAGCGGTACGTTGGGGCGACAACACATCGCGGCATTGTCTGGGTGCACACGCAGTGGTGTGCGCCCGTTCGGTGCTGGGCGGCCTGCATCGCGAGTATTCGTTCGCGCCCGTATCGGCATGATTGACTTATTGCGGATCACAAGCGGCGATCAGCGCGAATACGCGCTTGCCGCGGCCGCACCACCCTGCGGTGATCGAAGGTGCATTGGCGCGCCGAGGTCACCCGCGCAATGCTGCGTACTGGCGCCGGAACGCCTCGCGCTTGGCGGCGTAGAGCTGTCGCCACTCCGGACGAGGCATCACCTCTTCTTTCGCGGACTTGACGGACCCCAGCAGTGGGCCGCCGGTCGCTTGGCGAGCGAGGCGAGCGGCACCGAGTGCGGGGCCCAAGGCGCCTTCCGCGGGGAGCTCGAGGCATCGATCGATCACCGTTGCGATGATTTGCGCCCAGAGGTGGCTGCGGGCTCCGCCACCAATCAGTGCGATGCGGTCGATCGGCGCGTCGTCGGCGATCAGTGAGTCGTGGCAGTCGGCGATCGCCAGAGCCACGCCGTCGAGCACCGCACGACCGAGATGCAGCGGCGTCGTGGTGACGCGCATTCCGGTCAGGGTGGCGGTCGCGAGCGGATCGTTGTGGGGCGTGCGCTCGCCGCCGAGGTAGGGCGTAAACACCGGAACATCCTCGGGCGCGATCGAAGCGGCCTCGATGTCGCGAACGAGTCGCTCGACGCTGTCGAAGCCGAGGATTCCGGCGATCCAGCTCAGTGCGCCCGCGGCCGAAAGGACGACTGCCTGCTGGCAGTACAGGTTGGTCACTGCATGCCGGTGCGTGTGCATGCCTCGCGAGAGGGCCGGAACGAAGCGGTCGTTAGCGACAAAATACACGCCGGACGTCCCGAGGCTGATGAAGGCATCGCCGCGCGCGACGACGCCCGCGCCCACACCGCCGCACATGTTGTCGCCACCGCCGCCGGCAACGGGGAGGCCGGCACGCATCCCCCAGCGTGAAGCGAGCGCCGGACGCAACGCTCCGGACACGGCATTGGATGCGATGAGTCGCGGTAGCACCCCGGTCGCGATGCCGCACGCGTTCGCGATCTCGTCGGACCAGCGGCCCTGCACGGTGTCCATGAGCAACGTCGCCGACGCATCGGCGAGATCCGAGACAGCTTCGCCGGTCAGGCGCAGGCGCACGTAATCCTTGACCAGCAGGACACGGCGCGCCCGCGACAGCAGCGAAGGCTCGTGCCGGGTCAGCCAGAGGAGCTTCGGCGCCGGGAAGCCCGGCATCGCCCGGCAGCCGACCCGTGGCGCGAAGTCGGGAACGCGCGCTTCCAGTTCGGCGCATTCGTCCGTGGCGCGGCCGTCGTTCCACAAGATCGCGGGGCGAAGCGGCCGGTCGTGCTCGTCGAGCAACGTGACGCCCAGCATTTGCCCGGATAGGCCGATTGCCTCCACCTGGGACATCGGCTGCATCGACGCCAGACGGTCGACGACCGCCGACGTCGCGGTCCACCAGGCGTCGGGATCCTGCTCGCACCACAACGGCTTCGGCCGCTGCACGTCCAGCGGGGAGCTGGCCTCGGCGAGCAATCGATCGCCTTCGTCGACGAGGACGCCTTTGACGCCGGAGGTGCCGATATCGATGCCGAGAAACATGACCGTTCCGCGCGCCTTATCGCGGTGCTCGGATGCCGCGCGCGGTCCGGGCGATGCGCGGTGCGCCGACGCTCGCCCTAAACGATACAGATGACTTTCGCAAAAGACAAATGTATAATGCCTCGGGCAACCCGCCGGCAAAGGCGGTACCCGCGAGCGGAAGCCTGTCGCAACGGCGCGCATGGACGCGCGCGTGGAGGAGCAGCATGGCGAGCAGGGATCCGGGGCGCCCAAACGTCCTGTTCATACTCAGCGACGACCAGGGTGCGTGGGCGATGCGTTGCGCCGGCAACGCCGACATCGTCACCCCGGCGCTGGATGGTATCGCCGCCGCCGGCATCCGCTTCACCGAGTTCTTCTGTACCTCGCCCGTCTGCTCGCCGGCGCGCGCCTCGCTGATGACCGGGGAAATTCCGTCGACGCACGGCGTCCATGACTGGATCCGCGACGGCAACATGGGCCCCGGCCGCATCGACTATCTGGACCGCCATCCGCTGCTGACCGACCTCGTGGCCGACGCGGGTTACCGCTGCGGGCTGATTGGCAAATGGCACCTGGGCGCGAGCGACATGCCGCGCAAGGGTTACGTCAGGTGGTACGCGCACCAGTCGGGGATGAGTCCCTACTACGATGCGCCGATGGTGGATGAGCGCACGCCGGTCAAGGTGGCGCGCTACCTGACCGACGAACTGACCTGCCACGCGCTGAGCTTCCTCGACGCTGAAGCGCCGCGGCCGGAGCCGTTCTGGCTGAGCCTGAACTATACGGCGCCGCATTATCCGTGGATCGATTCCCATCCGCGCGAATACACCGACCTCTACGCGGACTGCGCGTTTGCCTCGTGTCCGCGGGAGGCCACGCATCCCTTTTCGGCGGGCGGCAACCCGGCGACCGACGAAGGCCACCGGCGTCCGCGCGAAAGTCTGATCGGCTACTACGCGTCTGTGACCGCAATGGATGCCGGCATCGCGCAGGTGCTCGCGCGCCTGGATGCGCTCGGCCTGTCCGCATGTACGCTGGTGATCTTCATGAGCGACAACGGGATGAATTGCGGGCAGCACGGCATTTGGGGCAAGGGCAACGGCACGCGTCCGCAGAACATGTACGACACGTCGGTCAAAGTGCCTTGCCTTTTCGCGCAGCCGGGACGCATCGCGCCGGCGACCCGCGACGATCTGCTCAGCGGCTATGACGTGTTCCCGACGCTGCTCGACTATCTCGGCATCGCCGACCCGGACGCGAGTCGGCGGCCCGGCCGCAGTTTCCGCCCGCTGCTCGACGGCGCTACGGTGCCGGGCGCGCGCGAAATTGTCGTCTACGATGAATACGGGCCCGTGCGCATGGTCCGCACCCGCGAATGGAAGTACATACACCGCTATCCGGGGGGGCCGCACGAGCTGTATCACTTGGCCCGCGATCCCGGCGAGCGGATGAATCTGCTCGGCGACCCCGCTGCTGCCTCGATGCTGGCGCAGTTGCGCGCACGCCTGGATGCTTGGTTTTCCCGCTACGTCGATCCGGCGTTCGATGGCGCGCAGCCGTACATCACGGGCTGCGGCCAGCTGGGCCGGATGCCTGTCACCGGCGATCCAGGCGTGGCATTCGCCGATGTGCCGATCAAGGCCCTGCAGGTTGAACCACAGACACCCGAGGAGAATCGCTGATGAACAATTGCAGATTCGACGGCCGGCGCAGTGTGCTCCGATTCGGCGCTGCCGCGCTGGGTGCCTCGCTGACCGCGCGGCTGCCTGCGGCCTGGGCAGCGGACCCTGCGCTGACGATCGGCCTGTTGCGAAACCCCGTTTCGGGGCTGATCGCCCTCACCGACCAGAAAGGCTGGTTCAAGGCCGCGGGCCTCGAGCTGACGACTTCCCTTTTTACCGGTGCCGGCGGACCGAAGGTCATCCAGGCAATGGGTGGCGGCAGTCTCGCTCTGGGTTCCGTCTCGGCGACCGCCGCGTTGCTGGCGATATCGGTACAGGCGGTGCCGTTGCGCATCGTGTCGATCTCCACCGACCCGGCGCCGGTGTTCGTGCTGATGAGCGGGCCGGAAATCCAGACGGTGCAGCAACTCGCGGGAAAGAAAGTGGCAACCACCGCGGGCACCGGCCTGCAATACTTCCTCGCTCGCGCATTGCGCAAGCATGGCATGAAGATGACCGACATAGAATTCGTGAACCTGCCGGTGGGCGATGCGCAGGCGGCGTTTCTCGCCAAGCGCGTCGACGCGGTGGTGCCCTCGCTCAACGGCCGGTACTTCATCCATGGCATACGCAGGGATACGCGCGAGCTCTTCACCTGGGACGATTTCGCGAAGCCGCCCGGCCTGACGACGCCGTTCGAGGATTACGACGTGTTCATCGCCCCGCAGCGCGTCGTGGAAACCAGCGGGCCGGCACTGCGCGCGTTCTTCGCTGCCTATCATGGCAAGGGCGTACCCTACCTGCTGAACGCCGCGACCCAGGCCGCCGCCATCGCCGAAGTCACCCGGTACGTCAATGCGGAGCAGAAGGGCGTGACCGACGAAGGCGCGATGCGCGCGCAGTTGCTGGGGAGCCGCTTCTTCGACTTGGCCGGTGCGCGCGCGATCATGAAAAGCGATGCCTTCCGCGCGGGCCTCGAAGACCAGGTCCAGTATTTCGTCGACAGCAAGCAGATCCCGGTGCCCATCGCGCTGGACAAAGTGATCGTCAGCGACTTCCTGTCGGGCTGAGATTCGCGGCGCGGCCGCGAACGGTCGAAACCGGCACCCGGCGGCCACCCGGTGCGTCAGTTCGCCGGCGCCACGACCGATGCGGCAGGTCCCGCCTGCTGGCGCGCCTCCTGCAGCGCCAACCACAAGCTCCGCTTGGCGGCGGCGAACTCGTCGCTGACCCGCGTCACATCGCTGCGCGGCCGGCCGAGCGGATTGCGCACGATGGCGTGCACGCGCCCAGGCCGGCTGGACAGTACGACGACCAGGTCGGACAGGAACACCGCTTCGTCGAGGTCGTGCGTGACGAAGACGACGGTCTTGCCGGTGCTTGCCCAGAGCTCCAGCACGGCCTCCTGCATAACCCCCTTGGTCTGCACGTCGAGGGCCCCGAACGGTTCGTCCATCAGCAGCACGTCCGGCGAATTCGCGTACGCGCGCGCGAGGTCGACGCGCTTCCTCATGCCCCCGGAGAGTTCCTTCGGATAGGCCTTGCGAAATTCGGTCAGCCCCACCGACTCGCACCAGTGCGCGACCAACCGCTCGCGCTCGACCCTGGCGACGCCACGGGACCTCGGTCCGTACTCGACGTTCTGTTCGACCGTCAGCCAGGGGAAGACAGCGTCCTGCTGGAAGACGAATCCCAGCTCGTGGTGGATGCCGCGGATCGGCCTGCCATCGTGCAGTACCTGGCCCTCGGACGGCGTCAGCAAGCCGGCCATCATCCGCAGCAGCGTCGACTTGCCGCAGCCGGATTCGCCGATGATGCAGACAAACTGCCCGTGTCCGATCGCGAGGTCAATGTCTTTGAGGACGGTGAGCGGCCTGGGCGGCGAACCGATCGGGAAGCGGTGCGTGAGCCGGTGCACGCCGAGCTTCGCGACTGCGCCCGGGCCGGCGGTTTCTGCATTGGCGATGCCGGCGTCACTCATTGCGCGCGCCTGACTTCGCTCCAGCGGGTCATCGAGCGCCCTACGCGAGTCGCTATCTGGTCGAGCAAAGCGCCCAGCAAACCGATGACGATGATGCCGACGATGGTGACGTCGGTGCGGAAGTACTGGCCGGCGTTCTGGATCATGAAGCCGAGTCCCGAAGGCGCGGCGATCAGCTCGGCGGCCACCAGGGCGAGAAAGCCCGTGGAAACCCCGGTACGCAGCCCGGCGATGAAATACGGAATCGCGCTGGGGATGGCGACGGTCGTGAACACCCGCCATTTCGAAGCGCCCAGCGTGCGGGCCGCGTCGACATAGATCTGCGCGACCTCCTGCATCCCCGCGCGCGCATTGACCACGCAGGGCTTGAACACGGCGAGCGCGATGATGATCAGGCGTGACGGCTCGCCGATCCCGATCCACACGATGACCAGCGGAATATAGGCCAGCGCCGGTATCGGCCGGATCGCATCGATGATCGGATTGAGCACGTAGCCCCAATACCGGAACCAGCCGGCGAGCGCGCCCAGCGTCAGCGCCAGAACCGCGCCAACGACGAAGCCGATCACCACACGCTGCAGGCTGGCGGCCGTATTCGTGAGCAGGTTGCCGCTGGCCATTTCTTGAACGAATGCGCGGGCGATCTGCGGCGGCGCGGGGACGAGTGCCGCATTGGTGCCGGGCTGCAGTGCCAGCAGCCAATACAGCGCGACAACGGTGAGGAGCGATAGCGCGCCGACGACGATCGAAGGTCGCAGGAGACGGCGCAGCAAGCTTGCGGGCACGTCCTGCGTCGCCGCATCGGGCGCATCCAGGCCGGCGACCACGGGAATCACCGGATTCGCCGCTGGGTCTGTTCTGGGCCCGGGCTTCGTCATGCGAGCGCGACCTCGGGGTTCGGGTTGCTCGCCGCCCGCTGCAGCAGATTGTTCTTGCCCATTTCGCTATGCGCTCCCATCAGCCGCGTTGCCGAGCGCGCATCGCCGCGCCCGGTCACCACGAGACCCGCGCCGTGCAGAACCCGCAGCGCTTCAAGTATAGGTATGTGGTCGATGCCGCGGCGCAGCGCCGTGTCCTCGATGATGCCGCGTGATCCGCACTTCAGGTCGCCGGAAACGATGTCGTTGCGCAGCAGGTTGTGGATATCGTTCATCGAGGCGATGGGTTCCTGAAGCGCGCGACGCCGACGCAGCCATGCAGCCGCCGGTCGCGCCGGTTGTCGGATGCCGACGTTGGCGGTGAGTGCAAGATTAGTAAATGGCACGTTTGCGCGCTGAATCGCCGAGGCGTCCCCGGTAATTCGACTGGCGTCCCCAGAAGCCCTCGGCAGCGAACAGCGCGTCAATTGCGCGATCGAGCCAACCGAGGTCCTCGACCAGATCGAGAATCGTGTAACGCCGACGGATCAGGCGAGCACGCCTGTGGTCGCCAGCGAACGCATCCAGCTCGATGCCGAGATCGGTCGGGTGGGCCGGCGCTCCCAGGGCGCGCAGACGCGCCTGCATCTCCGACGCCGGAGGCAGGCGGCGGGTCAGGTGCCCGCGCAACGACGGCCAGGCATCGATGAGCCGCTTTAGCCGTTGACGCCGGTCGCCGGCATCGCGCTTTGCCGCCATCTCAATGCGTGCACTTTCGACCAGCGCGCTCGAGGAGAATGCAGAAACAATCTCTCGGTCGTGCAACGCTGCGAGATCCGGCGCCCCCTCCAGTGCGGTGATCACCCGGGCATCGATGGGCTGGGCGCACAGCCATTCATACAACGCGAGCATCGCGACGCAGCCCACGCCGACGCACGCACCGTGTGCGGCGGGCTCGCCTCCGACGTTCAGCTCCTCCATCTCCCACAAGTGGGCGAACTGATGGTCGCTGCCGCTGGCCGGGCGCGAGTTGCCGTGTGCCTGCATCGCCAGACCCGAGACCAGCAACCCGCAAAGCAGTCGCTCGAAAGCCTGGGCTTCGCTGGCGGCAAGTTGCTGCGGGTGCGCGAGCCAGTCCGCGAGGTTGTCCTGCACCAGCGAGAACGGCCCCGGATTGATCGGCTCGACGTCGAGGGTATCGGCCAGCATCCAGTCGGCGCCTGCGACCACCTTTCCCGCGAGGTCGCCATAGCCCCAGCCCGTCATTGCCACCGGCGCCTTCGCCAGCACATCGAGGTCCGCGAGAATGGCAATCGGCGCCGAGCACGCAAGCGTGCGCTTGAAACCGGCGTCGACCAGCGCCGCACCGGAAGCGGCGTAGCCATCCATCGACGCAGCGGTGGCGATGCAGACGTAGGGCGTGTCTGCCAGCGCGGCAGCATACTTGACGAGATCGCTGATCACGCCGGAGCCGACCGCCACCGGCACCGCGCGGGCTTCGCCAAGGCGAGCGGCGATGTGTCTGGCGATTCCCACCTGCGGCTTGAGTCGCGGCATTGCCGGCAGTACGAGCGGTTCGACGCAGTCAACGCCGGCAGCCGCCAATCGCTGCAGCGCCTCCTCGCCCGCTACCGCGTGTGTGGTGCCGTCGGCGACGACCAGCACCGGTGCTGAACCCATATGCCGGCGCACCAGCCCTGGCAGCGCCGAGACCGCCGACCCCGCGAGTACGACCTCGCGAGTGACGGACGCATCGCGAAGTGCATCGTTCAGAATCGCACGTTGATCATGCATAGGCGACAGACTGGCGGCGTTGTCGCTAGGACAAGTCCTAGAATGGCAATGCGTGTTTGGGGAACAACCGCCGAGCGATGCGCCGGAAGAGCATGTCGGCGAGCAACCCCATGGCACCGAGCGTCAGAATGCCGGCGAAGGCGTTGGCCGTCTTGAGGAACAGCCGCGCGTTGTAGATCAGGAACCCCACGCCTTCGTTGGCTGCGATCATCTCGGCGGCCACGACGGTCATGAACGAGAATCCCATTCCGATGCGCATGCCCACCAGGATCGCCGGCACCGTGGCAGGCAGTATCACGCGCAGCAGTACCTGGCGTCTCGTCGCGCCCAGGCATAGCGCGGCCCGGCTGGGGCTCTCGTCGACCGAGGCCGCACCCGCCATCGTGTTCATGAACACGGTAAACAGCGAGGTGTAGATGATGATCGCCACCTTGGATTCCTCGCCGATGCCGAACCAGAGGATGGCGACGCCGAGAAACGCGATCGGCGGTATGAAACGGAAAAAGTTGAAGAATGGCTCGACCATCTGTCGAACCAGCGCGATGCGGCCAGCAACAATAGCGAGCGGCACGGCAACCGCGCAGCCGATCGCCCACCCCAGCAGGATGCGAAAGTAGCTGATCGCAATGGCGTGCGGGAGTACGCCGCTTGCCGTGAGATCCGCGAGCGACGAGCAAACCGCGAGCGGTGACGGAAAGAAGAAAGGCGAGCTGAAGGCGGATCCAATGGACCAAATGGTCACCGCGGTCAGCACCGCGAGCCAGGTCACGCCATAGCGGCCCAGCGATATCGGACGACGCCCGATGACGGGCAAGACAATCTGTGCCATGGTTGCGACGTCACTCCTTCCCGCTACTGGACATTGCCCGCTTCAACGTCGATCACTTCGCTCAGACTGTTGAACAGGTCGATGAAGCCACTGGTCATGCGTTCGCGCGGCCGAGGCAGAGTGACCTCGAACACCTCGCGGATGCGCGATTCCGGACCGCGCGTCATGATGCCGATGCGGTCCGCAAGCCAGATCGCCTCTGCGATGTCATGCGTGACAAAGAGCGCGGTCCGTCGCAAGGCGCTCCAGATGCGCGTAACCTCCTTCTGCATGCGCCCGCGCGTGTAGGCGTCCAGGGCCGCAAACGGCTCGTCCATCAGGATGATGTCGGGATCGTTGGCCAATACCCGGGCGATCTGCACCCGCTGCTTCATACCGCCGGAGAGCTCACGCGGCAACTTCGTGCGGTGGTCGACCAACCCAACCAATCTCAGCATCTCCTCGACCCGGCCCCGCCACTCGCGCTCTGCGGTGCCGCGCATCCGCGGCCCGAACGAGATGTTCTCCTCGACGGTCAACCAGTCGAACAGCGCCCTGTCCGACTGGAAAACCACTCCGCGATCCTTGTCGGGCCGCACTACCTCGGCGCCGTTGATCTCGACACGTCCGGAAGTCGGCGCGGCAAAACCCGCGACCAGATTGAGCAGCGTGGTCTTGCCGCAGCCCGACGGCCCGAGCAGGCAGAAGAACTCGCCCGTCTGTATCTCCAGTTGGACGTCCTTCAGGACGGCGTTGGAGGAGCGATCCTTCGGTCCACGGGAGAACTCCATCCCGACGTCGACCATGCGGATCGCGGGCAGCATCGCTTCAGGCTAGAGCTTGTACTTGGACAGTTGGACACGGCTCGGAGCAATCTCCTTGAGCCACTTGCTGTCGATCCATGTGGACATGTCCGGCATCTGATCGAGCTCGTTCTTCTTCTTCAGAAAGTCGCCGTAGGTGTAGTACATGTCGATCTGGCCGTCGGTGAGGCTGGCAGACCAGCCGCCCGGCCAGCCCCCGTTCTTCCATATCTTCGCGACCTCTTCAGGCTTCAGTTGCAAGGCTTTGGCCGTGACCGCTGCGCCGTAGGTCGGATTCGATTTGAGCAGGTCGACCGCCTCAATCCACGCCGCGATGAGTTTCTTCATGCCCACGTCGCCGTTCTCTTTGACCCAGTTGCAGGTGACGTTGACTACCGATACGTCCCTGAACGCGGAGCCGATGTCACCGAACCGGTGGACCGAAGGCCCCGCGACTTCAAGCGCCAATGAAGGTGTCGGTTCCGGCCAGATGATCCCGTCGACTGAACCCTTGGCGAGCGCGATCGGCAGGTCTTCCTCTGCAATGTTCACAAATTGAACCTTGGTAGCATCGACACCCTTCGCGGCCATCCACATTTCAAGTGCGACTTCGCCGATGCCGCCCTTGCGCGTTCCAATCTTGCGGCCTTCCAGGTGACGCGGTTCGGTGATCGTGGCCTTCGTCACCATGTTGACCGTGTTGACGTCTACGAAGCCTATGCCACCCTTGAAGCACGCCTTGCCGGACTTGAGCAGCGGAAGCAGGATACGCGTGTTCGGAAAGGCGACGTCGAGCTCTCCGGCCAGCGCGGCCTCCATGGTCGCAATGCCCGAGTTGAAGATGCGCGATCTGATCTTGAGGCCATGCTTTGCGGCAATGCCGTTCGACTCATCGGCGAGCACGAAGACAGGGCCGAAGAGAACGTTCGACGCCGCCCCAATTCGCACCGTCGTAGGGGTTTGGGCCAGAGCAGTGGCGCAGGCAAGAGCGGCCACGATTGCAGCGCAAGTGGAGAGCAGCCAAGCACGCACCGGAGATGTAGACGTATCCATGAACTTTGCCCTTTCCTAGATTCGGCTGTTTGAAAATTCAGCACCCACACCCAGACACCTGGATTTCGACGCAGAAATCACCAATGCATCATCGGACCTGAAGATTCTGCTGCACGCCTACCATCAGAATATGCGCATCGGGAAAAACCGCTCTCGCGAGATACAGATGCGTAGCGAAGAGCGTCGTGCGGAAACGTCCCTGCGCATTCACAGGCGACGGTCCGATGATGGTGTTCGCGGTACCGGAGCAGAACAAGTGTATACTGCGAAAATCATTTGTTCAAGCGCGCGTCGCGATGGATGGCGGTGGCGCCGTCGTTACTCCGGAATTCGTGCGCGGACGCTGCCGAGATAGATCGCCCGCGCGGGTCACGGTGACAATGGGGATAGCACGAATGACCGATGACCAAGTGCTGGTGCGGGTGGCTTGGCTTTACTACATGGAAGGTCTCACGCAGGATAGGATCGCGTCGCGGCTCAGACTGACGCGGCTGCGCGTGAACCGGCTGCTCGCCGAAGCGCGCCACAGCGGCCTCGTTAGCATCACGATCAACGCCAGCCTGACGCGTTGCCTCGAATTGGAGGTTGCCCTTCGCCAACACCACGGCTTGCGGGACGCCGTGATTGTGCCGACTCCGGAAGACGCCGGCCTCATCCCTGTCTTGCTTGGGCGCGCCACCGGAGCCTACTTGTCGCGACATCTCGACACGCACCGCGTCCGCGGGCTTGGCGTAGGGTGGGGTGCGACGCTGCGCGAGACGATTCGCCACGTGCGACCGGCACGATGTCCCGAACTCGTCGTGAACTCGATGATGGGTGGCCTCACCCGGGGTCTGGAGATCAACACGTTCGAAATCGCGAGCGCACTTGCGGGTCGTCTCGACGCGCAATGTACCTACCTGGCAGCGCCGCTGTACGCCACCGACGCCGAGTCGCGCAACATCATTGCCTCCCAACCGGTGTTCCGGGAGGCGTTCGAGCGCATTGCCAAGAACGATCTCGTCGTCCTCAGCGTGGGAGATCTCAGCGCACGGTCGCTGCTCATACGTTATGGCTTGCCGAGTGACATCACCGCAGCGAGTCTGCGCAGGGCCGGGGCCGTCGGTGACATCATGGGGCAATTTCTCGATGCCAAAGGGGAGCTGGTGGAGCACACGTTGAACCTGCGGGTCCTCGCGCCGCCGATCGCGGACCTGGCACGTTTTCCCACGGTCGTCGTTGCCTCAGGCGGGCAGAACAAGAGCGGCGTTATCGCCGCCGTCCTACGCGCGCGCCTCGCCTCGGTGCTGATCTGCGATGAGGAGACCGTGGCCGCGGCGATGCGCAAGATTGGATAACCGGTGCTTGGGTCGCATCACCGCCCATCATTACACGATTCGTTTAGCCAATTGGCGAGTGGTGCATTCCGTTGGATGGCGACTGGCTCCAAGGAGGGTCATGATGGACAAGACGTCGCAAGCTGTTCAGGTGTCCCCGAGTATCGGGCGAACGGTATTCGATTCCGAGCCCCGCTGGCCAGAGCGGAAGTGCCCAAACCCGACGCCCCGAACATCGTATGGGTGGTGTTGGATGATTGCGGATTCGCCCAGCTTGGTTGCTATGGCTCGTCGATTGCGACCCCCACGATCGACGGTCTAGCCGAAAGCGGTTTGCGCTACAGCAATTTCCACGTCACAGCCATGTGCTCGCCCACGCGTGCCTGTCTCATGACCGGTCGCAACCATCACGCGGTCGGCATGGGCTACCTCGCCGATTTCGATACCGGCTTCGATAACGCGCGCGGTGCCATCTCTCCGCAAGGCGGCTACGCTCGCGGAACTGCTGCGCGATGGGGGCTACGGAACGTATGCGCTCGGGAAGTGGCATCTGGTGCCGCCCTCGGAATGCAGTCCCGTCGGCCCCTTCGTGAACTGGCCCACCCAGCGCGGTTTTGATCGCTTCTACGGCTTCTTGGGCGGCGAGGACGACCAGTATGCGCCGGAGATCTGGTACGACCAGCACCATGTTCCGCCGCCGTTGCGCGAGGACTACCACCTCAGCGAGGATCTCGTAGATCGGGCTGAGGAATTCCTGTCCGACCATGTTGCGACCACGCCGGATCGTCCGTTCTTTCTCTATCTCGCCTTTGGCGCCTGCCACGCGCCACACCAGGCGCCTCGGGCGTACATTGACAAGTATCGTGGCTGCTTCGACGAAGGTTGGGACGCCGAACGCGAGAAGGTGCTGGCGCGCCAGAAGGACCTCGGCATCGTGCCGCGAGACGCCACGCTCCCGCCGCGCAACCCGGGCGTTCGGGAATGGTCCAGCCTCGGGGCGAGCGAACGCCAGCTTTTCGCTCGCATGCAGGAGGTGTTCGCGGGCTTCACCGAGCACACGGACGCCCAGATCGGCCGCCTGGTCGACTTCCTCGAGCGCCGCGACAAGATGCACAACACGATCTTTGTTGTCCTGTCGGACAACGGAGCGAGTGGCGAAGGCGGACAGTACGGTTCGGTGAATGAATACCGCTACTTTCTGGGCCTGCCCGACACGCTTGAGGAAAATCTGTCGGGCATCGATGATCTCGGCGGCCCGTGGACCCACAATCACTATCCGTCGGGCTGGGCTCAGGCAGGAAACACCCCGCTGAAGTTCTACAAGAAGTACACGTTTGGCGGGGGCGTACGCGCACCGCTCATCGTGCACTGGCCAGCCGGGATTGAAGAAGGGAATGGACTGCGCCATCAATTTCACCACGCTATCGATCTGGTTCCGACCATGCTCGACATCAGTGGAGTCGATTGCCCAGCGGTCTATCGTGGGGTGGACCAGCTTCCGCTGCATGGATCGTCGATCGCGTACACATTCGGCAATCCGAATGCCGAATCGCGCCGGCATACCCAGTATTTCGAGATGGGCGGCCAGAGGGGCATCTATCACCACGGATGGAAGGCGGTGACCAATCACCAAGCAGGCGACGATTACGACAGCGATCGCTGGGAGCTCTACAACATCGCACGCGATTATTCGGAAGTCGAGGATCTTGCGGCACAAGAACCGGAACGGCTCCAGATGATGATTGAGTTGTGGTGGCGCGAAGCCCTGACTTACGGTGTCATCCCGCTGGATGACCGCGCGCAGGCGCGCGCCTTTGCGCGCGATCCGAAAACAAGTCTGCGCCGCAACTTCGTCATGTATCCAGGCACGCGACTTCTTACGCCGGTCACGGGCCCGAATTTTTCCAAGCGCGGTTTTCGCATCGCCGCATATGTGGAACGCGCCGATGATTCTTCAGCAGGCGTGCTCTTCGCGTATGGCCGACGCGCGGCAGGTTTCTCGCTCTTCGTGCAGGACAATCGGCTTTGGTTCGATTACAACCTGGCAGGCCGGCACACGGAGATTTCATCACCACACGAGATTCCGATCGGCACACACGTACTGGGGTGTGCGCTGACACTGGCAGCGGATCAAGCACAACTGCATCTCACGCTGGATGGAGTTTCCATCGGCATGAGTCCCCTGCCCATGGCTTTCCCCGCCGGCTTCGGTGTGATGAGCTCGCAATGCGGCCTCAACAGCCCGTCCCCGGTTTCGGCTCGCTATGCGGCTCCCTTTGTATTCTCGGGCAAGCTGGATCGGGTGGAGATCGAACTCGGCGAATCAGGTGATCAGGGGATTGGCGGTCTTTGGGCGGCTGCCATGCGGAGCCAGTAAGGTGGCAAGAGCCACCGACGTTTCACCTGATTCCTGCGCGCGATGGGATTGGAGTCCGCCTTACTTGGAGCGGACAATGAAGATGCGGCGATCCATTGAATAGCACATGTTTCAGCGTGATGGAGGCAGTGAAGCTCAGGCTTGTGCGGTAGAAGTGCCGTGATTGGTCGTTGCGGTGGCACGCTTCGGACAAAGGCCCGCGAAGCCGCTTGGTACAATCAACGCTCACCTGCAAGCCTCTCTATAGTCCAGCCCGTTGTCGCGAAGCCGAGCGCAACCGACATGCCACCAAAGTCTGGCGCCGTGAAGCGGCTCTCCCGCTATCTTCCCTTCCTGTCGTGGTTCCCGATGAACGGGACGGCGTTGCGGGGCGACCTCGTGGCCGGCATCACCGTCGCGCTGGTCCTGGTGCCGCAATCGATGGCGTATGCGCAGCTTGCCGGCATGCCGCCCGTGTACGGTCTCTACACCGCCTTCCTGCCGGTGGCGGTCGCGGCGCTCTTCGGTTCGTCGCACCAGCTCGCCACGGGGCCGGTCGCGGTGGTGTCGCTGCTCACGGCCTCGGCCCTCGGGCCGATCGCGGCGCCGGGGAGCGCCGATTACGTCGCGCTCGCAATCGCGCTCGCGCTCCTGGTCGGGATCATCCAGCTCGGCCTCGGACTGCTGCGACTCGGCGTCGTCGTCAACTTCCTGTCGCACCCGGTGATCGCCGGCTTCACCAGCGCCGCCGCGATCATCATCGCCCTGTCCCAGCTCAACAGGATCCTTGGCGTCCCGATGGGGCGCAGCAGCTTCTTTCTCGGCGACGTGTGGGGCGCGCTGCAGCAGGTGGGTGAGACGCACGTTCCGTCGGCCGTGTTCGGGGTCGGCTCCGTTGCGGCGATGGTCGCGCTGCGCCGCTTCGCGCCCAGGCTGCCGGGGATCCTCATCGTCGTCGCGGCCTGCACCGCCTTGAGCGCGTGGATCGGCTTCGAGCACAACGCGCTCGGCACGATCGCGCAGATCGCCGACCCGGAAGCGCGCACGCTTGCCGCGGACTACGCCGACGCGCGCCATGCGCATCGCCGCGCTGACCGAACAGCGCGCGGCCAAGACCGCCGAGCGGCGCACGGTCGGTGGGGCGAGCCGGGAGCGCGCGCAGCACGCGGCCACGCTGGGCTACCAGGCCGAGGTCATCGGCCTCGAGATCGAGGACCTGCAGCGCGAGAACCGCCGGCGCCTGCGCCTGCTCCGCAAGCTCGTGTTCGAGGAGGCGAAGGATGCGGGCGGCGCCGTGCAGTACGCGCCCGCGAGCGGCGACGCTCGCCGCTGGCGCATCCAGGCGATCGACGACGACGGCGTGCACCTCGCTGGCGGCGGCGAGGTGGTGGGCGCGATCCCTGCCGGCCTGCCCGCGTTCAGCGTGCCCCGGCTCGACTGGGCAACGCTCTCGCAGCTCCTGTCGACCGCACTCGTCATCGCGCTGGTCGGGTTCATGGAGGCGATCTCGATCGCCAAGGCCATTGCAGCCAAGACGCGCCAGCGCCTGGACGCCAACCAGGAACTCATCGGCCAGGGCCTCGCCAACATCGTCGGCGCGTTCACCAAGTGCTTCCCCGCGAGCGGATCCTTCTCGCGCTCGGCGGTGAACTCCGCCTCCGGCGCCAGGTCCGGGCTGTCGTCGGTGGTCACCGCGGCGATCGTCACGCTGACGCTGCTGTTTCTGACGCCGCTGATCTACCACCTGCCGCAGGCGGTGCTGGCGGCCGTGATCATGCTCGCAGCGCTCTCCCTCGTGCACTTCGGGGCGTTCGCCCACGCCTGGCGCGCGCAGCGGCACGACGGCATTGCCGGCGCGGTGACCTTCGTGGCGACCATCGCAGTCGCGCCACACCTCGACCTCGGCATCCTGGTCGGCGGGGGACTCGCGGTGCTGCTCTTTCTCTACCGAACGATGCGCCCGCGAGTGGCGATCCTCGGCCGCGACGCCGATGGCGTGCTGCGTGATGCGGCGTTGCACGGACTGCCGCTCTGCGACCACATCGTGGCGGTGCGCTTCGACGGCCAGCTCTACTTCGCGAACGTGCCTTACTTCGAGGATTCCCTGCTCGGAATCCCGGGGCGGTTCCCGAAAGTGCGCGAGATTCTGGTGGTCGGCGACGGGATCAACCAGCTCGATGCGTCCGGCGATGAAGCGGTCCGTCTGCTCGCCGAGCGGCTGCGCGACAACGGCGTCACGCTCTCCTTCAGCGGGCTGAAGCAGCAGGTGAAGCACGTCCTCGCCGCGACCGGCACGCTGGAGAAGGTCGGCGAGGAAAACGTCTTCGTCGACGAGAATCGGGCGCTCGCAGCGCTCGCCGCGCGCGTGACCGATGTCCACTTCGACGCCTCCGCGTGTCCGCTGCTTGCAGGCGTGGAATAGCCGCTTGGCCGGGTCATTGGGGAAGCCGGACCCGGCCCTCTGCAAAGCAGCCACTGAAAGGCTTGCCACGCCAACCACGGGAACAGGTGATCGAACGTCCGCGGGTTCGCGAATCGAGTGGGCGCTCGACCCTTTGCGGCCTGATGACAAACAGACCGCAATGTCTCCAGCGCAGCCCATTGCTGTCCTTGTAGTGGATGCTGCAAATTCGTCTGCCGAGTTGCTGAAGCGGACCAAACCGACAGGAGCCGCAGCACCACGATCATTGATGCGTGGGCACAGCATCCGACACTGCGCCACATTCAAGACCCCATATCGGTTGATTGGCGTCGGTTCAGTGGACACCTCCAAGCCGATGGAGGCCGTCAGGGAAGTCCGTCGTTGCGTGCGGGAACTTGGCTTCAAGGCCATCCGGGTCTTGCCATGGTTGTGGGAGCTGCCGCCAACGGACCGCCGTTTTTATCCCGTCTATACGGCATGTGCTGAACTCGGGATTCCGTTTTGCACGCTGATTGGCCATACCGGCCCCCTCATGCCCAGCGAAGTGGGTCGCCCCATCTATCTCGATCAGGTGGCGTTGGATTTTCCGGAGCTTGCAATTGTCGCTGGTCACATCGGGTATCCATGGACCGACGAAGCAGTCGCCGTCGCCACGAAGCATGAGAGCGTATTCATTGACACGTCGGCCTACACCGTCAAGCGCTATCCGGCATCGCTGGTGGAGTTCATGCGTGGGCACGGGCGGCGCAAAGTTCTCTTTGGAATGATTTACCCGATGATCATGCCCGCACAAGCCCTTGACGGACTCGACGCACTGGCTATGGACAAGGTTGCTGTCGAGCTGTTTCTTGGCGGGAATGCGCAACGAGTATTCAAGATCGACTGAGTCTGTTCGAAGCGATTGTCGCCACGAGCGCCAGGAATGCGCTCGACTGGAGCCATTTGGCCATAGCAGCCAGTAATCTATGGAGTGCCCGCTTGTGGCCGACGACCGCCTGTGGGTACTGGCGCCGCATTGCAGCCCTTCGCCGATCTGCCGATATTTCTCACTGGCCGCTGACGGCGTACACGGGAACCGCGGCTGACCGGCCATAACCCGTCGCTGGATATGAGCGGCTGATTCGCTACAGAGCGGACACTTTGCAAGACCGGCGAATGGTGTAACGATGTGGGCTCCCGGCTTTGCCCATGGGTTCCTCATTGCCATCTTTCCAGAACGCCGACGTTCGTCTGCACTTTGAGGTTTGTGGCAACGGCCGGCCGGTCGTCTTTCTGCACCGCGGCACGGTAGACTTTCAGGCGAGCTGTGCCGCCTTCGGCTGGCCCGAGAAATTCAGCGCCCGCGGGTTCCAGGTCGTTGGAACGGACTTCCGCGGCCATGGAAAGAGCGACAAGCCGCATGAGGCGCGCTTTTGCGGCACGTCGAATGTGGCGGCGGATGTCATCGATCTGCTTGATCACATCGGTATAGACCGCCCCGATCTCGACGCGCACGACCTCGGCCTTCTGCGGTTTCTCGAACATCGGGTCGAGCGCGTCAGACTCGGTCCAGCGGTTTATCGGGGCGTAGATTGAGTTCCACAGGTTCCCGCGACGCGCCGACAGCCAACGCATGAGCCCTGAGCACAGGCGACTGACGCATGCGCTGCTGCTCTCGCTGCTGATCCACGCGTTGCTGTTGAGCCTGACCTTCGGTGGCCAGGGACGTTGGCTTCCGGGCTTCGGCTTCCCATGGCAGGATCGACGCATCGAGGTACCCAACCTGCGCGTCGTAGTCGTTCCGGCGCAGGTCACTGCCGTGGAGCCGGCGGTCACGCCGGTCGCGGAGCCGCTGCAGCAGGCATGGGTCGAGCAGCCTGTTGCCAGTCGGCCGGCGCTGACGCCCTCGGTGTCCCGTGCGCCGACCCCGCGGCGGACTGCAGCACCGATCATGCCGGAGGCCAGTCCGAGGGCAGAGGCCGATCCGGGGACAGACGCCGCGACCGTTGCGGCCCCTGCGCAAATGCCTTTGCGCGCCGATTGGCCCGGTGACACGGCGCCCCTGCCGATCGCCGCGCCAGCCGTGATCGCCTTGGCGCGCACCGACGAGGCCACGCGGGTCGTGTCCGCCACTCCAGCGATGCCACCGCCCGTCATCGTGGCAGCGCCAAGCGCCTCGAGCCCGGAGACGGCGATGCCGCCGCTTCGAGATGCTGGCGATGCAGCGCGGGCGCGACTCGACCAGGAGGAGCGGGAGCGAGACGTTGAACTGGCCAAGCTCGATCCTTCCCAGCAGGAGGGGCAACGGCAGGCGGAGCGGCTGGAGACGGCGCGACAGGACGCCGCCCGTCAGGAAGCGGCGCGGGCCGGGAGCGCGCGGCAGGAGGCCGAACGCCAGGAAGCAGCAGGGCAGGCGGCAGACCTGCAAGAGGCGGCGCGGCAAGTGGCGGCACGGCAGGAGGTCGCGCTACATCAGGCCGCACAGGAGGCCGCACAGGAAGCCGCACGCCAGGAAGCCGCACGCCAGGAAGCCGCACGCCAGGAAGCCGCACGCCAGGAAGCCGCTCGACAGGAAGCCGCACGACAGGAAGCCGCTCGACAGGAAGCCGCACGCCAGGAAGCCGCTCGACAGGAAGCCGCACGCCAGGAAGCCGCACGCCAGGAAGCCGCACGCCAGGAAGCCGCACGCCAGGAAGCGGCGCGCCAGGAAGCGGCGCGCCAGGAAGCGGCGCGCCAGGAGGCAGACCAGCAGCAGGCGGCGCGACAGGTGGCGGCACAGCAGGAGGCCGCACGGGTCGCGGCTGCGCAAGAGGCGGCCGCAAGACGCGAAGCGACGCTTCGGGCGATAGGACGCCAGCTGGACGAGGAGGCCGCCCGGCGCGAAGCTGCAGCGCGCCTGCCTCCCTCGTCGAGCAGCGGACGTCGATACCGGCTCTTCGGTCGCACGGACCCCAACGCGGAACTCATCCTGTACGCGGAAGCCTGGAGCCGGAAGATCCAGCTGAACATGACCTTCGACATGGTCCGCGAAGCGGCGAAGCAGCCTCACACCGATCCCCTCGTGACGGTGGCCATTCGCAGCGACGGCTCGGTGGAGTCGGTGACCTTCGTTCAATCCAGCGGCGTGGCGGCCCTCGACGAAGCGATACGACGCGTCGTGCACAGCCAGACGCCCTACCAGGTGTTCCCGCCGGGCCTCGCCCGTGAGTTCGACGTGATCGAGATCCGCCGAAGCTGGTACTTCGACATGGCGATCCGACTGTACTGATGGGACAGCGACAGGCGTCAGGCGATTCTCAACCTGTGCTCCGTGCGTGTCGCCAACGGTCGATGTCGGCGAACTGGTCCGTGCACCCGACGCAAACGCAACCGTCACCCCACCCGGTCACGTCACCCGAAAGGATCGGTGACAACTCTGGAATCCTGAATGAGCTTTGCAGGATGATTCTAGGTCAATACACGCACGCCGAGTCGCAGCATTGTTTGCGGCAGATCAATCCGCGAATGTCTTTGCGTTCGCCTTCAGGCGTATCGTGAACGATGGAGATGCTTCCAAGGGAGCGCCTCCGCTAGCCGACCGCAGCCGACTGCGTGAGCACGCTCCGAACGCCCTTTTCGCAACCCGGGCGCGGGGCCGGCAATTTCCCGGCATACCCGCGTGAATCCAGACGAAGGGAGATTTGCTCATGCTCTATTCCGGACCCGCTTTCAGCGCCGCGGCGCTGGGCGACGGTATCGTCGAACTCAAGTTCGATCTGACCGGCGACTCGGTCAACAAGCTCAACCAGGTGGCACTGAAGGACTTCGACGCGGCCGTTCAGGCCATCGCCAAGGACGCGTCGGTGAAGGGCGTGATCGTCACGTCCGGCAAGCCGGTGTTCATCGTCGGCGCCGACGTCACCGAATTCGGCGGCTTGTTCGCCCTCGGCGAGACGGGAGTCGAGCAGTTTGTCCTCGGCGTGACCCGCATGCTGTCCCGATTCGAGGACCTGCCGGTCCCGACCGTGGCCGCCATCAACGGCGTCTGCCTGGGCGGCGGAATGGAGCTCGCGTTGGCCTGCGACTACCGCGTCATGTCGACGACGGCCTCGGTCGGATTCCCTGAAGTCAAACTGGGCATCTTCCCGGGCTTCGGCGGGACCGTGCGCATGCCGCGCCTCGTCGGGGTCGACAACGCCGTGGAGTGGATCGCGGCCGCTGGAGACAAGAAGGCCGAGGCGGCGTTCAAGGACGGCGCGGTGGACGCCGTAGTGGCGCCCGACAAGCTACGCGACGCGGCGCTGGCGCTGGTCAGGAACGCGATCGCCGGCAAGCTCGACTGGAAGGCGAAGCGCGCGGAGAAGCTGTCGCCCATCAAGCTCAACGCGATCGAGCAGACGATGGCGTTCAACAGCTCGATGGCGGTCGTGGGCGCGAAGGCAGGCCCGAATTACCCGGCACCGATGCTCGCGCTCAAGTGCATGCAGGAAGCGGCGACCAAAGGCCGCGACGAGGCGCTGGCGATCGAGGCGAAGTACTTCGCGAAGGCCGCGTTGACGCCACAGGCCAACGCGCTGATCGGCGTGTTCATGGCCGATCAGGTCGCGAAGAAGACCGCGGGCTCCTGGGCCAGGAAGAGCGCCAGGGAGATCAAGCAGGCGGCGGTGCTCGGTGCCGGCATCATGGGCGGCGGCATCGCCTACCAGAGCGCGGTGAAGGGCACGCCGATCATCATGAAGGACATCGTGTCGGCGGCGCTCGACCTCGGCATGGGCGAAGCCGGCAAGCTGCTCTCGAAGCAGGTCGAGAGGGGCAGGATGACGCCCGACGCGATGAGCGCAACGCTGTCGCGGATCCGACCGACGCTCAACTACGGCGATTTCAAGGATGTCGACATCGTCATCGAGGCCGTGGTCGAGAACCCGAAGGTCAAGAAGGCGGTGTTTGCCGAGGTCGAGGGCATGGTGCGCGACGACACGATCATCGCTTCGAACACGTCGACGATCTCGATCAGCGTCCTCGCCGAGGGGCTGAAGCGGCCGCAGAACTTCGTCGGCATGCACTTCTTCAACCCGGTCAGCATGATGCCGCTGGTCGAGGTGATCCGTGGCAAGCAGTCGTCCGACGCGGCGGTCGCAGCGACGGTCGCGCTGGCGCAGAAGATGGGCAAGACACCGGTGGTGGTGAACGACTGCCCGGGCTTCTTCGTCAACCGCGTGCTGTTTCCGTATTTCGCCGGCTTCCACATGCTGGTGCGCGATGGCGCGGACTTCCAGGCGGTCGACAAGGCGCTGGAGAAGTTCGGCTGGCCGATGGGTCCGGCCTACCTGCTCGACGTCGTCGGCATGGACACGGCCGTGCACGCGGCGGCGGTGATGGCCGAGGGCTTCCCGGACCGCATGCACCAGGCCTTCAAGAACTCCACCGCGCTGCTCGTCGACAACAAGCGCTACGGGCAGAAGAACGGCACCGGCTACTACAGCTATGCGCCCGACAAGAAGGGCCGGCCGAAGAAGAGCCCGGACCCGCAGACCTACGAGCTGATCAAGGGCGCCGAGGGCACGCGCAGGGAGTTCGCGCCCGACGAGATCGTCGCGCGCTGCATGGTGCCGATGGTGAACGAGGTGGCGCGCTGCCTCGAAGAGAAGATCATCGCATCGCCGTTCGAGGCCGACGTGGCGCTCATCTACGGTATCGGCTTCCCGCCGTTCCGCGGCGGCGCCTGCCGGTACGTCGACCAGATGGGCGTCGCGAACTTCGTCGCGCTGGCCGACAAGTACGCCTCGCTCGGCAAGCTCTACGACGCGCCGAAGCTGCTGCGCGACATGGCGACCGGCGGCAAGAAATTCTTCGGTTGAGTCAGCGCTCACCACGAATCCTGGAGAGATCACTATGAGCCTCAATCCCCGTGATGTTGTCATCATCGATGGCGTGCGCACCGCCATGGGCCGCTCCAGAGGCGGCATGTTCCGTAATGTCCGGTCCGAGGCGCTGTCGGCCGAACTGATGAAGGCGCTGTTCAGGCGCAATCCCGCGGCCGACATGAACGAGGTCGAGGATGTGATCTGGGGCTGCGTGAACCAGACGCTCGAGCAGGGCATGAACATCGGCCGCAACGCGCTGCTGCTCGCGGGCATGCCGCATACGGTGCCCGGTCAGACAGTGAACCGCCTGTGCGGCTCTTCGATGCAGGCGCTGCATATGGCTGCTGCGCAGATCATGACGGGCCAGGGCGACGTGTTCGTGATCGGCGGCGTGGAGCACATGGGCCACGTCGGCATGATGCACGGCATCGACCTCAATCCGGGCGCATCCAAGCAATACGCCAAGGCGTCGAACATGATGGGCCTCACCGCCGAGATGCTGGGGCGCATGCACGGCATCACGCGCGAAATGCAGGACAAGTTCGCCGCGCGCTCGCACGCCAAGGCCTGGGAAGCCACGCAGACCGGGCGCTTCAAGAATGAGATCATCGGCATCGAGGGCCACGACGAGAACGGGTTCCGCGTGTTGTGCGAGATCGACGAGGTGATCCGCCCCGAGACCACGGTCGAGAGCCTTGCCACGTTGAAGCCGGCGTTCGATCCGAGGGACGGCACGGTGACCGCGGGATCGTCGTCCGCGATTTCGGACGGCGCCGCGGCGATGCTGGTGATGAGCTACGAGCGCGCCAAGGCGCTCGGCCTCAAGCCGCGGGCGAAGGTCGTGTCGATGGCGGTTGCCGGCTGCGACCCGGCGATCATGGGCTACGGCCCGGTGCCGGCGACCAGGAAGGCGCTGAAGCGGGCCGGGCTCAAGATCGAGGACATCCGGGTTGCCGAGTTGAACGAGGCATTCGCCGCGCAGTCGCTGCCGTGCGTGAAGGACTTGGGCCTCATGGACCGCATGGAGGAGACGGTGAACCTGAACGGTGGTGCCATCGCCCTTGGTCACCCACTCGGCTGTTCCGGGGCGCGGATCACCGCGGAACTCGTGAACGTCATGGAACAGAAGGATGCCGAGTTTGGCCTCGCCACCATGTGCATCGGCGTCGGCCAGGGCATCGCGACGGTGCTGCAACGGGCGTAATTGTGGACGGGAACGGTCGAGCGGGAGCGCGGGGTCGGCCTGTCCGGCCCCGGTCCGGCCCGTTTGGCCGTTGTGCCCGTCGCAAAGCTGGTTTCAATGGATAACCAGACGCACGAAGGAGGGACCATGGACAACAGGGCAAAAGACGTTGCAATGCAGTTGGCGGAGGATGCCCGTCAGACGGAATGGGAGGCAGTGAGCTTCACCGGCGAAGTCTTCAAGGGCAACTTCCGCTGGGATGTCGTCCACCCGTTCCCCGCCCAGCCGCCGGAAGACAAGAAGATCGGCGACGACTACCTCGTGCGAGTGCGGTAGGTGCTCGAGAAGCACGTCGATCCCTACAAGATCGACGAGGAAGGCGTGTACCCCGGCGAGGCTCTGGATGCACTGGCAGCCATCGGGCTCTTCGGCATGAAGATCCCGAAGGAGTACGGTGGCCTCGGCTTTTCGGTGACCAACTACGCGCGCGTGGTGGGGCTGATCGGCAGCTACTGCGCCAAGACTGTCACGTCCTCGGCGACGGGTCGAACTCGCTCGTTGGCGGCTTGGAGTACCGCCGGCGCGCGGGTCAGGCGGGTTCAAGCTCCACGTGAACGCGGCGGCCGATCGCTGTGGCGATGTTGACGAGCGCATCCAGTGAGAAGCGTGACACCCGGCCACGCAGCAAGTCATTCATGCGCGGCTGAGTGATTCCGCAGCGTTGCGCGGCCGTGTCTTTGCGTCCAGCGAGCTTTTTCGACAATGGCCGCAATCTGCTGCATCAACTCGGCGCGTGCCCGCAGATTCGCCGCTTGCTCGGGCGTATCGGCAAGGGCATCCCAAACGCTTGCGTAAGTCTTGGCCTTGCTCATTGGCGATCCTTCATCATTTCGCGGAATCGCGCTTTCGCCATCTCGATGTCGCGTCGCGATGTGCGCTGGGTGCGGCCCGGCTGGAGGCGGCGATCAAGCGGCTGCCGGCAGCGGACAAACACCGGCTGGTCGGCCGGCGTCCTCGCGCAATGCGTGATCACGCTGGGCTCTAACGATACCTGCCGCTGGCAAAGTTCGAGCGCTGGCCGCAGCAACGTGAGTCCTGTTGGTTTCCGGCACGGCAACGCCTTCCATTTCTGCGTGGATACCAACGTGGTGAAGGCCGACAATTTCTACAAGGCCGATGGCACCTACGACGATTCCGGTCTTCTCAACCTGTGGTGGAAGGACCGTACGCACGAAAGCGTATTCGGCGCATATCTGGCCGGCCTGGTGATGTACGGCACGATCACGGGCCGCGATCCCCAGGCCTTCGGATCCAGCGACAAGGCCTTCGGGGAGCTGGGCATCGCCACCGCCGATGCGCTGATGCTGCGGAAGGTTGCCCACGACACGCTGGTGGCCGCCGGCACGCTGCCGCGTTGAAGATCCCGTCGCCTGGATGAGGGTACGGAAGTTTCTTGGTCGTGCAGGTGTCACGCCGTCAGAGGCTGAGAGTTTTACGGGCGTGTCCGAGCGGCGCGCCAGAAGGCGTCCGATCGAGGCGCAAAGCGCAGCCATAGCTCGGGCTATGGCGAGCATTTGCAACGAAGAGCGGGCGTCTTCTGGCGTGATGAGCGGGCATGATCGAAAGACTCTCAGCCTATCAGCCCGCTATTCTTTGGCGGACCAGCGAAAGGCGATGCTCCCGAGGCAACCGTAATCGACATGGATGCTGTCGCCGGCCGCGACCGCGATCGGCCGGGTGAATGCGCCCGCCAATACCAGTTCGCCGCCGTCCAGCTGTCGGCCATCCAGCGCGAGACGGTTGGCGAGCCAGGCCACCGCATGCACCGGGTGGTTCATCACTGCCGCCGACACTCCGGTCTCTTCGATCACGCCGTTCCTGAAGACGAGCGCAGGGACGCGCGTCAGGTCGATCTCGTCCGGCCGTAGCGGACGGCCGCCGACGACCACGCCGGCGCAGCCGGCGAAGTCGGCCACCTGATCGACGACATTGCGCGCGTTCCTGGTCTGGGCGTCGACGAGTTCCATGCGTGCATCGATGATCTCGACGGCCGGCGTGACGAAGGCGATCGCGCCCAGCGCGTCGAAGAGCGTCACGCCCGGTCCTTTCAAGGGCTGTGCGAGGACAAATGCGAGTTCGGCTTCGATGCGCGGGGCCAGGAAGCGGTCGATCGGAATGTCGCTGCTTTCGGCGAAGAACATGTCGTTCATCAGGGGTGCGTGGGTCGGCTCGCGAGCCTTGAAGGCCTGCTGGATGGCGCGCGACGTCAGCCCCACCTTGTGGCCCTTGACGACACGCCCCGAGGCCGTTTCCAGTTTGACCCAGGCGTGCTGCACCGCGTAGGCATCGGCCAGGCTCAGTTCCGGATGGGACTTTGAAAACTGTCTCACGGGCACGCGCGTGATCCGTGCCTGCTGCAGTTGTTGCGCCAGTTCGTCGATCAGCGAGGGGTTCGGCATGTGGGCTTCCGTTCGCGTTCAGGCCGTCCCCGCGGTGCGGCGCCTGCCGGCCAGCACCTTCAGCATCGGATAGACCAGCACCAGGAACGCGATTGCGAACATCGTGCCGGCGATCGGGCGCTGCACGATGTCGAGCGCACTGCCTTGCGTGAGGTAGAGCGACTGCAGGAACGAACGCTCCAGGATCGGTCCCAGCGCCAGGGCCATCAGCAGGATGGCGGGTTCAAACTTCAGTTGGCGCAGCACGTAGCCCGCCACGCCGCTTCCCAGCAGCACCCACAAGTCGAGGAAGCTGCTCGAGATCGCATAGGTGCCCACCACGCACAGCAGCGCGACCAGGCTCGAGATCAGGTACATCGGCAGCCGAAGCAACGCGACGAACACGCCGATCAGCGGCAGGTTCAGCAGCAGCAGCATGACGTTGCCGACGTACATGCTCGACGTGACGCCCCAGAAGATCTCCGGACTCTTGACCATCAGCAGCGGCCCGGTCTGCACACCGTGGATCAGCAGCGCGGTGAGCAGCATCGCCGCAGGAGGTGCGAACGGAATGCCCAGCGCCAGCAGCGGAATGAAGGCGCCCTGGGCGGCCCCGTTGTTGGCGGCCTCCGGTCCCGCCACGCCTTCGATGGCGCCGTGACCGAATTCCTCGGGATGCCTGGACAACTTGCGCTCCATTGCATAGGAGGCGAAGGTCGCGATGACGGCTGCCGGGCCCGGAATCAGGCCGAACAGGAAGCCCAGCACCGAACCGCGTGCGATCGGCCATTGCGAACGCTTCCACTCGGACCGGGTGGGCAGGAGTTCGCGCAGGCGCACCGGCAGCGGGCGCACGGCGGTGAGCTTGTTGTGTGCCGCGGTCAACAGTTCGGCCACGCCGAACAGGCCGATGGCGATCGGCACCAACTCCAGTCCCTGCGCAAGATCGAGCGAGCCGAACGTGAAGCGCGCCACGCCCGACATCGGTTCCATCCCCACCGTGCTCAGAGCCAGGCCCAGCGCCACCATCACGGCGGCGCGCGTCAGCGAAGAGCCCGTCAGGCGCGACAGCACCATCAGACCGAGGATGCACAGCGCGAAGAATTCGGGCGGGCCGAAGCGCAGCGCGGTGGCGGCCAGCGCCGGCGCCAGGAAGGCCAGCCCGAGGATGCCGATCGAGCCGGATACGAACGAGCCGATCGCGGCGATGAACAGGGCCGCTCCGCCGCGCCCGCGCCGCGCCATCTCGTAGCCGTCCAGCGTGGTGATGACCGACGATACCTCGCCGGGCACGTTCAGAAGGATCGAAGTGGTCGAGCCGCCGTACATCGATCCGTAATAGATGCCGGCCAGCATGATCAGCGCGCCGGCCGGCGTCATCGTGTAGGTCACCGGCAGCAGCAGCGCCATCGCGCCGATCGGGCCGATGCCGGGCAGCACGCCGACCACGGTGCCGATCAGCACTCCGGCAAGACAGGCAAACAGGTTCTGCCACTGCAGCGCGATGGAGAAGCCGAACGCCAGCCCCTCGAATGCAGTCATGTCAATGGAACCACGTTGGCTCTGGCATGTTCACACCGAGCACGAGCGTGAACACCAGGTGGGACACGAGCGTCGCAGCTGCGGAGGTCGCGATGCGACGCCAGAAACCCGGCATGCCGTAGATCGACAGCGTGCCCATCAGCAACAGGAACGCCGAGATCGCGAAGCCGGCACGCGGCAAGAGCAGGACGTATCCGCTGATCGTGGCAACGAGCAGCATGATGTCGATCGGGGCCGTGTGCCGCGCTGAACGATCACCCGACCGGTCTTGCCAGACCTGGATCAGGAGCGCAACGGCGGCGAAGCACATCACACAGCCGACCAGCAGCGGGAAGAGTCCCGGGCCCGGTTCCGCCGCACTGATGCCGATCCCGCCCGGCAGGCGCAGCGACAGGAGCATCTGCCCGCTGCCGAGCAGCAGGAAGACCATTCCGGCAAGCAGGCTCGGGACGCGACCGGTCATTTCTTGGCCATCCCCAGTTCCTTGACGAGCACGTCGTTGGCTCGGTAGTCGCTCCAGAGTTCCTTGCGGAAGTCCTCGGGATCCTTGATGTCGAGGTTGTAGCCGCGCTCGATGGCCTGCGTGCTGAAGGCCTGGCTTTCAATGGCGGCCTTGGCGGCCTTGAAGAGCTTGGCCTTGACGTCGGCCGGCAGGTTCTTCGGCGCGATCACGGGGTAGTACACGCCCATCGTGATGTCGTAGCCCAAGCTCCTTGAACGTCGGCGCATCGGGGAAGGAGGCGTTGCGCGTGCCCTCGAAGGTCGCGAGCACCTTGACCGTCTTCGCATTTGTATGCGGCAGCAATTCCGACGGATGCGCGACCACCGCCTCGATGTGCCCGCCGAGCATCGACGGAATCGATTCGGCGCCGCTGGCATACGGCACATGCGCCAGTTTCAGGCCGGCCTTGCTGTTGACGCTGGCCACGATCAGGTGGCCGATCGAACCATTGCCGGGTGTGCCGACGCGGACTTTGCCCGGATTGGCGCGCGCGAAATCCATCACCTCCTTGGCGTTCTTCCACGGGGCGTTGGACAGGACCGCAAGGACCATGGGAAGGTTGGCCGCCTTGATGATCAGGGTCGTAGTCGTCCGGCGTGTTGTACGGCAAGTCCTGCCGATGCGGCTGCACCGTCAGCGTGGCCACCGCGCTCAGCACCAGGTTGTAGCCGTCGGGGGCCGAGCGGATCACCTCGGCGGTGCCGATGGTACCCTGCCCCCCGGGCCGGTTGACCACTGCGATCGGCTGGCCGAGGAGCGGCTTCATCGACTCGGCCAGCATGCGACCGATGATGTCTGCGCCGCCGCCCGCCGGATAGGGCACGACCAGCGTGATCGGCCGTGACGGGAAGGTCTGCGCCACGGCGTTTGAAGCCAAGTGGCAGACCAAAGCCAGTGCGCCAACTGCAGCTGCGACGAACTTGTTGCACATGTCGACTCCTTGGTGGTGAATGGGGAGGTCACTTCGCCGGGATCAATCCACTGCGGCGAGTCAGTGCGCGGGCTCGGTCGAGTTCCGCGACGATGAAGGTGGCCGTCTGCGCCGAGCCGAGATAGGCCGGGTCCATGCCCATCTTCCTGTTCAATTCCGGAGTGGCTTCGACCAGTGCCGCAAGGCAGGCCTCGCCCAGGCGCTGGAGGACCGGCGTGGGCGTACCTGCCGGCGCCATCAGCACGTTCCAGGACTGAAACGAGAGATCGCAGCCCTGCTCGGCCATCGTCGGCACGTCGGGCAGCGAGGGCAGGCGTTGCGGCGCGAACACGCCGATGATGCGCGCGCCCTGACCCGACAGCGCCACCGCGGTGGGCAACTGCTCGGCGATCAGGTCGGCCTGCCCGTTCTTCAAGGCTTCGATCGCTGCCGCGGCACCGGCCATCGGCAGGTGCTGCAGTTCCACCCCCATCACGGCGGCAAAGGCCGTCATGCCGATGTGCGGCAGGCCTCCCGCCCCGGGCGTCGAGTAGACGATGCGACCGGGTGCCGCGCGTGCCGCGGCAACCACATCGGCGGCGCAGGTGAAATTGTTGCGGCTCGACGCCATCAGCACGCTGGGGGTGGACGTCACCCGGCACACCGGGACGAACGAGCGCTGAACGTCGTAACCGACGGTGTTGACCTGAGGCTGGTAGACCAGCGGACCCTGCGATGCGAACAGCAAGCTGCGCCCGTCGGGTTTGGCCTGCGCCACCTCCTGCGTGCCGTGCGCGCCGGTGCCCCCGGGGCGGTTGATGATGTTGATCGTCTGCCCGAGGCGTCGCGACAGCGCCGGCAACAGCAGGCGCAGGATCAGGTCGATGCCGCCGGGAGGGAACGGCACGACGATGTCGATCGCCGCGGTCGCGGCCTGGTCGTCTTGCGCTGATTGCAGTGTGGATGTAGGCATCATTTTCGTTTCAGCAGGGCGCTCTTGCGAATTGAGGAGATCGAACCGTTGGGGCTGATGCGCTCGGGGTCGGTGGGGATGTGCAGCAGGGTCGGCAACCGGGCTTCGAAGCCGGCCTGCACGGCCTGCACCAGGGCCTCGACACTTTCGATCCGCTGTGCGAGCGCCCCGTGGGACCGTGCCAGCGCAACGAAGTCCGGGTTGTCGAGATCGGTGCCGTAGACGCGCTCCGGGAAGTTTCTTTCCTGGTGCATGCGGATCGTGCCGAACATCCGGTTGTCGAACAACGCGATGACGATCGGCAACCGCAGCCGCACTGCGGTGACCAGCTCGTGCGAACTCATCATGAAGCAACCGTCGCCCGCCAGGCACAGTACCGGGCGTTGCGGACAGGCGAGCTTGGCGCCGATGGCTGCCGGCAAGCCGTAGCCCATCGCGCCGCTGGTCGGCGCCACCTGGCTGCCGAAGCTGAGGTAACGGTAGTAGCGATGCGCCCATGCGGTGTAATTGCCCGCGCCGTTGGTGATGACGACGTCGGTCGGCAGCCGGTCGCGCAGCGCGCACCAGGCCTCGGCTTGATCGACGGTGCCGGTCGGGGGCCGTACCGCATCGTCGCGCTGCGCGGGCGGGGCGCTGTGGCGCTCGTACCCCTGGCGCAGCGTTTCGCGCCAGGCCTGCGCACGCTGGCCGATCGACGCCGGCACGGCGAGTGCCGCCAGGCCTTGCGCAAGTTCCGGCATCGTCGCCAGCAGCGGAAGGTCGGGGCGATAGACGCGGCCCAGTTCCTCCGCACAGGGCATCGCATGCACCAGGACCTGCGTCGGCTGCGGCGACTCGATGAGGGTATAGCCCGAACTCGGCACTTCGCCCATCCGCGCGCCAAGCAGCAGCAGCAGGTCGGCCTCTTTCACGGCCCGATGCAGCGCGGGGTCGGCACCCAGCCCCAGCACGCCGACGTACTGCGGATCGCGGTTGTCGAACAGGTCCTGGCGTCGGAACGAACACGCCACCGGCACTCCGGCAGCACGCAGGAAACGGCCCAGATCGTCCACGGCCGCCTGCGTCCAGCCGCTGCCGCCCAGGATCGCAAGGGGCCGCTCGGCATGGCCGAGCAACTCGAGCAACCGGCCAAGGTCGGCCGCACTTGGCACCGCATGTGTCGGCCGGACCGCGCGAGCGACACCAACGTCGCGGCCCACTTCACCGGACAGCACATCCTCGGGCAGCGCCAGCACGACCGGGCCACGTCGCCCGGACAGCGCGGTGTGAAAAGCACGGCTCACCATCTCGGGCACGCGCGCCGGGTCGTCGACCTGCGCCACCCATTTCGTGATGGGACCGAACATCCGGCGGTAGTCGATCTCCTGGAAAGCTTCCCGCTCCATGAAGCTGCGCCCGGCCTGGCCGACAAACAGGATCAGCGGTGTGGAGTCCTGATGCGCGGTGTGTACTCCGATCGCGGCCTGGGTCGCGCCCGGCGCGCGGGTGACGAAGCAGATGCCGGGTCGGCCGCTCAGCTTGGCGTACGCCTCGGCCATGAAAGTTGCGGATCCCTCATGGCGGCAGACGACGAGGCGGATCTGCTCGCGGCGGTCGTACAGCGCATCGATCGCCGCCAGGTAGCTCTCGCCGGGCACGCAGAAGATCGTGTCCACGCCCTCAGCGGCCAGTGCGTCGATCAGGAGTCTCGCTCCGGTGGCCGATTGTTGGGGGGTCATCGAGCAACCTCCTTTCGTGGGGCGTTTGGCGGGGCGATGCGCGGGTTGACGGCTGCCTGCCTGTCCTTGAGGCAGACGGCTGTCCGCGGCAATGGCCGCGATCGCTTGCTCGAACGTTCTGAACGTCGCGACGTCGACGCCCTGTGCCTCGCGGTCGGCGGCTCCGGCAATGCGGGGCAGGGCGGCCGGCAGCGCAACCGGGACCGCCGCTGCGCGGCGCGTCGATCGACGGTTGCTCATGCGATTCCGACCGGCTCGGGCAGCTGATCGAGCACCGGGCCAGGGCGAGCCAGCATCAGCGTACGCATCCGGTCTCGAACGGCGCGCCTATCGGGGGCGTCAAAGCGATTGACGAGTTGTTGCGGATCGTCCTGCAGGTCGTACAGCTCCCCGCTGTTCGAGCCCAGCTCGAACGTGCAGCTGTAGCGGCCGGTGCGGACGGTGCGCAGCTGCAGCGCCACACCCAGTCGCGACGGATGCACGTGCCATTCGCTCCACGCGCATTCACGCTGCTCGGTGCCCGCGAGCACCGGGTACAGCGATCGGCTCTGTTCGCTCGCGAACGGCAGGCCCGCGCTCTGCAGGAACGTGGCCGTCAGGTCGATGTGGAAACCGGCGTTTCGATCCTTTGTCCATGCGCGATTCCGGGCCCCGAGATGATCATCGGCACGCGCAGCAAGCCCTCGTACAGCATCGGCCCCTTGAGGTACAGGCCATGGTCGCCCAGCATGTCGCCGTGGTCGCTGGCGAAGACGATCAGCGTGTTGTCGGCGAGGCCCGATTGCCGCAGGCCATCGAGGATGCGCCCGACCTGATGGTCCACATGGGAAATCATCCCGTAGTAGTTGGCCATCATCTCGGCGAGCTGGCGGTCGGTCTGCGGCGGGAAGCCTGAATCCGTCCTGGCGAAACTTGGCCAGCTCGGGATCGGCAATCTGCGGCGTGCCTTCCAGTGCGGCGCGGTGCCACCAGGGCCGGCGCTCCAGATCCAGAGTCCGGTGGGAGGGCAGCACCATGGCGTCGGGATCGTACATCTGGCGCCATGGCGCGGGGCAATCGAACGGATGGTGCGGATCGGGAAACGAGGCCCACACGAAGAACGGCTCATCCGCTCCCTGGCGCCGCTGCAGCAGTGCCAGGGTGCGGTCCGCCACCCATGCGCTGCTGTGCCAGGCGGCGGGCAGGGCCGAATCCCATGTCTGCGCCGCGCCGCTGCCTTCGCGCAGGCTGCGCTGCCACATTTCGAGGGCACCCGGGTGATCGAGAAACCAATGCTCGAAGCGATGGATGGCCGCCGCACTCGTTTGCAAACGGCCCTGGTGGAATTTTCCCATCGCGGCCAGTTCGACGTGCGCAAAGCCCATGTAGGGCCCGTGCCAGTCCTGCGGATATCCGGGTGCGCTTCGGCGGCACTCTGGCGCCCCGGTGGGCGCGAACGTGTTCTTGGTGGAGAAATGCGCCTTGCCGATGAACGCGGTGGCATACCCGGCCGCCGCCAGCGCCGCCGGCCACGCCTTGCTGGCCGACGGCGGGATCGAGGTCGACGCCGTTGTCCCACACGCCGTGGGTGAGCGGCAGCCTTCCGGTCAGGATCGAGGCGCGCGCCGGCTGGCACACCGGACTCGGCGTGATGCAATTGGAAAACCGGGCGCCTCTGCATGCCAGCGCATCGAGATGCGGCGTGCGAACCTGGTCGTTCTCGTAGCCGATGCAATCGGCCCGCTGCTGGTCCGTGGTGATGAACAGGATGTTCGGACGCCCCGCCGCAGACGCGGGACCGAGGGAGGGCGAAGCAGCGTGCGTGCTCATCGCGGCGGCTCAGTCGCGACCGATGCGTGGCACTTTGTGCTCGTCCAGTGCGATGCACACGTTGCGCGTCTCCATGTAGAAATCGAAACTCCAGTCGCCGCCGTCGCGGCCGATCCCGCTGTCCTTCATGCCGCCGAAAGGCGTTGCCAGATGCCGCGAGATCTCGGTGTTCACCCACACCATGCCCGACTCGAACGAACGCGCGAGCCGGTGCGCACGGCCGACACTGCCGGTCCACAGATACGTGGACAGACCGTATCGGCTGTCGTTGGCCAGCGCCAGCGCGTGCGCTTCGTCGTCGAAGGGCAGGACGGCCAGGACCGGACCGAACACCTCTTCGCGTGCGATGTCCATCGCCGGCGTGACGTCCGACACGATGGCGGGAGCGAACCAGTGTCCCGCGGACGGGAGGTCCGGGCGGTTGGACGGCACGCCGCCGCAGCGCACTGCGGCACCGACCTGCTCGGCACGCTCACAGTGTTCGCGCACCTTGGCAAGCTGCTGTGCGTGAATCAGCGGGCCGACCTCGGTGGCCGGATCGAAGGGATCGCCGACGCGAATCGTGCGCGCGCGCCGGACCAGGCGCTCGACGAAACGGTCATGGATCGAGCGCTGTACCAGCAGGCGTGAGCCGGCGTTGCAGCGCTGGCCGTTGAGGCTGAAGACCATGAACGACACGGCATCGAGCGCGCGGTCGAGATCGGCATCGTCAAACACGATCACCGGACTCTTGCCACCCAGTTCGAAGTGCACGCGCTTCAACGTCGGCGCACCCTGGGCCATGATGCGCGCACCCGTCTGCGTGCCACCGACAAAGGCGATCGCCTTGATGCGCGGGTCCCTGGTCAACGCACTGCCGGCGTCCGCACCAAGGCCGTGGATGACATTGAGCACCCCCGGCGGCAGTCCGGCCTCGAGCGCCAGCTTTGCGAGCAGCGTGGCGGTCAGCGGGCTCCACTCGGCCGGCTTGTGCACGACGGTGCAGCCTGCGGCCAGTGCCGGTGCGATCTTCCAGGTTCCCAGCATGAACGGCATGTTCCACGGCGTGATCGCACCCACCGGTCCGATCGGTTCGCGCATCGTGTAATTCAGGTGCGTGGGCGTCGGGTAGGCGCGGCCATTCGCGGCCTGCGTGCACAGGTCGGCAAAGAAGCGAAAGTTCTCCGCGCCCCGGGCAGCGGTCTTGCCGGTGAAACGCAGCGGCTGGCCGGTGTCGGCGGTTTCGATCAGCGCGATCTGCTCGGCATGCGCGTCGATGCGGTCGGCGATGGCGTGCAGCAGGTCGCGTCGGCGCAGTGCAGGCCAGCGCCGCCAGGCCTCGAAGGCCGTCGAGGCGGCGACGCTCGCCGCCTGGACGTCCGCCTCGGCACCCAGCGCGGTGGCGTTGAGAACCGTGCCGTCGATGGGCGACAGGTTCTCCGAACTCGCGTCCGTCGACACTGGCGCAGGACACGCCGTTGATGACGTGATGCAGTACCGGCGTGGCCAGTGCATCGATCAAAGCCTGGGCCTGGCGTCGGTTGGCGTGCGCCGTTTCCGTCGCGTCATGGGCGACCGCCGGGGTCGCGGGGTTTGCGCGATTGCCGGTCACTGCAGTTCGATCTTTCGGGTCTTGATGAGCTGTGCCCAGCGGCGCGAATCCGCCTCCAGTCGCTCGCGCAGGGCCTGCGCCGGCGCAGGCGTGGCTTCGATGCCGATCCTGGCGAGCGACTGGCGCATCTCGCCATCCGACAGGGTCTCTTCAACCGCGCGCTGCAGGCGGCTCATGACGTCCGGCGCCACCCCGGCAGGAGCGAACAGGCCGATCCAGCCGCCGACCTCGTAACCCGGCAGGCCGGACTCATTCACGGTCGGCAAGTCAGGCGCGAGCGCCGAGCGCTTGCGCGTGGTCACCGCCAGCGCGCGCAGCGTGCCAGCCTGGATATGGACCTGCGCCGCGGCCAGGGCCGGAAACATCAAGTGCAGACGCTGGGCGAGCAGATCGACGAGGGCCGGTGGCGCGCCCTTGTACGCCACGTGGATCATCGTGGTGTCGGTCATGCTCTCGAACAGCTCGCCCGCCAGGTGAACGCTGGTCCCGTATCCGGGCGAGCCATAGCTGAGCGTTCCCGTCGGTTGCGCCTTGACGTAGGCGATCAGCTCCTGCATGGTGTTCACCGGCAGGCCGCGCGGCACCACGACGACGCCGGGAACCTCGGCCACCAGCAGCAGGGGCACGAGGTCGCGCTCGAATACGTAGGGCAGCTTCTTCTGGATCGCGTTGTCGATCGCATTGCTGGCGCTGCCCAACAGCAGGGTGTAGCCGTCGGGAGGGGAACTGGCCACGGCCGCGGTGCCGATCGTCGCGCCGGCGCCAGCCCTGTTCTCTACCACCACCGGCTGCCCCAGCCGCTTCTGCAGGGCGGGAGCCATCATGCGCGCCGCGCTGTCGGCCGCCCCGCCCGGCACGAAGGGCACGACAATGCGAATCGGTTTTTCGGGCCATGCGGCGTACCCCAGACCCGGCGCGAGCGCGAACAGCGCGGCCAGCGCCACGACGGCATGAAGGAGGGATCGGATTGCCGGGCGGGTGTTCGAATCGCGAGCGGTGAAGCGGATCATCGAATTGCGCATGATTTGACGTCCGTGCGATGGGCGGCGCGAGGAACTACTTCGCCTTCGCCAGACCGCTGAGTTCGGCCAGCGCGCGCGCCCGCGGCAATTCCTGGGTGATGAACGCCCTGGTGTCCGACGAGCCGAGGTAGGCGGGATCCATGCCCATCTTCGACTTCAGTTCCGGTGCGATCGCGGCCAGGGTCTGGCGGCAGGCGTCCTGCAGGCGCTGCACTTCCGCGGCCGACGTTCCGGCCGGGGCCATCAGCACATTCCAGGACTGGAACGCGATGTCCAGACCCTGTTCGCGAATCGTGGGCACGTCCGGCAACTCGGCGACGCGTTCGCTGGCGAACACGCCAATGATCCGGGCCTGGTTCGCGCCAGCATTGGCTACTGCGATCGGCAACTGTTCCGCCAGCAGCTCGGCCTTTCCTTCTTTCAGGGCCGCGACCGATGCGGCAGCGCCGGCAGTGGGCACGTGGCGCAGGTCGATTCCCGCAAGTTTCGCGAACGCGGCCATGCCCACATGCGGCAGGCCTCCCGGCCCGGCCGATGAGTAGCTGATCCGGCCCGGCGCTGCGCGTGCCGCGGCAATGATGTCGCCCACCCGATTGAACGTCGTAGTGCCCGCGACCATCAGGACGCTGGGGGTGGACGTCACGCGGCACACCGGGACGAAGGAACGCAGCACGTCGTAGTCGACGGTGGCGACTTGCGGCTGGTAGATCAGCGGACCCTGCGGGGCCAGCAGCAAGGTGCGGCCATCGGGTGCGGCGCGTGCGACCTCGCCCGAACCGACCGAGCCCGTGCCCCCGGGTCGGTTGACGATGCCGACCTCCTGGCCAAGCGCCTTTCCCAGTTGCGGCTGCATCATCCGGCCGATGACGTCGACGCCTCCGGGCGGGAACGGCACCACGATGGTTACCGGGCCGCCGGGTGCGGTCGGTGCCTTTGCCGCGGTGGCTGTGCCGGTGGGCGCAGTCGCGCAACCGCCGGCGAGTACAAGGCTGCCGGCCAGAAAGGATGCGATCAAGGACTTGCGGATCATCATTCGGTTCCCCTTGCTGTCGGCACGGATGCCGCGTTCACCCATTCCCCAATCGCGCCTGATGAAATTTCACTTTAGGGAATGAGCAGAACTAATACAATTCGAATTATTGGATAGGTTATTCTTCTTTTCTTATTAGTATCTGAGTTAAGGAGCAGGAGAGGCAGATGCTCAACCCGAACCTCCGTCACCTGCGGATCTTCGTCGAGATCGCCCGGCGCGGCAGTTTTCGCAATGCCGCGGTGGCATTGCACTTGAGCGAACCTGCCACCAGCCAGGCCATCGCAAAGCTGGAGTCCTTGCTGGCTGTCAAGCTGTTCGACCGCACGACCCGTTCGGTGCGGGTGACGGAAGCCGGGTCCGCTTTCCTGGTGGATGCCGAGCGGCTGCTCGAAGGCGTTGATCGCTCTATCGCCACGTTGCGCGAGTTTGCGACGTCTGGACGAGGCCGCGTCACGCTGGCGTGTCTTTCCTCGACGGTCTACAAGTTGCTCCCGTCCGCGCTGAATGAAATGAAGCGTCGCTATCCGGGAATCAATGTCGTGGTGCGCGACGACAACATGAGCGGCATCCTGCACAGCCTGGAAACCGGCGAATGCGATGTCGCGATCGTCAGCGACGAGCCATCGGGCAGGCGCGGGTTCGCCATACCGCTGGTGGCCGATGCATTCCAGGTGGTGTGCCCCGCGGATCATCCGTTGGCGCGACAGAGGTACGTCTCGGGCGCGGATCTCGCCGCGCACGAATTGGTGCTGCTGCGGCGCGGGTCGGGTATCCGCGACGCGTTCGATCGCGCGGCCGAGCGGCTGGCCATCGGCCGGAATGTGGTCCACGAATCGGCGCAGATCCATACGTTGCTGGGTCTGGTTGAGGCTGGGCTTGGCGTGACGGTATTGCCCTCGATGCTGTGTCCCTCGCCTGCGAACATGACGCTTGCCGCTCGACCGTTGCGGCGACCGTCGATCGCGCGAAGGCTGGGGCTGGTGTTTCCGGCGGGCAAGGAGCCGTCGTTCGCGGCGCGGACCCTGGCCGACGTCGTCCACAAGTCGGTACTGGCGAGCGATCTGCATCTGCCGCCCGGCGTGACGAAGATCCGGCGGCCGTAGCAGCCTGTCGAGGCGCGCCAGTTCCGGCCGGCCCCGAATGCCGGGGAACACATCGCCGACCAGCGGCCCCCTTTTTTCCGTGGCCCGCCTACTTCCCGGTCGGCGCACCGGTTGCCGCGCCGTGAAGCTGCACTTCCACCCTGTGTTCAAGCCTGTCGTAATACTCCTTCAGCACTGCAATCACCTCGGGCTTGGAGAACTCCGGAGGTACCGGCTTGCCCTCGCTCATGAGTTTGCGAAGCAGCGTTCCCGACAAGAGGAGGCGAGCGCCGCTCTGGTAGCGCCCGTTTTCGTCAATGATGGCCTTGCTCTCGTGCGGGCAGGTCTTCATCGACGCCATGCTGCCGCACTCGTAGCAGTAGAAGGTCCAGTCCATGCACAAGGGCCGCAACTCGAGGGCGTTCCGGGGAATCTCCTGGAAGATCCTCTGCGCGTCGAACGGGCCGTAGTAGTCGCCGACGCCGGCGTGATCGCGACCGACGATGAGGTGGCTGCAGCCGTAGTTCTGGCGGAATACCGCATGCAGGAGGGCCTCGCGCGGACCCGCGTAGCGCATTTCGAGCGGGTAGCCCGCCATCGCCGTGCGCTCCTTGCGAAAGTACTTGGCAATCAGCGCGTCGATCGCCCTGGCGCGAACGTCTGCCGGGATGTCGCCGGGCTTCAGCTTGCCGACAAGCTGGTGGATGTACACGCCGTCGCAGACCTCGATGGCAATCCACGCGAGGTAGGCGTGCGAGTTGTGCATGGGGTTGCGAAGCTGCAGCGCCGCCACCGTGTTCCATCCGCGCTCCGCAAACATCGCGCGCGCCTCGGCAGGCCGCTGATAAAGGCCCTTGAACTGCTCCGGGAAGTACGACTCCGAAACCACCCTGACCGGCCCGGCCAGATTCACCTCGGCTTGCTCCATGACCATCTTGACGCCCGGATGCGCCAGGTCGGTCGTTCTGAAGACCTCGTTGCACTCGTGGCGCTTGTCGATGGTGAACTTCTCGGCCACCGTCATGGTGGCCATGAGGGTGTTCGTCTCGGCGTCCCAGAGTGCCACTTCCTCGCCGGGCCCGATGGAATCGGCGAGGCTCTTCGCCGCGGATAGAGTGATGGGAATCGGCCAGAACAGGCCGTCGCTGGAAGGCATCTGGAGGTAATCGCACACACCCTTCCAGTCGTCCCGGCCCATGAAGCCGTCGAGCGGTGTGAACCCCCCGATCCCGAGCATGATGAGGTCGCCGGTTTCGCGGCTCGTAAGCGGAATCTTCCTGAGGCGCTTCGCCTTCTCGATCTCGTCCTCGCGCGCCTCCCCTTCGAGAAGCAGGCTCTTGAGATCTTTGCCTCCGTGGGGCCTTACAAGCCCTTCCATGGACGTGCTCCTTTCCGGCGCTTCGATCGTTGCGCCAGGCGCAACCGGGAAGACGAATCGATGTCGCCGGCCTTCAGGTCCGCTCGATGGCCCCGCGACCCGCCCCAGGGCTCCAGCCGGGCTCCTTGCAGCCAGACCTGCCCCTTCGTGCCGCCTCCCGAGCCCGTTGCCGCCTGGCCGCGATTGCGATGACCGAGTCCCGATCGTGACTGGCCCGGGTCTCTCCGCAAGTCACTTCATGAGGCCGATCTTGCGATTCAACTCGTTCCATTTGCCCTTGTCGAAGGTCCGACCGCGCAATTCCGGGCTATCGGCAGCGTAGCGATGAGCGCGGAAGAGCATCGACGACGTGATTCCTCCCTTGAAGGGCAGGACGAGCGGGTTTATCCACTCCCAGCAGATCTGGCAATCGCGCGTGACCTCGAAGACGCGGCCGCTCTCCCCCTCGCAGATCAGGGTGTTTCCGTTGACGAGACGCTCGGCGCCCGCGATGTGCAGGCTCATGAAACTGAAAACGGGTTCGCCCATGTACTGCCAGATGATTTCCCCGGACTTCATGTCCACCTCGATGACCCGCGTCTTGCCCTGAATGGGGTATCGGCTGCCGTTGTCGAAGACCAGCAGCGTTCCATCCGGAGTGATGCTGGGATCGTGCTGGTGGCTCAACCGTCCGGGTCCTCCCCATCGCCAGACAACCTCGCCCTTCGGCCAGGAGATCTTCATGATGGTGTCGAGCTTCTGCGAACTGATGATGACGTCGCCGTCCGGCGCCAGTTGCACCGCGTTGAGATGCGTCCATTCGTGCCGCAAGTCGATGGGGCACAGGGTGTCCGTCTCGAGATCGAAGTGTTCGTGCGAGTGCCATACGTGCACCGGCTTCCCTGCCGGATCGATTTCCCAGATCGCATCGGTCAACATTCCCTTGAGTCGCGGACGTCCGCCGACGCCCATGCCGGCGAGAATGAACTGCATGAATCGTGGATCGTTGGCGAACTGCGCGATTTGTTCCGGCGACAGCCCGCCCTTGACACGTTTCACATAGTCTTCAGGAAGCAGCTCCCAGATAATGACCAGCGTATTGCCGTTGGGCATGCGGCACATGTCGTGATGGAAAGTCTCGTTTTCCCAACGCCATATCTCTCGGGAATCCCAATCCAGTTCGAGCAGGATGTCAGCCTTGCCCGCGGCCTCACCGGCAGCGACAGTGGTCTGAAGGAGCGGCTGCCCGCGAACAAGGAGGTTCCCGCCTGGAAGCAGGTAACCGTACCCGGGCTGAAAACCGGGAACAGCCCACCCGTGCACGATCTGCCCGTCACCGTCGATGAGATAGACCGCATCGCCCCCGACGGGAGTGATCAGCGTGAAGCCGCCGAAACAGCGGGAATCCCGGTGCGTGAGTCCGACTGGCCGGAAAGGTGACCAACCCATGTGCTGCTCCTTCCTGAAGATTCATGACGGCTGACCGAAGCGCCCGTCTCTCGCTCGTCGTCCCGCCCAAACGGGGGCGCTCTTCGCGGACTTTACGGCAGCGGAATCATTCCGACTACTTCGCTTTTGCAAACGATTGATTGACGAATGTGATTGATCGACACGCTTGCCTCCTGGATCGCGGATAGCGCAGCGACAGGCGACCGTCGATAAACGTCAACACGCGGCACCTGCGCGTGTTTGTCGAGGTTGCACACCGGAAGAGCTTTCGCGCGGCGGCGGATTCCTCATCTCCCGGCCAGCCGGGGGTCGATCAGGCCATCGCGCGCCCCGAATCGGCATTGGGCGTGAAGCTGTTTCCGCCGTCGCAGTATCGATGCGCGCCATTGATCTGCGTCAATGCAACCATCCATGATCGGCGTACGGTTTATTCGGTAACCTCAAAACCAGCAAAAGGCGGGTGCGATGCGTTTGTATTGGCGCGTCGTTCAAACCGCGGCCCTCGTCGGTGCCTGCCCTGCCGGAGTAGTGAGCCCGACGCTCGATGACGCAGCCAACTGGCGTCGGCAGCGCCTGCTGATCGGCTCAACACCCAACCGCGATTCCGAAATGCGGCCTTGCCTGCGGGGCTGTTCGCCGGTTCGTCGTGCTTGGCCGGTGATTTCAATCAACTCGCATTGCGGCATCCAATTCGATCGTGATTTGAGCGCGGCATCGGTGTCCCGCGCGTACCGATCGGACCCGGTGGGCGCAGGGGTAACCCGGGACCAGACCATGGGGAGGAACTCGCCATCGTGGAATTCTTGAAGACCCTGTCGGACGGCTGCATCCCCAGGTAGCCGAACTCGGCGTAGCCGCCGGCACTCTTGGGTGCTTGATCCATCCGGCGGCTGGCGCCAAGGTGCGAAGATCGTCTGGTCTTCTGGATTCGACTGGCCAATGGTGCCGGCTATGTTCGTCGGCGCATCTTTCACTAACCTTTGGAGGCAAGATCATGATTGCCCGAATCCTGTTCAGCATCGTGCTGCTCCTCGCCGCTGCTTCAGTCAACGGCAAAAGTCGACTGGACCGAATCTGGTTCAATGCGACGGAACCGGGGTGGGGCGTGAACCTCGTCCAGAGCGACGCGTTCATGTTCGCGACATTCTTCGTCTACGACTCGAAGGGATTGCCGACTTGGTATACGGCTCAGATGACTTGGGACGGGGCCCGGCTGGCGTTCGTCGGGCCGCTGTATGCGACCACGGGGACCGGTCTCGGGTTACCCTGGCAGCCGGGCAACCTGAGCGCGACGGCAGTCGGTACCGCGTCGTTCACGCCGACGCAGGGCGGTATCTCCGTCTCCTACAGGGGGACACTCACCTACTCGTTCAATGCGACGTCGCTGACCGTGAGCAAATCGATCGAACGGCAAACGCTGACGAGTTTCGATTTGGGTGGTCTTTTCACGGGCGGTCAGTACGGCGAGTACTACGACTGCACGGCCAGCGCCAGCGACCAGACCTACACCGATTCCTTCACTGTCGAGCTTACACAGGCCGCGGTAGACCGCGTTTCAATGTTTTTCGAGTACCAGAGCGGACTCACTTGCACGCTCTCCGGGACCACCGAGCAGCATGGCAGCCTCCATCGGATCAACGGGGCGGCCTACAAGTGTTCGGACGGCCTCGACACAACTGCATTCGTGTACGACCTCGAGTCGACGTCGCTGGGCATCCAGGGCCGTATTTATGCGCCATCGGTCGGTCGGGGTTGCAAGGAGGCGGCGAAGTTCTCCTCGGTGCGTGCGACAGGGCTTGGTGCCGAGTAGAACGAAGTGGCGATGCCTGCCGATTTATCGGCTTTCGTTCCGACGACTGATCCTGCACCGTGGAAGCCCGAGAGCACGAAGGTGGAAGATCCAGTCACGCGACCCCGCGGACTGGGACTCGGACCCGGCGGGTCGAACGCTGTTGGCGGCGATGCAACCGTCCGGCGGGGGACTGGCGATGGGCCGTTGTGCGGGGCGCCGCATAGCGGTTGACCCGACGCGACGGGCATCCCATACTGATCGGCCTCGTACTTGATTCCTGATCGTCCGGGACGGCGGTGCGCGAGTTCGGACTCGAGGAAAACTGACCTCCCCCTCGGAACCCGGTGCCGGCCAGTCAGTGCCGGCCCCGCCATGACCACGCCGCGCCGCCCCCTTGCCGAATTGCGCAGCCAGCGTTGGTTTGCCGCCGACACCATCCGCGCGTTCGCGCACCGCCAGCGCGCGCAGCAGGCGGGCCTTCGCCGCGACGATTTCCTGGGCAAGCCGGTCATCGCGATCGTCAACACCTGGAGCGAGCTGTCGACCTGCCACACGCACCTGCGCGAGCGTGCCGAGGCGGTCAAGCGCGGCATCTGGCGGGCAGGCGGCTTCCCGGTCGAGTTGCCGGCGCTGTCGCTGGGCGAGGTGATCGTCAAGCCGACGACGATGCTCTACCGCAACCTGCTGGCGCTCGAGACCGAGGAGCTGCTGCGCTCGCATCCGGTCGACGGCGCCGTGCTGCTCGGCGGCTGCGACAAGACGACGCCGGGCCTGCTGATGGGCGCGATCAGCATGGACCTGCCGGCGATCTTCTGTCCGGCCGGGCCGATGTCCACCGGCTCCTGGCGCGGCGCAAAGACCGGCGCCGGCACGCACACCAGGAAGTACTGGGACGAACTCCGGCTGGGGAACATCACGCCAGCCGACTGGATCGAGCTCGAGGGGCGGATGACACGGACGGCGGGCACCTGCAACACGATGGGCACCGCTTCGACGATGACGTCGATCGCCGACGCGCTCGGCTTCACCCTGCCTGGCGCCTCGTCGATTCCCGCGGTCGACTCCGGGCACGCGCGGATGGCCGCCGACTGCGGCGAGCGCGCCGTGGCGATGGTCTGGGAGGATCTCAAGCCATCGCGTCTGCTCACCCGCGCCTCGTTCGACAACGCGATGGTCGCCTACATGGCGCTGGGGGGCTCGACCAACGCCACGGTCCACCTGATCGCGCTCGCGCGCCGCGCACGGGTTCCGCTCGCGCTGGCGGACATGGACGCGATCGCGCGGGTGGTTCCGGTGCTCGCCAACCTGTACCCCAACGGCGACGGCCTGATGGACGATTTCTGGTTCGCCGGCGGCCTGCTGGCGCTGCTGTCGCGGGTACGGGAGTGGCTCGCGGTCGACGCGCTCACCGTCAACGGTCGCACGCTGGGCGAGAACCTCGACGGCGCCCGGGTGTGGAACGACGAGGTGATCCGTCCGCTCGATCGTCCGGTGACCGGCGACCCGGCCCTGCGCGGTGCACTGGCCGTGCTGACCGGCAACCTCGCTCCGCGGGGAGCGGTGATCAAGCCGTCGGCCGCGACGCCGGAGCTGCTCGTGCATCGCGGTCCGGCGCTGGTGTTCGACGACCACGCCGAGCTCTCGGCGCGCATCGACGCCCCGGACCTGGCGGTGACCAGGGACACCGTGCTGGTGCTGCGCAATGCCGGTCCGGTCGGCGCACCGGGCTTCCCCGAGTGGGGCAACCTGCCGATCCCGAAGAAGCTGCTGGCGCAAGGCGTGCGCGACATGGTGCGCCTGTCCGATGCGCGGATGAGCGGAACGCACTACGGAACCTGCGTGCTGCACGTCGCGCCCGAGGCAGCCATCGGCGGACCGCTGGCGCTGGTTCGCACCGGCGACATGATCGAGCTCGACGTGCCGCGCCGGCGCATCGCCGTCGACGTCTCCGCCGCCGAGCTCGACCGGCGCCGGGCCGCCTGGCAGCCGCCGCCGAACCCCTACGATCGCGGTTGGGCGGCGCTGTACCGGCAGCACGTGACCCAGGCGGACGAAGGCTGCGATCTCGACTTCCTGGAGTCCGGCGCGCCGACGGTGCGGCGGGTGCCCGAGCCGGACATCTACTGACTCCACCGCGCCGCAAACGCTCCTGCGCCGGCGACCGGCAGTGGCGGCGTTCGAGATCGCGCGGCGTCGCACCGCGGTGCGCGCCAGCGATGCCTCAATCCCCGCCCTGAAAGGAACCCTCGAGATGGACCTGCCCCGCAACGCCTTCAAGAACGCCCTCGCCGGCGGCCGGACGCAGTTCGGCACCTGGCTGATGAGCGCAGCGGCATCGACGGCCGAGGCGATGGGATGCGCCGGCTTCGACTTCGTCGTCGTCGACATGGAACACGTTCCGGTCGACACGCCGCAGCTCGTCGACATCCTGCGCGTGGTTGCCGGTACGCCGGCGTCGGCGGTGACGCGCGTCCCGTGGAACGACGCAGTGATGGTCAAGCGGGCGCTCGACGCCGGCGCGCAGACGCTGATGTTCCCCTTCATCCAGGACGAGCACGAAGCGGCACGCGCGGTGGCGGCGACGCGCTATCCGCCGCACGGCGTCCGCGGCGTCGCCGCGGTTCATCGCGCCAGTCGCTACGGCAACGTCGCCGACTACCCGAAGCGCGCCGCCGACGAGCTGTGCGTTGTCGTGCAGATCGAGACCGCGTCCGCGCTCGCGCGTCTGGCCGAGATCGCGGCGGTGCCCGGGGTCGACTCCCTCTTCATCGGGCCGGGCGACCTGGCGGCCTCGCTCGGTCATCTGGGCGACATCGGTCACGCCGCGGTGCAGGCCAGGCTGGCACACGCCGCCGCGGAGGCGAAGCGGCTCGGCAAGCCCTGCGGCATCATCGGCGGCAACCCGGAGATGGCTCGGCGCTTTCTCGACTACGGCTACTCCTGGGTCGCCGTCGGCTCGGACATGAGCATGATGGTCGGGCGCGCGCAGGAGTGGCTCGGCAAGCTGCGTGGCTGAACCCGCGCGGAACGTGGCCCGGACGATCCGACAGGGCGGCAACAAACATGTTGCCAGCGATACCGCCCAAGAGTGGCTGATGGACGCGTGGTTACATGTACCCTTCCGCGGGCAGCGCCTGGTCCTTCATCATCAGGTGCGCACTGGCGAGCTTGAAGGCGCGCGGCAGCGCCAGGACGTTCGGCGAGCGGCCGACGTATCTGGCGGCGTCGGCCAGGGCGCTCTCGAAGGTCGGCCGGGTCTTCATGCCCATGGCCCGGGCGAAACCGGGTGCCTACGCGCCGACGATATAGACCGCCGCACAGTGCGCCTCGGCGATGTGGCCGCAGGAGATCATCGAGAAGCCGTGATAGGGGTGGTAGCCGAAATTGAAGCGATACCGGTCGATGTAGTCGCGCTTGGAGCAGAAGTACTCGCCGTGCCGCTCGCAGTCCGGCAGGACGTTGTGGTAATCCCCCTGGAAGAGATCGTAGAGCTCGCGGTAGGAAGGGAACTCCTCGTCGTGGAACTAGCCGTTGCAGATCGACGAGCAGATCACCACCGGATGTTCGCTCAACACGCGCCGGTGCCGGATGATGTTGGCGCTGATGGCCTGCAGCATCAGGATCGGGTTGGTGCCCATGCCGTTGCCGTAGTGAAAGGCCTGCGGCATGCCGAACACCATCACATCAAATTTCTTCTTGGCCCAGGGCAGGTAGGTGCGCACGTCAGCCACGCGGAAGCCGGCGGCTGGATGTCGCCGCCATGCCCGGCGAACACGGCGATCTGCCGCGCGCTGGTATCGAGCACCGCGTCGACCATGAAGAACTTGCGCCCCATGCGCGCTTCCATGTGCCGGCCGATGGCGTCGAACTTGCGGCGCATCAGGCTCTTGCCTGAAACAGGGGTGAAGTCTTCGCGGTGCATCACCGCCGGGACATGGTGGGCGGCGATGGTCCGCCAGTGCGTGATGCCGGTGGCCACGTGCTTGTAGCCGCCCGAGTACCCGCCGTAGGGATTGCCCAGCACATGGCCGATGGTGACGGTCAGGTCGGCTTCGAAGGCGGCCCGGTTCATGATCACCGCGTTGCCAAGCTCGTCGCGGCCGAGGTCGACCAGGTTATCCCAGTCCTCGGAGTCATGGTTGACGATCTGGTTCGTCCACCAGTACTCGTTGTAGATCGCGTCTCCCAGCAGGCCGCGGATTTCCTCGCGGGTGTTCTTGCGGTGCAGGCCGTTCGAGCAGATCAGGAGGATGTCCTTCTTCGCCACGCCCGCCTTCAGGCATTCGTCGATGACCAGGGGGATGGCCACCTTGCGGTGCGACGTGGGCTGCGTGCCGCCCTTCACCCGGTCCGGGAAGACGATGACCACCCGCGAACCCGGCCGCAGCTGTTCGGCGACGGGGGCGAGGCCGAGCGGTTTTAGAATCGCCGCCCGGGTGGCCTCGATCGGGTCCGCCAGCGCCGGCGGATCGGCCACCGTCTCGCCGGGGACGAAGATCGCGGTGGATGCGTCCGGCAAATCGGCGGGCATGAGCCCTTCGCCGTATTCGAATTCCACTTTCATCGACGTCATCCTTCCTGTTTGTACTTCTCGATGATCTTCAGCAATTGTTCAGGATAGAACCCGATTTCTCCACTGAATTGAGTCAGCGCGACCAATCCGCCCCCAATGCCCGGTACGGAAGCAATCATGGCCGCGTTTTCTTCCTTCAGTCCGCCGCCGTACACAACGGTGGGATCAAAGTGAAACCGCCGAACGACAACTTCCTTGATGGCGGATGAAACGAAATCGATGTAGCCGGCTCCCGGAGGCACCTTGCCAGGGCCGATCGCCCAAATCGGCTCGTAGCCGATGACCACCCTGCGCTTCATGACGCCTCTGCCCTCGGAAGCAAGGAAGTCCAGCCCTGCCAGGCCTATCTCCAGCTGCTGCTCCAGGACTGCCTGGACACGGGGCTTTTGCTCCTCGAAAACACCCTCGCCCCTTTCACTGGCGGTCTCGCCGACGCACAGCAGCACGTTCAGTTCTCTCTTGAGCGCGCAGATCAATTCCTTGTTGATCAGATTGCTCACAGCTCCGGATGCGCCAGCTTGAATCCCTGCGTCATCGAGCACTCTCGGATCGTACGATGCGATGATCTGAAGCTTGTCCTTTCGTTCTTCCGAGTGACCGATGATGGTCCAATCGCAACCCAGACTCTTCGCCGCACTGGCCGGACGATTGCAGGTGAAAGCGCCAAAGTTGCCACCTTTCGCAATGTCTTCGCGAAAGACGCCCTGGCACCCTATCTTGATTGCGGAAGCATCGCTCGACGGGTGCCGAGCAAGCCTCTCGACCGCTGAAATGATCAGGCTTTCTGGAAGCATGAACACCAATTCAATGCCTTCCAGCTTGTCTTTTCCGCTGCCGGCACACACATCGATTATGTTTTCTATCCAATGCCTGGAGCTTGAATCGGAACACACGCCGCCGAGATCTCTATGGACATCGAAGCGCTTCAAATTGACGAATATTTGCTTCATCTTTCGCCTTTCATGGTCTTCAGAGCATGGGCCGATCAGAAGAACGCTTCCACATCGACCTGTCGGGCACGCATGAGGCAATCGGCAACCATCTGCAACGGGGCCATGTCGACGTGGCTGCGGCCGGTCCGCAGCAGTTCGGCGAAGTGCTCGTAGACCGCCTCGTATTCCGCCGCGGGACCGGCGATCTCCAGCCTGCCGTTCACGACAAGTTCGGCTCCCCCCTTGCGCAGCAGCAGATCGTCGCCGTCGGTGGTGATCACCTGGATGCTCCACGTCTGCTCGCCCGTATGCCGCCAATCGAGCTCGGCGGAAAGGTCGGCCTCCCCGTCCCAGGAGGGCTTGAACCGGACGTGCGCGGCGATCGGCGTCGCCTTGTTCGCCGGGGTCTGCAGCGTGCAGTCGGCGACGAACACGGGCTCGGGCAGGATCGCGGTGAGGATCGAGAACGCGTTGATCCCGGGGTCGAACACGCCGAAGCCGCCGGGCTCCCAGATCCAGTCCTGCCCGGGATGGCAGCGGCGCACATCCTCCTTCCAGGTCACCCTGAGCGTCGTCACCGTCTTGCCGTGCAGCCGGCGCCTGGCTGCGTCGACGCCGGCGCCGTACTGCGAGTGCCAGGCGGTGAACAGGACCCGGTTCGCGGCGGTGGCGCGGGCAGCGAGCGCCTGCAATTCGCCCAGCGTCGGCGTCGGCGGCTTCTCGGCGAGGACGTGCAGCCCCGCATCGATCGCATCGCGCGCAATGGCGAAGCGCGGCTCCGGCGGCATGCAAAGCGCCACGGCATCGAGTTCGACACCGCTCTCGAACAGCTCGGCGGGCGTCTTGAAACTCGGGACGCTCCCGTAGCCGCCGCGTGTACTGACAACGGCGGCGAGCTCGAAATCTCTGTTCCCGGCCACGCAGGGCAGATGCCGATCGTGCGCGATCTTGCCCAATCCGACGATGCCGAGCCGGTACGCCATGTCAGTGACTCGCGGATCACCGGAAAAATCCCCGCCCCCACGATCAGCCTTTCACGGCACCGGCCGTGAGCCCGGCCACGAGGTAGCGCTGCACCAGGGCGAAGATCAGCACGATCGGCAGCGTCGTGAGGAAGCTCGTCGCCATCATCCCGCCCCAGTCGGTGCGCAGCTGGCCCGTGAAGTACAGGATCATCCCCGGCGGCAGCGTCTTCATCTCGATCTCGGTGACCAGCGTCAGCGGGAACAGCAGGTTGTTCCATGCGTCCAGGAACGCGAAAATGCCGGTGGCGACGATGCCGGGAGTCGCCAGCGGCAGCACGACCCGGAACATCGCCCCGACGCGCCCGCAGCCGTCCATCATCGCCGCCTCCTCGATCTCCAGCGGCACCGAGTCGATGAAGCCCTTGATCATCCACACGCCGAAGGGCAGCGCGAACGACGTGTAGGCGAGGATGAGCCCGGTCCAGGTGTTGAGGAGTTCGACCTTGGCGTACAGGATGTAGAGCGGGATCAGCAGCACCACCATCGGGAACATCTGCGTGACCAGGATGGCGATCAGGATGTTGTAGCGGAAGCGGAAGCGCAGCCGCGACAGCGCGTAGCCCGCGAGCGAGGCGAGGACCACGGTGACCAGGACGGTGCCGAGCGAGGTCGCCAGCGAGTTGAGGAAGAACCGCGGGATCAGCGAGTTGTGCGCGAACAGCTTCTCGAAGTTCGCCAGCGTCAGCTCGGTGGGCCACAGTTCGGGCGGAATCCGGTACACGCCGAGGTCGGTCTTCACCGACGTGCTCAGCATCCAGTAGAACGGGAAGATGCACCAGACGACTGTCGCGGCGATGACGCTCCAGATCGTGATCTTCCAGACGGTCGATGCCTTCCTTACGTCTGCCATGGCGAGTCCCTAGAAGTCCCTGCTCAGCGCCTTGACGTAGAACGCCGCCAGGATCGTGAGCACGATGCACCAGATGAAGCCGACAGCGGCCGCGTAGCCCAGCTGGAAGTTCTCGAATGCGAGCCGGAAGATGTAGACGACGAACGTCGTCGTGTCGTAGGCCGGCCCGCCGCCGGTCATCGTGTAGATGATCGGGAAATTGTTGAAATTGCGGATGACCATCAGCAGGCTGGTGATCACCATGATCCCGCGCAACGAGGGCAGCGTGACGTACCAGAATTCCTGCCAGCGGGAGGCGCCCATCTCCAGCGTCGCCTCCTTGACGTCCTGCGGGATCGTCTTGAGGCCGGCGGCGAACATCAGGATGTAGAACGGCGTCTGGTTCCAGATATTGGCGATGACGCAGGCGGCCATCGCCAGGTTCGCGCGCATCAGCCACGGCAGGTTCTGCTCGATGAGGCCGAGCTTCTTCATGATGAAGTTGGCCAGCCCCACGTCGACGTCGAAGATGAACAGGAACAGGTAGCCGACGACGACCGCCGGGATGATCCAGGGCAGCAGCACGACGCCGCGCAGCCAGCCGTAGCGATCGGAGACCTGGTCGATGGCGAAGGCGACAGCCAGGCCGAGCACCAGGCTCACCAGGACCGAGCCGAAGGTGAACACCAGCGTGTTCTTGAGCGCCAGCCAGAAGTTCTCGTCGGCCGCCAGCGTGGTGAAGTTCCGGGTGCCGATGAAGCCGTGACTCTGGGGGCTGGTCAGGTCGTAGTTGAAGAAGCTCAGGACGGCGCTGCTGACGATCGGGTAGAGGATGACGCCGGCAAGCACGACCAGCGCCGGCAGCAGCAGGAGGACGTGCAGGGGAAGGCGGACGCCTCCCCCCAGCGCCACCAGCGGTCGCGCTACCGTCGAGCGCTGCTTCACGGCGCGGCTCCCGTCGTCCTCACGAAGCGGCGGCGTCCGGGTTGCTTCACTGCATCGCCCCTTCGAGCTTGAGCTGGTAGGTGTCGAGGATGCCCTTGACCGGCTTGTCGGTGGTGATGATCTCCTGCACCGCGGTCGTCACCAGCGTGCCGACCTTCACGTAGTTGGGGCCGAACGGCAGGTCGACGACGTTGGGCACCGCGTACTTGAGGCTGCCCTGGCGATAGCTGTCCTCGAACGTGCCGGGAGCGATCGCCTTGTAGTCCTTGATGGGCGGCAGGAAGCCGCCCGTGTCGAGGTACTGGGTCAGCGACGACTTGGAGCTCGACAGGAACTGGACGAACTTGGCCGCCGCTTCCTTGTGCTTGGTGCTCTTGGAGACGGCCAGCGAGTGGTCGTCCGGCGCCGCGAGGTTCTTGCCGGTCGGGCCCATCGGCAGCGGCGCCACTTCCCAGGTCGCGTCGTAATCGGCGTCGGTCAGCGTCTTGTTGAACGCCTTCATCATGCCGCGGTGGCCGGAGTCGTAGGCGAACAGCACGCGGCCCTGCGCGGCCAGCGGGCGGAACTCGCCGAAGCGCTTGCCCGGCAGCGTGTAGCCCGACTTGATCATCCGGCGGATCCACTCGCCGTACTGCACCATCCCCGGCGTGTTGAACGCGACCTTCGTCCCCTTGATCGGCTCGTACTCGAAGGCGTTGATGAACGCCCACTGGTGCGTGAAGCCGATGGTGCGGATCGTCGTGTCGAGCTGGAATCCGACGAGATCAGGAATCGTCTCCTTGCCCTTCTTCATCATCGCTTCCATCTCGTCCAGCGTCTTCGGCGGCGCCGAGAAGCCGAGTTGCTTCAGGAGCTTCTTGTTGACGATGAAGGTCAGCGTGTTCGGCCCGTGGACGATCGAGGCGTGCTTGTCGCCGTAGAGGACGACTCGGTTGAAGGTGTCGAAGAACTGGTCGGTGAATGCCTTCGGGTAGAGCTCCTCGGTGGGAATGATCGCGCCCATGGTCAGCATCGTCACCGCGTCACCGATGTGCAACTGCACCACGTCCGGCGCGTTGCCGCCCAGCGTCATCACCAGGAACTGGTTGCGAATCTCGCCCACGCCGATCGGCATGTTCTTGATCTTGATGTCCGGGTTCTCCTTCTCGAAGTCCTCGATCACCTTGTAGATCGGCTTGTAGATCTCCTCGGACGATGCCCAGTTGAGGAACTTGAGCTCGATCTGCGCGGCGTACGCCACGCCGACGAGGCCCAGCCAGAACGCCACGGAACAAACCCACTGCATGCATCGCTTCATCTTGCCTCTCCTGTTTTGCTGTTGGCCCGCCAGCTGACGCGCGGAGGGGATCGGTACACGCGGCGCCGACGCGCCCGCGCTGGCGCAGCGCCGCGGACGACGCCTTATTGGGCAGCACCCTCGAGCTTGAGCTGGTAGGTGTCGAGGATGCCCTTGACCGGCTTGTCGGTCGTGATGATCTCCTGCACCGCGGTCATCACCAGCGTCCCGACCTTCACGTAGTTCGGCCCGAACGGCAGGTCGACGACGTTGGGCACCGCGTACTTGAGGCTGCCCTGGCGGCCCTTGTCCTCGAACGTGCCGGGAGCGATCGCCTTGTAGTCCTTGATGGGCGGCAGGAACCCGGCCGGGTCGAGGTACTGGACCAGCGCCGACCTGGAGTTCGTCAGGTACTGGACGAACTTGGCCGCCGCTTCCTTGTGTTTGGTGCTCTTGGCGATCACCAGCGCATGGTCGTCCGGCGCCGACAGGTTCTTGCCGGTCGGGCCCATCGGCAGCGGGACCGCTTCCCAGAGCTCGTCGTATTCCGCGTTCGTCAACGCCTTGTTGAACGCCTTCATCTGGCCGCGATGTCCCGAACCGTCGTAGGCAAACAGCACGCGGCCCTGCGCCGCCAGCGGCCGGAACTCGCCGAAGCGCTTGCCGGGCAGCGTATAGCCGTTCTTCACCGTCCGGCGGATCCACTCGCCGTACTGCACCATCCCGGGGGTGTTGAACTTGACCGTCGTCCCCTTGATCGGCTCGTACTCGAACGCGTTCATGAACGCCCACTGGTGGGTGAAGCCGATGGTGCGGATCGTCGTGTCGAGCTGCAGGCCGACGAGGTCCGGGATCGTCTCCTTGCCCTTCTTCATCATCGCTTCCATCTCGTCCAGCGTCTTCGGCGGCGCCGAGAAGCCGAGCTGCTTCAGGAGCTTCTTGTTGACGAAGAAGGTCATCGTGTTGGGCCCCCAGACCACGCCGGCGTGCTTGTCGCCCCAGAGCGCCTCCTTGAAGAAGACGGGGTTGAGCTGGTCGATGAACGCCTTGGGGTAGAGCTCCTCGGCCGGAATGATCGCGCCCATCGTCAGCATCGTCACCGCGTCGCCGATGTGCAGCTGCACCACGTCCGGCGCATTGCCGCCCAGCGTCATCACCATGAACTGGTTGCGGATCTCGCCGACGCCGATCGGCATGTTCTTGATCTTGATGTCGGGGTTCGCCTTCTCGAAGTCCTCGATCACCTTGAAGATCGGTTTGTAGATCTCCTCGGTGGACGACCAGTTCAGGAACTTGAGCTCCACCTGGGCGGCGAACGCGGCGCCGACAATGCCCAGCCAGAACGCCATCGTACCGATCAAACGCACGAGACTCTTCATCTTGCCTCTCCTCTGTCGTCCATGCCCGGCCCCGCGACGTGCGGGTCCGGAACGTTGGTCATGATTCACGCCACTCCGGGCGCGAGCGACGCCTCGGTCCCGGCGTCGAAAAGGTGCACGCAATCGGACTCGCCGCCGAGCGTGACGTACTCCCCCGGCTTGGGTGCCGGCATCCGTCCCGAGAGCCAGAGCACGACCTCCCCGCAGTCCGGCCGGGAGGCGTGGACGATCACCGTGCTGCCGATGTATTCGACGACTTCGCACAGGAATGCGCCCGGCGCGCCGGCAACCGCCGGCGCGAAGCTCATGTGCTCGGGGCGCAGGCCCAACACGACGTTGCGTACTCCGCCGTTGGCGACCGCGCGCAGGTGCGCAGGCAGCGCCACGGTGAACGTCGCGGTGACCACGCGCGCGTCCTCGCCGCTGCCCTCGAGCGTACCCGGCATGAAGTTCATCGGCGGAGAGCCGATGAAGCCGGCGACGAACCGGTTGGTCGGCCGCTCGTAGATTTCGCTGGGGGTGCCGACCTGATGGATGATGCCGTCCTTCATGACGACGAGCCGGCTGCCCATCGTCATCGCCTCGGTCTGGTCGTGCGTGACGTAGATGAACGTCGAGGCGAGCCTCTGGTGCAGCTTGATCAGCTCCGCCCGCATCACGACGCGCAGCTTGGCGTCGAGGTTCGACAGCGGCTCGTCCATCAGGAACACCGAGGGCTTGCGCACGATCGCGCGGCCGAGCGCCACGCGCTGTCGCTGGCCGCCGGACAGCGCCTTGGGCTGGCGCTCGAGCAGCGGGACGATGTCGAGCATCTCCGCGACCGCGGTCACCTCCTTGTGGATCGCGTCCTTGGGCATCTTCTTGAGTTTCAGGCCGAACGCCATGTTCTCGTAGACGTTCATGTGCGGATAGAGCGCGTAGCTCTGGAACACCATCGCGGCGTCGCGGCTCTTCGGCTCCAGTTCCGTCACGTCCCGTCCGCCGATGAAGATCTGCCCCTCGGTCGGATCCTCCAGCCCCGCGATCATCCGCAGCGTCGTGCTCTTGCCGCAGCCGGACGGACCGACCAGGACCAGGAACTCGCTGCTCGGGATGTGCAGGTTGAACGTATGCACCGCCACGAAGCTGTCCCAGCGCTTGGTAATGTTCTTCAGCACCACTTCAGCCACGGAAGTCCACCTCCCTGTCGTCAATGAGAATACCGCATCGCGTGGCGCCGGTCGGCGAGCGCCTCCGGTTGCGGGCGTCGGCGGTCATTCGGGAAACACCGAAAGCAGGAGCCGAAGGTCGCCCTCGACGGCGAGCGTACCGCTGGTAGCGGCCAAGAGCCAGCTCTGCCCCTTGCTCAATGATTGGATCCCTGCGGACCCGGTGATAGTGCCTCGACCGTCGAGAACCACGAGCCCGCGGCAACGGCCTTCGTCCGGAAGCGGCCGGGGTCGGCCCGCGACGACGTGAAGGGCGGCGAGCCGGAAATGGGGGGCGAAGTCCAGTTGCCCCTCCTGATCGCACCAGTTGGCGAACGCAGGCGTCGGCGCGAGGTTGGCCGGCAGGTCGATGACATCCAGGGCACGGCGCAGGTGAAGGCGCTTGACGTCCGGCGGATCGATGCCGAGGCCGAAGTCGTCAATCCGGTAGGTAACGTCGGAATTCTGCTGCACCTCGTAGGCGAACACGTTGCCACCGAGCGAATGCACGGTGCCCGCCGGAATCGGCACGACGTCGCCGTTGCGCACCCGGACGCGCCGCGCGTGACGTGCGAGCGCACCCGCGGCGGCAAGGCGACGCAGATGCTCCATGTCTTCCACGCCGTCGAGCCCGAGGAAGACCCCGGCCCCCGGCGCGCAATCGAGGACGACCCAGCACTCGGCCTTGCCGTTCTGCCCCTCCACCCGCCGCGCGTACGCGTCGTCGGGATGCACCTGCAGCGGGAGGTCGCGCACGGGCGCGAGGTATTTATGCAGCAGCGGAAAGTCGTTGAAGCCGCGCCACGGGCGGCCGAGCACGGCCTCGCCGTCGCGCGCGAGGAGCTCGGACAGCGGGGCGCCGGCCATCGGTCCGTTGCGCATCCGGCAGTCGGCGGTCGGATAACTGGCGATGTCCCAGGTCTCCCCTATGCACCTGCCTTCGGGTACCGTTGGCTGATAGTCGCGCAGCCGCGCAAGCCCGCCCCAAGCACGGTCGACGTGGACCGGCTCGAGGAGCAAAGGCGCGAGTGCAACTGCGTTTCCCATCGTGGGACGATCCTGTGGCTACGTGGCGCGCGGGTGCGCGCCCGACGCGGTGCATGCTCCTGGAACCAAATTGCCTACGATAAATATCGTACCACGATATATCGTGGAACGATACTATCGACGTGTGTCGGTAAAGTCAACAACAGGATGACGGCGACGGAACTCGCCGGACGACGCTTCATGCCATCGGCGTCCAGCGTGATCCTGCCGGGGCCATCGACGTTGGCACGCGCGACGGGAACGGAGCGCAGCCATCGCACTGACTTATATCATCTAGATGATCTGAATGAGTGGCGCCGACCTGTCCGGTCGCGCCGAAGTTTGATCGAGATCAACTGCCTTGCGACCACGCGCCGCGCGCCCACGGCTCGTGGGGCGCGTCGGGCTTCGCAGACCGGGTTCAGATCCTCGTGAATTCGTCGAGGACGAGGCGGACCGCACCCGCCGCGTACGCTTCGGCGTCCAGCGTCTCGTAGGCGACATCGCATTCGAAACCGGGGGTGACGGCGCGCTGGATCGCATCCCGAATCGGCGGCAGCAACGTCGGGCCAAGCTCCCCGAGCTCGGCGTAGATCGTGACATGGCGTATGTCCACCACCAGCATCATGTTGCCGATCGCCCGTCCCAGGAGGTCCGCGGCGTGAGCCAACCGCCTCCGGGCCGCGCGATCGCCCCGAGCGACGGCCGCCAGGCTGGATGCAAGAGCATCACGGTTTACCACCGTCTCGAGGCAGCCGTGCTTGCCGCAGCGGCAACCCGCGCCGTTCTCTTCGACCGAAAAGTGACCGATCTCCCCTGAGCAACCGCGCTCTCCCTGGTAGATCCGCCCGTTGATGACGATACCCACGCCTATCCCTGAACGCACGGTGACGACCAGCATGCAATCGTGCACCGACTGCCGGCTCGCGATCGCCGCGGAGAAGCAGCGAACGTTGTTGTCGACGATCACCGGAAAGCCGAGCTTCTTCGTCAACGTCCCGGCGATGTCCGAATACGGAACACCCTCCGGCCCGAAGAGATGGCTGGGCACGCCGATGCCACCGCCTTCGAGCGCGATGCCGAACTCCTTGGCCTTTCTTGAAGCGAGATGGAGTTGGCGTTCCAGAAAGCTCACCAGACCCCGTGTGCTCTTGATCGCGGGTGTTGCCTGTTCGCTCTCGAACAGCCGCTGGCGCAGCAGGTTCTTGATCATCAGGCGCGTCCGGCTGTACTCGACGTCGATCCCGACGGCAGCCGGTTTCGATGCCGACAGCGTATAGACCGTGGCTGATTTCCCGGCCTGGTTCTGCCGCGCGTTACCCGACGAGACGACGTATCCCTGTTCCTCGAGCCGCGTGATCAGTTTCACGGCCGTCGCCCAGCCGAACCCGCAACGCTTCGTGATGTCCCTCTTCGAAAGCGCTGGGGCGGTCGCAAGTTCGCGGAATATCAGGCGCTCGTTGTCTGTCATAGCCAATGGCGTCGACCGGCTTGTCCCATTGTCGTCATCCCTTTGTTGACTTCACTCTGACACGTCGTTAATATCGTGCCACGATATATCGCGCCACGATAACTATTGTAGGGCATTCGGTGCCAAAAGTGGGCGCTGCATCGAGCGCGCATCAGCGCACCACGCCGGATCGCACGCCGCCGGGCCGATGAAGAAGGGGAAGCGGGGCATGAGCAAGCCGAACATCGTCATGATCATGACCGACACGCAAGCGACCAACATGGTGGGGTGCTACAGCGGTCAGGCCTTGGGCACCGAGAACATCGACCAACTGGCGTCCGAAGGCGCGATGTTTACCTCGGCCTTCACCACGTGCCCCGTCTGCACCCCCGCCCGTTCGGCGCTCTTCACCGGCATCTACTCGAGCCAGAGCGGGGCCTGGACGAACAACATCGCGCTGGGGCGCAACATGCGCACCATGGGAGCGCACTTCAAGGACGGCGGATACCGCACCGCCTTCATCGGGAAGTGGCATCTCGATGGCCACGACTACTTCGGCACCGGCATCTGCCCGGACGAGTGGGACGCGAGATACTGGTATGACGGTGCCAACTACCTCGCGGAAAGGACCGGGCGCGAGATCTCCCTCTGGCGCAACGGTCTCAACTCCGCAGACGATCTGCGAAGGCACCATGTCGACGCGTCCTTCACCTGGGCCCACGGCATCACCCGGCGGGCGCTGGGCTTTCTCGAAGAGGCCCGATCGAAACCGGAGCAGCCCTTCCTGCTGGTGCTTTCCTACGACGAGCCGCACCATCCGTTTACCTGTCCGCCCGAGTACGTCGACCGGTATGCGGGGTTCGGCTACCCGCTCGGCAGGAAGGCACACGATACGCTGGCGGAAAAGCCGGAACACCAGCGGCTGTGGGCCGAAGCCATGCCGTCGCCAGTCCAGGCGGACGGCATGTACCGGCATCCGCTCTATTTCGCCTGCAACGATTTCGTCGACGATCAGATCGGAGAAGTCCTGCGCCTCATCGGCGAGATCGCCGACGACAACACCTGGATCGTCTACACCTCCGATCATGGCGAGATGCTCGGTGCGCACCGGCTGGTCAGCAAGGGATCGAACGCCTACGACGACATCACCCGCATTCCGTTGATCCTCCGTCCGCCCGGAAAATCGTTGGCAACGAAGATCGATCGCCCGGTCAGCCACATCGACCTGTTGCCGACACTGCTCGACGCGGCCGGATTGAATCGGCCCGAAGCGCTGCACGGCACCAGCCTGCTGCCGTTGCTCGAGGGGGAATCCGTCCTCCGACCCGACGTCCTCATCGAGTTCAACCGCTACGAGATCGAGCACGACAGCTTTGGCGGTTTCATTCCGATGCGCGCTCTCGTCTCCGACGATTTCAAGCTGGTCGTCAATCTGTTCGACACCGATGAGTTGTATGACCGGCGGAACGATCCGGACGAGATGGAGAACCTCATCGACCGGCCGGATTTCGCAGCGGTTCGCGATGAACTGCATGACCGGCTTCTGGCCCGGATGGACGACATTCGCGACCCCTTCCGCAGCGACCGCTGGGCGATGCGGCCGTGGCGGCCCGACAAACGCCCGGCGTGGATGGGAGCGTTCCGGCCCAAACCCGGCGACGGGGTGTCGCCACCCGTGCGCGACTACGACACCGGACTGCCCAGCAAGGGCGTGAAGATCGAGGTAAAGACACTCAAGTATTGAACTCACGCGATGCAGGCTTCGGCCGCCGACAGCCACCCCCTCCCCAACACACCATGTTCGATCCCGCTGACCACCCGCATCGGCGCCGCAACCCGCTGACGGGTTCCTGGGTGCTCGTTTCCCCGCACCGCGCGAAGCGCCCCTGGCAAGGCCAGCTGGAACCGACCGACCATGCGCTGCGGCCCGCGCATGTCGCCGACTGCTACCTCTGCGCCGGCAATCCGCGCGTCAGCGGTGAACGCAATCCCGATTACAAGGGAACGTTCGTATTCACCAACGACTTTGCGGCGCTGGCCGAGGACACACCCGATGCACCCTCCGCCAGCAGCCCGCTGTTCGTCGCCGGGACCGCACGCGGCACCAGCCGAGTAATCTGCTTCTCGCCCGACCACAGCAAGAGCCTGCCGGAGCTCCCTCTTGCTGCCATCGAACGCGTCATCGACACGTGTTGCGAGCAGAGCGCGGAACTCGGCGCGCGCTTCCCATGGGTTCAGGTGTTCGAGAACAAGGGCGCGATGATGGGATGCTCGAACCCGCATCCACACGGGCAGGTCTGGGCCAACAGCTTCCTGCCCAACGAGGCGGCGACCGAAGACCTGCGCCAGCGGGACTACCTCGCGATGCACGGCCGGCCGCTGCTGCTCGATTGCGTCCAGGCCGAGTCGGGAGGAAGTCGCGTCGTCGTCGAATCGGAGCAGTGGATTGCGCTGGTTCCCTATTGGGCCGCCTGGCCGTTCGAAACCCTGCTGTTGCCCAAAGTCCACGTGCGCCGCCTGCCCGATCTCAAGCGCCTTGGAACGCCAGGATCTTGCCGTCGTGCTCAAACAGCTGACCAGCCGCTACGACAATCTGTTCCAGTGCTCGTTTCCCTACTCGATGGGGTGGCACGGCGCGCCGTTCGATGGTGAAAGCGGCGACCACTGGCTCCTGCACGCGCACTTCTATCCGCCGCTGCTGCGCTCCGCCAGCATACGCAAGTACATGGTCGGCTATGAAATGCTGGCTGAACCGCAACGCGATCTGACGCCAGAGCAGGCAGCGGAGCGCCTGCGCTCCGTCAGTCCGGTCCACTACAACGAACGCTGAGGCGAGTCGGCCATGACGCCGTTGCAGAGAACCACGCAAGCCTTTGCAGCCGCCTTTGGCGCGCGACCCGAGCTTTCCGTGCGCGCGCCGGGACGCGTCAACCTGATAGGCGAGCATACCGACTACAACGACGGATTCGTCCTGCCCTGCGCGATAGACTTCCACACCGTCGTTTCCGGCTCGCCGCGCGACGATGGTCGAGTCCGCGTGGTTGCGGTCGACTACGCGAACGAGCGCGACGAATTCACACTCGGGGAGACGATCGGCCCTGCCGCCACCGCACGCTGGCCGAATTATGTTCGCGGTGTCGTCAAGCACATCCTCGCGGCCGGATACGCGCCCAAGGGTGCAGACCTCGCGATCAGCGGCAACGTCCCGCAGGGCGCCGGCCTCAGTTCATCCGCCTCGTTGGCTGTCGCTGTCGGGCAGTTCTTCAAGTCTCTCCACAACCTGGCGATCAGCCCCACCGACATCGCCCGGATCGGCCAGCGTGCGGAGAACCGTTTCGTGGGCTGCCAGACGGGCATCATGGACCAGCTCATCTCGGTCAACGGCCAGGCGGACCATGCGCTGCTGATCGACTGCCGCAGCCTCGCGACGCAGGCGGTCGCCATGCCGCGCGGACTCGCCATTGTCATCGTCGACTCCCACGTCCGGCGCGGTCTGGTCGACAGCGAATACAACATCCGCCGCCAACAATGCGAGGCGGCCGCTCGCTTCTTTGGCGTCAAGGCACTGCGCGACCTGGACATGCCGACGCTCGAAGCAGGGGCGGCTGGTCTCGATTCCGTCGTCGTGCGCCGGGCGCGGCACGTCATCGCCGATAGCCAGCGCGCAATCGACCTTGCCTCGGCCCTGCCGTCGGGTGACCTGAAAGTGATCGGCCGGTTGATGGCCGATTCGCACGCCTCGATGCGTGACGATTTCGAGATCACGGTCCCGGCGATCGACGCGCTCGTCGACATCGTCAAGGGCGTGCTGGGTGACGCCGGCGGTGCGCGCATGACGGGAGGAGGGTTCGGCGGCTGCGTGGTGGCGCTGATGCCAAGCGAGCTGGCCGCACCGGTACGCGATGCCGTGGCGAGCCAGTATCGCGCCGTCAGCGGATTGGATGCATCGATCCACGTTTGCCACGCCTCGGCCGGTGCAGTCGTCTGCCAATGATTCAGCGTGCCTGCCGTGAACTTTCGATGAACCACACATTACAAACGATGGATGTACCGACCAGGCGATCCGGAGCTGGCCGCGAAGCGCACTGAACCCGGTCCCGGTTCTCACCAATAGCGCAGGGCATCGCGGTAGATGCTCTCCAGGTCCCGCTTGGAAACGCTGCGCGGCGCCATCACCAGCGGCCGCTGCTGGGCGAAGGCCCCTTCGGCCAGTGCCGGCACATCGGCTTCCCCGTAGCCCAGCGCGGCGATGCCGGACGGCAGGCCGGTCTGCGCGCATCAGCGCGATGAAGGCTTGGCGAGGATCTCGCCCGCGTCTTCGGGCCCGCGCCGGCGATATCGGCCCCCAGGGCGGCCGCCGCCTCCAGATGCCGACCCGGATTGGCCGACGCGGTGAAGCGGAAGGCGGCCGGCGCGTTGATCACCACCGCGATGCCGTGCGGGACCATCGCATCGCGACTCTTCGTAGCCTGCAGCGGTGAACACGTGCTTGAGCGTGGCGACCGAATAGGACATGGCGTGCGGGATGTGCACGCCGGCGCTGCCGAAGGCGAGCCCGGCGAGCGTCGAAGCGAACATCAACTGGTGGCGCGCCTCCTTGTCGCCCGCGTCGCGCACGGCGCGCAGCAGATACTTTCCGCCAAGTCGGATGGCGGCGATGCTGCCGATGTCGTTGTAGGGCGTCGAACCCTGGTAGGGCGGCCGCTGCGGACGGATGGGCCGGCCGCGGCCGGCTGGTATAGGGCCGCGCCGTATACGACTCGACGGCATGGGTGAGCACGTCGAAGCCGCGTCGCCGCGACGACGCCGCCGGGCAGCGTCTCGGTGGTCGTCGGATCGATGATCGCCAGCGAGGGCTTGAGCCAGGGCGAGGCGATGCCCGTCTTCAGGCCGGCGGACTTCAGGTCGACGATGGTGATGCCGGTCGTCTCGCTGCCGGTGCCGCAGGTGGTCGGGCAGGCGATGTGCGGCTTCAGTCGGCCCGGAATCGGCTTCGCCCTGCCGATCGGCGCGTTGATGTAGGCGATCAGCTCGTCGGGGTAGGAGGACAGCAGGTTGGCTGCCTTGGCGGTGTCCATCACCGAACCGCCGCCCAGCGAGACGAAGCCGTCGAAGGCGCCTTCGCGGGCGAAGGCGGCCGCCGCCTCGAAGGAATCGCTGTTCGGCTCGCAGCGCGCCTGGTCGTAGACCGCGACGTCGAGGCCCGCCGCGCGCAGCGCGCCGAGCGCCGTTTCTCCGGGAGCGCTGGCCAGCACGTGCGGATCGACGAACAGCGCGACCCGCTTCATGCCGAGTGCCTGGGCGTCTGCTCCGACTTCGCGCAGTGCGCCAGGACCGAACTTGATCGGCGCGGAACTGACCGAGAAGACCGTCTCCCCTTCGCCGGGAGCCAGAAAGCCTGTGTTCGTCGACATTGATCGGATGTCCCTCTGCTGTCGTTGAAACCGATATTCCCCCGATGGATCCCGAATTCAGCGCCCGCGCGCCTTCTCGGCCATGCAGTCTGCAACCAGGCAATCAGTCGGCGAGCCCCATTCGCTCGAGCAACCGCTGCCACCGCGGATCGCCGTGCAAGTTGCGCAACAGCGGGTCAGGCTTCAGCGACGCGAGACCCGCATCGCGTTGCCGGTACGCGCGTTCCAGCCATTCGAATGCGCGATCGGCATCACCCCGATACGCATGCGCCTCCGCGATCTGATAGGCGGCGTCTTCCGCGTACTTCAGGACCAGCTTCTGCAGCGCGGCATCCGACTCCGCGGCTCGACCTCGTGCGTGTTGCGCCAGCGCGGTCCCGTACAGGCGGAACGTTTCGTGCACCTCCTGCTCGACCTCGTGCAATGCATCGTCGAGCCGCCCCTGGAGCAGGTGGAGACGGCCAAGATAGAAACGGACCCTCGCGTGTTGGGGGCTGAGTTCGAGGGCTTCCCGGTAGGCGTTCTCGGCCTCCGTCAGGCGTCCGGCAAGGGTGAGTTGCCAGCCGGACGCGATGTGGGCCTCCACGTTCAGCGGGTCGAGCACCAGGGCTCGGCGCACCAATGCTGCAGCCTCCTCCATCCGGCCGAGATTCTGCATCAGAGTCACCGCAGGGATGCTCAGTTGCGAGTCTTCGGGCGCCAACTGCAACGCGCGACGGATGGACGCTTCGGCGCCCTGCCAGTCCCAGTCGTAGTACATGAGCACCGTGCCCAGCGCCCAATGACTTGCCGCCACTTCCGGTCCCACTTCGAGCGCGCGCTTCGCTGCTTCGCGGGCGCGTTCCGCGCCCTCTGTGATGGGTGCCCAGGCATTGGCGCTCTGGTGGAGGTAGCAGAACGAGAGCGATGCCCAGGCGGACGCATAATCCGGATCCAGGTCCAGCGCGCGTCGGAAATAGACGATTGCCTTCCTCATGTCCCCGTCGTTGTAGCGGTTCATGAAGAACGATCCCTGCAGATAGAGCCGGTACGCCTCCGCGTTCTTGCTGCGGCCCTTCACGGCTGCCTGCACTTCCGCCGATACCTGCGCGGCGTCCGGCGCATCGGAGCGCTCGCCCATCAAGGCGGCACGCATTTGCCTGACCACGGAGTGTGCGATGTCGTCCTGTACAGCGAAGATGTCTTCCAGATCGCGGTCGTAGGTCTCCGACCAGAGATGCGAGTCGGTGGCGACGTGGACGAGCTGCGCGGTGACGCGCACTCGCGAGCCCGCCTTGCGCACACTTCCTTCGAGGATGGTCGCCACGTTCAGCTTCTGCGCCACCGTCGGGATGTCGACTTTGGCGCCCTTGAAGCTGAACGCCGACGTCCGGGACGCCACGCGCAGACCGCGAATATTCGAAAGGACATTGAGCAGCTCTTCCGAGAGCCCGTCGGCGAAGTACTCGTTCGCGACGTCGTCGCTCACGTTGATGAACGGCAGCACGGCGATCGATGGCGAGTCCGCATCGGTGGGGGCGAGCAGCTTCGCAGGGGGCAGCGGCGTCTGCGGCAGACCCGCAGACTCGACCTGCAGCGTGAAGCGATAGCCCCTTCCGGGGATCGTGGTGATCGCGCCCGGGCCCAGGATCTTGCGCAAGGCCGAAACCTGGACCTGAAGATTGTTTTCCTCCACGACGAGACCCGGCCAGACCAGATCGAGCAACTCAGCTTTCGACACGAGCTGCCCGGCGCGTTCGAGCAGCGCCACCAGCAGATCGAACGCGCGCGGGCCCAACGTCGCGGGTTCGCCATCGACGAGCAGGCGCTGCGCCGCCGGCTTCAGCTCGAAGCGCCCGAAGTGGTAATCGGGAAAGGGCGTACTTGTGGTCATGCGCGGGGCCCGGATTGGCGACACTGCACGACAGTGTAGTCGAGCCGCCGGGATCGCGCAGCGCGACCTTAATGACGTTTCAGGGGGCTCCAGGCACGATTCAGCCCGGCTTAAGGACGGCAAGGAGGCGGCAGGCGGAGACTGGCATCGTAGTCCTCGCCCCCTCCTGGAGAGCCGCCATGCAATCCGCCAATCTCAGCTCCGCCTCCTTCAGAACCAGAACCGACGACATCGCCTTCGCGCTGTGTCTTTCGAGCTTCGCCGTGGCGCTTGCCGCGTGGGTCGGCGCCGCATCGGTCGACGGCCCCGAGCCAGCGATGCCGGCGGCGGCCGCGCCCGGCCAGCAACAGGTCGTCGGCACATTCGCCGGCCCGTACCTGAACGGCGCGCCGGTGTCTCGGCTGCCGGTTGATCGGGGGGAACACCGGCCACATGCCGCAGCGGGCGCCAACACCCGCCCCGTCCTCCAATACGATCGGCCCGGCTGATCAGATCGCCCTCATCGATCGCGGGAAATCAAATCTCGCTGAGCGCAGGATTTCGACGCTCGCAACACAAGGGTCCGCCTGGAGCGCTTCCGGATCGCACGCGGGGAAACACCAGGATCCCCGCCGGGCGGTCATCAGCAGACGCTCGATAGTCAGGTGCCCAATGCCGTCGGAGGCGACTCGGAGCCCGGTATCGAAGTGAGGCGCGGGGCAGGGATGCTGCCTATAATTAGCGGTGTCTAGCCCGCGTCTTCCGTCCGAGGGTACGCCGATGGAGTGGATCGTCCTCCTTGCCGCCATCCTGCTGGGCGTGCCCGCCGCTGCGTGGTTCGCGCAGGAGCGGCTGATCTTCTTTCCCCAGCCGGTGGTTTCGACCGCCTACCTGCCGGCGGAGGCGAAGCCGCTCGAGATGGTCGCGACCGACGGCACGCGGTTGCGCGGTTGGATGCGCGGCGCAAGCGCGATGCCGGCACCGGTCGTCCTGTATTTCGGGGGCAACGCGGAAGAGGTCTCGGGAACGCTCGTCGACCCGCGCTGGCCGCGCGACTGGACGATCGTCGCCATCAACTATCGCGGCTATGGGACGAGCGAGGGTGCGCCGGGAGAGTCGGCGTTTGTCGCCGACGCGTTGGTCATCTACGACGCGATTGTCGCCCGACCCGAGGTCGATGCCCGGCGGATCGTCGCGTTCGGGCGCAGCCTCGGCACCGGCGTGGCGGTGAAGCTGGGGGCCGCACGGCCACTCGCCGGTCTGATCCTCGTCTCGCCGTTCGACAGCCTGGTCGCGCTGGGCCGCACCCACTATCCATGGCTGCCCGTGTCGGCGCTGCTTCGGCACCGTTTCGATGTCGATGCCGATGCGCGGCGCATGCAGGCGCCCTTGCTTGCGATCGTCGCGGATCGCGATTCGATCATCCCGCAAGCACGGTCGCAGGCACTCTACGACGCGTGGGCGGGACCGAAGTCGTGGCTCGTCGTTCCCGCTACCGATCACAACACGCTGAGCATGCCGGACGCGTTCTGGGCCGGCGTCGCCGGATTCCTTGGCGCCCGGACGTGACCGCCTGCCCGCTCGCGGCCAACGTGTCGTCGGTACCCGCGCATCGTGGCCAGCTCCGCCTCCACCTGGTGCCATGCAAGTATCGGGAACGTTGACGTCGATCAACTCTTCCGCAGCGCAGGAGGTCGACAATCAGAACTGCTGGCATCGCAGTGTGGGTTCAAGGAGGTACGCCATGACCCGACGCACGCCATCCCCAGCCCCGCGGGTACCGGCGGGGCAAACCGGCCGCTATCGCGGTCGCATCTTCGACGACAAGCGGCACGATCCCTATCAAGCAACCGCCAAGGTCGCCGGAGCGATTCGCTGCCTCGACTGTGGCGTCGTCTACGAGGACGGCCGCTGGCACTGGGGCGGCGCGCCGGAGGGGGCAGACGCCGGCGTGTGTCCCGCCTGTCACCGCGCAAGGGACAAGCTGCCGGCAGGGCATCTGCTGCTCGATGGCCCTTTTGTTCCCGCGCACCGGGCCGAACTCCTTCGCATCGCCCGCAATGAAGCCGATCACGAGCGGACCGAGCATCCGCTGCATCGGATCATGCAGATCGAAGAACGCGATGACGGCATCGAGATTTCGACGACGGACATTCACTTGCCGCAGCGTATCGGCGTAGCGTTGAAGCGCGCCTGCCACGGCGAGTTGCAGGTCCGGTACGGGAGCGACGAGTACAGCGTACGCGTACATTGGCGGCGCTGAAGCGGTTCCGGATTTCGACGCGGCGACTGGCAGACTCCACCGCGCGGCACGCCGCCGCCGCGCATCATGGGCCCATGGCGCGGCGTGTTGACGCCGCATGCGGTGCACCGTGGCATCCAGGGCGACCATGATCGTCGAGCATTTCGAAGTCCGACAGGAAACGGTTCCGGGCACCCCGGCGGCAAGGCTGCTGGACGTCATCGCGGGAATGCTCGGGGAGTTGCACCCCGGCGTCGCGCTCGAGCCGGTTCATCTCGACGACCTCATCGAGACCACGCTCGGACTCGACAGTCTGTCGCGCCTCGAGTTGGTGTTGCGCATCGAACGCTGCTTCGACGTTCACCTGCCCGAAAACCGGGTGACAGCGGCGCGCACGCCGCGCGACCTCCTCGGTGCGATCGCCGTCGCGCAAGGGGGCCCCCTCGCGCAGGCGGCCGCGCCCGCTCCGCTCCCGGAGGCGGTCGCCGGGACGCCGGACCACGCACGCACGATCCTCGAGGCGTACTGTTGGCACCTCGAGCGCCATCCCGACCGTGAGCATGTCCGGCTCATCGATGGCGCCCGGACGCTCGAGGCTTTGACTTACGGGTCGTTGTGGAGCGCCGCGGGCAAGGTTTCCCGCGGACTCAAGGCAGCGGGCATCGGGACCGGGGACACCGTGGCCGTGATGCTGCCGACGAGCAGCGCTTTTTTCGAGGTCTTTCTCGGCACCCTGCTGCTGGGTGCCATACCGGTGCCCATGTACCCGCCAGCGCGCTGGTCGGAGATCGGCGAGCACGTCCGGGGCCGCGCTGCGATCCTCGAAAACGCCGGGGCCCGCTTGCTGGTGACGGTGCCGGAAGCGCTGTTTGTCGGCAGGATCATCCGCGCCGAGCAGCCGTGGTTGCGCGACGTCGTCAGCGTCGCGCGCCTGCGCGCGGCCGGTGGCCATAGCGACCTGCCCGCAGCTTCCGGCCGCGACATCGCACTGCTCCAGTACACCTCCGGCAGCACCGGCGATCCGAAGGGTGTCGTGCTCACCCACGCCAATCTGCTCGCCAACATCCGGGCCATGGGGGCAGCGGCCGCGGTCACGTCCGCAGACGCTTCGTGAGCTGGCTGCCGCTCTATCACGACATGGGGCTGATCGGCGCCTGGCTCGGCAGCCTGTATCACGCGGTACCCGCTGGTGCTGATGTCGCCGACCAGCTTCCTCGCCCGCCCCTCGAGCTGGCTCTGGGCGATCCACCGCCACCGCGCGACCATTTCGGCGGCCCCAACTTCGCCTACGAGATCGCCGCCGCGAAGATCCGCGACGAGGATCTGGAGGGAATCGACCTCGGCTAGCTGGCGACTCGCATTCAATGGCGCGGAGCCGGTTAGTGCCGCGACGCTCGAGCCGCTTCGCGGCGCGGTTCGCGCGCCACGGATTCGATCGCCGGGCGATGACGCCCGTCTACGGACTCGCGGAGTCGGCGGTCGGCCTCACATTTCCGCCGCTGCAACGCGGCCCGCTCGTCGATCGCGTCGATGCCGCTGTCCTGGCGCGCGACGGGAACGCGTCGACGCCGACCGCTGGCCGCGACGACCGTGCTCGACGTCGTCTCCTGCGGGCGGCCGCTGCCGGGGCATGAAGTGCGGGTCGTCGACGCCCACGAACGGGAAGTTCCCGCTCGCACCGAGGGGCGCATCGAGTTCCGCGGCCCTTCGGCCACCACCGGCTACTACCGGAACCCGGCCGCCAGCGCGCGCCTCGTCCATGGCGACTGGCTGGACACGGGCGACGTCGGCTATGTCTCTGGCGGCGAACTGTTCCTGACCAGCCGCGCCAAGGACCTGATCAAGCGCGGCGGCCATACCATCCACCCTTACGATCTCGAGGCGGCGATCGGCGACGTTGCCGGCGTACGCAAGGGCTGCGTCGCCGTTTTCGGCACCGCCGATCGAGCGCGCGGAACCGAACGCGTGATCGTTGTCGCGGAAACGAACCAGACCGATCGAACGCTGCGGCAGACGCTGCACGAGCGACTCGCCCGGCTCGCGGCAACGCACCTCGATGGCCCCGCCGACGAAGTGCTGCTGGTGGCCCCGCGCACGCTGCTCAAGACGTCGAGCGGAAAGATCCGCCGCACGGCGTGCCGGGAACTCTACGAGCGCGGAATGCTGAAGGCGCCGCGGCGTGCGGTATGGCTGCAGCTCGGCGCGCTGGTTGCGCGAGCCGTGGCCGCGAAGCTGCGCCGCGCAGTGTCGTTCGCCGCCCGGATGGCCTATGCGGTCCATGCCTGGCTGATGCTGCTGCTGGTGGCGGGCGTCAGCCTGCCGCTGCTGGTGCTCGCACGCAGCGTCCGTGCGCGCTTCGCGGTGGCGCACCGCGCAGCGGCGGCACTGGTGCGCCTTTGCCGGATTCCCCTGGCGACCGATGGCCTGGAGCATCTGCCCGCCGACAGGCCCGCCGTGATCGTCGTCAACCACGCCAGCTACCTCGACGGCCTCGTGCTGCTCGCGGTACTGGGCTCGGAGGCACGCTTCGCGGCCAAGCGCGAACTCGCCCAATCGCCGCTGCTGGGCCGCGTACTGCGCCGCCTGGGTACGTACTTCGTCGACCGCATCGATCCGGCCGGCGGCATCGAGGACACGCGCGAACTCACGACGGCGGTCGGTCGAGGGGAGCGGGTCATCTTTTTCCCGGAAGGGACGTTGTCCCGCGCGCCCGGCCTGGCGCAGTTCCATCTCGGCGCATTCGCCGTGAGCGCCGCCACCGGGACCCCGGTGGTTCCAATCGTGCTGCTGGAACGCGCTCCGTTCTGCGCGATACGCAGTGGCTTCCGGTCCGCCATCCGGTCGCGGTCAGCGTGCTGCCGCCCGTGATGCCGGACGGACCGGACTGGTCCGCCGCCGTGCGCCTGCGCGACGGGGTCCGGGCAAGCATGCTGCGCCATGGCGACGAGCCGGACCTGGCGTCCTGAGTTTCACCCGGCATGCGGCGACTTGCCGCGCCTCCCGACGCTGCGGACTACCCGGCGCCGGAGGCACGTATTAGCATCAACGGTCCTGGCGGCCATCTGATCGTTGAAGAAAGGGATTGGGCATGTTCTGGCAGAAGCACCTCGAAGAGTTTGCGACCCGGTTGCGACGCCACGACATCCCCGTCCGCCTGCAGTTGTGGGATGGAACCGAAGTGGCGCTTGGGACGGCGCCGACGGTCACGCTCCGGGTCCGGAATCTGCCGGCGTTAAGGCAGCTCCTCAACCCGTCGCTGGCCAGCCTGGGCCATGCCTACGTCGAAGGGGAGATCGACGTCGAGGGCCGGACGACGGACATCGTCGATGTCGCCGCCCGGCTCGCTGCCCACGGCCCCGAAGCCGGCCGAGGTCTGCGCCGCGGAGCGCGGATGATCCGGCACACGCGTCGGATCGACGCCGAGGCCATCGCCTACCACTACGATGTATCGAACGACTTCTATGCGCTCTGGCTGGACACGCAGATGGTGTACTCGTGCGCCTACTTCCGTTCGCCGGACGACAGCCTGGACGATGCGCAGACGCAGAAGCTCGACCACGTCCTGCGCAAGCTGGGGGTCCGGCCGGGTGATCGTCTGCTCGACATCGGCTGTGGCTGGGGCGCGCTCATCGTGCGCGCGGCGGAGAAATTCGGTGCGCGGGCGCTGGGCATCACCGTGTCGCGCAACCAGTACGAATACGCGCGGGAACGCATCGCCGCGGCGGGTCTGGCCGATCGCTGCGAAGTGCAACTCGAAGACTACCGGGATGCGGCCGGGAAATACGAACGCATCGCCAGCGTCGGCATGTTCGAGCATGTCGGCCTGCAGGGCCTGCGCGGCTACTTCACCCGAATCAATGAACTGCTGGCTGACGATGGCACGGTGCTCAACCACGGCATCACCGCCACCGACCCGGATTCGGCGGAGACCCCTTGGGGCGGCGGCGAATTCATCGAACGCTACGTCTTTCCACACGGGGAATTGCCACACGTCAGCCTGGCGCTGAAGGAAATGTGCACGGCCGGGCTCGAACCGGTCGACGTGGAGAACCTCCGGCGCCACTACGCGCTGACACTCGACCATTGGGCGCGGCGCTTCGAGGAAGCAGCACCCCGACTGAGGGAGATCGCGGGGGAAAAGCGCTATCGCATCTGGAGGGTGTTCCTGGCCGGCTGCGCGGACGGCTTTGCCCAGCATCGCATGTCGCTGTACCAGATACTCGCCGTCAGGGCGGGAGCGGGAGCGCTGCCGCTCACCCGCGACTACATGTACGGGCCTTGCCAGTGCTCTGCTTCGCAGATATCGGCACCGTAAAACGCGCCTTCCGGTCCGTGGCGGCGTTGCAAATCCTCGCAATAGCATGGGCTATTGCTGCGGTTTGCGCCTTGCCACGAATCGGAATCCATCGTTTTCCTGGGTACCTCTATCTACGAAGCAGAACACTAACGCGCGGTTGATCGCGGCCTCGTGGCCGCCTTGGGGCGCGCCGCCGTCTTGCGGGCGGGGGCTTTCACCACCGTCGTGCGCACCGCCGGCTTCGCTGTCTGCGCCTTCGCGGTGGCCGCCTGCACCTGGCGCCGCATGGCCGCGAACTCGCGGTTGAACTGGTCGGTGATCGCCTCGGGGTCGGGCACGAGGTGCGCGTCGGCGATCACCGCCAGCGTGGCCGTGCCCTTGTAGCTCAGGATGCTGATGCCCATGCCCAGTTGCCGGCCGGGATGCGGCACCCAGAACATCATGCGCTCGATCGGGACGCCGGCGAGGTAGAGGGTCTTCCGGGGCCCGGCGACGTTGGTCATGACCACGCTCGCCTTGCTGCCGAAGATCTCGGTGGCGAAGTCCTCGAGCGCCTTGGGAGCGCGGCCGAAGACGTTGAACAGCGCGAGCATCGCCGCCGCCTCCGGGGAGCGCTTGAGCGCATCCATCCGGGCCTTGGTCTTGGCCAGCCGATCCATCCGGCGGGGACTCGACACCGCGAGGTCGAGGACCACCAGACCGAACTCGTTGCCGAGCTTGCCGGCAAGGTGCGGCGGCCGCAGGTCGACGGGCACCATCGCGCGGACGGTGGTTTCGTTCACCCGGACGCCGCGCTGTCTGAGGTAGCTGCGCAATGCACCGGTCATGCCGGCGACGAGCACGTCGTTGACCTTCGCTCCGGCGGACGCGCCGATCGCCTTGATGTCGTCGAGGGCGACCGGATGCGACCAGGCGACGCGCTTCCTCATGCCGAAGTCACCCTTGAACGGCGATCGCGGATCGGGCCGCTTGAGCAGTTCGGCGACGACCATTTCGGCACCCTCGAGCACCAGCGCCGCCCTGTCGATCAGCTGCTGCGGATGGGCGACGGCGTCGAGCGGCGGAGTTGGCCAGGGCGAGCGCCTTCGGCGGCTTGCCGGCCGATCGCATCGAGGGCCGGCGCAAGCAGGCCGTGGCCCGGCGCTTCCTCGGCCGGCGACTCGTCGGCGGCCGTCGATGCCGGCGGCAACTCGGGCGCGTCGTCGGCAAGCTGCTCGATCACCGCCATCATCGCCGTGCCGTCGCCGATGCAGTGGTGGTAGCGCATGATCAGCGCGCTGCCCCCGTCGACGTCATCGACGACGTGCACCTGCCACAGCGGCTGCCCGTGGTCGAGCGGCGCGCTCGCGATGTCGTCGAGCAGCGTCGTGAGCGCCGCCCGGTCGTGCGGCGAAGGCAGCGCGACATGGTGGAGGTGCTGCCCGATGTCGAAGTTCGGCATGTCCTCCCAGTGGGGGCTCGAAACCGGAAACCCGCGCTCGACGACACGCTGGCGGAAGCGATCGAAGGCGAGGATCCGGCGCTGATAGACGGACTTCACCCGCTCGAAATCGAAACGCTCCCCGGTCAGCATGACGCCGGTCACCATGGCGAGGTTGGCCGGGCCGTCCATGTGATACCAGGCCGCGTCCACGGGGCTCATCGGGTGCGTCGTCATCGGGTGCCTCTCGTTCGGTGAGGGCCGCCCCGCGCGGCCGTCGACCGGCGGGGGAAGCCTTCGGTCAATGGTAGTCGCGGCACGGCCGCCGGGTTTGATCCGCGTCAAGTGCGGCAGTGGCGACACTTTCGTCGACCATCCTGGATATCGTCATCGACATCGTGTTTTCGCCCGATTCGATCATCACCGCCGTCGGAATGGTCGACAATGTCAGGGCGATGATCGCCGCGATGCTCGTCCCGGTCCAGCTGCGCGAACCCTGCGCCCGGGAGGCGCAGGACCGACCGACGCGCGCGGTGGACTCGCGGTCAGGACGCCATCGATACGCATAAAGGAAATCGGAATGGAATATACGACGCTCGAAGTCACGCTGGCCGATGGCATCGCCACCATCGCGCTCAATCGTCCGGACAAGGCCAACGCCCTCACACTGCCGATGTGGCAGGAGATCCGGCAGGCGATGGAATGGCTGGATGGGACGCCGGCCGCGCGGGTCGGGATCATCACCGGCAACGGCAAGTTCTTCACCGCCGGAATCGACCTCGCGCTGCTCGCCGGGATCGGCGACAGGATCCGCGACGAGTGCGAGGGCCGCAGTCGCGAAAAGCTCCGTCGCCTCGTGCTCGACCTGCAGGAGAGCCTGACCTCGATCGAGCGCTGTCGCAAGCCCGTGCTCGCGGCCATCCAGGGGGCCTGCATCGGTGGCGGGGTCGATCTGGTCGCCGCCTGCGACATCCGCTACTGCTCGGCCGACGCCTACTTCACGGTCAAGGAGATCGACGTCGGCATGACCGCCGATCTCGGCACGCTGCAGCGGTTGCCGCGGCTGGTCGGCGAAGGCATGGCGCGGGAGCTGGCCTACACGGGACGCAAGGTCGACGGCAACGAGGCGCAGCAAATCCGCCTGGTCAATCGCTGCTACGAAACGCCCGAGGCGCTGCGGCAGGGCGTGCGGGAGATCGCCCGGTCGATTGCGGGCAAGTCGCCGCTGTCGGTGCGCGGCTGCAAGGAGATGCTCAACTACGCACGCGATCATTCGGTCGCCGACGGGCTCAACTACGTGGCGACCTGGAACGCGGCGATGCTGCTCTCTGCCGATCTCGCCGAAGCCGGCCGGGCCGGCATGGAGCGACGCGCGCCCGCGTTCAAGGATTGATCGCGCGAGCACGACAGGTCGAGTCGTGCCTGTGCTGCGAAGCCGCAACGCGGAGAACGCGAGTCGGCGTTTCATCACCCAGCCCGGCGTCCGGGATTCCGGGGCAGCCTCGCCGTGCAGGAAGAGCCTTTGCCGCAGGTGACCATGCGGTGAAAAATTGGGCGCACAATGGTCGGACACTGGCAGTCGACGTCGGCCGCCTCGTGCGACACCGGTTGCGGAGGTTGGCGACGCTGCCGGTCCGTTTGCTTGGCGCCGGTAGCAATTCCCGGCCGGTTGGGGCCCCACCCATGCGCTTGTTGCTTCTCCTGCTGTTGCCGCTGCTTGCGGCGGCAAGTCCGCCGCCGGTCACGGTGCTGACCATCGACGGGCCGATTACGCCTGCCTCCGCAGCCTACTTCGCGCAGGGCTTGAAGCGCTCAGTCGAAGACGCTGCGAGGCTGGTCGTGCTTAAGACCGACACGCCCGGCGGCCTGGACACGGCGATGCGTGACATCATCAAGGAAATCCTCGCCTCCCCGATCCCGGTGGCGACGTTCGTGTTCCCGAGCGGGGCGCGGGCGGCCAGCGCCGGCACGTACATCCTGTACGCAAGCCATATCGCCGCGATGGCGCCGGGCACCAACCTGGGCGCCGCAACGCCCGTGCAGATCGGTATCGGCGGGGCGGGGAGCGAACCCGTCGCGCCGCCGGCGACGGCTCGCAAGGACGCGGAGCCCGGCGAAGAGAAGCCCGCGCCCAAAGCGCATTCCAGCACGCTCACCGACAAGCAGATCCACGACGCGGCTGCGTACATTCGCAGTCTCGCCCAGCTGCGCGGGCGCAATGCCGAATGGGGTGAAAAGGCGGTTCGCGAGGCGGTCAGTCTCACCGCCAGCGAAGCACTCGAGCTTCGAGTCGTCGACTACGTGGCCCAGGATGTGCGCAACCTGCTGGACCAGGTGCATGGATTGCGCGTTGCCGTGAACGGGACGACGGTGACGCTGGATACTGCGGGCGCCGAACTCATCGCCGTCGATCCCGACTGGCGCACACGACTGCTGTCAGTGATCGCGTCGCCAAGTCTTGCTCTCATATTGATGATGCTCGGGATCTATGGCCTGCTGTTCGAATTTTCCAACCCCGGGTACGTGCTGCCGGGCGTGGTCGGCGGCATAAGCTTGCTGTTGGCGCTGTTTGCGTTCCAGATGATCCCCGTCAGTTATACCGGGCTGGGGCTCATCGTCCTTGGCATGGCCTTTCTCGTGGCCGAGGTCTTCGTGCCCAGTTCCGGCGCCCTCGGCGTCGGTGGTGTTCTCGCCTTCGTGATCGGCGCCGTCGTTCTCGTCGACACTGACGTTCCGGGCTATGGCATCCCGACCCCGTTGATCGTTGTGCTCGCCGTCATCAGTACCCTGTTTGTATTCCTGATCGTGCGAATGGGGGTGCAGGCCCGCGGTCGCCCGTTGGTAAGTGGTTTGGGAACGCTGCTCGGCGGTCCCGGCGAAATGCTCGCGGATTGCACGGGCGAAGGCTGGGCAAGGATCCATGGCGAAATCTGGCAGGTGCGCAGCGCCCTCCCGTTGACGCAGGGTCAGCGGGTACGCGTGACCGGCATCGATGGCCTCACACTGGTCGTGGAACCGCAAGCGACCGAAACGAAAGGAAGCGAATCATGATTTGGGCCTTTGTCTGGGTGGGCGTGGTTGTCTTGCTGGTCATACTGGTCGCCTCGGCAATTCGGATTCTGCGCGAGTACGAGCGCGGCGTGGTCTTCACACTCGGGCGCTTCTGGAAAGTCAAGGGGCCGGGACTCGTGATCCTCGTTCCCGGGATCCAGCAGACTGGTGAAGGTCGACTTGCGCACCGTGGTGTTCGAGGTGCCGACCCAGGACGTGATCTCGCGCGATAACGTGTCGGTGAAGGTCAGCGCCGTCGTCTATCTTCGCGTCATCGACGCGGAGAAGGCGATCATCCAGGTCGAAAATTATGTCAATGCGACGAGCCAGTTGGCGCAGACGACGTTGCGATCGGTCCTGGGCAAGCACGAGCTCGACGACATGCTGGCGGGACGTGAGAAGCTGAATCTCGACATCCAGCAGGCGCTGGATGCGCAAACCAATTCGTGGGGAATCAAGGTTTCCAACGTCGAGATGAAACAGGTCGACCTGACCGAATCCATGATCCGGGCCATTGCGCGGCAGGCGGAGGCGGAACGCGAGCGGCGCGCCAAGGTGATCCACGCCGAGGGCGAGTTGCAGGCTTCGGAAAAGCTGTACCAGGCCGCCAAGGTGCTGGCGCAGGAGCCGCAAGCCATCCAGTTGCGCTATCTGGAAACTCTGACGGTGATCGGTGCGGACAAGAACACCACCATCGTGTTTCCTCTGCCGATGGATGTGCTGACGCCGTTCCTGCAGAAAACGGTTCGCGGTTCCAGCTAGTGTTCCGCTGCGCAAGCTTTGATTGGGTCAAGCCGGCACGAACGCGGGCTGCGATCAGTTCGCGGGGGACGAAATCCCGATGCCTGTTTGTTTGAGTATCCAGCGCTCGCATTGGCCGCGCCATCCGGCCTCGACGAGCATGGCAGCGCTCTGGCGACGTCAGATCTGTTAGATTGCTGACCCGACGGGCCACGTCGCCGGGGATCGGCGGTCCTGCCGGGGTCAAGTCGATGGGTCCATGGCGATCTGGCTATGGAATACACCTTGAGGGTAATCGCAATTGAACGAAGCGCCATGACCTGCAACACCGTTGCACAACCCCACATCGCGGTGGGGTCAGCGCCCGTCGCGGCCGGTCTCCCGCACGCGGGAGAACTCCAGTGAGCGCCGCGGATCCCGGTGCGGCCCAGGTGAGCGCACCGGACGCCATCGCAGACTCGCTCGCCGAGCGCCTGGCGTTCGAGCGACTGCTCGCCGACGTGTTCCTCGAACTGGGCAATGTGTCGGCCGCCAGCATGCTCGACGAAGTCGAGGGCGCTCTGGAACGCCTGGTCGCCTTCCTTGGCTTCGATCGCAGCACCTTGGCCGAACTCGACGCCGATGGCAAGCATTTCACCGTGATTTGTTCGTCGGCCCACGGGGGCTTCGAGCGCGTGCAGCGCGGGCCGGCCCCGCACCTCCCCTGGTATCTCGGCGAGTTGGCGGCCGGGCGGCCCGTCGTTATGGCTTCGATACCCGAGGACCTTCCCAAGGAGGCTGTGGCGGAGGCGGAATTCTGCCGTCGGTTCCAGGTGCGTTCCAACCTCGCCGTCCCGCTGCGTATCGCTGGCCAGGTAGTCGGTGTGCTCACGTTCGCCGCCGCCCGCCCCATGCGAAGCTGGCCAGCCGATGTGATCGCGCGGCTCGCGATGGTCGGCAGCGTGTTTGCGCAGTGGGTTGTGCGAAGCCGTCGTGAAATGGAGCTCAGGGCCGCCCATGCCGAAATCAGTCGGCTGAAGGAACGCCTTGAGACCGAAAACGCCTACCTGCAGCGGACCGTTCGCCAGTCGCGGCGGAGCGTGCTGACGAGCCATTCGCCGGTCTTCAATGCGGTCCTCGACGAGATCGCTCAGGTCGCGCCGACCAATTCCACCGTGCTGTTGTTCGGCGAGACCGGCACCGGCAAGGAGGTTCTGGCCGATTTGATCCACGCCAGGAGCGCCCGGAAGGACCGGCACATGGTGAAAATCAGCTGCGCTGCGTTGCCGGCGTCGCTGATCGAGGCCGAGCTGTTCGGGCGCGAAAAGGGCGCCTACACCGGCGCGCTCGCGCGGCAAAGCGGTCGTTTCGAGATCGCCGATGGCTCGACGATTTTCCTCGACGAAGTGGGCGAGCTGCCCCTCGAGTTGCAGTCGAAGCTGCTGCGCGTGCTCCAGGACGGCAGTTTCGAGCGGCTGGGCAGCGGGAAGACGACCAGGGTCGACGTGCGCGTGATTGTCGCGACCAACCGCGACCTCGCCCGCGCAGTCGGGGAGGGCAGGTTCCGGGAAGACCTTTTCTACCGCCTCAATGTTTTTCCCATCGTCCTGCCGCCACTGCGCGAGCGCCGCACGGACATTCCGCTTCTGGCCTGGGAGTTCGTCAGGGAATTCATCGAGGCCATGGGCAAGCCTATCCAGCGCATCGCGGACGACTCGATGGCGGCGCTCCAGTCGTATCCGTGGCCGGGCAATATCCGCGAACTGCGCAACGTGATCGAGCGCGCGATGATCCTCGCGCGCGGCCCGACGCTGCACATCGCTCTTGGGCGCTTGCCGCTGCCGACACCGGCGAACGGGCCCACCAAAACGCTCGAGGATGCGCAACGTGCACACATCGTGCAGACGCTGGAACGGGCGGGATGGCGCGTTCGCGGTCCCGGCGGCGCTGCAGAGGTGCTGGCATGAAACCCACCACGCTCGAGTCGCGAATGAAGAAGCTCGGCGTGCAGAGACCTGGTTCGGACCGTCCGTAGTCATTGCGCCACGCCTCATTGCCTTCGCTTTCGCCATTGCAGGTACGCGATGACGACGAGCGCCATGCCAAAGGTGTAGCCGATGATCGCGGCCGTCACGCCGGGCGGGGTGTTGTTCACCGTGGCGATGACGATCGCGAGCCCCGGGTTGCGCATCGCCGCGGCCAGCGCAGCGGCAGGGCGTACGGCGGAATCGCGGCCCGCGAACGCCTGGCCGACCAGCAGCGCGCAGAGCGTCATCGCCACGCCGGCGACGGGCGGCACCCACCCGGTTGCGCCGATGATCGCCGGCAGATTGAGCAGCGCCAGAAGGAAGACCGCGAGCAACAGCAGGTTGCCCGTGCGCGCGATGGCCGGCTCGATCCTTGCCGCGACCGCGGGGCGCCAGGCGCGAAGCGACGCGCCGAGCGTGATGGGAAGGAGCTGCGCGAAGAACACCTGCTTCGCGATATGCAGCGGCGTCACGGCGAAATCGGCGGCGAAGATCCAGTCGAGGATCAGCACCGTCGCCGGCACGGTGACGACGGCGAGCAGCACGATCGCCAGGTGCAGCGCGGGCGCGAACTCGCGGTGCCCGCCGGCATCGAGCGCGCGCCGCAACGCCGCCGGCGCACCGGGGGAGATCGCCATCAGCACGATGCCCGCGGCGACCGGCCCCTTGAGCGAGAACAACTTTACCGCCAGCACCGCGAGCGCCGGAACCGGAACCAGCACCGCGAAGATCACCGCGGCGAGCACCACCCGACGTTGCAGCGCGGCGGCGATCTGCTCGCGTCCGAGGATGAGCCCCAGCGCGAACATGACGGTGAAGATCGAGGCCGCAGCGACGGGGCCGATCCATTGGAAGGGTATGAGCATGGGGGCGAAAGTTCAGTTTTCTTCGTGCCGGATCAGCAGGGTAAGTTACATCCTTTCGCACATCAACAACGGAGCAAGCAGGATGAGGACCACGGTGTGGTGTGCAGTGACGGTGCTCCTGTTCGCCGCGGGTGCGCGGGCCGCCGACTTCGGCAGCAAAGGCGGCCCGGAGCCGGCCAACATCGACGAGATCGCGGGCGTCCTGCGGCAGGACCCGTACGACCTGGAGTTGCTGATCAGCTTCGGCACGTCCAAGGGCGGCTCGGCGGGCCACCTGGCCCTGGCCATCCGCGACCAGGCACCGGGCGACGACCTCGTCTACTCGGCCAACTTCTACGCCGACCGGGCGCCCAGGCATGAGAAGGGCTTCTACACCGACGATCTCATGGCGGCGATCCCGAAGCAGGAGTATCTGTTCGGGACGACCTCGACTCTCGCCGACACGGCCTCGTTCGGCCTGGACTTCGGCGAGATCTACAAGCGATCGGTCGTCGGCGTGCGCGTCTACGGCGTGCCGGCCAGCGAGAAGGACGCGCTGGTTGCCTTCTTCAAGCGCATCAACGACGACTATCACCACCGGGCCCGGAAGACCGAATACCACGACAACGAGATCAAGTACGACTACCTTCGCTTCAACTGCGCCAAGACCATCGGTGCGGGGTTCAAGTATCGGCGCCGGTTACAAGGACCTCGAGGTCGCGAGCGCCAAGCTCCTGCCGGCGCTCACAAGGGTGGCGGCGGCGGCGAACGCCAACATTCCCACCGAGATGGCGATGAAACTCGCGAAGGAGTGGAACGCGCGAGGGTACGGACTGGACGTGGTGCTGTACAGGAAGTACGAGAGTTCGACCTATGTGGATCCGCACGAAAAGGAGAAGGTGGCCTTCAAGGACCTGCCCAACCGGTTTCCCTCCGTCCTGTCCCGCGACTTTCGCAAGGAGCAGGGACGCTACGAGGACTACGACAACCTCTACGCCATGTACCTTCTCTACAACCTGGGCAAGCACAGCGTACGGGTGAACGGCGAGACCAAGCGGCTCGAGATCGCGACGAGCAGGAACCCCATGCCCTACGTCGAGGCGGCCAGGCTCGCTGCACAGAGCGCGAGATCGGATAGCGATAGATTCCGGCGGCGCCAATCGTTCCGGACGCAGGGGACGGCGATCGGGGAAGCTGCGGAGTGAGCTTCCCCGCACATTCCGTCTTCCAGCCTATACGCGGAGGATGGGCGAAGCGGAAGCCGGGACGGCAGGTGAAGGAACCAGGGTCCGCGGGACTGCCCGCCTGGGAACGGGGTTGGTAGTAAAGTCGGCCATCAACCGGGAGAGGGCAGCATGACGCAGCATCCAGCAATCACCGACGCAACTCCGTCCGGAACCGCCGCACTTCGTTTCGACATCGTCGCCGGCCTCACGGCCGCCGCGGTCGTTCTTCCCAAGGCGATGGCCTATGCGACGGTCGCGGGCCTGCCGGTCGCCGTCGGTCTCTATACGGCCTTCGTCCCGATGGTGATCTACGCGCTGCTCGGTACTTCGCGCGTGTTGAGCGTCAGTTCCACGACCACGCTGGCGATCCTGGCCGGCACGCAGCTCGGGCTGGCGGTGCCGAACGGCGACCCGGCGCAACTCGTCACCGCGACGGCCACGCTCACCGCGCTGGTCGGTGCGATGCTGCTCCTGGCGCGGTTGATGAAACTGGGTTTTGTCGCGAACTTCATCTCCACGCCGGTCCTGACGGGCTTCAAGGCGGGGATCGGCCTCGTGATCGTGCTCGACCAGGTGCCCAAGCTCCTGGGCATCCACATCACCAAACAGAATTTCCTTGCCGATGTCCTCAGCGTCGTCCACCACGTTCCCGACACCTCGCTGCTGACGCTGGCGGTGGCCCTGGCGACGTTCGCGATACTCGTCGGCATGGAGCGGCTGTGGCCGCACTCGCCGGCCCCGCTGGTCGCCGTAGGAGGCGCCATCGCCGCGTCGTGGTTCTTCGGCCTGAAGGCCCTGGGGGTCTCGACGGTCGGCCTGATTCCGCAGGGATTTCCGTCGTTGACACTGCCGGATCTGGCGCTGATCGAGCAGCTGGTGCCGGGTGCGCTCGGTATCGCGCTGATGAGCTTTACTGAGACGATCGCGGCGGGGCGCGCCTTCGCCAAGCCGGACGATCCGCCGATCGATGCCAACCGCGAGTTGGTCGCCACCGGAGCTGCCAACCTTGGAGGCGCACTTTTCGGCGCCATGCCGGCCGGCGGTGGCACGTCGCAGACGGCGGTGGTGCGCTCGGCGGGCGGGCAGTCGCAGAAGGCATCGCTGGTGACCGCGGGCACTGCGCTGGCCACGATGCTGCTGCTGGCGCCGATACTGGGGCTGCTGCCGCACGCGACGCTGGCGGCCGTCGTCATCGTCTACTCGGTCGGGTTGATCCAGCCGGCGGAGTTCCGCGCCATCCGCAGCGTGCGCACGATGGAGTTCCGCTGGGCGCTGATCGCCTGTGCCGGCGTGCTGGTGTTCGGCACGCTGAAGGGCATCGTGGTGGCGATCATCGTGTCGATGATCGGCCTCGCCAGCCAGACCGCGCACCCGCGGGTGTCGGTCATCGGCAGGAAGCGCGGCGCCGACGTGCTGCGTCCCCTTTCGCCCGAGCACCCGGACGACGAAACCTTCGACGGCCTGCTGATCGTGCGGCCGGAGGGACGCCTGTTCTTCGTCAATGCGCAGTACGTGTCGGATCAGATTCGCGCGCTGGTCGCGCAGCACCAGCCGCGCGTGCTGGCGGTGGACATGAGCCGGGTGCCCGATATCGAGTACTCGGCACTGCAGACGCTGATGGAGCGCGAGCAGCGCGCGACCGAAGGCGGAACCGAGGTGTGGCTGGTGGGGTTGAATCCCGGCGTTCTTGAGACGGCGCGACATGCCGGACTGGACCTGCGACTCGGCCGCGAGCGGATGCTGTTCAACGCGCGCGCGGCAATCGAACGCTACCAGGCAATGCAGAAAGCGGGCGACGGGACGCCGCCGGCGGCATCCTGATCAGGATCCGTCAAGACGCAGGCGGCAGACGCGAACCGTGCGGTCTTCGGGGTCGGGCGAAATCGTGAACCCGAGGCGGGTGGCAAGCCGCAGCATCGGCGCGTTCTCGGCCAGCACGAAGCCGTCCATCTCGGTGAGACCGCGTCGTTTCGCTGCGGCGATGAGCGCGGTCATGAGGGTGCCGCCGAGGCCCGCCGCACCGTATTCAGCGGCGACGTTGATGGCGAACTCGCCGATCGCCCGGTCGTTCCCGAGCACGACGATCGCGCTTCCCACGATGTCGATTCCGTCGTCCGCCGGAATCGTCGCCACGATCCCGATCCCGCTGTCGGGAAACGAGGCGAGCACCTTGCGCAGTCGCGCCAGATTGGGCTCGCGAACCGAGTGCATGAAGCGCATGTAGCGGGCGTCGGCGCTCATCCGGCCGAAGGCCTGCACGAGTTCCGCTTCGTCGGTCGGATGGACCGCGCGGATATGCACCACGCGCCCGTCGCGCAACGCGACGTCGATGTCAGGAAGTACGGGGTCCATCGTTCACCGCAATCGTGGCGGCCTGCATGGTCGCGACTATGCCCCGCCCGTTCACGACGGTCAATGATCGGGCGGTAGGTGGCTCCCCCACACGCCAGCGCCGTAGTTTCCCCGATATTTCGGAGCGGTGTCCGATGGCGGCGCGCCCGACGTCTCCCGTCGAAGCCGCTAACCAGTTGTTTCTCCTCGCGGCCTGTGCTGCGCCGCGCATCTGCCGGGGCTGGCCCAGTCCTTGCGGTACACTCCGCGGAGGTGGCCGATCCGGTTTGGGTCCGGGCCGCGCGGGGGTATCGCGGGAGGCCGCCGATCCCCGCGGATGATCCCGATCGACCGAATAACTGATGATCGCGCGCCCTCCGCGGCGCATTCACGAACACGCCTCAAGGGAGTATCGGCATGGCGATTGGAAATTTCGCGTCCCGTCGTCAAGGGCAGCAAGTCCCTGATCGCAGACGTCGCCGGCGAGCACGCCGGCGGGCGCGGGCATCCCGGGGTGTTTCGCGAGCCGGGCGCCGTTGCCGGGGCGGCGGCGCTCGCCGTGGCGGCACTGGCTTTTTCTTCAGGCGCACACGCGTCGTTCCTCCCGCACGAGATGATGGACACGGCGGCGTTCTACCTGGCGTGGTTCATCATCGTTTTCGTTCCGATCGGCGGCATCGTGCTGTTCTGGCTGGTGCACATCCTGCCGGAGAAGATCGCGCACAAGCGCCACCATCCGCAACGGGACGCCATCCAGGTGCTGTGCCTGCTGTCGCTGGTGTTCGGCGGCATGCTGTGGCCGATTGCCTGGCTGTGGGCGTACGTCAAGCCGGTCGGCTACAAGATGGCCTATGGCACCGAAAAGCACGAGGACTACTTCCACGAGATGGGCGAGAAGGCGCAGGCGGGAAGCTGCTCGAGCATGAGCTTGCGCACCTGCGCGAGGAACTCGATGCGATGGACGCCAAGGGCGCGCTGACCGCCGAGCTGAAGGCGCTGCGCAGGAGCATCGCCTCGGCGCAGGCGGCGCCGACCGGACCATCCGGCGCACACGGCGCCGCGGCAAGGCAGGGAGCCGCCTGATGGAAGCCATCCTCCTAGGAATCTATGCCGTTCTTCGTCTGGCTGATCTTCATCAAGTTCAAGTGGCTGCCGTGGAACACCACGTCGCAGGTCACCGTCGTCATCATCCCGATCGTCGCGTCTGACCGCGCTGATCCTGACGCTCAACGTGGTCGCGCCCGTCGTCGGCCGACGTGCGGGTGATCAAGTACGTGGTGCAGGTGATCCCGCAGGTGCGGGGGCGGGTGATCGAAGTGCCGGTCGAACCCAATCGGCTGGTCAAGAAGGGCGAGGTGCTGTTCCGCATCGACCCGACGCCGTACCAGAACGACCTCAACGTCGCCAAGGCGAAGCTTGCGGCCGACGAGGCGAAGCTTGCGCAGGCCGGCGCGGGCCTGGTGGATGCTTCTGCCGGTGCGCGGCAGCTGCAGGAACAGTTGAAGTCCGCCAGCGGCCAGGTCGGCTGCGTTGCAGCCGCGACTGGAACTCGCACGGCTGCGGGTCCGGCAGAACAGGGAGTTGGTGGCCACGGGCGCCGGCGACAAGTTCGCGCTCGAACAGGCCGAAGCCAACGTGACCGAGCTTGAAGGCCAGATCGCGACGGCGACTGCCAACGAGGCGCAGGTCACGCAGAAGCTGTCAGGGCAGGTCAACGGCGAGCAGGCATCGGTCGCGGCGGCGCGGGCGCAACTCGCCACCGCCAAGGCGCAAGCTCGATCAGAGCCGTGCCGATCTTGCCAACGCGCAGTGGAACCTCGACCAGACGGCGGTCTACGCGCCGACCAGCGGCTACGCGATCAACGTCCAGTTGCGGCCGGGCTCGTACACGGTCGCGATGCCGCTGGCGCCGGCGATGAGCTTCGTCGAGGAAACCTATCAGGTCATCGCGCTCTATGCGCAGAACGAATTGACGCTGGTCGAGCCCGGCAACATGGCGGAATTCACGCTCAAGACCTACCCCGGGCGGGTCATCAAGGCGAGCGTCGATTCGATCGTCTGGGCGCAGGGTCAGGGCCAGGTGGCGCAGTCGGGCACGCTGCCGCAGACGGGGGCCTATCCGCAGGTCCCGGGCCGATTCCCGGTCAAGTTGCGTCGTCGACGAGCGCGACCGCGAGTTGTTCCTTCCTGCCGGGGCGGAGGGTCATGGCGCGATCTACACCGAGCACGCGGCGGCGATCCACATCCTGCGCATGGTGATCCTGCGCATTGGCACCATCACCGATTTCCTCGTTCTGAAGCTGCACTGATGCGCGCCATCCTCATCAATCGAGGCTGCTGGCGGTGGCGCTCGCGGCCGCGCTGGCGGGCTGCGCGCTGAATCCGCCGCCGCCGGCCAGCGAACTGCAACAGCGCGCATTGCCGCACACGACCGTGCCGGCGGCATGGAAGGCCAACGGCGGCGTGGCGGCGCCGGTGGCCGACCGCTGGCTGGCGTCGTTCAACGATCCCGCGCTGTCGGCGCTGGTCGACGAAGCGCTGGTCTACAACGCCGACCTGCAGGTGGCGGCGGCGCGGGTCGAGCAGGCCGCCGGGTACGTGAAAGTGGCCGAGCGCGCTCGTTGCTCCCGTCGGTCGGCGTGGCGGCCATGGGCGGCGGCAAGTCCGGCGGCAGCGGGGGGCTGGACGGCATCTGGCTGAACGCGTCGCTGGAACTCGATGTCTGGGGCCGCCTGCGCTACGGAAGTGCGGCAGCTGAGGCGCAATCCGCGGCGGTCGCGGCTGACTACGCGTATGCACGCCAGTCGCTGGCGGCGCTGGTGGCCAAGGGCTGGTTCGTGGCGATCGAGGCCGGCCTGCAGCGGGCGATTGCGCAGGATGCCGTGCGTGCGGCCGAGGCGTTGCTGCGCGTCGCGCAGGATCGACTGCGGATCGGCAACGGCAACGAGCAGGCGGTCGCCGAAGCGCGCGCCAATGTCGGCACTGCCCGCGATCGCCTGCGGCAGATCGAGCTGGCGCGCGAGCAGGCGTTGCGCGCGCTGGAGCTGCTCGTCGGCCGCTATCCGGCGGCGGAGATCGCCGTCGCCAGCCAGCTGTCGCCGATGCCCCCGCCGGTGCCGGTCGGGATGCCGTCGCAGCTGCTCGAGCGGCGCCCGGACGTGATCGCCGCCGAACGCCGCGTCGCCGCGGCCTTCGACCGAATCGGCGAAGCGCGCGCGGCGCAGCTTCCTCGGATCAGCCTGACGGCGGGGGGGAGCAGCGTGTCGAGCGACCTGATCGTGCTCAAGGACAGCAGCAACCCGATCTGGAGCTTCGGCGGCAACCTGATCGCGCCGCTGTATCAGGGCGGCGCGCTGCGGGCGCAGGTCGAGATCCGCACGGCGGAGGAGAAGCAGGCGGTCGCCGACTACGCGCGCACCGGGCAGCGGGCGTTCGGCGAGGTCGAAAACGCGCTGGCGGCGGAGATTGCGCTGCGCGAGCGCGAGGCCATACTCGAGGCGACGGTCCGCGACAGCGCGCGGGCGCTGGAGTTGGTGCAGATCCAGTATCGCGTGGGCAGCGTCGATCTGCGTGCCGTCGAGCAGAGCCAGTTGGCGCTGTATTCGGCGCGCATGTCGCTGCTGCGCGTGCAGACCGAGCGGCTGGCGCAGCGCGTCAACCTGCACCTCGCGCTGGGCGGAGGTTTCGACCTGCCGGCGATCGAGCCGGTGGCGGCGAAATGAGTGCCATGACCGCAGCCAACGCGTCCTCGGGCGTCCGCCCTGTCGCGATGACCGATGTACGATCAGGAACTATGACTCGATGGAGATGAGCGATGGCAAGAAGAACGCGAAAGCGAAAGAGCGAGTCCGAGGGCAAGGCACGGAAGGACGACGCAGGCGCGGCGACGGTCGGGGCGCGCGGGCGGCGCGCTCGGCACCGGTCAAGAAGCTATCCGCCAAGGGCTACGATCGCGAGCTCAAGAAGCTGCATGCCGAGCTGGTGCAGTTGCAGGAGTGGGTGGTGCAAAAGGGCCTCAAGGTCTGCATCGTCTTCGAGGGCCGCGACGGCGCCGGCAAGGGTGGCACCATCAAGGCGATCACCGAACGCGTAAGCCCGCGGGTGTTTCGCGTGATTGCGCTCCCGGCGCCGACGGAGCGCGAGAAATCCCAGATGTACGCGCAGCGCTATCTTCCGCACCTGCCGGCGGCGGGTGAGGTAGTGATCTTCGACCGCAGCTGGTACAACCGCGCGGGCGTCGAACGGGTGATGGGTTTCTGCACCGAGGAGCAGGCGCGAGGCTTCCTGAAGATGGTGCCGCAGTTCGAGCAGCTGATGATCAGCTCCGGCATCATCCTGCTCAAGTACTGGCTGGAGGTGAGCCCCGAGGAGCAGACGCGGCGGCTCAAGGCGCGCATCGGCGATGGCCGCAAGACGTGGAAACTCTCGCCGATGGACGTCAAGTCCTACGATCGCTGGGACGACTACACGAAGGCGCGCGACGAGATGTTCGCCGCCACCGATACCTCGTGGGCGCCATGGTTCGTCGCCCGTTCCGAGGACAAGAAGCGGGTGAGGCTGAACGTGATCAGCCACCTGCTGAAGCATGTTCCGCACAAGGCCATCAAGTCCGCGAAGGTCACCCTGCCCAAGCGCAAGATCGGCCGCTACAAGGCTGTGGATTTTCCGTTCAAGTACGTGCCGGAGACTTTCTGACGAGGGCCGCGGGTACACTGTCGAGTGAAGTATCGAAGGTTCCGGTCGATCACGGTTGGTCGCCCGGATGTGCAACGTGCAATCAGGACCTGGAGTACGCATGACGAACATTTTTCATCATCTCGCAGCCGCGGATCGCCGCAGCGGTTCGCCTTGGCTTGCACGGCTGGCCGGGCTTTTCTTTGTCGCCTTCGCGATGACTGCCGTCGCGCAGGCGCCCGCGGCTGCCGGGGGTGCCGCGCCCCCGCCGCCCGCCGGGGACCTCGCCACGCTGGTGGGACCGATCGCGCTGTATCCGGACGACCTGGTCGCGATCATCCTGCCGGCCGCGACCAATCCGCTGCAGCTGGTGCAGGCGGATCGCTATCTCGACAAGCGCAAGGCCGATCCCAAGCTTGCCGTCGACGACAAGTGGGACGACTCGGTCAAGTCGCTGCTGAATTATCCCGACGTGGTGAAGAAGATGAGCGCCGATCTCGACTGGACGAGCGCGCTGGGTGAAGCGGTGGTTGACGACCAGGGAGCGGTGCTGGAGGCCATCCAGATCTTTCGCCGCAAGGCGCAAGCCGCCGGCAATCTCAAGTCCGACGGCAAGCAGGTCGTGGTGGTCGAGAAGGAGGTGATCACCGTCGTCCCGGCCGACCCGCAGGTGATCTACGTGCCGCAGTACAACCCGACGACCGTCGTCGCTTATGGCGCGCCCTATTGGGGTTACTACCCGACGCCCTACCCGTCGTACTACTACCCGTATGCGCCGGGCGCGGCGATGGCAGCGGGCGTGATCTGGGGCGCCGCCATCGGCGCGGCCTGGAGCGGCAACCACTACGGCGCGAACTATGGCGGAAACGCCAACATCAACGTCAATCGCAACACCAACATCAACACCGGCAACATCAACACCGGCAACGTGAATCGCGGCAGTGGTGCGGCCGCAGGGGGCAGCAGCGCGTGGAAGTCCAACAAGCAGCCCGGCCAGGTCAGCAACTCGGTCGGCAAGACCGCGTCCTCGACGCGCGCCGGCGACGCGCGCGCGGCGGGAGGCGCTTCTGCGGCGGCGGGCGGCGGGGCGGGTCGGGCCCAGGCCGCCGGCAGCGCTTCGGCGGGCGGCGCGGCGAGTCGGGCCCAATCCGCGGGCAGCGTGTCGGCCAGCGGCGCGGCGACCCGCAGCGGAGGCGGCGGCGCCTCGGGCGGCAATGCGCTCAGCGGCTACGGTTCGGGGCAACAGGCGCAGAAGGACAGTTCCCGCGGCGCTTCGAGCCGCAGTGCTTCGTCCGGTGCCAGTGCGCGTCCGACGTCGAGCGGCGGTGGTGCGCGTGCCGGTGGCGGCGGTGGCGGTGGTGGCGGCGGGCGAGGTGGCGGTGGCGGCGGTCGTCGTTGATCGCCGGAGCAGCCTCATGCACCCATCCCCTTCAATCGATAGCAAGGCATCAACGATGAACACCTCCCAACTCTGGTCATTCCTGCGCCGGCTTGCGCTGGCGCTGATGGTGGCCGTTCCGCTCGCTGCGGCCGCCGCCCCCCAGGAAACCTTCGCCACGCCGGAAGCGGCGGTCGACGCCCTCATGGCCGCGCTCAAGGCCGACAGCGATGCGGCGATGGTCGCGATCTTCGGTGAAGCGCACAAGGCCCTGGTCGTCAATTCCGATCGCGCGGTGTCGAGCGAAACCCGGGCGAAGATCCTCGCGGCGATGCAGGTGCTGCGCGTGCTGCAGGAGCCCACCCAGAACCGCCGGGTGCTGCTGATCGGCGACGAGGCGTGGCCGATGCCCATCCCCATCGTGCGCGCGGGGATCGCTGGCGCTTCGCCACCGAGGAAGGCGAGGACGAGCTCGTCAATCGCCGCATCGGCGGCAACGAGCGCAACGCTATCTACGTGCTGCGTGCCTACATCGACGCGCAGCGCGCGTACGCGGCGCGCGATCGCGACGGCGACGGCGTGCTCCAGTACGCGCAGAAGCTCGCCAGCGCCCCCGGCAAGCACGACGGGCTGTATTGGCCCTCCGACGCAGCAAAGGGCGAAGAGGCGAGCCCGTTCGGGCCGCTGGTCGCCGAAAGCGCCCCCTACCTCAAGGGGCACAAGGCGGGTGACCCGTACCGCGGCTATCACTTCCGGATCCTGCCGCGCCAGGGCCAGAAGGCTCCGGGCGGTGCCTACAGCTACGTGATCAACGGCCGCATGATCGCCGGCTTCGCGATGGTTGCCTACCCCGCCGAATACGGCAAGAGCGGCGTGATGACGTTCATCGTCAGCCACAACGGCAGAGTCTACGAAAAGGACCTCGGCAAGAAGTCCGCCGCCATCGGCGCCAAGATGACAAGCTTCGATCCCGGCGCCGGATGGAAGGAAGTGGCGCCCTGAGGACATCGATCCCCTGCCGTGTTGCCCGGTTTCGAGTTGTCGGTCGGGCTGGGGGCGGGGGAAGCGAGAGGATGGCGATGAGCGAAAGGAACCGCCCCGCGGAAGTGGTCCGCGAGCCGGTGCTCAGTCCCGTGGACCGGGTATCGGAACTGCTCTTCGGCCTGTTCATGGCGCTCACTTTCGTCGGCGCCGTATCCGTCGCGGAAGGCGGGCGCGAGCAAATACGGGGGATGTTCGTTGCTGCTTTGGGCTGCAACCTCGCCTGGGGCCTCGTCGACGCGGTCATGTATCTGGTGCGCACGGTCACCGATCGCGGCAGGTGGCTCACGCTCGTCCGCTCCGTACAGGCGGCGTCGGACGCGGAGACCGGGCGCAGGCTCGTCGAGCGTGCCTTCTCGCGGGACGCTGCAGGTCTCGTTTCGACGGCGGAGGTCGAGGCGATCCGCGGGCGCATCGTCGCGCTGTCCTCCCTGCCTGCGCGACCGAAGCTGAATCGGGATGACCTGCTCGCCGCGCTGGCGATATTCCTGATCGTCGTCGCATCGACCTTTCCCGTCGTGCTGCCCTTCGCTTTGATCGAGGATGTCACAATGGCGAAGAACGTCTCCCGCGCCGTTGCGCTGGCGATGCTGTTCTTCGGAGGGCTCGCGCTCGGCCGTTACGCGGGCTATGGCAGCTGGAAGGTCGGGTTCATGATGGTCGGCCTGGGCACCGGGCTCGTGATCGCGATCAACGCGCTCGGTGGATGACGGCCGCGCTGCGGACGCATCGCCGCGCTCGCGGTCCTCGCGGCCCCGGCGCTCCATAGATTCTCCGATATCTCGGAGTCCGCGCGCGAAGCGGTCGACGAAACTGACGGGCTCGACGATGCAAGCGATTGATTCTTCTCGGACCTGGAGTGGCGACGCGCATGGCGTGCGTCTGGCCCGGTCCTTGCGAGAGATGCCAGCGTTCCCGACCCTCTCGTCCGATGATCGTTTTCTCGCTCAGCGTGGTGGTTCCAAGATCCCGGCGGAGGGACGTTGTACACTCCGTCGGCGCGCTGCTTGGCCACACCCGGGCGACGCCGGGCTGCATGGATTGTCGGCTCTACGCGGACTACGAAGACTCGAATGCCATCATGCTCGTCGAGGAATGGGCATCGCAGGCGGCGCTGGATCAACATCTCGCCTCGGATGCTTACAGAACATTGGTGTCCGCGATCGAGATCTCCACCAAGCCACCTCGAATCCATTTCGATGATGTGGTGCAGCGCGGCGGACTTGAAGTAATCGCGATGGCAAGACAGCAGCATCCTGAAATCTGACCGAAAACACAGTTCCACTTGACTGGAGAAATTGGATGAACAAATCTTTGATGACGATGAAGCGGGCCCTTGCCCTCTCACTGGTCGCGGCGGCGTTTGCCACGACTGCAAACGCGCAGAAACCCGACGCAACCGGGGGCGCAGTCCTCGCGAGCGAGCCGGGCAAGGCGGTTCTCGCCCGCAAGGTGGAGATCTCCGCCCAGGTCATGGGCATCGACAAGGCGACGCGCACGCTGACGCTGAAGGGGCCGAAGGGCAACGTTGTCGACATCGTCGCCAGCGACGAGGTCAAGAACTTCGACCAGATCAAGCTCGGCGACTTCGTTGTCGCGCGCTACGCCGAGGCGCTCACGCTCGAACTCAAGAAAACCAGCGCCGGTGCCGCCGGCCCGGTCGTGCGCGAGGAAGCGGCGAAGGCGAAGCCCGGCGAGCGGCCGGCGGTCGCTGGTGCGCGGCAGGTCACAGTGCTCGCCAACGTCACCGCGGTCGATCCCAAGATGAGCACGATCACGCTCAAGGGTCCCCGCGGCAACGAAGTGACGCTCAATGTGCAGAACCCCGATCAGTTCAAGGTCGTCAAGAAGGGCGACCAGGTCGAAGTGACCTACACCGAAGCGCTTGCGCTCTCCGTCGAGCCAGCGCCGAAGCCGGCGGCGGCAAAGGCGAAGTGAGGGCAGCCGATAACGCCGCTCGCTTCGCTCGTCACAACACTGGCGATTGTCGGAATTCAACACCGCTCAGGTTTCAACGCCTGGAACTCAAGAAGGAAGGAATGTCATGACAAGCCAAACTCCCAGCGTCAATCATCTGGATCACTTCTTTTCGAGCTCCGCGGCTCGTCTGGACCGCTGGCGCGAGCTGAATGCCAAGGCGCAGACCTGGGCGGCGGAGCGCAGGGCGGCAAGCCGCGCGAGGGCGGGCCGCGGTGGAAGCGGCGCTGGCGGAGGTGCGTGCGCATTGAGGACTTCTTCGCCTATCCCGGGCCGCGGCTGATGAAGAGTGCTGGAAGACACGCATCGCCGCGAACGACGCGCTGGGCGTCGCGCGGATGGTGCGGCGGATGAGCGGCTCGCTGCTGTCGGGCAGCTATCGCTACGACAGCGGCGAATGGGAGACGGCCGACGATGGCGCCGACGCCGTGCCGGACCGGCTGCCGCCTGCGCTCGGACGGCGGCGACGGCCGCCGGCCCTACTTTGAGACGTTGTTCGTCAGCGCGGCGCCGGCCGGCAAACCGGGCGAAGATTGCCCAGGAGATCCGCCGCCTGCGGCGCGTCGAGGACCCGATGATCTACGAGCCGGTGCTGGTGGGCAGCGTGGAGGATGCGCTTATCGCGCACCATCCTCAACGGCAAGATCGAGGCGGTGGTGATCTACGACGGGATCCCGGTGCCGTCGCAGCACGACGTGCCGCTGCTGCGCGACTTCCTGGCCACGCTACCAGCAGCTGGACACCACGAGCCTCGCGCCGCGCGAGGTCGGCGTAACCCTGGCGCAAGCTGATCAAGCGCATCCGCCCCGAGCTCGACATCTACCTGCTGACCGACCGGCACGTGGAGAAGCTGGCCGGCGATCCCGCGGCCTCGATGATCCGGCGCGTGTTCTACGAGGTCGAGGAGCTGATGGAGATGCACCTCTCCATCCTCGAAGGCGTCGGCGACCGCTACGACACGCCGTACTTCGACAACCTGAAGACGTACGCGCAGCGCCCGATCGGCACCTTCCACGCGCTGCCGATCGCGCGCGGCAAGTCGGTGTTCCGGTCGAACTGGATCCGCGACATGGGCGAGTTCTACGGCCTGAACCTGTTCCTCGCCGAGATCTCGGCCACCACCGGCGGCCTCGACAGCCTGCTGGAGCCGACCGGCAACATCAAGAAGGCGCAGGAGAATGTCGCGCGGGCCTTCGGCGCCGACCGCGTGTTCTTCGTGCACCAACGGCACGTCCACCTCCAACAAGATGGTGGTGCAGGCGGTGCGCAAGCCGGGCGACATCGTGATCGTCGACCGCAACTGCCACAAGTCGCACCACTACGGGCATGGTGCTGGCGGCGGCGCAGCCCTACTACGTCGAGGCGTTCCCGCTGACCGCAGTACTCGATGTACGGCGCGGTGCCGCTGCGCACGATCAAGAAGGCGCTGCTCGACCTGCAAGGCCGAGGGCCGGCTCGACCGCGTGCAAGGTGGTCGACCTGACCAACTGCACCTTCGACGGCCACATGTACAACACCGCGCCGGGTGATGGAGGAGTGCCTGGCGATCAAGCCGGACCTGATCTTCCTGTGGGACGAGGCCTGGTTCGGCTTCGCGCGCTGTCGCCCGTTCCTGCGCCCGCGCACCGGCCATGGGCGCCGCCGCCGCGCTTGAGGAGTGGCTGCGCGACCCCGCGGCCGCTCGCGGCCTACAAGGCGCAGGCCGCCGAGCTCGGCGAAGACCTCGACCCGAAGGATCCGCAGCTGCTCGAGCACGCGGCTGCATGCCCGATCCGCGCAAGGTGCGGCATGCGCGTCTACCAGACCAACTCGACGCACAAGTCCATGTCGGCCTTCCGCCAGGGCTCGATGGTGCTGGTGAGGGACGAGGACTACAACCACCACGTCGAGGGCCGTTCCACGAGGCGGTGTTCATCCACGCCTCGACGTCGCCCAACCAGCAGATCATCGCCATCGCTCGACGTGGCGCGGCGCCAGATGGAGCTGGAAGGCTACGGACTGGTCATGAACGCCGATCGACGATCGCGCTGCGATCCGCAGCGACGGTCAACGCGCATCCGCTCATCTCGAAGTACTTCCGGGTGCTCGGCGCCGACGACATGATCCCGGCCGAGTACCGCGCCTCCGGCTTCAAGGACTTCCTCGCGCCGGGCACCGAACTGGGTCGACGTCGGTCGAAGGCCATGCGCGAGGACGAGTTCTACCTCGATCCGACGCGCATGACGCTGGTCTGCGGCACCGCCGGCTTCGACGGCACGCAGTTCAAGGGCATGCTGGCGCGAACGCTTCAACATCCAGATCAACAAGACCTCGCGCAACAGCGTGCTGCTGCAGACCAACATCAACAACACGCGCAGCGACGTCGCGCTGCTGATCAAGGTGCTGCTGGAGATCTGCGCGCGAGATCGAGGACGCGCCTGGCCGAGCGGCGGCGAGACGCGCGCGGCGGCGTTCGAGGCGCGGGTGAAGGCGCTGATGGACGGACGTGCCCGACCTGCCGAACTTCAGCCGCTTCCACGACGCCTTCCGCGAGGACCCGGGCAAGCGACGCAGCGAGGGCGACATGCGCACCGCGTTCTTCATGCGCCTATGACGAGGCCGACTGCGAGTACGTGCCGCTGACGAGCCCGCGAGATCGACAAGCGGCTCGAAGAACGGGCCGGAGCTGGTCTCGGCCAACTTCGTCATTCCCTATCCGCCCGGCTTCCCGATCATGGTGCCGGGGCAGGTGATCGACGGCCGACACGATCGGCTTCATGCGCAAGCTCGACGTGAAGGAGATCCACGGCTACAACGCCGCGCGCGGCCTGAAGCTGATCAAGCCGTCGACGTGCTCGCGGGCACGCAAGTCGGCGACCAAGGAGGCCTGGCCAAGGCTCGTTCGCAGCTACAAGGACAGGAGAATGCACATGGCAGGCTTCTTTGAGTTCCTAGGCGCAATCCCTTCATCCTGCTGTTCCTCACGGTCGGCCTGGCCGTGCTGGCTCGGCCGCAGTTCACGGTCGAGGGCTATGGGCTCGGCATGGTGGCGGCGGCCATCATCGTCGGCTGTCGGCATTGCGTGTGGGCCTCGGCCTACGGCGTCAAGCTGGAGCTCGACAACTTCACCAAGTCGCTGTTCTACTACCTGTTCATGTACGGCGTGGGCCTGCGCGTCGGCCCCTCGTTCGTCAACAGCCTCGGCAGGCGACGGGCTGAAGTTCACCATGCTGGCGTCGTGAGCTGCCGTCGTCGGCCTTGCGCTCGTCGTGCGTCGGCGTCCAAGCTGCTCGGACCTGCCGGCCGGCGCGGCCGGCGGCATCCTGGCCGGCTCGCAGACCATGTCGGCGGCCATCGGCTCCGCCGAGGAGGCGGTCAACGCCGGGCGTCGTACAAGCTGCCGGAGGGCACGACCCCGGAGCAGGTCAGCTCGATGATCGCGCTCTCCTACGGCATCACCTATATCTGGGGCACGGTCGGGCATCATCCTCATCACCAAGTATCTGCCGCAAGTGGTGGGGCGTCGACGCCCGCGCAGGCCGCGAAGGAGTATGAGGCAAGTTCGGCGTCGCCAACGTCGACGATGCCGACGCTGACCGGCTGGACGGCCGGCCGGCGCTGCGCGCCTACCGGCTCGAGAACAGCGACTGGGCCGGCAAGACCGGTCTGCGCAGTTCCGCAGGCCAACCCCGAGTACCGCGTGGTCAACGTCGTGCGCGACGGGGAGCGGCTCGGAGCGCCGATGGCGACGCTGCGCTTGCAGCTAGGCGACATCATCGCGCTGGGCGGCCGCCGCGAGAAGATGACCGAGAAGATGGGCCTGATCGGTCCCGAGGTCTCCGACTCGCATGGCGCTCGAACATTCCGCTGGACCAGCGCTGAGATCCTGGTCACCAACAAGGACATGCTGAAGCTGACGCAGGAGGAGCTCCGGGCACTCCCGGACTGCCGACCAGATCCAGGTCGTCAAGCTCGAGCGCGGCGGCGTGCCGATTCCGATCGGCACCAACACCAAGCTGCAGCGCATGGACATGTTGTCCGTCGTCGGCCTGAAGGACGCGGTGACCAAGGTCGGCGACGTTGTTCGGTCAGCGTCGTGCGGCCGAGCACGGCGACCGACCTGCTGACCCTGTCGGTCGGCATGATCCTGGGCTTCCTGATCGGCGCCATCCAGTTTCCGGCGTTCGGCGCCTCAGTCGGGCTCGGCAATGCCGGCGGACTGCTGGTCTCGGGCGTGATCGTGTCCTCGCTGGTGTCGCGGCTGCGCTTCTTCGGCAACACGCCAAACGCGGCGCGCAACATCCTGGAGGATCTGGGCCTCGTCGTCTTCGTGGCCATCGTCGGCATCAACTCCGGCAACGCGCTGCTCACCCAGCTCACCGGTGTGCTGGCGCGTCAAGATCTTCCTGGTGGGCTTCATCGCCTGTTCGATCCCGCCGTTCATCGTCTGGGCATCTGGGCTACCACGTGTTCAAGATGAACCCGGCGGTGCTGATGGGTGGCGTTGCAGGTGCGCGCAGCCACTCCGGCCCGTGCCGCGAGGCGGCGGTGGAGATCAAGAGCAACGTGCCGTGGATCGGCTTCCCGGTGGCCTATGCAGTCTCGGGCGTGCTGCTCACGGTGTTCGGCTACTTCGCGATGACGCTGTCGCAGTAATCGGAGGGACTAGGCCTGGTGGCACCGGACGGGGGATTCCTCGTCCGGGCAGTGGCGCTGCAATGGCGAGCCCGGCCTCGGGAAAGGAAGTGCGTGCGTCATGAAACCGTTTCGCCTTCGCATCGCGGATCGAGTGCTCTGGGCTTGCTTTCGCCGGCGCGGCGCCGTCGCGCTCGCGTTGGCCGGTTGTGGGCCGACGCCGGAGCCGCCCAGGCTCGCGGCGACGGCCGGCGAATGGCGGGAGTTCGAGGGTTCCTGGAACGCCGCCGGCAGTCGCCGGACCATTCCCCTCGGCGCGGATCGCCGGGGCTCGATCATCGACCTGGGCGGGACGATGCTGCTGGCGGGGCCGGGGCGCCCCGGCGTCGGATTCCGCTCGGAAGTGATCGCGCTCGTCGACAGCGAAACGGGCCTGGTCGGGACGAAGCGTCTGGACGGATGAGAACGGCGACCAGGTGTTCAGCGAGCTGAAGGGGGAGGGCACCGCCGCGAAGAACCGCATCGCGGGCACGATTCTCGGCGGCACGGGCCGGTATGCCGGCGCGACGGGATCCTATGAGTTCTCCTGGCAGCTTCGTGATCGAGGCGGAGGATGGTTCGATTCAGGGGAGCGCCGTCGGGCTCAAGGGCCGTGTTCGATCCGGCCAACCCGCCGCAGGAGGCACAAGGCCATGATCGCACCCGGTTTGCTCCTGAAACGCGCGGCGCCCTTCGCGATCGCGATCGGCATCTGGTTCGCCCCGATGCCGGCCGGCCTCACGGCGCCAGCGTGGCATCTGTTCGCGGTCTTCGTCGCCGCCATCGCGTGCGTGCTCATCGGCTCCTTCCCGCTCCTGACGGCCTCCATGGTCGCCATCGCGACCGTCGTCCTCACCGGGACGATCACGCCGGCACAGGCCTTCTCGGGCTTCGCCAATGCGAGCGTGCTGCTGGTGGTGATCGCGTTCATCGTCGCGCAGGCCGTGGTGAAGTCGGGGCTGGGCCGGCGGATCAGCCTCCTGATGGTGAGCCGCTTCGGCGGCTCGCCGCTCGGTCTCGCCTACAGCCTCGTGCTCACCGACGCGGCCATCGCGCCGGCGTTCCCCAGCAACACGGCGCGCGGCGGCGTGCTGTTCCCGATCGTGCTGTCCATCGCCAAGGGCGCGGGCTCCGAGCCCGACAGCCCCGAGGGGCGGCGCCTCGGCGGCTACCTCATGTTCTGCGCGATGGCAAGCCTCTCGGTCTCCTCCGCCCTCTGGCTGACGGCCACCTCCTGCAACCCGATCGGCGTGCAGATCGCGCAGAAAGCCGGGTTCGAGATCAGCTTCGCAAGCTGGCTCCTCGCCTCCTCGGTGCCAACGCTCATCGCGATCGGGATGTTGCCCCTGCTCGTTTCGAAGATCTTTTCGCCCGGCGTCGGGGCGACGCCCGAGGCCCCCGCCGCGGCACGCAAGGATCTCGCCGGCATGGGACCGATGTCGCGAGACGAGCGGATCACGGCCGTGACCTTCGTGGTGATGGTCGCCGGCTGGGTGTTCGGCAATGCGCTGCATCTCAACGGGACCGGCGTCGCGTTCATGGGGTTCGGCGTGCTGCTGGTGTCCGGCGTGCTGACGCTCGACGACATCTCCAAGCAGGGCGACACGCTGGTGACCTTCCTCTGGCTCGCGGTCCTTTTCGCCCTGAGCGCGCAGCTGAACGAGCTCGGCTTCATGGGCTACGTGGGCGAGCGCCTCGCCTCGCGCCTGGGCGGCCTGTCCTGGCCGGTCCTGTACGTCACCCTGATCGCCCTGTACGTCGGCCTCCACTACTTCTTCGTGAGCCAGACCTCGCAGATGCTGGCGCTGCTCGCCGTCTTCCTCGATGTCGGCATTCGCGGCGGGGTGCCGGCTCCGCTGATGGCCCCCGGGCTGCTTTTCGCGAGCAGCTACTTCTCGGTGATCACCCCGCAGGGCGGAAGCCAGAACATCATCTTCGTGGCGAGCGGCTATCTCAAGCAGGGCGAGCTCTACAAGCTCGGACTCCTCACCACCCTCGCGTTCATGGCGGTGTACCTGCTGATCGGCACGCCGTGGATCCTCTTCGTCACGCGTTGACGCGGGCGTGACCTGAACGATCGGGCGACGAGGGCCGCGCGCGCCGATCCGGCAGGTATTGCAGCAGGCAGACGGATTCTCTGAGTGAGACAAAGATGGACTTCTTCGTACAGGCATTGCGGAACAATCCCGAACTGGCGATCTTCCTGACCCTGGCGATCGGCTTCCTCATCGGGCGCGTCAAGATCGGCAGCTTCAGCCTCGGGACGGTCGTCGGGACCCTCCTGGCCGGGGTCCTGATCGGGCAGCTCGACATCCAGGTCCCGTCGGTGGTCAAGGCGGTCTTCTTCGATCTCTTCCTCTTCACCACCGGCTACAAGGTCGGGCCGCAGTTCTTCCGCGGCGCTGCAAGCGCGATGCCGCTGCCCCAGGTGGCGCTCACCGTGGTCCTGTGCGTCACGTGCCTGCTCACCGCGTTCGTGTTCGCGAAGATCCTCGGATACGACATCGGTACCGCCGCCGGCCTCCTGGCGGGGGCGTTCTCGGAGTCCACGGTGATCGGCACCGCGGGGGACGCGATCCAGCGCCTCTCGCTCTCCGACGCCGACAAGCTCGCGCTGGTGAACAACATCCCGGTCGCCTACGCGGTGACCTACCTCGTCGGGACGGCGGGTCTGGTCTGGTTCCTCCCCACGGTCGGGCCGAGGCTGATGGGGGTGAACCTCAAGGAGGAGGGGCGCGAAGCGGCAGGCCGAGGTCGCGGGCTTCCGCGGAGGCGGGAACTCGGCGTCTTCTCGGCCGCCCGCCACTTCGACGCCCGGGCCTATCGGGTGACCAACCCGGAGCTGCGTCGAACAGGACCGTGGCTGACCTCGAGGCCCTGCCCCAGGACACCCGGGTCTTCATCGTCGCGGATCCGGCGCGGAGGGGAGATCATCGAGCCCGACACCCGCCACGGTCATCCGCGCGGGACGACGTGGTCGCGGTCCTCGCCCGGCAGGAGGTCCACGTGGAGCGCGGGGCCAGATCGGCCCCGAGGTGGACGACAAGGCCCTGCTCGACATCCCGATCGAGACCCTGGACGTGGTGGTCACCCGCCGAGTCCCTGGTCGGGAAGACCCTGGCGGAGCTGGCACGGCTCGAGATCGCCCGCGGGGTGTTCCTGCGGAGGCTCACCGCGGGCCGGGCAGGAGATCCCGATCGCTCCCTGGACCCGCATCGACCGGGGCGACGTGCTGCGCCTGATCGGCCCCAAGCCGGAGGTCGAGCGGGCGGCGAAGGACCTGGGGTATGCCGACCGCCGACCACGGCGACGGACATGATCTTCGTCGGGACCGGGCATCGTGATCGGCGGCCTCCTCGGCCTGCTCTCGGTCACCGTCGGAGGCCTCCCCCTCACGCTCACCGCCAGCGGAGGCGCCCTGATCATGGGGCTGGTGTTCGGCTGGCTGCGTCGGTGTACCCGTTCTTCGGCCGGATCCCCGAGCCCGCGATCTGGATCTTCGACACCGTCGGGCTGTGCGTCTTCATCGGCGTGGTCGGCCTGAGCGCGGGCCCGAGCTTCGTCTCGGGGCTGCAGACGACGGGCATCAGCCTGGTCTTGGTCGGTCTGGTGGCGGCCCTGCTCCCGCACACCGTGGGCGATCCTCTTCGGCCGCTACGTCCTGAAGATGAACCCGCTCATCGTCCTCGGCGCCTGCGCCGGGGCCGGGACGATCACCGCCGCGCTGCGCGCGGTCCAGGAGGAGGCCCAGAGCAGCGTCCCGGCGCTGGGCTACACCGTGCCCTACGCCATCGGGAACATCCTGCTGACGGCCTGGGGCCCGGTCATCGTGGCCCTGATGTCGTTCGGAAAGTGAATGCCTGGATGCGGCCATGAACGCTCGGCCGCCATAGGGCATTGGAAACTCCGGATTGCGGGCAAAAAAATGGGGATCCGCGACGGATCCCCATTCGGAGGCGAGCAAGCGCGGTGGTCTTACTTCCCGCCGGCCGCCTTGGTGACGTCGGCCAGCAGCTTTTCGGCACCCTTCGCCTGGACGTTCATCCGGACGAGGATGTCGGGCGGCAGCACCTTCTTGCCGAAGAAGGCGGCATTCCAGTCGTCGGACGCCTTGACGACGGTGCCATCCAGATTCAAGCCGCCGTACACGCCCTTCGAACGGCTGAAGGCGATGAGGTCGGCCACCACATCCGATTTGGCGCCGGCTCCGACCGGGCCGGCCGCGACGCTGGCGTCGCCGCCCATCTTGAACGAAGTCGCCAGCAGCGAGTTCATGCCCTTGTCGGTCATCACCAGCGTGATCGTCTCCGAGACCGCCACGCCGGCCTGGAAGCCGACGCTGCCGGTTGCCATCGTGTAGAAGGCCGGGCCGACCCACTTGCCGGACTTGGCGTCCTTCGCGACCAGCACGGCGCGGCCGCCCGAACCGCCGAGGATGAAGCCCGCCTTGACGATTTCCGGCGCGATCAGCACGGCCTTGGCGCGGCCGATGTTCTGCTGGAACCACGTCATGTCGGGGTCGCGGACGAAGTTCGAGAACGTCGTCTCGGCGGCGCCGACCAGTTTTTGTTGCTCGGACTGCGCGTAGGCCGGTGCTGCGATGGCCGCCGCCGCGGTTAGCACCACGGCGAGGGTAGAGCGGAACAGGGTACGAATCATGAATTTCTCCTTGGCAGGATTTGCCGATTGCGGGCAGAAATTATACTCCGTTGACGCTCCTTTTTCCATGGCGCATAAGCTGCGGCAACCCACGCGCAGGGCGCGCGAGCGCATCGCGCCGGGAAAGCCTCGAGCGCGCCGGAATGCCACGCCTTCATGTGGCGCGGCTTGCCGTCGCGCTAGCGGGCCGCGAGATTGCGCAATTCCCGCAGCGCCACCGACAACATCGCGGCATCGGGCGCCGGCGCGGCCCTGAGTTCGGCAAGGAGCCGTCCTACCCTTTCGATCGCGCGGCGGTTGTCGGCTTGCCATGCATTGACCAGCCGGGGCGCGCTCGCGTCGTCGCCGCCGCCCAGCACATCGCGCGTGATCGCCCGTTGCAGTCCCGACAGGTCGTCGAGCATCGCGCCGCGCGCGAGCATCTGCCAATGATGATCTGCGGGCAGCACGCCGATCCTCTCGCGCAGCCACGGCAGGCCGAGGCAAGTCGCGAGCTCGAAGTAGATCCGGGCGGCCGTTTCGACCGGCCGGCCGTGGTTGGCCGGCTTCCTCGACGATGTCGAGCGCGGCATAGAGCGTGTCGAGCGCCACCACCCGCGTCGCGAGTTCCGGCGGCGTGCCTTGCGCGGTGCTGCGCGCGATGGCGGCCTCCAGGCTCGCGCGATCGCTGTCGTCGAGGAGCTTCGGCAGCGCGGTCGCGAGCGCCTCGACGCCGGGTGCAAACCGGGCGATCGTCGTCGCCATGTCGTCCTGCAACCGGCGCGAACGCAGGAACCACGTCGTGCCCCGGTCGATCAGGCGGCTGGAATCGATCAGCAGCCCTGCCTGCACGGCATCGTCGACGCGATTGTCGAGCGCCTCGATCTTCTTCCACAGCGGGACGAAGCCGAAGGTCTCGCGGGTGAGCAGGAACGCGCGCACGACCTCGTGCGGCGTGGTGCCCGTGGTCTCCATCAGCCGGTGTACGAACGTGCTGCCGACGCGGTTGAGCATGCTGTTGGCGACGTAGGTCGCGACGATCTCCCGCCGCAACGGATGGCTCGTCATCTCGCCGGAGTAGCGTTCGCGCAGCGCGTGCGGGAAATAGCGGAGGAGGGTCGTGACGACCCACGGATCGTCGGGCAGGATGGACGCCAACAGCTCGTCGCTGATCCACATCTTGGCGTACGCGAGGAGCACCGACTGCTCGGGACGGGTGAGGCCCACGGCATCGCGTCGCCGCTCTGCGATCTCTTCGTCCGAGGGCAGGAATTCCAGCGCCCGGTTCAGCCGGCCCGCCTTTTCCAGGAACTGCATGAAACGTTGCTGCGCATCGAGCAGCTGCGGCGCGATCCGGGCGGTGACCGACAGCACCTGCGTCTGGAAATAGTTGTCGCGCAACACCTGCGTCGCGATTTCGTCGGTCATCGCGGCCAGCTGCGTGTCCCGCTCCTGCACCGTAAGCCGGCCCTCGGCGATGGCGAGTCCGAACAGGATCTTGATGTTGACCTCGTGGTCGGAGGTGTCCACTCCGCCCGAGTTGTCGATCGCGTCGGTGTAGATCCGACCGCCGGCGCGCGCGTACTCGATGCGGCCGAGCTGCGTGCAGCCGAGGTTGCCGCCTTCGACGACGACTTTGCAGCGCAACTCGCGGCCGTTCACGCGAACCGCGTCGTTTGCACGGTCGCCGACTTCCGCGTGCGTCTCCCGCGCTGCCTTCACGTAGGTCCCGATGCCCCCGTTGTACAGCAGGTCCACCGGCGCCTTGAGGATGGCGTTGACGAGCTCGCCGGGCGTCAGCGCGTCGGCATCGATCGCGAGCGCGGCCTTGACCTCGGCCGTGATCGGGATCGACTTGGCGGTGCGCGGATGGACTCCGCCCCCCGCGGAGACGAGGCGAGCGTCGTAGTCCGCCCACGTCGAGCGCGGCAGGCGGAACAGGCGCTCGCGTTCGGCGTGGCTCGCCGCCGGGTCGGGAACCGGATCGAGAAAAATGTGCCGGTGGTCGAACGCGGCGACGAGCTTGATGTGCCGCGACAGCAGCATGCCGTTGCCGAAGACGTCGCCGGACATGTCGCCGATGCCGGCGACGGTGAAGTCCGTCGTCTGGATGTCGACGCCGAACTCGCGGAAATGCCGCTTCGCCGCTTCCCATGCGCCGCGCGCGGTGATGCCCATCGCCTTGTGGTCGTAGCCGACCGACCCGCCCGATGCGAATGCGTCGGAGAGCCAGTAGCCGTACTCACGGCTGACGGCATTGGCGTGATCCGAGAACGTCGCGGTGCCCTTGTCGGCAGCGACGACCAGATACGGGTCGTCGGCATCGTGCCGCTTCACCTGCGGCGGCGGCACGACCTTGCCGCCGACGAGGTTGTCGGTGAGATCGAGCAGGCCGCGCAGGTAATTCTTGTAGCAGGCGATCCCCTCGCTCATGAACGCCTCGCGGTCCGATGGCGAGGGCGCGCGCTTCAGCACGAAGCCGCCCTTGGAGCCGACCGGGACGATCACCGTGTTCTTGACCATCTGCGCCTTCACGAGGCCGAGGATCTCGGTGCGGAAGTCCTCGGGGCGGTCCGACCAGCGCAGCCCGCCGCGAGCGACCTTGCCGCCGCGCAGGTGCACGCCCTCGAAGCGCGTCGAATAGACGAAGATCTCGAACATCGGCTTCGGCTCGGGCAGGCGCGGCACCTTGGCGGGATCGAACTTGAACGACAGGTAGCTGCGGGGGCGTCCCGCGTCGTCGCGCCGCCAGAAATTGGTCCGCGTCGTCGCTTCGATCAGTGCGACGTATTCGCGCAGCACGCGGTCTTCCGACAGGTTCTGCACCGCGTCCAGCGCTTCGTCGATGGCGCGCGCCTTCTCCACGCTGCGCACCACGCCCTCGGGTCCGAGCGCCGGATCGAAGCGGGCCTGGAACATCTCGACCAGGAGGCGCGCGATGCCGGGATGCGCCGCGAGAGTCGCCTGGATGAACGCCTGCGACAGCGGGAAGCCGATCTGGCGCATGTACTTGGCGTAGGCGCGCAGCACCACGACGTCGGTCGCCGGCAATTGGGCGGCCGCGACAATGCGGTTGAAGTCGTCGTTCTCGACTTCGCCGCGGAAGATCTGCGAGAAGGCCTGCTCGAAGATCGTGTGCAGCCTTTCGACCTCGACGCTTCGGTCGGCCACGGCGCCGGCAATCCCGAAGTCGTGCATCCAGATGGCCTGCTCGCCGGCGGGCGCGATCCGGTACGGACGCTCGTCCAGCACCTTGAAGCCCATGCGCTCGAGCATCGGCAGACTGTCGGACAAGGTCACCGGCGCGCCACTTCGGAACAGCCTGAACCGCAGCATGCCGGGCGCTGCGTCCGCGGGCCGGTACAGCGACATCGCCAGCGGCGACGCGGCGTCGAGCGGTGCCATCGCCGCGATGTCCACCACTGCCGCGCGGGCCGTGAAATCTTCGCGATAGCCCGCCGCAAACGCGGTGCCGAAGCGGCGGAACAGCTCGTTGCCGCGCGCCTCGCCCTCCTGTGCGGTCAGCGCAGCGCGCAGGTCATCGGTCCAGCGCCGCGCGACGGCGGCGAGACGCGCCTCGAGGTCGCGGACGTCGATCGGTGGAATTTTTCCCGGCGTGGTGCGCACGGTGATCTGGATGCGCGCCAGCATCGACTCGGAGAGGTAGACGTTGAAGTCGGAGCTCGTCCCGTTGCACGCCTCGCCGAGGATCGCCTGCCACTTCTGCCGCATCTCCGTCGTGTAGTTCTCGCGCGGCACGTAGATGAGGCAGGACACGAAGCGTTCGAACGGATCGCGGCGCACGAACAGGCGAAAGCGCTGGCGATCGCCGAGGTGCAGGATCGCCACCGTCGTGCGCAGCAGGTCGTCCTCCGGGATCTGGAACAGTTCGTCGCGCGGATACGTTTCCAGGACGCGGGCGAGCGCCTTGTCGGCATGGCTGCCGGCCGGCAGCGCCGCACGGGCGACGACGTTGGCGATCTTGCGCCGCAGCAGCGGGATCTCCGCCGGATCGGCACTGTAGGCCGTCGACGTGAACAGCCCGAGAAAACGGTGCTCGCCGCAGACCTGTCCCTTGGCGTCGAAACGCTTGATCCCGATGTAGTCGAGGTAGCCGGGCTTGTGCACCGTCGATCGGGCGGTCGCCTTGGTCACGACCAGCAGTTCGGGCCGCCGCGCGTACGCGCGCACTTCAGGCGGCAGCGCTGAAAAGCTGGCTGGCGACCTCCTTGCCCGGACGATCGCGCAGGATCCCGAGGCTCGAGCCGGGCACGATCCGCAGCATGTCCTTCCCGTCCACTTGGTCGAGGTCGTAGCTGCGGTGACCGAGGAACGTGAAGTGATTGTCGGCCAGCCAGCGCAGGAAGGCGACACCCTCGGTCACTTCGCCGGGGGGCAGCGGCGGCGCGGTGCGCTCGACGTCCGCGGCGATGGCAAGCGCCTTCTCGGTCATCTTCGACCAGTCGTCCACGGCGGCCCGCACCTCGGCGAGCACGCGCAGGAGGTCGGCCGCGAGGGCTTCGCGCTCCCCGGCATCGGTGATCCGGTCGACCTCGACGTGGATGAACGATTCCGCGCGGCCGGCGCCGGAACCGTCGGCTACCAGCCGGACAAGCGTGCCTTCGGCATCGCGCTCCACGGCGACGATCGGATGGATGATGAGATGCTGCGTCAGCCCGCGGCGATTGACCTCCATCGTCACCGAGTCGACGAGGAACGGCATGTCGTCGTTGTCGATTTCGACGATCGTGTGCGTCGATTGCCAGTCCTGCTCGCCGCGCACCGGGTTGAAGACACGCACTTTCGCGCGTCCGGCGTCGCGTTGCCGGGCGAATTCCCATTGCGACAGCGCGGCGCCGCAGAGATCGGCCGGGGTACGCTCGGCGAGGTCCTCGGAATCGACCTGCCCGTAATAGCGGTGGACGAAATCCCCGATTTCCGCGCGCTGCGCGGATGCGACCTTGGCCGCCGCGAGGATCACGACTTCGGCCAGGATTTCGGTGCGGCGGTCGTGTTCGACCGGTGGAATACTCATCGATTGTCTCCTCGAACGCGGGGTGCCTGCGCACCCTCGCCGGGCATGGTTTTCTTCATTCGTCATTGTAGCCCCCGGCCGGGCCGCCGGCATGCCTCTGCGCGGCCCTATCTGATGATCGGGCGCCGCCTTATAATCACGCTCGGCAACTCGATCGGTGAACCGCCGATGCCGGAGTGCATGCAGGCCGGCAATGGCGCCCGGTTTTCCGTGTTGGTGCTCCCCGACGATGCAAAGCGCGAGTTCGCTCGCGGCCCGGCGCAGGGACTGCCCGACAGCGGGATCGGAACGTTCGCGCAGCCGCTGTTCGACCAGGCGAAGAAGTGATGGTGTGGCGACATGGAATCGAGCGAACCGCTGCCGATTTCGCGCCCTGTCAATGAGGGAACTGTCATGGCATTGTCGACGGCGCTGATCGTGGTCGCCGCAGCATTGTGGCCCGTCGGCGAGAGTGCCGCGCAGGCGGCGGCTGCCGCGACGCCATCGGTCTTCGTCTCTGAGGCCTCCTGCGGCGAGTGCCACGCGGTGCAGCAGCGCGCGCATGCCGGCTCGCAGCACGCCAAGGCCATGCAGCCGGCCACCCCCGACACGGTGCGAGGCAACTTCGACGGCGCGACGTTGCGCAAGGATGGCGTCACGTCGCGCTTCTTCCGCCGCGACGGGCGTTACTTCGTCAACACCGACGGTCCCGACGGCAAGCTCGCCGACTACGAGATCAAGTACACGTTCGGGATCGAGCCGCTGCAGCAGTATCTGGTCGAGCTGCCCGGCGGGCGGCTGCAGGCGCTGTCGATCGCCTGGGATGTCAAGGCCAGGCGGTGGTTTCACACCTATCCGGGCGAGCGCGTCGATCACAACGACGTGCTGCACTGGACGCGCACGGCGCAGAACTGGAACACGATGTGCGCGGCGTGTCACTCGATGCAGGTACACAAGAACTACGACGCTGCATCCGATACCTACCAAACGCGATTCTCCGCCGTCAGCGTCGGCTGCCAGAGCTGTCATGGCCCCGCGTCGGGCCACGTCGCGTGGGCGAAAGGCGACAGGGCGGCGCCCGCCGATGTGCGATCCAAAGGCTTCGCGGCTGACGTCGGCGCCAAACCGGGGCAGGTGCAGGTGGATGCCTGCGCGTATTGCCACGCCCTGCGCTCGACGCTGACCGCCGAATATACGGTGGGGGCACCGCTGCTCGATCACGCGCTGCCGGTCGGGCTCGACGACACCCACTACTTCAACGACGGCCAGCAGCGCCAGGAGGTGTTCATCCTTGGCTCGTGGCTGCAGAGCAAGATGCACCAGAAGGGGCTCGTGTGCTCCGATTGTCACGATCCGCACAGCGGCAAGACGAAGGCGCCCGGCAACGCGCTGTGCACGAGCTGCCACAACGCGACCGGCCCCGCCGCACGGCCGCACATCGACACCGCCGGGCTCAAGCGCCGCGCCTACGACACGCCGGCGCATCACCACCACAGCAAACCGATCGCGTGCGTCGAATGTCACGCCCCCAGGCGCACGTACATGGTGGTCGACCCGCGCCTGGATCACTCGTTCCGCATTCCGCGCCCGGACCTTTCCGTCGAGACGGCGTCGCCGAACGCCTGCAATCTGTGCCACAGGGACCGCGACCCGAAATGGGCAGCGGCCGCGGTCGCCAAGTGGTACGGCCCGCAGCGGCGCGCGGAGGGCCACTACGGACAAGCCCTGGCGGCGGCGCGCGATGGTCGCCCGGGCGCCGCGGAGGCGCTGCAAAAGCTGGCCGCCGACCGCGCGCAGCCCGGCATCGTCCGCGCCGCGGCAATCGAGCAGCTCGGCGGATACCCCAGCCGCCGCGCGCTCGAAATTGCCACATTCGCGTTGGCCGACGACGATGGCATGGTCCGCATCGCCGCCGTGCACGCGGTGATGGCACTCGACCCGGCGACGGGCCTGCGCGAGGTGCCGGCGCGCTTGTCCGATCCGCTGCGTGCCGTGCGTATCGAGGCCGCGCGCGCGCTGGCGCCGGCATTGTCCCGGCTCGCGCCGGACCGCCGGCAGGCGTGGGAGTCGGCGCGCCGGGATCTCGAAGCGGCCGCGCAAGAGAACGCCGATCGTCCGCAATCGTGGCTCGGTCTCGCGCAGATGTCGCTGGCAACGGGGGACGCAACCGGGGCCGAGCGCGCGCTGCGGCGCGGCTTGAAGCTCGAGCCATCCTACGTGCCCGCGGTAGCGAATCTCGCGGACCTGCTGCGCCAGACAGGGCGTGATCCGGAGGGCGAAGCGCTGCTGCGGGACGCCATCAAGCGCACGCCGAACGAAGCTGCGTTGCAGGAAGCACTGGCACTCTCGCTGGTGCGCCAGAAACGCAAGCCGGAAGCGCTGCAGGTGCTCGCCCGGGCCCAGACGCTGCCCTCGGCGACGGGCCACACCCGTTACCTTTATGCCGTGTCGCTTGCCGACGCCGGACGCACGCGGGAGGCGATTGCCGTGCTGGAAAAGGCATCCCGCAAACGCGGTGATCGCGACGTGCTGCTGGCGCTGGCGAGCTACAGGAAAGACGCCGGCGATGCGGCCGGAGCCAAGGCAGCACTCGACCGGCTTGCGGCGATGAATCCCGGCGATCCTGCAATCCGCACGACCGCATCCCCATAGGCGTGCGAAAGTTCGAACAGGGAATGACCCGTGAACAAGCCGACCATCGACCAATACCTCAACGTCGACAAGTACCACGCGCCGCAATGGCTGGGCAGTCGTGCGGTGCGGCGATTCCATGTCATGGCCAAGCCGGCCGGCTCGGCCTGCAATCTCGATTGCACGTATTGCTTCTACCTCTCCAAGCAGACGCTGCCCGGCGGCCCGGGCGGCGGGCACATGGACGACGAGGTGCTCGAGCACTTCGTGCGCGACTACATCGCCAGCGTGACCGGCGACGAGATCGTCTTTTCATGGCAGGGCGGCGAACCGACGCTGATGGGCCTCGAGTTCTTCCGCAAGGTCGTGGCATTGCAGAAAAGGCACGCGAAGGCCGGGCAGCGGATCGAGAACGACCTGCAGACCAACGGCACGCTGCTCGACGAGGACTGGGCGCAGTTCCTCAAGGACCATCGCTTTCTCGTCGGCTTGAGCATCGACGGCCCGCGCGACATCCACGACCGTTATCGCATCACCAAGCGCGGTGCGCCGACTTTCGATACCGTGTATGCGGCGGCGAAGATGCTGCAGCGCTTCGGCGTCCAGTTCAACACCCTGACCTGCGTGAATCGCTTCAACGCCTCGCGCCCGCTCGACGTCTATCGCTTTCTGCGCCGCGAGTTGGGATCGACCTATCTGCAGTTCATTCCGATCGTCGAGATCAAGGGTTTCGAGACGACCGCGCCGCACACCTGGGACGCGGCGCGGCTGCCGGTCCTGGGGAGCCCGCAAGCGAAGCCGGACCATCCGGATTCGGTGGTCACGCCCTGGTCGGTCGATCCCGACGAGTACGGCTATTTCCTGTCCAGGGTATGGGACGAGTGGCTGGCGCGCGACGTGGGCAAGGTGCTGGTCAACTTCTGCGAAACGCTGGTCGTGCAGCACATGGGACTGCCGTCGCAGATCTGCATCCATGCCGAAGTCTGCGGCAAGGGTGTGGCCATCGAGCACGATGGCAACGTGTATGCCTGCGACCACTACGTCTATCCCGAGTATCGGCTGGGCAACATCCGCGAGCGCTCGCTCGGCGACATGGTGTTTTCGCCGGCGCAGGTGAAGTTCGGCTATGCCAAGTCCGAGACGCTGCCGGCCTACTGCAAGCAGTGCGAATTCCTGAACGATTGCTGGGGCGAGTGTCCGAAAAACCGCATGCTGCGCACGCCGGATGGCGAACCGGGCCTGAACTATCTCTGCGCTGGACTCAAGCGGTTTTACGCGCATGCGGTGCCCACGGCGACGAAGATGGCAGCGGCATTGCGCGCGGCACCCCCTGCGTCGCAGCGACGGATTTGAGGGACTCGTCTCCTGGACGCCGGGACCTTTTCGGGGGTGCCGTTGTCCGCGCCACCCGCGACGACGCGAAAGCCTGCAACGAACACCTTGACAGCAAGACGACGGAGATAGGGGTTCGCCGCGCGTTGGCCGGCGTCGCCGCGCAGGGGGCGCATGGCGCTGCCTGAAATGTGTGCGTTGCCGCACCGACACCCGGGAGACGCGCAGCTAAGGTACGAAGTGCGCCTTGTTGCACACGGGTGCAAGCGGTTCTCGAAAACAAGTCGGCGGGATTCGAGGCAGTGCGTGTGATGCCCCGGCATCCTGTCGGTGAATCCCGCCGACCCTGACCGAAGAACCGAATAGCCGAAGGACAGACGATGCGTAAGTTGCTTTTCGTGCTTTCAATCCTGCTCTGCGCGATCACTCCGGCCGCGGCCCAGGTGAGCATCGGCGTCGGGCTTCCTGGCTTCAGCATCGGGATCAACATGCCCGTGTATCCACGGCTCGTTCCGGTGCCCGGCTACCCCGTCTACTATGCGCCGCACGTCAATTCGAATTATTTCTTCTACGACGGCATGTACTGGGTCTACCAGCAGGATAACTGGTACGCGAGCTCCTGGTACAACGGACCCTGGGGACTCGTGGGTCCAGAGGCGGTGCCGTTGTTCGTCCTGCGAATCCCCGTGCGTTACTACCGGCAGCCTCCCCTGTATTTTCGCGGCTGGCGTGTCGATGCGCCACCGCGCTGGGGCGAGCACTGGGGCCACACATGGGAGCAGCGTCGGCTAGGATGGGACAACTGGGATCGCAGCTCAGTGCACCGGCCGGCGCCGCTGCCGGTATACCAGCAGCAATACTCGGGGAATCGATATCCGCGCGCGGAGCAGCAGCAGTCGTTGCAGGCCCGGAATTACCGTTACCAGCCGCAGGACGCTGTCGTGCGGCAGCACTATCAGTCTCAGCGAGTGCAGGGCGCGCTGACGCCCGCTCCGCAGGGCAGACAGGTAGCGCCTCAGCAAGGACGTTCCCCGCCGCAGGATCAAAGGGGGGCCGTGCATCCACCGTCCGTCCAGCAAGGCACGCAACCAGCCCCGCGCGGACAGTCGCAAGCGGGAGGCGGAGAGGTTCGCAAGCCGCCAGCTGCCCAGGCGCCGCCCCGGAGTGGGGGGCCGACCACACAGCACCAGACGCAGCGGCCGCAGCAAGGTGCAGCCCAGCGCGATCAGCAAGCGCCACGGTCGCAAGCTGAGGACAAGAGGTCGCAAGGGAAGGGGCCAAAGCAGGGCCAGGACAAGGAGCACGAGAAGGGTGGGCAGCAAGGCGGGGAGCGCAACAAATAGTCGCGGTTGCGCCGTGCGGGAAGGGGCTGGAACAGCGCAGCTGCGAGTGTTACGCAGTGGTCAAGAAGGAGAACGACCGGCTGCTTCCGGATCAGTTGGCGACTTGAGTCCCGCGAGGCGGCACTGTTCTCGCCATTTCAACCAGAAAACCTGCGCTCTGCGCAACTCCGTGGTGGTCTGCGGTCCCGGCGGATGTGTGGTCACTCATCATCGTCCTCGAGAATGCGTATGACACGCGTGCGCTTTCCGCCGGCGTACTGTTCCATCTGAACAAGTACGGGGAAGCGCTGTACCAAAGCGGCGCGCGCGGCATCCTCCGTCTCGAAGTTCAGCACGCTGCCATCGTCGCCACGGACGTCGCTCCAGAGTCCCTTGCCGTCTTCCACTTCAATCTTGAACACTTCAATCTCCCCTTCGCCGACACCGCGTCGGGCTCAAACGACGACTCCACGGCAATGACCACCTTCACCAGTGCGGGGTCAAGCTGCTGCAACGTCGCGTGCTTGTCGATCAGGGGCTGGAAGCGATTCACGTTGCGGTGATCCATCACGCACTGGAACACCATTGTACGTTCGAATGCCGCGCGCGCCCGCGTCGCGGCGACGGCCGCGGCATCGGGCGAATCGACGCTCGTGCCTCCCCGGAGAAAGAGCTGGTGTCGGTCATCCAGAATTGTCGGCAGTAGACGGCCAGGGCCATTCCCGAACCCGGCGCATCGACCGCGTCGACGGCTCGCGGCGCCGCATGTCGAAGGTGACTGCGAAGCAGGCCTCCGTGCGACAGCGCACAGACAATGCGGGCAACGGCGTTCAGATTGGTACTGTAGTTGGCGGAATTAGTGCGGCGTGCCGGCCGTTTCCCGGCATACGTTTTCAGGAGCATGTCATGGGCATCAACAAAGACCAGGTCAAGGGCCGTATCAAGGAAGCGCAGGGAAAGATCAAGGAAGTCGCCGGCAGCATCGTGGGCAACGAATCCCTTGAAGCGAAGGGCACGGTTCAAAAACTTGCCGGCGAGGCTCAGGCGAAATTTGGTGACGTCAAGCAGGACATGAAGGACGCCAAGAAGGGCAGTTGACTTCCGGTGGTGGTATTCCGGACGCGCCGTGCCGCGCAACCGGCAGGCGCGGCTTGTTGCGCGCCGTCCATGCGCCCTGAAACGGGCGCATGGCTATCCACGGACCCGATCGTAACCCCGTTATGGCGCTGCGCCGGGGCGCGTCGTCGTGTAGATGTGCCAGACCGCGATGAACATCGCCGCGATCGCCGGGCCCACTACAAAACCGTTGATGCCGAACACCGCCATGCCGCCGAGGGTCGTCATCATCACCAGGTAGTCCGGCATGCGGGTGTCCTTGCCCACCAGCACCGGTCGCAGGAGGTTGTCCACCAACCCGATGACGAGCACACCGTAGGCGACGAGCGCAGCGCCCTGCCAGATCGAGCCGGTCAAGAGAAAGTAGACCGCGACCGGCAGCCACACCAGCCCGGCGCCGATCGCGGGTAGCAACGAAAGGAACGCCATCAGCACCGCCCAGAGCAAGGCCCCGGCGACTCCGAGGTACCAGAACGCGAGCCCGCCCAGCGCGCCCTGGATGGCCGCCACCAGCAGATTGCCCTTGACCGTCGCGCGGATCACGGTGGTGAACTTGTCGACCAGTTCCTGCGTGTGTCCGGGTGCCAGCGGAATCGCGCGCCGCAGGGCGCGCACCACGCCGTCGCCGTCGCGAATGAGGAAGAACGCGAGGTACAGCGTGATGAACAGGCTGGCCACGAATTCGAAGGTGTTCTGGCCAATGCTGAGTGCCTGCGTCGCGATGAACTGGCTGGCCTGCGCCAGCGCGGCCACCAGCCGGCGCTGTACCGTATCGAAGTCGACCAGGCCGACGCGGTCGAGCAGCGCCGTCAGCCAGGGGGGAGGGCGTCGAACAGCCCGTGGAGATACAGCCCCGGGTTCAACTCGCCCGCCTGAAGGCGCTGGTACGCCGCTGCCGCTTCGCGCGCAAGCGCAGCGGTGACGAGCGCGAAGGGAAGAATCACGATCAGCAGCACGATCAGCAGCGTCAGCAGCGCCGCCAGCGTGGGCCGTCGCCTCAATCGCGGCAGCAGCCAGCGATGCACCGGCGCGAACAGCAACGCGATGATCGAGCCCCACAGGATCGTCCCGTAGAACGGCCAGAGAATCCACCCGAAGGCGACGGAGACGGCGGCCAGCAAAAGCAGGAGCGCCCTTCTCTCCAGGTCCGGCGCCGAGTTTTCATCGGAGGGCTTCAACGCCCTCGTCCGGAGACTGCCGGGATCGGTGCCGGCGACGGTTCGGCATTCGGCTCCACCGGCCCGAAGTAACGGCCCACGAACGTGCGAGCGCCGCACGGGTTGCTGGCCTGCATGCTGTGCGATGGTTCTCGATCCATGTTTCGGAAGTCCCCGGCAGAAGTGGCTTCGGCGGTTCTCTTCGCCTGTCGGTCAGTTCGCCCTGAAGCGGGCGCGCATGACCCTTTTGTCGTAGTCCGCCTCGGTCTGCAGCGTGATTTCGACTCCGCCCGCGGCGTAGACGCGCCCGCCGCTGCGCCGGCACATGTCGCGCTCGTATTGGCACGGTCCCATTTCAGGGTGCCTCTCGCACAGCGTGTCGACTTTCGGCGAGAACACGATCGTCGTCTGCTGGCGTACACCGTCGGCTTCGGAGACACAGACGTAGATTGACCCGGCGGGCACGACGACGGACGGTGACGGTGACAGGGACGGCGCGGCGGGAGCGACGCTGGCGACGGCGGGCGAAACGGTCCCGGGAAGCGGTCGCCGCACGACGGCCGCGCCTTCGGAATCGCCCGCGGGCGTGATCGGCAAGGGTTCTCTGGGCAACGTGCAGGCCGACAGGGCCAGCGCCAGCGACAGGAACCCGATCCCTCGATTCGGGCACACGGTAACCTCCTCAATCGTCCGCGGACGCGCAGTCCCTCCGGTGTGTTCGCTACTCTAGCGCAATCCGGGGAGCGACAGGTGAGCGCCGCGTTTCCGGGGGCGCTGGATCGGCATCGCGTTAAGATCCTCTCACTGCACATTCAAGGAGGCGAGCAAAATGTCAGCCAGGAGTCTGGTTGCGCACGGTCTATCCAGAGTGCGTGCACTGGTCGCCAGCAGCACCGGCGATCAACGGCCACCGTCCAGTCACGACCTCGAACACCTTCGCCGGCAATTGCAGGAGTGCGCCGAAAGTCGAGGCGGCGAAGTGTCTACCCGGCAGCGCGCGGCGCGCCTCGCGCAGACCTATCTGCGCCTCGGCGATGTCGGACGGCGCGCCTTCCTGCGCATGATCGCGCTCGAATTCGGCCCCGATCCGGTCCGCGTGGCGCAAGCCCACGACGCCTATCAGGCTGCGGTCGACACCGACCAGCAGTGGGATTCCGAGGCACGTCTGCGAGCGGCAATGCGTTCGCGGCGGCTGCGCATCCTCACCCAATTCAACGCGATCCCGCAGGGCGTGAAGTTCCTTGTCGATCTGCGGGCCGATCTCCTGCGCTATCTCGCCGACGACCCGTCATTGAGGCCGCTGGACCGCGAACTCGAATCCCGGCTGTCGGCCTGGTTTGATGTCGGATTTCTGGAGTTGCAGAGAATTACCTGGCAATCGCCAGCGGCGCTGCTCGAAAAGCTGGTCGAATACGAGGCGGTACACGAGATCCGCTCGTGGCAGGACATGAAGAACCGGCTTGACTCGGACCGCCGTTGCTACGCCTTTTTCCATCCGCGCATGCCGCGGGAGCCGCTGATATTCGTGGAGGTCGCGCTGGTCGCAAGCCTTGAAGGCGACGTGCAGAAGCTGCTCGACATTCACGCGCCGCTGGCTGACGCCAGCCGCGCCAAAGCGGCGATCTTTTACTCGATCAGCGCAACCCAGGAGGGCCTGCGGGGCGTCTCATTCGGCAATTTTCTGCTCAAGCGTGTCGTTGACGACCTGCAACGCGATTTCCCGAGGCTGAAGACCTTTTCGACGCTTTCGCCCATTCCCGGTCTCGTGAGTTGGGCGCATCGGAATCAGGCGGAGTCGTCCGCCATGCTGGCCGGAAGGGACTGGAAACGGCTCGTCGCCGCCGGCATTGACGGGCCGGAGTCGCCCCGCGTGAGCGAGTTGCTCCAGGGCAAGGCCGAATGGGCACAGGACAAGTCGCTCGTACGGGCGCTGCGCGAGCCGTTGCTGGGGCTTGCGGCGCATTACCTTCTCAACGCCAGGCGTGACGGCAAGCCGGTCGACCCGGTCGCCCGCTTTCATATCGGCAACGGTGCGCGCGTCGAGCGCCTGAACTGGCTGGCGGACACGTCGGAGAAAGGCATGTCGCAGTCCTGGGGCGTCATGGTCAACTATCTCTACGATCCGGAGCGGATTGAGTCCAATGTCGAGGCATTTGCAGCGGAAGGTCGCATCGATGCGGCGCCCTCCGTGCGGCGGCAGGCGAAGGGCTGAACGGAGCGCCTACCGGGATTTGTGGTTCAATACGGCAGGCCGCAGGTCGGTTGGCGGCAAGCCCTGACCGCCGGCCCGAAACCGCCCGTACGCGAATGCTGCGCTATCTCCTCACCCGCGTCAGTCTCGTCATTCCCACGTTCATCGGGATGACGCTGCTCGCGTTCTTCCTGATCCGGCTGGTGCCGGGCGACCCCATCGAAACGATGGCCGGCGAACGCGGCATCGACGCCGCGCGCCACGCGGCGCTGCTCAAGGAATACGGGCTCGACCGGCCGGTGCTCGTGCAGTACGGCATCTACATCGGTCGCGTTCTGCACGGCGACCTGGGCAAGTCGATGATCACGCAGGAACCGGTGTTGCGCGAGTTCTCGGCGCTGTTCCCCGCCACCATCGAACTGGCGCTGTGCGCGATCGTGTTCGCGTTGGTGTTGGGCATTCCCGCCGGGATCATCGCCGCGGTGCGCCGCAATTCGGTCTTCGACCACGGCGTGATGGGCGTGTCGCTCACCGGCTATTCGATGCCGATCTTCTGGTGGGGCCTGCTGCTGATCCTGCTCTTTTCGGTGCAGCTCGGGTGGACTCCCGTCTCCGGGCGCATGGCGGTCAAGTATTTCATCGAGCCGGTGACCGGTTTCCTCACCATCGACGCGCTGTTGTCCGGCGAGAAGGGCGCGTTCAAGGCGGCGGTCTCGCACCTCGTCCTGCCGATGATCGTGCTCGGCACGCAGCCGCTGGCGATCATCGCGCGCATGACGCGGTCGGCGATGCTCGAGGTGCTGGGCGAGGATTACATCCGCACCGCGCGGGCGAAGGGTCTGTCGAAGTTTCGCGTCGTCGGGCTGCACGCGCTGCGCAATGCGCTGATCCCGGTGATCACGGTGATCGGACTGCAGGTCGGCGTGCTGTTCACCGGCGCAATCCTGACCGAGACCATCTTCTCCTGGCCAGGCGTGGGCAAGTGGCTGATCGAGGCGATCAACCGGCGCGACTACCCGGTGCTGCAGGGCGGCGTGCTGCTGCTCGGAATGGTGGTGATGATGGTCAACCTGCTCGTCGACCTCACCTACGGCATCATCAATCCCCGCATCCGGCGCGCGACATGACCAGCCAAGCGCTCGACTCGCCCACCGCGGCCGCCGCGCCGCGCGGACCGTGGCGCGAGTTCTGGGAATATTTCAGCGCCAACCATGGCGCGGTGGCGGGATTGATATTCGTCGTGGCCGTGTTGCTGATGGCCGCGTTCGCCAACGTGATCGCGCCGTATCCGCCGGATCTCACCAACAGCGCGGTGTTCCTGAAACCGCCCGCCTGGCAGGCGGGGGGCTCGTGGGCGTATCCGCTGGGCACCGACGCCATCGGCCGCGACATCCTCTCGCGCCTGATCCATGGCGCCCGGCTGTCGCTGACGATCGGCATCGCGGTGGTGGCGCTCGCCATCGTGGTCGGCATCGCGCTGGGGCTCATCGCCGGGTTCCTGCGCGGCGTCGTCGAGATCGCGATCATGCGCCTGATGGACATCATCCTGACGCTGCCCAGCCTGCTGCTGGCGATTGTCATCGTCGCCATACTGGGCCCGGGCCTGATGAACGCGATGCTGGCGGTGGTGGTGGTGGTGCTGCCGCACTACGTCCGCATCACGCGCGCCGCGGTGATCACCGAGACGTCAAAGGACTACGTCACGGCCGCGCGCGCCAGCGGCGCCACGCAGTTTCGGCTGATGTTCAGCGAGGTGCTGCCGAACTGCGCCGCGCCGCTGATCGTGCAGGCGTCGCTGGGAGTTTCCACCGCCATCCTCGACGCGGCCGCGCTGGGTTTCCTGGGCCTCGGTGCGCAGCCTCCGGCCTCCGAGTGGGGGACGATGCTCGCCGATGCGCGCGAGTTCGTGCTGCGCGCGTGGTGGGTGGTGACCCTGCCCGGGCTCATGATCCTGCTCACGGTGCTGGCGTTCAATCTGCTGGGCGACGGCTTGCGCGACGCGTTCGACCCCAAGCTCAAGCGTTAGTCCCGCGACCCATGGCGCTGCTCGAGATCGAAGACCTGCATGTCGAGTTCCCGTCGCAAGGCGCGGCACTGCACGCGGTCGAGGGCGTGAGCCTGTCGCTCGACGAGGGCGAGGTGCTCGGCATTGTCGGCGAGTCGGGCTCCGGCAAGAGCGTCGCCATGCTGGCGGTGATGGGGCTTGTCGCCTTTCCCGGCCAGGTGCGGGCGCGCCGGCTGCGCTTCGCCGGCCACGACCTGCTGCAACTCTCCGAGCGCGAGCGCCGCAAGGTCATCGGCAAGGACATCGCGATGATCTTCCAGGAGCCGACGACCAGTCTCAACCCCTGCTTCACCATCGGCTTCCAGCTGACCGAGACGCTGCGGCTGCATCTGGGCATGGACCGCAATGCCGCGCGCCGGCGCGCGGTCGAGCTGCTGGAACAGGTCGGCATTCCGGTTGCGGCAAGCCGATTGTCCGATTTTCCGCACCAGCTTTCCGGCGGCATGAACCAGCGGGTCATGATCGCGATGGCGATCTCGTGCAACCCGCGCCTCCTGATCGCCGACGAGCCCACGACGGCGCTTGACGTGACCATCCAGGCGCAGATCCTCGACCTCTTGCGCGACCTGCAGAAGGAGCGGGGCATGGCGCTGGTCCTCGTCACCCACAACATGGGCGTAGTCGCCGAAATGGCGCGGCGGGTGGCGGTGATGTACGCCGGGCAGGTGATGGAGGAACGCCGCGCGGAGTCGCTGTTCGCCGCGCCCCGGCATCCGTACACCTCGGCGCTCATCGCGGCGATGCCCGAGCGGCACGTCGGCGAGACGCGGCTCACCACGATTTCCGGCGTCGTGCCGGGGCTCTACGATCGCCCGCAGGGTTGCCTCTTCGCGCCTCGTTGCACCTACGCTGGCGACGCCTGCGCGGCGCGGCCCGAGTTGCGGTCCTGGGCGGACGGCCTCGTCCGCTGCCACACGCCGCTCGGCGATGCGCAAGCTGCCGCGGATGTCGGGCGCGACGGCGCCGGGGCGGGGGCGACGGCATGAGTGTTTCTGCCGTCACCGTGCGCGATCTCACCCGCGTCTACGAGATCCGCCGCGGCATGCTGAAGAAGCCCGCCAGGCTGCAGGCCGTCGGCGGCATTTCGTTCGCGATCGAGGCAGGACGCACGCTCGCAGTGGTAGGCGAGTCCGGTTGCGGCAAATCCACGCTCGCGCGCGTCGTGGCGATGATCGAACCGCCTTCTGCCGGCGAGCTGCTGCTCGGCGGCGTCGACGCCGTCCATGCCACGCCGACCGAGCGGCGCAAGCTGCGCAAGACGGCGCAGATGGTATTCCAGAATCCCTACGGCTCGCTCAATCCGCGCAAGAAGATCGGCGCCATCCTGGAGGCTCCGCTCGAGATCAACACCGAGCTGGGGCCGGCCGCAAGGAGCGAGCGAGCGCGTGCGATGCTGGCCAAGGTCGGCCTGCGTCCCGAGCACTACCAGCGCTATCCACACATGTTCTCGGGCGGGCAGCGCCAGCGCATCGCGATCGCCCGCGCGCTGATGCTGGACCCGGCGCTGGTCATCGCCGACGAGCCGGTCTCGGCGCTCGACGTGTCGGTGCAGGCGCAGGTGCTGAACCTGATGGCGGACCTGCAGCACGACCTCGGGCTCGCGTACCTCTTCATCTCGCACGACCTGGCCGTCGTGCGCTACCTCGCGCACGAGGTGCTGGTGATGTACCTCGGGCTGGCGATGGAGCAGGGGGCCAAGGAGCGCATCTTCGCCCGGCCCCTGCATCCGTACACGCAGGCGCTGCTCGCGTCGACGCCGGGCCTCGCCGCGACGCCGCGCCTGGAGCGCATCGTGCTGAAGGGCGAGCTGCCGTCGCCGCTCGATCCGCCGCAGGGCTGCGTGTTCTCGACCCGCTGCCCGCACGCGATCGCCCGCTGCCGGGACGAGCGCCCGCTGCCGCGTCCGCTCGATGAACGCCTGGTCGCCTGCCACCTTGCTGAATCCTTTCTCGAATCCGGTCATACTGCTGACCGCAATCCCGGGCTGCCCCCGACGCAGCCGTCCCTCTAGGAGTCTCCGATGAAGAACCGCAAGTCGCTCCCCCGCTGGTCCCCTGGCGCCCGAAGCGCGCTGATCGCAGCGCTGGCCGTGCCGCTGCTGCTGGCCGCCGCCGGCGCCTCCGCCAAGACGCTGGTCTTTTGCTCCGAAGGCAGTCCCGAGAACTTCTATCCCGGCGTGAACACCACCGGCACCTCGTTCGACGCGAACAGCCAGATCTACAGCCGCATCGTCGACTTCGAGCGCGGCGGCACGCGGGTCGTGCCGGGGCTCGCCGAGCGCTGGGACATCTCCCCGGACGGCAAGGTCTACACGTTCTACCTGCGCAAGGGCGTGAAGTGGCACAACCACCGCGGCTACAAGCCGACGCGCGACTTCAACGCCGACGACATGATCTTCGCGCTCGAGCGGCAGTGGAAGGAAAGCAACCCGTACTTCAAGGTCACGAGCTCCAACCATTCGTACTTCAACGACATGGGCATGGCCAAGCTGATCAAGTCGGTCGACCGGGTCGACGACTACACCGTCAGGATCACGCTCGAGAAGGCCGAGGCGCCGTTCCTGTCGAACCTGGCGATGGAATACGCGGGCGTGCAGTCGAAGGAATACGCCGACGCGATGCTGAAGGCCGGCACGCCGGAGAAGATCGACCAGGAGCCGGTCGGCACCGGGCCGTTCTACCTCGTCCAGTACCAGAAGGACGCGCTGCATCCGCTACAAGGCGTTCCCGCAGTTCTGGGGCGGCAAGGCGCAGATCGACGACCTCGTGTTCTCGATCACGCCGGACGCCTCGGTGCGCTGGGCCAAGCTGCAGAAGGGCGAATGCCATGTGATGCCGTATCCGAACCCGGCCGATCTCGACGCCATACGCAAGGACCCGAACGTGCAGGTGCTGGAGCAGCCGGGCCTCAACGTCGGCTACCTCGCCTACAACACCACCAAGAAGCCGTTCGACGACGTGCGCGTGCGCAAGGCCGTGAACATGGCGATCGACAAGAAGGCCATCATCGACGCCGTGTACCTCAGCACCGGCGTGGCGGCGAAGAACCCGATCCCGCCGACGCAGTGGTCGTACAACGACGCGATCAAGGATGACCCCTTCGATCCGGTTGCCGCCAAGAAGCTGCTGGCCGAGGCCGGATACCCCAACGGTTTCTCGACCGACCTGTGGGCGATGCCCGTGCAGCGGCCGTACAACCCGAACGCGCGGCGCATCGCCGAGCTGATGCAGGCCGATCTCGCCAAGGTGGGCGTCACCGCCGAGATCAAGAGCTTCGAATGGGGCGAGTACCGCAAGCGCATGCAGGCGGGCGAGCACCAGATGGGCATGCTGGGCTGGACCGGCGACAACGGCGACCCCGACAACTTCCTGAACACGCTGCTCGGCTGCGATTCGGCGAAGTCCAACGGCAGCAACGTCGCGAAGTTCTGCTACGCGCCGTTCGAGGACCTGGTGTCGAAGGCGAAGACGACCGCCGGCCAGGCGCAGCGCGCGGAGCTCTACCAGAAGGCGCAGGTGGTCTTCAAGGAGCAGGCGCCGTGGTTCACGATCGCGCACGCCGTGCAGCTCAAGCCCGTGCGCAAGGAAGTGATCGACTTCAAGCTCTCGCCCTTCGGTCGTCACACGTTCTACGGCGTCGACATCAAGGAGTAGTTTTTCTCGACGAAGCAATCCGTCACGGCCCCGCGCGCCCGTCCGGTGGCGCGGGGTGAACCTGTCGCCGGCGATTTGCGTCGCACTCGCGCATCGCCCCATCCACGCGGGTCGAATCGCGCATTCCTCAATGCATTGGAGCAAAGCATGGCTTCGGATCTCGAAGGCAAGGCCGTCCTGATCACAGGGGCGTCCACCGGCATCGGCGCCGCGACCGCGCGCGCATTCGCCCGCGCGGGCAGCAACGTCGTCGTTCATTACAACGCGAGCCGCGCTGCGGCCGAAGCGGTGGCCGCCGATGTCAGGGCGCTGGGGGCGCAAGTGGCGCTCGTGGGCGGCGACGTGACGCAGACCGCCGACGTGAAGCGGATCGTCGCCGAGGCGCTCGCCGCGTTCGGCCGCATCGACGTTCTGATCAACAATGCCGGCGGCATGATCGGCCGCACGCGGATCGAGGACTACTCCGAGGCGTACGTCGACCAGGTGCTGAAGCTCAACGTGACGCAGGTGGCGATGTTCATGCACGAGGTCATTCCGCTGATGAAGAAGCAGGGCGGCGGCAACGTGATCAACGTGAGTTCGATCGCCGCGCGTCATGGCGGCGGCGGCGGCGCGATCATCTATGCCGGTGCGAAGGGATTCATCTCGACCGCCACGCACGGCTGGGCCAAGGAAGTGGCAGGCGATCACATCCGCGTCAATGCGGTCTCGCCCGGCGTGATCGCCACGCCGTTCCACGAGCGCCATTCGACCGCCGAGCAGATGAAGGCGATGCAGGCGACCGTGCCGATGAACCGGGTGGGCACCGCCGACGATTGCGCCGGGACGTTCATCTATCTCGCGTCCGACGACCTGAGCCGCTACGTCACCGGCCAGGTGATCGAAGTCAACGGCGGCCAGTACATGCCATAGGCGCCGGCGGCAGCGCTGGCTTCGGTTTGGATACGGTGACGCAATAGGGGGACAGCATGACAGCAGGTTTGCGCGAACGATTCGGACGGCCGCTGCGCCTCGGCCTGATCGGTGCCGGCCCGGAGGCATGGATTGGCCGTATGCATCGCGGCGCGGCGGAGATGGACGGCTGGTGGCGGGCGACGGCGGGAGTGTTCTCGGGCGATCCGGCGCGCTCGCGGTCTGCCGGCGCGGCGCTGGGCTTCGCTCCCGAGCGAAGCTACGGCGATGTCGCGACGATGCTCGCGGCCGAGGCCGCGCGGCCCGACGGCATCGACGCCGTCGCGATCATGTCTCCGAACGACACGCACTACCGCTTTGCCGCCGCGGCACTCGATGCCGGCCTCGATGTCGTCGCCGACAAGCCGATCACGCACAGCTTCGCGGAAGCCTGCGATCTCGTCGCCCGCAGCCGCCGGCAGCGGCGGCTGTACGCCATCGCGCACGGCTATTCGGCCTATCCGATGACGCGCCATGCCCGCCACCTGATCCGAGAGGGCATGCTGGGGGCACTGCGCCTGGTGCAGGTCGAATACATCCAGAGCGGAATGGCCACCCGGATCGAGGACGGACCGCGCAACAACCGGCTCAACTGGCTGTTCGATCCGGCCCGCAGCGGTCTTGCCCTGGTGTTGAGCGCGATCGGCTGTCACGCGCAGCATCTCGCCTGCCACGTTTCCGGGCTTGGAGTCGCGCGACTGTCGCCGACGTGGGCGCGTTGCTGCCCGGTCGCACACTGGTCGACTACACGTCGGCGCTGATCGAATTCGAGGGCGGCGCGCGCGGCACCTTCACGGTCACGCAGGCCGCCGCCGGCGGCGAAAACGATATCCGTCTGCGCGTCTACGGAGAGCGTGGAATGCTCGATTGGTCGCATCGGACGCCAAGCTACCTGACCGTTGCGCTGCAGGGCGAACCCGTGCGCACCTATGGGCGCGGCGATCCCTTCCTGCCCCCGGACATCCTCGCGACCGGCCGCACGCCGCGCGGACACCCCGAGGGTCTGCGCGAGGCCTTCGCCAACATCTACGCCGAGCTGGCGCAGGAACGGATGGCGCTGGCGCTGGGCGAACCCGTGCCCGCCGTCGCCTATCCCCGGATCGAGGAAGGTGCGAGCACGATGGCGTTCATCGAGGCGTGTGTCGCGTCCCAGGCGGCGAAGTCGTGGGTCGCCGTGGCGAAGTTGCCGGCGCAGGCGCTGGCGGCGTCTTCATCATGACCGTCGCCATTCCCGCCATCATCATCGTCGGCACCATCCTCGAGCCGCTGGCGGATGGCTGTGCACATGGACCCGGTCCACTTCGCGATGGTCGGCATCATTTCGCTCGCGTTCGGGCTGGTGACGCCGCCATACGGCTGTGCCTGATGATCTCCTGCGCGATCGCCAAGGTGCGGCTCACGTACGTGATCAAGGACGTGATGATCATGCTGATGCCGATGCTGGGCGTGCTGGCGCTGTCGATCATGTGGCCCGATCTCATCCTGTTCCTGCCGCGAATGATCTCGCCCGAGTTCCTGAAACAGTCGCTCTTCGCGCAGTGATCGCCTGAGGGTTCGCACGCGCCTGGGCTGGTCGTAGTGGAGCGGTCGGTGTACCTTTCGTTCGGCCCACCCGATCCACGCTGAACGGCATCCATGAAAGTACCGAAGCGACTCCGACCCCTGCTCGACGACGGCCTGATCGATGGCGTCGTGCGGCAATTGATGAGCGGCAAGGAAGCGATGGTCTATGTCGTCCGCTGCGGCGATGAGACGCGCTGCGCGAAGGTCTACAAGGAAGCCGACAAGCGCAGCTTTCGGCAAGCCGTCGACTACACCGAGAATCGCAAGACCAAGAACACCCGCCAGGCACGCGCGATGGCCAAGGGCACCCGCTTCGGGCGCAAGGCGCAGGAAGACGCGTGGCAGAACGCCGAGGTCGATGCGCTGTACCGTCTTGCGGCTGCCGGGGTGCGCGTGCCGAAGCCCTACATTTTCCACGAAGGCGTGCTGCTGATGGAGCTGGTCGCCGATGAACACGGCGAGGCCGCGCCGCGACTGAACGATCTCGAGTTCACGCCCGAAGTCGCTCGCAGCCATCACCAGTGTCTGATACGCGAGGTGGTGCGGATGCTGTGCGCAGGCGTCGTGCACGGCGATCTCAGCGAATACAACATCCTGGTCGGCAGCGACGGACCGGTGATCATCGACCTGCCGCAGGCAGTGGATGCGGCAGGCAACAACCACGCGCCGAAGATACTCGAGCGCGACGTCGCCAACCTGCGCAGCTACTTCGGCCGTTACGCCCCGGAATTGCTGGCCACCAACTATGGCAAGGAAATCTGGGCGCTGTTCGAGGCCGGTGCCCTGCAGCCGGATACGCCGCTCACCGGGCGCTTCCACCGCGTCGAGAAGGTGGTCGATCTCGACAGCGTGATGCAGGAAATCGACGATGCGCGCTTCGAAGACGCCGCCCGCCGGTTGCGCATGCAGAACGCGACATAGCAGGAACTGCGCATCCGATCAGATCCGGTTGCCGGACCGCGAACGGGTCGAGGACGTAGCTGGGCACGGGCGCCGAGCGGGCGCTGCGTGACCATGCGCGCGCGCAATGCGCTCCCGGGCACTGCGGCGGGCGAGTGCCGCCGGGCGTTGCCGCTGCCCCGTCAGTTGCCGGCGCGCTTGGCGGCGATGGAATACATGTCCTGGAGCTGCAGCCGGGTGCCCTGCAGTCGCTCCGAAACGACGCCAAGCAGGCGCAGCGTGAATGCGAGGCCGAAAGCCGGATCGGCCTGGAATGCCGCCAGCAGCTCGCTGCCATCGAAGGCGAGCGCATCGGTGTGTTCGAGCGCACGCGCCTGGAAGTGCTTGCCGCGGCCCATCAGCACCGCCGACCAGCCGAACTCGTCGCCCTCGAACAGCGTCTGTACCCGCAGGACGCTTTCGGCGGCATCGATCTCGATCGCTACCATGCCGCGGGAGATGAGAAAGAAGTCGGCGTTCTCGTCACCCTCCTGGAAGATGACATGATCGCGATCGAAGTGGACAACCTTGGCCAGCGCGGCGAGCTGCTCGAGGTGGGGGCCGTCGAATTCCCGGACGAACGGATGCTTTTCCAGCATTGCCAACAGCGGACTTGCCATCATGCCCCCTTCAGAAACACAGCCTGCCTGCGATTAGGATACCGCGCCGGCAACCGGCACGGGGTGCGCGGGTGGAACCGACCCGCCTCAGAAGCGCCCCAGCATCGATGCAGGATAAACCCCGATGACGACAGCGGCCACGAGGCAGATCAACGCGGCGCCCAGCGCCATGGTTCCAGGCTGGCCCTGTCGAACGTCGTGCTGATCCTGGCTCATGAACATCAGCTGGATCACCCGCAGGTAGAAGTAGATCCCGAGGTAACTGCCGACCAGACCCAGCACCGCATAGGTCGTGTAGCCGGCGGCGATCACATTCTTGAAGATGAGGAACTTGGCGACGAATCCGGGGAATGGCGGAATGCCCGCCAGCGACAGCATCGCGACGCCGATCAGCACCGCTGAAAATGGCGCGCGGTGGAACAGTCCGCGCAGGTTGTCGAGGCGATCACGGGCGAAATCGTCGGCGTGCGGCGGCAGCGCGGCGAAGGCGAGCAGGTTCATCACGCCGTAGGCAAGCACGTAGAACACCACCGCTTCGAAGCGGGTGGATCCGGCACCGAGGAAGGCGTAGAAAAGATACCCGGCGTGCGCGATCGACGAGTAGGCGATGAGGCGCCGGAAACTCTGCTGGCGCATGGCCGCAAGGTTGCCCCAGACGATCGACACCAGAGGCAACAGCGCGATGACATCGACGATCGACTCGCGGATCGGCGCGGCCGCGAAGAGGCGCGCCATGGCGAGCAGCACGCCGCCCTTGACGATCGTCGCCATGTACGCGGTTACCGACACGCTCGATGCCTCGTAGGCATCCGGCGCCCAGGTGTGGAAGGGGACAACCGCCGCCTTGAGGAAGAACGCCACGATCACCAGCACGACGCCGGCACGCGCCATCGTGTCGGTGGACGCCAGCCCCTGCGTGAATGCGGACAGCGCCAGCGTGCCGCTGCCCCCGTAGAGCAGCGATGCGCCCATGAGCAGCGCGGCGCTGGCAGCACCGCCCAGCACCAGGTACTTCAGCGCCGCCTCCGCGGATTCGGGTCGCCGGAAGGCGAGCAGCACCAGCACATAGACCGGTATCGACATCAGTTCGAGGCCGAGGAACAGCGTGAGGAAACTGTCGCTCGAAAGCAGCAGGCACACGCCGTACAGCGACGACAGGAGCAGGATGTGGAACTGGCCATCGTCGAAATCGTCGCGCGAAATCAGCAACACGGGGATGGCCAGCCCGAGCACGACGGCCTTGGCCAGCAGGGTCGCCGGCGTGACCGAAAGATGTCCCGGGAAGGGCGCTGCGCTGCTGCCCTGCGCATAGAGCCACAACGCGGCTGCCGCGGCCGCGGCGACGGCAACCAGGGAAAGCAGCAGTTCGCCGCGAGGCTTCCGGAAAACGATCTCGATGCCGATGAGCAGGACGATGCCGGCGAGCAGGAAATGCTCGGGCAGCATCAACATCGCAACGGCTTGTGCGCTCATCGCGATCCCTCCGGCTGCCCACGCACCGGCTGCATGGAGGCGGTGGCACTCGCGTTGGTTACGGCCGACGGAGTCGCAACTTTGGCGCCCGTCCGCGACGTGCTGACCAGCCGCTGAAACTCCTTCGAGGCGAGTTCGGTCTTGCGCATCGGCTCATCGGGAAACAGCCCGAGCGCGAAGACCGCAACGACGATGATCCCGAGGATCGCGCGTTCGCGAGGGTCGAGGTCATTGAACGGCTGGTGCGGTGCCTTGACCGCGCCGAACAGGAAGCGCTGCGCGAACCACAGCATGTACAGCGCGCCCAGAACGACTCCGGTGACCGCAATCACGGCGAGAACCAGCGGCAGCGTCGTGCCGTGCTCGTACTGCTGCCACGCCGCGCCGAACGCCCCGAGGAGCACGAGGAACTCACCGGTGAAGCCGCTGGTGGTCGGCAGTCCGATCGACGCCAGCGTCAGTATCGCGAAGAAGACCGAATAGACGGGCAGGATCTTCGCGAGGCCTCCGTAGGCCGCGAGTTCGCGCGTGTGGCAGCGCTCGTAGATCATGCCCACCATGAGGAACAGCCCGGCTGCCGTGAGTCCATGGCTCACCATCTGGATGACGGCGCCCTGGATGCCGTAGAGATTCAGGCTGATGAGGCCGAGCATCACGTAGCCCAGGTGGCTGATCGACGAATAGGCGATGATCTTCTTGATGTCGGTCTGCACGAGGGCGACGCAGGCGCCATAGACGATGCTGACCACCGCCAGAATCATGATCGCCGGCGCGAATGCCTGCGTTGCGTCGGGGAACAGCGGAAAGCCGAGCTTCATGAAGCCGTAGGTTCCCATCTTCAGCAGCACGCCGGCCAGGATCACCGAGCCCGCGGTCGGCGCCTCGACGTGCGCGTCGGGCAGCCACGTGTGCAACGGGACGATCGGCACCTTGATGGCGAACGACAGCCCGAACGCCGCGAACAGGATGCATTGCACCGTCAACGGCAATTCGGCCCGGTAAAGGTCGGCGAAGGCGAAGGACGTGACGCCCGCGGTCGCGTTGAGCGAGAGCACGAGATAGATGACGGCAGCCAGCATCATGATGCTGCCGAATGCCGTGTACAGCACGAACTTCAGCGTCGCGTAGATCCGCCGCTCGCCGCCCCAGATGCCGATCAGCAGGAACATCGGAATCAGCATCGTCTCCCAGAACACGTAGAACAGGAACAGGTCCTGGGCGACGAAGGTGCCCAGCATGGCGAACTGGATCAGGAACACCATCGAGTAGAAAAGCTTGATGTCCTTCTGGATGGCGGTGAACGAACCGGCGACGACCAGTGGCCCGAGGAATGCGGTCAGCAGCACCAGCAGCACGTTGTAGCCGTCGAGGCCGATCTGGTAGTAGACGCCCCACGATGCGATCCAGGGCAGCCGGGTTTCGAACTGCAGGCCCGGGACATTGGCGTCGAAGCGAGTGTAGAGATACGCAGTGACGACGAGTTGCAGCACCATGATCGCGAGCGTGAGCCGGCGCACAAACGCGTCCTGGCCCTCCGGCGAGGCGAGCAGCAGCGCCATGCCGGCGACGGGCAGGTAGAGAACGATGTTGAGCAGTGCAGCGTCAGACATGGGCCCAGGTCCATACCAGCGCGACGACGATGCCGGCCAGCGCAAGGAAGGCGTAGAGCTGCAGATTGCCGGTTTGTACGCGCGACAACGTACCGGCGGTCCTCTGCGCCCACGCGGCAAGACCGTTCAGCGTGCCGTCCAGCAGCACGCGATCGGAGAATCGCAACAGCACGCGGTCCGACACCCAGAGCAGCGGCCGGTTGATCAGCAGGTCGTAGATCTCGTCGACGAAGTACTTGCCGGTGAGAAGCGCGTGCGCGAACGGGAACCGCCGGCGCAGCGCGTCGGCGCGGCGCGCGCCGTTGCCGTAGAGGAAGGCCGCGGCGGCAAGTCCCGCGAAACCCAGGGCCACGGCGATGACGATCAGCGTGGTCTCGTAATGGTGGAGCGCGGGGACGACTTCCGGCAGCGGCAGCATCGGCTCGAGGAAGTGCGGCAGCGCGAAGAAGCCCCCTATGGCCGACAGCACCGCCAGCACCGCGAGCACGCCGGTCATCGACAGCGGGGATTCGTGAACGTGGTGCTCGACCTCGTGGCTCATTCGGGATGCGCCGAAGAAGGTGAGCCAAAGCAGCCTGAACATGTAGAACGAGGTCATCAGCGACGTGATCGAGGCGACGAGCCAGAGCAGCGTCGAGCCGCCGTGGCTGCTGGCGAAGGCGAACCACAGGATCTCGTCCTTGGAGAAGAAGCCGGCCAGCGGCGGGATGCCGGCGATGGCCGCGGTCGCGAGCGCAAACGTCGCGAAGGTGATCGGGATCTTCTTCGCCAGCCCGCCCATCTTCAGGATGTCCTGCTCGCCGGAGAGCGCGTGAATGACGCTGCCGGCACCGAGGAAGAGGCAGGCCTTGAAGAACGCGTGCGTGTAGACGTGGAAGACCGCGACGCCGTACGCGCCGACGCCCAGCGCGACGAACATCAGCCCGAGCTGGGAGACGGTCGAATAGGCCAGTACCTTCTTGATGTCGGTCTGCACCAGCGCGATGGTCGCGGCGAAGAACGCCGTGGCTACACCCACCACCGCGATGACCGCGGAAGCCTCCGGCGCATGCGAGTAGATGCCGGACATCCGGGCGACGAGATAGACGCCGGCGGTGACCATCGTTGCCGCGTGGATCAAGGCGGACACCGGTGTCGGACCGGCCATCGCGTCGGGCAACCACACGTAGAGCGGAATCTGCGCCGACTTGCCGGTGGCGCCGATGAACAGCAGGATCCCGACCAGGCTTGCCGAAACCGCCGGGAGCGTAGCGGCGTTGAAGGCGGCGTTGATGCGGTCCATGTCCAGCGTGCCGAGCGTCTGGTAAAGAAGGAACATGCCCAACAGGAACCCGGCGTCGCCGATCCGGTTGACGATGAATGCCTTCTTGCCGGCAGCGGCCTTCGCGGGATCCTCGAACCAGAATCCGATCAGCAGGTAGGAGGCGAGCCCGACGCCTTCCCACCCGACGAAGAGCACCAGCAGCGATCGCCCGAGCACCAGCAGCAGCATGAAGAACAGGAACAGGTTGAGGTACGCGAAATAGCGGGCGTAACTCTCGTCGCCCTTCATGTAGCCGGTCGAATAGATGTGGATCAGCGAGCCGACGCCGGTGACGATCAGGGTCATCACGGCGGTCAGGCGATCGAAATAGAACGCGATCTCGAAGCTCTTGCCGCCGATCAGCGCCCAGGTGTAGGCGGTTTCGGTCAGCGGCGCGTAGCCACCGGCCTGGAGTCGCAGCAGGCACGCGATTGTCGCCAGGAACGCGGCGATCGGCGCGCCGCAGGCCACCGCGGTGACGAAGCCATTGCCGACGCGGTTGCCGCCGAGGCGTGTCGCGAACAAGCCGTTCAGCAGGAATCCGATGAGCGGCAGGACGACGATAAGGGTCAGCAGAGGAGCCACCCGCTATCCTTTCAGGCTCGTGAACGCGGCGAGGTCGAGCGTGTGCTTCTGCCGCACCAGAAGCAGAACGACGGGAATGGCGACGGCGATCTCGGCCGTGGCCACCACGAAAATCAGGAACACGAGCACCGCGCCCTCGATCGAGCCCATCTGGTGCGCGAAGGTGACGAGCGACAGGTTGACGCCGTTGAGCATCAACTCCATGCACATCAGCATGACCAGCATGTTGCGGCGGATGATGACGCCCAGGAGGCCGACGGCGAACAGCGCCACCGACAGGGCCAGCAGGACCTGGAGCTTATCCATGGAGCCTCCGGCTGATCTTGATGACGGCCATCGCCGCGACGACGGCAGCGACCAGCAGGATCGACGTCAATTCGAAATGCAGCCAGTACTCGTTGACAAACGCGACGGAGAACTGCTGCATGCCGAAGCTTGTCGCCGCGGCTGCCTTGACGAGCGCCGGATAGCCCTGCCATGCGCCGTAGCCGAGGAAGCCGATGAAGAGCAGCGAGGCGACGATCCCGGGCAGCAGCAGCGCCGAGTAGCGAATCGTCCCCGCGGATTCGCGCACTTCGAGCAGCATGATCACGTACACCATGAACACCATCACCGCGCCGACGTAGATCAGCACCTGGAAGGCGGCGATGAAGTGGACGCCGAGCAGTCCGTAGATCCCGCCGAGGGAAATCATGGTCGAAATCAGCGCCAGCGCCACCCGCATCGGCTGGCGCAGCACCAGCATCAGCAGCGCACCGAGCAGCGCGCACGCGCAAAAGAAATAGAGCAGCAGCGTGTCGAGGTGTAGCAGCAGGCTTTCGATCATGCCGGGCCTCGCGGGTTGTCGTCACGCTTCGCGGTCGGATAGGGCTTGGCGACGTCGGAGAGTGGGTGCCAGGTGAGGAGCTCTTCCTTGCCGAGCCACATGCGGTGCCGATCGAAGGCCGGCAGGTCGGGCACATCCTGGACCATGCGGATCGCGTCCTCGGGGCAGGCCTCGACGCACAGGCCGCAGAACACGCAGCGCGAATAGTCGATCTCGAACCGCGACGGGTATTTGGGATGCGCCGGATCGTCGGGATCGAACGCGGCGTCGATCTCGATGACTTTGGCCGGGCAGACCGTCGCGCACATGTTGCAGGCGACGCATTGAGGACGGCCATCGGGCCGCTGCGTCAGGACGTGCTTGCCGCGGTTGCCGGCAGCGTAGTCGGCGCGCCGCTCCTCGGGGTAGTAGGTGGTCAGCGCGCCCTTCCGGCCGGTCATCCACTTGAACATGTTGCGCAGGAACACGCCGCCGGTGATGCCGAGTCCGCGCAGGATCTCGAACAGGTACGCGCGCTCCCACCACGACATCTCGTGTTCGTTCCAGTACTGCTTGCGCTGGTACGCGGAGGGCTTCATGTGGCCGACCCCTGATGCGACCAGACGAGCACCGCGGTGACCGCAAGGTTGGCGATCGACAGCGGCAGCATGAACTTCCAGGCGAACGACAGCACCTGGTCGTAGCGGAACCGCGGCAGCGACCAGCGGATCAGGATCTGGAAGCTGCACACGAGCATGATCTTGACCAGGAACACGACGAGTTGCGTGACCACGACCGCGCCGTGGCTCATCGGCACGACGTAGTCGCCAGGAAACACGAATCCGCTGTCGTTCATGTACGGCAGGTTGTAGCCGCCGAGGAACAGCGTCGTGAACAGGGCGCCGATGATCGCGATCTCGATGAATTCGGCGAACATGAACAGGCCCATCTTCATCGCGCTGTACTCGGTGTAGTAGCCGGCGATCAACTCGGATTCGGCTTCCGGGAGGTCGAAGGGAATCCGCTTGTTCTCGGCGATCGCAGCGGTGAGGAACAGCATCGCCGCGAACGGCTGGTAGAAAACGCCCCAGGCGGGCAGGAAGCCCAGCACGATGCCCGATTGCTTCTGCACGATGACGCCGAGATCGACGGAGCCGAAGATGAGGATGAGGCCCAGCACCGTGAGGCCGATCACCAGCTCGTAGGAGATCATCTGCGAACCGGCGCGCAGTCCGCCCAGCATCGAGAACTTGTTGGCCGACGACCAGCCCGCGAGCATCGCGCCGATGATGGTCAGGCCGGAAAACGCGAACACGACGATCAGGCCCGCGTCCAGGCGTGCGATTTGCATCGGCCAGGTGCGGTCGCCGAACCAGCCGGCGAGCGCGGGGAAGAGCTTGGCAGGCTCGAGGATGCCACCGAAGGGAATCACGGCGAACACCAGCAACACCGGCGTGAAGACGACCCACGGCGCGATCGCGTAGGCATACCAGTCGTAGGTCCTGGGCTTGAAATCCTCCTTGACCAGCATCTTGAGGCCGTCGGCGAGGCCGTGGAAAAGCCCCCACCACACGAGCTTGACCTGAGTGAAGGGTAGCCGGACATACGCGCGATTGGCGCCGATGCGGTCCGCCATCACCGCCGCCTGCTTGCGCTCCACCCACGTAAGGAGGGTGCCAAAGGTCATCAGCACGCCGACCGCGTAGGCGATGTAGACGACGTAGATGACGAGGTCCTGGATCACGGTCCGCTCCTCGCAGGCGTGGCCAAGGCTGCGAACAGCGCTTCGGCGTCGGCAACCGACTCCTGCTTGGTGAAGCACGCTGCGAACTCGCTCGCCACGCCTTCACAGTTCGTATAGTGGCCGCTGCGCTCGGTCTGCACGCTGATCGGCAGAAACACGTCGGCGTGGCCATTTTCGGGCTGCAGCCAGGCGTTGAGGTAGATGATCCTGGCACGCGGGGGCAGCTGGCCGAAGTCGCATCCCTCTCCCCAGACCAGCACGAGGTCGGTGTCCGGGTCGAAGCGGGTCGCGGCCGCGCCGAACAGCGCCTGCGCGCCGGCCGTGTTGGGGTTCTTGTCGGCGCGAATGAGGATCTTGTCGGCGATCACCTCGTCGGGTGCGGCGACGACGTCGGTCTTGACGAACGTCTTGAAGCGATCGCCCAGCGCAGTCTTGAAGGAAGCGAGCTCCTCGTTCGACGCCCAGTTCGACACCAGTGCGACGGGATTGCGCGCATCGCTGATCAGCGCTCGCGCGTTGTTGAGCGCCACCGCCATGTCGACGGGGCGCCCCTTTTGCATCGCATGGTCGGCACGCGCGCGTTCGAACACCGCCGCCAGGTCCCGGCCCTTGTTGCACATCCAGGGCCCGTTCACCGCCGGATTGTCGCGCGGCGTCACGCGATCGATGCGGGCGTTCTGTCCCGGATCGAGCGCCGACAATTTCCACTCCGGCTTGCGATGCCAGATGTCGATGTTGCACCCACGCTCGCAGCCCGGGCAGACCGACGGCGTGGGCTTGAGATACCAGACCCGCGCCTGGTAGTGGAACGACCGCGACAGCAGCGCGCCGACCGGACAGATGTCGATGACGTTGTCGGAATACGCATCGCTGTCGAACGTAGTGTTCTCGACCGGGCGCACCAGCGAATGGTCGCCGCGATTCTGGACGCCAAGGGCGTGCGATTTCGACACCTCGCGCGTGAAACGGACGCAGCGCGAGCAGAGAATGCAGCGCTCGTTGTCGAGCAGGATGCGTTTGGACAGCGGGAAGAACTTGGTGGCATGCACCTTGGGGTCGCGCGACACGGACGGCGATCCGTTGTACGCGACGTGATGATCCTGCAGCATGCACTCCCCGGCCTTGTCGCAGATGCCACAGTCGACCGGATGGTTGAGCGTGATGAACTGCATCGTCTCCTTGCGCCGCGCCTTGACCCTTTCGGAGTCGGTGAGGACGCGCATGCCCTTGCTGACCGGCATGTTGCAGGCGATCTCGAGCCAGCCGCTGCCGCCGCCATCGCCTTCGACTTCGACCACGCAGATCCGGCAATTGCCGTGCACGGACAGGTTCGGATGCCAGCAGAAGTAGGGGATGAAGAAGCCATTGGCCAGCGCCACCTGCATGACGGTCTGGTTGTCCGCGGCCTCGACCGCCTGCCCGTTGATGAAGATCTCAGGCATGGAGCGCCACCTCGAGATTGCCGTCGAGCCGGGAGCGCTTGTGCTCGATCCAGTAGTCGAACTCGTCGCGGAATTTGGCAAGGATGCCCACGGTCGCGTAACCGGCGGCGTCCCCCATGCCGCAGATGGTCGTGCCGTCGTTGGCGCGCGAGATCGCGATCATCCGGTCGAGATCCTCGGGCCGTCCCTCGCCCGCGACGATGCGATCGATGATCCGGTGCAGCCACCCCATGCCCTCGCGGCACGGCGTGCACTGGCCGCAGGACTCGTGGTGATAGAAGCGCAGGAGGACCTGCAGCAGCCGCACCATGCAGGTGCCCTCGGCAATGACGACCATGCCACCCGATCCCATCGACGAACCGGCCGCAGCGAGCGATCCGTGGTCGAGCTTCAACGGCTCGATTTCCGCGGCGGTCAGAACCTTGGTCGAGATGCCGCCCGGAATGATGGTCTTGAGCTTCGCGCCCCCGAGCATGCCGCCGCAATCCTCGTGGATGAACTTCGCGAACGGATAGCCGTATTCGACTTCGTAGACGCCTGGCTTCGCGATGTGACCGGAAACCGAGATCAACTGGGTGCCCGGGCTCTTGGCGGTGCCCACCTTGCGGAACGCCGCGGCGCCGTCACGGACGATGCCGGTGACGTTCGCCAGCGTTTCGACGTTGTTGATGACCGTCGGTCGCTGATAGAGGCCGCGGACGGTGAGCCGCGGCGGGCGGTTGCGCGGGTAGCCCTTCTTGCCCTCGATCGACGTGATGAGGCCCGACGCCTCTCCGCACACGTACGAGCCGGCGCCGCGGTAGATGATGATGTCGCAGGAAAACTCGCTGCCGAGAATGCGCTCGCCGAGCAGACCCGCGGCGGACGCCTCGTCCACGGCTGCCTGCAGCCTCCGATAGGGAAGATCGAATTCGCCGCGGATGTACACGAACGCATGCCTCACCTGCAGCGCAAAGGCGGAAATCAGCATCGACTCGACGAGGAGGTGCGGGGCGTGCTCGAGAATCCAGCGGTCCTTGAACGTGCCCGGCTCGCCCTCGTCGGCGTTGGCGCACAGGTAATGCGGCTGCCCGTCGTTTAGCTTGATCACCGACCACTTGCGCCCGGTCGAAAACGCCGCGCCACCGTGCCCGAGCAACCCCGAGGCAGTGACCTCCGCCGTGATCTGCTGCGGGGCGATGCTGGAAAGCGCTTTGGCGAGCGTCTCGTAGCCGCCGCGCGCACGGTAATCGGCGAGGAGATGCGAGGTTGCCGTGACCGGAAAGGTCATCAGCAGTTGCTTGCCGGGCATGTCAGTACCCGCCCGGCCGCCCGAAGGGTACTGACTGCACCCCCTCGGGGGGCAGCGAACACCAGGCTGAAGGCCGCAGGACAGCCGAAGGCTGGTCCCGCGAAGCGGGATGCGGCTTCGCCGCACACAGTGAGCGTGGGGGCAGTTTCATCTTAGTCGAGCCCTTTCAGCAGTGCGTCGATTTTCGCCACGTCCATGTTCTCGTGGTAGGTGTGGTTGACGACCAGTACCGGAGCTGTGCCGCAGGACCCCAGGCACTCCACGGTCGACAGCGTGAAGCGGCCGTCGGCGGTCGTTTCGCCCACGGCGACACCCAGCGCGCCTTCGAGGTGGGCGAGCAGGCGTTCGGAACCGCGCATCGAACACGACACGTTGCGGCACATCTGCAGGTGCCAGCGGCCGATCGGCTTGCGCCGGAACATCGTGTAGTACGAGAGCACTTCCTCGATCTGGACCCGAGGCACGCCCAGATAGGCGACCAACTCGTCGATGTCGGAGTCGGCGACGTGACCGCGCTCCTCCTGGATGCGGCGCACGCAGGGCAGGACGAGCGAGGATTCGAATCCCTTGGGAAAGCGCGCCCGCAACGCGTCGAATTCGGGGATCAGGTGTTTCATCGGTCGCACTCCCCGCCGACCATGTTGATCGAGCCGAAGGTGGGAATGATGTCGGCGAGCTGGTAACCGTTCAGCATCAGGTGCGCTCCGCCCATGTGGACGAACGAGGGCGCGCGCACGTGGACCTTGTACGGGGTCCCGCTGCCGTCGCTCACCAGGTAGAAACCGAGTTCGCCGTTGGCTGACTCGTGCGCAACGTAGGTTTCGCCGGCCGGTACGCGCGGACCGTCGATGATCAGCTTGAAGTGGTTGATCAGCGACTCGATCTCGTTGTAGACGAGCGATTTCTCGGGCAGCACGAAACGGTGATCGTCGACGTTGACCGGGCCTTCCGGCAGCATGTCGATCAGCTGCCGAATCATGTGCACCGACTCGTCCATTTCCCGCATCCGGACGTAATATCGGTCGTAGTTGTCGCCCTTGATGCCGACCGGCACCTCGAAATCGAGCTCGGCGTAGGCGAGGTACGGCGTGTCCTTGCGCAGGTCGCGTGGTGCTCCCGTCGAGCGCAGGATCGGGCCCGTGTAGCCCCAGTTGATGGCGTCGGCGGTCGAGATCACGCCGGTGTTGCGCATGCGGTCGATGAATATCCGGTTGCGGTCGACGAGGCCGTGGACGCGACCGATGAAGATCTCGTACTGGTCGAGGATCTCGATCAGCCGTTTCGTCCAGCCGGCAGGCAGATCGCGCGCGAGGCCGCCTATGCGGCCATACGAGTAGGTGACCCGGGCACCGGTAAGGTCGGCGAGGTGCTCGTACATGTAGTCGCGGACCATCACCAGGTAGAGGAACGCGGTCATCGCGCCCAGTTCCATCAGCCCGGCCGCGACACAGGTCAGGTGATCGGCCAGCCGCGAGTACTCGGCCAGCAGGGTACGCAGATACCTGCAGCGGGGCGTGATCTCGACGCCGAGCATCTCTTCGACGGCAGCGCAGTAAGCGAAATTGTTGAGCAGCGCCGAGCAGTAGTTGAGGCGATCGACGTAGGGAATGAGGTTGTGCCAGGTGTGGTCTTCGCACTCCTTCTCGAAGCCGCGGTGCAGGTACCCGCAGTGCACGTCGGTGCGAACCACTTTCTCGCCGTCGAGTGCAGCGATGATCTGTACGGTTCCGTGGGTCGCCGGATGCGAAGGACCGATATTGACGATGACCGCATCGTCGCGGTCGATGTGATCGAACGCCGGCCGGACGGGATTGGGCAGCTTGAAGTCCACGGGCATCCTCGCTATTTCCGATACGGAACGAGGGGTTGTTCCTGCTGCTTCGGGTAGTCCTTGCGCAGCGGGTGGCCTTTGAAGCCTTCGTACAGCAGGATGGGACGCAGGTCCGGATTGCCGGTGAACACGATGCCGTACATTTCGTGGCATTCGCGCTCCATGTAGCCGGCGGCGCCATAGAGCGGGGTCAGCGATTCCACCGAGGGATCAGCCGCCGGGACGCGTGTCTTGACCCTCACGCGCACACGATCCGTCGTCGAGTAGAAGTGGTAGACGACCTCGAAGCGCAGTTCGTCGCGGGGCCAATCGACGGCGGTGACATCGAGGAAAAGGTCGAAACCGAATTCCGCCTTGAGGCGCTCGACAAGGACCCGCAGGTTTGCGGCAGCTACGCTGATGGCCAGCGTGCTGCCCGATGCGGACAGCGTTGCGCCCGCCGGGGCGAGCGCGCTGGAGATGGTGTCGAAGAGCTTTGCGGCCACGATTAGAATTCGCGATTGACGATCGGGTGCCTGGACCGGGCGATCTTGTCCTGGAGCTTCATGATGGCGTCGATCACCATCTCCGGGCGCGGGGGGCAGCCGGGAATGTAGATGTCAACGGGAATGATCTTGTCGATGCCGGCCACGGCAGCGTAGTTCTGGTAGAAACCGCCGGATGTCGCGCAGACGCCGAACGCCATTACCCATTTCGGCTCGCACATCTGCTCGTAGACCTTGAGCAGCACCGGTGCCTGCTTGTGGGTGACGGTGCCGACGACCATCAGGAGGTCGGCCTGTCGCGGTGAGAAGCGGGGTAGCGCGGCCCCGAAGCGATCGGTGTCGTAGGGCGTGGAACTCACCGCCATGAACTCCATCGCGCAGCACGCGGTCACGAACGGGTAGGGAAAAATCGAGAACTTGCGCGCCCAGCCGATCAGCTCGTCCTTCTTGGTCGTGAGGTATTCGAACGCCGAGCTCGGCGCGCGGTCGGCGCGGATGGGAATGATGTCCTGGCTCATGCCTGTTGCCCTATTCCGTTACCGCCTCGAGGAGGCGCGCCTTGTACACGTACAGCAGGATCAGCACCAGCAGGAAAGCGAACAGGAAGAACGTGAACAGCATGAAACCGGTCAGGGGCTGCGCGCCCAGCGCCCAGATGAAGAGGAACACGGTTTCGAGATCGAACAGGATGAAGACGATCGCGACTGCGTAGTACTTGATCGGCATCGCCTTGACGTTGACCGGGTCGACGGGACGAGCGCCGCACTCGAAAGGTTCCATCTTCATCGCCGTCGGCGCCGGCTTGGGCCCGAGCAGATGATTGAGCAGCAGCGTGACGGCGACAAAGCCGAGTATCGCCACCAGGTACAGCATGAAAATGACGTAGGGATTCATCGCCGTGCGCGAAACGTGAAGGCGGGCGCGGCCCTGCTGCGCGGGCAGGGCGAACCCGCGACCGCAACCCGCTGGCAGGCAGGGCGGGGCCGGGCGTCGGTTGCGAGGCTTGTTGGTTCGGGTTGCAGGGGCACTGGGCGGGTCTTTTCGTACAAAACGGACTGTGGCGTTTGGTCGCGCATTCCTTCGACGCACAGCCTAATGCAGTTTACGCAGGCCCGTTTGATTTGGATCAACGGTCCATCACGGATGATACGCGGACGCCAGCGCGCGTCGGCGAATTCGCGAGTTCATCGTGCATCGGCGGCATCCGGGGCCGCGCCGAAGCGCGACGTCCCCTTGACACCGACCGGGATGCATCCGGCGATCATTGTGACGAGCAGGCAACAGATCACGAGTCGCGCGCGCATTCGCTATTCCCAATTGTGTTTTCCTGCAATGATACGCGCCTCGCCTCGAGCGCAGCGATCATGGGTCGCAGCGGGTCTCCCGGGGCGGCTGGATGCGAGGCGATCGCGCTGCTGGCGGCAATCGGATGCCGTTTGTCGGTTCGCGACGTGGTTCGCCCATTCGGACGATGTATAAGCGCAGCGGAGTGGCGGTGGCATTGGGCGCTGCCCCTGGCCCCCAGTCCCCATCCGATGCACGGCCGCCTGCACACTGGAAACGAAAGCGAACAACATGAACAAGATGTTGATGAAGTGCCTGTTTGCGGGCGTGGTCGCGGCGGGGGCGCTGATCGCCGCGCAGCGGGTCGCCGCACAAGGGATGACCGCCGACCAGGCGACCGAAATGCTCAACGAGCTGAAGCAGATCCGGCAGCTGCTCGAGAAGCAGGTCCCGCCGCCGCCGCCGCCGCCGCCGGACGAGAAGGTCAACATCGAGTTCCCCACCAATGGCTATTCGATGGGCAAGGCCGACGCGCCGCTGGTCTTCGTCGAGTACACCGATTTCGAATGCCCGTTCTGCCAGCGCTATCACCTCGACGCCTTCGAACAGGTCAAGAAGGAGTGGGTCGATACCGGGAAGATGCGTTATTACAGCCGGGATTTCCCGCTGGAATTCCATCCCAATGCGCGCCGCGCGGCACTCGCGGCGCGTTGTGCCGGTGACCAGGGCAAGTACTGGGAGTTGCGCAACACGATGATCAAGAACGCCGACCAGTTGGCAGGTGATCGGATATCGACCTACGCCAGCACGGTTGGTCTCGACGTCAAGAAATTCGAGGCGTGCATGGGTTCGGATTTCTACAAGCCTGCGATTGACAAGGACATTGCCGAAGGGAACAACGCGGGAGTGACCGGCACGCCTTCGTTCGTGGTCGGTCGGGTCGACAAGGGTCGACTCATCGGGCTGCGCCTGGTGGGCGCGATGCCTTACCCGCAGATCGAGGCCAAGATCCGCGAGGTGCTCGACCAGCCGCCACAGTGACCACTTCGCTGCGCGGCGGGATGGGCATCAGGAAGCGGAAAGCCCGTTCCAGCGCGCTGCCGTGGCGACGAAGCCGCCCGGCAGGGGGACGTCGATGAGTCGCCATGCGGCGGGGGCGTAGGGGGGCGGTCCGGCAATGAGCCGCGGCCCGCCGGCGAGATCGACGTCGAGCCGGCCCATTGGCGCCCCGAGGCCGTCGCCTGTCGCCTTGCCCATCGCTTCCTTGGCGGTCCAGAGCCGGATGAAGCGCTTGCGTCTCGCATCGGCATCAAGACCGGGGAGGGCCTCCCGCTCACGCGCTGTCAGGTAGCGTCGCGCCAGCCGATCGGCGCTGACGTCTCGCGTCTCGTGCTCGATGTCGACGCCGATGCGAGCGGCGGCATGTGAAGCGCGAAGGAAGGCGATCAGCGCGACGCCTCGAGTATGAGAGACGTTGAAGTCGAGCATCCGGTTCGTGGTCGTCAGAGAGGGACGCCCCCGAAGACCGTGAATTATGCGAACGCAGTCCGGCGCGACTCCCAGTTCCTGCCCGAGGAGAACGCGCAGCGTTCCGCGGCCGGCGACGTAGCGCTGCCGCAGCGCGGGAGTGCCAAACCGTGCTGCGCGTTCCCGCTCGGATTTCGACAGCAGGGCATCGTAGTCGGCGAGCTTGGTCGCGGGAAGACCCAAGGGGCAAAGCCAGAGCACCAGATCGTCGTCCGGGATCCACACCCGGCAGGGTCCCGACGGAATGCCTTGATTGCCCCCAGGATCTTTGTCGACTACGCTCACACTTTTTGCTCCAGGCGCATCACGCGCGCCCGCCTCGCCGCGCTCATGCTACTCATTCTGAAAGCGCTCGCCCTGCTGCCGTTGCCGGTGCTCTATCGAATGGGCGATGCGGTCTTCTTCATCGCCCACCGTTTGATGCACTGGCGTCACGATGTGGCGCGGGCGAACCTCGCACGGTCGTTTCCCGAGATGGGCGACGCGCAACGAGAGGCTGTTCTGGAGCAATCCTACCGCAATCTCGCCGACCTCCTCGCAGAGATTGTCTGGGCGCATCGCGCAACGCGCTCGGAGATCGCCGGGCGCGTGTCGGTCGAGAACCCGGAACTCATCACCGCCGAGACGCGCGCCGGGCGCTCCGTGCTGCTGATGACCGCCCATTTTTGCAACTGGGAGTGGCAGGTCCTCGCAGGCAATTCCGTTATCGATGCGCCGATGATTCCCGTCTACAAGCCCCAGCGCCTGCGGGCAATGGATCGCTTCCTGCGCGAAACCAGGGCGCGCTTCGGCGGCGTGCCGATGCCGAGCAAACAGTTGACGCGCTGGCTGCTCGGGCATCGGGGCGAGCCGAACGTCTACGCGATGGTCGCCGACCAGACACCGGCTGCTGACGAACCCAAGTATTGGACTCGATTTCTCAATCAGGACTCGGTGTTCTTCGTCGGCGCCGATGCCGTAGCGCGCATCCTGAAGGCGCCGGTGCTTTTCGTGCATATGCGCCGCGTAGGCCGTGGCCAGTACAAAATGCGGTTGTCGCGGCTTGCCGACCCGCCCTACGAGCGCGGTGCCGACACTGCCGTCATCGAGCGTTATGTACGCGTGCTCGAGCAGGAGATTCGCAGCAGCCCGGCCGACTGGCTTTGGGTGCACAAGAAGTGGAAGTACGCGCAGTCGGTCGCGGATAAAGTTTCCGCCGTAAGTCATTGATGCGCTTGAGGCGGCGCTCCGAGCTGGCGACCCTATGGTTTTTCGCGCGTAAGCGACTTGCAATGTTGCGGCGCAAACTCTATAATTCTCCTTCTCTGCTGCTTGGGAACTGACTCGCGAAGCCCATTCGGGGTCAGGCCTGCGGCCTGTTCTTTAAGAATTCGCAACCGATAGGTGTGGGTGCTGAGGTGTTTGGGCGCCTGGTGGTTTGGGGCTGAAGTCCTGCGAGGGATGGAGGCTTTGGGTTACTGGGTGAATGAGACATTGTGGTGCTCACACGACGCAATACGCTCTTGTCCTGAAGAGGATGGGAGTGAAGTCTTGTTTTGTCCTTGTGGGGGAACTCATGGGGATGGAATGGGGCCAACGTCGATTGAGTTACTTGTAATGGATTGAACTGAAGAGTTTGATCCTGGCTCAGATTGAACGCTGGCGGCATGCTTTACACATGCAAGTCGAGCGGCAGCGCGGGGGCAACCCTGGCGGCGAGCGGCGGACGGGTGAGTAATGCATCGGAACGTACCCTGGAGTGGGGGATAACGCCGCGAAAGCGGCGCTAATACCGCATATGCTCTGAGGAGGAAAGTGGGGGACCTGCAAGGGCCTCATGCTCTGGGAGCGGCCGATGTCCGATTAGCTAGTTGGTGGGGTAAAGGCTTACCAAGGCGACGATCGGTAGCTGGTCTGAGAGGATGATCAGCCACACTGGGACTGAGACACGGCCCAGACTCCTACGGGAGGCAGCAGTGGGGAATTTTGGACAATGGGGGCAACCCTGATCCAGCCATGCCGCGTGAGTGAAGAAGGCCTTCGGGTTGTAAAGCTCTTTTGGTCGGGAAGAAAGGGCTCTGCTTAATAGGTGGGGTCTATGACGGTACCGGCAGAATAAGCACCGGCTAACTACGTGCCAGCAGCCGCGGTAATACGTAGGGTGCGAGCGTTAATCGGAATTACTGGGCGTAAAGCGTGCGCAGGCGGTTCGTTAAGTCTGATGTGAAAGCCCCGGGCTCAACCTGGGAATGGCATTGGAAACTGGCGAGCTGGAGTATGGCAGAGGGGGGTGGAATTCCACGTGTAGCAGTGAAATGCGTAGAGATGTGGAGGAACACCGATGGCGAAGGCAGCCCCCTGGGCCAATACTGACGCTCAGGCACGAAAGCGTGGGGAGCAAACAGGATTAGATACCCTGGTAGTCCACGCCCTAAACGATGATCACTAGGTGTTGGGGAAGCGATTCCTTGGTACCGTAGCTAACGCGTGAAGTGATCCGCCTGGGGAGTACGGTCGCAAGATTAAAACTCAAAGGAATTGACGGGGACCCGCACAAGCGGTGGATGATGTGGATTAATTCGATGCAACGCGAACAACCTTACCTACCCTTGACATGTCCGGAACCCTGCTGAGAGGTGGGGGTGCCCGAAAGGGAATCGGAACACAGGTGCTGCATGGCTGTCGTCAGCTCGTGTCGTGAGATGTTGGGTTAAGTCCCGCAACGAGCGCAACCCTTGTCCTTAGTTGCTACGCAAGGGCACTCTAAGGAGACTGCCGGTGACAAACCGGAGGAAGGTGGGGATGACGTCAAGTCCTCATGGCCCTTATGGGTAGGGCTTCACACGTCATACAATGGACGGTACAGAGGGTTGCCAACCCGCGAGGGGGAGCCAATCCCAGAAAGCCGTTCGTAGTCCGGATCGCAGTCTGCAACTCGACTGCGTGAAGTCGGAATCGCTAGTAATCGCGGATCAGCATGCCGCGGTGAATACGTTCCCGGGTCTTGTACACACCGCCCGTCACACCATGGGAGCGGGATGTACCAGAAGCAGCTAGCCTAACCGCAAGGGGGGCGGTTGCCACGGTGCGTTTCGTGACTGGGGTGAAGTCGTAACAAGGTAGCCGTATCGGAAGGTGCGGCTGGATCACCTCCTTTCTCGGAAACGGAGGACAGAGGACAGAGGACAGAGGACAGAGATGTTGGAAGTTCCTGGACCTGGACTCTTCTCCCGGATGCTGCAGTGCCCACGCCTATCGGTTGCTGTCAGGTGACAGAGGTCAGGTATCAGGTAACAGAGAAGGGTCCACTGCGGGCGCGAGCACGGCGGGGCGAAGGCTTTACTGATCCCTGTTACCTCTGTTACCTGTTACCGGATACGGGCCTGTAGCTCAGCTGGTTAGAGCATCGTCTTGATAAGGCGGGGGTCGATGGTTCGAGTCCATCCAGACCCACCAGATCAGCGGGGCTGTAGCTCAGTTGGGAGAGCGCCTGCTTTGCAAGCAGGAGGCCGTCGGTTCGATCCCGTCCAGCTCCACCAGTCGAGGCAGGGAACAGAGGACAGGGAACAGGGATCAGAAGAAGGCAGAGCTAAGCGTGAGGGTTTAGCTCTGGTTTTTTGACCAGGTGATATCGGTTGTTCTTTAACAATTTGGAAGAAGTAAAGGTCTTGCTCGGAGAGCAGGGGACTGGCCTTGTGGGGTGTTCTGAAGAAGAGCGAGATTGGGTTGGATTGTATTGGTCGGGTGGTAGGTGGACGGTGGTGGGTAGTGGGGGTTTCTGATCCCTGTTGCCTGATCCCTGTTATCTGTTACCTGACACGCGAACACCTGTGGCGTTGAGCGTATGTCAGTGCTTAGCGTTATGGGGTCAAGCGACTAAGTGCATGTGGTGGATGCCTTGGCGATTACAGGCGATGAAGGACGTGGCAGCCTGCGAAAAGCTGCGGGGAGCTGGCAAACGAGCATTGATCCGCAGATATCCGAATGGGGAAACCCGGCCCGCAAGGGTCACCGCCACCTGAATATATAGGGTGGAGGGAGCGAACCCGGTGAACTGAAACATCTAAGTAGCCGGAGGAACAGAAATCAACCGAGATTCCCAGAGTAGTGGCGAGCGAAATGGGACGAGCCGTCGCGATTTAGCATGTGTTGCAGGGGAACGGTCTGGAAAGGCCGGCCGCAGTGGGTGATAGCCCCGTACCTGAAGCGACGCATGTGGAACTAGGCGCGAGAGAAGTAGGGCGGGACACGTGAAATCCTGTCTGAAGATGGGGGGACCATCCTCCAAGGCTAAATACTCGTAATCGACCGATAGTGAACCAGTACCGTGAGGGAAAGGCGAAAAGAACCCCGGGAGGGGAGTGAAATAGATCCTGAAACCGCATGCATACAAACAGTCGGAGCTCCGTGCTTCAACCGCTTTGGCGGTTGAAGCCCTTCGCTCCTCCTTCAGGAAGACAGAAGGCAGATGACAGAGGACAGGTAAATCCGCGCGCCCTGGAGCGCGTGCAGTTAGTGCTCGTCTTCTGTCCTCTGTCCTCTGTTCTCTGAAACGGAGGGCTTCAACGACAGAGTCGTTGAAGCACGGAGTGACGGCGTACCTTTTGTATAATGGGTCAGCGACTTACGTTTACCAGCGAGCTTAACCGTATAGGGGAGGCGCAGCGAAAGCGAGTCCGAACAGGGCGACTTGAGTTGGTAGGCGTAGACCCGAAACCGGATGATCTACCCATGGCCAGGCTGAAGGTGGGGTAACACTCACTGGAGGGCCGAACCCACTAACGTTGAAAAACTAGGGGATGAGCTGTGGGTAGGGGTGAAAGGCTAAACAAATCCGGAAATAGCTGGTTCTCTCCGAAAACTATTTAGGTAGTGCCTCAAGTATCACCCTCGGGGGTAGAGCACTGTAATGGTTGCGGGGGTCATTGTGACTTGCCGCGCCATAGCAAACTCCGAATACCGAGGAGTGCGAGCTTGGGAGACAGACAACGGGTGCTAACGTCCGATGTCAAGAGGGAAACAACCCAGACCGCCAGCTAAGGTCCCCAAGACACAGTTAAGTGGGAAACGAGGTGGGAAGGCATAGACAGCCAGGATGTTGGCTTAGAAGCAGCCATCATTTAAAGAAAGCGTAATAGCTCACTGGTCGAGTCGTCCTGCGCGGAAGATGTAACGGGGCTCAAACTGTGCACCGAAGCTGCGGGTTTCAGAGGACAGAATACAGATGACAGATGACAGAAAGGGCAAGCCGATAGGAGCGTTTGAGGATCTTGAAGTCTTCAAGCGGGCCTACAGGGTGTCGCTGGATGTCCATCGCATCAGTCTGCTGTTTCCTCAGGTTGAGCAGTATGGTCTGGCCGATCAGATTCGGCGGGCCAGCAAGTCCATATGTGCGAATTTGGCGGAGGGCTTTGGCAAGCAAAGCACATCGACCGCTGAATTCAAGCGTTACCTGCGCATGGCCGTTGGTTCGGCGGATGAAATGCGGGTGTGGATACGCTACTGTTTGGACCTAGGCTATATCGAGCAATCGCAGTGGCAGGCGTGGCGCGACGAGTATCAGGCGATCGCGCGGATGCTGCAGGGGTTGGCGAAGAGCTGGAAGTGACGGTAGAGGGTGATAGGGGGCAGGCAACGATCTGTCCTCTGTCTTCTGTCTTCTGTCCTCTGAGACGGTAGGAGAGCGTTCCGTAGGCCTGTGAAGGTGAGGGGTAACCCTTGCTGGAGGTATCGGAAGTGCGAATGCTGACATGAGTAGCGATAAAGCGGGTGAAAGGCCCGCTCGCCGAAAGCCCAAGGTTTCCTACGCCACGTTCATCGGCGTAGGGTGAGTCGGCCCCTAAGGTGAGGACGAGAGTCGTAGCCGATGGGAAGCGGGTTAATATTCCCGCACCGATTTGGAATGCGATGGGGGGACGGAGAAGGTTACCTCAGCCGGGTGTTGGACGTCCCGGTTTAAGCGTGTAGGCGTGGTTTCCAGGCAAATCCGGAGATCTTAGCTGAGGCGTGATGACGAGGTCTGGCTTGCCAGACTGAAGTGAGCGATACCCTGCTTCCAGGAAAAGCCTCTAAGCTTCAGTTCCAAGTTGACCGTACCGCAAACCGACACAGGTGGGCAGGATGAATATTCTAAGGCGCTTGAGAGAACTCAGGAGAAGGAACTCGGCAAATTTGCACCGTAACTTCGGGATAAGGTGCGCCCCTGGTAGGTGAAGAGCTTGCGCTTGGAGCCGAGAGGGGCCGCAGTGAAATGGTGGCTGCGACTGTTTAACAAAAACACAGCACTCTGCTAACACGAAAGTGGACGTATAGGGTGTGACGCCTGCCCGGTGCCGGAAGGTTAAATGATGGGGTGCAAGCTCTTGATTGAAGCCCCGGTAAACGGCGGCCGTAACTATAACGGTCCTAAGGTAGCGAAATTCCTTGTCGGGTAAGTTCCGACCTGCACGAATGGCGTAACGATGGCCACACTGTCTCCTCCTGAGACTCAGCGAAGTTGAAGTGTTTGTGAAGATGCAATCTCCCCGCGGCAAGACGGAAAGACCCCGTGCACCTTTACTGTAGCTTTGCATTGGACTGTGACAAGACTTGTGTAGGATAGCTGGGAGCCTTTGAAGCGCTGTCGCTAGATGGCGTGGAGGCAACGTTGAAATACCAGCCTGGTGTTGTTGCGGTTCTAACCTGGATCCCTTATCGGGATTGGGGACCGTGCATGGTAGGCAGTTTGACTGGGGCGGTCTCCTCCCAAAGAGTAACGGAGGAGCTCGAAGGTTTCCTAGGTACGGTCGGACATCGTACTGATAGTGCAATGGCACAAGGAAGCTTGACTGCGAGACTGACAAGTCGAGCAGGTGCGAAAGCAGGACATAGTGATCCGGTGGTTCTGTATGGAAGGGCCATCGCTCAACGGATAAAAGGTACGCCGGGGATAACAGGCTGATACCGCCCAAGAGTTCATATCGACGGCGGTGTTTGGCACCTCGATGTCGGCTCATCACATCCTGGGGCTGTAGCCGGTCCCAAGGGTATGGCTGTTCGCCATTTAAAGTGGTACGTGAGCTGGGTTCAAAACGTCGTGAGACAGTTTGGTCCCTATCTGCCGTGGGCGCTGGAGATTTGACGGGAGCTGCTCCTAGTACGAGAGGACCGGAGTGGACGTACCGCTGGTGTACCGGTTGTGACGCCAGTCGCATTGCCGGGTAGCTATGTACGGAAGCGATAACCGCTGAAAGCATCTAAGCGGGAAACGTGCCTGAAGATGAGATCTCCCGGGGCCTTGAGCCCCCTGAAGGGTCGTGGCAGACCACCACGTTGATAGGCCGGGTGTGGAAGGGCAGTAATGCCTTAAGCTAACCGGTACTAATAACCCGTGCGGCTTGACCCCATAACCGTAAGCACTCCAGAGGACAGAAGACAGAGGACAGAAGACAGAACAAACGTCTTCACCCGGCGCCCATCTCGAGCCGCGCCACCGGTGTTCGCACTACACCAACCCCAACCTTCTACTTCTTCCTCAAGCGGCAGCCGCCAACGGCAGCCGGACGCTTTCTGTCCTCTGTCCTCTGACCTCTGTCCTCTGTCAATGCCTGACGACCATAGCCCGTTGGCCCCACGCCTTCCCATCCCGAACAGGACCGTGAAACAACAGCACGCCGATGATAGTGTGGATCTCCCATGCGAAAGTAGGTCATCGTCAGGCACCCCATAAGTGAAAAAGCCCGGTCAGCGCGACCGGGCTTTTTCATATTTGGCGTCGCGCCGGAAATGACGCCGTCAGCGACGACCTTTGCCCAGCAACGATCCCAGCACGCCGCGCACGATTTCCCGCCCTACGGTTGACCCGATCGAGCGTGCCGCGCTCTTCGTGGCGGCCTCGAGCATGCTGTCCTTGCGGCCGCTGCCCGTCATAAGGCCGCCAAGCGAGCCCTTCAGCGAGTCCATCCAACCGCCGCCGGTCGTCGCGGGCGGCAAGCCCGCGGGCTGTCCCGACGCACCAGGCGACCCGGCCACGCGCCCCTTGAGCCGCTCGTAGGCCGACTCCCGGTCGACGGTCTGCTCGTAGACGCCTGCCACCAGCGAGGCGGCTCGCACCGTCGCCAGCTCCTCGGGCGTCGCCGGCCCGATGCGACTCGCGGGCGGCAGGATGTAGGCGCGCTCGACGATCGACGGACGTCCTTTCTCGTCGAGTAGCGACACCAGCGCTTCGCCGACGCCGAGTTCGGTGATGACCTTCTCCACATCGAGTGCGGGATTGGCGCGCATGGTTTCCGCCGTCGCGCGCACCGCTTTCTGGTCGCGCGGCGTGAAAGCGCGCAGCGCGTGCTGGACACGATTGCCGAGCTGCCCCAGAACCGTGTCGGGGACGTCCAGGGGATTCTGGGTGACGAAGTAGACGCCGACGCCCTTGGAACGGATGAGGCGCACCACCTGTTCGATCTTGTCCAGCAGCGCCTTCGGCGCGTCGGTGAAGAGCAGGTGCGCCTCGTCGAAGAAGAACACCAGTTTCGGCTTGTCGCGATCACCTACCTCGGGCAGATTTTCGTAGAGCTCCGAAAGCAGCCAGAGCAACAGCGTCGAGTAGAGCTTCGGCGACGTCATCAGCTTGTCGGCCGCCAGGATATTGACGATTCCGCGCCCGCCCTCGCCGGTCTGGATCAGGTCGTCGATATTGAGCATCGGCTCGCCGATGAATCGGTCGGCCCCCTGTTGCTCGAGCGCGAGCAGGCCACGCTGGATCGCGCCGATCGAAGCCGCGGAAACGTTGCCGTAATCGGTCTGGTAGGTGCGTGCGTTGTCGCCCACGTGCTGCAGCATCGCGCGCAAATCCTTGAGGTCGAGCAACAGCATGCCTTGGTCGTCGCCGATCTTGAACACGAGACTGAGCACGCCGGACTGAATCTCGTTGAGGTCGAGGATTCGCGAGAGCAGCAGCGGACCAAGGTCGGAAATCGTGGCTCTTACCGGGTGTCCCTTGTCGCCGAACACGTCCCAGAGTACGGCTGGGGCGCCGGCGAATGCCGGCGCGTCGACGCCGAGCAACCGCATGCGCTCCGCGAACTTCGGCGACGACGTCCCGGGCTGCGTGATTCCGGACAGGTCGCCCTTCACGTCGGCCATGAAAACCGGCACGCCAATGGAGGAAAAGCGCTCCGCCATCACCTGCAGCGTAACTGTCTTGCCGGTCCCGGTGGCGCCGGTGATGAGACCGTGGCGGTTGGCGAGACCCGGCAACAGACAAAGTTCCGTGCTCCCGCTCCTGGCGATCGGTTGTGGTGCTGGCATCGACGTGCTCCCGGCGGACGTAAAGGAAGTTCAATGGTAACCCGTGCCGCGGACCGGATGCCGCAGCCGGCGGGGTCCGCGCCGGCACGCCCGCCCGGATATTTGCCTTCCTTGCGCTCGCATCCAACATCGATCTGCAAATCCGGCCACTTTTCTGCTAGAATTGAACGGATTAGCGTAAGAAATGGGCTGGGCACAGCCCATTTTTTTTTGCAGCCGCAAACTTGAGCGCCGTGGCCCAACACGATTCATCCTTTCTCGCCGACCTCCTCGAGCGGTCCCTGGTCCCGATGGGTTACGAGCTCGTCGACCTGGAACTCTCGCCCAAGGGCCGGACAATACGCTTGTTCATCGACAAGCCACAGGGCGTAAACGTCGACGATTGCGCGCGCGTGAGCAACCATCTGACGCACCTGTTCACGGTCGAGAATGTGGATTTCGAGCGGTTGGAGGTGTCATCGCCGGGGCTCGACCGGCCCTTGAGGAAGGCTGCGGATTTCGTGCGCTTCGCAGGCGAGGAGGTTGACTTGCGCCTGCATAACCCGGTGGAGAACGCGCGCAAGTTGAAGGGCGTGCTGCGCGGCTGCGCCGACGGTGTCATTACCGTGGATACGGCCCGTGGCTTGTTGACGATACCGCTCGCGGACATCGACCGCGCGCGTCTCGTACCCAGGATTGAGTGGAGATGAGCAACATGAATCGCGAACTGCTGCTGCTGGTCGACGCGCTTGCGCGCGAGAAGAACGTGCCGAAGGAGATCGTCTTCACGGCGCTCGAATCGGCGTTGGCTTCCGCCACCAAGAAGCGATTCCCGAACGAGATCGATGCCCGTGTGGCGATCGACCGGGAAACGGGGGACTACGAGTCCTTCCGCCGCTGGACCGTCGTGCCGGACGAGGAGCATGAGGAGCCCGCCTATCAGCTCGCGATCACCGACGCGTTCGAGCGCGACCCCGATCTGAAGCTCGGCGACGTCATCGAAGAGCCACTGGAGCCGATCGAGTTTGGCCGCATCGGTGCTCAGGCGGCAAAGCAGGTCATTCTGCAGAAGATCCGCGACGCCGAGCGCGAGCAGATTCTCAACGACTTCCTCGAGCGCCAGGACAACCTGCTCACCGGCACGGTGAAACGCATCGAGCGCGGCGCAGCCATCGTCGAGTCGGGCCGCATCGAGGGTGTCATACCGCGCGACCAGCTGATCCCGAAGGAGATGCTGCGCGTCGGCGACCGAGTGCGCGCCTATGTGACCAAGATCGATCGCACCGCGAAGGGGCCGCAGCTCATCCTGTCGCGGATCGCGCCCGAATTCATCATGCGCCTCTTCGAGCTGGAGGTGCCGGAGATCGAGGAGGGCCTCATCGAGATCAAGGCCGCTGCGCGGGACCCGGGGATCCGGGCCAAGATCGCCGTCAAATCGAACGATCCGCGCCTCGACCCGCAGGGCACCTGCATCGGCATGCGCGGCTCGCGCGTCACCGCGGTGACCAATGAGCTCGCCGGCGAGCGCGTTGACATCATCCTCTGGTCCGAGGATCCGGCGAAGTTCGTCATCAACGGGCTCGCCCCGGCGGAAATCTCCTCGATCGTGGTCGACGAGGAAAAGCACGCGATGGATGTCGTGGTCGACGAGGAGAACCTCGCGATCGCAATCGGCAGGCTGGGGCAGAATGTGCGCCTGGCCTCCGAACTCACGGGATGGGCCCTCAACCTGATGAGCGTGGAGGAATCCACGCAGAAGCACGAGGCCGAAACCGATCGGTTGCGTGCGCTGTTCATCGACAAGCTCGACGTCGACGAGGAAGTGGCCGACATCCTGATCGGCGAAGGGTTCACGTCGCTCGAGGAAGTGGCGTACGTACCGATCAACGAGATGCTCGAGATCGACGCCTTCGACGAGGATACCGTCAACGAACTGCGCAGCCGCGCGCGCAACGCGCTGCTGACCGAGGCGATCGTCCGCGAGGAGAGCGTCGAAAACGTCGAGGAAGCGTTGCTCGCCCTGCCCGGCATGGACACGGAGGTCGCGAGCACGTTGGCCGCCAAGGGCATCACCACGCTGGATTCGCTCGCCGATCTCGCGGTCGATGAGCTGATCGAACTCACTGATCTGCCGCAGGATCGCGCGCAGGATCTCATCATGAAGGCACGTGCCCACTGGTTCGACGAGGCACCGGCCGAGGCGGCACCGGCCGCCGTCGTCCAGGACCAGCGGTCCTAAAGGGCGCGCATCACCACGCAAGCGGGAGAAGTACATGGCGCATACAACGATCGAACAATTCGCGACCGAGCTCAGGATGCCGGCGGGCAACCTGCTGGAGCAACTTGCGAAGGCGGGCGTTGCCGACAAGCAGGAGGGCGATGAACTCTCCGAGCTCGACAAGACCAAGCTGCTCGAGTACCTGCAGAAGCAGCATGGCGCGGCGGGCGAGCCCAAGAAAAAGATCACGCTGACGCGCAAGCAGACGACAGAAATCAAGGCTGCGGGCGCAACCGGCAAGGCGCGTACGATCCAGGTCGAGGTGCGCAAGAAGCGCGTTTTCATCAAGCGCGACGAGGCCGAGGTGGCGCTTGTTCCCGCCGACGAGTTGCCCGAAGAGGTGGTTACCGTCGCGGCCGAAGCCCCCGTCGAGGAGGTCGTCCTGGCGCCGGAGCCGCCGGTGGTCGTGGTCCCCGAGGAGCCTGCGCCGCCGGAGCTGCCGGTCACCGAGGCCCCGGTCGTTGAAGAAATTCCCGAGTCGGTGCCGACACTCTCTGCCGCGGCGGTGACCGCGGTGCCGCCCGTCAGGGCGCCCTCGCTGCTCTCGCCCGGGGAGATCGCAAACCGCGCGGCCGAGGAACGACGCGCGCACGAACTGCTTGCCCGGCAACAGGAGGACCTGCAGCGCCGGCAGGCCGAGGAGGCGCGGCGCAAGTCGCGCAAGGAAAAGGAAGTCGAGGATGCCGCCGCCAAAGTTGCTGCGGCGGCGGCGGAAATCGCCAAGGCGGCGCAGGCGGCCGCGGTTGTAGCGCCTGTCCCGAAGGCGCCTACCGGAACATTGCATCGACCGGCTGCCAAGCCCGGGGAGAAGGCGAAACCGGTCAAGAAATCGGGCGCGGGGTTCCAGGAAGAGGCGGCGCGGCGCCGCGCCCTCAAGCTGCGTGGCGACGTCACCGGCGGCGCCGGGACCGGTGGCGGTTGGCGGCAGCCGAAGCTCGGCCATCGTCGCCACGATGAGGAGGGCGGCGAGGGATCGACCGCCGCCGCAGGATCGATCATCCGCGAGGTGACGATACCGGAGACGATCACCGTTGCCGATCTCGCACACAAGATATCGGTCAAGGCGGTGGAGGTGATCAAGGCGATGATGAAGATGGGCACGATGGTGACCATCAACCAGGTCCTCGATCAGGAGACGGCGATGATCGTCGTCGGGGAACTGGGCCACAAGGCCACTGCGGCCAAGCTCGACGATCCCGATGCGTTGCTCGCCGAATCCGACGCGGCCAAGGGGTCGGCGGCGGTGCTCGAGCCGCGTCCTCCGGTGGTCACGGTCATGGGCCACGTCGACCATGGCAAGACCTCGTTGCTGGACAGCATCCGCCGGGCCCGCGTGGCGAGCGGCGAGGCCGGAGGAATCACGCAGCACATCGGTGCCTACCACGTCGAAACGTCCAAGGGTGTGATCACGTTCCTCGACACGCCGGGTCACGAGGCGTTCACCGCGATGCGCGCGCGCGGCGCCAAGGTGACCGACATCGTCGTGCTCGTGGTGGCGGCCGACGACGGTGTCATGCCGCAGACCAAGGAAGCGATCGCGCATGCGAAGGCGGGGAACGTGCCGCTGGTGGTGGCGATCAACAAGATCGACAAGCCCGAGGCCAACCTCGAACGCGTCAAGCAGGAGCTCGTCGCCGAGAGCGTGATTCCCGAGGAGTACGGCGGCGAAACCCAGTTCATCCCCGTGTCCGCCAAGACCGGCAAGGGCATCGACGATCTGCTCGACGCGATCCTGCTGCAGGCGGAAGTGCTGGAACTGCAAGCGCCCAGGGACGCGCCCGCGAGAGGCATCGTCATCGAATCCAGGCTCGACAAGGGCAAGGGTCCGGTGGCAACCGTGCTGATCAACTCCGGGACGCTGAAGCGCGGTGACATCGTCCTGGCCGGCGCGGTGTTCGGCCGCGTGCGCGCGATGACCGATGAAACCGGAAAGAGCGTTCCGGCGGCCGGACCGGCGATCCCCGTCGAGATCCAGGGACTCTCCGACGTGCCGCTCGCCGGCGAGGACGTGATGGTCCTGGGCGACGAGCGCAAGGCGCGCGAGATCGCCCTGTTCCGTCAGGGCAAGTTCCGCGACGTCAAGCTCGCGAAGCAGCAGGCGGCGAAGCTCGAGAACATGTTCGACCAGATGGCCGAAGACGCCATCAAGTCGCTGGCACTGATCGTCAAGGCCGACGTGCAGGGCTCCTACGAGGCGCTGACGCAGGCGTTGACCAAGCTCTCGACCGCCGAGGTCAAGGTCAATATCGTGCACGCCGCGGTCGGGGGCATCACCGAGTCGGACATCAACCTTGCGCTGGCATCAAAGGCGGTGGTCATCGGCTTCAACACCCGGGCGGATCTCGCCGCGCGCAAGCTCGCCGAGCACAGCGGCGTCGACATCCGCTACTACAACATCATTTACGATGCGGTCGACGAGGTGAAGGCGGCGCTGGGCGGCATGCTCGCGCCCGAGCGCAAGGAAAGCCAGACTGGCCTGGTCGAAGTGCGCGAGGTCTACAAGATCTCGAAGGTCGGGACGGTCGCCGGCTGCTACGTCCTCGAGGGCGCGATCAAGCGCGGTTCGCGCATCCGCGTGCTGCGCAACAACGTCGTGGTCCACGACGGCGAGCTCGATTCGCTGAAGCGCTTCAAGGACGACGTCCGCGAGGTCAAGGGCGGATTCGAGTGCGGGCTGTCGCTCAAGAACTTCAACGATGTCGAGAAGGGCGATCACCTCGAAGCCTACGAGATCGTCGAGGTCTCGCGCACGCTTTAGAGGTCAAAGTGAAGAGACACTCGCAGCGCGCGCAGCGGGTCGGCGACGAGATCCAGCGGGAGCTCTCGCAGGTGCTTCGCGACGAGGTGAAGGATCCTCGCGTGGGGCGGGTCACGATCACCGGCGTCGAGGTCTCCGCCGATCTCTCGCACGCGAAGATCTTCTTCACCCACCTCGCGGGTCGCGCCGGCGCTGACGAGACCGTGCGGGCGCTGCAGCGCACCGCGGGATATCTTCGCTCCGCGCTGTCACACCGGCTGTCGTTGTACTCGGTCCCCCAATTGCATTTCTCCTACGACGACTCGATCGAATCGGGAATGGAGATGTCGCAATTGATCGACGATGCCGTCGCGGCGGATCGCAAGCTGCCATCCTGACGGTGACGAATCCGGAACGCCCCGCGCGGGTCGTCCGCCGGCGGATCGACGGTGTGCTGCTGCTCGACAAGCCGGTCGGTTTGTCTTCCAACGCCGCGCTGCAGCGGGCGAAGCGCGCGCTGCGCGCCGAGAAGGCCGGCCACACCGGAACGCTCGATCCGCTGGCCTCGGGGCTCCTGCCGCTGTGCTTTGGCGACGCGACCAAGTTCGCGCAATCCCTGCTCGATGCGCGCAAGGTCTACGTCGCCACGATTTCGTTCGGCACCGCGACCACGACCGGCGACGCCGAAGGGGATATCTGCGACACCCGGCCGGTGGCGTTTTCCGCAGCCGATCTCGAGGCCGTGCTGCCGTCATTCACCGGTGCGATTTGGCAGCAGCCCCCGCGCTATGCCGCGCTCAAGTTCGAGGGCCGGAACTACTACGATTACGCGCGCGCGGGGATCGACATTCCTCGCCCGACCCGCGAGGTGCGGATCGACGCCATCGAGATCCTCGAGTGCGCGTTGCCGCAGGCGCGATTGCGCATTTCCTGCAGCAAGGGCACCTACGTGCGGGTTCTCGCCGAGGACATTGGCCGCGCGCTGCGATGCTGCGCCCACCTCGCAGCCCTGCGCCGCACCGCGAGCGGGCCGTTCCGGCTTGAAGACGCGATCGGGCTTGCGGCGCTTGAGGCCACCGATGAAGCGGGGCTCGAAGCATTGCTGCTGCCGGTCGATGCTCCGTTGCAGGACATGGCTCGGCTGGATCTCGAGGCGGCCGAAGTGGTCGCACTTGCGCACGGCCGAAGCGTGGCGGTGGCCCCGGGGTTGAGCGGGCCGATGCGCTGCTACGGTCGCACCACGGGATTTGCCGGCGTCGCGTTCGCCACCGACGGCGCGTTGCGCGCCGTCCGCCTGGTTCGAAGCTGATGCTGTCGGCGCGCCCGCAGGCGCGCCGCGTGGGGGCGATATCGAGGCTGCCTTGTCAAGGCCGCGCTGGAGCCCGGCTCCGTATCGCGCTACAATAACCGGCTCACTGGTAGTCGAGTTCGTTCGGCGGACATTTCCGAACGACTCGCCGCCGAACCACGCAGGGCCCCGTCGGGGCGAGTCACCAACGCCGGAACCGCTGCCGGTTCCGCGCGCATTTCAGGAGAGGATACGTCATGGCAGTCACCGTGCAGGACAAGGCGAAGGTCATCGCCGAGAATCAACGCGCCACGGGGGATACGGGATCGCCCGAGGTTCAGGTCGCGCTGCTGACGGCGCGGATCAACGGCCTTACCGACCATTTCAAGGCCAATACCAAGGATCACCACTCGCGGCGCGGCTTGCTGCGGATGGTGTCGCGGCGGCGCAAGCTGCTCGATTATCTGAAATCGCGCAACGCGGACAGCTACCGCGCACTCATCGAGAAGCTCGGCCTGCGCAAGTAACGTTGAAGCCGACCCCCGTGCCTGGTACACGCCCGTCATTGCATCGCCGCGTATCGCGGCTGGTCGCGATGTGGAGCGCGGCGACGCCTTTGTCGATGTCGCCGTTGCACGAGGCACACTAAAAAACGCGATGGCCGCGCCGATTCCGGAGCGGCCATCGCCATTTAGCGAATCCGAGGAAAACGTGAACCCCATCAAGAAATCGATTCCCTACGGCCGTCATACACTGACGCTCGAAACCGGCGAGATCGCGCGCCAGGCTGGCGGTGCCGATCATGGTGAGCCTCGACGACACCGTCGTGCTCGTCGCCGCCGTCGCCCGCAAGGTGGCCAAGGCGGGGCAGGACTTCTTTCCGCTGACCGTCGACTATCAGGAAAAGACCTACGCCGCCGGCAAGATCCCCGGTGGTTTCTTCAAGCGCGAGGGGCGCCCTTCGGAAAAGGAGACACTGACCTGTCGCGCCTGATCGACCGCCCGATCCGTCCGCTGTTTCCGGACGGCTTCTTCAACGAAATCCAGGTGATCGCGACCGTGATGTCGGTCGATCCCGAGATCGATCCCGACATTCCGTCGTTGATCGGCGCTTCCGCGGCACTCATGCTCAGCCGGCGTTCCGTTCAACGGACCGATCGGCGCCGCGCGCGTCGGTTACATCGACGGTCAGTACGTGCTCAACCCGACCAAGACCGAGCTCGAAACCACGTCGGCGCTCAACCTCGTCGTGGCCGGCACCGAAGCCGCCGTGCTGATGGTCGAGTCCGAGGCGCGGAACTGTCGGAGGAAGTGATGCTGGGTGCGGTGGTCTACGGCCACCAGCAGCAGCAGATCGTCATCAACCTCATCCACGAAATTGTCGAGGTGGCGGGCAAGCCGCTGTGGGACTGGCAGCCGCCCCCGGCAGACGCCGCCATGATCGCCAAGGTCACCGAAGTTGCCGAGGCACCGCTGCGCAGCGCCTACCAGATCCGCCAGAAGCAGTCACGGCAGCAGGCGCTGAAAGAGGTCTCGGCCAAGGTCGCGGCCGAGTGCATTCCGGCCGACGCACCGGCCAACTACGCGAATCAGGTGAACGACTTCGTGTTCGCGCTCGAAGGCAGGATCGTCCGCAACCAGATCCTGTCGGGCGAGCCTCGCATCGACGGCCGCGATACGCGCACCGTGCGTCCGATCACGATCCGTACCGGCGTGCTTCCGCGCACGCACGGCTCGGCGCTGTTCACGCGCGGCGAGACGCAGGCGCTGGTCGTGGCCACGCTGGGCACGGCGCGCGACGAGCAGCGCATCGACGCGCTGATGGGCGAGTACACCGATCGCTTCATGCTCCACTACAACATGCCCCCGTATGCGACCGGCGAGACCGGCCGGGTCGGCACGCCGAAGCGGCGCGAGATCGGCCACGGCCGTCTCGCCAAGCGGGCGCTGCTGGCGGTGTTGCCGACCGCGGAAGAGTTCGCCTATTCGATGCGCGTCGTCTCGGAGATCACCGAGTCGAACGGTTCGTCGTCGATGGCCTCGGTCTGTGGCGGCAGTCTCGCGCTGATGGACGCCGGCGTGCCCACCAAGGCGCACGTCGCGGGCATCGCCATGGGTCTCATCAAGGACGGCAACCGGTTCGCGGTGCTGACCGACATACTCGGCGACGAGGATCACCTGGGCGACATGGACTTCAAGGTCGCCGGCACCGATCGCGGCGTCACTGCATTGCAGATGGACATCAAGATCCAGGGCATCACCAAGGAGATCATGGCGGTAGCGCTGTCGCAGGCGCGCGAAGGGCGCCTGCACATCCTGGGCATGATGCAGAACGCGCTGCCGCATGCGCGTACCGAGGTGTCTCAGCACGCGCCGCGGATGATGACGTTCAAGATCAATCCGGAGAAGATCCGCGACGTGATCGGCAAGGGCGGCGCGGTCATCCGCGCGCTGACCGAAGAAACCGGAACGACGATCGACATCCAGGACGACGGCACGGTAACCATCGCTTCCGTCAATGCCGATGCCTGCAACGTAGCCAAGAAACGCATCGAGGACATCACTGCCGAAGTCGAAGTCGGCAAGGTCTACGAAGGTGCGGTGCTGCGCCTTCTCGATTTCGGCGCGATCGTGCAGGTGCTGCCGGGCAAGGATGGCCTGCTGCACATTTCGCAGATCGCGAAGGAGCGCGTCAACCAGGTGTCCGATTATCTCAAGGAAGGTCAGATCGTGCGCGTCAAGGTGCTCGAGGCTGACGACAAGGGTCGCCTGCGGCTGTCGATGAAGGCGGCGGCGGAGGATGCCGCAGCGCCGGCGCCTGCGCCCGGCGAATAACCGTCGCACCGGGCCGCGGCCGGTTAGCGCACAGTCCCCTTGCTGTTCATGCAGCAAGGGGATTGGCATTTCTGGAGTAAATTCTTCTGCAGCGCCCGCGCCCGCCCGGGTTCCACCCGAGGTTGATGGCGTTCAGGTCAATTTCTGCAAGAACCCGGCGTGCACCAACTCAAAGCCGACCATGCCGTCCGGGTGAGCGAGCCGCAGAAGGCGGTGTGTTACCTGACTGACTGCGGCGACTACGACGCCGATCACTTGGCGCGGCCGTACCAGAAGGCTTCGCTGCACGCCATCGACCGCTTCTTCATGCAGGTGCGGCGGCGGCTGTCGGTGCTGGAACGCCCCATCTCAACCGCCAGCAAAGGCACTCGCAACTGCAACAGGTAGTTCAGCAGTGCTATACGGCAAAGATCATTCTGCTTCCGGCTTCCACCCAAGTTCTCTTAGGGCGCGCTCGATGATTGCACGATCCGGAGCGTCCTTGTCGCGAGCCGTCTGTTTGCTAAGATACAAACCCTCCAGATTTACAGTGCGAATCAGGAGCCCATGAAAGTCGATTGTCTCGGCATATTTCTTGAGCGTTTCATACGTCTGGGCACCGGCGCTGCACATCACGTCAACAACGAATTCATCTGCAACTCTGACGTTTTCTCCTGCCGCAAACCACGCTGGATCAATATCTCTTGCCACTTGATCAGGGAGCAACATCAGCGCGGCACGCACTTTGGTCCCAGCCTCTTCAGAGGCCGGAACCAACAGATCAATATCGGTGGTTGCCCGATAGTAACCGTGCAGAAATAGCGCATAACCGCCGATCAAGAGATATTCGGCGCCGCATTGATTCAGCGTGGAAATGAGCGTCTTCAGATCCTCCAGCGTAGCCGGGCGGCTAAACTTCTCGCTCATGTCCGCCTCTCCAATGCCAACTTGGCCATCCCGTTGGCAATGCACTCGCTGTCATGCGAATTGGCGGCTTCGTGCGTCTTGAAGCAATAAACCCCTTTTCGGACACGGGCGCAATTACCGCCCGGAAGTTGTTGAAGTTCATCGTTGAACCGCGCCCCTTCCGTCAGCAAGTCGCTGGACCCATGGAAAGAGAGCGGCCTTATGTTGCGGTTACCAACAATTCGCATTTTGCGGGCAGCGGGAGCACCGTTCTCGAACAACGCTCCTGCGAGTCTCCGATACCATTTGGACAAGATTACCAGAATCGAGCCATGCTCCTGGCATGTATCTTGGTGCATTGAAACATCTCCCGAAGTAGGTTGACATCGTTCAAGGGATACCCCGCAACAGGGAATCCTGTGCCTTGCTTCGGTGATGTCCTGCGTGAGCGTGTGACGCGCAAAGACAAGAAAGAGCGACGGACGGGTCGCCGAATTCATGGCCACTCAAAGCGGATGGCGCTACGCTCGCGCATCCTGGGTCGGCCGGTGGCTTCGATCGACACCTTTCGCCAACGGCTTGCCTTCGGGCGCCCCTTCTTTTCGGCGGGGTCTTGGCGCGAACGCGGTCGTGGTTCAGCGGGCCGGGGGCTTTCGGGTTTCGAGCACGGCTTCGCCGGAGACGGTGACCGTGATTTCGGAGGTTCCCGCTTCAAATGCCACCGGCGCGCCCGCGTCCGCCATCTGCGGCGCCGCGGCTCGCATCATCGCGTAAGGAGCGCGCACTTCGCTGCCCGTTTGCACGGTGACGTGCCCGGGACGCCAGCCGGAGAAGCCGAGGCCCTGCGCTGCCCGTGAGGCGCGATCCTGCCAGTTGCGGATCGCCTGTTGGGTGAGGCTGTCTTCGGCCTGGCGCTGCGCGTCGTCGCTGATCGAGAACTGGATTCCCGACAGCAGCAGTCCCGTTTCCGCCTGCAGCGCGGAGACGAGATCGGTCATCGCCGCGAAGTCGCGACCTTCGAGCGTCAGCGATTGCGACACGCGCCAGCGCGCTGGGCGATCGCGCTGGGCGATCTGATAGGACGAGTAGCCCGACGTCGACGGCGTCACGCCGGCGACGCCTTTGGCGCGTGCCAGCGCCTTGGCGATCCTGGCGTTCACTTCGGACGCGGCGGCTGCGGCACTGCTGTGCTCGGCCTCGGCGCGCAAGCTTGCGCGCAGACGATCGTTGGCCACGCTGGTCGTGGCGCTGCCGGAGACGGTGACCACAGGTTCGCGCGGGACGCCATCGCCGGTGGGTATCGGCTGCCCAAACACTGCAGCAGCGCTCGCGAGCAGCCCGAACCCGATCAGGAGCCCCGACCACAGGGGGCGGTGCGTCCGGCGGGCCGAACGGAGGGTGAGATCCAAAGCGGGTTTCATCGGGGACTCCCAGGCAAGGTCACGCCGGCCCGCAGCGGCAACTGCTCGATTGCCGTACGGTTCGACCAGGAAAAGCACTTTGCTGCCGCCTCGCGCCAGGGCACCCACAGGGCGGCCCGATGCTCGCGCGGGGCGAGCGTGACCGCGACGGGCGATGGCAGCTCGAGCCCAAACACGTGCTCGGTATTGTGGGTGGTGCCGGGCGGATAGCGATGACGCCACTGCGCGTAGATCTCGTACACCTGCGACAGCTTCCAGTCGAGCAGTCCTCCCCACGCCGCGGCATCGATACCCGTCTCTTCGGCGAGTTCGCGCGCTGCGGTGGTCGCCAGCGGCTCGCCGGGCTCCTGGCTGCCGGTGACCGATTGCCAGTAATCCGGAAAATCCGCGCGCTCGATCAGCAACACCGAGAGGTCGCGGGTGTAGACCAGCGCGAGAATCGAAACGGGTATCTTGAACGCCATGGCGCCATCGCATCGGTGTCGACAGGAATTATCAACGACCGGCACGGGCTTTCGGGGTTGCGCAGGGTGTCCGGCGTCAGCCAACCAGCGCCCAGAACGGGACGTGCCGCTCGCGCCAGAATTCTGCTGCCTCCGAGAGGATCTCCTCGGCCGTCTCCCAGTCGTGCGGATGCGCCCTTCGGTAAGCCGCGGAGTGCGCGATACGCAGCGCGAGCCCGGACTTGCCAAGCCAGTCGCCGTCTTCGAGGCAATCGGCCAGCGCGTCCCAATTGCCGCCGAAGTGCGGGGGCAGCTTGAGCCCGTCGGCGAATGCCGCCAGCAGCGTCTTCTTCGAGTCGACCCGGGCGAGATCGACGCAGAGGTAGCGCAACCCGACCGCTGCGGCCGCATGCTCGACGGTGTCCGCATGGCCATGGTATTCGACCACGCCGGCATTCTCGAGGTCGTTGAGGGCGGGCAGTTTCATTCGCGGATCCTGTGGAACGACTGGTAGTGATCGCTGGTGTAGAAGCAGGCGTCCGGTGCTGTTGCCGCACCCCCGCAGACAATGCGGCGCGCGCCGCGGTTTGTCGCACCCGGAGTGCGTACGGTGTATTCGCGGTAGTACCCGCGATGCTTCGGCGGAAGGATGCGCTCCCGATTGCCAAAAACCTCGCCGTCGCGATCGTAGCGGAACGGTCCGCCGTTGCGTATCGCCGCCAGCACTTCGCGGCCCTCCCTTGGCAGCTCGGCCTGGGCGATCCCGGGCAAGGTCTCCACGGTGCCGCGCGCCGCGGCGGGCGGCACCGGTAACAGCAGGAAGGCCAGTGCCAGCAACACGCGCCGGGGGGCGCAATGGAATCGACCGAACGACAGCGCGCGCATCGTGCCCTCCCGTGAGCCGGTGGTCAGTCGAGCTTTGCAGTATCGGAGGCGCGCACGCGGATGTGCAGGTCACGCAGCTGCTGCTCGGTGACCGGCGTAGGAGCATCGATCAGGAGATCCTGCCCGCGCTGCGTCTTGGGAAACGCGATGACGTCGCGAATCGATTCGGCGCCCGCCATCATGGTGACGATCCGGTCGAGGCCGAACGCGATGCCGCCGTGCGGCGGCGCGCCGTACTGCAGCGCGTTGAGCAGGAATCCGAATTTCTTCTGCTGGTCCTCCGGGCTGATCTGCAGCGCCTCGAATACCTTGGTCTGGACCTCCTGCCGGTGGATGCGGACCGAACCGCCTCCGATCTCCCACCCGTTCAGGACCACGTCGTAGGCTTTGGCGAGCGCCTGGCCGGGATCTTTCGTGAACAGCTCCTCGTGGCCGTCCTTGGGTGCCGTGAACGGATGGTGCCGTGCCGCCCAGGTGTCGTGCTCGTCGTTGTACTCGAACATCGGGAAATCGACGACCCACAGCGGCCTCCAGCCGGCTTCGGCAAAGCCCCGATCGTGGCCGACCTTAGTGCGCAGCGCACCCAGCGCGTCGTTGACGATCTTCTCCTTGTCGGCACTGAAGAAAATGAGATCGCCGCTCTTGGCGTTGCAGCGCTCGAGGATCGCACGCAGAACATCCGGCGACAGGAACTTCACGATCGGGGACTGCAGGCCTTCCTCGTTCGGCTTGGTCGCATCGTTGACCTTGATGTACGCAAGCCCGCCGGCGCCGTAGATCTTGGCGAAGGTGGTGTAGTCGTCGATTTCCTTCCTTGTGAGCGTTGCTCCCCCGGGCACGCAGAGCGCGGCGACGCGGCCGTTGGCACGTTCGGCCGCAGCGCGGAAGACCTTGAAATCCGCCGTCCGCATGAGGTCGGTGAATTCGGTCAGCTTGAGCGGCACGCGCAGGTCGGGCTTGTCGGAACCGTAGTCGCGCATCGCGTCGGAGAACTTCATGATCGGGAAGGGATGCGGCAACTCGACACCGAGCGCCTCCTTGAACATCGTCCGCACGAGACCCTCGGTGATCTCGCGGATTTCCGGCTCGTCGAGAAACGACGTCTCGATGTCGATCTGGGTGAACTCCGGCTGGCGGTCGGCGCGGAGGTCTTCGTCGCGGAAGCACTTGACGATCTGGTAGTAGCGGTCGAAGCCCGCCATCATCAGCATCTGCTTGAAAAGTTGCGGCGACTGGGGCAGCGCGTAGAACTGCCCGTGATGGACGCGGGAGGGGACCAGGAACTCGCGCGCGCCTTCGGGCGTCGACTTGTACAGCATAGGTGTTTCGATATCGATGAAACCCTGTGCATCGAGGTACTTGCGTGCCGACATCGCGGCGCGGTAGCGCAGCATCATGTTCTTCTGCATCGGCAGCCGGCGCAGATCCAGAACGCGGTTCTCGAGTCGCACCGTCTCCGACAGGTTGTCGTCGTCGAGCTGGAACGGCGGCGTCAGCGCCGTGTTGAGGATCGTGATGTCGTGCGCCAGCACCTCGATTTCGCCTGAGACGAGATTCGGGTTGACGCTGCCGTCGGGGCGCGGGCGCACGAGGCCGGTGATGCTGATGACGAATTCGTTGCGCAGCTTTTCGGCGGTGGCGAAGGTCGCGGCGCGATCGGGGTCGCAGACCACCTGCACCAGACCTTCGCGATCGCGCAGGTCGATGAAGATGACGCCGCCATGGTCGCGGCGGCGGTGCACCCAGCCCATCAGGGTGACGGTCTGGGTGAGGTAGCGGCGGTCGATGAGGCCGCAGTAGTCGGTGCGTTTCAAGGTCTTCTCCAGGAGTTCGGGGCGTCGCGGAAGAGGGGTGGCGTCGCGCGGTTACGGGCAGGGCTCTCGCGGCGCCGAACCTCTGCGGCACCCGGCCACCCTGCCCGGTCAATTTCGCGGCGGGACGGCGTGAGCGATCGGGGCAGTCGGCGCGACCGGGACGCCGGCGGGCGTGGGCAGATTTCGCGACCGCGCCGCGGCGGGCGTTTCGTTGACGCGCGGCGCCACGACGCCCATCGAGATGATGTACTTGAGCGCGTCGTCGACCGACATCTCGAGCTCGCGCGTGGCGGAGCGCGGCAGCATGATGAAATAGCCGCCGGTTGGATTGGGAGTCGTGGGAACGTAGACGCTCACATGCTCGCCGTCGAGGTGGCGCGCGACGGGTTCTGCCGGCATTCCGGTCATGAACGCGATGGTCCAGCACCCGGGGCGCGGGAACTCGACGAGCAGGGCTTTGCGAAACGCCTGGCCCTGATCTGAAAGCACGGTGTCGCTGACTTGCTTGACCGACGAATAGATCGACTTGACGAAGGGGATGCGACCGAGCAGCCCCTCCCAGAAGCGGATCAGCCGCTGGCCGAGGAAGTTGGCGGCGACGATGCCGGTGAGGAGCAGGACCGCAAAGGAGAGCACGACGCCGAGGCCGGGAATGTGAAAACCGACCAGCGCTTCCGGCCGGGCGCCCTCCGGCACCAGCAGCAGCGTCTGGTCGAGCGTCGTCACGAGCGAGTGCAGGACCCAGATCGTGATGCCGAGCGGCACCCAGACCAGGAGTCCGGCGACGAGATAGCGTTTCATCGTGACGGGCGCATGCAGACGCTGCTCAGGAACACGTGTTGCAGGCACCGCTGCCGCACGCAGGCGCAGGTGCCGCCGCGTCGCTCTTTGCTTCGCTGCTTGCGGCCGCGGGCTTGTCGCCGCCGCCGGACTTGCCGACGGCGGGCTTGCCGGCTGCGGGCTTGCCGCTTCCCTTGAAATCGGTGGCATACCAACCGCTGCCCTTGAGGTGGAAGCCGGCAGCGGAGACGAGCTTGGTGAGCGACGGAGTTTCGCAGGCCGGGCAGACGGACAGCGGCGGATCGGAGAATTTCTGCAGGGATTCGAGCTCGTGTCCGCAGGCGGTGCAGCGATATTCGTAGATGGGCATGGAAACCTCGTGCAAGGGTGTCGGACCGCGCAAGAAAGCGCTTGATTAAAAACGAATATTATAGCGTATCCCACCGCCTTCGCGGGCATTGCGTCAAGCCGGGAAGAAACCTCCGGTTGCGAGCGCGCGACGTTGCCGTCGGATTGCCGGTTCCAGGCGCAGCGCCGCGCGAATGCCCTCGTCCGCACGACCCCAAGCTGGCATAGACTGATGGCTCGGCACGTCGTCGTTGATCGGGGCGAACAGGAGAGCCAGGCATGGCGGTCACCTTGTGGTTTGTCGCGGCAGGTGCAGTGCTTCTGGTGGAGTTGCACAGCGGAACGGTATACCTGCTTGCCATCGCGTTTGCCGCAGGATTGGCAGGTGCGATGGCGTTGCTCGGTGCCGAACCTGCCGCGCAGCTCGCAGTTGCAGCGATCGGCGGTACGGCCGGCTGCTACATAGCGCACGGCGTGCGCAAGCGCCAGGCGAAACTCAGTCGGCCGACAATCACAGGTGAAGTCGGCCAATCGGTCGTTGTGGTAAAGGCGGGCGCGACCCCGCGTGTCAGCTGGCGAGGAAGCGAGTGGGACGCCGTGCTGGCGGATGGCTCGGCTGCCACCGTCGAGGACCGGCTCAAGATCCAAAGGCAGGAAGGCAATCGCCTCGTGCTCACGCGCGGTTGATGCTCGCAAGCTGAACCCAGTCAATACGGAGATGCGCCACCATGGAAAGCCTTGTCGTTACGCTGGTCATCGTCGTCGTCGTCTTCGCGGTGGCGGCCAACACGATTCGTGTCGTGCCGCAGCAGTCCGCGTATGTGATCGAGAGGTTCGGTCGCTATCAGACGACACTGATGGCCGGCCTGTGGACGATCCTGCCCTTTGTCGACCGCGTGGCGTACAAGCATTCGCTGAAAGAAGTTCCGCTCGATATCGAGCCTCAGGTCTGCATCACGCACGACAATACGCAGGTGCAGATCGATGGCATCCTCTACTTCCAGGTCACCGACGCGAAGCTTGCTTCGTACGGGACGTCGAACTACGAATTCGCGATCGTGCAATTGGCCAAGACAACGCTTCGGTCCGAGGTCGGGAAGCGCGACCTGGACAAGCTTCTCGAGGAGCGCGCGACCATCAACGTGTCGGTGGTGGCCGCCCTGGACGAGGCGTCGATGGGGTGGGGCGTCAAGGTTCTGCGTTACGAAGTGAAGGACATCACGCCGCCCGCAGAGATCCTGCGGGCGATGCAGCTCCAGATCACCGCGGAGCGCGAGAAGCGGGCGCTCATCGCCCGGTCGGAAGGGCAGCGACAGGAGCAGATCAACCTGGCCGAGGGCCACAAGCAGGCGGCGATCGCGCAGTCGGAGGGCGCGAAGACTGCAGTCATCAACAAGGCGCAGGGGGACGCGCAGAGCATCGAGCTCGTAGCGAACGCAACTTCGGCGGCGATTCGCAGGGTCGCCGAGGCAATTGCCGGACAGGGCGGAATCGAAGCGACTCAGCTCAGGGTGGCGGAGCAGTACGTGGCGGCATTCGCCAATGTCGCAAGGACGAGCACCACCGTTGTCGTACCAGCCGATCTCGGCAACATGGCCGGTCTCGTCACCTCGGCCATGTCGATCGTGGCGCGCGCCAAGCCGGGCGGGCCGCCGCAGGCGTAGCGGCACGCCGCTGAAGGGCGCGGCTCAGTGATTGACGTTGTTTCACCGTTCGCCCTGAGCTGATCGAAGGTCCTGCCCCGAGCTGATCGAAGGAGCTTCGACGGGCTCGGCCCGAACGGAACTTCGTCCGAATGAATGTGGTTGAACCGTTCGCCCTGAGCTTGTCGAAGGGCCTGCCCCGAGTTGATCGAAGGAGTTTCGACGGCCTCGGCCCGAACGGAACTTCGTCCGAATGAATGTGGTTGAACCGTTCGCCCTGAGCTTGTCGAAGGGCCTGCCCCGAGTTGATTGAAGGGTTTCGACGGCCTCGGCCCGAACGGAAACCGAGACGGGTTCAATCGCGACGAGCCAGCGTCAGTGCGGCGACGACCATCGCCACGAAGAATACGAAAGTCCACGAGGGAATCGCGAGGCCGAGGAACAGCCAGCCCTGTTCGGCGCACTCGCCGCTGCCCTTCAGCACCTTGCCGATCACTTCGGTCAGCGGCAGCGTCTCCAGCATGTAATTGAGGCTCATGCCGCAGGCAGCGACTGCCCCCTTGGGCTGCGCCTGTATCCAGACGTGCCAGGCAGCCAGCGCGGCCCCGACCGAGCCCACGACCAGCGTCAGCACTCCGTACACGACGGCGCCGACCCACCCCGGATTGTGGATCGCGGCCAACACGAAGATCACGCCGATCGCGATGACGGCGAGGCGCTGGAATACGCACAGCGGACAGGGTTCGAGCCCCAGCCCGTATTGCAGCCACAACGCCCAGCCCATCAGCCCGCTGCAGATCAGCGCGCCCAGCAGGTAAGCGTAGCGTCGGCGCGGAAGCAGGATCAGCGCCAGCGCGACGGAGCCGAGGGTGGCGACCGACATGCGGTACGCGGTCTCGGGGAGCGAGGGGCCGGTGCCGATGAGGCGCAGCAGCCATTCCTGGCCCAGCAGCGCCGCGACGACGATCAGTGCGGCCCAGGGCCACGGAAGCGCCGGGTAACGCATCATCGAAGATCGCGCACGGGCGCAGCCGTGCGGACATGAGGGGCGGGAACGAGCGTGTTTTCCATGCTATCCCTGCGATCAGTTCCAGCCGGGGTTGGCGTTGTACGGGAAGTCGCTGGAGATGCGGCGTCCCGATGAAATGCGGTTGTTGAGGCCGTACGGCAGCGCCGGATAGTCGCCCGGGCCGAAGGTGCGGCACTCGCCGCGGAAATTGGCATCGCTGCAGAAAATCCAGTAGCCGCTCTCGACGCGCAGCGACGAGGCGCGATCGTTGAAGCCGGCGTTGTCGAGGTTGGGCATGTACTCGTTGACGACGAACGAGCGTCCAGAGAGGTTGGCGCCTTCGTACAATACCGTTCGGTTGCCGCTGCCCCAGTTGCCGCTGCCACCCCACCCGGCGCCCGCGCCAGCACCGCCACCCCCCACGGGTCGCAGCGAACTCAAGCGCGACGACAATGCGCCAAGGCTGGCGTACCGGCCAGGCGGGTAGGTCTGGCAGCCGCCGCTGAAGCTTGCATCGGCGCACAGTTCCCAGGTACCGCTATGGACGACCATCGACTGCGCGCGGTCGTTGAAGCGGCCGTCAAGGTTGGCGATAGGTCCGTTGACCGGCATTTCGACACCGCCGAAATTGATGTAGTCGTAGAGCGTGACCCGGGAGCCGCCGCTGCCACCACTGCCGCCGCCACCGCCACCAGCGGACCAGCCCACTTCGCGGGCCGAGGAAACACGATCGTCGAGTCCCATCGCGCCAAGCGACGGGTAGTCGCCGGGGTTGAGCGTCACGCAGCGGCCGCGAAAGAATGCGTCCGCGCACAATTGCCACGCGCTGCCGCGAATGGCGACCGACGAGGCGCGATCGTTGAACGAGGTGTTGCCGAGATTGGAGACAGAGCCCGAGGTATTGAACCGGCGCCCGCCAAAATTGTCGTTCTCGAAGAACGTTATCTCGTTGGCCAAGGCCGCTGCGGAACCGGCCGTTCCCAGAATCGTGGCGATGAGCAGCAGGGCCTTCATTGTGGTTTTCTCCCAGGCATTGTGGACGAATGCAGCGCGGATTCTACCCCGGCCGGCGACCGCGCGCCGAGGGCTCGTTTCCAGTCCGTGAACGCAGCACCTGCGTGAGGCGCTGACCTCAAACGGTGCAACGGTGACGCGTGCAAACCTTGCCGACGCGCGCGTTAGCCTGCAACATGCGCTCCTTGTCCGGAAGGAAGCCGCGTCGAAGCGATCGTCGGCCTTTCCGGACGCGTCTCCGATCCCTAACGAAGGTGGCTGCCGTGTCTGCGGAGCGATCCCGAAACTCTTCTCGCCTGCCTGCCAAGCCGTTGGCGGGGGAAACGCCGTTCGAGAGCGGGGAATCCGCCAATCTGTCCTCGCTGTCGCAGCACAAGCTCGACTCGCTGGGGTTGCCGCTGGCCTACGTCGATCGCAAGCAGCGCTACCGCTTCGCCAATGCGGCTTTCGTCGACGCATTGGGCCGCCGCCGCAGCGAAGTGATCGGCTGTCAGGTGGCCGACGTCATCGGCCGCGACATCTATCCGCTTTACCAGGCTTACCTCGAGGCGGCGCTCGCCGGCGAACCCAGCGGATACGAGCGGCAGCTGGCAACGCCGGGTGGTGCCCCAATCTGGATCCGCGTCGACTACTTTCCCGACCGCGGAACCGACGGCGAAGTTCGCGGCGTCATTGTCTCGTACGCGAATGTCGACAATCTCAAGCGCCTGGAACTCGAGGCGGGCCAGCGCGAACACCAATTGCGCCTCTTTGCCGACAACATTCCCGACCCCATCGTCTACGTCGATTCACAGCGGCGTTATGCGTTCGCCAACGAGGCGTTTCTGAACCTCACCGGACTCCCGCGCGATCAGGTGGTCGGTCATCGGCCCGCGGAGGTGATCGGCAGGAATGTCGACCTCGACCTGCGCCCCAAGGTCGAGCAGGCGTTCGCGGGCGAAACGGTGCGCTACGAGCGAACGTTGCGGGACGCACAAGAGCGCGAGCGCCATCTCGACGGGCGGATGGTCCCCGATCGCGACCGTGACGGCACGATCCGGGGCCTGTACATCGTTGCGCACGACGTTACCGAGCTCAAGGAGGCGCAGGCGGCCCTGGCGACGCGCGAGTCGCAACTGCGCGCGATCATGGACGGCGTTCCGGCCCCGGTGGCCTACATCGACCGGGATGAGCGCTGCCATTACGTGAACCGCGCGTTTCTGCAGTATTTCGGGCGGTTGTCCGACGAGGTCGCTGCGCTGCGCCTGCGCGACGTCATCGGGGATGCGATCTACCAGAGCGCGCACTCGATGATCTCCCGGGCCCTGGCGGGCGAGGCGACATCGTTCGACCGGCTGGTGCCGGGTGCGGGTGGCGTCCGCCGGTGGATGACATTGCGCGTGGTTCCGGATGTCGGCGCGCAGGCGGAAGTCCACGGCGCCTTCGTGCTCATGCATGACATCCATGGCCTCAAACAGGCGCAGGATGCGCTGCGCGCGTCGGAGGGCGAGCTGCGCCTCATCATGGACAACGTGCCTGCACGGGTGTCCTACATCGATTGCGATCGAAGGCTCCGTTTCGTCAACCGGCACAACGAGGAATGGCTGGGTGCGAGTCGCCGCGATCTCGCCGGCCGTCCCGTGAACGAAGTGCTCGGCGCGGCGCGGACACTGCAGTTGCAGCCAATCTTCGAGCGGGTCATGGACGGCGAGGTCGTGTCGACCGAGATCGTGCTGGTGCAGCCCGACGGGGAGCTGCGCTGGGAGGCCGTTCATTACGCGCCTAACCGGGACGCCGACGGCAAGGTACATGGCATCTACGCGGTGCATACCGACATCCACGACCAGAAGCGCAACGAGGAGGCATTGCGGCGCGCGAACTGGATGCTCTCGTCGCACATCAACAACACGCCGCTTGCGGTGCTGGAATGGGACCGGAGCAGGCGCCTGGTGCGCTGGTCGCCGCAGGCCGAGCACATCTTCGGCTGGCGCTCCGAGGAAGTGCTGGGCATGGCCATCGACAGTCAGCGCCTGGTCCATGAATCGGACCGCGAGGGGGTCGCGCGGGTCCTCGGCCAGCTGATGAGCGGTGAGGAGCCGCGCGCCACCAGGCTCACGCGCAACCATCGCAAGGACGGCAGCACGATCTGGTGCGAGTGGTATCACTCCTGTCTGCGCGACGATCGCGAGCAGATCGTCTCCATTCTCTCCTTCGTTCAGGACGTGTCGTCGCGCATTCGCGCCGAGGAGCGGCTGCAGCACCTCGCCACCCGCGACGCGCTGACGGGACTGCCGAACCGCCTGCTCCTGCACGAGCGTCTGGCGCAGGCGATCGCGAAGGCCAAGCGCACGGGTTTGCGCGTCGGCGTGCTGTTCATCGATCTCGACCGGTTCAAGAACGTCAACGACACGCTCGGCCACCGCGTCGGCGACGAGTTGCTGAAGCTCGTGACGCAGGCTCTGTCCAAGGTACTGCGCGAGACCGATCTCCTCGCGCGTCTGGGCGGCGACGAGTTCATGGTCATCGTCGAGGAAGTCGAGGATCCCGAAGTTCTCGGCCGCATCGCGAAAAAGCTCCTCGATGCCGTTGCGCAGCCCTTCATGGTGGCAAGCCACGACATCTACGTGACGTCGTCGATAGGCATCAGCGTCTACCCCGACGATTCGGACGATTCCGAAGAGCTGCTGAAGCACGCCGACGTCGCCATGTACCGGTCGAAGGAGCTCGGGCGCAACACCTTCCAGTTTCTCGATGCCGATCTCGCCGCGCGCCGCCTGCGCCAGCACACGCTCGAAACAGCGCTGCGCCTGGCGCTCAAGGCAGACCGCCTGTCACTGCATTTCCAGCCAATCGTGCGCGTCGACGACGGGAGCGTCGTCGGTGCCGAGGCCCTGCTGCGCTGGGTCGACCCGGAACACGGCAACGTGGCGCCGCGCGTGTTCATTCCGCTGGCCGAGGAATCGGGACTCATCCACGCGCTCGGGGAGTGGGTGGTGCGGCAGGCGGCGCGCCAGTGTGTCTGCTGGCGACGCGCAGGCATGCCCCTGGTCGTGTCGATCAACCTGTCCGCAGGGCAGTTCTATCGCGAGGATCTGGCGCAGCGGATCTCGAACATCGTGCGCGACGAGGGTTGCACGCCATCCTGGCTGGAGCTTGAAGTGACGGAGACCAGCCTGCTGCACGACCTCGATTCGATCCGCAGAGTGCTGCACGCGCTGCGCAGCGAGGGCTTTGCGGTGGCGATCGATGATTTTGGCACCGGATATTCGTCGCTGACGCACCTCAAGCATTTCCCCATCGATACGCTCAAGATCGACATTTCGTTCATCGCCGACCTCGAGACCGATCCGGGTGATGCCGCGATCACCGAGGCGATCATCGGGCTCGCGCGGGGCCTGGGGCTCACCGTCGTCGCCGAGGGTGTCGAGACCATGAACCAGCTAGATTTTCTCGCTGCGCGGGGATGCCACCTGTTCCAGGGCTACTGGGCAAGCCCGGCGTTGCCGGTCGTCGAATTCGAGGATTTCATGCAGCGGATGCCGGCGCGATACCGCTGAGCTCACGCCGCGCGCCCGGCATGGCGTCAGAGCGTGGCGAGCCAGCGCAGCACCTCTCGCGCCGGCTCCTTCCAGGAGAGATCGAGCATCAGCATGTGCGCGAGTCGCGGGAGGATCAGCGCCTCGACGCCATGATGGCGGGCGGTGGCGCCGACCTCGTCGGGCGTGCAGATGCGATCGCCGGCGGCACCGAGCACGAGCACCGGAATGCCGCCGCGCTCCGGCAGCTGCCAATGCAGGCGCAGCGACAGGTCGAACAGGGCGCGCGGCGATTCGAGGCACAGGTGCCGGCCTGCTTCGATGAGGATGTCGGGATCCACGTGGTCGCTGAAGTAGAGCGGCCGGATAGCCTCCAGCATGCTGTTGTCGACCCGGTCGGGATCGAACTGGCTCAGTTGCAGAAGGTAATCCGGCCGCTGCGTCGCCAGGCGCGTCGCCATCGGCAGCAGGCCCGCCGGCGGCACGGGAGCGAGCAACGCTGCCGCGCGCACCGGGTGGATACCCATCAGGCGCTCGATCACCGCTGCGCCCATCGAGTGCCCGATGAGGATGGGCGGTGCGGGGAGCGTGCTGGCGACGCGCTCGACGTCGGCTGCGAAGTCGTCGAGGCCGGTGACAAAGAGCGTCTCGTGGCCGCCGGAGGCGCCGTGGCCGCGCAGGCTGAGCGCGTGGGCCGCATAGCCGTGCTCGGCAAAGTACGGCAGGAAATATGGCTCCCAGCACCAGCTGTCACAATAGCCGCCGTGGACGAAGAGCAGCGGAGGCTTGCGGCCATTGCTGCCGTTGGCGCGCGCTGGCAGGCGCGAGCGCAGCTCGAGGCGCGTTTCAGAGGGAAGCATCGGACGGGAATTGGTGTGGAAGTGACGGGGGCGACAGCGGCGCGAATCGCGGACGAACGAATGAAAGATGTTAGGATGCGCGCGCTGAAAATCATGTCAGACGCTTTTCGCCAACCCACCATTCTGCCAGAAGTCGCGCCTGCCGCCGCATATGATGCGACGTGTGTCCGCTGCCCGCGGCTGGTCGCGTTTCTCGCGGACGTTCGCGCGCGGTATCCCGATTACCGTTGCCGGCCCGTGCCGCCGTTCGGCGACGAGGGTGCGCGCCTGCTCGTTGTGGGCCTGGCACCGGGAATGCACGGCGCGAATGCCAGCGGGCGGCCCTTCACCGGAGACCACGCCGGCATCCTTCTCTACGCGACGCTGCACGAATTCGGATTTGCGCTGCGGCGCGATGGCGCGTCGATCGCCGATGGCCAGCAGCTCGTCGATTGCCGGATCACCAATGCGGTGAAATGCCTGCCGCCGGACAACAAGCCTTCGCCGCAGGAGATGCGCGCCTGCAATGCTTACCTGGCGGCAGACCTTGCCCGGGTCCCCGCGGGCGGAGCGATTCTGGCGTTGGGCCGCATCGCCCACGAGGCGACCATGCGCGCGCTTGGTCGGCGTCTTGCGGCATTCCCCTTTGGACACGGCACGCGGCATCCGATCGACGCCGGTCGGCTCGTTGTCGACAGCTACCATTGCAGCCGCTACAACACGAATACCAGGCGCCTGACGGCCGCCATGTTCACGGCTGTCGTCGGAGTGGCCGCGGAGCACCTTCGCACCCATGCCTGACGCGACCCCCGCACCCGTCCCGGTGGGGCGCGATGAAGCGCCGGCGCCGTTCGATGCGCACGAACTGATCGCGTCGCTGCCGCATCGTCCCGGCGTGTACCGGATGTATGACGCCGCCGGCGCCACGCTCTATGTCGGCAAGGCGCAGGATCTCAGGAAGCGCGTGGCAAGCTATTTCCAGCGCGGCGCGCACGCGACACGCATCGTGCTGATGCTGTCGCAGGTGGCGAAGGTCGAGACCACGGTTACGCGCTCCGAGAGCGAGGCCCTGTTGCTTGAAAACAACCTCATCAAGGCGCACGAGCCGCGCTACAACATCCTCTTCCGCGACGACAAGACCTACCCTTACGTGTGCATCACGGGCGAGGCATTTCCGCAATTGCGCTTTCACCGCGGCAGGCTCGACCGGCAGCATCGCTATTTCGGACCCTACCCCGGTCCGGGGACCGTGCGCGAAGGCATGGCCGTGCTGCAGAAGATCTTTCAGTTGCGCACCTGCGAGAACACGGTGTTCGCGCATCGCTCGCGTCCATGCATGCTGCATCAGATCGGTCGCTGCAGCGCCCCCTGCGTCGGGCTCGTCAGCGAAGTTGATTATGCCGCCGACGTCAAGGCGGCCGTGCTGCTTCTGCAGGGCAGGACCGGTGAAGTGATGGCCGAAATCAGGGAACAAATGGACGCGGCCAGCACGGCATTGGCGTTCGAGCACGCCGCGGTCCTGCGTGACAAGATCACGCGGCTTTCGCAGTTGCAGGCGCGGCAGTTTGTCGAGAGTGCGACCGCCGGGGATGTCGATGTGGTCGCGGCAGCTGCCGAGCAGGGGCTCGTCGCCGTCAACGTGGTGATGATCCGCGGTGGCAGGCACGTCGGCGACCGTACTTTCTTCCCCCGGCACGCCGATGCCGAACAGCTTCCGGCCGTGATCGCTCGCTTTTCTCGAGCAGCACTATGTCGAGCAGTCGGTTCCGCCCACGATCGTCGTCTCCGACGCATCGGACCACCGGGCACTGGTGGAGGTGTTGACGGCGCAGGCGGGCGCGCGGGTGACAATCGCCGGCAACCCCGGAGGCGAGCGCCGGGTCTGGCTGACGATGGCCGCCCAGAATGCTGCGATTGCGATTGCGCAGAAGCTCGCCCAGCGCGCGACGCAGGACCAGCGATTGGCCGCGCTGCAGGACGCGCTCGGGCTTCCTGCCGACGCGCAGCGCATCGAGTGCTTCGACATCTCGCATACGATGGGCGAGCGCGCCGTCGCATCGTGTGTCGTGTTCGACCGTTGCGCGATGCAAACGAGCGAGTACCGGCGGTTCAACGTTGCGCCGGAAACGGGCGGGGACGACTACGCCGCGATGCGCGAGGCGTTGTCTCGGCGTTTTGTGCGCATCGTCGCCGGAGAAACACCGCGGCCCGACCTGCTCGTCATCGATGGCGGCAAGGGTCAGGTCGCGGTCGCGGTCGGCGTGCTGGTGGAGCAGGGAGTGCACGACCTCAAGGTGATCGGAATCGCCAAGGGCCCCGAACGCAAGGCGGGAACGGAGGAGATCGTCTTCCCGGACCGCGACGAGGTCTTGAAGCTGCCGGCCGACCATCCGGGTTTGCACCTGCTGCAGCAGATTCGCGACGAGGCCCATCGCTTTGCGATCCAGGGACACCGTGCGCGACGTGCCAAGGCACGCACGACCTCTACGCTCGAGGAAATCCACGGCGTCGGAGCACGCAAGCGCCAGGCGCTGCTGGCGCATTTTGGCGGCTTGAAGGGCGTGCGTGCGGCGAGCATCGACGATCTTGCCCGCGTGCCCGGGATCAGCCGGACCCTGGCCGCGAAGATCTTCGCCGATCTGCATTGAGCTGCGCGCTCCGGCGATTTCTTACGGTCTTCGGCGCCTGCACGGCCGCGCTGGTTCAGGCGCGGTAGAATGCTCGTGCGCTCACGCTGATGGCGCAAGCTGCGATCTTCGCCGACGATTGTGCCCAATATCCCCACTGCGCTCACCTGGCTGCGGATTCTTCTGATCCCGGTGTTTGTCGTCGTCTATTACGTTCCCGACGCATGGCTCCTGCCGGCCGCGAAGAATTGGACCGCGATGACCGTTTTCGCTGTCGCCGCGATGACCGACTGGTTCGACGGCTACCTCGCGCGCCGCTGGGGTCAGACGAGTGCATTCGGTGCCTTTCTGGATCCCGTTGCCGACAAGCTGATGGTCGCGGCGGCCTTGATCGTGCTGGTGTGGCTCGATCGAGCCGAAACGTGGCTCGCGATCATCATCATCGGCCGTGAAATCGCCATCTCGGCGCTTCGCGAATGGATGGCTCAGCTGGGTGAAACCAAGAGCGTAGCCGTCGCCTTCGTCGGCAAGGTGAAGACCGCCGCGCAGATGACCGCGATCATCGCGTTGCTGTTGTGGCAACCGGTGATTCCCGGCGTGTCGACGCGCTGGCTGGGCACGATTGCGCTATGGGTCGCCGCGATCCTGACGCTGTGGTCGATGTTTCATTATCTCAAGCTTGCCGCGCCTCACTTTCGCCGCCATGGCGGAGTTTGACCCGCTTGCCGGGAGGTCGGTATAATTAAAGGCTGTTCCCTGATAGCTCAGTTGGTAGAGCGACGGACTGTTAATCCGCAGGTCCCAGGTTCGAGCCCTGGTCGGGGAGCCAAAAAATCAAGGGGTTAGCGTTTTGCGACGCTGGCCCCTTTCATTTTTTGGCCCTCGCTTGACACTTACTTGACACTTAGGCCGAATCTCACCCAACAAGAAGCCCGACGCATGGCCGCGCCTGTCGCTTGTGACAGGTGCCTCCTCGGCACCCGCTGGCTATCCTTTGCGTATGGATACCGCCGACCTGCGCCCCTGCCCGTTCTGCGATGGGCGAAAACCGGTCGTCGCTCGCGCTGTCGATGGCGGCAGGCCCATGCCCGGTGATCCAGCTACTGCCGGCGTCCCTTGCCGGTCAGCAACGCGACGATCGCATCGAACAGGACGTCACAGGCTGGCCCTCGGTCGCCAAGGATGCCCGCAGCAGCAACGCACCTCCGATGCTGGCCGCATCCTCGCTCGGCTCGATGGCGGCCTCGGGCGGCTGCAGGGGGAAGTTCAGCCCCTGCCGCCGGTTCTGTTCCCATAGATGGACGCCCCCGTTTGTCAAGCGATCACACAATGATGGCGAGAAGGTTCAGATTGCAGCCATAGATCCGGACTTTGCTTGAGGCTTTCGCCTCGGTCCCTGATGGAATCGGCTGACAGGGGCCTCATCAGTCACGCGCACTCGAAGTGCGTTGGGAGCAACAGGCTTACCCCGTCACGGTCTTACCTGTCTTGCCATCACCTCATGATTGCCTGAGCAATCGGCGGAAGTCCCCCTTTACTAAACGGTTCGCTCGTTCAAATCCGATCGACCGCGATCACGCGGCCTTCCGTGTCGCATCGTAATCCTGCCGGTAGCTTCGCTCGTGCGCCAGCAGTGCCCAGGCGATGCGCGCATTCTTCGCCGCCAGCGCCACCGCTGCCACGTTCTTGTTGCGCCGGGCCAGCAGCTTCCTCAACCATTCATCGGCGTGATCGGGCTTGCGCTCCCTGTGCGCGATCACGGAGCGTGCTCCGTGGATCAGCAGCGTGCGCAGATACACGTCGCCGCGCTTGCTGATCCCGCCCAGCTTTACATGGCCCCCGGTGCCATCATGGCGGGGCACCATGCCCAGCCAGGCCGGTATTTGCCGAGCGTTTTTGAAGTTCTTCGCATCGCCCACCGTGGCGACCAATGCGCTCGCGGTGAGGGGTCCGATGCCGGCAATCGCCTCGAGCTTGCGGCTTGCCTCGTTGTCCCGGTGCCACAGCGTGATCTGGCGCTCCAGTTCCCCGACTTGCCGGTCCATGTCTTTCAGGTTCTCACCCAGCCGCTGCACCCCACCGTCTACCGCATGCTGCAGGAGGCGGACACGATCGGCGTGTTCCAGGTGGAGTCGCGGGCGCAGATGGCGACGCTGCCGCGCATCAAGCCCGCCCATTTCTACGACCTCGTGGTCGAGGTCGCCATCATCCGGCCCGGGCCCATCGTCGGGCAGATGGTGCACCCCTACATCGACCGGCGCAGCGGCCGCGCGCCCGTGGAGTATCCGCATCCCGCGCTCGAGCCCATCCTGAAGCGCACGCTCGGCGTGCCGCTGTTCCAGGAGCAGTTGCTGCGGATGGCGATGGTGGCGGCCGGCTTCAGCGGCGGCGAGGCCGAGGAACTGCGGCGCGCGATGGGGTTCAAGCGCTCCGAGGAGCGCATGCGGCTGATCGAGACCAAGCTGCGCGCGGGCATGGCGCAGAACGGCATCGACGGCGAGGCGGCGGATGCCATCGTGCGCTCGATCACCTCGTTTGCGCTCTACGGGTTTCCCGAGTCGCACGCGGCGAGCTTCGCGCTCATCGTCTACGCGAGTGCCTACCTCAAGGCCCACTACCCGGCGGCGTTCTACGCGGCGCTGCTCGACAACCAGCCGATGGGCTTCTACCATCCGGCCACGCTCGTGAAGGACGCGCAGCGCCGGGGAGTGCGCTTCGCACCGATCGACGTGCAGGCGTCCGACTGGCGGTGCCGGATCGAAGCGGACGGCCGCATCCGTCTCGGTCTGCTGTACGTGCGCGGGCTGCGCGAAGAGGTGGCGCAGCGGATCGCGGCGGCGCCGCGGACGGCGCACCTCCCGGCGGAAGCGGGCTCGGTGCGGTGTCCCGGGTGCGGGGCCGCCGACCCCGCGATGCTCGAGTGCGTTGCGCGGCGGGGCGACCAGCAGCGCTGGTTCTGCAACGTGTGCGCGCGGACGTGGCAGGTGGCGGGCGAAGGCGCGCGATTCCGCTCGCTCGATCACCTGGTGGCGGCCACGGGCCTGCATCGCGACGAATTGGCGAGGCTCGCGGAGATCGGCGCGCTCAACAGCCTCGGGCACGATCGCCGCAGCGCGTTGTGGCAGGTGGAACAGGCGGTGAGACCGCCTGGGGAACTGTACGGCGACACGGGAGGGGCGCGGCATGCCGCGCCCCTCTCCGACGAGGCGCTGCAAGGCGGCGTCATGGCGTTGCGGCCGGCCGCCGTGGCCTCCACGCCCGCCTCTCCCTGCGGCCCATGACCGACACCGAGCGCGTGATCGCGGATTATGACGGCACGGGGCTCACCATCGGGCCGCACCCGATGGCGTTGCGTCGACGCGATCTCTCATTGCGAGGGGTGCTGCGCGCCATCGACCTGCCAGGCGCGCGGCAGGGGCGCCGCGTGCGCGTGGCCGGCGCCGTGATCACGCGGCAGCGGCCGGGCACGGCCAAGGGCTTCTGCTTCCTCACGCTCGAGGACGAGACCGGCATCTCCAACGTGATCGTCCGCCCCGATGTCTTCGATGCGCAACGTGCGGTGATCGTCCACGAGCCCTTCGTGATCGTCGAAGGCGTGCTGCAGCAGCAGGACGGGGTGACGGCCGTGCGAGCCGAGCGGGTGGTGCCGATGGGCGTCGCCGCCCTGGCCAGCGCATCGGGCCCCGACGACGGCGAGGCAGCCTTGCCGGCGGTGGGGTCGCACGATTTCCACTGACGGGGTGGACACGCGGTGGACGGGGCGGATCTCGGTGGCGCCCGACCCGGTGGCCGTTCGCCGGGCGTGCCGACCCCGTTTTCCCGTAAGATGCCCCAATGTGCAGCCGCATCCGCACCTTCGCCCTCGCGTCGATTTGCCTCCTCATCGCCGCGTCAGTGCCCGCGCAGGACGCCTCGCGACGCCCCATCACCCACGAGGACGTGTGGCTGATGAGCGCGTCGGCGCACCGGTCCTCAGCCCGGACGGCAAGCGGGTCGTGTTTTCGGTGACCGAGCCCGCCTACGACGACAAGCAGGTCAGCGACCTGTGGGTCGTGCGCGGCCGACGGCAGCGCGCCGCCGCGCCGCCTCACCAGCACCAGCGCAGCTGAAGGCGGGCGTGGCGTGGAGCCCGGACGGCACGCCGGATCGCGTTCACCGCGCGGCGCGAGGGAGACGAGGCGGCGCAGGTCTACGTGCTGGACCTCGTGCGCGGCGGCGAGTCGCAGCGCGTCACGCCGATCTCGACCGGCGCGCGAGAGCGCCGCGGTGGAAGCCCGACGGCACGGCGATCCTCTTCACCAGCGACGTCTATCCCGGGGCGAAGACCGACGCGGAGAACAAGGCGGCGGCCGCCAAGGAGCGCAAGGACGCGCAAGTACAACGCGCGCGTCTACGACGGCTTCCCGATCCGCCACTGGGACCGCTGGCTCGACGACCGGCAGCCAAGCCTGTTCGTCGTAGCCCCGCACAGCCCGGCGCCGCGGCCAAGGACCTGCTTGCGGGCAGCGCGCTGGTGACGGGCTGCCGGGCTTCGGCGGGGAGACTGGGCAACGGCGGCGAGGAACTGGCCGCGACGTGGACGCCCGACGGGAAGGCCGTCGTCTTCGCCGCGACCGCCAACCGCACCAGGCGGCGTTTGCCGACGTGGTGCAGTCGCTCTGGCTGGTGCCCGGCAGACGGGCGGCGAGCCGCAGCGAATGACGACGGACACCGACAGCTACGCGGCGCCCACGTTCACGCCCGGACGGCAGGACGCTGTTCGCCGCCACATGGAGGCCGACACCGACCGCACCTACAACCTGACGCGGCTGGTGTCGTGGAAGTGGCCTGCCACGGCGGCGCGCACGGTCGTCACGCCAGGGCTTCGACCGCGCCGTGGGGACGATTCGCGGTCGCCCCGGACAGGCGCACGGTCTACCTGCTGGCGGAGGACGCGGGCCGCGAGAAGCTGTATACCGGTGCCGGCCGCGGGCGGAGCGGTCCGAGAGGTCGGCGCGCTCGAAGTCCGGCATGCTTCACCAACCTCGATGGTCGGCGGGCCCGCGACGGCCCCGATGCATCGTCGCCAACTGGGACAGCGCCGTGAATCCGCCGGAGGTCGTCCGGCATCGACGCGGCCACCGGCCAGGCGCGCGCCGCTGACGAAGTTCAACGCCGAGCGCGCGGCGAAGATCGACTGGCAGCCGCTGCGAGGAGTTCTGGTTCACCGAGCAGCCGCGGCAAGAGGATCCACAGCTTCGTGGCGCTGCCGCCCGGGTTCGATCCGGCGAAGAAGTACCCGCTGTTCGTGCGTCATCCACGGCGGGCCGCACGGCGCCGTGGCGCGACCAGTTCGTCATCCGCTGGAACTACCACCTGCTGGCCGCGCCGGGGTACGTGGTGCTGCTGACCAACTACACCGGATCGACGAGCTTCGGCGAGAAGTTCGCGCAGGACATCCAGGGCGATCCGCTGCTCGGCCCGGGCAACGAGGTGAACGAAGCGGCCGACGAGGCCATCAAGCGCTTTCCGTTCATCGACGCGACCCGCCAGGTGGCGGGCGGCGCGAGCTACGGCGGCCATCTCGCGAACTGGCTGGCCGCGACCACCACGCGCTACAAGCGCGCTGGTGAGCCACGCCGGCCTCTTCGACCTCAAGACGCAGTGGCTGACCAGCGACGTCGTCTACTCGCGCGAACGGAACATGGGCGGGCCGGCCTGGGAGGGCGGCGCCGGCTGGAGGGATCAGAGCCCGTTCTACAAGTCGCCGAACCTGAAGACGCCCGATCCTCGTCACTGTCGGCGAGCGCGACTTCCGCGTGCCGATGAACAACGCGATCGAGTTCTGGAGCGTGCTCCAGCGGCAGAAGGTGCCGAGCCGGCTGATCGTGTTCCCGGACGAGAACCACTGGGTGCTCAAGGGGGAGAACAGCCGGTTCTTCTACGGCGAAGTGCACGGCTGGCTGGCGAAGTGGCTGGCGGCGCCGGCCACGGGGCGGTGACCGCTGCGGAGTTCGCGCAGGACACACTGTGCCCTGAGTCCAGGAGACCTCGATGGCGCATCCGTTTGCCGTGACCCGCTCCTCCGAGGGCGACCTCACGGTGCTCAGCCTGGAGGGCTACCTCGACGCGCACACCGCGCCCGCCTTCGAGAAGGCGATTCAGGCGGAGATCGACGCCGGGCGCTGCGTCATCATCGTGGACGGCGAGCAGCTGAAGTACATCTCGTCGGCCGGGCCTCGGCGTGTTCATGAGCTTCATCGAGGAGGTGCGCGAGCAGGGCGGCGACATCAAGATCTGCAGCCTCGTGCCGAAGGTGCGGCAGATCTTCGACATCCTGGGCTTCCAGGCGATCTACGACATGGTCGAGTCGCGAGCCGCCGCCGTGCAGCGGTTCGCGGAGGCGCCGACCCGGGAGGTGTGACGTGGGCTCACTCGAGCAGAAGTTCACCCTCCACGTGCCCTCCTCGACGCAGAACCTCGCGCTGATCCGCGAGTTCGTCAACAACGTCGGCGCGCAGGCGGGCCTGGGCGACGACGACGTGTCGAAGCTGGAGCTGGCGGTGGACGAGGCGTGCACCAACGTCATCGAGCACGCGCACCGCGGCGACATCAGCAAGGACGTCGTCGTGCGCGCCGAGTTTCGACGAGAAGACGCTGCGGATCGAGGTGGTGGACAGCGGCGCCGGGTTCGATCCCGCCCGCCTGCCGGACGCCGACGTCGGCCGCCTCGTCCACGAGGCCGGAAGTCCGGCGGCCTCGGCTACCGCGTCATGAAGACGCTGATGGACGAGGTCTCCTACGAAATCGTCCCGGCGCAGACAACCGCCTCCGCATGGTGAAGCGCCTCGCGGACAGTGCACCGCAGAGGCCTGCCGTGCCACAGAGCCCGCTCGACGTCTCGAACCTCGAGGCGCTGCTCGAATCGGCGCAGCTCCTCCACGCCTCGCTCGACCTCGACGAACTGCTGAAGCACCTGCTGCGCACGGCGATGGGGCGGCTCGTGGCCGCGCGGCGGGGTCGTGGCCACGCACGACGGCTGACCAGATGCGCGTCTCGCTCGCGCGCGGGTGCCGGCGCCTCGAGCCCGGGGCGCCCTTCGACGAGGTGACGGCGCGGGATGACGGCCTGGGCGTGTTCGTGCCCATCGGCGACGCCGCCGACGCCGCTCGGGCGTGCTGGCGCTCGCGGCCCCGCCCGACGGCGGCACCTTCGGCCCCGAGCGAGGACGGCCTTCCTCGAGGCGCTGTCCGGGCTGGCGGCCGTCCGGCATCGCCAACGCGCGCGCGCACCGCGAAGTGCAGCGCCTCAACACGCGCCTCGACCAGAAGATCCACGAGCTGGCGACGCTGCTCGAACTCGTGCGCGCGCTGTCCGCGGCCGACGGCCCCGACGGAAGTGGCGCACCTGCTTGGGACTGACGCTGTCGGGGCAGTGGGCGGCGAGCCGCTACGCCGTGATGGCGGCCCATCGCGAGGCAGCCGCTCGTCGTGCGGCAGAAGGGCACCGCGCTCACCTGGGCAGCCGCAGTGGCTCGGCGGAACTCGACGAGATGGCCGACGGTGGTCGTCGTCGACGAGCGGATCCAGAGCTGCCTGTTCGCCGCGCCTGCAGGCGCAGCGCCTGGCCCTCGTGTTTCCCTTGCGCGTCGGCCGGCGCACGTTCGGGTTCGCCGCGGTGGGCGCGCGGCCCGGGCGGGCGCGTCTACACGGAGGCCGACCGCGAGTTCGGCACGGGCGTCGTGGCGCAGGCCGTGGTGGCGTTCGAGAACGCCTGGCACCAGCGCGAGATCTGGAGCGCAAGCAGTTCGAGCGCGAACTGGCGCTGGCCGCGAGCATCCAGAAGAACCTGTTCCCGGCGGAGCTGCCCACGCTCGACGGGTACGCGTTGGCCGCGATGAGCCGGCCGGCGCGCCTCGTCGGCGGCGACTACTACGACGCGCTCGTCGTGGACGTGCCGCGGCGGGCGACGCCGCGGGCTGTTCTGCGTGGCCGACGTGTCGGGCAAGGGCATCGCCGCGTCGCTGCTGATGAGCAACATCCAGGCGACGCTGCGCGCGCTGCTCGGGACGCGAGGCGTCGCTCGCGGAACTCGCGCGGTGCATCAACGACCTGCTCTACACGAGCACGCGCGGAGAACAAGTACGCGACGGCGGTGCTGTCCTGACGCTGGAGCCCCCGACGGGGCACTGCCACTACGTCAGCGCCGGCCACACCGAGGCGCTGCTCGTCCGCGCGCGGCGGCGGCGTCCTGCGCTTCGGCGCCACGGGACTCGCGCTGGGCCTGTTCCCGGGCGCGCTGTACGACGAGGAGGTGTTCGATGCTCGAGCCCGGCGACCTCGTCGCGCTCTACTCGGACGGGATCAGCGAGGCGCAGTCCGTGGACGAGGAGGAGTACGGCGTCGAGCGCCTCGTGGACTCGCTGCCGCCGCACACCTGCACCGCGGCGCGGACGCCGTGCTGCAGGGCGTCATCGACGACCTCGACGCGTTCGTCGGCGACGCCGCCCAGTACCGACGACATCACGCTGCTGGTCGTCAAGCGGGACGAATCGGTCGCAGCGGCACCGCTTCCGTAGTCCGCGTTGTCACACCCGGCAGGGCGCCCCCCACCTTGGTAAGATGCCGGGGTCGGCCCGCCACCGGGCCCGGCCCTGGAGCGCCCATGACCGCCCGCCGTCGTGCCGCCGTTCTCGCTCTTGCCCTCGCCCTTGCCCCCACCTTCGCCCCCAGCCTCGCCGCCCGCGAGCTCGCGCCGGTCGAGCAGCGCATCGTCGCGCACATCGACGGGCGCCGCGATGCCGCCATTGCGTCGCTCGGGCCGCGCCGTGAACATCCCGAGCGCGACGGAGAACCACGACGGGCGTGAGGCGACTGGCCGACTTCTACGCGGCCGAACTGCAGCCGCTGGGCTTCGAGACACGCTGGGTGGACCAGGCGCGAGGTGGGGCGCCGGGCCACTTCGTCGCCGAGAGAAAGGGGTCGCATGGGCAAGCGCCTGCTGCTCATCGGCCACCTCGACACCGTGCTGCAGGGCGAGGGGTTTCGGCGCGATGGCAGCCGCGGCTACGGCAGCGGTGCGTCGGACATGAAGGCCGGCAACCTGATCGCGATCGAGGCGTTGCGCGCCCTGCACGCGGCCGGCGCGCTGGAGGATCGCCAGGATCATCGTCATCTTCACCGGCGACGAGGAGGACACGGGCAAGCCCTACGAGAAGAGCCGCGAGGCGTCGATCGAGGCCGCCAGGCGAAGCGACATCGCGCTGGCGTTCGAGGGTTACGAGCCTGGAACGGCGGTCGTCGGGCGCCGCGGGTTCAGTTCGTGGCGCCTCCAGGTGACCGGGTCGCAGGGGCACTCCTCGACGATCTTCGGAGAGGATCGCGGCAGCGGAGCCATCTTCGAGGCGGCGCGCATCCTCGCGGCGTTCCACCGCGAACTGCGCGAGCCGTATCTCACCTACAACCCGAGCGTGATGGCGGGCGGGACCGACGTGAAGTACGACGGCGCCACGTTCACCGCAACGGCGACGGGCAAGACCAACGTGGTGCCGCGCGCCGTGGTGGTGGAGGGCGACATGCGCTTCCTCTCCCGTGAGCAACTCGACCGTGCCCGCGAGAAGATGCGGCGCGATCGTCGCCGCCAGCCTGCCGCGGACCTCCGCCACCATCAGGTTCGTGGACGGCATGCCGTCGATGACCCCGACGGCGGGCAACCAGGCGCTGCTCGCGATGCTGGACCAGGTGTCGCGCGACGTCGGGACCGGGCCCGATCGCGGCGCACGATCCGTCCGCAGCGTGGGGCGGGCGACGTGTCCTTCGTGGCCACCCTGGTCTCGGGCCTCGACGGTCTCGGCGCGCGCGGGGCGAAGGAGCACGCGCCCGGCGAGTACGCGGACCTCGACGAGATCCGGCCCTCACCAGGCGCGCCGCGCTGCTGATGCACCGGCTGACCCGCTGACCCCCGGGGCGTGCGGCCCCCCACCGACGCGTTGGCCCCGAGGCGCTCAGCGCGCGGGGACCTCTGCAATCAAGGCAACGTACTCCGGGAAGCGGCCCAGGTAGTAGCTGCGCGTCAGGGCGCGCTCCAGCGCGTCGAGCCTCTCGGCCCGCGACGCGTCGCCCTGCCGCACCTCGCGCAGCCGCGCCCGCAGCGCCGGAACACGTGCTCCTTGAGCCAGTACGCGCTCTGGTGCCGTTCGCCGATGGAGGAGGCCGTCGTCAGCCCGTCCATCTCGGGCGTCGTCAGGCCCCGCCTCCATGCCGCGCGGTAGACGTCCAGGGCCTCCTCCCATGACGAGGTCGCGACCGCGTGAACGCGGCGTGCAGCCCCTTCCACCCCTCCGTCGCGAGTCGATCAGCGGGGCGACGTCTGGCGCGGCGCCGTCGGCGCGTCCGGTAGTTCAGCAGAGACACCGTGAAGTCGATCGTGCGGTCGCCGTCGTAGTCGAACTCCACCGTGTCGAGAAAACCGTTGGCGTCGGTGTCGGTGTAGCGCACCACCTCCTCGACCTTGGGCGCGTGTGGCGTCGGCGACGGCGCCTTCCACCCGTTGTGGTACTGGCCGTTGCGGTCCACGGTCCAGGCGCCCCACTCGGCCCCGGCGAGGTGGAGCTTGCGGTCGAACACACCCACGTACAGCTTGCCGCCGCCCGAGTTGTCGCGGTCGAACTCCCCGCGGTCGCCGAGCGAGTCGGCCTGCGGATGGCCGCCGAGGCCGGGCGTCTCGCCCTCGCCGGCCATCGTGAGCTGCGCGTAGTTGCCCTGCCTCCACCGCTTCGTGGACCAGATGTCCACTGCTCAGGCCCCCGAACCCGTGCATGGGGTAGTACATCTCCACCCGCTCCCAGCGGTGGTCGTCATCGTCTTCGTCGAAGACGAGATAGAGGCTGGTCCAGCCCGCGGCGAAGAACGCGTCGTAGCTCTTCTCGTGCGGCATGAACGCCAGCGCGTCGATCTGCCGCCAGTTGCCCCACTGGAAGCAGCCGTCGAACTTCGGGTGGCCGCGCAGGGCCGGGTAGCGCTGCAGCATGCCGGTGTAGGGCACCCCGGGCCCGCCGGCGCCACGCATCGACATGTCGAAGTCGATCTCGTTGCCCCTGGCCGAGTCGTTGTCGAGATCGAAGGTGACCAACGCCTCGTTGAGCACGCCTGAGAGCGGCGCGAGGCCGTCCTTGACCGGCATTTGCGGGTCGAGCCAGCGCATCGCCATCTCGGTGAGCCCGTCGCCGTCGGTGTCGTAGAAGGCGAAGGGGTTCTCCCAGTTCAGGCGCGGATCCGGAAGGGCCTGGGGCGGCCGGTGGATCTTCAGGAACAGGCCGTCGCCGTGGTAGTCGGGACGCCAGTTGGCGAGACCCGTGTAGTCCCAGTTCGACGCGCCGAAGTTGAAGGTCCGCCAGTCTTGCCAGCCCAGCACGCCATCGGGGTCCACGTCGAGAAACAGCATCCAGTGGGCCTCCTCGGTGCTGTGCTTCCGCCCTCGCCCCACGCGGGCGGCTGCGTGGACCACGCCTGCAGGTCTGCGCGGCCGTTACCGTCGTTGTCGGCCCACTTGATGTTCTGATCGGTGACGCCGTCGTAGGAGCCGTCGCCGTTCATGTCCACCTGCAGCACGTCGGCCACCTGGTCGCCGCGTGTGTCGTCTGGACGAGGTCGCCGTTCTCGTCGAGCCAGCGCACGCGCTTGCCGTTCCACCATCGTTCGACGACGTCGGTCTTGCCGTCGCCGTCGATGTCCCATCGCACGATCTCGCCCGAGGGGCCCGACGAGGTGAGAGCGGTCCGCCGCAGATCGGCGGGGCGCGGCGTCTGCGCGGCGCCGGTACCGCAGACGCCGATCAGCAGGAGCACGAACGGGAACACGCGAGTCATCATGGCGGGCCGAGTCTATCGCAGCGAGCCGGCTGAATCACGCCGGACGCCAGCCCCGGTTGGCGGCCAGTGGCGGAGTCGTCGCGTGTGTCGCGGCGAGGGCTCAGCCGCGGTAGTTGCCGAACTGCAGCTCGACGCCGAAATCCCGCTCCTTCGAGCAGGCGCATCGCGGCCTGCAGGTCGTCCTTCGACGCTGAGCTGATCGCGGACCTGGTCGGCCTGGATGGTGGCCTGCACCTTCTTGAGCTTGACGTCCTTCAGGAACTTGACGATGTCCTTCGCGGTCTCGGTCGGGATGCCCTGCTGCAGGGCGATCGTGGCGCTTGCACCAGGCCGCCGCCCGAGGGCTCGACTTCGCCGAGCTTCGCGTTCTTCGAGGGGACGCCCCGCCGGATGAGGCGGGTCTGGAGGATCTCCCACACGGCGGCCATCTTGAATGTGTCGTCGGCGAGCAGGTCGATTGCCGCGTCGGCCTTCCTGAAGTCGATCGACGACTTCGATCCCTTGAAGTCGTAGCGCTGGGCGAGCTCCTTCTTCGCCTGGTTGATCGCGTTGTCGACCTCCTGGAGGTCGACGGTGGACGTGATGTCGAAGGACGCCTGTTGAGCCATGGCGAGATGCTACCAGAGGCCGTGGCGCTCAGCTCTCGGGGCGGTTCTCGTCGGGCGCGCGTGTCTCCGACAGCCGCCGCGCGAGGTCGAGCAGCGCAGCCGCGCGATCGACCAGGGCCCGATCGACGAGTTGTCCGTCGGGGAGCCGGACCGAGCCCGGCCCGCTTCCGCCCGTCACGTGGGCGTCGACCAGGATCCGGGCCTCGTTGACCTGGGCGGGCGAGGGCGAGAACGTCTGGTGCACCACTGGCAACTGCAGCGGGTGGATGCACGACCGGCCGAAGAAGCCGAGCCGACGCGCGGCATCCGTCGTTCTCCGCAGTTCCTCCATGTCGCTCAGCCGCGTGTGCACCGAGGCGACCGGCGGGGCGATGTCGGCAGCGCGCGAGACGAGCACGAGCTGGGACCGCGCCTCCAGGGTCTCCTGGTCGCCGGCGTCAGGGCCCGGCCCGATGTCGCGCAGGAAATCCGTGCTGCCGAAGGCGAGGGCGTGGACGCGCGGGCCCACGAGCGATGGCGCCTGCCTCGAGCACCGCCTCGGCGCTCTCGATGCTGGCGATGATGGACAGCCCTCTGCGCGGCAGACCCCGCGCACGCTCGAGCACCTCGATTTCGTCGTTCACCTGCCGCACTTCGTCCACCGACTCGGTGCGTGCCAGGCGCACGCCGTGGAGGCCACGGCCCACGACAGCGTGCAGGTCGTCGCGCCACAGCCCGCTCTGGACGCTGTTGATGCGGACGAAGACCAGCGGCCACTCCCCGGCGGGGCCTGGCTGGCCGAGCGTGCGGCCGACGAACTCCCGGGCGAACGCCTTGTGTTCGGGCGCGACGGCATCCTCCAGGTCGATCACCACGGCGTCGGCGCCGGCGGTGAACACCTTCTGGAGCAGACGCTCGTGGGACCCCGGCGCGAAGAGGTAGGAGCGGGCCAGGCGCATCGCAGAGCGGCCTCTGCAGCGGGATCGCCGGCGTGATCCGCAGACGCCGCTGCAGGAGGCGGTGCGGCCGGGCGTTCCGGAGCAGGATAGCAATAGCACAGACGGGGCTCACCCACCTCGTGCGCGGCGCACGACACGCACGGCACGATCCATGCCCTTTCCAAGCACTTCCCATTGACGAGATCACCCGGTCGCGTAGTGTGCAGCGAGGTCGGGCGACGGAGGGCCCCGACTCATGCCGCGAGTAGCCGCCAAGGACCTCACGCCCGGCCAGGTGACAGCCGCGCCTGTGAGCAGCGCCTCGGGCGTGGTGCTGGTTCAGGCGGGGACCGAGCTGCACCCCGACGCTGATCGCGCGCCTCGCCTCGCTTGGGGTCGACGCCGTCAGCGTGGTCGGCGCCGCCCTGTCGCCCGAAGAGCGCGCGAGGCGACTCGCCGAGATCGACGCCCGATTCGCCGGGCACGAGAGCCACGACGTGGATGATGGCGCTCAAGGCGATCGTTGTCCGGCAGACGGCCGGAGGGCCGGCGGAGCCGCATGCCTGATCGCGCCGCCATCCGGGCCCGCGTCGAAGGGCTCACCAAGGTCGTGACCATCCCAGCCGCCGTCGGCAGGATCACCGCGAAGATCAACAGCGGCACGGGCATCGGCTGCGGAGATCGCCGCCGACATCCAGCAGGATCAGGTCCTGGCGGCCAAGGTCCTGAAGCTCGTCAATAGCGGCTTCTACGGGTTCCGCCAGCCCATCACGACGGTCACTCACGGCGTTGGTGATGCTCGGCCTCGACGTGGTGAAGAACCTGGTGCTCACCGCGTCGGTGATGGACCTGGTCGACGCCATGAACCGGATGATGGCGGGGCTCTGGCTACACTCCATCGGGACGGCGCGCGCCGCCAGCGCCATCGCCGAGCGGCTGGACGTGCCCGATCCCGAGGAGCACGCGCCTGTCGGGCTTGTTGCACGACGTGGGCAAGGTGGTGATCGCGCAGGTGTTCCCGGCCGAGCACGGCCGGATCACGGCCGATGGTTGCCGACACGCGCCGTGCCTGCAACTGGAGGCCGAGCAGGAGGTGCTCGGCGGTGACACATGCCGAAGTCGGGTTCTGGCTGCTGAAGAAATGGGCCCTGCCCGACGAGTTGGTCTATCCGATCGCGTATCACCATGCGTTCCATCCGCGACGCGACCATGCCGACCGCACAGCCATCGTGCACGTGGCCGATATCCTCTGCCGGGCCTTGAACCTCGGCTATCCGGGCGACGGCCGCATACCGCCCCCGCATCCGGAGGCCCTGGCGATGATCAACCTCCCCATGCACGAAGTACGAGGCGATCTGCCGGCAACTGGAAGCCGACGTGGCTGCCGGAGGCCTCCGATGATCGACGCCCGCGTCATCCTCGACCTGCTGCCCAAGCCCGTCGGACTCGTGGACGGGGCAGTCCTCGTGCTCGAGGCCAACCGCGCATTTGCCACGCGCTTCGGACTGGCGCGGCCAGGTGTCGCCACCGGTGGCCGCCAGAGTTTCTGGGACGGCCTGGCGCGCGCCATCGGCCGCCTTCAGCCGGCGGCGCGTCACGGCACTTTCCGGTGGGGAAGCGCCGACGCGAACAGCCGCCCCTACGATGTCCACGTGACGCGCGTTGGCGAGGACCAGTTCCTGGTGGTGGCCGACGACGTGTCGCCCTACGTGGAGGTGGAGGAGATCCAGGGCGGCGTGCGCCGTTACGTGGAGAGCATTCTGAACCACATCGAGCCAGCCGTGATCGTGCTCGACGAGCGCCTGCACGTCACCTTCTTCAACGAGTCTCAGGCCGCCCTGCTGGAACGCGCAGGGATCGGGTCGACGCCGATCGACATCGTCGGGGAACCCGTGACCACCGTGTTTCCGGTGTTCGACGCCGCGCGCTGGACGGCCCTTGGCGGCGAGCTACGCGCCGGGCGGGCGCTGCGACACGAACGGGTGCGATGGCCGGCCGGTGATGGCGTGTGGCTCGACGTGTCGGTCGTCGGGCTGGATGGGCCGGGCCAGCCCGTCACGGGCGCGATCTGTGTCAGCGAGGTGGTGGACCCGGCTCCCACGGGCCAGTCCGGCGGCGCGGAGTTCGCCGAGCGCGCGGCGGCGCTGCACGACCGCCTCGTGGCGCTGCGTGCCGACCCGTCGCTCGGCATCGAGGCGCGCGCCCACGCAGACGCGGCGCTCGCCCTCGCGCGCCGGCTGGCCGGGCGCGCCTAGCGCGACGGCGCTGCCTGCCACCTCCCTTGATAGAATCGGCCAGCACCGACCGTCGCCGCGAGAACCCAAGGCCGTGACCACCACCGCTTCCCGCAAGCCCCGCCGTGTGCCGGCTCCTGCCTCCGTGCTCGTCACGTTGCCCGAAGGGGTCGTGTACCCGCACATCGAGCGTCGCTCGTCGAGGCTGCACGGCTGGGGCGTGTTCGCGATCGAGGACATCGCCAAGAACAGCGCGGATCATCGCCTACACCGGCGAGAAGATCTCGCACAAGGAGAGCCTCGCGCGCGAGAGCCGCTACCTCGACGACGGCAGCATCTGGTGCTTCCTGCTCAACAGGCGCTGGGTGATCGACGGGCACGTCGGCGGCAACGACGCGCGCTTCATCAACCACTCGTGCGCGCCCAACTGCTACACGCAGATCATCGACGGCATGATCTGGGTGCGGGCGGCGCGCAGCATCACGAGCGGCGAGGAACTCACCTACAACTACTACACGGAAGGCGAGGGCCAGATCCGCGTGCCTGTGCAGGCCCGACTGCGACGACGCTGCTGTGAGCCGTGCCGTGCACCTGTTCTACCTGCACGGCTTCGCGTCCTCGGCCGCGTCCACCAAGGCGCGTTCCTCGCGCGAACAGCTGCGCCGCTTCGGCGTGCCACTGCACGTACCCGACCTCAACGAGCCGACTTTCGAGCACTCGACGACGTCGCGGATGATCGCGCAGGTGGCGCGGCGATCGCCGGCGCTTGCCGCCGGCGCCCGGTGGTGCTGATCGGGTCGAGCCTCGGCGCGTTCGTCGCGTGGCACGTCGCGGCGCGCGCGCAGCGGGCGGGCAGCCGATCGCCGAAGCTGGTCCTGCTGGCCCCGGCGCTGGATTTCGGGTGCCGCCGGATGACCGGGCTGACCGAGGCGGAGTGTCGACGGCTGGCGAGAGGACGGGCTGGCGCGAGCTTCACACTACGCCTACGGCGATGCCCCGGCGCGTGCACTACGCGCTGTACGAGGACGCGCAGCAGTACGATTCACGGCGGCCGCAGGTCGCGACGCCGGCGCTGGTGCTCATGGGCCGCCGCGACGAGGTGGTCCCGCCGGCGGTGGTGCGAGGCGTTCTGCGCGGCCCGGCCCACGTCGCTCGTGTGGCTGGAGGACGAGCACCAGCTGGCGGCGAGCCTGGACGGCATCTGGTCGGAGAGCGCCGCGTTCGTCGGCCTGTCCGCCGTGAACGCCACCGCATGTGGCCCTGGCGCTCGTGGCGCCTGTCGCCGCGCTCGCGGCCCGTGCTCGCCGAGCGGCTGCAGGCGCCCGCACCCACCGGCTCCGCCTGCATCCTCCGCGCGCGCGGTGCTCCACCGCGCCGCCGCCGTCCGCCCGCGCCGCCGGCACCGGAGCCGCCGGCACCGGGCGGCCGCTGCGCGCCGGAACCCTGCCGGCTCGCGCCGCCGTCGAGGACCTGATTCGGGTCGGGCCGCGCCGTGTTCACGCAACGGGCCGAGGTGCTCGACCGCCCGCGGATGGCCGGCGTCGGTGGCCAAGGTGTTCACGCTGCGGCGCGGCACTGGAGGCCGGGCGTGGTCGATGCGGACACGCGAATCCCGTGCCGAGGGCGTGTGCTGATCGGCGGGCGGACGCTGCAGTGCGTGCATCCCCGGTTCGGCCGGCCGCTGTCGGCGAGCGAGGCCCTGGCGCACTCCTGCAACACCTTCTTCACGTCGCTCGCACCTGCCGCTCGGCGCCCTCTCGGCCGCCTACGTCGCGGCGGGGTTCGCGGCCCACCGCCGATGCTCTCGGCCCCTCAGCTGGCGTTGGTGGGCCTCGACGGCGAGCGCGTGTCGCCACGCCGCCTGCTGAGGGCCTTCGTGCGGGTGGTGGCCACGGCCCAGGCGGCGCCACTCGCCAGCCGACGAGGTCCTGCTCGACGGCCTGCGTGCGGCCGCGCGCGATGGCACCGCTGCGGCGTTTGCGCAGCGCGGCATCGACGCGCTCGCCAAGACCGGGACTGCGCCGCTCACCGGCGGCCAGTTCGGCGGTCTCGTCGTCGCCCTCACGCCCTCTGACGTGCCGCGGCTGGCGGTCGTGGCGCTTGGCGCGGGATGGCCGGCCGCGACGCCGCGGAGATCGCGGCCAGCGCCGTGGTGATGGTGCGGCGGAGGCAGATGGCAGGCTCGAACTCCAATGACGCGGATCGCCCCGCCCACGCGCGCGGCCTGACCCTGGGGCACGCTGCCGGGGACGGAGACCGGACGCAGCGGGTCGATCTCGAGGACTACGTCGCCGGCGTCGTGGCCGCAGAGGCCCCGGCCACTGCGACGGCAGCCGTTCGCGAGGCCCTCGCCATTGCCGCCCGGAGCTACGCGATCGCCATGCGCGGGCGTCACGCCGACGAGGGGTTCGACGTCTGTGACCTGACGCATTGCCAGGCTTCCGGGCGCCTGCGGCGCGGGATGTCGCGTCGGCACGCGCCACCGAGGGCGAGGTGCTGGTGCACGACGGCCGGGTCGTTCCGGGCTACCACTCGGCCTCCTGCGGCGGGCGCACGGAGTCGCCCGACACGTGTGGACGGGGACGCCAGACGCGCCGGCAGTCCTGATCGCGCGGCCGGACCCCGCGGATCGGACCACGCCGATCGTGGCGGACCGACGTGCGTGCCGCCGATCTCCTCGCGGCCCTGCACGACACCGGCCGCCGGGGCGACCAGCTTCGTGATCTCCGCGTACTCCAGTACGCGCCCTCGGGGCGCGCCCGGACGATCGCCGTCGACGGGGTGACGCCGGCCGAGATCGATGGCGAGCAGTTCCGACTGGCCGGTCGGGCGACGCCTCGGGTGGCACCTGCTCAAGAGCTCGCTGTTCACGCGATCAGCCGCACGGCGCACGGCTATCGCTTCGACGGCCGCGGACGTGGCCACGGGGTGGGGCTGTGCGTGGCCGGCGCGACGGTCCTGGCCCGGCCGGCCGGGGCCTCTCGCGAAATCTTGGCGCCTACTTCCCGCGGCGCAGGTGGGCCGCGCGCCGCAGCCCGTGGCCGCGGCCCAGTGTGCGGGTCGTGCTGCCCGCCCTCGACGAGGCCCAACGGGCGCAAGTGGAAGCGCTGGTGCGCGGCCACGTCGCGGCCCGTCGAGCGCCGAAGCCGCCAGTCGCTGCCGGCGGCGTGGTCGTCCGGTTCCATTCCACCGTGCGAGGACTATCGCCGAGGCACGGGCCAGCCGTGGTGGACGGCCGGCGCGACCACCGGCACCCGCATCGAACTGCTTCCGCTCGAAGTCCTGCGGCGCCGGGCCTGCTCGACCGCACGCTGAGGCACGAACTCGCGCACGCGCTCACCGGCCCGGCGCTGGCGATGCGGCGCGGTGGGTGCGGGAAGGGCGTGGCCGACTACGTGTCCGGCGATCAGGCCGCGGCGACGGCGGCGACAGGGCGACCGACTCGGTGCCCCGAGCCGACGAGGCGTTCGGCCGGCGGCGACCTCCGCGCGCGACGCTCGCGCCTGCTCTACGACCGCGCGCTCGCGCTGCGTGGCGGCGCGAGGTCGGAACCGCGCGGGCGGCGACTGGCGCGCTCGCGCTGGCGGGGCCCGGACGCGGTCTCACCGCCCGGCCGTTGGTGCTGAAACCAGCGACAGCCCGCCGATGGCGGAACCGGCGGCCGGGGTCAGCGGGACCTCAACCGCGCGCCGACGCGTTGCGCGCGCCGGCCAGCAGGCACAGGCCCCAGCCGACGTCATCGACACGAAGATCAGCGCGAGCTTGGCGCGCGGCGAAGGCGGGCTGCACCCAGGTCGCCGGCATCTTCTCGGGGCGCCACATCGCGAACTGCCACGGCAGCGCGACGAACAGCGTGACGCCGATCGCGACCAGCATCACCTGATCGCGCGAGAGCCCGGCGCCGACCCAGCGCAGCCGCGCGACGGCGCGGCCAGGCCGCCCTCGAGCCTGCGCGAAGAGCAGGCCACGGCCAGCGAGACGCCGACGATGGCCCGGATGACGAACACGACGACCTCGATCACGCGATGCGGCCACGTGGCGTCCGGGTCGTTGAACGTCGCGATGAACCAGGCGTCGATCTCGCCGCGAGCGCGGCTGTGCCAGGCATCGACGCGCCCGCCGATCCACCAGACGCTCGCCAACAGGACCAGGGCGAGAGCGAAGGCCGGAATCGCACGAACCCCGTCGGCGAGCGCCTCGCGGAACGTGCGGCCCGGCAGCAGCCACGCGCCCGCCGTGCCCTCGACGAGCCCGCCGAGCGCGAGCAGCGCGAGCGACGACCACGGCCGACAGCGACAGCATGGCGACGTTGGACTCGGGCGTGTTGACCAGCCCCCAGAACAGGCCCAGCACCAGCGAGGTGCCCCGCGGCCAGCCAGGCCAGCACGGCGACGGCCTTGCGCGATCATCGCGCAGCTCCCTTCTCCGGGCCGAAGGCGCGTCTGCGGCCGCGGCCGGGTCGGTGACCGTGACCGACTGCATCGTGGTCGACGCGGCGACGCCCGGCACGTACATCGGCAGCACCTGCGCCGGCATGGCGCGGAACGCTGCCCGGCGTGACCACCTTCAGCAGGTACGCGAAGTCGGCGCGTCCCGACGGGCAGGCGGTCCTGGAACTGCACGACCCGCGCGTCGCGGTACTCGCGCCGCCCTCGGCCGAACTGCCACCAGGGCTCCGGGCTTCTCGAGTTCGTAGGCGTCCTGGTTCGACGACGGCCTCCGTGCCTGCGGGCATCGGGTCCTCGATCACGAGGTAGCGCCAGTCGGCCGCGCCGGCCACCGTGAGACGCACGAGGATCAGGTCGCCCGGGGTTGCGCGGTGCCGGAGAACGGCGCCTCGCGGTAGACGGTCCGGGCATTGCGCCCGTTGGCCTGGACGGGGGCCAGCGAGAAGTACTGCCGGCTGATGGCGAGCGTGCGCGAGCCCTCCTGCGAGAAGGACTGGCGCGTGTCGTAGTAGCGCGCCGCGGCCGTCCAGTAGAGCGTCCCGCCGCCGCGCTTGACGATGCCGCACCTCGTTCTTGCCGGCCCGGCGCGGGCGCGCTCAGCCTCACGGGATCGGGCGACACGAAGGCCTCGGGCGTGAAGTCGTGCGTCGCCGACCTTCTCGCCCGTTGACGTAGACGTCGACGCCGAAGGCCGAGGGCGTCTCCTTGCGGGCCTCGAGGAAGGCCAGCAGCCCGTAGAGGGCGTAGGCCGTCTGCTTGGTGACTGAACCAGTAGGCGCCGTTGCCGCGGTTGGCGAGCAGCCACCGCACGGCACGCTCGAGCACCGGGTTGTTCGGGTCCCGCGGCGCACAGCGCCTGCACCGCGAGCGCCGTGGCCTCGACCGACGTGTCGGCGTAGTCGTCGAGCAAGGGGTCGCTCTCGGCGCGCCACCAGCTCAGGTCGCCTCGCGTCTGGACGCCGCGCAACGATCTGCTGCGCGAGCGCAGCCGCCGCGGGCGTCCTTGCCGAGGTCGAGCGTCATCAGCAGCAGCGCGCGCCCGTGCGCGCCGAGCGTGTCACGGGCCGTTCCACAACTCCTCGCGCACGGCCGCGCCGTCCCAGGCGCTCGCCATCCCGGCCCGACCTCGATGGACTCGGCCTCGACGCGCGCCAGCACGTACGCCAGGTACGACCTTGAGGTCGGGCACCATCCGCGGGTACTCGCGGTACTGCACGCGCCGTCGGACGCCGCGGCCTGCCGCAGCTTGTACGTCGTCGTCGAGCAGGCCCGCCCGCCTCGCCTCGAGGTACCCGTACAGCGCGTAGGCCGTCATGAACGGGTGGTTGTCGTCGGTCTTCCACCAGCCGAACCCGCCGTCGTCGTGCTGGTAGTCCTTCAGCCGCTGCAGGCCCGCCGTCGGCGAAGCGGTCCGCCAGCGCGGTGCGTTCGCGTCGGCGGCGATCTTCAGCGACGACAGCGTGCGCATGACCAGCGAGGTTCGGCAGGAAGCTCGAGAGCGTCTGCTCGGTGCACCCGTACGGGTAGCCGGTGAGGAAGTCCACGCGCGCCGAGCATCGTTCCGGCCATCGACGGCGCCAGCGACAACTCGACGCTGCGCGCCGCAGGGTTCGAGGCCTCGGGGATCTCGAGCGTCAGCGGTGCGCTCGGCCGTCTCCGCCAGGCGTCCCCGACACTGCCGATCTCGCGCACGAGGCCGTAGGGAAGCACCGGAATGGTCGATTGCGCGGCGTCGCCGTCGGCGCCGGCTGCGGCTTGTGCCGGTGAAGACCGCCTGGCCCACCGTGCGGCGCGGGAACGTCCAACTGCTGCGGTGCTGGCCCTGCGACGGGATCTCCACCTGCAGCGGGGCCGTCGGCGTGGCCGGCGCCGCCGTGACGCCCGTGGCCGTCAGCCTCACGCTCGAACGCCTTGGGCTCCGGCAGGTAGTTGTGCGCCACGACCGGCACGCTGACCGTGTCGCCCTCGGTGAGGAACCGGGGCGTGGCGACGCGCACGATCACGTCCTTCGTCGTGGTCGTCCGTGGACGCGGCCGCCCGAGCCGCGTGTCCTGCGTCACGGCGCGTGCGGTGACGCGCCACGTGGTCAGCGAGTCCGGGTACGCCACCTTCACGGTGCGCCGTGCCCTGGCGTCGGTCACGAGGTCGGCCACCCAGAAGATGGCGTCGGGGAAGTCCTTCCGCACCTTCGCGACGCTCGGGACGCTCGGCCTTGAAGTCGGCGAGGCTCATCGGACGCCGGCGCTGCTGCGCCAGCTTCAGCTGCTGCGTGCCCGAGTAGCCGGTGAACGAGTAGTTGCGCGAGTAGGACGTGGAGACGTCGGCGTAGTGGCGGCGGTAGAAGAAGGACACCGGGTCCGGCGTGTCGTCGGGCTTCACGCCGTAGACGGCCTCGTCCACGACGCCGACGCTGACCTGCGCCGCGACGGGTGCGCCGGCGGCGTCGAGCGTCTGGACGGTGAAGACGCCCGGCTCGCGCGGGCGCGACACGGTCTGCGCCGGCGACGACCGACACCTGCAGCCGCCGGTCGAGGGGCGGGACCTTCACGCGCTTCTCGGCCAGGAACAGGTCGTCGTCCTTGACGAACGTGACGTTGACCCAGACGTCGCCGACGTCGTCGGCGGCGATCGGCACCTCGATCGTGCCGGCCCGGCGAGACGCGGCTGCACCGCGTGCCACGCGGTGACGGCGTATTCCTTGGTGACGAGCAGCGTCGCGTCGCGCCGTGGAGCCCGCGCACGAGGAACCTCGCCGTGTCGCCCGGCTGGTAGGTGCCCTTCTCCGGCACCAGCTCGACGGAGCGGTCCTCGGTCGCGTACGATCGACGTTCGCTGGCCCGGGACCCAGATGTTGCGGCGGCCGCTCCATCGTGCGGCCGCCGGCGGTGACCTCGGCGCGCATCGCCGTAGCGTGCCCGCTGCCGTCGGGCACGTCGCGCTCCACGTGGCCATGCCGTCGGCGCCCGTCGGTCGACCGTGGCTGGCGGCCACGGGCGTCGACCTCGGGATTGTCCGAGTCGTCATCGGACTTCAGGCGGCCGAGCGACACCCGCACGGCGGCACCCCGCGCGCTGGGGCTTCCCGACGTAGTCCACCACGACGCACGCGGAACTGCGCGGTGCTGCCGGGAGCCTGCAGCCAGCGATTGGCCTGTGTCCCGCGACGACCCAGGGGCCTTCCGTGGCGACGACCGTCGTGCGGCCGCTCACCTCGCGTTCCGTGGCGTCGGTCACGCGCGCTTCGAGCCGCGGATCGACAGGTCGCCGTCCGACTCGCTGGCCGGAACGTCCACGGTCGAGGGTGGCCTCGCCGTTGGCGTCGAGTTCGGCCTCGTACCTGGGACTCCTGTCGTCGCCGTAGTACGCCGGGCACGCGGACCGTCTTCGTCGTCTGTCGCTCGCCCAGGTATCGCCAGGGCGACCAGTACGCGAGCGAGTAGGTGACGAGCTTCACGCGGCCGTGCGCCACGGGCTGGCCGAAGTAGTAGCGCGCGCGAACGGTCAGCGTGGCCTTCGTCGCCCTGGAGGTAGAAGCTGCTGCGGGGCGCTGACCGACACCTCGAACTCGGGCTTCCGGTACTCCTGCGACCTCGAAGCTGCCGCTGGCGTCGCTGTCCTCGCTGTTCACGGTGATGGTGTAGTCGCCGAGGGCCGCGCGGGCCCGGGCAGCGTCAGCGAGGTGAAGGCCGCGCCGAAGCCGTCGACCGGCCGCTGCTGTCGCAGCACGACCTTCTCGTCGGGGTCCGACGACGACGAACTCCACCTGCTGGCGGTCGAACGCTGACGGTAGTCCGCGCTCGTTCCAGCGGAGCACGGCCTTCAGGTGCACGTCGTGTCCCGGGCGGTAGATCGGGGCGGTCGGTGTAGATGTAGCGCCTTCAGCGACCGCGCTGCGCTCGCGGAGGAAGTAGCCGCCGGGATCTGCCGACGACGGTGTCATCGCCGCACCGCGCCAGCGCGATGAGGTCGTCGGCCTCCTGTCCGCGGCACGTCCGCGAGTGTAGACGCCCTGTCGCCGTCGGTGGTGCCCGCCGCCAGCGATCTGCTGGTTCGACGATGACCGCCGGTCGGCGCAGTTCCGCCTTGGGGTCGCCGGAGCGTCGGTCGACGGCGAAGAGCAGCACCTGGCCCGGCGCGGTCTTGGTGACGAGGCCGAGCCGGGACACCACGACGACCGTGAACGCGCGCAGAGGCCGCTGACCGCCTCGACGACGTAGACGCCAGGGTCCTTCAGGTCGAGCGGGATGCGTGCGGGAGTCGCTGCCGCGCGTGTTCGGCAGCAATTCCCGCCAGGTGGCGACCACCTGGTCGGGGTTGAGCAGCGGCACCTGCGCGAACTGCGTGTACTTCACCGTTCGGCGCTGGACGATGGCTGCTCTTGCGCCGCCTGGTCGCGGCGCGCCCGGCGGTACTCCCACGTGACCTGCTGGCGGAAGAAGTCCGTGATGCGGGCCCGCCATGCGCGCCTTCCACGCCGCGATCCGCTCGATGGGCGTCGGGACCTGCGCCACGCTCGTACTCCGGGCTGCCGAGCAAGTTCGCCTCGCGAAGGCCGGCGAAGAACGCGGCCGTGTCGCGCACGCGGTACACGCGGAAGTCGAGATGGTCCAGCCGCCTGAAGGTGAGCGACACCGAGGGTGGCGTGTCGCCGCCCGGCTCGAACACGCGGTCGCTCGACAGCGAGAACGCGGGCTGGCTGTCGGGATCCTGTGCGCTGGCCAGGGCGGGAGCCGCAAGCGCGGCACACGCCAGCGTGACCAGGCATGCGAGCCCGTGGCGGGCAGGCGAGGGGCGCGCGGGACGCGTGCCGGGTGTCATGGGCGGGGCTCCTGCCATCGGGCGTGACATGGCGTCAGGACCCCATCAGCGTGAGGCGATAGATGCCCACGAACCGGGGGTTCGACGGGAGGGGCCGCCACCGGGCCGCCGGGTGACGCACGAGATTGCGCAGGCGCACCTTGCGGACCTCGCCGCGGCTGGTGCCGACCGGGTCGCCGGCGCGAGCCGAGGGGCCGGTGTGGTAGACCACCCAGTCCTCGCCCTCCGCCTCGAGAGAGGACCGCCCGACGAACAGCATCACATGATCCGGCATGGCCTGGCCGTCCTGACTGAAGTAGAGCAGGTCGCCCGGGCGCAGGGCATCCGCCTCGCGACCCAGCGACCGGCTGTTGAGGGCGATGAGCCGCCTGGCGTCGGCGAACTCGGCGAAGCGGGGCGGGGCCGACCGCGACACGCGGAACAGCTGCAAGGTGCCTGCTTCCGACGTGACGTGGGCCCGCACCGGGGGCGCCACCCCCGACGCGGCCGGCAGCGCGATGCGTCTTCGCCAGTCGGGCGTCCCTGACCGAAGGGCCTCGCGCACGGCATGGCGGACGAGCGCCGCGCAATCGGTCACATCCGGGGTGGGCCGGTCGAACTGCGCGTCGGCAAGGATGACCACCCATTGCCTGAAGGCGTCCTGGTCCGCCGCATCGCGAAATCGCACCTGGGCGCGCGCATCGGGGCCGAGGCCAACGAGCAGGACGAGCAGGACGCACGCCGAGCGGGCCACGGCAGCCACGAGAGGACGCGCAGGACAGTAGCACATCAGGCGCGCGCGGGGCGCAACCGACGGAAGAGGTCACGCAGGACCGCCCACCACGCCCGTCGCCGCTCGGGGTCGCGGGTGAGGACGGCGACGGCGAGCCTGGCGAGCATGCCGACCGCGATGAGCGCCCACAGCACGACCGCGCTGGCGCGGCCGTGGTGCTTGGCCACGTAGCGGCGCATGTTGCGGTAGAACGCCCGCGAGAAGCCGGCGCGGCCCAGCGTGTGCAGCGACGCGCCCCCGTCGTGGATGACGCGTGCGCGCGGCGTGAAGAGGATGCGCCAGCCAGCCTCGCGGGCCCGGCGGCAGAAGTCGACGTCCTCGAACCAGGCCGGCCGGAACCGCTCGTCCAGCCCCGAGAGCTTCCTGAAGGCCTCCGCGCGCACCAGCAGGCAGGCCGCCGCCGGCTGGTCCACGTCCAGCGTCGCCTCGCCGTCCAGGGGCAGATCCAGCGCGAGATAGCGGCGCCGCACCGGATTGCCGGGCCACAGGTCATCGATCAGCAGCAGGTCGGTCGCCAGGCTCCACAACGTGGGGAATCGGCGCACGGCGAAACCCGCCTGGGGGTGACCGCCGGCGTCCACCAGGCACCCGCCCACCGCCGCCGCGCCGGGCGCGGCGCGCAGCACGTCGCGCATGGTCGCCAGCGCGGCCGGCGAGATGACCGCGTCGGGATTCAGCAGCAGCAGCCACTCGCCCCGGGCCGCCTGCGCGGCGAGGTTGGTTGCAGCCGCGAACCCGAGATTGACACGCTCTCGCAGGAGACGTACCGAGGGCAGGCGCGCGGCCACGTCGTTGGCACTGCCGTCGGCGGAGGCATTGTCCACCACGATGACTTCCGCGCCCGTGCCCACGGCCGCCTTGGCGCCGCGGAGCAGGAGGGGGCCCGCGTTCCAGTTCACGATCAGCACCGACACGTCGGCCAGTGGCGAGCCCGGCGAAGGGAGGGTGCCTGTGGGCATGGCGACACGCGGGTGTCAGCCTCGAGGCAACACCACGGCGATCGCTGCCGTGATGGTCCCGTTGGCTGGCACCCCGACCCGGCCGCCAGCCGCTTCGATGACTCGACGGGCCAGGGGCACCGAGACGCCAAGCCCTCCCACGGACTCGTCGAGCGCGCCCAGCGGGTCGAGGTCGGCGTCGGTCAACTCCACGGAGGGGATCGGCAACGGTCACGACCACGCTGTGCCCGCGCTGCGCGCCGCGCAGCAGCACGACCGGCGCATGGGGTGTCTTGCGGGCGAGGTGGGCCGCGAGCGCTCCAAGGCCGCGGGCCACGCGCGCACGGTCCACCAGCAGCCCCACACCGGGCACCCCGCCAGACGCCAGGCACCGCACGGTTGCCCCCGGAGGAGCGGCGAAGTGGGTGACCGCCTCGGCCAGCAGGTCGTCGAGGGTCACCGGAGCGGGGCTGAGGGGGAGGCGGCCGCTCTCGAGCCGCCCAATCGCGCTGAGGTCCGCGAGGATGTCGGCCAGCCTGGTGCCCGACCCGTCGGTCTGCTCGAGCGCCTGGCGCTGCGCGTCGGAGAGCGTGCCGCCGTAGCCGTCGAGCAGCATCTTCACGTAGCCTGACACGACGCTCACCGGGCTGCGGAGCTCGTGGACGGCGAGGGCCACCAGCGCGGGCCACGAGCGGTCGGCGTCGGCCATGCCCCTGAAGAATACCGCACGGGCGGACCCGCGTGTCCGCCCGGCGGCCCGTTGCGCAAGGCGGTTGCTCCCGGAAGGCGTCCTCGCGGTCGGCGGCCCGCGGGAAGTCGATGGGGCCGGCGGTGTTCGCGTCCCTGCGGCCGCAAGTGGCGCCCGCGTCTGAGGACCAGCCCCGAACGGGGCGACGAGGCATGTGATGTTGATTGCGCGCGAGGCCGATATCCGGACGTCGGAGGCCACCGAGCCCCCGGATACGTCGCTCAACGCTCACCGCTCAAGCCTCACCGCTCAAGCCTCACAGCGACGACGTGAGGCGGCGCAACGAGGTGCGCCCGGAGGTGGCGCCGTGCTCCCGCCGGCCTTCCGACGGCCATCCATTACGGCACGATCGGCTTCACGGTCTCGAAGCGCTGGATGATGGCGTCGGCGAAGGCCTGCGCCATCCTCTCGTAGCCGGCGCTGTTGGGGTGCAGGCCGTCCGGACTCAGCAGCGCGTTGTTGGACCCGAACGCGCTGAACATGTCAACGAGGATCACAGCCTGCTCGCTGGCGAGCGACCGGATACGGGTGTTGAGCGACTCGATCGCCGCAGGATCGACGCGGTAGCAGTTGATGCCGGTGCACCCCTGCAGCACGAGGTCTTCGCCGCGCTTGACCGGCAGCAGCGTGGAGATGATCACCGCCTTGCCCGCGCTCTTGGCGCTCTGGATCATGCTGCGCAGGCTGCCGATGATGTTGTCGAAGGCCCGGCCGATGTTGATGTCGTTCACGCCCTCGAGAAGGATGACGAGGTCCTGCGTCGGCGTGAGCGTCCTGGGCAGCCGGTTGCCGCCGGCATCCGACGTGCCGCTGCATCCCGCCACCGACGCACACTCGCCCGGGACGCCCTGGTTGAACACGATGATGTTCTGCGCCGGGTAGGCCGGCTGCAGCCGGTTTCGCATCTTGGCTGGATAGCCGCCGTCGATCGTCGTGTTCACCTTGATGACGCCCGAGCCGGTAGAGACCAACTCGGATGACGTCCCGAACGTGATGCTGTCACCGAAGGACAGGATGTTGTCCACGGCGGTGGCGCGCAGGTAGGTGAACCCCCCGGCGAGATCGGCGCGGAGCCCCTCGCTGGTCCGGATCGAGACGTCGGCGGCACCCGCTGCCCGTGGCGGAGCGACCGCGGTGATCGTCGAGGTGTCCACGACGGCAAACGATGTGGCGTCGACCCCGCCGAGGCTGACGCCGGCGATGCCGACGAAGTTCTGGCCGGAGATCGTGATCCGGGTCCCACCCGTCGTCGGTCCGTTGGGCGGGCTCACGGTGGCGATGGAGGGCGCGGCCGGCAGGACGTACGTGAAGCCGCTGGTCAACGTGGTCGATGCCGAGCCCCCCACGACGACCACGTCCACCGCGCCAGCGGCGCGCGCGGGCACGATGGCCGTGATCATCGTGGCGTTGAGCACCGCCACGCTCGTCGCCGCCACGCCGCCGAAGGTCACGGTCGAGCCGCCGCGGAAGTTGGTGCCGGTGATCGTCACCGGTGTGCCGCCCTGCGTGGGTCCGCTCGATGGCTGCACAGAGGAAACCAGGGGCGTGGGCGGAGCCGGGGGCGTCGCGATGGGCCCCGTCCACGGCGTGCCCGTGCTGCCGTGGCCGCCGAAGTAGCCGGCACCCCAGTACACGGCGCGCTCGGCGACGAACGCCACGCCGTTGGTCGATTCCAAGAACGCCGCGAAGCGCTGGTTGCTCAACTCCGGGTAGAGGCCCGTGTTGAACGTGAATCTCGAGCGCCGGCGATGTCGAACGTCCTCACGATGCCCGTGCCGTCCTCACGCAGGAACGTCGCGCGCAACTCGAGCGTCGTCGGCGACGGATTGGCGACGAGAAAGTAGCTGTCGAACATCAGGCCGCTCGCGTCGATCCCGTCCTCGACGCCCTCGGCGAAGGCCCACTTCACGGCTGTCGCCGTCACTCCCGGCGTGTTGTGCGCCTCGATCCAGTTGCCGGCCGGTCCCCAGTACATCGCCCGCTCGGCCACGATGGGCTGGTCGCTCTCCACGCGCATGGAGAACGGCGCGCTGGCCATCCGCCGTTGCGATCGGGGATGAGGTCCACCCACACGTTCTCGCGGCTCGTGGGCAGCAGGGGGTAGGTCTTCACCATCGGCGCGGCGCCTTCGAGCAGGAATGTGACGGTGGCCGTCGCCGGCTTCGCGCCCGGGTTGGCCAGCAGCAGGAACGTGTCGAAGGCCAGTGCGGGCTGCCCGCCGGTGAAGCCCTCGCCGAAGAGCCACGTCTTGGCTCGGCGCCGTGACGGCCGCGCTCTCGTGGCCGCCCTCCCAGGCGGAGCGCCGAAGTACATCGCCCGCTCGACGAACACCTGGCGTCCCGTTGGTGGACTCGACCAGCGTCGAGAAGGCCCGGTTGGCCAGGCCCGGCACCTGGAAGTTGGTCCAGATGTTGGTCCGGGCACTGGGGGCGAGGCTGAACAGCGGGTAAACCGACGGTGGTCCCGTCCTGCATGAGGAAGGTCACGCTGACGTCGGCGGCCTTCGTGGTGTCGGAGTTGGCGATGAGGACGAAGGTGTCGAAGAAGCCTGTCGACCCCTCGGCGAGGAACCACTTGTCCGCCGGGGCGGCCACCGCCGGCGAGTTGTGCCCGCCGCGCTTGGTCCCGTTCGGCCCAGTACATCGTCCGCTCGACGACGATGTCGAGCCGTTGGTGCACTCGACCACGGCCGACACCGCGGATTCGTGGCCAGCCCGGCGACGTTGTTCACGCGGACCGTCCGCCGGCTGGTCGCCGGCATCGTGAAGGCTCTCGGTGACCGGCGTGCCTCCGCCCGGACGGCAGGAACGTGATACGGATGTCGGCCGGCGTCGCGTTCGGGTTCCCGACGAGGATGTCCTCCTCGAAGAGGCTTCCCGTCGCATCCCTCGGCGAGGTACCACGTCGACTGTGGGGCGGGCGGCGATTGCGCCGAGACGACTGGCATCAGGCCTGCGATCAGGACCAGGGCGAGCGCGGCGCGCCCGCCACGAGGTAGGCGGCAATCGTTCATCGGGCGGCTCAGCACGGTGTACGGACCCAACATTCGAAAATAGCCTCCGCCGGGGCTCCCGGTCAAATGGCTTCGGGGCGCCACCCTGGGGCGCCCCGCCGCGTCTCCTGTGTACGGTGGTAACGTGCTCGGTCAAGACATGTCGTCCAGGCTGATGGCCGGATCGTGGGGTGCGCGGGGGCGGTCGATCTTCGCGGGCGCGCTTGCCGCGCTGTGCCTGGTGATCGCCAGCCCGGACCGCGGACGGGCCGCGACGGTGGCCTACCTCACCGACGGCGAACTGGTGGCGCGATCGACCCGGGTCGTGCACGGCCGCGTCGAGGACGTGTGGGCCGAGCGCGACGGCCTCGGCACGGTGCGCACGGTCGCGCGGCTCTCGGTGATCGAGGACCTCACCGGCATCGACGAGGCCGTGATCGAGATCCAGCAACTGGGCGGCACCCTCGGCGACACCTCCCTGAACGTCCCCGGCACGCCGGTGCTCGTGCCGGGGACCGAAGTGCTGGCGTGCCTGGAACCGGGTGGCGACGGGCTTCGGCTGCGGTTGGTGGCCCTGGGGTTCTCCCTCTTCGCGGTGGAGCCGGGCATCGCCGGCGAGGCCGATGCGCGCGTGCAGCGTCAGGACGCCGACCTCGTGGTGCTCGACCGGCCAATCGTCGACGGCGGATCGCGCACGCTGGCCGAGTTCCGGCGGGTGGTCGGCGTGGTGCGGGGCGTGGCTCCCGTGCGCCCCACGCCCGGCGACGTCGTTGCCGGCGACCAGGGGGCACGTGCCTCCGCGGGCGCTGGTGTGTCGGTGCTCTCGGCGAACTTCACCTTGCTGGGAAGCGGGATCAGGTGGAACGAGGTGGACGCCGGGGGGGCCATCGCGTGGTACCGCAACTCCGCGGCGCTGGCCCCGGTGGACGGCAGCGACGGAGATGCGGAGATTCGCGCGGGCATCCAGGCCTGGACGTCGCCGGCCGGCGCGTCGATCGTCCTGGAGTACGGCGGCCAGCGCAGCATCGGCTCCGATTCGCCGTACTGCGGGCCCTCCAACCTCGGCGTCGGCCTGATCTCGTTCGAGGATCCGACCAACGAGATCGGTTCTGGCGTGCTGGCGCTTGGCGGCGGGTGCACGACGGTCGTCGGGCGCAAGGTCGTCAGCGGCCAGGCCTTCGACAGCTTCACTCACGCGTTCGTCGTCTTCAATCGCAGCGGTGAGGTCGGCCCCTCCTACCGGTCGCCGCTCAACTTCGGGCGGATCGTGCAGCACGAGGTCGGACACGGCATCGGCCTGGGGCACACGCCGACGACGATCGCCGGGGCGCAGTCCAACATCATGTATCCCTCGTGCTGTTTCGCCGTGACGCCCGTGCCGCCGGCCCTCGGGGCCGACGACCTCGCGGGTCTGCGGTTCATCTATCCGGAGGCGGCGATCGCCTGCACGCTCGACGTTTCTCCGCGTACAGCGCAGGTCGCGGCCTCGGGCGGTGCGGTATCGCTCGCCATCGACGCGAGCGCGCCCTCGTGCCCGTGGACGCTGTCGTCCGCCGAGCCCTGGCTGACGCTCCCGTCGCCGACCTCCGGGCGGGGCGATGCGACGGTGTCGGTCCGCGCCAGCGGCAACATTGGGCCACAGCGCGCGGGCACGGTCCGCGTCAACGCGGAGGTGGTGCACATCACGCAGGACACCTCCGATGGAGACAACGACGGGCTCGACGACGACTACGAACGAATGACGGGGCTCGATCCCCTCTCGCCCGACGGGGCCAACGGCCCCTTCGGCGATTCCGACGGCGATGGGCGAACGAACCTCCGGGAACAGGAGGAGGGCACGCACGCCAGGGGGTTCTATCAGCGCTACTTCGCAGAGGGCGCCATGAGCACGTTCTTCGTGCCTGAGGTCGCGTTCTTCACGCCGTCGGCGACCGACGCGCACGTCTGGGTGCGCTACGACCTCACGCCGCCACGCGACTGCCGGTCGTTCTTCATCCTCCCGGGCCGACGGCCGATGCGGGTCAGTCCGACGTCCTGCCAGGCGTCCGGGACCTCGCCACGCCCGCCGAGGTGTCTGGCGTGTTCGAGTCGGATCAGCCCTTCGTGGTCGAGCGGACGATGTCGTGGCCCTTCTCGGTGGGCCCCGCGCCGCCCCAGGTGCCGACGCTCGATGCCTACGGCGCTCATGCCGAAGCGGCCGTCGACGCGCCGGCCATGGCGTGGCACTTCGCCGAGGGGGCCACGCACTCGGGCTTCAACCTGTTCTTCCTCGTCAAGAACGACGCGCCCCACGCGGTCACGGTCACGGCGACGTACTTGCGGCCCGCTCCCAACGCGCCCGTCGTCAGGTCCTACGAGTTGGCGCCTGCCGAGCGTCGCACCATCTGGGTCAACTTCGAGGACGTCGGCCTGGCTGCCACCGATGTCGCCACGTCGTTTGCGGCCGACGGCGGCGTCGTCGTCGAGCGGGCCATGTACCGCGACGCGCCCGGGGAGCCGTTCGGCGCGGGCCACGGCGCCGCCGGCAGCCTCGGGCCCGCGACGCGCTGGTGGTTCGCCGAGGGGGTCACCAACGACGCGTTCGACACGTTCCTGCTGGTGGCCAACCCGGGCCCCGCGGCGGCCGACGTGCGCGTGCACTATCTGCTGGCCGATGGGACCAATCTCGCGCGCGACCTGCAGGTGGCGCCCTTCAGCCGCGCCAACGTCTGGGTCGACTTCGAGGACCCTCGACTGCGGCAGGCCGAGTTCGGCCTGGAGATCGAGTCCAGCGGCGCGGGCGTCGTTGCCGAGCGCGCGGTCTGGTGGCCAGGTCCGTCACCGCTGGCGTGGCGCGAGACACACGTCAGCGCAGGGGCCACGGCGCTCGCACGCAAGTGGGTGACGGCCGATGGGGAAGTGGGCGGCGACCGTCGCGCGGCCACCTACCTCCTGCTGCTGAACCCCTCGCTCTCGGCCGTCTCGGTGCAGGTCGCCGTGGTCTTCGACGACGGGGGGAGCGTCACCAACATCCTGACCGTACCCGCGCGCGGCCGGGCGACCTTCGACGTCGGCGCCAGGGTGCCGAGTGCTTCCGGACGCAGGTTCGCAGCCGAGGTGGAGGTGCTCGACGCCGCGGCTCCCGGCATCGTGGTCGAGCGGGCGACCTACTGGGACTCGCGCGCGCAGGTGTGGGCCGCGGGGGTGGGTTTGCGTGCGACACCGTTCCCACTGAACGGCGGTCGTCGAGCCGTCCCGCCGATAATGTCGATGAGGGGGCCGTGCGTGGCGCCGCCTGCCTGCGACTGGCCCTGCCGATTCCTCTGGTGATCGAGGGTGAGCGACCTTCCCCTATCCGGCGACGACGAGCCCGTGGGCGACAGCCTGCCGCAGCCAGCCCGCGCGGCCGCCCGAGAGATGCTACCCGATAATCCGGCGGTGTTCACGTGGCCGCCGGCCCCCGAGGACCTCGACGCCATAGAGGTCATCGAGCTCCCGCGGGTTGCGCCGACCCCTCCCCCCGCGACGCCTCGGCGGAGACCGGTCGAGCCGCCCTCGCCTCCAATCGGCCACCTGGGGGCGTGGCGCCCCCAGGCGAGTCTCGGCCGACCACGTCCAGTGAGTCGGCAGCCGCGGCGTCGCCGCGCTCGGTGCTCGTGGACACCATCGAGCTCGACGCCCGCAGTGGCCCGGAGACCTACGTCATCGACCTTCGGATGGCCGACGCGTCAGCACCGGGCGATCCGGTGGGGGATGCCGTCCGGCCCCAGCATCCGCCCGCCCCGCTGATCGTCGTGCCGCCGGTCGACGCGGCACAGCCCGCGCTGGCGGAGGTCGCCACCGAGTCGTCGCTGGCCGGTGTCGCCGTGACCCTGGTGGACGACGCACCGTCGGCCGCTTCCGGCGAGGACGTCGTGGACATCGAGTGGCCGCCACGGGCAGCGGACCTCGACGCGATCCACGTGGTGGACCTGGTCGTGCCGCAGGCCACCACCCTGACGCGGATACCGGTGCCGGCCAAGGGGACGCCTCCTCGAGCGTTCACCCGCGTCGAGGGTGAAGACGCGACCTGGGTCGCGCTGCCGGAATCCGGCAGGCGCCGTGTTGTCCACGCGGGCCGGGGACCCCGGGGCGAGTCTCGAGGACGGCTCCTCCGGGCATGGGCCGACCGCCGGGCCTGTGTCCCGGCTGTTGCTGCCTGTTGGGGTCGCGGTGGTCATGCTTGCAGGTGCCATCAGCCTGGCGTTCTGGATGCTGCCCGATGGTCAGGGGGGCGAGCAGGTTCCCCGGGAGGCCGAGGCGACCGCCGTTGCCTCGACGAGCCAGCCGCCAGCGGCGCCCGCTGGTGCTCCGGACCCGACTGGTGAGACGGCCGTGGATGCGCTCGGCGCGGCGAGGGCGGCCTTCGCGGCGGGCGACCGGGCGGGCGCGATGCGGAGGGCCATGGCGGAGCTGCGGTCGCGCGGGCCGGCGTCCGGGGCCGCGGATTCCGTTGGGGAGTGGTTGCGGACGGCCCAGACCGACGCCGGCGCGGCGCGGCGCGCCGCCGCTCAGCGGTCTGGCACGAACGCCGCGGACCCGGGCTACCTTGCGGCGGAGCAGCGGGAGCGAGAGGGAGTCGCCGCGTGGCAATCCGGGCGACTGGAGACGGCGCTGCGCGCCTTCTCCGAGGCCGAGCGGGCGTTCCGCCGCCTTGCCGCCGCGCCCGCGCCGGTCGCGACGGTTGCAGAGGCGTCGCCGCCCTCCGATGCGGGGGCCGCCCCAGCGTCGGCGCCCCCCCCCGCGCCGGTGCCGGCGCCGGCGGCGGCGGTTCCAGCACTCGCACGCCCGGAGACGACCCCAGCACCATCGCCGCCGCTGTTGCCCTCTGGAGCCTCCGCTCGGCCGGAGGACGCGCCGCGTGGCGAGGTGGCCGCTCCCGTGAAGGCTGTGCCCGACGATGCGGGAGTCCGCCGGGCGTTGCGCGCGTATCAGGGCGCCTACGAGCGTCTCGACGCGCAAGCGGCGGGGGCGGTGTATCCGGGTGTCGATGTACGTGCCCTCGCGCGGGCGTTCAACGGCCTCAAGTCGCAGAAGGTCGAATTCGAGCGGTGCGAGGTGAGCGTGGCCGACACGACCGCGCGCGCGGCCTGCGTGGGGCGCTCGGCGTTCGTCCCCAAGGTGGGCAGTCAGGCGCCGCGCGTGGAGGCCAGGCGCTGGACCTTCGAGTTCCAGCGGCGCGGCGACCAGTGGCGGATCACGCAGGCGACGATCGGGCGCCCGTAGCGGCCGGCGACGCGCGCCCCCGTGCCGGCGGCCGGGCCCGGCTCACCGACCGAACGCGTACTCCAGTGAAACCGCCGGGGCCCATGTCGCCTGCAGCCCGCGACTGCCCAGCGGCACCAGGACGTTGGCGTTCAGCAGCCAGGCGCCCGCGATGTTCCACTTGAAGCCGGCAACGGCGGCGGTGGTTTGCAGGTCGCCGTCGGCCTGGCCAAGGCGGATGGTATTGACGCCGACGCTCGTCGGGTGCGGCTGGGTGAAGGGCTGGAGGGGGCCGATGCCGTCCACCGTGCGCCCGAAGGCCTCGACGCTCACCGTGAAGCGGGCTGCGGGCGCGACGGTCACGTTCGCACCGTACCCGAACTCGTCGGCAATGCCGCCGACCGCGTAGCTCACGTTGCCGCTCACCGCCACGCGGCTGCCCTCGAGGGAGCCGATGGCGAGGGCCCGGTAGGTGCGCCTTGCCCGCGCCGAGGAGATCGTCGCGGTTGCCGGTCGGCAGGCGGACCTCGCCGCCCAGCGCCAGCCCGGAACCGTACCGCCCGCCGAGCCGCACCTTCGTCCGGATGGCCATGTCACCCAACCCGGTGACGCTGGCGGTCGCGCTGGCCTGGAGGGTCCGCCGGCCGCGGAAGTCGTCCACGCGCTCACCGTCGAGCTCCAGGAACACCACGGGAACTGCGGCGCTCACGTCGAGCCAGTCGGTGAGGCCGAAGTTGAAGAAGCCGGTGGTCGTCGCGGTTTGCAGCCGCAGCGTGAGCAATTCCTGGTCGAAGGGCGCGGGTTGGTCGACGAACTGGTTTGCGATGACCACGAGCACTCCGTCGCGCAGTGCATAGCCGTCCAGCGTGTCGAATCGGCTGTAGCGGAAGGTGAAGCCAAGAGAGGCGCGCCCGCGGCCGGTGGTGACGGCGCGTTCGACGAAGAAGGCGCCGAAGCTCGTGCTCGCGCGGTCGCTCGTGCCGAGGTCCGGGTTGAAGCGGTAGGTGAACGCACCTGACGAGGAACTCAGCGGCAGGGTGGCCACTTCCAGCTGAAGGGCCCGCGAGATGGCGTCGCTCGCGGCCTGCAAGGCTGCCTCGTCGCGGTCGAAGTCGCCGGTGACCACCGAGCGATTGGTCAGCAGGAAGTTGAGGATGTCGCTCACGGTGTCCTGCGCCTGCGCCCCCGCCGGAACGACGGCAGCGACCAGGACCAGCGCCGCGACGCACGCGGCGCGGCGGCGCCAGGCGTGGCCGCGCGCTGGCAGCACAGCCCGTGCGGCCGCCATGCGAGACCGGTGAGCCGCGGGGCCGGCAGGAGAGGCGGAGTCGGTCGCAGGCATCTGCATCGATGGATGGCGGGTGGCAGCGGCGCGGCGGGCGGTCACTGCTGGTTGACGGTCACGGCCTGGCCGGCGAGGGTGAGGGTGCCCGAGCGCGACGAGCCGGACGCGTTGGCGGCCACGGTGACGTTCACCGATCCGTTGCCCGCGCCCGACGTGCCGGAAGAGATGGTGATCCACGGGACGTTGCTCGCTGCGGTCCACGAGCAGGTGCTGGAGGTGGAGATCGTGAAGGTGAGCGCTGCGCCCGCGGTCGGGACCGATTGGGGGGTGGACGGCGCGACGGCATAGGCACAAGGCGTGCCGGCCTGCGCCACCGTGAACACCTGGCCAGCGACCGTCAGCGAACCGGAGCGCTCGGCCACGTCGGTGTTGGCCGACGCCGCGTAGCTCACCCGCCCGCTGCCGGTTCCGCTCGCACCGGCCGTGATGCTGAGCCAGGGCGCGTTGCTGGAGGCGGTCCAGGCACAGCCAGACGCCGTCGTCACGTCCACGGCGCCCGAGGCCCCGCCGGCGGCAACCGACGCACCGCTGGGCGACAGCGAGTAGGCGCAGGAGGCCGCGGCCTGTGACATCGTGAACGTCTGTCCCGCGATGGTGAGGGTGCCGTCGCGGAGCGCTGTCGCCGTGTTGGCCGCGACGCTCAGCGTGACGGCGCCGCTGCCCGAGCCGCTGGCCCCCGACGTGATCGTGACCCAGGCCACGTTGCTGCTGGCGGTCCATGCGCAGCCCGTGGCGGAGGTGACACTCACCATGACGGTTGCGCCTGCGGCGGCGACCGATTGGCTGGCCGGCGCGATGCCGTAGCTGCACGCCACGCTTGCCGCCGACTGCGACACCACGAAGGACTGGCCCGCGATCGTCACGGTCCCCGTGCGTGCCGCTCCGGTGCTGGCGGCCACGGAGAGTGACACCGTGCCCGCGCCGCTGCCCGACGAACCCGACGAGATGCTGAGCCACGCGTCGTTGCTCGTCGCCGTCCAGGCGCAGCCGACGGGCGCCGTCACTGTCACGCTCGACGCGCCGCCGGACGCACCGATCGACAACGAGGTCGGCGCCAGCGCGTAGGTGCAGGCAGAGCCGGCCTGGCTCACGCTCACACTCTGCCCCGCGACCGTCATCGTGCCATCACGGGCGCCGGCGCTGTTGGCCGCGATCGTGAACGACACCGTGTCGCTGCCCGTGCCGGATGCTCCTGCCGTGATCGTGATCCACGGCGCACTACTGGACGCCGTCCAGCTGCAGCCCGAGGCCGTGGTGACCGACACCGACGCCGGGCCGCCCCCGGAGGGGACGCTGATCGAAGAAGGCGCCACGGCGAAGGTGCAGGACGTGGCGGCCTGGTTGACCGTGACCGTCTCCCCCGCGATCGACAGCGTCCCGGCGCGAGCCGCCCCGCTGTTGGCGGCGGCAGAGAACACCACCTGTCCGGGTCCGTTGCCGCTGGTCCCGCTGACGACCGTGAGCCACGAGACGTTGCTCGTTGCCGCCCACGCGCAGTCACTCGTCGTGCTGACGTCGAATTGGGCGGAGCCGCCGGCGCCTCCGACGCTGCGCGCGCCCGGGGACACGGTGAAGCGGCACGTGGACTGACCGGAGGACTGGGAAACGGTGAAGCCCTGTCCCGCGATGGTGAGCGAGGCTGTTCGTGATGCGCCGGGATTGGCCGCCACCGCGTAGGTGGCGGAGCCCGAGCCGGATCCGTTTGACGGCTCCGTCAACGTGAGCCACGCCTGGTTGCTCGAAGCGTTCCACTCACAGCCCGGCGCGGTGGTGATCGTCGCCGTGCCCGTTCCGCCAGCCGCGCCGAAGGCCGAGGCCGTGAGCAACACCGTGTAGGCGCACGAGGCTCCCCCTTGGGAGATGCCGACGGCCTGGTTCGCAACGGTCACGGTGGCCGATCGGGGCGCACCCGTGTTGGCGGCGACGGCGACCACCACGGTCCCATCCCCGCTCCCCGACGCACCCTGCGCAATGGTCGTCCAGGGCGCGGCGGTCTGGGCCGTCCATGCGCAGCCGGCAAGCGCACGTACCGAGAACGACAGTTGGCCGCCCGCGCTGGTGGCGCTGGCCGAAGCCGGCGTGACCGTGAAGGTGCAGGGGGCCGCCTGCTGCTGAAGCTCGACTCGCTGGGAGCCCACGGTGATGGCCCCCGACCGTGGCGTGGCCTCAGGGTTGCCGGCCGCGCTGAAGGCCACCGTGCCCGGCCCCTGACCGCTGGCCCCGGAGGTGAGGGTGATCCACGTGCTCTGGGCCGTCGCGGTCCACGTGCACTCGCGATCGGTGCTCACCGCGATTGTGCCGGTTCCCCCGGTTCCCGGCACGGTGAGCCCCGTGCCCGACAGGCTCAGGGCGCACTTGCTCGACGAGGGGCCGGTCACGTTGGTGGACGTGGAACGGCAGCCCGGCGCCAGCAGGGCGACTGTGCCCGCTGCGCACAACGCGAACGATCGGAGCATGGTCCGGAGCATCGAGAACCGCACAGCATTGTAGTCCCCGCCCGAATGACCGCAACCCAGGCTCCGGCCAGCGCCCCCGGGGTGTAAGATTGAAACTCCGAACCTGCCGATGTTCCCCAGGCCCTTTCGCTTCTTCGTCGCGCTGGCAGCGCTCTTGAGCCTCGCCTGGGTCGTGGTTCGCGCGGCTGAGCCGTTCTTCACGTCGAGCCCGGTCACGAGCGCGACGGAGGATGTCCTCTACACCTCCACGGTCACAGTGAGCGACCCCGACGTCGGGGACACGCTGGTGATTGCGGCGCCGCTGAAGCCGGCGTGGTTGACCTTCACCGACAACGGCAACGGGACGGCGACGCTGAGCGGCACGCCGACCAACGCCGACGTCGGGCCACACGCGGTGACACTGGAGGCGACCGACGGCACTACGCCCGTGCAGCAGACCTTCACGGTGACGGTGACGGCGGTCAACGATGCGCCGACCGTGGGGGTGCTGGTCGATCAGTCCACGCTGGAAGACGTGGCTGCCGTCGTGTCGGTGGTCGTCGCCGACGAGGACACGCCGCTGGCCTCGGTCACGCTGACGGCGACCTCGTCGAACCCTGCGGTGGTCGCGCCCGGTGGTATCGCCGTCGACCCCGGTAGCAGCGGAGTCCGCACGCTTCGCCTGACGCCGGTGGCCAACGCCGTCGGGACGACCGACATCACGGTGACGGCCTTCGACGGAGCCCTCTCGAGTGCTCCGCGCACCTTCCGGCTCACGGTGACGGCGGTCAACGACGCGCCCGCGTTCACGTCGAGCCCGGTGACGGCGGCGACCGAGGACGTGCTCTACAGCTATGGGGTGGCGGCGACCGACCCGAGACGCCGGTGGCACGTTGATGTTGGCGGCGCCGACGAAGCCGGCGTGGCTGACCTTCACCCCAGCGGCAGCGGGACGGCGACGCTGAGCGGGACGCCGAGCAAGGCCGCACGTCGGGCCGCACGTGGTGACGCTGACGGTGTGCGACGGCACGGCGGGCGGTGGAGCAGACCTTCACGGTGACGGTGCCGGCGTGAACGACGCGCCCGCGTTCACGTCGAGCCCAGTGACGGCGGCGACCGAGGGACAGCTCTACAGCTATGGGGTGACGGCGACCGACGCGGACGCCGGTGACGCGTTGACGTTGGCGGCGCCGACGAAGCCGGCGTGGCTGACCTTCACCGACAAGGCAACGGGACGGGGACGCTGAGCGGGACGCCGGGCAACGCGGACGTGGGGCCGCACACGGTGACGCTGGCGGTCGCGCGATGGCACCGGCGGCGGTGACGCAGAGCTTCACGGTGACGGTGGACAACGTCAACGACGCGCCGGTGTTCACCTCGACGCCGGTGCTCGGCGCGACGCAGGGCGGGCCTACCTCTACGGGGTGACGGCGGCGGACCCGGATGCCGGCGCGACGCTGCGCTCACGGCGCCAGTGAAGCCGGCGTGGTTGACGCTGACGCCGACGGGCAACGGGACGGCGACGCTGAGCGGGACGCCGGCCAACGCGGACGTGGGGCCGCACACGGTGACGCTAGCGGTGAGCGATGGCCTCGCGCCGGCCGTGACGCAGACCTTCGCGGTGACGGTGGGCAACGTCAACGACGCGCCGGTGTTCACCTCGACGCCGGTGCTCGGCGCGACGCAGGGACGAGCCCTACGGCTACGGGGTGACGGCGGCGGACCCGGATGCCGGCGCGACGCTCGCGATCACGGCGCCGGTGAAGCCGGCGTGGCTGACCTTCACCGATACCGGCAACGGGACGGCGACGCTGAGCGGGACGCCGGCCAACGCGGACGTGGGGCCGCACACGGTAACGCTAGCGGTGAGCGATGGCCTCGCGCCGGCCGTGACGCAGACCTTCACGGTGACGGTGGGCAACGTCAACGACGCGCCGGTGTTCACCTCGACGCCGGTGCTCGGCGCGACGCAGGGCGTGCCCTACCTCTACGGGGTGACGGCGGCGGACCCGGATGCCGGCGCGACGCTGGCGATCACGGCGCCGGTGAAGCCGGCGTGGTTGACGCTGACGCCGACCGGCAACGGGACGGCCACGCTCAGCGGGACGCCAGCCAACGCGGACGTGGGCAGCTACGCGGTCACGCTGCAGGTGACCGACGGAGCGTCGCCGGTGTTGCAGACCTTCACGGTGACGGTGGACAACGTCAACGACGCGCCGGTGTTCACCTCGACGCCGGTGCTCGGCGCGACGGAGGACGTGCCCTACGGCTACGGGGTGACGGCGGCGGACCCGGATGCCGGCGCGACGCTGGCGATCACGGCGCCAGTGAAGCCGGCGTGGTTGACGCTGACGCCGACCGGCAACGGGACGGCAACGCTGGGCGGGACGCCGGCCAACGCGGACGTGGGACCGCACCCGGTGACGCTGGCGGTGAGCGACGGCATGGCGCCGGCGGTGACGCAGACCTTCACGGTGACCGTGATTGGCGTCAACGATGCGCCAGTCATCGGCGCGATCCTCGACCCGACAATGGCCGAGGACAGCGTGCTCGGCGTCACGATCTCCGTCGCCGACCAAGACACGGCGCTCGACGCGGTGGCCGTGTCGGCGACCTCGTCCAACGTGGCAGTCGTTCCCAATGCCGGACTGGTGGTGGCCCCCCAGAGTGGCAGCGCGCGCACGCTCACCATCGCTCCGGCGGCCAACGCGAGCACCGCCGGCGGTCCGGTGACGATCACCCTCACCGCAACCGACGGGTTGGCGACCTCCGTGCCCGTGACGTTCCGTTTGACGATCACCGAGGTCAACGATCTGCCGTCGATCTCCGGGGGTTCCGGAACAGCGTGTGAACCAGGACGGCGGCCCAACCCCTCCTGTCGGGTTCTCCGTCGACGACGTCGAGACGGCGCCAGGCTCGCTCGTGGTGACGGCGGAGTCGTCCGACTCCCTCCTGTTGCCCGCGGCGGGCATCGTCCTCGGAGGTACCGGCGGGGCGCGGACCGTCAGCCTCACCCCGGCGTCGGGCCGGTCGGGGGTTGCCGTCGTGACCCTGAAGGTGACCGACAACGCGGTACCGGCGGGCGGCGCGCAGACCAGCTTCACGGTTCGTGTGAACGGGCGCCCGACGATTTCCGACATCCTGGATCAGTCCACGCAGGAGGACACGACGCTCACCGGCGTCGGCTTCACGATCGGCGACCCGGAGACCGATCCCGGCAGCTTGGTCATCACCACGGACTCCTCCAACGACGTGCTCGTCCCGGCCTCGAACATCCAAGTCCTCGGGATCGGGGGCGGCGCGCACCTTGTCCATCACGCCGGCTGCCGACCAGGTCGGAACCTCGACGATCAGCGATCTCCGTCTTCGACGGGGCCCTGGAGGGGTCCGACACGTTCGTGCTGAGGGTGACGGCGGTCAATGACGTGCCGACGATTTCGGCGATTGGCAACCAGCAGACCAACGAAGACACCGTGCTCGGCCCGCTGTCCTTCAGCGTCGGCGACCCCGAGACTGCGGCGTCAGCGCTCGGGCTGGAGGCGACCTCGTCGGACACGGCGCTGCTGCCCCTGGCCAGCATCGCGTTTGGCGGAGGCGGATCGACCAGGACGGTGACGCTCACACCGGTGCCCAATGGGTCGGGCCAGGTGACGGTGACGCTCACGGTGGTGGACGCCGACGGCGGGCGGCAGTCCACCCAGTTCGTGCTCGAGGTGATCCCCCTCAACGACGCGCCAGCCGTGGATCTGCTGGTCGATCAGTCCACGCTGGAAGACGTGGCTGCCGTCGTGTCGGTGGTCGTCGCCGACGTGGACACGCCGCTGGCCTCGGTCACGCTGACCGCGACCTCGTCGAACCCTGCGGTGGTCGTGCCCGGTGGTATCGCCGTCGACCCCGGTAGCGGCGCAGTCCGCACGCTTCGCCTGACGCCGCTGGCCAACGCCTTCGGGACGACCGATATCACCGTGACGGCCTTCGACGGGGCCCTGTCGAGCGCCCCGCGCACGTTCCGGTTGACGGTGACGGCGGTCAACGACGCGCCGACGATTGGTCAGGTGGCCAATCAGACCACCAGCGAGGACACCGCGACCCCCGCGGTCGCGTTCACGGTGGGTGACGTGGAGACGGCGGCGGCGGTGCTGGCCGTGACCGCGTCCTCGAGTGACACGACGCTGCTGCCGGTGGCCAACATCGTCGCTCGGCGGCAGCGGGGCTGCCCGGACCCTCACCCTGACGCCGGCGTTGAACCGGTCCGGCGTGGTGACGGTGACGCTGACGGTGTCCGACGGCACGGCCAGCACGCCGATGTCCTTCACCTTGACGGTGACGGCGGTCAACGACCCGCCGACGATCTCCGATATCGGAACCCAGACCACTCCACAGGACATCGTCGCAGGTCCCATCACGTTTACGGTGGGTGATGTCGAGACCCCGGCCGGCAGCCTCGCGGTGACGGCGGCCTCGAGCAACCCGCTGGTGGTGCCGGTCGCGAACATCGTGCTGGGGGGCAGCGGCGCGAACCGCACCATGACGATCACCCCCGCGACGGGCCAGACCGGCACGACGGTCCTGACCCTGACTGTCACGGACGGATCGGGCCTGACGGCACAGGACACCCTCGAGTTCAGGGTGAACCCCGCGAGCGCCCCGACGATCACCGACATCGTCAACCAGACGATCAGCGAGGACACTGCCACCGCGGCGCTGCCCTTCACCATCGGTGATCCGGACGGCGTGATCGGCGCCGTCACTGCGACATCCAGCGATCAGGCCATCGTCGCCGACGGCAGCATCCAGTTGGTCGACGTCGACGGCGGTTCGGCCATCGGACCCTGGACGGTGCGTGTGACGCCGGCGCCGAATCGGTTCGGCTCGGTCACGATCACCGTGACGGCCACCGACCACACCGGGCCCGCGCTCAAGGCGGTTGACTCCTTCACCGTGACGGTGACGCCCGTCAACGACGCGCCGACGCTCACGTCGATCGCCGGCCAGACGACCACCGAGGACACGCCCAAGGTCGTCACGTTGACCGTGGGCGACGCAGATCCTTCCGACACGCTGACCGTCACCGCGTCGTCGTCGAACACGGGCCTCGTGGCCAATCCGCCGGCGCCCGGCCTGGCGGTATCGGGCACGGGCACCTCGCGGGCCCTCACCATCACGCCCGCGGCCAACGCCTTCGGCACGACGAACATCACGGTGGCGGTGAGCGACGGAGTCGCGGCCCCCGTGACCCGCACCTTCGCGCTCACGGTCACGGCGGTCAACGACGCGCCGACGATCGCCGCGATTGGCGACCGCGTGACTCAGGAGGACACCCCGGCCGGGCCAATCGCCTTCACGGTGGACGACGTCGAGACCGCGGCTGCCGCGCTCACGTTGACCCGCACGTCGAGCAACACGACGGTGCTGCCACTGGCCAACGTGGTGCTCGGCGGCTCCGGCGCCTCGCGCACGGTGACACTGACGCCCGCGGCAAATCGTTCGGGCAGCTCCACCGTCATCATCACGGTGTCGGATGGAGCGGCGAGCGCGCCGACCTCGTTCACTCTCACGGTCACGGCCGTCAACGACGCGCCGACACTGACCGCGATCGGTGACCAGACGACCGAGGAGGACACGGCCGTTGCCGGCATCCCGCTGACCATTAAAGACGTGGACGACGCGCTGGCCGCGCTGCAGATCTCGGCGACCTCGTCGGATGCGTCGGTCGTTGCGGTGTCTGGCATCGTCTTCGCGGGAACGGGCGCCGCACGCACCATGACGATCACGCCTGTCGCCAACGCGTCCGGCGTGTCGACCATTACCGTCATCGTCCGTGACGATGAGGCGCCGACCCCCGCGTCGAGTCAGCCGACGACGTTCGCTTTCTCGGTGATGCCGGTCAACGATCCGCCGACGATCAGCGACATTGCGCCCCAGCAGACGCCGGAGGACACGCCGATCGGTCCGATCCCGTTCACGATCGGCGACGCGGACGACGACGTCACGGCGCTGCAGGTCACAGCCACGTCGTCGAACCAGTCGGTAGTCCGGGACACCGGCATCCCACCACCGGCGGGAACCGGCACGTCGCGGTTCTTGACCATCCAGCCCGAGATTGCCTCGTCGGGTTCGACCGTGATCACCGTGACGGTGAGCGACGGCCAGGCCACCGCCGTTGACACGTTCGTGCTCGATGTCTCGAGCGTGCCGTGCACCTACGCGCCCACCACGGCCCCCCTGTCGGTGCCCTCTGCCGGCGGGACCGTGACGATCACCATGGACACCAACCGCGCCTCCTGCGGGTGGACGGTGTCGAGCGATGCGGCCTGGGCCGTGCCCGCCAACGCCTTCCAGGTGTACGGCGACGGCGCCATGGGCATCACGCTGGCGCCGAATCCGTCCGCCAACCAGCGGAAGGCCGTCCTGAGCGTCGCGAGGCAGGCCTTCACGGTCACGCAGGCGGGAGCTTCGGTCTGCACCCACTCGCTGTCGCCGGCGTCGCAGACGGTCGGCGCTCCGGGTGGTGCGACCGCGGCAGTGGTGACCGCCGCGGGGAATGGCTGCGGCCAGTGGACGGCGTCCTCCAATGCTCCGTGGCTGTCCATCACGGGCGGCACCGGGAGCGGCGCCGGCACCGTGCCGGTGGCCATGGCGGCGGCTCCCAACACGGACTCCAGCCCGCGCACCGCGACGCTCACCTTGTCGCCGGGCGGGGCCACCGCGACCGTGACGCAGGCCGGAGCCGCGCAGTGCGCCTATGTCGTCACGCCGGAGCGCCTCGCGTTCGGGCCGTCGGGCGGCAGTCGCACCCTGACCATTGAGCCCACCGGTGGCGCGGGGCAGTGCGCGTGGTCCGTCGCGCCATCTGGCCCTGCGCCCTGGCTGACCCGCTCGACGTCCCAGGGATTCGGCAACGGAGCAGTCGCCGTGACGGCGGCGGACAACTCGACGGGCGTGCCCCGCGAAGCGGCGCTGCTCGTGCGCGACGGCGCGGGTAGCCTCGTGTCAACCATCGCTGTCGCACAGGACGGTCCGACCAGCGGCGATGCCGACGGTGATGGGTTGCCGAGCGCGTGGGAGAAGCAGTTTGGCCTGGACGCCACCTCGGCGAGCGGCGAAAACGGCGCACTGGGTGACCCGGACGGCGACGGCATCAGCAACCTCGAAGAGCGGCGCAATTGCGATCGGCCGATCGGTTGCACGCATCCGCGCGGCTTCGCCGTCAACACGCGGTACCTCGCGGAGGGCGCCTCCAACGCCTTCTTCGAGACGCGTCTCGCCGTGCTCAATCCTGGTGCGGACACCGCGACCGTGCTGGTGCGATTCCAGAAGGCCGACGGGTCCTCCGCCTATCAGTACGTGGCCCTGCCGCCGCTGACGCGTCGGACCATCCTCGCCTCCAACGTCGATGGTCTGCAGGAGGCCGAGTTCTCCACGCTCATGGAGTCCGACGAGCAGGTCGTGATCGACCGCACGATGAGCTGGGACCGCAGTGGCTACGGCAGCCACGCGGAGACGGGGCTCCTGTCGCCGAGGACGCTGTGGTACTTCGCCGAGGGTGCCACGTTTGGCGGCTTCGACCTGTTCTACCTCCTCCAGAACCCTGGCGACACCGATGCCGAAGTCGAGGTGCGCTTCCTCCTGCCGAGCGGCGCGCCGGTGACCAGGCGGTACACGGTCGGCGCGGCGCGCCGCTTCAACATCTGGGTGGACACCATCCCCGAGCTGGCCAATGCGGAGGTGTCGGCGGTGGTACGGTCCACCAACGGCGTGCCGATTCTCGCCGAACGGGCGATGTACCTGTCGAGCGCGACGCGCCCCTTCCTCGCCGGCCACGAGAGCGCGGCGGTGGCCGAGCCCCAGACGCACTGGTTCCTGGCCGAAGGGGCCACCGGCGACCTCTTCGACCTCTTCGTCCTGATTGCCAATCCCAACGATGCGACGGCCAGCATCGAGGCGCGCTACCTGCTCGCCGACGGCACCATCGTCACTGGGTTCTACCAGGTGCCAGGCAATAGCCGGTTCAACATCTGGGTGGACTTCGAGGACCCGCGCCTGGCGAGCGCGGAGGTCTCGACGACGATCGCCTCCACCAACGGGGTCCCGGTCATCGTCGAGCGGGCGATGTGGTGGCCGGGCCCGACGCCTGCCACGTGGACGGAGGCGCACAATTCAGCTGGCGCAACCTCGACAGGCACGCTCTGGGCGCTGGCCGAGGGAGAAGAGGGCGGGGGCAGCGGAGCGGCGACCTACATCCTGGTCGCCAACACGTCGGCCTTGCCCGGCCAGGCACGGGTGACGCTGGTCTACGAGGACGGCACCACCTCGCAGCGCGTCTTCCCGCTGCTGCCGAACTCGCGCACCAACGTCGCTGTGGGAGGCGAGTTCCCTGCCGCCAGTGGCAAGCGGTTTGGCGCCATCGTCGAGAGCCTCGGGGACGTCCCGGCGCAGATCGTGGTGGAGCGCGCGATGTACACCAACGGGGGCGGGATCACGTGGTCCGCCGGGACCAGCGCCTTGGCCACGAACCTGCGATAGCGCCGGCGCGGCGATCGAGCTATCGGCTGCCGAACACCCGGGCGCCGACCGCGAAACCGGCGACGCCCACCGCGAGCAGCACACCACAGGGCAGCAGCATCTCCCAGGGCGTGAAGCCTCGCCACAACGCGCCCTCCATGGCCAGGATGCCCCACTTGACCGGGCTGACGTTGCTGACGGCCTGCATCCAGGCGGGCATGGCGAAGAGCGGCACCATGCCGCCGCCGAGCATCGACATCGGCAGCAGGATGGCCCAGGCGATGCCGCCGACGGTCTGCTCGCTGCGTCCAAGCACCGAGATGAGCATCATGATCCCGACGAAGGCGACCGCCACCGACGCGCAGGCGATCACCAGCAGGCCAGGCGAGGCCGGGACGACGTCGAACAGGGCGCGGGCAACGCCGAAGAGCAGGGCCTCGACCAACAGGATGGTGACCAGGCACGCCAGGGCCTTGCCGGCGAGCACCTGGCGGCGTGAGAGGGGCGAGATGTACAGGCGGGTGAGCGTGCCTCGTGACCGCTCGATGACCAGGCTCAGCGCGAAGCCGAACGCGCAGCCGATCACGCCCCAGATCACGCCCTGGGGGAACGTGATCATGAACGCGTTGGGTGGACCCTGCCGCTGGACGGCCACCTCGGCCTTCTCGACCACGAGCGGCCTCCAGCCGCCGGTGGCGGCCGAGGGTGACTGGCCGGGCGCCGTGGCCGCCGGGTCTTGCGCCCGCGCCGCCGGCGAGTCGATGAACGCCCGCAGTTCCCCAAGGAACCGCGAGATGTCCGCGGCTCCCTCGACGCTGGCTCCGGGGCGCTTCAGGTCGCCGAGTGCGGAGTCGACCACGCGCTTCGAGTAGTCGCTGTCGGTGAACAGGCGCTGCATGCCCTGCATGGCGGCGCCCATGAGCATTCCCTCGAGCATCGCAGACTCGGCCCGCCGGCTCGGGTCAATCGCGACCTGCAGGCTCGGCGGCTCGCCGTAGAACATCCGTTGCGACGCCGCGCCGAACCCCTTCGGCACCACGATGGCGGCCACCTGCCGGCCGCGGCGGACGGCGTCCAACGCCGCATCGCGGGCCATCGGCGCCGGCTTCAGCCCATCGGTGCGCGAGAGCCGCTCCAGAAGGGCCTTGGACCCGTCAGAGCCGTCCTCGTCCACGACGGCGATGCTGATGGCGCTTGCGCCCTTGCCCGGTCCTGCAAAGAGGAAGCCGAACGCCACTGCCACCAGCAGGGGCCACCCGAAAGAGAAGAAGAGGTGACCCTTGTTGCGCAACAGCAGCGTCAGGTCTTTTCGCGCGAGCGCGAGGATGCCATGCATGGGGTACACGGTCAGGGCACGACCGTCGTGCCCGACACAATCAATCGCGCAGGGTCCGCCCGGTCAGGTTGAGGAACACGTGCTCGAGGTCGGCGCGCTCGACGTGGAAGTCGTCCACCTGCCGGGTGGCGGCGATCCGCGCGAGTTCGCCGACCGGGTCTCTGGTCTGGACGCGCAGTTGTTCGCCGCCGGCGAAGGCGACCAGCGTGGGCGGGCCGCCGTGCGTGCGCAGCAGGCCCTCCACCGTGTCGAGCGCGAGCAGGCGGCCGTGGTCGATGATGCCGACGCGGTCGCACAGCTTCGCGGCCTCCTCCATGTAGTGCGTCGTGTAGAGAATGGTGGAGCCCGAGGCCCGCAGGGCCACGATGCGGTCGAAGATGGCGTTGCGCGACTGCGGGATCCACACCCACCGTCGGCTCGTCGAGCAGCACGACACGGGGCTCGTGGACGAGCGCGGCCGCGAGGTTGAGCCGGCGCTTCATGCCGCCGGAGAAGGTATCGACCTTGTCGCGCCGCCGGTCGGCCAGCCCGGCGAAGTCCAGGGCCCAGCCGACGCGTGCGGCAAGCGCCGCTCCCCTGAGCCCGTAGATGCGCCCGAAGAACGCGAGGTTCTCTTCGGCGGTGAGCTCGTCGTACAGCGCCAGGGACTGGGGCGCAACGCCGACCGTCCGGCGCGCGTCGGGCCTGGTCGGCGACCCGAGGCCGGCGACATCGACCTCGCCCTCGTCGGGCGCGAGCAAACCCACGGCGAGGTGGACGGTGGTGCTCTTGCCGGCGCCGTTGGGACCGAGCAGGCCGAAGACCTCGCCGGCGCGCACCTCCAGCGAGAGGCCGTCGACGGCGAGCAGCATGCCGTACCTCTTCCGGAGGTTGGAGAGTGTGAGCATGCTGATTCCTTCGCCTGGGGCCCCCCGCTAGGTTCGAACCGGCGCGTGTTCCATCGAGGGAGCGATCCGGTCGCGCCCCTTGAGGTGCAGCTCCCGGCGGATGCCGCGGTTGACGGCGCCCACGAGGTAGCTGCGAAGCTCCGAGGCCTTCACGATGTGGTGCACCGACCCCACGCGCTGTGCGCGGTGGATGCTGTGCACGCGGTCGAACTCCTCGGCGAGCTCGTTGATCTTCGTGGCCTTCACCTCGCGGCGCAACTCGATGAGCCGCGTGCGCAGCCTGGCGCGCTCCGGGCCCGAGGCCTGC
>CAVPXB010000012.1:0-28377 GCA_963709525.1 uncultured beta proteobacterium
TTGGCATTCAGCAGCGACTCGGGTGTGGGCGCGCGCAGCCAGCCCAGGAACTTGGCTTTCCATTCGTCCACCGACAGGCAAAGTTCGGGATTGGAGGCCATGACATTGCCGCTGCACAGCGGGAAGCCCAGCTGATCGAGCGCGGCGTTGACGTCGCGCGCAAAGGCGAGCAGCCGCTCGCGACGGCGTTCCCGCTCGGCATCGTCGCCGGCATGGAAAACGAGTGCGTTGTCCTGGTCGGTGGCAAAGGTCTGCTCGCCCCGGCCTTCGCTGCCCAGCGCCAGCCAGCACCAGTCGCAGTCCGCAAGATCGTGGTGTTCGAGCATGAGGTCGAGCAGGCGGCGTGACAACGCGTCGTTGAGAGAGGCGATCGTGCGCGTCAGCGGCTCGGCACCGACGCCCTGCGCCAGCAAATTCAGCGTCAGGCGGCGGATGTCGTCGCCGGCACGTTTGAGCGACTCGACACTGCGGGCGGCGTGGAGACCCTCGATCACCTGGCGCATCGACACGCGCTGCAGCGCAAAGAGGTCGCGCTCGTTGATAACTCCCCGCAGCTTGCCGTTGTCGGTGACGACCAGCTGCCGGATCCCGCGCTCGGCCATCACGTGCATTGCCTCGTACGCGGTGGCGCTGCCGGGCAGCATGAGGATAGGCGTGGTCATCACCTCGGACAGCCGCGTCGACAGCGGCCGCTCGGGCAAGGCCACGCGCCGCAGGAGGTCGACCAGCGTGAACATCCCGATCGGGTCGCCTTCGCTCCCTTCGACCACAATCGTGCGCACATTGGTGTCGGACATGCGCTGCAGCGCCTCGCGCAGCGAGGCACTCGCCGGACAGGATACGGGCTCGATGCGCACCAGCTCGTCGAGCGTGAGCGTCAGCGTCTGCTGCTCGGCGGCACGCTGGCTGTACTGGCCGTAAAGGCTCGTCAACGACTGCTTCAGCGTCTCGGTGATCGCATGCGTGCAGAAGCGCTCGAACTCCGGGGAATCGCGACGCAACTGCAGAAAATCCTCGCGCCTCAGAAGGTAGCAGAACGTGTCCTGGACCGCGCTGAACACCTTGGTCGTGTTGCCTCCGGCCGACAGCGCCCCCACGGGAAAGAGCTCCCCGGGCCCGAGCGTGGGATCCGGATCCGCCTGCGGATTGTCGGGGCGACTTCCGACCAGCCCGCGCTGGATGATGTAGAGCGACCCGGCGGGACCCGATTGCGGGCTCAGGATTTGCCGGTCCTTGGCGTAATACGCGAGCCGCAACCGCGGGACCAGCGCGGCGAGGCAGTCGTCGGACATCTGGTTGAAAGGCGTGTGGCGACGCAGGAAATCGCAGGTTGCGGCAACGAGCAGTGGCGGTGTGGACATCCCGGTAGCGTAATGAATGGAAGCCGTTCCATGCAAGCAAAAACCCCCGCGCGAAGGCGGGGGTCGTTGCATTGCCTGGGTTGCGGTCTCGATCAGTGCGCGGCAGCCTTCGACGCCAGGATGCCGGTGTTCTGCCGGACGTAGAGCTCGTCCCACATGTCCTCGGCCCGCTTGTCGCGGTACAGGAGCGAGCCCAGGATCACGGCGAGGAACCCCAGCGGGATCGAGATCAAGCCGGGATTGCGCAACTCGAACAGCGGCTTCTCGAGACCCATGATCGACGTGCGGTCGTTGCCGATGTCCTTGATCCTGGCTTCGGCCGCGCCCTTCGCCTTCGTCGACTTGGCGATCTCCGCCTTGATCTTGTCCTGCGCCGGCGGCTTCGGCCGCGGCGGCCAGATCGGCGTTGAACTTGGTGAGCTTCGCCGTCTCGGCCGCGACGATCTTCTCCTGCGCCGCCTTGACCGTCAGCGGGTAGGTGAGGTTCGGCGAAACCATGACCAGCCCGATCGCCGTCAGCGTTCCGACGACCATGCCGAGCACGATGCCGCCCGTGTTGCAGCGCTTCCAGAACAGCGTCAGCAGCACGCACGGGAAGTTCGCGGACGACGCCACGGCAAATGCCAGCGCCACCAGGTGGGCGACGTTCTGCCCCTTGGCCGCGATGCCGATGGTGATCGCCATTGCGCCGACCAGCACCGTCGCTATCCGCGCCGCCTTGACCTGTTCCTGCGGCGTCACGTGGCCCTCGCGGATCACGCCGACGTAGAGGTCGTGCGCCATCGCCGATGCCGCGGCGAGTACCAGGCCGGCGACCACCGCGACGATGGTCGCGAAGGCGACCGCCGCGACGAAGGCCAGGAACAGGTTGCCGAGCATCGAGTCGGGGCCACCGCCCACGTACTGGGCGAGCAGCGGGCCGGCCATGTTGCCGCCCGGATCCACCGCCCGGATGTTCACCGCCCCCACGTTCATCGCCGCGCCCATGCCGAGGAACAGCGTCAGCACGTAGAAGCCGCCGATGATCGCCATCGCCCAGATCACCGACACCCGCGCGTCCTGCGCCGTCGGCACCGTGAAGAAGCGCATGAGGATGTGCGGCATGCCCGCCGTGCCGAACACCAGTGCCATGCCGAGCGAAATCTGGTCGATCGGCGCCTTGAACAGCAGGCCCGGCTCGAGGAAGCGCTGACCCAGTTCGCCCGGCGTCATGTTCTTCGCCGCGTCACCGAGGAGCAAGGCCACCTGCGCCTGCACCTTGGCGTCGCCCACCACCGCAGTCAGGAACGCCGGCAGGCTGAACCCGTACGGCGTCCAGACGAACATCACCAGCAGGATCGACGCCGTGACGAGCAGGATCGCCTTGATGATCTGCACCCATGTCGTCGCGACCATGCCGCCGAACAGCACGTAGCCCAGCATCAGCACGCCGACGACGATCACCGAGATCTCGTAGTCGATGCCGATCAGCGTCTTGACCAGCACGCCGCCGCCGACCATCTGCGCGGTCAGGTAGAACGTCGAGACCGTGATCGTCGACAGTGCGCCGACGATCCGCACCTTCTTCGGGTCGTTGCGGTAGGCGAGGATGTCCGACAGCGTGTACTTGCCGATGTTGCGACAAGGCTCGGCGATCACCAGCAGCACGGTGATGTAGGCGACCAGCCAGCCGACCGAGTACATGAAGCCGTCGTAGCCGTAGAGCGAGATGAGGCCGGCGATGCCCAGGAACGATGCGGCCGACAGATAGTCGCCGGCGATCGCCCAGCCATTTTGCAGGCCGGACACCCCGCCGCTCGCGACATAGAAGTCGGACGCGGTCTTGACGCGCTTGGCAGCGAGGTAGGTGACGAACATCGTCAGGGAAATGATCACGCCGAAAACGACGAAGGTGAGCCAGCGCCACTTGTCGGCGACGGCCCCTTGCGCCAACGCCGGCGTCGCGATCGCGATCAGCGCCACCAGCCCGGCGAATACAGCGGCTCGACGGGAATTCATTTGCGTCCCCCGATCTTCTTCTCGATGTCACTGACTATCTCGGCCGCCATGACGTCGAACTCGGTGCTGGCACGGCGCGAATAGTAGTAGGCAAGCGCCCATGCGACGACGAACTCGGACAGCGCGAACAGCAGCCCGACGTTGATCGGGCCCCAGACCTTGATCCTGAACAGGTCCTGGAAATACGCGGCGCCGATCGGCAGCAGGAAGTAGTAGGCGGTCGAAAAAATCATCAGCCCCCAAAGAAACGTCGTCTTCCTGCGGTGCAACTCCTGAAACTTCGGATCCTCGTCTATCGCCTTCCAATCGATTTTTGCCGCCTCTGCCATGACCCCTCCTCCTGAACTCAGTTGCTTCCGCCCGCCGCCCCGAAATGATCGGTGGCGGCGGACGCCTGACGCGATGGCTTCTGCCCATGCGCCACCGGGGCATTGGGCCACGCGCCCCTTACGCGATCCTTACGGCGCCCGCCACATCGCGGGGCGCTTGCCCAGGAAGGCATCGATTCCCTCTGCCGCGTCCGGCTCCATGAGGTTGCAGGCCATCACTTCGCCGGTCAGTTCGTAAGCCCCGGCGATCCCGCGATCGATCTGCTGGTAGAACGTCCGCTTGCCAAGCGCCACGACCGTCGGGCTCTTGCTCCGGATGAGGTCAGTGTAGCGCACCACCGTCGCATCGAGTTCGTCTGCGGGCACCACGCGGTTGACGAGTCCCCAGGCCAGCGCGGTCACGGCGTCGATCATCTCCCCGGTGAGCAGCATCTCCATCACCCGCTTGCGGCCGATGTTGCGCGCGACGCCCACGGCGGGCGTGGAGCAGAATACGCCGACATTGACGCCCGGCAAGGCAAACCTCGCCGTGTCGGCGGCCACGGCGAGGTCGCACATCGAAACGAGCTGGCAGCCCGCTGCGGTCGCGATCCCGTGGACGCGGGCGATCACCGGCTGCGGCAACGCCGTGATCTTCATCATCATCCGGCTGCAGGCGTCGAACATCTCGCGCTGCCAAAGGACATCCGGGTGCGAGCGCATCTCTTTCAGATCGTGCCCGGCGCAGAAGCCCCTGCCCTCCCCTGCCAGCACGACCGCGCGCACGCGCCGGTCGGCGGCGACCGCATCCAGCGCAGCATCGAGCGCGGCGATCATTTCCCGCGACAGCGCGTTGAAGCGATCGCCGCGATTCAGGGTGATCGTCGCCACTCCCGTGGCGGATTCCAAGCGCACGTACGGGATCGGGTTCGAATCAATGACTGCAGTCATCGGCGGGCTCCTTCGCGACCGGGCGCGTTGCCATCGGAAGTGGCTGCTGGCTCGTGACCGGCACACGACCCGCGGCCGACCCACTCACCGGAGGCGGAAAACTGCGATCATAACGCCGCCGGGCCCGTATGCTCATCGGCTTGCCCGCGCGTGCCCGCTTCACCTGCGCCGGGCCGATCCCTTGCCCGGTAACGCCGCTTTTCGTATGCTGCGGCGCAAACCGACCTGACGAGACCTTCATCATGGCAAACCGATTGTCGAAAATTGTCACCCGCACCGGAGACGGCGGCAGCACCGGCCTCGGTGACGGCTCGCGCGTGGGCAAGGCGTCGGCGCGCATCGGTGCCATCGGCGAGATCGACGAACTCAATTCCACGCTGGGCGTGCTGCTTGCCGAGGAACTGCCGACCGTGCTGCGCGACCTGTTCATCGGCGTCCAGCACGATCTTTTCGATCTCGGCGGCGAACTCTCGATTCCCGGTCATGTCGCGATGACCGACGCGCAGGTGGCAGGCCTGGAGGCGGCGGCCGAAGCCCTCAACGCCGATCTGGCGCCGCTCAAGGAGTTCATCCTCCCCGGGGGCACGCGTCCCGCCGCGCTTGCGCACGTGAGCCGCACGGTCTGCCGCCGCGCCGAACGCGCGCTCGTCAGCCTCGCCGCCACCGAGGCCGTGAGCGAGGGCGCCCGCCGCTATGTGAACCGGCTCTCCGACGTCCTGTTCATCGTCGCCCGGGTGTTGAACCGCAGCGCAGGGCGAGGTGACGTGCTGTGGGCGAAGGGCCGCAATACCACCGCCAAATGACGTGCGGGCGCTCAGGTACTCAATGCCGGCGCTTCAGCGCGTACCCGTCGGGCAGGTCTTCCATTTCCCAGCCTGCGGCATGGATCTCTTTGCGCAACGCATCGGAGTCGGCCCATTGCTTCGCCCGCCGGGCGGACAAGCGGGTTTCGGCCAACGCCTGGACGTCGGGCGGAGCGGTTTCCTCTTTCGGTGACCAGGCGGCGAGTCCGAGGCCAAGTACCCGGTCGAAGCGCAACAGCGTCGCCCGGCGCACGCCCGGCGGGAGTTCGCCTCGCAGCACCTCCCACGCGATCGCCAAGCGCCCGGGGAAGATTGAGATCGTCGTTGATCTCGTCGCTGAACCGCGCCACTGCGGCGGGATCCGCGTCGGCATCGCCCGCATCGCGCAACGCGTGCACGCCGCTGCGCATCCGGTCGAGCCCGGTCGCCGCGGCATCGAGCGCGTCCCAGGTGAAGTTGAGCTGGCTGCGGTAGTGGGCGGTGAGGCAGAGGTAGCGATAGGCGAGCGGATCGTAGCCGCGGTCGACCAGCAACTGCACGCGCAGGAACTCGCCGGCCGATTTCGCCATCTTCGCGTCGTTCAGAAGCAGGAAGTAGCCATGCAGCCAATAGTTGGCCAGCCGGGTGCCGCACCGCGCCTCGGTCTGCGCGATCTCGTTGCTGTGATGGACCGCAATGTGGTCCTCGCCGCCACAATGGATGTCGAAGAAATCGCCGAGGTATCGCTGCGCCATCGCCGAGCACTCGATGTGCCAGCCCGGAAAACCGCGCCCCCAGGGGCTGTCCCACTCCATCTGCCGATGATCGTCCGGCGCGGAGAACTTCCACAGCGCGAAATCGGTCGGGTTGCGCTTGTCGCCCACGTCGACGCGCCTGCCCGCCTCGAGGCCCTTGACGTCGAGCCGCGCAAGATGCCCGTAATCGGCCTGCCGGCTGGTGTCGAAGTACACGCCATCGGGCGTGCGGTACGCGTAGCCGTTGCGCTCGATGTCGGCGATGAAGGCGATCTGCTCGGCAATGTGGTCGGTGGCCCTGCACAGCACGGTCGGGTCGTCGATCGCGAGCAGGCGCAGGTCGGCGAGAAAGGCATCGGTATACAGCGCGGCGATTTCCCACGCGGTCTTGCCGGTGCGCCGCGCGCCCTTTTCCATCTTGTCCTCGCCGGTGTCGGCGTCGGAGGTGAGATGTCCGACATCGGTGATGTTCATCACGTGCCGGACGCGAAAGCCGTTCCAGACCAGCACGCGCTTCAGCACGTCCTCGAACAGGAAAGTCCGGTAGTTGCCGATGTGCTGGTAGTCGTAGACGGTCGGCCCGCAGGTGTAGAGGCCGACTTCGCCTCCCGGATGCAGGGGCTCGAACGGGCGCAGGCTGCGCGTGTAGTTGTCGTAGAGCGAGAGAGCGTCGGGCATTGCGATCAGTCAAAGAAAACGCCAGCCCGAGGCTGGCGGCGGGATCCGGACAACGCCGGATCGTAACCAAAGCCGGACGCCGCGGCAAGCAAGTGCAACTGCAGCGCGGCCTACGGGACCAGCGATTTGGCCATCACGTAATCGTCCATGAAAAATCCGTTGCCGATCGGCACGGTAACCGCTTCGCGCAGCGCAAAGCCGCTTCGATCGTAGGCCGCGATGGCCTTCGAATTCTGCTTGTTGACGTTCAGGATCAGCGTTGCCGCGCCGGCCGCGCGGGCGAAGGCCTCGACCCGGGCAATCAGGCGCCTGCCAAGCCCGAGCCGCTGGTACCACTGCAAGCACGTAGAGCTTGTCGAGCTTGGCCTCGTCGGCCTGCCCGGTGACGTACCACGCGGCAAACCCCGCCATGGCGTCACCGCAGAACGCGAGTTCGAGTCCGCGATCGGCCCGATCGAGAAACGTCGCGAGCGCGTCCAGGCGCGTAGCCCCGCGCCAGCATGTAGTCGATCTGCTCGGCGCTGATGATTCCCGGGATAGTGGGCGTGCCAGATGGCATGGGCAAGCCGCGCCACCTCGGGCAGCTGATCGCGGCGCGCGGAAACAAGCGTCGATGGGCAGGTCGGACATGGAGATGGGCAAAGGGTCGAGTGGCGCTGCGCGAAGTCTAGCACAATCGCACGTGCCGGCCGGCGCGGCCCCGCCCGCATGCCGGGGCCGCCCGGGCACGGTAGAATGCGACGCGCGGCCCTGGCCTGGAACCTCTCGACGGGGCGCGGCCGCCCGACCTGTCGATGACCTCCGCTCCCGCCTACCTGTCGCGCCGCCTGATCGCTCTCGCTCATCGCGATGTTCGCGGTCGTCTGGTTCGGCAACCTCGACACCCGCAAGCTCATCCATCCCGACGAAGGCCGATACGCCGAGATCCGCGCGAGATGCTCGCGAGCGGCGACTGGGTCACGCCGCGCCTCAACGGGCTCAAGTACTTCGAGAAGCCGCCGTTCCAGTACTGGATGACCGCCGCGGCCTATCGGAGCTTCGGGCTCCACGAATGGACGGCGCGCCTGTGGCCGGCGATTGTCGGCGTTCGCCGCGATACTGGTCATCGGCTATGCCGGCTACGCGCTCGGCGGGCCGCGCTTGGGGCTGCATGCCGGCCTGGCGCTCGCCGGCATGGTCGGCTACATCGTCAACGGCCATTTCCTGTCCGCTCGACGCGGGCCTTGCCGCGTTTCTCACCGTCGCGCTCGCCGGATTTCTGGTCGCCCAGCGCGCCGAAGCAACGCTCCGCCGAGTGCCGGCGCTGGATGCTGGTCGCCTGGGCGGCGATGGCCGGCGCGATGCTGTCGAAGGGCCTGATCGGGCTGGTGCTCCCCGGAGGCGCGCTCGTCGCCTACACGCTGCTGCACCCGCGACTTCGCGCTTGTGGCGGCGGCTGCACATCGGCAGGGCCTGCTGCTGTTCCTGGCGCTGACGCTGCCGTGGTTCGTGCTGGTGTCGCGCGCCAACCCCGAGTTCCTGCGGTTCTTCTTCGTCCACGAGCATTTCCAGCGCTTCCTCACCACCGAGCACCGGCGCACCGGGGCGTGGTGGTACTTCGTCCCGCTGTTCCTGGTCGGCATCCTGCCCTGGCTGCTCGTGCTGCTGGCCGGGGCGCGGCGCTCGTGGTCGGGCACCGGCAGCCAGGCGCAACGGCTTCTCCTGGCAGCGATTTGCCCTGGTCTGGGCGTGCTTCGTCTTCGCGTTCTTCAGCGCTTTCCGGTTCCAAGCTGCCGTCGTACATCCTGCCGATGTTTCCGTCGCTGGCCTTGTGGTCGGCTGGCTGCTGCCGCAGCTGGGCGCGCGGCGCCTCGCGCGGCTCACGCTGCCGCTGGTCATCGCCGCTGCGCTGCGTTGGCCATCGCCCGCTCGCCCTGAACGAGGAAACGCTCGCACCGGTTCGCTCGACCCGGACTGGCAATCGCTGGACCTGATCGCAGCCTACAGGCTCTGGATTGCCGCGGCGATGGCCGTCAGCGTCGCCGGGGGCCTGATCGCGTTCCGCGCGTTCCGGCAGGCCGCCGCGACGTCGATCACCTGCGGCGTCATCGCGCTCTCGCTTTCAGGCCTGATCGCGATCCAGGTGGCGATCACGGGATTCGATGCCTTCCGCGCGACGCGCTCGACTTCGGCTCTCCTTCAAAGCGCACAGTCGCAGCACGGCGCGTTGCGCAGCGACGTTCCGTTCTACCAGGTGCGCATGTACGACCAGACGGCCAGCTTCTATCTCCGCCGCACGACCACGCTGGTGGAGTTCCGCGACGAGATGGCGCTCGGGCATCGACGCCGAACCGACAGCGCGCCATCGCCACCGTCGACGGCTGGCGTCCGCTGTGGGCCGCACAGGAGCAGGGCTACGCGCTGCTGTCCGCTGGCGATTTCTCGGCGCTCGTCCGCGGCAGGGCTGCCGATGCGCGAACTCGCGCGCGATCCGCGCCGCGTCCTCGTGAGCCGCCGATGACCCTTGCCGCCTTTGCCTTCCTGATGACCGGCGTGCTGCTCAACGCCGCCGCGCAGCTGCTGCTCAAGGCCGGCACCAACGTGCTGGGCGTGCTGACGCTCACGCCGACACCTGGTTTCCGACCGCTGATGAGGATGGCGACGCAGGGCCATTTCGTGCTCGGTACCGCTTGCTACGTGCTGTAGCCTGTTCGTCTGGATCCTCGGGCTGTCGCGGGTTCCGGTGTCGGTCGCCTATCCGCTGCTGTCGGTGGGCTACGTCGTCAATGCCGTCGCCGCGCACTACCTGTTCGGCGAAGCCGTCACCGCTGACGCGCTGGCTGGGCATCGGCTTCATCGTGATCGGCGTCTGGCTGGTCGCCCGCAGCTGAGTCGGACCGCGTGGCTCCTTCATGAGCACCCTTCCCTACCTTCCAGTTTGCCCGGCCCGACGCTCGACGAGGCGACGATCGCCGGCGTCGCCGACGTGCTGCGCTCGGGCTGGATCACCAGCGGCCCGCAGGTGCAGGCGTTCGAGGCGGCGCTGTCCGATTACTGCGGCGGCCGTCCGGTGAAGCGTGGTCTCGTCGGCGACCGGCCGCGCTCGAGATCGCGCTGCAGATTGTCGGCATCGGGCCGGGCGACGAAGTCATGACGCCGGCGATGACGCTTTTTCGCGGCGCCCAACATGATCGTCAGGGTCGGCGCCACGCCGGTATTCGTCGACGTGCGACCTCGGCAACGCGCAACATCGATCTCGCGGAGGCCGAGGCGGCGATCACGCCGCGCACCCGGGCCGATCATGCCGACGCATTTCGCCGGGCTGCCGGTGGACATGGATGCGCTGTACGACGCTGGCGCGACGGCGCGGCCTGCGCGTCATCGAGGACGCGGCGCTGGCGATCGGCTCGTCAGTGGCGGGGCGCACATCGGCAGCTTCGGCGACATCGTCATGTTCAGCTTCCATCCGAACAAGAACATGACGACGATCGAGGGCGGCGCGCTCGTCGTCAACGATGCCGCCGAAGCCAGGACGCGTCGAAACGCTGCGCTTTCACGGCATCGTCCTGCCTGCCCGACGGCACGCGCGACGTCGCGTTCCCGGGCGGCAAGTTCAACCTGCCCGACGTCAACGCGCGCGTCGGTCTGGCGCAGCTCGCGCAGCTCGACGCGTTCACTGGCCGCGCGGCGCGCGCTGGTCGCGCGCTATTTCGAGCGCTTCGCGCACCGATCCCGCCTGCGTGCTGCCGCACCGCGGTTACTCCGGCGACGAGGCGGGCCACAGCTGGAACATGTTCGCGCCGCTGCTGCCGCTCGACCGCCATGTCCCTTTCCCGCGCAGGAATTCCGCGACGCGCTCGACGCGCGGGGCATCGGCACCGGCGTATCGTACGAAGCCGCGCATCTCGCCACGCTTTTCGCGTCTGGGTTACCGCCATGGCGATTTCCCGCATACCGAGCGTATCGCCGAGCGAGACCGTGACGCTGCCGCTGTTTCCCGACCATGACCGACGGCCGACGTCGACCGCGTGTGCGACGCCTGGCCGACGTCATCGAATCCTGCCGCCGCTGAGAGCGCTGAGTTCCCGATGGGCACACCGATACTTTCCGTCGTCATCCCGGTCTACAACGAGGAGGACGGACTTGCCGCGCTGTTCGCGCGCCTGTATCCCGCGCTGGATGCGCTGCGGCGTGCCCTACGAGGTCATCTTCGTCAACGACGGCAGTCGCGACCGCTCCGCGGCGCTGCTGCGCGAGCAGTTCCAGCGCCGCCCGGACGTGACGCGGGTCGTGCTGTTCAACGCCAACTATGGCCAGCATCCCGGCGATCATTGCCGGCTTCCAGCGCTGCCGCGGCGAACGCATCGTCACGCTCGACGCCGACCTGCAGAATCCACCGGAGGAAATCGCCACGCTTCTGGCGGCGATGGATGCCGGCCACGACTACGTGGGCGGCGTGCGGCGCACGCGCGAGGATTCGTGGTGGCGCCGCTGGGGCTCGCGGGTGATGAACCGGCTGCGCGAGCGGATCACGCGCATCAAGATGACCGACCAGGGCTGCATGCTGCGCGCCTACAGCCGGGAGATCATCGCTGCCGTCGCGGCGAGCCGCGAGGTGAGCACCTATCATTCCCGCGCTCGCCTACACGTTCGCCAGCAACCCGGTCGAGGTCGAAGTCGGGCACGAGGAACGCGCCGCGGGGGAATCGAAGTATTCGCTGTACAAGCTCATCCGCCTCAACTTCGATCTCGTGACCGGCTTTTCGCTGGTGCCATTGCAGGCGTTCTCGATGTTCGGCATGGCTGGTCGTCGGCGATGGCCCTCGTCACCTACGTCTGGGTCATCGTCTACCGGATCGTCTTCTCGGTCGCGTCCGAATGGCAGGAGTGGTCAGCCTCTTCTGGGACCGCGACATCCTCGCGTTCTTCCTCATCGGCATGCTGCTGTTCGGGCTGGGACTGATCGGCGAATACGTGGGCCGCATCTACCAGCAGGTGCGCGAGCGCCCGCGCTACACGGTCCAGGCGGTACTCGAGCAGGGGCCAGGCAGCGCCGAAGTTCCCGCCGTCGTTCCGGCCATTCTGCTCGAGCGACCACGCCAGCCATGACCCGCGCCGTCGTCTTCGCCTACCACAATGTAGGCGTGCGCTGCGTGAAGGCGCTGCTGGCGCAAGGTGTTGACGATTCCGTTGATCGTCACCCACGGGATGATCCGGCAGAAACGATCTGGTTCGCTCGGTCGCCGCGACCGCTGCCGACTACGGCATCCCGTGCGTGACGCCCGACGACCCCAACGCCGCCGAAGTCGTTGCCCGCGTGCAGGCAGCAAAGCCCGACTTCCTGTTCTCGTTCTACTACCGGAGAATGCTCAGGGCACCGCTCTTGCGCTCTGCGCCCGGCGGCGCGCTCAACATGCACGGGTCGCTGCTGCCTAAGTACCGCGGGCGGGCGCCCGTCAACTGGGCGGTATTGCACGGCGAGCGCGAGACCGGCGCCACGCTGCACTACATGACGGAGAAGCCCGACAACGGCGACATCGTCGACCAGACCGCGATCCCCATCCTTCCCGACGACACCGCGCGCGAAGTGTTCGACAAGGTCACCGTGGCGGCGGAAATCACGCTCGGTGCGCGCGCTGCCGGGCCTCGTCGCCGGCACCGCGCCGCGCCGGGTGCAGGATCTCGCGCAGGGCGGGTATTTCGGCGGCCGCAGGCCCGAGGACGGCATCATCGACTGGACGCTCGCCGCGCATCGCATCCACAACCTCGTCCGCGCCGTCGCGCCTCCCTATCCCGGCGCCTTCACGGTGGTCGGCGGTGTCGCCGCACGCATCCTGCGATCGCGCGTCGTCGACCCCGCGACGTCCCCGACGCTCGCGCCGGCGCTCGAAGTCCGCGAGGGTGCGCTGCTGGCGCGTTGCGGTGGCGGCGGAGCGCTGCGCGTGCTTGCACTCGAACTCGCCGGCGTAGCGATCGGTCCCGACGCCTTCCGCGCGCGCTTCGGCGCCGCGCCCGCGGCGCTGGGCGGCAAGCCCGATCGATGACTGCGGCAGAGGGCGATCGCCCCGGCCCTGCCTGCAGCCGCGCCTTCCCACGACACCGGCGCTATAATTTCATCCTCTTCCCTGCGGCAGGGCTCCCGGGCCTGACCGCAGCGGCGCTGCCTCCGTTGCCGGCCGCTTCGGCCCGACGCCTACCGTCCCCCGACACCCCATGAAAAAAATCCTGATCCTCGGCGTCAACGGCTTCATCGGCCACCACCTGTCCAAGCGCATCATCGCCGCGACCGACTGGGAAATCCACGGCATGGACATGCAGTCCGACCGCATCGCCGACCTGCTTGCCGAGAAGCGCTTTCACTTCTTCGAAGGCGACATCACGATCAACAAGGAATGGATCGAGTATCACATCAAGAAATGCGATTCCGTGCTGCCGCTGGTCGCGATCGCCACGCCGGCGACCTACGTGCGCGAGCCCCTGCGCGTATTCGAGCTCGATTTCGAGGCCAACCTGCCGATCGTCCGCGCCTGCGTGCGGTACAGGAAGCGGATCATCTTTCCGTCGACCTCCGAGGTCTACGGCATGTCGCGCGACGCGGAATTCGACTCCGAGAATTCCGAGCTGGTGCTGGGCCCGATCAACAAGCCGCGCTGGATCTATTCCTGCGCCAAGCAGCTGATGGACCGCGTGATCCACGCCTACGCATTGCAGGAAGGGCTCGACTACACGCTGTTCCGCCCCTTCAACTGGATCGGCGCCGGGCTCGACTCGATCAACACGGCCAAGGAAGGCAGCTCGCGGGTCATCACGCAGTTCCTGGGCCACATCGTCCGCGGCGAGCCGATCAAGCTGGTCGACGGCGGCACGCAGAAGCGTGCTTTCACCTACATCGACGACGGCATCAATGCGCTGATGAAGATCATCGCCAACGACGAAGGCGTCGCCACCGGGAAGATCTACAACATCGGCAACCCGGTCAACAATTTTTCGGTGCGCGAAGTCGCGACGATGATGCTGGATCTGGCGCTCAGCTATCCCGAGTACCGCGATACCGCGGCGCGCGTGAAGATCGTCGAAACCACGTCCGCCGATTACTACGGCAAGGGCTACCAGGACGTGCAGAACCGCGTGCCCAGGATCACCAACACCTGTGCCGAGCTCGACTGGCAGCCTGTGGTGCCCATGGACGAAGCGCTGAAGCGCATCTTCGATGCCTACCGCGGCCAGGTCGCCGAAGCGCGGCAACTCGTCGATTGACCGCCGGGAGCGCGATGCAGCTCGCCCTCAAGATCGACGTCGATACGCTGCGCGGCACGCGCGAAGGCGTGCCGAATCTCATCGCGCTGCTGAAGAAGCACGGTGCCGGGGCAACCTTTCTCTGGAGTCTCGGGCCCGACCACACCGGCCGCGCGATCAAGCGCGTGTTCCGGCCCGGGTTCATGCGCAAGGTGCAGCGCACTTCGGTGGTCAAGCACTACGGCCTGAAAACGCTGCTCTACGGCACGCTGCTGCCGGGTCCCGACATCGGCCGGCGCAGCGCGGACATCATGCGCGCGGTGCGCGACGACGGCTTCGAGGTCGGCATCCACACCTGGGATCACATTCGCTGGCAGGACGGCGTCGCCCACGCCAGCGCCGCGTGGACGCACGCCGAGATGACGCGCGCCTGCGACCGCTTCACCGACATCTTCCGCTCGCCGCCGCTCACGCACGGCGCCGCCGGCTGGCAGATGAACATCCATGCGCTGCGCCTCACGCAGCGCATGGGCTTCGAGTACTGTTCCGATGGCCGCGGCACGCATCCCCATCTGCCGGTATGGAATGCCGAGCTGATCCGTTGTCCCCAGCTGCCGACGACGCTGCCGACGCTCGACGAGTTGATCGGCCGCGACGGCATTACCGATGACAACGTCGCCGCCCATCTGCTCGAACTCACGCGGGAACCGAACGCGACCGGCCACGTGTACACGCTGCACGCCGAACTCGAGGGCATGCGCCTCGCCCCGGCTTTCGACCGCCTGCTGTCGGGCTGGAAGGCGCAGGGTTGGAAACTCGTCGCCACCCGGGACCTGCTCGACAGCGTGCAGGCGTTGGCCCTGCCGCGCTGCGAGGTGAGCCTTGCCGAGATCCCCGGGCGCAGCGGGACGCTGCTGGTCCAGGGTCCCGAGTTCCTCGGCGATGTGGACCTCGCCGCGGCTGCCTGAACCCGCCGCATCGACCCTTTGCTGGAGATTCCGCAATGACCTCGACCCGCGTCGCCGACTTCTCGCTCCCCGCCACCGGCGGCGAGCCCTTCACGCTGTCCGAACATCGCGGCAAGACGGTGGTGCTGTATTTCTATCCCAGGGACAATACGCCCGGCTGCACTGTCGAGGGCGCGGCGTTCCGCGATCTGCACGACGCGTTCGCCAAGGCCGGCGCAGTCGTCGTCGGCGTATCGCGCGACAGCCTCGCGTCGCATGAGCGCTTCAAGGCGAAGATGGCGTTCCCGTTCGAACTCATCGCCGATGTCGACGAGGTGCTGTGCGCCCAGTTTGGCGTCATCAAGATGAAGAACATGTACGGCAAACAGGTGCGCGGCATCGAACGCAGCACCTTCGTCATCGATGGCAAAGGCGCGCTGGCCAGGGAGTGGCGCGGCGTCAAGCTGCCGGGCCATGTCGACGCCGTGCTTGCCTACGTGCAGTCGCCCTGACCCGTTCGCGTCACCAGTTCAACTTGCGGCGGTGCGCGATCGCAATTCCGAGCGCACCCATCATCGCGACGAGCAGGAGCAGGCCGTACTCGGAGAGCGTCGGAATCGCAACATCGTTGCGCAGGATGGCCGGACCGCCCTGGTCGACAATCGAGCCATTGGCAAGGAGATCGTCATCTCCGAGGCCGCCATCGATGATCGTCAGGGTGACCGTGTTGGCATTGATCAATGCCGGCAGCTGGTACCAGTGTGGAACGGCGTTGCCCGGCGTCGGCCCGTATTTCTGGTACACGGTGCCCGCCGGGAGGCTGTCCGGATAGGCGAGCGTGATGGTTACCGTCGAGCCCGCGGTGAAACCGCTGACGACAAAGTCGAAGACCCCATAGGGGAAGACGTAGCCTGGCGGCGGCGGCACGGGCGGCGAGCGCGGGTCTCCGGAAACCGGGATGTACGCCGCATTCGCGAACACGCACGTCGCCCCGCAACCGCTTACCGTCGCGGTGATCGTACCGCTTCCCGCCGGGTTGTTGCCGGTCACAGTGGCCGTACAGGCCGCGGTGGTGAAGGTCTGGTCGCTGCCGTTGGTGGTGGTGACGCTGTTGGTGGCGGCGACACGGACGTGATAGACGGTGTTGCAGCTCAACCCGGTCACCGACGCGGAAACCGCGGCGTTGACCGCGCTCGCGGCCAGCGGACTCTGCGTCGCGGTCGCGGTGCTGCCGTAGCCCGTCGTCAGCCCGTACTGGAACGTGACGGTGGTCTGCGCGCCTCCGGCCGAGACCGTGCCGTTGAGCGTCGCGCCGGTGGCGGTGAGCGCACTCGCCGCACCCGTGGTGACCACCGGTGCAGTCGGCGCACAGGCAGCCGTGGTGAAGGTCTGGTCGCTGCCGTTGGTGGTGGTGACGCTGTTGGTGGCGGCGACACGGACGTGATAGACGGTGTTGCAGCTCAACCCGGTCACCGACGCGGAAACCGCGGCGTTGACCGCGCTCGCGGCCAGCGGACTCTGCGTCGCGGTCGCGGTGCTGCCATAGCCCGTCGTCAGCCCGTACTCGAACGCGACGGTCGTCTGCGCGCCTCCGGCCGAGACCGTGCCGTTGAGCGTCGCGCCGGTGGCGGTGAGCGCACTCGCCGCACCCGTGGTGACCACCGGTGCAGTCGGCGCACAGGCAGCCGTGGTGAAGGTCTGGTCGCTGCCGTTGGTGGTGGTGACGCTGTTGGTGGCGGCGACACGGACGTGATAGACGGTGTTGCAGCTCAACCCGGTCACCGACGCGGAAACCGCGGCGTTGACCGCGCTCGCGGCCAGCGGACTCTGCGTCGCGGTCGCGGTGCTGCCATAGCCCGTCGTCAGCCCGTACTGGAACGTGACGGTCGTCTGCGCGCCTCCGGCCGAGACCGTGCCGTTGAGCGTCGCGCCGGTGGCGGTGAGCGCGCTCGCCGCGCCCGTGGTGACCACCGGTGCAGTCGGCGCACAGGCAGCCGTGGTGAAGGTCTGGTCGCTGCCGTTGGTGGTGGTGACGCTGTTGGTGGCGGCGACACGGACGTGATAGACGGTGTTGCAGCTCAACCCGGTCACCGACGCGGAAACCGCGGCGTTGACCGCGCTCGCGGCCAGCGGACTCTGCGTCGCGGTCGCGGTGCTGCCGTAGCCCGTCGTCAGCCCGTACTGGAACGTGACGGTGGTCTGCGCGCCTCCGGCCGAGACCGTGCCGTTGAGCGTCGCGCCGGTGGCGGTGATTGCACTGGCGGCACCGGTGGTCGCCGTGGGTGCAGTCGGCCCGGCTGGCAGGGTAAGCCGCCCGATCTTGCTGATGTTGAATTCGGTAAACCAGATATTCCCGTCTGGACCTGCGGTGATGCCCAAGAGACCCGCATTGGCGGTGATCCCGGCGCTGAACTCGGTAACCACGCCCGTCGGGGTGATGCGCCCGATCAGGTTGGCATCGGATTTTGTGTACCACAGATTGCCGTCCGGACCTGCGGTGATGGCCTCTGTCGTGCCGGTAGTCCCGGCGGTGAACTCGGTGACTACGCCGGCGGGCGTGATGCGCCCGATCCGGTTCTTGCCCCGCTCGGTGAACCAGAGGTTGCCGTCCGGGCCGGCAACGATGCCCCAGGGCATTGCGCCGCTGCTGACATTGAATTCGGTGACCACGCCGGCCGGCGTGATGCGCCCGATCCGGTCAGCGCCGGTTTCGGTGAACCACAGATTATTGTCCGGACCTTTCGCGATCATGCCCAGCCCGTAAGTGGGGTTCGGAAGGTAGAACTCGGTGATCGCGCCGGCGGTCGTGATGCGCCCGATCTGGTCGTAGAAGGTCTCGGTAAACCACAGATCGCCGCCGGGACCGGCGGTGATGCCCAACGGACTCGCGCCCGAACTGATCCCGGAACTGAATTGGGCGATTACGCCGGCGGTCGTGATGCGCCCAATCCGGTTACCCAAGTCCTCGGTGAACCACAGATTGTCGTCCGGGCCCTTGGTGATGACGTTCGGATAGGAACCGGCGGTGATTCCGGTGCTGTATTGGGTCACCGCTCCGGCGGTTGTGATGGCCCCGATCCGGTTACCCGAGTTCTCGGTGAACCACAGTCTGCCGTCCGCGGCCGGGCCGGCGGTGATGCTCAGCGGATTCGCGCCAGCGGTGATTCCGACACTGAACTCGGTGATGGACTGGGCATGGGCCGCGCCCACGACCAGTCCGAGCAACACGCCCAGAGCGAGCTTCAGCCGCGCCGCCCACGCGTGCCGGCCGCGGTTCGGCTGGACGTACGCAAGCAGGTCTGGGATGAACGTCGGGAATCTTGCGACTGCGTCCGACCCTGGCTTCGACATTTGGCTCTCCCCTCTCCCTGATTGCCGTCGCCGGAAGCGCGGGCCGGTGGCCCAGCGTCTCGGTTCGGCAAATCCACACCCCAATAGCCCAGGCAAAGTTTCCTCCCAACTGAGACACCCGTTCGTGATCCTGGTCAAGGCTTGGTCAACAAATCCCCCGCGCCGCAAGCAAGATCGCGAACGCGGCGAACACGGTCGTTCGAACGCCCGACTGCAGCCGGCGGCTGTGCGCCGACAATCCTCCGTCGCCGCGCCTGCCTCGTCTCCCCGGTCCGGAAGCGTGAATATTCGGTGTGGATTTCCGTTTCCCGTTAAGCTAACCTCCGACGCTTGAGAACAGAAAAAACCGGTCTTGATCCCACAGTGACGAAAACTCGACTGCAGCTGGCATGGTTGGTTCTGGCGTTGCTCGTTCCGCTGGCAAGTGGACGGCTGGGTGCGCAGGGATTCAGCTTCTCGCAGCCGGACGATGCGAACCGCCAGGACGCGGAGGCGCGCGCGAATCGCATCGCCGAGCAGCTTTCCACGCCCTGCCGTGCCGAGCTCAGGGACAAGAAGATCATGGTGGTGATCGGCGAAGTGCAGTCGAACGGATACATCTCCGCGCAGCAGCAGAACTACGGCCCGCATTTCCAGGCGATCAACGCGCGCCTGCGCGCCCTCGGTCTGCGGACATACACGCCGGAGGAGATCCGCCGCCAGATCGCGCAGGCGGAAATCGACGCCTACTTCCGGAACGATCCGGATGCGGCGCTCGCGGCCTCGAAACGGCTCGGCGCCAGTTTCGTCCTGCGGGGGCTGATATCGTCCACGGCGACGCGCAACCCGCTCATGGCCGTCAACCAGGTCTCGGTGACCATGGGCTTCACGCTGACCGACAGCAAGGGAAGGCAGGTTTCCGAGGTCAGCGCGGAAACCGCGTCCTACGCCGGTGCCGATGTCCAGCGCATGGCACTGACGCTCGTGAACGAGAAAGCGGATGAGGTCGTGGCCGGCCTCTATGCGGACTATTGCCGCAGTGCCCGGCCGCCCGTGCGCAACAGCCCGGCGTCGAAGTAAGGTTCCGGTTCCGCAATGACTTCCCTACCCACTGGAGCATTCGCAATGCGCAATCCCATCCCGGCACGACTCGCCTGCGTCTCGATCGGCGTGGCGCTTCTCATCGGAGCATCCGCGGCGACGGCGCAACCCTCGTGGGGCAATCCGTCGCCGACGGCGGGCAGCGAGACGTCGCAGAAGGCGAACGCCGCGGCCGACCAGACGGTCTATCGGCCTGTCGAGTACGTGAATGCGAAAAAGAAAGGCCCGGCGCTGGTCGTGATCCCCGGCGATATCAAGAGCAACAACGCCACCTTCCTGCAGAAGTTCACCGCCAACAATATCGCCGATTTCGGCGAGATCGAGCTTTCGAGCGCCAATTTCCAGGTCCTCGAGCGCTCGAACCTGGGCCCGCTGCTGAAGGAGTTCGAACTCGCCTACAACCTCGGCGATCCCGCGCAGGCGCGCAAGTTCCTCGGCATGGGCAAGCTCAGGGCGACCAAGTACGTCGTCAAGTTCGACATCCTCAAGACCGAGCAGGTCGCCGCGGCGCAGTCCGGCTTCGACGGCCGGACGCTCGGCCAGATGGCCGGGCTCCTCGGGGCCTTCAGCGGATCCTGGGGCGGCGCGACGGCCGGCGCGGTGGGCGGCACGGCGGTCGGCTCGGTGCATTCCGCAGAGTCCACCAGCGTCTGGGTCATCGGCATGCGTTACAAGATCGTCAATGCCGAGACCACCGAGCAGCTCGCCCAGGGTTACACCGAGGAGAAGATGGAGATCGGCGCGACATCCTCGGGAGCGCTGGGCATCAACCAGTCGCAGCAGGGGGGTGTCTCGCTCGACACCATGGTGCAGCGCCTGGTGCAGAAGAGCGTGTGGGAAATCGACAGCAAGTACAAATGAGCTGAAGACCGCGGAGACCGACGACGCCGGCTCGCCGCCGGCGTCGCCGTTTTCGGCACGAGGAGGATCTGAATTGGCCGACATCAGCACTCTGGGCAAGTACGAAGTCCGACGCGAGATCGGGCGCGGCGCGATGGGTGTGGTCTACGAGGGCTACGACCCGCTGATCAAGCGCGTCGTCGCGCTCAAGACCATCCGCCCGGATCAGTTGAAGGGCGAGGACTCGGGGACGGTGATCGCACGCTTCCGTCGCGAGGCGCAGGCCGCGGGGCGGCTCTCCCACCCCAACATCGTTTCGATCCACGATTTCGGCGAGGACGCGGGCGTCTGGTTCATCGCCATGGAGTACGTCAAGGGGCGTGAGCTCAAGGAGTGCTTCGACGGCAACGAGCGCTTCAAGACGGCCGACGTCGTGCGCATCATGTCGCAGATACTCGCCGCACTCGACTATTCGCACCGTCAGGGGGTGATCCATCGCGACATCAAGCCCGCGAACATCTTCCTGCTGGACGACGGTAACGTGAAGGTTGCCGACTTCGGCATCGCCCACATCGACTCGTCCAACCTCACGCAGGTGGGCACGGTGCTCGGCACGCCAAGCTACATGTCGCCCGAGCAGATCCTCGGACTGCCGGTCGACGGGCGCTCGGACCTGTTCTCGGCCGGCGTCATTCTCTACCAGTTCCTGACCGGTGAACGGCCCTTTGCCGGATCCGCGGCCACGACGATGCAGAAGGTGCTCAAGGAGGACCCCCTGCCGCCGTCCACGCTCAATGTCCAGGTGCTTCCGGTGATGGACGCCGTCATGCGCAAGGCGCTGGCGAAGCGCGCCGACGATCGCTTCCAGAGCGCGCAGGAATTCGCCGACGCGATCCGGGCCGCGGCGCCGATGGCCGCGCCCGCGACGGAAATCAGGCGTTCGTCCGACGCGGAGCCGACGATCATCGCCTCGGCGGAGCCGACGGCTGCCAGGATCGCTCCGGCCGTGACCGCGGCACCCGCCGTTTCCGCTGCCGCCACGCCCCCCGTCAGGAAATCGTCGCCGCCCGCCGTTCTGGCGACGGCGATCGGTATCGCGGTCGTGGTGCTCGCCGCCGGCGCGTGGTTCCTGTTCCAGCGCCAGGCGGTCGAGGTCGCGAAGCCCGCCCCGCCCTCGACGTCGCTGGCCGCGGCACCGGGCGCCGCGCCGCCGGCGTCCACGCCGGCACCTGCGCCGGCCCCCGCGCCCGCTGCTGCGCCGGCAAGCCCCGCGCCCGAGCCCGGGACGTTGACGATCGCCGCGGTCGGCCTGGTGGATCCGACGGATCCGCGCTACCAGAGCGACAAGGCGCTGCTGCAAAGCGAGCTGCGCGCGGATTCGCGCAGCCAGCTGGTGGAAAAGGCGGTAGGGCTTCTGGTCGACCAGAAGTCGATTGCGGCGAACTACGACGCGATTGCGCGCCGGGTGCTCGCGAACAGCGGCAGCTTCGTCAGGACCGTGGTCCGTGAAAGCGAGCCCCGCCTGGGCAAGGACGGCCTCGTGTCGATGACGACCGAAGCCGTGATCAACGTCAAGGCGGTGCAGAAAGCGCTGAATCAGATGACCCGCGACGAGCGGGTGGAACTCATCCGCGCCAGCGGCGATCCCAGGGTGTCGGTGCAGATCGACGTGCGCGATGCGGATCGCCCGGACGCACCGCCCATCGCGTCGCCGGTGGCAGAGAACATCCTGAAGGAGCGCATCAAGTCGTTCGGATTCCGCCTCTGGACCGATGCCGCCGTCGCGGGCGCCCCGGCGGGCGCGGCGGCCGACTTCACCGTGCTCGGCGAGGCCCGGATCAAGAGGCTGTCGATGCGCCTGGAGGCCTCCGGGCTGACCGTCACCAAGTACGCGCTGACCTCCTGGACCGTCAAATGCGTCGATCGCGCGACCGGCGAGGAGATCTACTACAACACCACGCTCCCCAAGGGTGTCGGCAGCTGGGCCAGCGAGGAGGACGCGCTGAAGGCGATCGGAACGAAGATCGCCGACGAATTCTCGCGCGACTTCTTCCTGCAGCACGCCACCGTGACCGGCCAGAAGGTCACGCTCAACGTCGAAGGCATGCCCGACACCGCCTCGGAGGATCTCTTCGCACGCGAACTCGTCGGGCTGCCGGAAGTCATTGCCGCGATCCCGCGCCCGCCAGCGAAGCCCCGTGGCTTCGACCTCCTGCTCGCCGGCATCGGCACGCCTGGCGATCTCGTCGCCCGCGGCGTGTTGAAGCCGCTCAACGCCAAGCTCGGTCAGGCCTGCTTCGCGCTCGGCAGCATCGCCGGGGACCAGGTCGCGGTGACCTTCGACCGGCGCTGTGGCGATGCCCCGGTGCTGTCGCGCCTGGAGACCAACCCGCCGGCGGGCCTGTACGGCGCGCCGCCGGGCCGGCAGAAAACCGTCGTGAAGAATCCCGAGACGCTGCGGAAACTGTCGACGACCTATTGATCCGGGGTCCGAATCGGGATGCGGCGTCGTTCAGGTCCCGGCGTCGGCGCAGGCAAAAGCCAGCGCCTCGCCCTGCGTCGGGTCGAGGCTGTGACCGAAGCTGATGTGGCCGCGCCCGCGCAGGATCATCTCCTCGCGCCGAAGCTGGATCTCGCGCTCGCCGTCGATCGCCACGAAGGTCCCGTTCGAGCTCTGGTCGACCAGAACGAACTTGTCGCGGCGCCGCTCGATCCGCGCGTGCAGCCGCGACGCCAGGCGGTCGGCGATCACCAGGTCATTCTGCGCATCGCGACCCAGCGACAGCGCCGGGGAGCTGGCGTCCAGCTCGAACACGCGCTCGCCCAGCCGGAGCTCGAGGTGGACGGCATTCGCCTTGGGCCGCACCGCCATCGCGGTGAGATCGGCGGACGAATCCTGCCAGAGCAACTCGCAGATGCCGATGTCCTTCTCCTTGCCCTTGACCGTCAGCACGTCCAGCTCGCGCACCCGTCCCCGCAGCCAGGGCGCCAGGGCGTCCGCCGTCGGCGAGGAGAGAATGACCTGTCCGCGCTTGGCCAGACCGACCATGCGGGCGGCGACGTTCACCGAATCGCCGAAAACGTCACCGGCAACTTCGATCGCGGCGCCAAAATGGATTCCGACGCGAAAGCCGAGGCGAACGTCGTCCACGGCGGACGCCTCGGCCATCCGGCGCTGGATCTCGCCTGCCGCTTCGGCGGCCTGATCCGCATGCGCAAACACCAGCAGCGCTTCGTCACCGATGGTCTTGACCAGCCGCCCGCCGTAGCCACGCGCGGCTTCCTCGGCGAGGTCGAGGCAGCGCGTGATTGCGGCGAGCGCCGCGGCGTCGCCGAGCTGCTCGTAGAGGCGCGTGCTGCCGGCGATATCGGCAAACAGCACCGCAAGGTCATGGTCGGGGGAAGTCATCGAGAATCCGGAAGGAGCGAAGTTCCGGCGCAGTATAAGCAATCGCCGCAGCGTTGTGGGCGCGTCCCGGGGCGTGCGGCGGAGGTTCGAGGACATCGGATATCGCGACGACCGCAACATCTTGTGTTCGTCACAGCGCGCAGCTAGGATGCGCAAGACGGTGGTGCCGTCCCGTCGCCAGCTCATCCCACCGTCGCCGCCCCCGCCCGCAAGGAGCCCCATGGTCCTGCGCAAGACCCGCACTGCCCCCTTGACCCTCGTCGCCCGCAAGTCCGCGCAGTCCCGCCGCCAGGTCCGGCGTGGCCACGCGCCTGCTCCCAGCCAGCAAGCTGTTCGTGCTCGACACCAACGTGCTGATGCACGATCCGACGAGCCTGTTCCGGTTCGAGGAGCACGACATCTACCTGCCGATGCTCACCCTCGAGGAACTCGACAACAACAAGAAGGGCGTGACCGAAGTCGCGCGCAATGCGCGGCAGGCGTCGCGCTTTCTCGACGAACTCGTCAGCGGCACACCCGACGGCATCGTCGAAGGCATCCCGCTCGAGGCCAAATCCGGTGGCGCGGCGACCGGCCGCCTGTACCTGCAGACCGAGGCGATCACCACGGCACTGCCGCCGTCGCTCGCCAACGGCAAGGCGGACAACCAGATCATCGCCGTGGTCATGCACCTGCAGGCCGCGCATCCCAAGCGCAACGTCATCCTGGTGTCCAAAGACATCAACATGCGGATCAAGGCGCGCGCGCTGGGGATAGCCGCCGAGGACTACTTCAACGACAAGGTGCTTGAAGACACCGAACTTCTCTACAGCGGCATGCGGGAGCTGCCGGCCGACTTCTGGGATCGGCACGGCAAGGGCATGGAGTCGTGGCAGCAGGGCGGGCACACCTACTACCGGATCACCGGGCCGCTGGTGCCGTCGCTTTTCATCAACGAATTCCTCTACCAGGAGACCCCCGGCGAGGTGCCGCTCACGCACTGGTCAAGGAGACCGGCGGCAAGCACCGCGGTGCTGTCGACGCTCAAGGACTACACGCACCAGAAGAGCAACGTCTGGGGCATCACGGCGCGCAACCGCGAGCAGAACTTCGCGCTCAACCTGCTGATGAACCCGGAGATCGACTTCGTCTCGCTGCTGGGCCAGGCGGGCACCGGCAAGACGCTGCTGACGCTCGCCGCCGGCCTCATGCTGACGCTCGAATTCAAGGTGTACTCGGAGATCATCATGACCCGGGTCACCGTGCCGGTCGGCGAGGACATCGGCTTCCTGCCCGGCACCGAGGAGGAAAAGATGAACCCCTGGATGGGCGCGCTCGAGGACAACCTCGACGTGCTCAACAAGACCGACGACGAAGCCGGCGAATGGGGCCGCGCCGCGACGCGCGATCTGATCCGCTCGCGCATCAAGGTCAAGAGCCTCAACTTCATGCGCGGCCGCACGTTCATCAACAAGTTCCTGATCATCGACGAGGCGCAGAACCTCACGCCCAAGCAGATGAAGACGCTGATCACGCGCGCCGGTCCCGGCACCAAGGTCGTCTGCCTCGGCAACATCGCGCAGATCGACACGCCCTACCTGACCGAGGGCAGCTCCGGCATCACCTACGTCGTCGACCGTTTCAAGGGCTGGGCGCACTCCGGCCACGTTACGCTGAAGCGCGGCGAGCGCTCGCGGCTCGCCGACCACGCGGCGGAGATACTCTAGACAAGCGGTGGCAGCGCTGTGCGACGATGACATTGTCCCGCAGGCGCGATCATCGAGGCGTCGGATGACGGTGACGCACGGAACCGACAGACAATTTCGAAGTAGTACTTTATGGCTGTTCGAGTGAGCGCATGACCACAGCGAGGTTATGGCGCGCCTCCACGGAATCTGGTGCGACTTCGAGTGCCCGTTTGAAGCTCAAGAGCGCATTCTCAAGTTCGCCGATTTCCTGGAAACATAGACCGAGATTGTTGTGCGTAGGCGCACTGCTGGGGTCAATCTCAAGCGCTTTACGGTAGGCCGCCGCCGCCTCCTCGTACCGCCACATCGAACTTAGACATAGTCCGAGATTGTTGTGGAAAACGGCTTGTTCGGGCAACCGCGCGAGCGAGCGACGAAGCAACGTCTCGGCTTCTTCGACATCGCCTGTCTGCCACAAGATAACGCCAAGATAGTGCTGCGCAAGCCCGCACTCCGGGTCACGTAGCAATGCAAGCTCATAGAGCTTGCGGGCCTCATCCAACCGGCCCGATTGATGACGCCGCAACCCCTCTGCCGAGATTTGCTCAGCCGTTCCTGGTTGACCCTCCGCAGCCGTCGTGCCGCAACAGTGCTTGTGGCGCCTCCCACTCCCACAGGGACATGAAGCGTTCCGACTTGGTAGGCTTCCCTTCGCCACCACAGGTTGTTGTCGGCTGGCAGTTGGCGTTTCGCGCCCGAGTTCCGCGGCCTCATGCATGCGAGCAATGACTCGAAGCCCAGGTTTCGAGGTGCGTCGGATCTCATGGAAAGGAATGCATCGTTCGTAGACCGCGCGTGTGTCGGCGGCCATCGCGGCTATCGACCTACCCGACACACCGAGAGCACGGGATCTTGCACGAGAGAACTCCGCGCGGTTTTCCGGCGCAAACACGTCGACGAGGCAATCGAGAATTGCGTCCGGATTCTTCCAGTCATCGATGATCCAACCTGCGCCGGCGGCCGCAACTCGTTCCCCCAACGCCCCAATCGGGGGTACCAATACCGGTCTCCCCATCGCCCACGCCTCCGACAACGAATAGGAGAATGTCTCCGGTCCCGCCGAAGGAAAGACAAACACATCAATCTCGTAAGAATCAGTCAACTCCGAAAGCCGGCTGCGGTCGTATGGCCCATGAACTGTCAACAGGCCGTCCTCGCTGCGCCAGCCCACGTTCCGCCCGATTCGGTCGGTGTATCCAATGACCACCCAACGAAATCTAAGACCGCGCTCCCTTGTACGCGCGACCAGGCGCTCCAAACGCCGCGCGCCCTTCTGAGGCCCGATTGCGCCCAGCACTCCAACCACGTGAAATCCATCAGAACGGCCAGACTCCTTCTTTCCGTCATCTCGCCCCGCCGCGAACGCCGTATCAACTCCGTGCTGAATGCAGTCGACCCGCAATCGATCAAAGTACCGTTGATAGATCGCCGAGACCGAGTTCGACGGTACGATGACGAAGGCTGCATCATTGAGAACACGCCTGTGGTCCGCCCGCCACTCTTCGAGCATCAAGTTCTTGTATTTTGTCTGCCCTGCGATACATCGCCTACATTCCTCAATATCCTGCGGCGCGCCGCAATACTCGCCGTCAATACCCAGCATCGAAATCGTAGGACACGCGAGATAGAAGTCGTGAAGCGTCACACCATAAGGAGTTCGCAGAGAACGCAGGGCCTGCACTAGGGAGGTGCGCGCACCTGAGACATGGTGTACGTGACACAAGTCGATGCTTAGAAATGTGTTCACGTCGTTCAATACGTCAACCCATGCCTCGTCGTCACGGCGTTGAAATCGGTACGTTCTCGTACCGCCCGATCTGACCGGCGACTCCAGCGTCCATTCCGCACCGGTCGCATACAAAACGTATTGGCGCAACTCAGCAAGATCGTGCCGGACCAAATCCGCCACGTGAGTCCGCGTTCCGCCTCCGGGATCGCCGTGTAGGATATGAAGCACACCTCGCGTTTCGCCAGCCTTTAGCGCATCGAGTCGCTCCGCAGCCGTTGTCAGGATGTGCGCAATCGGACTCGACTGAATGAATTGACGGACATGGCCGGCGTGTTCGGGATGGAGTTGGCCCAAGCGCTGCAGGTTTGCACGAGAAAGAGCGATCCGGCGCTCATCGCTGAATGAACGGCTGTTACTGTGGGCGATAAAGGTGTCGTCACACAGAACGTTGCGGTATCCCGCCTTGAATACCCGTACCGAGAAATCATTGTCCTCGCCGTAACCGGCGCCAAAGGTGTCCGCGTCGAACAATCCGATCTGAAGAATCACCTCGCGACGAATGAACATGCAAAATCCAATTGCCGTCGGGATGTCTGGATAGCTTGGCTGCGCCGACTCCTCAATCGCGCGATTGACTACTTCAATCGGCGGTAGTTCGGCCAAATCGGAGTGCACTCCAAATTTCGGAAACGATACTATCGTTGCGGCGTTGGACAACGGCGTGATCGTACCGATCTTCGAATCCGAGTCCGCGCAGCGGCGGATCTTTTCCAGCCATCGATCCGTGACCAAAGTATCGGAATTTAACAACAGCACATCACGGTCAGTGCAATACGCCATGCCACGATTCACCGTGTACGAGAAACCGCGATTCTCGCCATTTGAAAGCAGAACAATCGACTCGCCGTCAAGCGGCTCGAGATCCCCGAAGTAGCTCGCGATACGTAAATCGGTGGATGCATCGTTGATTAGAATGAGTCGGTACTGATCGCGACGTGTGTGGCGGCGCACGCTTTGGACGCACAGCATCAGATCGTCGTACGCGTTGTACACCGGGACCACGATGTCGATCGGTAGGTTATTCATGATATGTGGCGCCACTGAAATAGCGATCGCTCACGGTTGGCATGAAGTCTTGACCGCGGTACTGTGAACTCTGAATGCGGGGATGCAGTCGTCCATGCTGTCGCATTGAAGTTCGAGCTACTGGAAGGTGCGGCGCCGCAGAGCTAACCCGCGAATCCGC
>CAVPXB010000013.1:0-153508 GCA_963709525.1 uncultured beta proteobacterium
ACCGCAGGGCATCGCGTTCGACTTGCGCGAGTGTACCGATTTCCAGCCACACCACGCTGACCTTGCTGGCGTCGTTGCGCCGCGCAGTGTCCTCGACGATCTGCAGCATGCCCTCGGCCAGCGACATCTCATGCATGGACGACCTCGACGCTACAGGCAACGCAGGGATCGAGCGCCTGGATCGCGAGCCGCGCCTGCCGCGAGAGTACCGACGCGTCGGCGACCTCCATGCCCTCCAGACCCTGCACCAACGGACCCGCCGGATGAAAATTCCATTCGGTCGGCGCCACAATCTGGTAGTCGACCACGCGCCCATGCGCCAGGCGCACCCGATGCAGCAGCAGGCCGCGCGCGGTCTGCACCGCGGCGAGTCCATCACCGGGCTCGAGCGTCAAAGCCGCGACCCAGCCGATGCCGGACGTGCCCGTCACCGCAGCCGCGTGCAAGCTGCCCAGCAACGACGCGAGTTCAACCAGGCGCGCCGCCATCCGGGTGACAACGGCACGACCTTCGCGCCGCAACAACGATGCCATCATGGGTTGATCGCAGCTACGCGCCAGCGCGCCGGTCTCGACCGTCATCCCGTTCCACAAAGGCGCGCGGGCGAACTCGGCGTCGCAGCGCAATCCCGGCACCACGGCTTCGAGCAGCTCGGGAGCGCCCGCTGTCGGCATCAGGGCCGTCGCGCTGCGGCCCAGGCCCGGCGCCGTTGCCAGGAGTGCTGCGGCCAGCGCCGCGGGCAGCGTCGCAGCGGTGGCCGCCCAGGCGTCGAACGCGCCGGCGTCGCCGCGCGCGAGAAATTGCGCCGGCGATTCGCCATACACATGATCGGCCGCCAGCGCATCGAGTGCGGCGGCGGCCTCGTGCGGGAGCAAGGCTGGCGCATCCTCATTCGCGTGCTGCCGCGCGATCGCCGCGGCGAGCTGGCGGCGAACGGGGGCGACGGCGGCAATCGGCGGCTGGCGCCCCATCGCCTGCGGCCAGTCGATCAACAACCGCCACAGATACTCCTGGACCGTTTCCAGGAGGACCGCGTGCTCGAGTGCGCCGACGTTCGCCGCCGCCGATTCCGTGCCGGCGGCCGCGTCGATTGCCATGTGCGCCGCGGCAGCCTGCGCACGGCCGCAGATGCTGTAGAGGCGGGGCAGCATCAATGCCGCCTCCCGCGCGTCTTTGCCGGCGAGTAGACGTCCTGCCACCACGGGCCGCGTCGAGCGGATGGCGACGCCGATCACCCGCGCGCCATCCCAGTCCAGGCGAATCGCGAGTTCACCCTCGATCGACACGATCGGAACCCGGAAGGCGCCCGCGCAGGAAATCGCGCTTGGACATCGGCGCGTCGATTCGCTCCCGGATCTGCCCGATCGGCCCCGGGACCGCCGCATCGGGGGCAGCGGGCGTCAGGTTTGCCGCCGGAAACTCGGGTGTCTCGGCATTCTCGGCGTCGAACAGCGCGGCGCGCGCGAGTTCGGCGACCAGGCGCGCCGTCGCGTGATCCTCGAACTCCAGCACCGGCGAGAACAACGAACAGGTCTGGCATTCGCCTACCGCCTCGTCGGTCGCGCCGATGAAGTCGTAGACGCCGGCGGGAAAACGATACTTGCGCTTCTCACCGCGCGGCAAGGGCTGCCATTGGCCCGGATCACGCGGCAGCAGCACGAGGTTCATGAACCACGGCGTCAGCATCACGCCCAGCCAATGGCCTTCCCACGGCGCGAATCCCACCGCCTCGACGTCGAGCGCCGGATTGACGATTCCGAGACCCTGCATCCTTGCCGCCGCAGCATTGAAGGCGCAGGTGAGGCGCGCGGACGGATCGGGCAGCAACCCGGCCGGGTCACTCATCGGGCATGACCATGAACTGGTCCTGCGTGGCCGAGCAGTTGGGGCAGGTCCAGTGCGGCGGCAACTGCGGGAACGGCGTCCCCGGTGGAATCTGCCAGACGACATCGCCCTCGGCCGGATCGTAGACGTACCAGCAGATCTTGCACTCGAGCCGGGTATCGGGTCCGAGTTCGGCGGCGTGGCCGAAACCCTGGAAACCTGCCATGGCGTCAGGCCCGTGCCTGCTCGGCGCAGGACTCGCTCATCCATTGGACGAGTTCGGCGAGCCGCGTCCGGCTGTCGACGAGATCCTCGGCCGAGGCCAGCGCCACTTCCGGCACGTCGACGACCTCGATGGTGTTGAGGATCAGCGTGTTCATGTTGTTGAAGTACTGGACGCGCCAGACGTCGCGCGCCAGCGTCGACGTGATCCGGCAGTTGCCGAAGCCGCGGGAGATCATCGCCACCGGCCCCACCGGCAGCGCGCGCTCCAGCACCGCGTGGTCGTCGGGGGTCATCGGAAACAGCGTCAGGTTGACGACGTGAGCGCGCGCGCCCGGAGGGCGCTCGGCGATCTGGCGCGCGATTTCGTTGAGCAGCGCCGGCGAATTCATCGCGCCAGGCGGAAACTCGACCTGGTCGAGCGCCGGCCGTGCGGCGGCGCGCGCCGCGGCCAGCGCGACCCGCGGCACCGGTGCCGCTTCGAACCAATCGGAGACGAGCGCGCCCCCGGCATCGAGCTCGCAGCAACGCCAGAGGCCGGTGAAGACGCTCTCCTGGATCCGGTGCGGCGTCGAATCCGTGATCTGGATCGACACCTCGCCCTCGCCGAGCACCTGGTTGACGATCTCCAGCACGTCGGCGGTGATGCCGGTCAGTTCGGCGCGCGGCCCGTAGGGATCCAGCTCCGGATCCCAGGCGTCGAGCTGGGCAACGAACCGGGCCAGCACGTCGCGAGCCTTCGCAAGCGCAGCCGCGTCGGCCGTCTCGGGAACGGCTGGCATCGAAAAGGTGTTCATGCCCCGGGGCATCTCCAGATACTGCAGTTCGGCGTCGTCCTCCGGCTGCGAACCGACGCCCACCATGCGCACGGGAATGGGAAAGTCCTTCATCGTATCTCCTCGATTTAGGGCCTGTCAGCGCAACCGCCGGAATTCTCGCCTGGACCCTTGACCGCGATGCCAATCGACGGCGGGCGCGTGGGTTCGGCCGCCAGCAACTGCGATAGCTCGGCAAGGTACTCGCCCCAGTTGCGCAAGCCGTCGATGGCGCCCACGTACGCGCCGTCCTTCAGGATGACAAAGGCCGGCCAGCGCCGAAAGCCGTACCGGACGTGAAACTCGCGCGCCGCTTCGGGCAGCAGCACGCCGACAGCGAAGCGGCCGGGAAACGCGAGCGCGAGTTCGGGCACGATGACCGCGAGGTCGAGGACTTCCTTGTAACGGACGGGGTCCTCGGTGAACAGCAGCAGCACGTGTCCCGGTTGTTGCGTGAAGGCGGCGAAGTTCTCCGCCTGCACGTCGGTGCAACCGTGCTTCGAAAAGAGTTGCGCCACCAGCGGGTAGCTCCCGACGATGTCGGCACCCGCGGCAATGGGCATCGGAATGGCGCTCATCAGCGGGATCCTCGCAGATGGGCAGGAAGTTCGGGCTCGCGGTTGACGAGATCCGCGAAGTGGGCATCGGTATCGGCGTCGCCAGCAAGCACCGCAGCCAGCGCGTCGAGGGCGGCGTTGGTCTGCGCCGCCTCCCCGGCGTCGATGACGCGCAGCGCCGAGCCCTGGAACGCCAATACCCAGGTGCCAACGGGCTGGTCGCCGATCATCAGGCAATTGAGGCGCTCGCGACTGCCGCGTCCCTCGCAGACAGCGGTGTCCGCTCCGGACTCGAGTATCTGCATCGGAATGCCGATACACATCGTCAGTCTCCCTGCTTGCGCGGCGAGGACTCGAGCACGCGGGGGTCGCCAATCCGGCAGGCCTTGTCCGCCGAGGGCCGACCGGCTTCGTAGGCGTCGATGGCGAGGGATGTCGCGTTGAGAGGCTCGACAATGGCGCCCTCGGGCCGCGGCGTACCCGGATAGCCCCAGGCAGCGAGCTCCGCGACGGCCAGGCTCACCGCCTCGGGCAGCCTTTCCTTGACGGCCGGGCGCAGGCTGCCGCCGAAATCGTTGAGTTCGACCGGCTGGACGCCGATGGCGGTGATCTTTTCGGGCGCGCTGCCGCGCAGTTGCGCCAGTGCCAGGACGTCGTTGAAGCCGGTCTGGTGCGGCGAGATCTTGTTCGCGCCCCATGCCGGGACTTCGGCGCCGCGCAGCAGCTTGAGCGTGCCGCCGGGCAAGGCGTAGTCGATGGCGTCGAAAACCAGCACATGCCGCGCCGTGGCGATGTCCTCGAAGAGGTTGAGTCCGAGCGTGCCGCCATCCATCAGCCGCACGCCGGCGGGGAATGCCCAGCCCGCATGCAGCGCCTCGACCGCGCGCACGCCGAAACCTTCATCCGCCCACAGAACATTGCCGATGCCCAGCACCAGCACGTCGAACCGGTTGTTCATTGCGCGCCTGTTACACCTGTTGTAACAGGGTGCAGACTACCGCGACATTGTCGATCCGGTTTGCGCTAGGTCAAACGCGCGCGAGTTGCCCATGTCGCCAGAAGGGGCGGCGCCGCGGTCATTCGCGCCGGCGCGGCCGCGGCGCAGCGATGTTGCGCAGCGCCGCGTGCATGTCCCAGGCGACCTGCATGTGCATCCAGAAGGCGGCCTCGTTGCCAAAGTACATCGCCAGCCGGACCGCGGTGTCCGGCGTTATCGCCCGCCGGCCGTTGATCAACTCGTTGACGCGGCGCCGCGAGACGCCCAGCGCGCCGGCAAGCTCGGTCTGCGTGATCGACAGCGGCTTCAGAAACCGCGTCTCGAGGAAATCGCCCGGATGCGGCGGCTTGCGCGCCGAAACGGAAAGACGCGCCGGCCGCGACCCGCCGGCGCCCTTCCACTTCGTCGTTTCGACTCGCGTCAGCATCGCGCAACCACCAGCAGCATCAGCGCTTGGAACCGCCCTTGAACATCCTGATGCCGCTGCCCATGACGCCGAACACGGCCCCTTCGTTCATGATGTCCTCGCGGATCACCATGTAGAAGTGCAGGATGATGAACAGCACCATGTACCACATCATCAGGTGATGCGTGGTGCGCACCGCCTGCGGCGTGCCGAACAGCGTGGTCACCCAGCCGAAGGCGTTCATCCAGGTGCTGCCCCAGCCGTAGCCCTGCGCGAAAAGCCCGAGCCCGGTGATGATGAGCAGGACCAGCGCCACGACGAAGTTGCCGAACATCGCCAGCTGGGCCAACGGATTGTGGCCGGCCCAGCGGTCGGGATGCTCGCGCAGGAACAGGTAGTACTTCGTCTGGCTGGCTACGCCTCTCCACCACGACCCGCTCCAGACCGGCGGGAGGAAAATGGCGCGCGCGTGGTAGTTGCCCACGAACACCCAGTACACGCGGAGAACGAACATCGCGATCAGCACCATTGCCGTGGAGAAGTGGATCGTGCGGGTCCACCCCATGACGAAGCTGTCGGACGCCTCCCCCCCGATCGCGGGCGGCGGCGCGCCGATGAGGATCCCCGTCGGCACCAGCGCGCAGATGCAGAACGCCGTTATCCAGTGCCACAGGCGGACCGGAGCCTCGTAGACGTAGATGTCTTGTAGCGGGCCATCCAGGACCCGACCGGTCACACGTTCGACTCTCATGGAAGTCTCCTTGGCTCTACCGCACCTTGACCGAAACCAGCTCTTTGCCTTCCGGACTCATCACGTGCGTGGCGCACGCAAGGCAAGGATCGAAGCTGTGGATGGTGCGCAGGATCTCCAGCGGCTGCTCGGGATTGACCATCGGCGTGTTCATCAGCGAGGCCTCGTAAGCGCCGATTTGACCCTTGGCGTCGCGGGGACCCGCGTTCCACGTCGTCGGCACCACGCACTGGTAGCTGTCGATCCGGGTGTTCTTGATCTTCACCCAGTGCGCCAGTGCGCCGCGCGGCGCTTCGGAGGGGGCGACACCCTTGCATTCCGCCGGCCAGGTCGAGGGCTCCCATTTGTCGATGTTCGCCGTGTTGCTGTCGCCCGCCTTGATGTTGGCAACCAGCTGGTTGAAGAAATACTTCATCTTGTGCGCCGCCCACGAGCACTCGAGCCCGCGCGCCGCGGTGCGACCCAGCGTCGAGAACAGCGCGGTGATCGGGACATCGAGCTTCTTCAGCACCATGTCGACCTGCTCCTTGACCTCGGCGTTGCCGCGCGCATAGGCGACGATGTAGCGGGCCAGCGGGCCGACCTCGACCGGGTTGCCCTTCCAGCGCGGTGACTTCACCCACGAGTACTTGGCCGACTCGTCGAAGTTCTGGACATTGGTGCGCGTGCCCTTGGTTCCCGGTCCCAGCACGAAATTGGGATCGGTCATGCCGTCGAACGGGTGCAGGCCCTTGGTCTCGTCGCCCTGCTTGTACCAGGAGTGCGTGACCCATTCCTGCACCTGGTCGGCCGCCTTCAGGTCGACGTCCATCACCTCCTTGAGGTTGCCGGCGAGGATGACCCCGGAGGGCAGCATCATGCTCTTGTTCGAGTAGTCGTTGGCGATGTCGGGGAACTCGCCGTACGACATCACGTTGGTACCGGAGAGCCCGCCCCCCCACTTCGCCCAGTCCTTGTAGAACGACGCGATCGCAAGCAGATCGGGGATGTACACCTTGTCGACGAAGTCGATCGTGCGATCGATGATGCTGCTGACCATGTTGAGGTTGGTCATGTTGATCGCGCCGACCGATCCGGTGCCGTCGACGTTGATCGGGCTGGGCACGCCGCCGACCAGCCAGTTCGGGTGCGGGTTCTTGCCGCCGAAGATGGTCTGGATCTTGACGATCTCCTTCTGGAAGTCGAGCGCCTCGAGGTAGTGCGTCGTCGCCATCAGGTTGGCTTCGGGCGGCAGCTTGTAAGCCGGGCTGCCCCAGTAGCCGTTGGCGAAAATGCCGAGCTGCCCGCTTTCGACGAAGCGCTTCAGCCGGCTCTGCACTTCGCGGAAATACCCCGGCGACGAGTTCGGCCAGTCCGAGATGCTCTGCGCCAGTTCCGACGTTTTTTTCGGATCGGCCTTGAGCGCCGAGACCACGTCCACCCAGTCGAGCGCGTGCAGGTGATAGAAGTGGACGAGGTGATCGTGCGCGTACAGCGTCGAATGCATCAGGTTGCGGATGATGTTGGCGTTCTTCGGAATCCTGATCCCGAGCGCGTCCTCGACCGAGCGCACCGACGCCAGCGCGTGGGTGCCCGTGCACACGCCACAGATCCGCTCGACGAACGCCCAGGCGTCGCGCGGATCGCGACCCTTGAGGATCACCTCGAGGCCGCGCCACATCGTGCCGGTCGACACCGCGTTGCGGATCACGTTGTCCTTGTCGACATTGACCTCGATGCGCAGGTGCCCTTCGATCCGGGTGATCGGATCGACGACGATCCGCTTGCCGCTGTTGTCGAGCGTAAAGCCTTGGGTTTGAATGGTTGCCATGATTATTTCTCCACCTGGCTCAGCTTGTCATTGCGCGTCTTGCTGCGCGCCTGCTTGATGGCGCTCACCGCAGCATGCGCTGCGATTGCGGCACCCAAACCCACTGCGGCCGTCAGTCCGATCCTGTCGGCAGTGCCTTCGGCGCCGCCCAGGCCCGGAATCCTGATCGACGTCAGGTGCTCGTAGAAACCTCCCTTGTCCCAGAAATCGTCTTCCGAACAGCCGATGCAGGGGTGCCCGGACTGGATCGGGAACGACGTGCCTTCGTTCCAGCGCACTGTCGAGCAGGCGTTGTAGGTGGTCGGGCCCTTGCAGCCCACCTTGTACAGGCAGAAGCCCTGGCGCGCGCCCGCGTCGTCGAAATGCTCGACGAACTGGCCGGCGTCGAAGTGCGGCCGGCGATAGCACTTGTCGTGTATGCGCTGGCTGTAGAACATCTTCGGCCGCCCCTGCGCATCGAGGTCCGGCAGGCGATCGAAAGTCAGGATGTAGGTGACCACGCCGGTCATCACCTCGGCAATCGGCGGACAGCCCGGCACCTTGATGATGGGCTTGTCGGTGATCACCTTGTGCACGGGCGTCGCCTGCGTCGGATTCGGCTTCGCGGCCTGCACGCAGCCCCATGACGCGCACGATCCCCACGATACGATCGCCTTTGCGTCCTTCGCTACATGGCGCAGCTTTTCGACGAACGGCCGGCCACCGGGAATGCAGTAGATTCCGTCGTCGGCGAGCGGCGGATTGCCTTCGACCGCGAGGATGTAGTTGCCCTTGTACTTCTTGATCGTGTCCTCGAGGGCCTGCTCGGCCTGATGACCGGCGGCAGCCATCAGCGTGTCGCTGTAGTCGAGCGAGATCATCGACAGCACGACGTCCTTGGCGAGCGGGTGCGACGAGCGGATGAACGACTCGCTGCAGCAGGTGCATTCCAGACCATGCAACCAGATCACCGGCGTGCGCGGCTTGGTCTGCATCGCCTGCGCGATCTGCTGCGCGCCGGCGTCGCCCAGACCGAGTGACGCCGCGGTCAGGCTGCAGAACTTGAGAAAGCTGCGGCGCGAGATACCCTGCCGACGCATCAGGTCATAATAGGTTTCAAGCATTTGACCCCTCCCGGGTGAACTTCCTGCGTTTGCCGCGCGCGGGTGTCGCGGCCCGTCGTCTTCTGAAGCAGCGCGCCTATTAGGAGCCTCTACCGCAGGTGCGCAATTGACGTGGATCAAGGAAGAACGCGGATTTCGCGACAATTCGTCGCACCGTCCGGATGTAACGGACCCCGTAACACCCGGCAACGTCTTGCCGCGCACGGGAAAGCTGCGGGCGCGCGTTTCCCGGCACGTTCGGTCCCGGGCTTCGCCGGCCACCGCGTGTAAGCTACGCGCTGCGAAGTCACGAGCCGTTCGCGCGCCGCCGCTACCGCGATGAAAATCCACAAGCGAGTGCTGATTCCCTACTCTGCCGAGCAGATGTTCGACCTCATCGAGGCGGCGGAGCATTACCCGGCGTTCATGCCCTGGTGCGCGCGGGCTGCGATCGTCGAGCGCAGCGACGAAGTCGTCATCGCCGACATCGGCGTCAATTTCCGGGGCGTGAGTTTCGAGTTCCGCACCCGCAATCCGAAGCGCCGCCCGGTCGCCATGTCGATCCGTCTCGAACGCGGGCCGTTCCGCCGCTTCGAAGGCGAGTGGCGGGTGACGCCGCTGGGCGAGGCCGGCTGCCGCGTCGAGTTCGAAATGCGCTACGATTTCAACAGCGTGATGGCGCGCGTCGCCGGACCGGTGTTCGACCGCATCGCCAATTCGATGGTCGATGCCTACGTCGCTCGCGCGGACGACCTCTACGGCCGGGCCGCGGTCGCCGCGTTGGCGCCGACCGGCAGCGCAACGCCCGCCACGACATCGGATAAACCCGACGCCGCCCCGCCGATACCCGGCATTCCCGCTGCCTTCCCAGCCCCGAGTCCCGCCACCGCGCCGAAGCCCGTCACCGCATCCGCGCCCGGCGAGGCAAACGCGGCGCCCACGAGTACCGACCTCCCACGGAGCGACAACCCATGATCGAGCAGGATCGCATCGAAGCACTGAAGAGCACCAGGCTTGCCGCCGAACTCGACGACGACCAGGTGCGCAAGCTCGCCGCGCTCATCACGCTGCGCGACCTCACGGCCGGGGAGATGCTGGTCAAGGAAGGCCCCTCGGACAATCACCTGTACGTGATTCTCACCGGCGACCTCTCGGTGATCAAGAGTGCCGGCACCGAGGCCGCCGAGACGCTGTTCACGCTTGACGCCGGCGATTTCGTCGGCGAACTGTCGTTCATCGACGGCACCGCGCGCTACGCGTCGCTGGTCGCGGTCGACGCGGCGCGCGTCCTCGGCCTCGAGCGCGAAAGGCTCGAATCGCTGCTGAAATCGGATCCCGAGATCGTCTACCGCGTGATGCGCGCGATCCTGCGCACCGTTCACCAGATCCAGCGGCGGCTATCGATCCAGTCGGTCGAGCTGACAAACTACATCTACAAGCAGCACGGGCGGTACTGATCGACCCGCGAGGCCGACGGGTGCGGCGCCGCGCAGGCGCGAGGCTGTTGCCGCCTGACGCCGCCGCCGTCAGCTGCCGCGCACCATCGTCAGCAGCTTCGACAGGTCGACGGATCGCGCCTGCTGCTCGATCGCGGTGGCGTATTTGCCCTGCACCGCCCGGGCCTCGCCTAGCATCGCGCCAAAGGTTTCCTTGAGCGCTGCCGCGTCGAGCGTCCGCCCACCCGAGTAGTAGCGCTTGGCCACGTGACCGAGCGCGTAGGTCGTGGCAAACGAAAACACCGCTCCCGTCCCCACGCTGCCGGCCGTCCCCAGGATGCCGCCAAGCTTGCCGAGGAGCCCGCCGACGAGCTTGCGTCCGATACGCTCGACATACTGCGAGGTGAGCCCGACGCCCACCGTCGCGAGGAGATCGGTGACGTGGCCACGGTCGAGCTCGAAGCCGTGCGCCACCCCGATCCGGTAGACCATTTTCATCTGCAGGGGAATGATGGCCATCGAAGCCAGCGACTGCGGCAGGATTTCGAGCGCGCCGTTGAGAATCGCGTAGTTGAGGATCATGGCGTCGATGGCCGCGGCGTCGGCCGGAACCGCCGCGACGACATTCGAGATCGGATCGCTGCCGGCGATCGACGCGGAAGCCATCGCATCGGCGTCGGCCAGGTGTTGTGCCGCGACGGCGGGCTCGATCGCCAGCGCCTTGGCGAGCGCCGCCAGGAACGCCGCTTCCGCCGGCGTGTGCGTGCCATCGGCATCGCAGACGGCGACGGCAACTTCGTAGGCCTGGCGCTTCAGCCCGGGCGCGACGATCCCGGCCGCGACGTCCTCGAGCCGGGGCTTGCGGAACAGCACGTCCTGATAGATCCCCGCGATGTCGGGATCGGCGGCGCCCAGCGCATCGGCGGCACGCTTCAACGCCGAATGCTCGGACTCCGAATTGGCGCCATCGGCAAAGGCAGCCATCAGGGCAAGGGTCAGGAGGGCGCGGCTCTGGGGATCGGTCATGAGGTTTCCTTTGCAGGTGGTTCGCGCCGCCCGAAACGCTCGATCGCGGCAGACTTTCTTGCTCTCCGCAGCTGTTCGCCGCCAATGACGACACGACACTCCTGTTGCGACGGCGCGGGCGGGTATTGCCAGTGACGCCATCATAATCGTGTACGGCCTCGGCACCCGGCCCGCACTCGAATTTGAGCCGACCCGCGCGAATCACCTGCGACAAATGCGCACACCTAACCCGTTGGGCGTACTCGATATTTTGATCTGGATCACGACGACGCTGCGCGCCGCGGTCTTGTGTGACCTAGGTCACATAAGCGGCTCGGCGCTTGCAGTCCCATTGCAACTTCCTCCCCTCCACGACCACGATGAATACCCTCGCACAAGATCGACAAGCGACGGCAGGGCTCGCTGCCGACCGCATTCCCAGGCCCTTCTGGAACCCCTATGCGGCCGGCTTCTTTCTCGGCCTGGTGCTGCTTGCCACCTACCTCCTGACCGGACGAGGCCTCGGCGCCACCGCCGGCTTCGCCGCCGTGGCGACCTGGCTCACGAGCCTGGTCGCGCCCGGAGAAATGCTTACCAACGCCGTGCATGTCAAATACTGGAAAGACGGCGCGCCGCTCGCCAACTGGACGCTGTTCCTGCTGCTCGGGGCAATCGTCGGCGCAGCCATCTCGGGCTGGCACGGCAACCGCTTCAAGTGGTCGGTTGAACGCGGACCGCGAGTGACGGACAGCCAGCGGCTGGCGCTGGCTTTTGTCGGCGGCTTCATCGCTGCCTACGGCGCCAAGATCGCCAAGGGCTGCACCAGCGGCCAGGCGCTGACCGGCGGCTCGATCCTCAACGTCGGCAGCCTCGTCTTCATGCTGGCGGTGTTCGCGGCGGCCTACGGTTTGGCCTACTTCCTGCGCAGGGAGTGGCTGTGATGCTTCCGCTCAGCTCGACGATGGAGTTCTCCCTCGGCGCCGATCTCGCCCTCGCGATCGTCCTCGGCCTCGGCTTCGGGTTTGCGCTGGAGCGCGCCGGCTTCGGCAGCGCGCGCAAGCTCACCGCGGTGTTCTACCTCTACGACATGGCGGTAGTGAAAGTGATGTTCACCGCCATCGTCACCACGATGGTCGGACTGTTCGCACTTTCGGCGGCGGGCATGCTCGACCTCAAGGAACTCTACCTCGAGCCGACGAATTACGTCGCCCAGATCGGCGGCGGGCTGCTGTTCGGCGCCGGCTTCATCGTCGGCGGCTACTGCCCCGGCACGTCGATGGCCGCGCTCGCGACCGGACGCAAGGACGGCATCATGTTCGCGCTCGGCATGCTCGCCGGCGTGCTCGCCTATGCGCAGTTCACGCCGCAGGTCGACGCATGGTATACGGCGAATGCCGTTCCCGACCTCACTCTGCCGTCGATCACCGGCGTCGCGATGGGCTGGTACGTGCATCGCCTTCGTCGCTTTCCTGTTGTTCGCGGCCTGGGGCATGGGGAAACTGGAGGGCATGTTCGGCCACTGGCGACCGGAGCGCTGACCCCTGCTCATCCGGGCAACCCCACGACCGGCGAGCGCCGCAGCACCCGCGGTGCCCGCCACCCTCCCCCACGATTCCCGAAAGGACGATCATGAGCAAGAACCAAACGCTGTTGCGCGCGCTGGTCATCGCCGGCCTCGTTGCACCGTCGCTCGCCGGCGCGACCGACGGCTATTTTTCCAACGGTTACGGAATGAAATCGACCGGCATGGGCGGCGCGGCCGTCGCCGTGGCGATGGAGCCGTTCGGCGGCGCGGTCAACCCCGGCGCGATGGCGTTCCTCGGCAACGAGTGGCAGGTCGGCCTCGCCTGGTTCAGTCCCGACCGCAACGCGTCGCGCAGCGGCTCGGGCCAGGCGAGCATGGACGGCTACGTCGACAGCGGCAGCAAGAACTTCTTCATCCCCGAGTTCGGGGTCAACTGGAAGGTCCGGCCCGACGTCGCGCTGGGCATCACCGTCTACGGCAACGGCGGGATGAACACCGACTACGCCGGCGGGCAGATCCCCAACCAGAGCGCCTGCACGAACTTCCGTGGCGGAACCGCGGTGGGTCCATACAACCTGCTGTGCGGCAGCGACCCGCAGTCCGGCAACGGCAACCTGGGCGTCGACCTGATGCAGCTGATGATCGCGCCGTACGCGGCGTGGGAGTTCACCAAGGGCCACTCGGTCGGCATCGCGCCGATCATCGCCTATCAGCGCTTCAAGGCCGAAGGGCTGCAGATGTTCGACAACCCGGCGTTCTCGAACAGCCCGGGCAGCGTCACCAACAACGGCTACAGCAGCGCGTGGGGCTTCGGCGCCCGCGTCGGCTACATGGGGCAGCTGACCGACTACCTGTCGATCGGCGTCGCCTACGCCAGCAAGATCGGCATGGGCAATTTCGATGGCTACAAGGGACTGTTCGCGCAGGAAGGCGCGTTCGACATTCCGTCGAACTTCACCGTCGGCGTCGCGGTCCGTCCGACCCGGCAGTGGCTGCTCGCGCTGGACTTCGAGCGCATCTTCTACGACGACGCGCCCTCGGTCAGCAACCCGCTCGCGAACATCTACGCCTGCCTGCCGCCCCAGATGGGCGGCCAGAACCAACGCGACAAGTGCCTCGGCGGCAGCAACGGCGCGGGCTTCGGCTGGGAAAACATCGACGTCTGGAAGTTCGGCGTGCAGTACCAGATGGACGACAAGTGGACGTTCCGCGCCGGTTACAACCACACCGAGAACCCGATCACGCCGGCGAACGTGACCTTCAACATCATTGCCCCCGGCGTCGTGCAGAACCAGTACACCCTGGGCAGCACCTACACGATCGACAAGCAGTCGGCGATCACCGGCACGTTCATGTACGCGGCCGACAACTCGATGACCGGCCCCAGCCTGTTCGCCGGTTTCCTCCAGAACCCGGCGGTGACCGAGACGATCGCGATGAAGCAGTACCTGCTGGGCGTCGCCTACTCGCGCAGTTTCTGAGCAGAGCACTGCCGGCGCCGCCGCGAAGTCCGCGGTATCGCCAGCGGCACTCAGGGCTGCAGCAGGAGCGCGGGCCGACGTCCTCGCGCTTTTCTTCCACCCCGCGCCGCTGCGCGACGCGGCGGACCGCTACAGCGCCAGCGCGACCTCGGTCCCCTGCTCGATCGCCCGCTTGGCATCGAGTTCGCTCGCCACGTCGGCGCCGCCGATCAGCACCGGCTTGACGCCGGCCGCCTCGAGCCCGGCGACGAGCTCGCGCCGCGGCTCCTGCCCGGCGCAGACGACGATCGTGTCGACGGGAAGGAGCTGCGCCTTGCCGCCGACGCGGATGTGCAGGCCTTCGTCGTCGATGCGCTCGTACTCGACGCCGGATAGCATGGTGACGCCGCGCTTCTTCAGCAGCGTGCGGCGGATCCAGCCGGTGGTCTTGGCAAGGCCCGCGCCGACCTTGGTGTCCTTGCGCTGCAGCAGCCACACCTGCCGCGGCGAGGCGACCTCGACGGCCGGCTTCAGTCCCCCGCGCGCCGCGCATTGCAGGTCGATGCCCCACTCGTCGCGGAAGGCCGCCGCATCAATGCCCCCGGCGTGGGTCAATAGCTCGGCGACGTCGAAGCCGATGCCGCCCGCGCCGACGATCGCCACCCGCGCGCCGGCGGTGCGCCGCCCCTCGACGATGTCGACGTAGCTCGCGACCTTCGGGTGCTCGATGCCGGGGATCGCCGGCATGCGCGGCACGATGCCGGTCGCCAGCAGCACCGCGTCGAAGCCCGCGAGGTCCTCGGCCCGCACGCGCCGGTTGAGCGCGAGCTTGACGCCGGTGCGCTCGATCCGCCGCCGGAAGTAGCGCAGCGTTTCGGCGAACTCCTCCTTGCCCGGAATGCGCCGCGCGAGGTTGAACTGGCCGCCGACCTCGGCCGCCGAATCGAACAGCGTGACGTCGTGGCCGCGCTCGGCAGCGGTCGTCGCGCAGGCGAGCCCCGCGGGTCCCGCGCCGACGACGGCGACCTTGCGCGCCGGCGCGGCCGGGACCACCCGCAGCTCGGTCTCGCGGCAGGCGTAGGGATTGACGAGGCACGACGCGATCTTCTGCTCGAAGACGTGGTCGAGGCAGGCCTGGTTGCAGGCGATGCAGGTGTTGATCTCGTCGGCCGCGCCGGCTGCCGCCTTGGCGACGAAAAACGCGTCGGCGAGGAACGGCCGCGCCATCGACACCATGTCGGCGTCGCCGCGCGCCAGCACGTCCTCGGCCACCGCGGGGTCGTTGATCCGGTTGGTGGTGATGAGCGGGATCCCGACCACGCCCTTCATCCGCCGCGTGACCCAGGTGAACGCCGCGCGCGGCACCATCGTCGCGATGGTCGGCACGCGCGCCTCATGCCAGCCGATGCCGGTGTTGATGATCGTCGCCCCGGCGGCCTCGATCGCCTTGGCCAGCGCGACGATCTCGTCCCAGGTGCTGCCGCCTTCGACGAGGTCCAGCATCGACAGCCGGAAGATGATGATGAAGTCGCGGCCGACCTTCTCGCGCGTCCGGCGCACGATCTCGACGGCGAAGCGGATGCGGTTCTCGAACGATCCGCCCCACTCGTCGGTGCGCAGGTTGGTCTGCGGGGCGATGAACTGGTTGATGAGGTAGCCCTCGGAGCCCATGATCTCGACCCCGTCGTAGCCGGCGCGCTGGGCGAGGACGGCGCAGCGCGCGTAGTCGGCAATCGTCTTGCGCACGCCCCAGCCGGTCAGCGCCCGGGGCTTGAACGGCGTGATCGGCGCGCGCAGCCGCGACGGCGCGACCGACAGCGGGTGGTAGGCGTAGCGGCCCGCGTGCAGGATCTGCATCGCGATCTTGCCGCCGGCTTCGTGCACCGCGTCGGTGATCAGGCGATGGCGGCCCACCTGCCACGGAAACGACAGCTGCGCGGCCTTGGGCTTCGCGCGCCCGGCGAGGTTCGGCGCGATCCCTCCGGTGACGATCAGGCCCACCCCGCCCTTCGCCCGCTCGGCGTAGAACGCGGCCATCCGTGCGTAGCCGTCGGGCGCCTCCTCGAGGCCGGTGTGCATCGACCCCATGAGGACGCGGTTGGCGAGCGTCGTGAATCCAAGGTCGAGCGGGGCGAGGAGGTGCGGATAGGGAGTCATGGAGGGGCTGCCCGACGGGCAGTCGAGTGGACCGGAGAAAGGTGATTATCGCACCCGGATGCCCGCCGTTCGCGGACCTGCGCTCCGCCTGGACCTCACCCGGGAGCGACGCGCGCCGCCACAGTGAAGAACTGCGCGTCGGCGGTGGGCTCGCGCGACGCATAGTCCCACCACGACTCGACGATCGCGAAGCCGCCGGCGGCGAGCTCGCGCACCAGATCGTCGGGCGAGCGTGGCCGGATTTCCTCGGCCACCTCGATGCGATCCAGCAATTCGCCATTCGCCGCCACCACGTCATAGCGGCGCTCGATCCTGTTGTGTCCATTCGGCAGCGCGGCAATCCGTTTCGAGCGCGCCAGCGTCAGGTCGCCCCAGGGGCGCTGATAGTCGCGGCTGAACTCCCGGGTCGGCACGGTCGGGCGCGGGATGAAGGCGTCCACGACAAAAATGCCGCCCGGGCGCAGGGCGCGACGCACGCCGTCGAACAACCTCGCCACGCCGTCGTCAGAGGTGACGTAGGTGATCAGGGAATAGGGACACAACACGACCGCAAACGCGGCGGCGAAACCAAGCGCGCAGGTATCCATCCGGGCCAGCCGCGGCGCCACCCTGCGTGCTGCGGCCTTGCGCCGCAGTTCGTCGAGCATTCCCGCCGAGCCATCGATGCCCGTGACGTCTACGCCGCGCGCGGCGAGCGGCAGCAGGATGCGGCCGTTGCCGCAGCCGAGCTCCAGCACGGGTCCGCCCGTTTCGACGCAGCGGGCGGTGTAAAAGCCGATGTCGTCGAACCGCATGTTCAGCGCCATGTCGGTATCGTAGAAGCGGGCAATGCGATCGTAGTTGTCGGTATTCGCGGTCATGGGTGGTCGCGGTCGAGCAATTGGTCGTACAACGCGCGCTGGATCGCCGCGCACCGCGGCCACTGGAACGCCGCCAGCCGCCCGCGATCGGAGTGTTCCAGCGCATGCCGGCGATCGGCATCGGCCAGCAGCGCGATGATCGGCTCCGCCATCGCCGCGACATCGCCGGCGGTGACGAGCCCGGCGAATCCGGCCGCGACAAAGCCGCGCGCGCCGTCCACGGTGCTGACGCAGACCCGCCCGGCCGACAGCGCTTCGATAAGCTTCACCGCGGACCCGCGGATGCCGGTCAGCGGGTTGATCGTCAACACGGCGCGGCGCAGGATCTCCGGCACGTCCTCGCGGTGCCCGAGCACCGTGACATCCTGCTGCCGCAACAGCGGATCGGCGGCGACGATCGGTGCCGATTCGTCGCCGCCCAGCACGGTGAGGCGTGTCGCAGGAACCGCCGCCTTGATCGCGGGCCACGCGTCGCGCAGAAACCTCCGCGCTCCATCGAGATTCGGCGCGTAGCGAAAAGGTCCGACGAAGACCAGCTCGACCCCCGCCGACGCGCGGTAGTCCGCCAGCGGAACGGAACTGCCATTGGGCACGCATACGATGGCCGGATGCGACGTGAGCGCACCGTCCTCCTCCGAGCACACGGTCACCGCGTCGTAGCGGGCAAGGCAGTCGGTCGTGAACCGGGCGTAAGCGGACGCGCTGCCGCAATCGGCTTCGCTCACCGCGTCGTGCAAGCCCAGCACCCAGCGCTGTCCGGCGCTGCGCATGCGCACCAGATCGGCAAGCTCCGCGTACTCGATCTGGACGATGGCCGGCGCATGGTCCCGCACGGCCTGCTCCACCGCGGCAACCAGCCGTGAATGGCCATGCGCGCGCATCCGTTCGGGCAGGCTGCGCTGCGTGGCTTGTGCATCGCGGCCCCGCTCGACGAGGTGCACCGCGTACAGCCCGTCCATCAACGACAGGCTGCGCGCGTCGTAGAGACTGGCCTCGTCGGAGACGAGGATGATGTCGAAGGTCTCGCGCAACGCGCGAACGAGCCCGGCGATGCGGCGTGCGCCACCGTGTCGCGGCGGGAAGATCGCGAACGGCGTGACCAGCAGGACCCGGGGCCGCGCGGGTTGATCGTGCAGACCCGCGCGCAACCGGCAGCCGTAGGACGCGCCGGCGAGGACGATTCCCGAGCCGTCATCGTCGCGCAGGCGCAACGGCGCAGCAGGACGGCTGCTGTTGCGCGCGCATCGCCGCTGGCGAAAGACCGCAGCCGCGATGGCCGGGCGGGCGAGCTCCCGCTGGCTGGCATAAGGCAGCGCGCAAACGCGCTCGAGCAGCCGGGCGGGGGCTTCGCCGCTGGCGGCGTGCCGCGCGTCGAACAGCAGTCGATTGCGCTCGACGATGCGCTCGAGCTCGGCAGCGGCATAGAAGCGGGAAGTGGTGGCACGGTGCAGATGGGAGGCGCGCGACCGGGGACAGAAGAGGACCGCGAGACCTTCGCGCCAGGCCTGAACGCCCCAGTCGGCGTCCTCCCAGTAGAACGGGTCGTAACAGCGCGCCGCGCGGACGTAGCGGCGCAGCGGCGCAGTACGGAACAGCGCGGCGCCGCCGCCGGCGCACAACTGCGGATACGGCAGAGCTTCGTCGCGCACGCCGGCGTGGTAGGCGCGAAGGCCCGAAGGATCGACATACCAGTCGACGAACCCGGTCTCCTCGCGGCGTCCGTCGGTGCTCGCCTGGAAGATCTGCGAGCCAAGCGCGAAAACGTCGTCACTGCGCCAGGGCAGCAGCGCTGCCAGCGCCGCGGCCTCGAGCCGCATGTCGCTGTTGAGCAGATACACCCAGTCGTGCTGCACGCGCGAAAGACCCCGCGCAATCGCGCCGCCGAATCCGAGGGGCTCCGGCGCATGCATCCACTCGATGTCGGCATGCCTTCGGGCAAGCTCGGCATAGCCCTCGATCGCGGCGCCGTTGACAACGACGATGACCTGCGTGGGTTCGCCGACCTGCGCTCGCGCGGCGTCGAGCGCGGCCAGGGTCTCTCCCAGCATCGAAGGCGCATCGCGCTCGGGAACGATCACCGAGATGCCCGGCGCCCAATGCGCGAGCGCCGCAGCCGGCGCGCCGCCGCGCGCGGGCCATCGATCCGCCGCGAGCATCGCCAGGTACAGCGGCGCCAGCCGCAACTGCTGGCGCCAACCCGTTCCCCAATTCAGCAATCAGCCTCCGAATCGCATGCCGCGGAAGGTGTCAGGACGGCACGGCCTCGCGGTCATACGAGCAGCGGCCCATCGAGGCCGATGATTCGTGCCGCATCGTCGCTGCCGGCCATCGCCAGCGCCTGGTCGGCGAACATCGCGGCCCAGACGTTATGCCGCGGCGGCGCCGCACCGAGAGCGAAGGGCAGCGTGCCCGACGGCGAAATGTGCTCCTGCAGCGTGCGCCGCAGGCGTTCGAGCTCGACGCGATCCGGCGGGTTCTGCGGTTGATGTGCGGCGAGCAGCGCACCCGCGCGCAATGCCTGGGCGACGATGTCCATCCGTCGCGCCCCCGGTTCACCGGACGCGGAACGCAGGAACTCGGGCACCCGGCCGAGCGTGCGGACTTGCGCCAGCAAGGCATCGAACTGTGCCGAAATCGACGGCAGCACCGCCGCCAGCCGCGAATCGCAGGGCATCGACAGCACGCCCTCGAACGCGTACAGCAACGGATGCGTTTCCGCGTGCGGGCACGCCACGAGCAGGCGCAGGCTTTCGTCGTAGGTGCGCGAGGCCGCGTCGCGCAACCGCATCGGAATGGCGTCGAGCGTCTCCGCGGCACCCAGGATGCCCGCGGCGGCCTTGGCGAGAAAGGCACCGCGTCGGGTCGACCAGCGTGCCGGCATGTCGCCGCCCCGATGGCTCACGCAAGCCGCGAAGCGATCGTCGCCGTCGACCAGTCGATCGAGTTCGGCGCACACGCCCGCGACGATTGCCGGCGAAGGTTCGAGGAGCCGCCACCGCGCCGCGCCGGCCAATCCGCGCAGCACCATCGCGATATCGAACAGGAACACCGCGTCGTTGCGCCAGTCGTCTCCGGCAGGCGCCAGATGGACGCGCGTCAGCGGCGGCGAGGCTGCACCCAACCACGCGCCGAGCCAGCGCTGCGCACTCTGCGCGCGCCGGGCCAACTCCGAATCGCGACCATAGCGGGCTGCGCGCCAGGCGAGCCATTGCAGGTAGTAGCCGGTGATTTCCGGGTACACGTAGGCCGCACGGCCGTCGGCGTCGACGATGCCGGCCACCCCCCCCGCCTCGATTCCCTCGCCAAGCTGGGCCGGACCCTCGAGCAGCCATCGCGCGACCGTGACGGCGCCTGGCGCCTGGACGCCGCCCGCAGACGCGGCGCCCGCCGTCGCCAACGCACTCATGGCAGCGGGACCTCCGCCACAGCCACCGATGGCATCGCGCCGAGGCAGTGCGATTCGAGAATCTCCGCGATGCGCTGGCCGGCATCGCCCGCGCCGTAGGGCGCGTGCCGATCGAAGGGAAGCGGCGCGCGCCTCGGCGCGGCAAGAAGCTCGAGCGCCAGGCGGACCAGGAGGTCGCGGTCGGCCGCGACCAGGCGCACGAATCCGGTTGCGATGCTCTCGGGACGCTCGGTATTGGTTCGCGGAACCAGCAAGGGCGTCCCCAGATGCGGGATCTCCTCCTGCACGCCGCCCGAATCGCTGATGACCAGCGCGGCGGACGCGGCCGCGCGGACAAAATCGCGATACGCCATCGGCGCCACGAGGTCGAACCCGGGCCGCCCGCCGAGGCGCCGCCGGATGCGCGGGGCGACGCGCGGATTGGGGTGCACGGGAAACACCAGGCGCAACTCCGGACGCCGGGCGGCGATCTCGATCAACGCGTCGCAGATCACATCGGCGTTGCGGCCCCAGTTCTCGCGTCGATGCAGCGTGACCAGGATCACCGGTTCGAGGTCGGGCTGCGCCTCTCCGGCAAGCTCCCACTCTTGCAACAGCACGCGCAGACAGTCGATGCCGGTGTTGCCTGTGCGATGGATCGTCGCGGGGTCGATGCCCTCGCGATGCAGGTGGCGCACCGCAGAAACCGATGGGGCGAAATGAATGCTGGCATGGCGCGCGATGCGGCGCCGAAACCACTCCTCCGGGAAAGGATCGGACACCGACTCGGTCCGCAATCCCGCCTCCACATGCACGACCGGGCAGTTCGCGTCGCGCCCCGCCCGGGCCCCGGCGTAGGCGGTCAGCGTGTCGCCCTGAACCAATACGCGATCGGGCGCGGAAGCCCTGATCAACGCGTGCAGGCGATCACGCAGGTGGCAGTAGCCGGCACGAAGGTTGGGCAACGACGGCGGGGCATCGAGCTCGATGTCGCAGCCGATGCCGAAGCTCGCCAGCGTCTCGCGAACCGCCACGCGGTGCTGACCGCTGTTGACGACCAGTGCGCGCAGGCGGCCGCGCGCGGCCAACGCCCGGATCACGGGGGCGAGCTTGATGCACTCCGGGCGGGTGCCGGCGATGATCATGACGACCGGCGTGCGCGTGCTGCGGACCGCTGACTCCATGGATCCTCTCATGATCGGCGCGACGGGCGGATGCGGCTCTGGGCAGGGTCGCAAACCTGTGGGTCGCGTGGCTACGCGCAAACGGGCGATTTTAGCAAGCTGCGGCGGCCCTGACAAAATCGATGCCGGGCAGGCCCTGCAGGAACCGTCGCCTTCAAGCTTGCCAGGCGATGACGGCGCGTCGATGCACCGACTCGGGCACCACGCCGTATTCCGCGCTGGAGACCTGGTCGAGCCAGTTCGACGCGGCCACCTGGCGCTTGCGCGCCTCGGTGCGCGCGCGACGCTCGATCACCAACGCGCTGCGCGCCGCGGCGGGTACGCCGCCAGCGGGCTCGAGCCTGCCGTCGAGGAAGGCGTCGATGTCGACGAAATCGATACGGCGCCCGGACAGCCGCACCCAGAGCAGATCGCCGCTGACCAGCGCACCGATCCCGCCGCCTTCGTGCGCCTCGGGCGTGACGTGCCCCACACAGGCGCCCTTGGAGACGCCGGAATAGCGCCCGTCGGTGATCAGCATCGACGTGCGCTCGAGAACACCGTGGTGGCGCAGGTTGGCGCTGGGCGAGAACATCTCCGGCATGCCGAATGCCTTCGGGCCCTGGCCCGCGATGACGAAGGCGAACGCGATCGTGCCCTGCTGCACCATTTTCTGGAGGCTGTCCCCGGGATCGCCGCCGTTGACCCGACAGAGCGCCGCGAGAAGGCGCGGCGGCAGATCGAGGCTGGCACACAGGGTGCCCACGAGATCGTTCGACTGCAGCTCGTGATTGCAGGCCGCTTCGTCCTCGAAGTAGCGCACCACGAACACGCGGCCGTCGAAGCGCCGGACCTGCCCGGTCGCCATGCCCGCGACCTTGAGCGTGCAGGAAGAGAAGAAGTTGCCGCGCAGGATGTCGGTGCCCGAGATGTCGCGCACGGGCGCGATGCGGATCACCGAGCGCTCCTGCGGCAGCGCCGGCGACACGGGTTCGGCAAGGTCGGCGATGCGCTCGCGCCAGCTGAGGCCGGCCACCGTGGGCGCATCGAGATCCATCGGCACGCCGAGGTTCACCAGCACCTTGTAGATGCTCTCCATGCCGCGATGCAGGCCTTCCTGCGCCTGCTGCGCCAGCACCCAGGTGTCGCGGCCCTCGGTCAGGCTGTGCGCGAAGATGTCGGGCACGTGATGCGCTTCGCGCACCTTCTCGTAGTCGAACAGCGAGACGTCGAAGCCGGCGTGGCGCATCACGCAGGGCATGTGCAGCATCAGGTTCGACGAGCTGCCGGTGGCGTTGTGGATGCGGATCGCGTTGGCGTAGTTTCTTGCCAGGATCTCGCACACCGCATACTCGGGTTTGTTCAGCATCCGGAACAGATGGTCGACGTTGCGGAACACCACGTCGGTCGCGGGCTCGTCCATCAGCAATTCGGCGCCCGGCGGCACGAATCCCAATGCCGACACGAGCGTGCGCGACGAGTTGCCGGTGCCGTTGAAAGCGCAGATGCCGCCCTTCTCGTCGCAGGTCGCCGCGGCGAGCTCGTTCAGGACCTGGTCCGCGCCGGCGCGCGTGACGATGCCGTGAGCGACGGCGCGATGGAGCTGCCCGAGGAACGCCTCGTCGGACGAACATTGCAGGATGTAGTGGCAATTCTCCTCGATGTCGTCGGCAAGCTGCGGATCGCCGACCTGCCGCGCCGCGTCCTGGATACGCTGCAGCGCCTGCCGCGTGCGTCTGGGTATGCCACCGCCGCGCAGCACATGCGCCGGAACGAAGATCGCCCACACCGGCGCGGTGCCGCGCTCCGGCTCTCGCCGCGCACGATCCGCGGCGGCCAGTCCGGACAGGATGCCGGTAGGCGTCTTGTCGCAGCCGGACATCACGTACGCCGCGTGATAGCTGTGTCCCTCGAAGTTGATGTTGACCGCCATCGCCGTATGGTTGCGCGACGCGAGCGAGTAGCTCTGGCCGACGTTGCTCTGCGCGGTACCGTCGCAGATGACGGGGATCCCGAAGGTGAAAGGCACCCCGCCGTCCTGCCAGACGCGCGCGGCGGCACGCAGTGCGTGCTCATGGTCGAAGAGGTGCGCCGGGTGGTCGGGCGAGCCCTGGATGATGCAGATGCGCGGCCGATTGGTTGCCAGTCGCTCCACGATCACGGCGAGCGAGTAATCGCCGAGGCCCGCGAAACCGGGTTCGTCGCACAGATAGTCATCGGCGCGGCGCAACAGCGCGCGCACGGTGATGGGCTCGTTGGCAAGGCCCTGGATGCACGACCGGTACGGGTTGTACCGCTCGTCGACAACCAGGTTCGCGAATTCGGGGTTGCCGATCCTGTCGTTCACGGAGTCTTCTCTCCAGCAGTCCGGATCATCGCTTCCGCCTGAAAATCGCGGCGCCGACCCGCACGGGAAACGTCAGAAGCGGTGCGACAGCGTGAGACCGATTGCCGGCGCGGTCTTGTATTCGTCGCTGTAGAGATCGCCGCCATCGGCGCGCGTGACCGTCAGCTTGCCGTTGGCGAACGCGGCGGCGTAGAAGTCGGCTCTGGTCCCGGGCGCGAAGATGTACGAGAGTCGTGCGAACACCGGGACGAACTTGTTTTCACCGATGCCGCCGGGAACCGGGCCGTCGTCCTTCAGCCGGAAGCGATACGAGCGGTAGGGCCGCCACCCCCCACTTCCCAGCGATCGGAGAGCGCGTAGGCGAGTTCGAGACCGGCGCCGCCGGCTGGTCCGGCCTGCAGCGGATTGCCCAGGCGCAGGCGATCGGTGATCTTCCAGTTGACGACGAGGAACGGGAACACCTTGGTCTCGTCGATCTGGCGAAACACGCCGGCGCCCACGCCCAGCACGAGATCCGGCGAGAAGATCCTGGTCGCGCTCAACACCGCGCCGTAGCTCAGCGAGTCGCCGGCATTGGCGCCGGATTCGCCGCTCCACTCGACGCTCGGATTGAAGCCCAGTCGCCAGTCGGGCGCGATCGCGTAGGAGAGGTTGAGACCGACGACGGGAGTGTTGAGCTTCGACCAGGGCGCGCTTCCGCCGAAGGCCGCCGGGTGGTCCCACTTCCAGTCCTGATAGTCGTAGCGCAGGCTGAGTCCGGCCGCGAACTCGGGCGTGAACTGGCGGGTGACGCTGGCGCCCACCAGCACGCCGCCCCAGTGAAACGCCCCGCCGCGGTCGAGGTCGGCATCGAACTGGTTGAGACCCGTGATCGACATCGACGTCGTGACGTCGCCGGGCCTGGCGCCCTGCGCCAGAGCCTGAGTCGCAAGCGTGGCGCCCAGGAGGGCTGCCAGGCTGCCGATGAGAGAGATGGAGCAACGCGACATCGATGAACTCCGATGAGTAGCAGGGAAACAATGCCAGGAGGGAGCGATTGTACGTGATGGCGCTCGGCGGGTGCCGGAGCCCGCGTTCCACGACCATGGCGAGCGCGGGGTCGGCGCGGTACCCGCAGCGGGCTTTCAGCCCTCGAGCGTGTCTGCCAGCCGCCGCTTGGGCAGCACGCGTCGCAGCGCCGCCGTCAGCAGCGGCGACAGCAACAGCAGAAGCGCGAGCGCGACCAGAGTCGCCACCAGCGCGTTGGACCAGAAGATCGACAGAGATCCTCTGGACATGATCATCGACTGGCGGAACGCATCCTCGGCCTTGTCCCCCAGGACCATCGCGAGGACCAGCGGCGCTATCGGGTAGTCGAGCTTCTTCAGACCATAGCCGACCAGGCCCGAAGGCGAGTGCGAGCCAGAGGTCGAAACGCGAACGCCGACCGGTACGCGCCGATGAAGCAGACGACGACGATGAGCGGACCGATGATCGAGAACGGTATGCGCAGGATCGCCGCGAACAGCGGCACGGTCGCCAGCACCATGATCACGGCGACGACGTTGCGAGCGTACATCGAGCGATCAGACCCCAGACGAAATCGGGACGGTCGGCGAACAGCGTCGGCCCGGGGTGCAATCCCCAGATCATCAGCCCGCCCATCATCACCGCCGCTGTCGCGGAACCGGGAACACCCAGCGCCAGCATGGGCAGGATTGCGCTGGTGCCGGCGGCGTGATCGGCGGTCTCGGGGGACGATCAATGCCTTCCGGCTCGCCCTTGCCGAAGTGTGGCGTCGCCGCGAAAAGCGCTTGGCGATGCCGTAGCACATGAACGACGCTGCCGTCGGCCCGCCCGGCGTAATGCCCATCCAGCAGCCGATTGCACTGCTGCGCAGCAGCGCAACCCAGTGCCGCGGCATCGACGCGATCGTCGCGATCACCGCACGGGGACTGATGCGGGCATTCAAGCCTTCGAAGCGCAGCCCTTCTTCCATGTCTGAGCAGCAGTTCGCCGATGCCGAAGAGTCCGATGACCGCGACCAGGAAGCTGACGCCGCGCAACAACTCCTCGATTCCGAACGTCAGTCGCAGGCTGCCGGAGATCGTATCCATGCCGACCGCCGCGAAAGCGAGTCCGAGCGCCAGCGAAACGATCGTCTTCAGCGGCGGATTGCCGGACAGCCCGACGAAGCTCCAGAACGCGAGCAGATAGACGGCAAAGTACTCGGGCGAGCTGAATTTGAGCGCGAAGCGCGCAACCCACCCGGACAGCAGCGTGATCAGCACCACGCCGAACAAGGCTCCGAACCCGGCCGACATGAACGCGAGGGTCAGCGCGTCGCGTCGCCCTGCCCGCCTTCGCCATCGGATAGCCGTCGAAAGTCGTCGCGACCGAAGACGGCTCGCCGGGAATGTTGAACAGTATCGAGGTCGTCGATCCGCCGAACAGCGCGCCCCAGTACATGCTGGTGAGCAGAATGATGGCCGACACGGGGTCCATCGTGAACGTCAGCGGCAGGAGCAGCGACACGCCATTCGGCGCGCCCAGTCCCGGAAGGACGCCGACGAGGATTCCGAGCAGGACGCCGACCATCATCAGCATCAGGTGGTAACCCGTCATGGCGATCGAGAAACCGTGCAGCAGCGAGCCTAAGTTTTCCATCGCCGGTCAGCGCGTGCAGGCCAGGGGCAACTAATGGATGCCGAGGGCCGCCTCGAGCGGACCCTTCAACAGCGCCACCTTGAACCACAGCTCGAGCACGACATAGAAGAACGCCGCCGTGCCGATCGCCACGGCGAGCGACGCAGGCCAACGGTAACCCCCCTGGAACCGCATGGCGAGCGCGAGGTACAGCAGCGTCGCGACGTAGAACCCCGCCACGACGCAGGCCGCGACGAACACGGTCATCGGAATCGCAAAGCGCGCGATCCGGCCGAGCTGCGTCGCATCGATGAACATCATCGCCGGATTGCGCGCCCGCAATGCCGCAAGCGCATTGCCCAGGCTCGCGGCGATGACAATGACGCCGACGTAGAAGGGGAAAGCGCCGGGCTCGGGTCCGGCGTCGGTCCAGCCGGTCCCGTACTCGCGCGCGCCCACCACCACCGCAACGCCGATGCCGCAGGTCAGTGCCGCGGCGATCCATTCCGCTGCGAATCGCGACAAGTGGCGGACCTGTGGGCTGCTCATGACAAAGCCTCAGAAAAGCAGCGCTCGCTGCGATTCGGATCCTCGTGATCCGGCGCGCCGACGCATCAAGTTCCGTTCGGGCTGAGCCCGTCGAAGCCCTTCGACGACCTCAGGACGAACGGTTCAAACATGTTCACGCCGGATCAACCATGCATCCGTCAGCGCACCAGCCAGCCTTCCTGCTCGAATACCTTGCGCGCGCGCTGTTCGTCGCCGGACATGAAAGCCTTGAGCTCGGCACCGTTCAGGAAAATGTCGGTCTGCGCGCTGCGCTCGATGTACTCCTTCCATTCCGGCGTGGCGCGCACCTTGGCGAGCAGGTCGACATACCACGCGACCGCGTCGGCCGGAACCCCGGGCGGCAGCCAGAGCGTGCGCGGCTGCTGGTACTGGTCGATCGGTACGCCGGATTCCTTGCAGGTAGGGATGTCGGACCACGACATCGTCGCCGTCACCTTGGGGCCGGCCGCGAGGCGTTGCGGGCTGAAGACGCACAGAGGACGCACTGCGCCGCCTTTCCATTGGCCGAGGTTCTCGCTGGGGTTGTTGGTATTGGAATCGATGTGCCCGCCCGCAAGCTGCACGGCGGCCTCGCTGCCGCTCTTGAACGGTACATAGAGGAACTTCGTGCCGGTGGCGGCACTGACCAGGCTGGTCAGTGTCTGGTCGGTGTCCTTGGACTGGCTGCCCCCCATCTTGAACGTCGACGGTTTGGCCTTGACCGCGTCCAGGTAGGACTTCGCGTCCTTGAACTCGGAGTTCGCGCTCACCCACAGAATGAACTCGTCCATGGCCATCGCCGCGATGGGCGTCAGATCGTCGCCCTTCCACGCCAGCTTCGCGATCAGAGGCAGCAGGTACTCGTTGTTGGTGCCGAAGGTGACCTTGTGCGGGTCCCCGACCGCCCCCTTGCCAAAGAGGAAGCCCTCGGCACCGCTGCCACCGCCCTTGTTCAGAACGATCACGGGTTGATCGGTCAGCTTGTACTTGGTGATCACCGATTGCACGACGCGGGCGAAGTTGTCGGTGCCGCCTCCCGGACCCGCCGTCACGATGAACTCGATCGGCTGCGTCGGTTTCCAGGCGGCATCCGCGGCACCCGCGCCGATGACCAGGGGCAAAGTGGCGATGAAGCCTGCGACCAGGGGGCCGATCTTTCGATTCTTCAGCATGGGGTCACTCCTCCAGAGTTGACGTTGTCAGCGGATCGGGCCGCCGCTGTTTGCGGCACCCGTGGTGCCCGGCGCCGGGCTGCCCGAACTTGGTCGCCAGGAAAATGGCGGCGAGGGTCGCGCCCGTGTGCGCGATGCCTTGCCCTGCGATATCGTATGCGGTGCCGTGCGCTGGGGTGCTGATCGGGAACGGAAAGCCGCCCAGCAGCGTTACGCCGCGCTCGAAGCCCATGAGCTTCATCGCGATCTGGCCCTGGTCGTGATACATCGTGACCACGGCGTCCAGCGCGCCGTTGCGCGCGCGCAGGAAAACGGTGTCGGCCGGGAACGGTCCCAGCGCGTTGATGCCCTCGCGCCTTGCGTCCTCGACCGCCGGGCCGATGGCGTCTATCTCCTCGCGGCCGAAATTGCCGCCGTCGCCGGCGTGCGGATTGAGTCCGGCCACCGCGATGCGCGGGATGGCGATGCCGGCGTCGCGCATCGCGCGGTCGGTGAGTCGGATAGCCTGCAGCACGGCGTCGCGGGTGATGCGCGACGCCACGTCGGCGAACGGTATATGCGAGGTCACCCGCGCATTCCAGAGTCCCCCGAGGATATTGAACTCGCTCGCCGGCCCGGCCATGCCGAGGACTTCCGCCGAGTAGCCGATCTCGTCTTCGTAGGCGGGATGCGCCGCACGCATCGCGAATTTGTTGAAAGGCGCGAAAACGACGGCGTCCGCGCGACCTGCGGCAGCGAGCTCGAGCGCCGCGCGAAAATTGGCGAGCGCGAAGGCGCCCCCCTCGCGCGCGGCGACCGCGCGCTTGACCGTCGCCGGATCGAGGTGCCCCAGATCGACGAAGATCGGCCGGCCTCGAGGCGAGAGGTCCGAGAAATCGTGACGCAGGTCAACGTCGACGGGGACGCCGGCAATTTCGGCGCCTGCCTCGAGCACCCGGCGATCGCCGATGACGACCAGGTCTGCCGCCGCAAGCACCTCGGGCAGCACGAGCACCTTGGCGGTCAGCTCTGCGCCTATGCCGGCCGGATCGCCCATCGCCAGCGCCAGGGTGGGCAGCGGTTTGACGGAGCGGGTATCGGGTGGCACCTCATTCCTCCATGCCTTGCCTGAAATCGGCAGCGGCGGTCAGTGCATTATTCTGTATGCAGCATACTTTATGCAAGATGCCATGCAAATGTGCTAAAGTCAACCGCAACATGAACGCCGCCACCAAGCCGATGCGGACACGGGAACCGCCCGAAGTCGTCGCGGCGCGCCCGGGAGCCGCGATCGAACCGCTCAAACGACGCTCGCTCCACGACGCGCTCGTCGAGCGCATTCGCGACATGATCATCGAGGGCCAGCTCGCTCCCGGCACGCGCATACACGAGGGCCAGCTCGGCCAGGCGCTCGGTGTATCGCGCACACCGCTGCGCGAGGCGCTCAAGTTCCTGGCCAGCGAAGGTCTGGTCGATCTTGTCCCCGGCCGCGGCGGCGTCGTCCGCCTGCTGACGGCAAAAAATGTCCGCGACCTCCTGGACGTCCTGACCGCCCTCGAGGCGCTGGCAGGGCGGCTCGCCTGCCGCAACGCGAGCGAAGCGGGAATCGCCGAAGTTCGCAGACTGCACGATGAGATGATGCAGTACTACGCGGCGCGCAACCGTCCCGGGTACTACCGCCGCAACCAGGCGATCCACTCGTCCTTCGCGCAGCTCTCCGACAACGCCGAGCTCGCGTCGACACACCAGTCGATCCAGGGCCGGCTGAAGCGGATCCGCTTCATCGGCAACGAAGATCCGGTCGCCTGGGCCAGCGCGGTGCACGAACACGAGCAGATGATTGCGGCGCTCGAGGCACGCGACGGCTCACGCCTGGCCGAGGTCATCACCGGCCATCTCGAGAGGTCCTTTGCCCGCGTCGCCGACAGGCTCTGAGTAACGCGGACACTCCTGCGGACCTGGCGCCATCTCGCCAACGGTCGCGTTCACTTGCGCTCGATGAACCGCTTGGCGCTTTGCTCGAGGAAATTGCCGAGCATCCCCTGCATGGCCGGGGCCTGCAACTGCATGAACTGCTTCCACTGATCGGGCGTCAGCGCCATCTTGTCGCCACGACTCGGCTGCGCCTGTTCCTGCAACTTCTTCTGAATGCCCAGAAACGTGTTGACGTTCTCCTCCATGTACGCGCCCACCATCGTTTGCTGGGCAGCGCCATGGAAACGCACGATCTGGGCCAGCATCTCCGAGGTGAACATCGGCGCTTCGCCCGATTCCTCCTCGAGAATGATCTGCAGCAGGATCGCGCGCGTGAGATCCTTTCCGGATTTCGCGTCGACCACCTGGAAGGCGATGCCTTCCAGCACCATCTGCTTGACGTCCGCGAGCGTGATGTAGCCATTGTTGGCCACGTCGTAGAGCCGCCGATTCGGGTATTTCCTGATCGTCCTCGGTGCTTCGCCCACGGCATCTCCCCATGTTCTCTTGCCTTGCACTGGACCACCTTCGCGCTTGCGCTCCGGTATTCGGGCTCGGGGCGGCCCGTCGCGCTCACGCGATGCGTTGCCCGGTGCCCGCGTCGAACAGGTGTGCATCGGCGGCCGCCCAGTGCAGCGCCACGCGCGCGCCGACCTCGTGCCGAAGCCGGCCGGGAGCGCGCGCCGTCAACTTGCCTACCGGGGTGGCGACCAGCGCATAGGTCTCCGGGCCCGTCGGTTCGAGCATGGTCACGGTGCCCGGCAATCCCGTCTCGCGCAAACGACAGCGCTTCGGGACGCAGGCCGTAGAGCACCTGACCGGCGCCGACGGCCCCCAGCGCCTGCCGCTGGCTCTCGTCAAGCGCAAGGTCGGCGCCCCGTGCCGCGAGGCCCGCCGGCGTGCGTTCGGCGGCGATCATGTTCATCGCGGGAGAGCCGATGAATTCGGCGACGAACCTTGTCGCTGGCCGGTCGTAGATGTCGTCCGGCGTGCCTAGCTGCTCGATCAGTCCCCCTTTCATCACGGCAATGCGGTCGCCGAGCGTCATCGCCTCGACCTGGTCGTGCGTGACGTAGACGGTGGTGACCTGCGCGGCGCTGGTGCAGCTGCTTGATCTCGGCGCGCATCTCCACCCGCAACTTGGCGTCGAGGTTGGACAGCGGCTCGTCGAAGAGGAACAGCACGGGATTGCGCGCCAGCGCCCGGCCCATCGCGACGCGCTGGCGCTGGCCGCCCGAAAGCTGTCCCGGCTTGCGGTCGAGCAGATGTTCGATCTGCAGCATCGTCGCGACGCGCTGGACCGCGGCGTCGCGCTCGTCCTTGGGCACCTTGCGCATCTCCAGCGCGAAGCTGATGTTGCCCGCGACGTTCATGTTCGGGTACAGCGCGTAGCTCTGGAACACCATCGCGATGTCGCGGTCCTTCGGCAATGCCTGCGTCACGTCGCGGCCCGCGATGTGCACGGTGCCCGCCGTGGGCACGTCGAGCCCGGCGATGATGTTGAGCAGCGTGCTCTTGCCGCAGCCCGACGGGCCGACGAGGATCAGGAACTCGCCGGCCTCGACCTCGATGTCGATGCCCTTGAGGATGTCGGTACCGCCGTAGCTGCGCCGCACGTTGCGGATCGAAAGCGCGCCCATGTCGGGTTTTCCTGGTGTGCTGCGAAGCGCGCGGCGCGCCCCGGCGTCAGCCCTTGACCGCGCCGGCGGTCAGCCCGCGGACGAAGTACTTGCCGGCGACGACGTAGACGAACAGCGTGGGCAGCGCCGGCGATCATCGCCGCGGCCATGTCCACGTTGTATTCCTTGACCGAGCTGGACGTGTTGGCCAGGTTGTTCAGACCGACGGTGATCGGCTTGCAGTCGGCGCCCGAGAACACGACGCCGTAGAGGAAGTCGTTCCAGATGTTGGTGAACTGCCAGATCAGCGTCACGACCATGATCGGCGTCGACAGCGGCAGCACGATGCGCCAGAAGATGCGCCAGAAACCCGCGCCGTCGAGCATCGCCGCCTTGACCAGCTCGTCGGGCAGGCCGACGTAGTAGTTGCGGAAGAAGAGCGTCGTGCACGGCATGCCGGCGATCACGTGCACCAGGACCAGGCCCCAGATCGAGTTGGCGATGCCGAGCCAGCCGAGCACCTGGCTCATCGGCAGCAGCACCACCTGCATCGGCATGAAGACGCCGAACAGCAGCATGGCGAACATCGTCTCGCTGCCGCGGAAGCGCCACTTGCTGAGCACGTAGCCGTTGAGCGCGCCGAGCATCGTGGAGACCAGCACCGCCGGCAGCACCATCAGCAGCGAGTTCATGAAGAAGGGCTTCAGGCCGCCGCAGTCGATGCCGGTGCAGGCGCTGCTGCCAGGCCTTGGCCCAGGCTGTGAGCGTCGGCGCCGTGGGCAGCGAGAGCAGGTTGCCGTCGCGGATCTGCGCCATGTCCTTGAGCGAGGTGACGACCATCACGTACAGCGGCAGTCAGGAGAACAGGCCGCGAACAGCAGCAGCACCGCCCACAGCAGCGCGCGCTGCCAGTCGAACGCGGACAGCCGGCACTCACTTGCGCACCCGCAGTTCGGAGTAGAGATAGGGCACGACGATGGCCGCCACCGTGGCCAGCATGATCGTGCGCCGACGCGGCGCCCAGGCCGATCTGCCCGCGCGAAAACGCCATCGCGTACATGAACGTCGCCGGCATGTCGGTGGCGAAGCCCGGGCCGCCGGCGGTCAGCGCCATCACCAGGTCGAAGCTCTTGATCGCCAGGTGCGACAGCACCATCAGCGTCGAGAAGAACACCGGGCGCAGGCTGGGGATGATGATGCGCCAGTAGATGCGGGGCAGGCTGGCGCCGTCGATCTGCGCCGCCTTGAGGATCGAGTCGTCGATGCCGCGCAGTCCGGCCAGGAACAGCGCCATGACGAAGCCGGCGCTCTGCCAGACGCCGGCGATGGCGATCGCAGTAGATCGCGTGGTCGGGGTTGATCAGCCAGTCGAAGCTGAAGCCGGTCGAAGCCCCATTCGTGCGCCAGTTTCTCGAGGCCGAGGCCCGGATTCAGGATCCACTTCCACGCCGTGCCGGTGACGATGAAGCGACAGCGCCATCGGGTACAGGTAGATCGTGCGCAGCACGCCTTCGGCGCGGATCTTCTGGTCGAGCAGGATGGCGAGCAGCAGGCCGATGGCCATGCCGCACGCCGATGAAGAGGCCGCCGAAGATGCCGAGGTTGGTGAGCGCCACCCACCAGCGCTCGCTCTCGAACAGCCGCACGTACTGCTCGAAGCCGACGAACTCGTAGTTGGGCAGCAGCCGCGAGGCCGACAGCGACAGATAGCCGTTCCAGGCGATGAGGCCGTAGATGAACAGGAAGGCGACGACAAACGAGGGTGCCAGCACCAGCTTCGGCGCCCAGCGCGCCAGGCGCGCCGCGAACGGCGGCGCCGACCCGGCAGCGGGGCCCGCTTCAGCAGCCCCCGCCGTCACCACGTCACTTCGCCTTTGCAGCGGCGGCAAGCTTGTCCATCGCGGCGGCGGCGGTCATCTTGTCGTCGTTCCAGAACTGCGAGACGACGTCCTTGATGGCGCCTTCGATGGCCGAGGGAATGGCCATGCCATGCGCGATCGAGGGAACCAGCCCGCCGCTCTTGGACGTCGCCACGAAGTCCGTCGCCGACAATTTCGCGCAAGCGTCGAACTTGTCGAGGTTCATGTTCAGGCGCACCGGGATCGAGCCCTTGTTGAGGTTGAACACCTCCTGGAACTCGGGCGACATGATCGCGACGGCGAGGTCCTGCTGCGCCTTCTGGTTGCCGGCGTCCTTCAGCTTGAAGAGCACGAAGCTGTCGACGTTGAACGTGTAGGCCTTGGCAGTGCCGGGTGCTGCGGCGCAGACGAAGTCCTTGCCCGGCACCTTGCCGGCGGCGATGAATTCGCCCTTGGCCCAGTCGCCCATCAGCTGCATGCCGGCCTCGCCCTTGATCACCATCGCGGTGGCGAGGTTCCAGTCGCGGCCCGGTGCGTTCTTGTCGGTGTAGCCCTTCACCTTCTTGAAGGTCTCGAGCGCTTTCAGCATCGTCGGGCTCTTGAGCGACGCCGGGTCGAGCTGCACCAGTGCCTTGCGGTAGAACTCGGCACCGCCGACGCCGAGCGCGACGGACTCGAAGGTCGTGAAGTCCTGCCAGTTCTGGCCGCCGTGCGCGACCGGAATGATGCCGGCCTTCTTCAGTGCCTCGGCCGCGACGAAGAACTCGTCCCAGGTCGTGGGAACCTTGGCGCCTGCCTTGCTGAACGCTTCCGGATTGGCCCACAGCCAGTTGACGCGGTGGACGTTGACCGGGGCCGCCACGTAGTTGCCCTTGTACTTCAGTCCGTCGGCGATGGCCTTGGGCAGCAGGGCGTCCCACTTCTCGGCCTTGGCCACCGGGTCCATGTTGGCGAGCACGCCTTCGCGCGCCCATTCCTGGATCGACGGACCCTTGATCTGCGCGGCCGCCGGCGCGTTGCCCGACACCACCCGCGATTTGAGCACCGTCATCGCCGCGTCGCCACCTCCGCCCGCGACGGCAAAGTCTTTCCACGTGTGGCCCTTCTTCTGCATCGTCGCCTTGAGTTCGGCGGCAGCCTTGGCTTCGCCGCCCGAGGTCCACCAGTGCAGAACTTCGACTTCGCCGGCGCTGGCCGGGGTGGCAACCATCAGGCCGGCAGCCGCCAGCAGCAGGGACGTACGGATCATCGACATGCAGCTCTCCTCGTTGGGGGCGATCGTGGATCGCGGAATGCAGCAGGGAGGATGGTAAGGCCGCGCCGCGCCGCGTACAAGTGTACATCCCGTCGGACGGCCTGCGCCCGTCCGCTGTTCCGACGGCCCTCGATTCAGACCGCGAGCCGCCGACCGGGAAACGGCGCCCGGGCAGCGGCACCGCCTGTGTTGCCCTGGGCCACGCGGTTCGCAGCGGCTTCAGAACCCGCTGTTGCTGAAGGGCAGGACGAGTCTCTTGACCAGCTGAATCAGATCGTCACGCACGCGCGCCAGGTGTTCGCGCATCTGCATTTCAGCTTTCTCCGCGTCCCCGGACAGCACGCTGCGGACAAAGTCTGCATGTTCGCCGATGGACTTCTCGGTGCGGCCTTGGAGGGCAACGTAACCCAGGCGGATGCGATGCCACTGATCATTGAGATTCTTGATGACTTGCTCTGCGCGTTCGTTGCTCGCCATCAGAAAAAGGACGTTGTGCAGGTGGATGTCCGCCTGGAGCCAGGCGTCGGGGTCGTCGTTTTCGACGGCGGATTTCATGTCCGCCAGTGCACCGGCAAGGTCCTTGCGCAGCGCCTTGTCGGTACATTCGGCGGCCTTGCGGACAACCATTCCCTCGATGGCGATCTTGAGGTCGAAGATCTCGTAGATGTCCGCCAGCTCGAGCATATAGACGCGCCATCCCTTGCGCGCCTCGTTGACCAGCAGCCCCTCTTTCTCCAAACGCTGGAAGGCTTCGCGCACCGGTGTCCGGCTGATGCTCAGTCTCTCGGCGATCTGCGCGTCGTTGATGAACTCGCCGGGCTTGAAGCCCAGATTGATGATCTGCCCGCGCACATAGTCGTACGTTTGCTGCTGGTAGGTGGCCGATTCTTTGCCCATGGCTCTGCTTCCTGCGCGGAGAGACTGTCTTTGGCGCTGATAGGTTAGCACGGGCTCAGTCCCGGCCAGCGATTACAGTATTCATGATGCTTGCTTTTCGATATATTGCAGGATATATTGGAGTATACGCGAACCGGACGAATCTGTTTTCCGTTTTGAGAAACCACGCGAGGCTCCTGTGCAACTCTCCCCCGAAAAGCTCTCTGAACTGGATGAGATGGCGTATCAGATCCGCCGCCTGAGCGTGGAGATGATCACCTATGGCAAGTGGGGGCACATCGGTGGGTCGTTCTCGATGGCCGAGTTCCTGTCCACCCTGTACTTCCAGGTGATGGGTGTTAAGCCCGGGGAGCCCGATTGGGATGGCCGCGATCGCCTCGTGCTATCGAAAGCACACGGGTCCCCGGCGTTGTACGCGGTCCTGGCGTTGCGCGGCTACTACCCCATCGACGAGGTTTACACCTATTGCGAACTGGGTGGCTTCGAAGGTCACACCGACATGACGCGCACCCCGGGACTCGAGGCATCGGGTGGCCCCCTGGGGATGGGGCTGTCGGTCGCGGTTGGCATGGCGCTGGGCATGCGCTTCAAGGAAAACGCCCGCGGGCGTGTCTTCTGCATTCTCGGTGACGGCGAAACCAACGAGGGCAACGTCTGGGAAGCGGCGATGTCGGCCGCGCACTATCACCTCGACAACCTGATCGCCGTCGTCGATTACAACAAGGTCATGGCCAAGGGCTTCGTCTGGGACGAAATGGCGATCGAGCCGTTCGCCGACAAGTGGCGCGCCTTTGGCTGGGATGTGATCGAAGTCGATGGCCATGACCTTGCAGCGCTCGCGGACGCCTTCCACCGCGCACGCTGGGTCATGCCGCGCGGCAAGCCGATCGTCGTCATTGCGCATACCGTCAAGGGCAAGGGCGTCGCGATGGCGGAGTTCAATTACAAGTGGCATACGCACGCTCCCGATCCTGCCACTGCCGATGCGATGCTCAAGGAACTCGCCCGCACCTATGGCCGCCCTGAACTTGGCTACAGCAAACTGGGGGAACCGGAAGTGAAGGAGGACTTTTATGGCGGCGAATGACGCACGCGGGACTGCAGTCGAGATGCGGGATGCCTTCGGGCAGACGCTGGTGGAGTTGGGACGCCAGTACCCGAAGATGATCACGCTGGATGCCGATCTGCACACCTCGTCGAAGGCGACGATGTTCAAGCAGGCCTATCCGCAGCGATTCATCCAGGTGGGAATCGCCGAGCAGAATCTGTTCGGCATTTCCGCCGGGCTGGCGTTGAGCGGTTTCATGCCCTTCCCTTCGACGTTCGCGGTTTTCGCGACGCGACGCGCGCTGGACCAGATCGCCATTTCGATCTGCTTTCCCAACCTGAACGTGAAGATTCCCGGTTCGTATGTGGGACTTCCCACCAGCCGTGCCGGCGCGTCGCACAACTGCATCGAGGACATCGCGGTCATGCGCGCGCTGCCCAACATGCGCGTGGCCGACCCCGCCGACGCCGCCGATTTGCGCGCCATCATGCGCGCTGCCGCAGAAGTGCATGGCCCGGTCTATTTCCGCATCGCGCGCCTGGCGATGCCGCCGATCTTCGGCGCGGATCACAAGTTCGAGTGGGGGAAGGGAGTTCTCCTGCGCGAAGGCCGCGACGTGACGCTGTACTCCACCGGCATCATGACCACCTTCTGCCTCAACGCAGCCGACTTGCTGGCCGCCGAAGGGATCACTGCCGACGTCGTGCACCTGGGCTCGATCAAGCCCATCGACCGCGAGTTGATTGCCGCCAGCGCTGCCCGCACCGGCTGCGCCGTCACCGCGGAAAACGCCACCATCAACGGCGGCTTCGGCGCGGCGGTCCTGGAAGTGCTCGGCGAGGCGTGTCCGGTGCCCGTGCAACGCATCGGAGTGCGTGACCGCTGGGCGGACAGCGGCGGCATCAAGGAGCTCTTCACCCATCACGGCATGCAGCCGGAAGACATCGCCGTTGCCGCCAGGAAGGCGATCAAGGCCAAGGGCGGGGCACTGAAATGACCTTCCCTTCCGACCCCATCCGCTGGTTCGCCGAGACGCTGCGCCTGACGGGCGTGGCGCATACCGCGCCCGAAACGCAGGGCGAGCCGGAGTTCGTCGGCAAGAGGCTCGGTTTGCTCAACGGTTCCTCCTGGGTTACCCCCTGGGCGAACTACTTCGGGCGGCGATTTGTCCCCGGCGTGCACCTCATCAACGTCGGCAATGAGGCCGTGCAGATCAACTTCATGGAAGCCCACCAGCGCGGACTGCCGACGCCGCCGCCATCCAATATCGACGCCTTTGTCCGCTACGCCCGTGATCTCGTCGAACTCGGCAACGTGGATGCGATTCTGATCACCTGCTCGACGATGAATCGCTCGTACCCGGCGGTGATGGAGGCGATGAAGCCGTACGGCGTCGCCGTCATCCAGATCGACCGCCCCCTGATGGAGCGCGCCGTGAGGCACGGCGGCAAGACGCTGGTGATCGCAACCCATGGACCGACCGTTGCCAGCACCCGGGCGCTGCTGCACGAAACAGCCGAAGAACTCAGGACGTCCGTTGATTTTGCGGGCGTAACCGTCGAGGCCGCCTGGCATCGCCTGGCGAAGGGCGACGTGCAGGAACACAACGAATTGCTGGCGCAGGCGATTCGCGTCCACCAGCAATCCGAGAAAATCGACTCGGTGGTGCTGGCGCAACTTTCGATGACCGTTTTCCTGTTGAGTCACCCCGATCCGCTGGCCGAGTTCGGCATTCCCGTCCTTACCAGCGGTCAGTGCGGTTTCGAACGTGCCGCCGAGGTCCTGAGAAATGGCTGAGCTCGTCTTTCGGAACGTGATGAAGCAGTACGGCGTCACTACCGTGGTCGAGGATTTCAACCTGACCATTCAGGACAAGGAATTCATCGTGCTGGTCGGACCGTCGGGATGCGGAAAGACGACCACCTTGCGCATGATCGCCGGGCTCGAGGACGCTTCCGCCGGCGAGATGTACATCAACGGCCGCCTGGTGAACGACGTGGAGTCGAAGGACCGCGACATCGCCATGGTGTTCCAGAGTTACGCGCTGTATCCGCACATGTCGGTGTTCGAGAACATGGCGTTCGGCCTGCAACTGCGAAAGTTCCCCAAGGCAGAGATCGACCGGAGGGTGCGCGAGGCCGCCGACATCCTGCGCATCGATCACCTGCTGGAGCGAAAACCGAAAGAGCTGTCCGGCGGCCAGCGCCAGCGCGTGGCGCTCGGGCGGGCGATCGTGCGCGAGCCGCAGGTGTTCCTGATGGATGAGCCGCTTTCGAACCTGGACGCCAACCTGCGGGTGCAGATGCGGTCAGAGATCGCGAAGCTGCGCCATCGCCTGGAAGCGACCGTGGTCTATGTGACGCATGACCAGACGGAGGCCATGACGATGGGGGACCGTATCGTCGTCATGAAAGACGGCTTCATCCAGCAGGTCGACACGCCGATGCGTCTCTACAACGAGCCGGCCAACCTGTTTGTCGCCAAATTCATCGGTTCTCCCGCCATGAATTTTCTGTCCGTGCGCCTGGTGGAGCAAGCCGGGCAGCTGCTGTTGTCCGCTCCGGGTTTTCTTCTGCCGGTGTCCTTGTCCTACCGGACCCGATTGCTGCCTTACGCGGACAAGGACGTCATCGTCGGCATCCGTCCCGACACGATCCATGACGACACCGCCTTTCTTGCTGCGCACCCGGAGTGGTCACTGGACGTGCATGTCGACGTGGTCGAACCCATGGGATCGGAGAGCTACATCTATTTCAGCCTCAACGGCGACGGCTTCGTGGCGCGCGTCGCACCGGAAAGCTCGGCGCGCGTGATGGCGCAGCACCGCCTGGCATTCGACATGGACAAGGTTCATTTCTTTGACGCGGTTACGCAGAAGGCCGTCGGGAGGTTCGTGCAACAAGCCTGACCGAGGAGGGCCGAACGTCGCTGACGCAGTTTCCGGGCGCGGCCCGAAAGGCGATGGAAGAAGGGCGAGGCGATGAAAAGCCCCGCGGTTTGATCAACAAGCGATGGAGGCATGGGAAAAATGAACCAAGAAAACAGGTTTGCCGGACGACTCGGTGCGCGCTTGGCAATGGCGGCGATGGCGTTCTTCGCCTTCGCGCTGGCAGCGCCGATGGCGGCAGCAGCAGAAAAGATCACCCTCTGGAGCCACTGGGCGGATGAACAGAACAAGAAGGATTTCGTCATGGAAGCGGTCAAGCGCTTCAAGGACAGGAACCCGGGATTCGAGGTGGAGGTGGTGTGGTATCAGAAGCCGCAATTGATCACCGCACTCACCACGTCGTTCCAGGCGGGATCGGGACCGGACATCTTCTACCTGGAGCCGGCGATCACGGGTGCGTTCCCGCCCTTTGTCGACAACGGCTTCATGTACGACATCTCGAAGCAGGTCGACCCGTTCATCGAGGCCTGGGCGCACCCCTTTGCCAAGAAGGGCAACATGACCTACTTGTTGCCGCTCGAGGCCTACATGCCGGTCCTGTACTACAACAAGGACATCATGAAGAAGGCGGGCGTGACCATTCCTGCCGACGGCCGGATCGACGGCGACGTGCTCAAGGACATCGTGGCAAAGACGAAGGCGGCAGGCGTGACGCCTTTTTCAGCCGGCACGATGGACCGTGACTGGGCGGGCAGCCTGGTGACCGAATCGATTCTGCTGCGTTTCCTCGGACAGGAAAAATGGCAAGGCATCCCGACCGGAAAGACAGCGTGGACCGACCCCGACGTCGTCGCCGGACTGAAGTACGTGGAGGATCTGGTGAAGGCCGGCGCCTATTCGCAGGGTGTCTCGTCCATCAAGCTGGGCGAGAGTCACGGCCTGTTCTTTGGCGGCAAGTACGCGATGTTCCCGATGCGGACGTTCTTCGGGGGCCGGGCCTTCGTTCCGGTCGAGAAGGGAGGCATGGCGGCGGACTTCCCGCTGGGAGTAATGGACTTCCCGACAGTGAAAGGCGGCAAGGGCAATGACTTGAGCTATATGCAGGTCGGGGGCTCCTACGGCGTGAATGCCAAGAGCAAGAACCCGCAAAAGGCGGCCGAACTGCTCGGCATGATGGCGACGCCGGACATGGCCGCGATGTGGATGGACAAGGTGAAGGGACAAACCGGGATCAAGGCCGATGCCAAGGCCATCAACGACCCGTATTTCAAGATGCTGGGCGATGCCACCAAGGGGCTTAAGCTGCTGCCCGGACCGATGGAACTCGGCATGGACTCGACCTATCGCGACGTTTTCTTCAAGACTTCCACGGCGCTGGTTGCCGGCCACATGACGGCTGACGCCATGGTGAAGCAGATGGAAGAAGCCCGGGCCAAGCTGAAGAAGTAGGGCGCAGCATCGCCAAGGCAGGAGGAGAAGCACGTGAAACCGGGATGGAACCGAAAGCGGCTCAAGTATCTCAACACGGCGGCCCTGTTTCTCGCTCCTGCCTTGCTGTTCTATCTGCTGCTCATCGTTTTTCCGTTGCTCCAGAGCCTGGCCTTCAGCTTTTTCAAGGTGGACATTCTGGGCGGCGAAGCCACCTACCAGTTTGTCGGATGGGACAACTACCGGGCGGTCATCGACGACGCGGTGTTCTGGCGGTCGGCCCGCAACACCCTGATCTGGGCGACGACCTCGCCCGTCCTCGAAATTCCGGCCGGATTGCTGCTGGCGCTGTATCTGCAACGCGGCACCCGGATGACCAAGCTGATGCGGGTGCTCTGGTTCATGCCGGTGCTGCTGCCGCAGATCGTCGTCGGCATCATCTGGGCCTGGATCTACAACTCCGAGTGGGGTGCGCTCAACCAGATCCTGAAGACCATCGGCCTCGAGCGCTGGATGCGGGCGTGGCTTGGCCATCCCGACACCGCATTGCCTGCGCTCATCCTGGTCACCACCTGGACCTGGATCGGGTTCAACATGATCATCCTGCTGGCCGCGGTCTCCTCGATCCCCAAGGACCTGATCGAAGCGGCCAAGCTGGATGGCGCCAATCGCTGGCAGGTGCTCAGGCGTGTGATCGTTCCACTGATCACGCCGGTCATCGTCAACCTGATGATTCTGTGCTTCATCGGCAAGATGAAGGTCTTCGACCTGATCTGGTCGACGACGCAGGGCGGCCCGATGTGGGCCACCGAGACGGTGGCAACGTATACCGTCAAGCGGGCCTTCTACTGGAACACCTTCGAAAAGGGCTATCCCAGCGCGATGGCCACGATGTGGTTCGTCATCATCCTGCTCATCTCGATTCTGGTGACCCGCGCGATGCAGAAAAAAGACGCGCTGCAGTACTGAACGACACGACGAAGGACGGATGACGATGCACTGGCTCAGCAAATCCCAGCGACGCGGCGGGCTGTCGGCGCGAGTGGCCGAGACCCTGCTGATGCTGGGCTATACGTTGTTTACGTTCTCGCCGCTGGCGTGGGTGTTCACGATGTCGCTCAAGGATACGGCGACCATCCGGAAATCCCCCTACTCGATCCCTCTGGATCCGCGTTGGGCCAACTACGTCGACGTGTGGGTCACCTCCAACTACTCCCAGTACTTCATCAACAGCGGCTACGCGGTGGGCCTGGCGATCGTCGTGCTGATCCTGGTGGGTTCGATGGCCGCCTATGCCTTCGCTCGCATGCCCTTCCGCGGCTCGGAGTTCCTGTTCCTGGCCATTTTCGCCTCGATCATGCTTCCCGCCCAGGTGTTGCTGATTCCGCTGTTCCAGCTGCTGGTCAAGTACGGTCTGATCAATACCCTGACCGGTCTGGCCCTGGTGTACGTCGCAGTGCAGCTGCCGATGGCGATCTACATCCTGCGCAGCTTCTTCGCTCAGATTCCGCGCGAGTTGAGCGAAGCGGCCCGGATGGACGGGTGCAGCGAGTGGAAGATCTTCTGGAGAATCATGATGCCCATCGCCACGCCTGCCATCAGCACGATTCTCATCGTCAACTTTGTCGCGCTGTGGAACGAATTCATCTTCGCGGTCATCTTCATCCAGGACGAGTCCAAGCGCACCTTGCCGCTGGGCGTGATGAAGTTCGTCGGCGATGTCTATGAAGACCTGGGCCACATGGCGGCCGGACTGGTGATCTCGATCATTCCGGTGCTGGCGCTCTACATGTTCTTCTCCGAGAAGTTCATCAAGGGGATGTCGGCGGGCGCGGTGAAGGGATGACGCCGTGGCCTTGCTGATAGGCGCCATCGCCGACGATTTCACCGGCGGCACCGATCTCGCAGGCATGCTGGTGAAGGCTGGCATGCGGACGGTACAGATGATCGGCGTGCCCGCGGGCCCGCTGCCGGACGGCATCGACGCCGTGGTGATTGCGTTGAAGTCGCGCACCGCGGCGGCGGAGATCGCCGTGGCCGAATCGCTGGAGGCGCTGCGCTGGCTGCGTGCCGAGGGCGCACGGCAGATCTACTTCAAATATTGCTCCACCTTCGACTCGACGCCGCGGGGCAACATCGGCCCGGTTGCCGAGGCGCTGATGGCGGAGCTCGATGCCGACTTTTCCATCGCCTGTCCCGCATTCCCGGCCAACGGCCGCACCATCTACAAAGGCCATCTCTTCGTCGGCGACGCGCTGTTGTCGGAATCCGGCATGCGCAGTCATCCACTGACGCCGATGACCGACGCCAACCTGGTCCGCGTGCTGCAGCAGCAGGTGAAGGGCCAGGTCGGACTGGTTGAGCAGGCAACGGTCGCCAGGGGTGACACTGCCATCCGCGAGCGCTTTGCCGCGCTCAAGAGCGCCGGCTGCAACCTGGCAGTCGTCGACGCGATTTCCGACGCCGACCTGATGGCCATCGGTGCAGCCTGTGCCGCTCTGCCGTTGGTAACCGCCGGCTCGGGTGTAGCGCTTGGCCTGCCGCAGAACTTCCGCCGCGCGGGTCTGCTGGCCGACGACTTCGTCGCCGATGCGCTGCCTGTGACCGGCGGGCGGCGCGCTGTTGTCTCCGGCAGCTGTTCGATCGCAACGCAGGGACAGGTGGCGGCCATGCGTGCCCGGCACCCCGCGTTCAACGTGGATCCCTTCGACCTGGCCCGCGGCCACGATGTCGTGGGCGCTGCGCTCGATTGGGCGGCGAAACACCTCGATGCCGGTGCGGTTCTCGTCTACGCCACCGCGAGCCCCGAATCCGTCAAGGCGGTACAGTCGAAGCTGGGTGCCGAGAGAGCGGGCAGCCTGGTGGAAGTCGCCCTGGCCGCCATCGCCAAGGGCCTGGTCCATTCGGGCGTCGGCCAATTGATCGTGGCCGGCGGCGAGACCGCCGGCGCGGTGGTCAAGGCCCTGGGAATCCACGGGCTGCGTATCGGCCCGGAGATCGACCCCGGCGTGCCCTGGACCACCGCCATCACCGGGACCCCCGTCGACTGCCCCCTGGCCCTGGCGCTCAAGTCGGGCAATTTCGGCACCCCGGACTTCTTCCTCAAGGCCTGGGACAGATTGCCACGAGTACAGTGTCACCCCTGAGCGCGAAAGGATCGCCATGCCAAAATTCGCCGCCAACCTGACCATGATGTTCACCGAAGTCCCCTTTGCCGAGCGCTTCGCCGCTGCGGCGAAGGCCGGATTCCGGGGCGTCGAATTTCTCTTTCCCTACGAGCTGCCGGCGCAGGAAGCGGAGCGCCTGCTGAAGGACAATGCCCTCGAGAATGTGCTGTTCAACCTGCCGCCCGGAAACTGGGCGGCCGGGGAGCGCGGCATCGCGTCCCTGCCCGGCCGGGAAGCCGATTTCCGCGCCGGCGTCGCCGTTGCGATCGAATACGCACGGGCGTTGGACACGCCGTGCCTGCACGCCATGGCAGGGTTGCTGCCGGCCGATGCCGAACGGGAGAAGCATCGCCTCGTCTACATCGAGAACCTGCGCTACACCGCCCTCGAACTCGCCAGGCATGGCCGGACCCTGGTCATCGAGCCGATCAATACCCGCGACATGCCGGGTTATTTCCTCAACACCCAGGCCGAGGCGCATGCCGTCTGCGAGGCCGTGGGCGAACCCAACATCAAAGTGCAGATGGACCTCTATCACGCCCAGATCACCGAGGGCGATCTGGCGGTCAAGCTGCAGAAGTACATCAGGAACATCGGCCACATCCAGATCGCCAGCGTTCCCGAACGTCACGAACCGGACGATGGCGAGGTGAATTACCCCTACCTCTGCCGCCTGCTCGACAAACTCGGATACGCGGGCTGGGTGGGCTGCGAGTACCGGCCTCGGGCCAGGACCGAGGACGGCCTGACGTGGTTCAGGAACGCAGCGCGATAGGGGCACCCGGCGCCGGAAAAAGCGCGTTCACCCGAGCCACGCTGCAGCGAAGCCAACGGCGAACCGCGCGGATTCGCCTGCGGTCACAGCGCCGCTGCGGTGGCTTCGGCGACGACCGGCGGCCTACGACGTAGGCTTTGACTTTCGACCGGGAGCCAGAGGCGGGACATACCCCGACACGCGGCATTGCCACGCGTCGATCCTCTTGCCGTTCTCGAAGCGCGTCAAATTGCACATGATGACTGCCCCGGTCGCGGCCAGGTCGGCAAGCCGCTGGCGCACCATCGCAAGCGGCACGCCCATCTCTTTGGCAATCTCCAAATCGAGCCGCTGACCGTATTTCTTCAGGCACTGCATGATTTCGATCACGGCGCATATCCTCGAAAAGTTCGACAGTTTACCAGCCTCCGGGCAGTATCGGTTCCTTGTTCGCTTTCCGACCGGAAAATAGAGATCTTCCCGATATCCCTGGCGACCCGCCGTCAATGTCGGGCAGCTTGCGTTCCAGGGCAGCGCGTCGCTTGTCAACGCCGGGAAAAGCAACCAGGACATCGAGATCACGTTGACCGGCGGGACCTGTCGTCGTCACGACCGAGACATCATCGGGAAGCCCGCGGCGGCTTTCTACGCGCACTTCAAGGCGGACTTCGCCATCTTCGGGGTCGGCGGACTGGACGAGGGCCGCATGTTGCTCGACTTCAACAGCGGCGGGAATTACCGCGTGTCAGGAAACGGTCAGGCCTCTCGCGCCCCGCAAACTGACGGGTGGCAAGCGGATCGCAGGGCGGCGCGCCTTCGGAGTGGACCGCTTGCCGTGAGCAGGCGACTCCGATTCCGGCAAAGTCGGCCGAATCGACGTCAGCTTTGGCGTAGAGTCCACTGTCGATGTTGACCGGGGCTTCGGTTAGTCGGACCATCGCAGAGTACCGCTCGGCAAGGCATCGGCTCGCTTCCCACCGGCACCTCGCGCCGATCGCACCCCTTCCACTTCCTGGACTCACGGATTCCGCCTTGGCGCTCAGCGTTTTCGACATGTTTTCCATAGGCATCGGCCCCAGCAGTTCGCATACGGTGGGGCCGATGCGGGCGGCCGGGCGTTTCGTCAAGCACCTTCGCGAGAACGGTTTGCTGGAGCGAACCACCCGCGTCAGATGCGAGTTCTACGGATCGCTGGGCGCGACCGGCAAGGGCCATGGCAGCGACAAGGCCGTCCTGCTGGGCCTCGAGGGCCATGCGCCGGATACCGTCGATGTCGACGCCATCGAAGCGCACCTGGAACGCATCGCAAGGCGGAAGCGCCTGCACTTGAATGGCGACATGACCATAGCGTTCGAATGCGCGGCCGATCTGGTTTTCCACGCGCACCAGGCCCTGCCGACGCACCCGAACGGCATGCGGTTCCACGCCTATGCCGGCAATGACAGCGAACTTCTGCAGCGCACCTACTACTCGGTCGGCGGCGGCTTCGTCGTCAGCGGTGACACGCATCCGGGCGACCCTGTCGGCGGGAGCCTGGCACCGGCCAAGTACCCGATCAGCAGTTGCGACAGGATGCTGCGCCTGTGCAAGCAGCACGGCTTCAGCATCTCTTCGCTGATGCTCGAAAACGAGACCTGTTGGCGCAGCGAGAAACAGACGCGTGAAGGACTCCTGAAGATCTGGCACACGATGGAAGCCTGCGTGACACGCGGTTGTGAACGCGAAGGCACCCTGCCCGGCGGGCTCGCAGTCAAGCGCCGCGCCCCCGGTCTCCATCGCAAGCTCAAGGCGGATCTGGGCACGTCGTCGGATCCGCTGCAGCCGATGGACTGGGTCGCTCTCTATGCGCTGGCAGTCGGCGAGGAGAATGCGGCGGGTGGCCGAGTCGTGACCGCGCCGACCAATGGCGCTGCGGGAATCATCCCGGCCGTGCTGCACTTCTACCGCAGGTATTGCCCGACTTTCGGGGAAGACGGGGTCGTGCGGTACCTGCTGACTGCCGGCGCCATCGGACTGCTGTACAAGATCAATGCCTCGATCTCGGGCGCCGAGGTCGGTTGCCAGGGCGAGGTCGGCGTTGCCTGCTCCATGGCGGCCGGCGCCCTGACCGAGGTCATGGGCGGCACTCCGGAGCAGGTCGAGAACGCGGCCGAGATCGCGATGGAGCACAACCTTGGCCTGACGTGCGATCCGGTGGGAGGCCTCGTCCAGGTTCCCTGCATCGAGCGCAACGCAATGGCGGCGGTAACGGCGATCAACGCCTCCCGCCTCGCCCTGCGGGGCGACGGCACGCACAGGGTCTCGCTCGACAAGGTGATCGACACCATGCGCCAGACCGGGCTCGACATGAACAGCAAGTACAAGGAAACCGCGCGCGGGGGATTGGCAATCCATGTCATCGCGTGCTGAGGCGACGGAACGGCGTGCATTTCCTCGCGCGAGCGATCCTCACGCGACAAGCGCCAACGCGAACGACCGGGTCGAATACGATCTCGATGCGCTCGTTGCCGGCATCACTGCCAGGAACGTTCACCGCGCGGTGGACTTCGGCCCGCCGTTGGGCAAGGAAGCGCTCTGATGCCCACCCGCCGCCACGTTCCGGACGCGGGCGAAGTCGTTTGGCTGCAACTCGACCCGCAAGCCGGTCACGCGCAGGCCGGACAACGGCCCGCCTTGGTCATCAGTCCCGCCAGCTACAACCGCAAGACGGGTCTCTTGGTGTGCTGCCCGATGACCTCGCAGATCAAGGGCCATCGGTTCGAAGTCCTGACCGAGATCGACGGCGTGCAGAGCGCCATCCTTTCCGACCAGGTCAAGTCGCCGGACCGGCAGGCGCGCCGGGCGAAGAAGAAGGCCGTCGTCGCTGCTGCCGCCATGGTTGAAGTGCGCGCCAAGATCAAGGCCCTGCTGGTCATCCGCTGAAAGCTACGCACCGTTGCGGCCACGATTCATCCAGCCGCTGCGACGCAAGGCCATCCTCGGGTCGCAGCGGGTCGCCGAAACCCGTTCGCGGCACCGTGTTTATCGCCGTACGGACACATGATCGCACCCCCCCAATTCGCCCCGATGACTGATCGACCTTTCCCGTGGAGCGTTGCCCCCGACGTCTCCGGGCGCCTGCGTTGAGCAACTCCGAGAACTGGCTTCATGCGCCAATCGTCCGGCGTGACGTCGTCGCGATACCCATCGTCTGGGTCACGTTTTTTCTCTCGCTCGTGTTTCACGCCGCCATGTTGTGGTTCTTGGCGCCGCGGCTGCCCCAACCGCCCCACTTGTCCGACGATACCGAGCCCGGCGAAGCGCGCGCCGTGTTGGTGACACGACTGGCGCCGACGCCGACAAAAGCCTCCCCGTCGCCGCCATCACCACCGCCACGTGCCGCCGACCCGCCGGCCCGCCGTCCACCTCCGCCGACGGCAAAGCCGCGCCCGTCGCCGCCACCGGTCCTTGCGGCCGACTTGCAGCGGGCCGAACCACTGCCACCGCCCGCGCCGCCGACCGTTGCCGAACCAACACCGCCTCGCCCGCCCGAAAGCGATCTTGCGTCGTACATCGAGGCCCGCCGCCGCGCGCGCGGCGACCCGACGACGAGCGCGGCACCGGGGACAACAGCGAACACACCGCCTGCCGAGACCGCAAACGAGCGCCGGGATCGCATCGTCGCCGCCAATCTCGCCCAGAGTCAGCAAACGACGTTCGGCTACGATCCGAAATCAGGCGGTGGCGTATTCCAGCTGAAACGGATCAGCTACGACGACGCGGAGTTCTACTTCACCGGCTGGAACAGGGACATCGGCCGTCGTGCCAAGAACTTGATCGAGGTCCGCAAAGGAAACAACATCGACATCCGCGATGCGATCATCCGCAGGATCATCGAGATAATTCGCGACGAGGTGCAGGGTGACTTCAGCTGGAGGTCGGAGCGCCTGGATCAGTTGGTCGTCATTTCCGCGCGCCCCGGCGACAACGCAGAACTCGAAGCCTTCCTGATGCAGGAATTCTTTTCCGATCCGCGCCGGCCGCGCTGAGGCGCGCGAGTGCGGAGGTCGCCGACCGGCCAGCGACGCACACTGACGAGCTCAGCTCGACCCGATATCGATGCTCCGTCCCGCTTGCCATGACACTGGGTTCGGCTGCCAGATTGCTGCGAGCGAAGGCAGGGCATGCGCCCAATGGCGGCCGCGCGAGCTTGCAGTCCGCAGCATCGCAACGTAGTCTGCGATGGGAATTCGCGCGATTTCGAGATGCGCCGACTTGCCACGCCTTTCCCTGGCGCGCGCCTGGCGCTGCGACGCCGAGTCCAGGTGAACGGTTCCGGCAGTGAGCCGTCTTTGCCAGCCACCGTCGGTGACACGATGCGGATCAATGCGATGGCGACAGGACCAATGCAACTGCGTTGCACTACCATCTGCCCATCTTGCGACCCGGGAGATGGCGATGATGGTGGACCGGATCGTCGTCGGTGGCGGCGCCAGGCACACCGGATGACAGCAACGACTGGAATCCTCTGGCAGGATTCTGTGCTGAAGGGAAGTCCGATGAAGAAATCGCGATTTCACCCGGGGGCTTGCGGGCACGTTTCCAGCCTCCAACTTCCTGGTTTGCGCCATGCCGCCTATTGATACGGTTGTCTTTGATATTGGCAATGTCCTCATTCCCTGGAATCCTCGCTGGTTGTTCAGAAAGATGCTGGCTGACGAAGCGGCGCTGGAACGTTTCCTTGATGAGGTCGATTTCAGTGCCTGGAATGCGCAGCATGATGCCGGGCAGAGCTTTGCGCAGGGCATTGCGCAGCACGGCGCCAGGTTTCCGCACTACCGGCATCTGCTGCAGGCGTACTTCGATCGCTGGGAGGAATGTATTGCCGAGCCGTTTGCGGATTCGGTCGCACTCACGCGAAGACTGCGCGCAGCGGGCTACCGGACGCTGGCATTGACCAATTTTTCGACCGAAACGTTTCCGCGGGCGGTTCGGCTCAATCCCTTCCTCAACGAGTTCGAGGGAATCCTGGTCTCCGGCGAGGAAAAGCTGATGAAGCCTGATCCGGCGATCTACAGGCTGTTGTGCGAACGCTATTCCGTTACACCAGGCAGGTGTGTGTTCATCGACGATAGCCTGCATAACGTGGACGGTGCCCGCCGCATCGGCATGCACGCACTGCACTTCAGATCGATTGACAGGTTGCTTGAAGATCTTGATGCGCTGGGGGTCAAGATCTGATTCCGGGCGACGGTTCGTGGCATTTTCCCAGGCTCCGCCAGGGGCGCAATGTGTAGAATGCCATTGCTGTGTTGATCCATGAGGCGCGTGCCTTTCCGGCACTCGTTTTTCTTGAACTGCTAGGAGAATCTGAATGAAACAATTGGGCAGAATCGCGGCGGCGCTGGCTCTCGGCGCAGTTCTGGCGGGTTCGGCGATGGCGCAGGAGAAAGTGACCATCTATTCGGCGGCGCCTCAGGACCTCATCGACAATGTGGTTCCGGCGTTCGAAAAGGCGACCAAGATCAAGGTGGAACTGATCAAGGGCGGATCGGGCGATCTGATCAACCGGCTGAAGGCGGAAGCCGGCCGCAAGACGGCCGACGTGCTGTTCAGCGTCTCGACCGATGTGGTCGAAGCCAATAGCAAGCTGTTTGCCAAATACGTGCCCGAGAACGTCAAGTACCTGGCCGACACCTTCAAGGTGAACGACGCGGCTGTGCCGTTTACCGCGGTGGCGACCGCTTTCGGGGTCAACACCAAACTGCTGACCCCCGCACAGTATCCGAAGACCTGGATTGATCTGGGCAACCCCATCTACAAGGGCAAGATTTCGGCAGGCCGTCCCGACAAGTCCGGATCGGCCTACATTCAGCTCGCCCTGATTCTCCAGATCTTCGGCGAAGAAAAGGGCTGGGATATCTATACGAAGATCCTGAACAACTCCGTGCTTTCCGCCAGTTCGGGTGCGGTGTCGAAGTTCGTCAACGATGGCGAGGCTTCCGTCGGCCTGTCCAACGAAGATACGCTGCTCAGGTACAAGGTTGGCGGCGGCCCGGTCGATCTGGTTTACCCCGCTGATGGCACCTCGGCCATCGCCGACGTGATGGCGCTGATGGCCAACCCGATCAATGCCGAAGGCGGCAAGGCCTTCATCAACTTCATGCTGTCGAAGGAGGCGCAGGAAATCCTGGATTCCGTGGGACGGCGCCCGGTTCGCAGCGATGTCGTCACCAAGAGCGCGCTGACGCCGTTGAGCAAGCTGAAGGTCGTCAAGTACGACGACGACTGGGCCGGTGCCAACCGCACGCGCATTCTGGCCAAGTGGAACGATCTGTTGTTGAACAAGAAGTAGCCTGTCGATCGATCTCCTGGAAGTTTGCCATGTCCCACGTTCAGCTAAAGAACATCAAGAAGGCTTATGGCAGCCACGTCGCTCTGAAAGACGTCAGTCTCAGCATCGACCGTGGAGCGTTCTTTACGCTGCTTGGTCCGAGCGGTTGCGGCAAGACGACGCTGCTCCGGGCCATCGCCGGGTTTCACCAGCAGGATGCCGGAGAAATCCTGCTGGAGGGGCAGTCGATCAGCCATTTGGGCGCCAACAAGCGCAACGTGGGCATGGTGTTTCAGGACTACGCCGTTTTTCCGCATCTGAGCGTTTTCGACAATGTCGCCTTTGGCCTGGTACAGCAGAACGTGCCGGCGGCCGAGATCCGCGAGCGTGTCGGTGCCATTCTGGGGACGGTGCAGCTCGATCAGCACGCTCAGCGGATGCCGCACCAGCTCAGCGGCGGCCAGCAGCAACGCGTGGGACTGGCGCGCGCGCTGGTGATTCGGCCCAAGGTGCTGTTGATGGATGAACCGCTGTCCAACCTCGATGCCAAGCTGCGCGTCGAGCTCCGGCGGGATATTCGTACGCTGCAGCAGACACTGGATATCACCACTGTTTATGTGACACACGATCAGGAAGAGGCTCTTTCAATTTCCGATCAGGTTTGCGTGATGCACGACGGCGTGGTGCAGCAGGTAGGGACCCCCTGGATTGTCTACAACCGTCCTGCAAACCGGTTTGTGGCGACCTTTGTCGGCAGCAACAACTTCATTCCCGTCGTGCTCGATGCGGCGGGGCAGCCACTCGTTCTGGGACAGCCGCTCGAGGTGCCGAAGTCGGTGCGGAGTCAGGACGCCGAAGGCCTGGTCGCCTCGATACGCCCGGAGAGAATACTGGTCAACGAAGCCGTTTCAGAGCCGGGTGTGCGCCTCGGGGGGGTCGTCCGCCAGGCGATGTTTACCGGACGCGAGTTGCAACTCACCATTGAGGTAGCCGGCCACGGCTTGCTTGATGCCCTGACTGAACCCAGCGCCGTGATGATCGCGCTCAAGCCGGGCGACCCGGTGCAACTGGGGGTGCGCGCTGAAGACTTTTTGTACTTCGCCCCCGGTGTTACCGGAGCGCTGCTGCAATGAGAGCGGCGGAATCCTGCCGGCCTGCAAAAATGCGGGGAAGTTTCAGGATCGATTTCTGGTCGGTCGTCATGGCGGTCGCTCTGGCGATTGTCGGACTGGTGCTTATCTGGCCGATCATGCAGGTGTTGCTCCTCGGATTCTTCGATCCCGAGTCGGGGTCGATCTCGTTTTCCGGCTATGTCAAGGTGCTGACCCACCCGTACTATCTGGGCGCGCTCAGGAACACGATGCTGGTCGGGCTCGGCGGCATGGTCGGCGCCTGCCTGCTGGGCGTGCCGCTGGCGTATTGCACGGCGCGTTACGTCATCAAGGGGCGTGGCGTCATCGCCACTCTGGCCGTCATGGCGCTGGTCTCGCCGCCCTTTATCGGCGCCTACTCGTGGATCATCGTGTTGGGCAACAACGGCTGGCTGACACGGCAGATGGGCACCATTGGCATTACCATGCCGACCATTTATGGCGTGTCGGGCATCATCCTGGTATTCAGCCTGAAGTTTTTTCCCTTCGTCTATCTGATGACCGAAAGCGCGTTGCGCAACATCAACCGGTCATTCGAGGAAGCGGCCGAAAACCTCGGCTGCACACCGGTACAGCGTTTCTTCAAGGTGACCTTGCCGCTGGTCTTTCCGGCGACAAGTTCCGGTGCCATCCTGTGCTTCGTGCTGTCGATTGCCGACTTCGGTACGCCGTCGATCATCGGACGCGATTTCCGCACGCTCTCGACCATCGCCTACAACCAGTACACCTCGGAAATGGGCGGCACGCCGACCATGGCGGTGAGCATCTCGATGCTGATGATCGTGATCTCGATGCTGGCGGTGATGCTGCAGCGCCATCTGATCGGCAAGCGCAGGTATGCCGGTTCGATGACCAACCGGCATGTCCAGATGGAGATCGGCGGCGGCTTCTCGGTGGCCATCCATGCCCTGTGCTACGCGGTCGTGGGCCTCGCGACCCTGCCGATCGCGGTGGTGATCTATACCTCCTTCCTGCAGACGAAAGGCCCGGTATTCAGCGGCGGCTTCGGATTCAACAGTTATGCCCGCGTGATCCAGGAAGTGCCGGAGGCCATCATCAATACCTTCCGGTTCTCGCTGATCGCCACCTTGATTATCACCGTGGCGGGCGGACTCATGTCCTACATCATCGTGCGCCGGGAAACGAAGATGGCAGGTTTCCTCGATTCGATCCTGATGGTGCCCTATGTCGTGCCCGGCGTCGTGATGGCCATCGGTTTCCTGCTCACGTTCAACAAGGCACCGATGGATCTGGTGGGAACCGGCTCGATCATCGTGCTGATCCTGTTCATCCGGCGCCTGCCCTATGGTGTGCGTGCGACCAGTTCGGTGTTGCGCCAGATCAAGCCGTCCATCGAGGAAGCGGCCGTCAGCCTGGGGGCTTCGCCCGCCAAGGCGTTCTTCAAGGTCACGGTGCCGCTGATGATGCCCGGCATCGTGGCCGGTGCAATGATGAGTTTCATCACGGCCATCAACGAGCTTTCATCGACCTTGCTGCTCTACACGGCCCCGACCACGACCATGCCGGTACGGGTCTATAACGCGGTGCTCGATGGTGAGTTCGGCATCGCGGCAGCATTGTCGACCATCCTGCTGGTGAGCTCCGGGCTGTGCGTGTATGGCGTGCTGCGTTTCTCGCATTCTAAGGAAAACGCATTTGTCTGATTGCTGACAGGTTGATTCGTGAATTCAGCGTTGCCCGATGTCCAGGCCTCGCCGGTCGCGTTGTCCTCGTTGCCGGTGGAGCCAACGGCATCGGTGCAAGCATTGTGGAGCATTTCTTCGCTCAAGGCGCCAAGGTCGCCTTCTTGAACCCGACCAGAAGGGCGGCGATGCCCTCGCAGCGACGCTGGCCAAGCGCGGCCAGCACGACCCGCTTTTCATCGCCCGCGACCTCTGCAGCATTGACGCATTGCAGGCGGCCATCGCCGGTGTCCGCACGCATGTCGGGCCGATCACCGTACCCGTCAACAACGCAGCGAACGACCGCCGCCACGACATGGACGCTGTCTCGGCAGCGAGTTCGGACACCGGTTTTGCCGTCAACCTGCGGCACCAGTCGGACACGCTCAGGCGCGACCAACAACGTGGGCAGCCGCGGGTTCCCGTTGCGGCCCAACGTGCGATAAAGCGTCTCGCGCGACAGTCCGGTCACCGTCGCAACGTTGGCGCCCCCCCCCGCGGTCCTCGGAGATGGCTCGAAGCGTGTACATGACGTCGCCTTCGTCGCCACCTGCGTCTGCCCCAGCGCCAGGTAATAGGCCTCCTTGCTCTGCTCGACCACGCTTTCCAGTGAGCTGTAGTGCACCTAGGCGTGGCCCGCCTGCAGAAGCAGCAACGTCGTCAGCACCCGACTCAGGCGCCCGTTGCCGTCCTGGAAAGGATGAACCTCCAGGAAAACGACGACGCACAGGGCGATGTCGTAGAAATCGATGGAAGCCGTCGTTCAAGTCGCGCCAACGAGGCGCATCAACCTCCCCAGAATAGATGCCCACAACCGAGGGGAAGGCGCGCACCCGACCGCAGCCCTCCACTGTGGGAGGTCACCGGCGTCGAGCACGATCCGTCCGCCGATCCACTACCCCAGTCCGTCACCAGCTTCGAGTTCGAACAGCGCCTCAAATGGAAGCCACGACCGTCGGCGCTCGCCTGTGTCCGCCGCCAGCATTGCTCGCGCCCGCGCTCGCCCGCCTGGCCGCGCGGGGCCATCTTGGCTTCGGCGCCCGCCGGGATCGTGCGACGCAACCGGTCCGGCCCAGCTAACGGCCGAGCATTCGCGCGAGGCGTCCCGACAACAGGTGGTAGTCGACGGGTCCCGCGCGCAAGTCGCGCCGGAACAACGGCGCTGTGATGATCGCGCTCGCGCCTGGAACCAGGCGGCGAACGTCGATGGGCAGGTTCTGCAGCACCGGAGGTTCCGGGATCGAGCGGCGCGGCGCGGCCTCGCTCAGGAAGGCGTCGAAATTATGCGAGACCCTGATCCGGTCGCTGAGGAACGGCTTGTCGTCGCCGACGAAGCGGGCGAGCACGGTCTTTAGGATCGAGCAATGGTCGAGGATCTGCCTCGGCCCGGGGCCCGCCATGGTCCACGGAGAAACAACGAAGGTCGGCACGCGAACGCCGTACGGGATTTGGATGGTCGGGTCTTCCGGGGCGGACGCATCGCCCGTATCGGCGATTAGGACGTCGAATCGGTGGGAGCCCATGACGGCATCGCGCAAGCCACCGAACCCCGGCCCGCGCGTTCCACCCACGCCGCTGCCGCTGCCGTCTGCCGCGGCCGTGCCGCTGCTCACGGCACCGGTCGAGCCCAGCGGGACGTTGAGCACATCGGCGACCGGCGGCACGACGTGATCGTAGAAGCCACCGTGCTCGTCATAGGTGATGATCAGTAGCGTTCTTTCCCACACCGCCGCGTTTGACCGTAGCGCCTGGTACACGCGGCGGATGAAGGCCTGCCCGCGATACATGTCCGCGTCGGGATGATCGTCGTCCTGGGGATGGCTGTGCATCCGCGGTTCGACGTAGGTGAAGGACGGCAGGTCGCCGTTGCCGATATCGGCTTCCATCCGCTCGATCGAGCGGATGTTCACGTCGTCGGTGGCATAGCGCGCGAACATCCTAAGCATGGTCACCGATGGATCGGATTCGTAGACCCGCCAGGAGACGCCATGCTTGGTCAGCAGGTCGTAGATCGTCTCGGCGCGCGACAGCAGGAAGTTGTCGCCATGATTGTTGTCGAGCAGCGGAACCCCGAAGCGGTCGTGCTGCACGTCACCCGTCAGCGAGAACATCCGATTGGGCAGCGTCGGACCGGGGTGCGAGCAGAAATAGCGATCGCAATAGGCGTAGTGCTTCGCCAGATAGGCGTAGATCGGAAGGTCATCGATCCCGTCGGCCTCGGTGCCTTCGTAATAGCCAAGCACGTCGTTGGGAGTGCATCCTGCCCATTTGGCGGGATCGTCGCCGAGCTTCTTGTCGCGGAAATTGTCGACGAAGCCTTTGGGATCGTTGATACGTTTCCCGCCGGGGCCGGTGATGGTTCCGGACAATTGCTGGCGGACATCGTCGAGCTCATGGCCGACCCCCTTGGGAAAGCGGGTCCTGAAGCCGAGGACGTTGGGCTTGAAGGCCGCGTCGCGAAGCGGCCCCACGTCGTAGGCGCCATTCTGTTCGATCGACGCGATGAGTTCGTCCGTCCACCCATCGGCGCCGTCGCTGATCGGCGCCAGGGCACGATAGCCGAGCACATGATCGTATGACCGGTTCTCCATCATCACCACGACGATGTGGTCGACCTTGGTCTTCAGATTGCCGGCCGCCCACGTGTCACCCAGGAACGCCGGGTGGAACGTCACCCCGGCCAACGCCTCGCGCAACACGGTGCGGCCGACGGCGCCGGCGTAATGCGGATCGTGCCGGGGATCGGGTTCCAGCGGGGCGATGTGGTCGAACACGATCGTGTCACTCTCGAACCGGACCGGCAGATAGGTCAGGTGCGCGCCGAAAATCGTCATGAGGATGGTCGGTGCGAGCGCCGGGTCATCGAACAACGCCGCCGCGCCGGCGGAAAAACGCTCGTTGACGACATGCTCGACGTATTCGACGATGGCGATCGCGGTAACCCCCCCGACCACGCCCAATGCCGCGACCAACGCGGCGATCACGCCATTGTTCATGTCGATGTCGAACGGGTCGTCGCGGACCCAGGTCGCGATCCGCGGAGTGCCGTCGGGATCGACCTTCACGCCGACTTCCATCTCGAAGCGGCCATCGCGCAGCTTGGCGTCGGCCAGCGTCAGCGAGCCCCATTTCACCTTGACCTTGCCGCCGGCGCGTACGGTGAAACGGATCGCGGGAATGCCGGCGCCGAGCGAACGCGCCGGACCGATCTCGACGTTGATCGACTGCAACTTGATTGTGCTGACATCGAGCGACAGGCCGTGGTCGAGCGACTGCGGAGCGCTGTACAGGATGATGGGCTCGTCGGCTATGATGTCGGTCGGCTGGTTCTGCTTCTTCAGCTGGCTGTCGAGCAGGCCGTGCATGTCGATCGTCTCCGCGGCGACGACGTCCTTGATCGTCAGCACGGCTTGCGCGTTGCCGCCGAGGTTGCGTCCGACGAGATCGATGAAGGCGCCGTTTTCGCCGACTATGGTCTTGATCCGCTTATGGAGGAGGCCAGTGTTGATCCGGCCCGACGCGATCACGGTCGCCGAACAATGGTGCCTGCCGACGACGACCCCGCCCTGGGGCGAAACCTCGAGCGTCCACGGCCGCACCGCGCCCGCCGCGGTTCGCGACTTGCCCAGCGCTGACAGGGGGATGAGGCAGCGCAGCTCCCCGGCGTGTTTCCCGGCCACCTCGACCCCGTCGGGATCGAGCAGCCGCATCGATCCCCTGAACGGCGTCAAAGGAGTCGCGGACTTGACCCGCGCCACGAATTCACCGACTCGGAAGAGGTCGAAGTCGTAGCGTTCGCGCGAGCCGCCCAGCTGGCCACCGGCGACCAGCGGCGCGGCGCTTTCCGACACGACCGTCTCGGTCACTACAAACTCGACGACGCCCGTGGGATCGCCCACCGTTTCATGGAAGGCCGCGATCGGCGTGTAGGTGCGGCTGCGACCATGCAGCGTATAGAGCCAGTGGCCCTTCGGCAGGCCGCGCAGGTCGCGATACTTGCGCAGGTCGGAGAGCGTCACTTCGTCCTTGGTGAAGGGCTGTCCGTCCGGATCGAAGATCCGAAGGTCGATCGGGATTCCTTCCTCCGTCACCTGGACGCCGCTGTGCGGGGGTCGCGGCGTCGGATGGGGGGTCGGGTGAGTAGGCACCCCGTCGATGGGGCCGGGTGGGTCGGGGACGGTCGTGTCCGGCGTGTCGATACGCATGCTGTGGCGAACCGTCGCGACGACGTTTTTCCACAGTTTCCCCGGATAGAGCACCGAAAACGTTCCGCGCGCATCGACCGTGTAGTGGATGCCGTCGGCGCCCGCATGCTCGACCGGCGTCAACCGTTCGCTGACCAGCGTGTGGTGAAGGATGAACGACATCACGACCTCCTTTTTGTGCCGGGCGGACAGGGGAAGAGGTTGCACGGGCGATCACGGTCCGCGAGCGCGATGCCCCACGAAAGAAAAGAAGCCACTCCAGTTCGACGCTCCTCCCCTGACGAAGAAGTATCGAATATTCAACAACGCCTGCGTCGCATCGGCGAGGATGGCGAGTTATCGCCCTCGTGGTCTCCGAGCCACCTTATCGGCTTGCAGGTGTGGGACGTTTCCCCTGCACGCGCCTCGCCTCCGGTTCCTGTGTCGTGACGTAGGCCGCGATTGCGATGACGTTATCCACTAACAGGTTGGCGACATCGCCGATCATCTGATCAGCCTTGAATCCATGAGGCCGACCTTGAACTCGAAAAGCCGGCGAACTATGCAGGTCGGCGAGCGCTCCGCGACGAGAGGCACCCTCTCAGATTCAGGTCATCGTACCGAACCGTGCGGGCCGCGGTTATTTCTTGGGGGCGAACGCCGGATCGAAGAAGCGCGTCGCAGTGGTCCCGGTGCCAGTGATCTGAACAACTACGGGCTCCTCTTTGATGACCGAGAAGTGGTTCACGTTCGCCGGCTCGGTGTAGTAACTCCCAGGAGGCAGTGCCTTCAATTTCGCGGGATCGAGCTTGTCGCCGTAACCGACGTACCAAGTGCCCGATATCACGGTATAGGTTCGGTCGTCAGGGTGGGAGTGGGCCTGCGAAACACTGTTTGCGGGAAACTTGACCCGCTCGACGTAGGGGCCGGGTTTGGTTGAATCGCCGATCAAAGGGGCGATCTCATGTCCGGGTACCCGTCCCGGGTGCCACTGCAGTTCCTCGGTCGTAATCCTGACCGCTCCATTCGGAAGGTCATCCGCACCGTAGGCGCTCATCACGATCAGGCTGAGTGCCAGCCCTGCAACCAGATTGACGCGATTCATTTTTGACAGCTTTCGCGAGATGAGCACCAAGGGTGCGCTAAACAGGATTGGATGCGAGGCAAACAAGATTGCACCCGATATGAGCAAAACGCAATGAGAATCGTTCAAATGCTGGTCGATCAGTCCGTGTCAGGGCGACCTTCCACACCCCCCGACTGGCGAGTGTCAGGCATAGGGCAAGATGGCTGGTGTGAGCCGTCCGAAGCCTCTGGCCGCTTTGCGGGGCGGGGCGCGGCGCTACGTCCGATCGGAGGTGGCCGGTCGCCGGCATTGAAGCGCTTCAACCGAGTGGCCGCCGGTCACCGACTGTGGAATCCATGGCCGCAGGGGTCGACTCACACGAGCGCCACTCACAAGCCGATGCTGCGGTGGGGAGAGTGGCAGCTCGATTGATCAGGCACAAAGTGCGTCGCCGCGTACAGCAGCGATCATCCCGCTAGCGCGTCCGGCCAGCAACTACGAACTCGACCGACGCCTGGAACAGCGGAAGATCCTGCTCGTAGTCGGCCGCATTGACCCTGTCGATCTGTATCCATTCCCTCGTGCTTGCCACCCCGCCGGGCTGAAACGGGACGACGTTGTCTCTCGAGAACTGGAGCTCCGTCGCGGTGGCAACGGGCAATCGCAGTCCAACCCCTTTGCCGCTAATGCAGGCAAACATCCTATCGGAGACGAAATAGGCGTCGAGGCCGCTGATCGTTTTCGCGGTGACGCCAGGCAGTTTGAGAAGCAAAGCGTCGAGCTGCGCCTTGCGGCGGAACTCGGGTGTGTCGGCGGTCAAGAGAAGCTCGCTCTGCTGGTTATCAATGGAGGAAACGAAAAGGCAAGCAACGATTCAGTCGCGGACGCTTTCGGCATGCAGGGACCGAAATCGACTCCGGGTTGACCGGCTTGGCGATGAACTCGTTCATCCCGGCCTCCTGGCACTTTGCCTTGTCCTCGGCAAACGCGTTGGCGGTCATCGCGAGTATCGGAACCCGGGCGCCGCCGGCCAATTGCCGTATCCGCCGCGTCGCCTCCAGACCATCCAGGCGCGGCATCTGCATGTCCATCAGGATCAACGCACAGTCGTTCCTGCCGGCCTGCTCGACCGCTTGCACTCCCTCCTCGGCGATGTCGACGAACAACCCGGGACTCCCGGCCATCGCCAGCATCACTTCGCGACTGATCGGATCGTCTTCCACCAGCAGGATGCGGGTGCCGCCGTAGTCGCGGCCGAGCGCCGCCTCGGCCACAATCGCACTCGAGGTCGCCGAGTTCGACTCGGCGGCAGAACCCTTCGCCAATCGGGCGGTGAACCAGAACCTGCTGCCCACGCCCGGCGTGCTCTCGACCCCCGCGTCGCCCCCGATCAGTTGCGCCAGCTTCCTCATGATCACCAGACCCAACCCGCTGCCCCCGTGTTGCCGCGTGAATGAGTTGTCGCCCTGCTCGAACGGCGAAAACAGCTTCGCCACCGTCTCCGGCGCGATGCCGATGCCCGTATCCTGTACTTCGAAACGCAGCAGCGCGCTGCCGCTGGTTTCCTCCTCCAGGCGCGCCCGCAGCGTGACGCTGCCTGCCGCGGTGAACTTGACGGCATTGGTGGCGTAGTTCAGCAGCGCCTGCTGCAGCCGGGTCGGATCGCCCCGCAGGTGCTCCGGCAGCGGCAGTACCTCGACCACCAGCTGTAGCCCCTTGGCCCGCGAGCGCTCGTGCAACATGGAGACGACATTGGCCGCGATGCTGCCGACGCTCACGGCAATTTCTTCCAGGACGAACGCACCCGCCTCGATCTTCGACAGGTCGAGGACGGCATTGATGATCTGCAGCACACTGCGGGGGTCGTTGGCGAGTGCCCGCAACAGCGCCCGCGCTGCCCCTGCCGGACGGGTGCGCCGCTGTTCCCGGTTCTGCAAGGTCTTGACCGGCACACCGACCAGCCTGGCGAACTCGGCCTGCGACAGATTCGTCGCCTCGCGCGCGGCCTTCGGCACGACTTCACGCTGGCGCCGGACATCCGGGCGGCCATCCTGGACGACGCCATGCCGAACCACGTCACGCTGCTTGACTTGGCGGTCGACCCGCCGGCGCTGTGGGATGAGCAGCGGGAGCGGGTCAAACTTTCGCGCTGAATCTCAGCCAGCATCTGCGGGCGACCAAGGACCGCCCGCCCGCCACCGGGCGGGAAACACCGTGTTGGCACTTGCCGCTTCAATGACCGGCAACATGAAGGTGGCCAGCGCTGCGATCACGTTATTCAACGCCAGCGCTTCCAGTCGGTTCTTCTTCAGGAAGGCCTGCCACTGCATCTGCTTCTGCACATCTTGCGCAAACGCATCGCTGAGTCCGAAAGGCGCCTGTCCGGTCAGGGCGGTCTTGCGGCGGTCGAAAGTTGCCTGAACGGCTCGACGGAGGATGTCACCGTCAAAGTCAGCATGCCGCGCCAGTACCCACAGATCGAAGTAGTCCTTCATCCGACTGTTGGCGATGCCGAGCGTCGACAGCGCCTCGAACTTCTCGGCGACCACGGTGTAGCGCGGGTAGACGCGCAACTTCGGTGCCGCGAATTCCGACAGCATGACCGGGTACAGGACATCCTCCGGGCCGGGCGTGACAGCATCGCCGAATCCGATGTCGATCCGGATCTGGCAGCGCGCGCCATCGATCACGCCGAGCAGCATGACGCACACACCGGCATAGTTCACCTCTTTGCGGGTCTCGGCGGCTTGCACGGTGTAGGGTTGAAATGCCACGCCATCATGCGTTTCGATCGCGCAGATTTCTCTGAAGACGCCCTCGATGCGCGGCAGTGCCGCCGAACCGAAACCCAGAAAGTCGGCGTCCCTGGTTGGGCGATGCGGGATGTCGAACCACAGGTCAAACAGCAAGGCACCCTTGAGCAGGAACTGATCCGCGTGCTTCGAGATGCTGATCCGGTACAGCAGGCGCTCAATGGCGTAGCGGGCAAGGACCAGACTGAAGTCCTGCCTGGTCTCACGGGCGCGGTTGAACAGGCGCGCACGCACCGATGCCGCGACCGACTCTTTGCGAATCCCGGGCTCGTTCATGACAGGCTTTCCATGTAGGGGCGCATCACGTTGGCCACCCGGCACAGGGTGGCATAGCGCCAGAGTTCATCCATGCTGACCCGCCTGGCTCGCCAAGCCTCCTGCAGCGATTCCATCGCCACATCGAGACCGATCTTGTTGCGAAACTTGAAGCAGTCGGCCACGGTGCGGGCGACGTTGGTGACGCGAACGGTCACGCCGTCGACCTGATGTTCTTCGATGCCGTCGGTCAGCGCGGCACCCGAGAAGCGCACGATGCGCAGTGGCGGGTACTCCATCTTCGGCGCGCGTGCCTTGTTGGGAATGGCAAGCCAGACTTCGAACGGTGACTGTGTGGTGAGGTCGTGCAGGCGCAGCGCCGACAGCAGGCAGACGATGGCTTGCGGGTGTTTGCGTGCGACCTCGGCCAGCGTGCCATGCTCGGACACGGGACGATCAGGACGGGCGTACAGGCCACGAGCCACGCGGGTGAGAAGGCCCTGCCGAACCAGCCGCGTGAGGGCGACACGGGGCAACCCGAGCGCTGCAAGGTCGCGGGGACGGATGAGGCCGAGGGTGTTGGCCAGAGTCAGGATCTGTTGGTAGTTGCTCTCCATGCTGCCATGATGTTCCTATACGTTGGTATTTGTTAATAATAACCTACATATAGAAACCTTGGCAGTCACGGTCAAGGAAGGGCTGTTCCCTCCGGGCAGCCAATTCGGCATTTCAACCGCTTGATTCATCAGCACGTAACCCGTTGCTTTCCAATATCTATAGACCGGCCCTCTGCGGACTTCGGGCCATTCGCGGAGAATGAGGCCGGTGAGAAGAATGGCCAGGAGAGAGCGAAAGGTGGCCGGGAACGGGCCGGATGGCCGACCAGCGAAGTCTGCAGGTTTCCGCAAGAACCCGCGCAAACCCGCGCAAACACGCGCGAACTGTCGCTATCAGGCGAAAAACAAACTCCGGCTGAGAACAGTCGGGGCTTCAATGGTGGTGGCGAAGTCGGAGCCGAGTTTACGGCGCGTCCTCCGAAATGCGGTCGACTTCGACAACCGGCGACGCGGCCACTCGCCGGACATCGGCGCGTTTGAATTCGCCGGATCGCTTAGTCGCGGGCCAGCCAGGTCGCGCCGGCCGTGTTCACGTAGATGGCATACAGCGAGGTCGTGCCGCAGATGAACAACCGGTTGCGCTTCGACCCGCCGAAGCAGACGTTGCCGACCACCTCGGGGATGCGGAGCTTGCCGATCAAGGTGCCGTCGGGGGCGATGCAGTGCACGCCGTCGCCCGCGCCGGCCCATAGGTTGCCGTCGACGTCGATGCGGAAGCCGTCGAACAGGCCGACGCTGCAGGTCGCGAAGACCGGTCCGTCGTCGGCCACGCCATCGCCGTCGGGCGCGACTGCGAAGCGGCGGATGTGGCGCGGGCCGCCCGGCACGTGCGAGACGCCGGTATCGGCGACGTACAGCCAGCGCTCGTCGGGCGAGAAGGCCAGCCCGTTGGGCTTGACCATGCTGGTGACAACCGCCTGCGCGATGCCGCTGCGCGGATCGATCCGGTAGACGTGCGAGGCCTCGATGGCGGACGGCGCGGCGTCGCCCTCGTAGTCGGAGTCGATGCCGTAGGTCGGGTCGGTGAACCAGACGGCGTCGTCGGACTTCACGACCACATCGTTAGGCGAATTCAGCGGCTGGCCGTCGAAGGCTGCGGCCAGCACGGTGCGGCGGCCGTCGTGTTCGACGCGCGAGACGCAGCGGCCCCGGTGCTCGCAACTGACGAGCCGGCCCTGGCGGTCCACGGTGTGGCCGTTTGCGTTCCACGCAGGCTGCATGAAGACGGAGACCGAGCCATCGGTTTCGTCCCAGCGCAGCACGCGGTCGTTCGGAATGTCGGACCAGACCAGGTAGCGCCCGGCCGCGAAATAGGCCGGCCCTTCGGCCCAACGGCAGCCGGTGTAGAGCCGCTCCAGATGCACGTTCTGAATGGCATAGCGCGCGAAGCGCGGGTCCAGCATTTCAAACTCAGCGTTCAACATGGGTGTTGTCCTCGAAGTAGTCGGGGTGCAGCGCGGCAATGCGCCGCGTCAAGGTTTCGTTGCGACGCAGGTGTTCGGCGATGCGCTGTTCGGCCAATGCCAGCTTGCGCTGGCGCAACGCGCGCACGATCGCGCGGTGGTCGGCCAGCGCCCGTTTGCCCGACTGTAGCTCCGGCACCGCGATCGCGCGCACGCGCCGGTGCAGGTCGCGCGCCCGGGCGACCACGGGCCACACGCCGCCCATGCCGCAGATGTCGAGCAGGCTGCGGTGGAAGTCGTCGTCGGCCCGCAGCGTCGCTTCCAGGTCGCCGGCGGCCAGCGCGGCGGCCTGACGCACGATGCAGGCTTCCAGCGCCTGCAGGCCATCGGGGTCGGGCGCGGCTTCGACGATGCGCCGCACGATCCGGCACTCGACCGCCTCGCGCACGAACAGCGCCTCGCGGATGCGCTGCATGCTCAGCAGCGCCACGTAGCTGCCGCGCTGTGGCAGCACGTGCACGAGGCCCTCGCGCACCAGGCGTTGCACGGCTTCGCGCACTGGCGTGCGGCTGACCGCCAACCGCCGTGCCAGGCCATTCTCCGAAACCGCCTCGCCTGGGCGCAGCCTCGCGTGCAGGACGTCGGAGCGCAGCCGGGCATGCACCCGCTCGGCCAGACCTGTGCGGGCATCCCGCCGCCGAGCGGACCCGACGCCGCAGGGGCGAGCCTGGACACCGTGATGCGTGCCGTCATGCCCCCACCCGCACAGAACCCATCAGGCGCGCCAGCCCCGCCAGCTTGTCGTCCGACAGGTAGCCGTAGCGGTTGACCCACAAGCCGGCGCCACCCGCCCCTGCGTTGGCCACCAGGGCCGTCTGCACTCGATGCTGCACATCAGTCGGCGGTCCGTAGCTGTGCGCGAACGCGATCACCGGTACGGGGCCGGCGTCGATGCGCGCCTGCCGGATCTTGCCGATCTGCGCCTGCGTGCCGACCGGATGCGCGAGCTCTGGCGGCGGGTAATGCTGGTCGCTGCCATCGGACGCCGGGCCGTCGCAAAAGCCCAGGAAGTCGGCCATGGCCGCGGTGACGGCGTCGAGCGCCGGCGCGTCATCCGAGCCCACCAGGTCGCGCGCCCAGTAGCGCGCCATCATCGGCCAGTGCATGGTGTAGAGCTTCACGCCAACGGCGTCCGAGGTGTCGGCCAGCGCCGGCCAGTCGAAGCCCGAACAGCGCGACAGCGGCGCCGGGAAGACCTGCGGTTCCAGTGCGCGCCGGGGTCCCGGCACGGCATCGAGCGCCGCGCGGTAACGGCGCAGCATGGTGCCCACGGCCGCCCGCTTGCTGGCCCAGAGCGGCACGCCATCGCCGTCGCCACCGAAGAAGCCATCCCAGCCGGCTGCGGCCAAGGAGTCGCGCACCGCCTGCGGTCCCTTCGCGGCCGCAGCGCGGGCCGCCGTTCGCCAGCCGTTCAGTCGCGCGACGACTGAGCGAGCGTAGGCCTGCGGCTCCACTCCTTCGCGGCGAAGCGCTGCAAGCGCATGCGGGCTGAAGTCGAACAAGGCGCTGCGCAGGTCGTAGGGCGGGTACTCCGGCCAGTCGATGCGAAAGCCATGCACGCCAGGGTAGCGCTGCGCCAGCTCGGCCAGCAGCGCCGCGCCGTAGTCGAGCACGTGCGGACTCGCCAGGCTCGCGTTGCGGTCCACCCGCTGCGGGTGCGGAGCGTGATCCGGCCCCAGGCACTGGTCGTCGGCCACCGCGGCCGAGAACTGGACCCGGTAGCCAGGCGGACTGGCGGCCATGACCTGCAGGTAGACGGCGATGCCGCGTCGCCGCGCGGCGTCGATCACGTCGTCGATCAGGCGCGGCTTGGTCCGTGTCAGCGCGCCGGGCGGACTGGGCTGATAACGCAGGCCGTGATAGCGCGACAGGTCATGTACCAGCGACGGTGCCGTGCGCACCCAGGCCTCGCGCCGGCCCCAGAGCGCGCGGTCGAGCGGCCGCACACCGCCGGCGTCACCGTCGGGCGGCGGCTCGCGGGCGCCGTCGCCATCGGGCACGATCTCCAGCAAATAGGGGCTGGTGGCCAGCGCGGTGGCACCGGCAGCCTGCAGGCGGTCCAGCACCGCATCGATGCCCTCGCACTGAAACCACTCCGGCATCACCGTGATGCCCAGCTTCGAACGTGTTTGAATAGTCATTGCCATGCTAGTATACAAGATGCCAAGACAGCCAACGAAGGATCGGACATGAGAAACCTGCGGACAACGTTGTGGCTCGGCGTGTTGAGTGCTTGTCTCGCCCTCGGTTCGGCGCTGGCGCAGGACGTCTTCCCGGATCGGCCGGTGAGGCTGATCGTGCCGGTGGCAGCCGGGGGCGGTGTGGATGCGGCCTTCCGCACGATCGCGCCCTATTGGGGAGAACTGCTGGGCCAAGTCATCGTGGTGGAAAACCGACCGGGCGCCGGCCAGATCATCGGCATCGATGCCGTCGCCAAGTCCAAGCCCGACGGCTACACGCTGGGCGGCGTGGGTGTGCCCATCGCCTTCAACACCGCACTCGGCCGCAAGCTGCCCTACGACCCGATCAAGGACCTGGCGCCGATCGCCGAGGTCGTGACCCAGCCCCTGCTGGTGGTGGCCAACTCCAGCGTCACCGCGAAGACGTTGAAGGAGCTGATCGAGACGCAGCGCAAGCAGTCCGCAGCGCTCATGTACACCAGCGGCGGCCTGGGCAGCTACGGCCACCTGTGGTTCGAGATGGTGGGCTCGCAACAGAAGCTGGCGCTGCAGCACGTCGGCTATTCCGGTGTCGCGCCGGCTTTGAAGGACGTGCTGGGCGGACACGTGCCCGTGCTGGTGGACGCGCTGGTGCCCACCGGCGCGCAGGTCAAGGCCGGCAAACTGCAGGGGCTGGCCATCGTGCGGAGCACGCGGTCGCCGATGCTGCCCGATGTGCCGACATTGCAGGAGCAGGGCATCAACCTGCCGGATGCCGCGCCGTTCTACGGCGTGATCGGACCCGCCGGCCTGCCGCCGGCTGTGCTGGCCAAGCTGAACGACACCTTGGTGCGTGCGCTGCGCAACCCGGCGTTGCAGGCGAAGATGGCCGACATGGGCTTCGACATCGTGGGTGGCAGCGCCGAGGACTACGGCCGCAAGATCCGCAACGAGATCGAGCTGTGGACCCGCATCGTGCGCGAGAACCAGATCAAGGTCGATTGACCGCGGGCAGGCTCGCGAACAGCGCCGCCGAGTCCGTGCGCCTGCCGACGATCGCGCCGGAACTCGACAGCTGAAGGGCACCCGGTATCCGGGCGCCCGGATCAGGACGGTCCTGGCCAGCCCGGAGGCGATCACCTCCGCATGCCTCATGCTCACGCAGAACGGCGCGCCGGTCGACGAGCCCGGCGCGGTGCTGGTGCTGGTCAAGCTGGGCTGGAAGGAATCGATCGGCGAGTTCTCGGCCGAAAGCATCGGTGCCGAGCGGGTGGCGATGGAGGCGCCGGCGTGAACGGGGATCTGGAGACCATTGTGCCGCTGACCTTTAAGCGCCGTGGCAACCGGCAGCTGGCCGCCACCGAAACGCCGGCACACGACACGACGTTGCTCGAAGGTTTGGGCCGTGCCCGCTACTGGCAGCGATTGCTGGACGAAGGCAAGTACCGGTCCATCGCCGCGATCGCGGCCGCCGAGGGCATCGACCTCGGGCAGGTCAGCCGCATTGCTCGGCTGACACAGTTGGCCCCTGACATTGTCGATGCCTGCGCGGCGAACGGGGAGAGAACGGGCCGGCGTTGGAACAACTGATGCGGCGTGGCTTCCCGGCCGATTGGGGCGCGGAAGCGGCTTACCTTGCCCACGCCCCGCGAATGAATTCGATCGAATCGAAGTCGACGGCCAGGACAACGCTATCGCTTGTCCCGTCGGAAACGCGGAAGCGGCCGTTGATTCGCGGCGGGTCGGTGGGCGCGAACGACCCACAGCGGCCGCTGGCGATTTTCTGGGCCAGTGACCGATGTACTTCGTAAGCTGCCGCTTCCTGAATTTGTCGAGAGATGCAGAGCTCTCTGGAAGCGGCCATTGCCGGATTTCCGGTGTACTCTTGTTGGCGTCTCAACAGCTCTGGCAACACGCAGCGGAGAAGCAGCGCGCCGCGCTCCTGCGCGCCGTTGTCAATGCAAACAACGAAGCTCGGGTTCAAAACGTTGCGGTTGCGCCGACCGTCACATCAGACCACATTGGTGCCGGGTGCGGTGGCGGCTTCTCAGAGACCCGAATGAACCGACGGCTCACGCGGCACGGGCTTGCCGGGATGAAGGCGGTGCGATTCGAGCTTGTCACGGCAGAATACGACTCCGTGACCCGGGTGCTTCGGCAACGCAATCCGTCCATGCGCGACGGCAACCGGCTCCTCCACGACACCGAGATCGCTCAGGTTACCGCCGAAGATGTTCTCGACCGGAAAGCCATTGCGAATCGCCCCGACGAGATGACAGGAGAGCTCCAAGCTGTTGTGTGGCGCGACAACGAGGTTCGCAAGCTGTGCGGCGTGGGCAATCTTCATCCATTCGCCTACCCCGCCGACCTTCCATACGTTTGGCTGGAGCACATCCGCCGCCTCGGCGCGAATATAGGCCCAGAAGTCATAGCGGCTGCCCAACTGCTCGCCGATGGCGATGGGGACGCCGCAGGTGCGGCGCAGGTGCGCATGGCCGGCGACGTCGTCCGACAGAAGCGGTTCCTCGATCCAGCCGGGATTCACGTCGGCGAGCGCCTTGAGCTTGACCAGTGCTTCGCCGGACGTCCAGCGCTGGTTCACGTCGAGCAGAAGCGTGCGAGAAGATCCGATGAGCTTGCGCACCGCGTGCATCCGCTCGAGATCCTCGACCGGGTCGTTGCGGCCGATCTTCAGCTTGAACATCTCGTAGCCCTGCGTGAGCTGCTGATCGACCTGTGCGAGAAGCTCTTCCTGCGTCAGGTGCAGGTTGACGGCACTCGCGTAGACGCCAACAGAATCGCTCATGCCACCAAGGAGCTGATAGAGCGGCAACCGTGCTGCTTTTGCCTTGATGTCCCACAACGCGATATCGACGGTCGCGAGCGCAAGCGTCGTGACGCCGGCGGGACCAAGGAAGTGGCATTCGTCCCACAGGCGCGACCAGATCCGCTCCGTGTTGCATGGATCCTCGCCCACCAGCGTGGGTGCGAGATAGGCCGTCAAGAGCTGCTCGATGGCAAGCCCGCCAAGCCCGATCGTCTGGCACCAGCCGGTGCCGATCCTGCCGCACTCGGTGCGGATCTCGGTCACGACGTACTCATGGTGGGTAATGCGGTACTTGGCCGAGAACCAAGGCTCCGCGAGCGGGATGCGATAGGTTCCTGCAACGACCTCGGCGATGCGCATGCGATGCTCCGTTCAGGTGGCTGCCAGTGCAGCCAGGAGTTTGGGCAGGCCCAGCGCCAGATCGGGGAAGACCACGATCGCGAGCAGTACCGAGACCAGCGGAAGCAGGAACGGCAGTAGCGCGACGGCAAGCACGTCGGCACGCATGTTCGCGATGCGGGCGACCGTGTAGAGGACCAAACCGACCGGAGGTGTCAACAACCCGATGCAGAGCGCAAGCACGGTGACGACGCCAAAGTGGACCAGATCGATGCCGAGGAGCTTGACGCCGGGAAGCAGGATCGGTACCAGCAGCAGCATCGCGGCGACCGGCTCCATGAACAGGCCGACCGCGAGGTAGAGGGCGACGATGATCAACAGGAGCAACGTCGGACTGGTGATCTCCTGTCCCAGCCAGAGCGCCACGTCGATCATGACGCCCGAACGTGTGACGACGAACCCGAGCAGCGCAGTGCGCTGCGACGATATAAAACAGCGCCCCGGTTGCGGCGACGATGCGCACGACGACGCGACCGAACTCAGCCCACGTCAGCTCGCGATAGACGATGGCCAGCACCATCGCATAGGCGCAGGCCACGATGGCCGCCTCGGTGGGCGTGAACAGACCTGCGTAAATGCCGCCGACGACAACCAGCGGGATCAGCAGGCTTGGTACCGCCCCGAGGAACGCCTCGCGCAGCTCGGTCGACGTCGGCTTCGCCTCCTTAGGGCAATAACCGAGCCGGGCATAGATTCCGACGGTGATCATCAGCGAGACCCCCATCAGAAGGCCCGGAACCAAACCGGCGAGAAACAGCGACCCGATAGACGCACCCGCGACGGCCCCGTAGATCACCATCGGCACGCTAGGCGGGATTATCGGGCCGATCAGCGAGGAGGCGGCCGTGATCGCGGCGGAGAACCTGGGCTCGTATCCCCCCGCGTTCATCGCCTTGATTTCCATCGTTCCGAGCCCGACCGCGTCTGAAATTGCGGAGCCGGTCATGCCCGAGAAGAGCATGCTGGCCGCGACATTCACCTGGCCGAGCCCGCCGGGAATCCAGCCGACAAGAGCACGAGCCAACCGGAAGATCCGTTGCGTGAGTCCGCCCTGGTTCATGATCTCGCCAGCGAGCATGAAGAACGGCGCGGCAATCAACACGAAGCTGTTCACGCCATTGACCATCGACTGTGCGGCGACCACCGGGGCATTGAGGATGCCGTCTTCCACGGCGACCGCGGCCAGTGCAACGATGCCCAGCGCGGTCGCCACCGGAACACGCAGTGCGAGCAATACGAGCAGTCCGAGAAGGCCGAGGGCGATGGTCAAGATTCGTGACCTTCGTCGAAACGCCGAATCCCCACGACGAGCTGCGCCGTAACCGACGCGATGCTCATCAGTGCCGCCGCGAGGACGGCAAGATAGAGCCAGCCGTAGCGAAAGCCGGACAGGGAACCCGCGAACGAACCCCATGTCTGCCTCGCCATCCGCGCGAGCCCAATGGCGAACACCGTGAGAAAGAGAAGTTCGATGATGAGGAGTGCGACTGACCACCAAGCTCGCTTCTGCGGCGAGAGCTTCGGCATCGCCCACTCCTGAAACGCTTCGACCGTCATGTGCTGGCCGCGGCCATGGACCGCCGCCATGCTGAAGAAGACCAGCGCGATGAAGGCGAAGGCGGCAAATTCCTCTGCCCATACGAAGCCCAGCCCGAACGGTCGCAACACGACCTGCGCGAGCAGCACCGCGAAAAGCACCGCCACGAGCCCGACGGAGATGATTTCGGGCAGACCGAGCCGCGTGCGCACGGGGGTTTCCGCTACGGACCGTTCGCTAGGGCTTCGTCGCCTTGATGCGCTCGTAGAGCTTGCGGCCATCGGCGCCCAGCACCTCTTCGGGCACCTTGGCAATCAGACCATCGATGCCGGTCAGGTTGATGTCGACCAGCTGCATCTTGCCGCTGCTGGTAAGCCAGGCGAGATCGGCCTCTTGCGCCGCATTGGCCTGCGCCGTGGTCCAGGCAGTCGTCTCCGTCGCAGCCTCAGAAATCGCGCTGCGCAGCTTCGCATCCATGCCGGCGAAGCGCTGCTCGCTCACGAAGAACGCCTGCATCTGAGGCACATGGTTCGTCTTCATCACGTACTTCTGCACTTCGTAGAACTTCTGTGCGCGGATGAAGTTAGGCGGGTTCTCCTGGCCCGAAACTGTGCCCGTCTGAAGCGCGAGATAGAGCTCGGTGAAGGCAACGCTGGCAATGTTGGTGCCAGTCTTCTCCCAGGTCTTCACCCACATTTCCGCGGGCGCGAGTCTGAACTTGAGGCCCTTGAGGTCGGCCACCGTGCGCACCGGCGTGTTCGCCGTGAGTACGCGAGTGCCGACGTATTGCCACCCCAACGCGCGGACCTTATGATCCTTGACGAGCAGCGCGTTGATCTCCTTGCCGATTTCACCGTTGAACACCGCGAGGCTGTGCTCGGGTGTCGCGTAGATGAACGGCATCGAGACGATCATGTACGGCCGGGCCATGTAGCTGATCACGAGGTCACCGGTGAGCGCGAGATCTATCGTGCCTGCGCCGAGCTGCTGCAGGTTGGCACGCTCATCGCCGAGTGCGCCGCCTGGAAGCACGTTCACCTTCACAGCGTTGTTGGTCTTGGCGGCGACGGTATCGGCGAAGCGCTGTGCGCTCTTTCCCGGCAGACTGTCAGGAGCAAACTGGTGGGCGAGCCGCAGTGTGGTCTGGGCGTGCGCGGCACCTGCGGCGAAGATCAAGCTGGCAGCAAGCGAAAACAGGATCCTGGTTTGCATGACACAAATCCTCCTCTGGTTCCAGCGCCCGAAGGGTGCGCCGAGACTTCTTGAGGCAAGTCTAGTTCGCGCTTTCGTGTATTGTCCAATACCATTATCTTGGTCGTCCATGCATTGAGGTTATGAATTTAAGTCTTCGCCAGATCGAAGTCATTCGCGCCGTCTTGCGGGCAGGCACGCTCACGAGCGCCGCGCGCCAGCTCGGCGTCTCGCAGCCCGGGATCAGCCGGGTACTGCGCAATGCGGAGGATCGGCTTGGGCTCACCTTGTTCGAGCGACGCGCCGGGCGCCTCTACCCGACGCCCGAGGTGCTGACCCTCTATCCCGACATCGAGAGGATCTATGCCGAGATCGATGCGATCCAGCGCGCCGCAACCGATCTGCGGCGCGTTCGTGGCGGGCGGCTGTCGCTGGTCTCGATTCCTTCCATCGCGACGACGATCCTAGCGGATGCGATGGGGCGGCTCGCCAAGACCAGTCCCGATCTGCGCATAACCTTGCGCACCGTCCTGAACTATGAGGTGATCGAAAACGTACGCGCCGGTGCTGCCGAGTTGGGCTTCGCCTATGACGTGCCGAGCAACCCGGCCGTCACGGCAACCGAAATCGGCCAGACGCGCCTCGTCTGCGTACTTCCCAAAGGGCACCCCCTGGCAGCTTCGGCGTCCGTCAACGCCCGCGATCTCCATGAACTGCCGCTGGTCTCGTTCAGTGGGACACTTGCGATAGGCGCCGCGCTCGAGAGCGCCTTTGCGGAGACCGGCGCGACCCGCACTATCGGCGTGGAGGTCGGGCAATCGTTTCTTGCCTGCGCGTTAGTGAACGCTGGCGCGGGAATTGCCGTGGTCGACGAATTGGTCGCGGGCAATCTGCGGCGCGGATTGGTGGTCAAACCATTCCGACCGCAAAAGGTAGTCCGGCTCTATGCAGTGGCACGTCCAGAGCGGCTCTCTCTTGCCGCACAAGCGCTGCTCGACGTGCTTGTGCCATCCGGCAAGGCAAGGAGCAGTGATGGGGCTGCAGGGACATCGACGCCCAGAACGGGGAAGCGGCCGCCGTCCGCACGCTAGCCAGCCGCGTGGACGCTACAGCGTCATCGCTGATTCGAGGCGGCCCTTGGACCGCAACGCGTGCGTTCTAGCCCGCAGGCTGCTACAGGTGCGAGAAAAGCCTCAAGCCCGGTACCGGTGCGTCGGCCTGAAGAATGGAACCGCTTTCCGACTCGGTGATGTACAACGTGCGTCCGTCGGGTCCGCCAAACGCCATGTTGGTCGTGTGCATCCCAACCGTCGACTGGATGCGCGCCATCGGCTCGCCCCGCTTGCTGAACAGCCAGACGGCACCTAGCCCGATATGGGCAATGACAAGGTTCCCCTCGCTGTCGACCGCGAGGCCATCGGGTCCACCTCCCCCTGAAAGCTGGATGAAATTGCCCACCTTCGCCACCGTACCGTCGGCCATCAGCGGCACTCGCCACACGGCGTTGGCGCGCGTGACCGCGACGTAAAGCGTGGTTTCGGTTGGGTCCAGCGCAATGCCGTTAGGGCTCGGGACGTTGTCGAGCAGGCAATCAACGCCGCCGTCGGCACGTACGCGGAACACGCGACCTGTCGGATCATGGAGCCCGGTAAGTCCCTGGTCAGTGAAATAGAGATCGCCGTTGCTCGCGAACACGAGGTCGTTCACCGCCTTGAGGCGTTCCAGCCGCACCCGCGTGACGAATGGCGCAATATGGTTAGTCGCCGGGTCAAGCACCATGATTCCGTGCGCATAATCAGCGATGAAGATGCGCCCGTCGCGATGAATGGCCAGCCCGTTGGGCTCGCCTTCGTACTCGGCTGCGACACTGAACGCCCCCTCGGGCGAGACCCGAAAGATCCGGCCGTACGGTATGTCGACGCACCAAAGCGTCCCGTCGCGATCGAATGCTGGGCCTTCGAGCAAGGAATGCTCGGGATGAACTCCGGGCTGTCCGCGATGCCACTCCGTGTCGTGCCCGGATTTACGCAGCGTGTCGGGAACCCGGGCAAAGACGCGGGTTGGTATCAGCGGCGGTGCATTGAAGTACATGGTCCTATCCTGCTTTCATCATTGCAGGTAACCACAGTGCGATGCCTGGGAAAGCGTAGAGCAGGAACGCGAATGCCGCGATCATAATCGTATACGGCATTGAGGCCTTCGCGACATCCCCGAGATTGCGGTCGGGGACAATCGACTGGATCGCAAACAGGTTGAGGCCCATCGGGGGCGTCAACGCACCGAGTTCGATGAAGACCACGATGATGACTCCCACCCAGATTCCGTCGAAGCCCATGGCCACGAAAGACGGATAGAGCAGAGGCACCGTGAGGAGCATGATCGACAACCCATCGATAAACATGCCGACAATCAGGTAAATGACAAACAGCATGCAGAAGAAGAGGAGGCGCGTTAGACCAAGGTCAGCAAGACCATGCGCGAGACCCTGGCCAATACCCGACGTGACCACTGCGAAATTGAGGATCTGGGCGTTTAGGGTAATGAACATCACGACGCCGCTCGTGACCACGGCATTGCTGAGAGCCTCCTTCAGACGCTCCTTCGTAAGCTCGCGGTACGAAAGCGCTAGCACTATCGCGAGCAAGCAACCCAGCGCCGATGCCTCGGTCGGCGTTACTAAGCCAAAGTACATGCTGCCGATCACCGCCGCGATCAGCGCAATCACGGGAATCGCGTCGAGGCTTGCCTGCCAGATCTCCCTTCCTGATGCCGCTGCCTCAGCGGGAGGAGTGAGCGAGGGCGAAATCCACACGCGCACCGCTACATAGATCATGAAAATCCCGGCGAGCGCGAGTCCGGGAACCACGCCAGCCATGAACAGGTCGATGACCGACACCTGCGTCATCGACGCGTAGACGATCATCGGGATCGACGGCGGAATCAGGATGCCGAGGCAACCACCGCCAGTCAACGTGCCAATCGTCACTCGATCGGAGTAACCTCGCTTGCGCATCTCGGGGATGGCGACGGTGCCGACCGTCATGGCTGTCGCCACCGACGAACCCGCAATCGCCGAAAAGATCGCGCAGCCAACGATGTTCGTCTGTGCGAGCCCCCCCGGAAGGCGCCGCAACAGTACTGCGACTCCGTTATAGAAGCGGTTCGAAATTCCGCTCCGCAGAATAATCTCGCCCATCAGCACGAACAGTGGAATCGACACCAATGTGAACGTATTGGTGGTATTCCAGACAATGTCGCCGAGTGACAGCCACAGCCGCGTACCGGAGACAAGGGTAATGCCGATGATGCCGACGAGACCAATCGCGGCACCGATGCCAACGCCGCCTAGCAGGAGCGCCAACAGCAGCACCCCATACACAGCCAGCGCGATCTGCCAGCTCATTCGTAGGACGTCGGCTGAGGAGCGGCGCTCGAGGCAATGGGTAGGCGACCCACCGCCTGGAGCAACCCTGTCACACTGGAATGGACGAAGGCAGCGAGTAGCAACGCAAATCCGACCGGCATGACGAGCTGCGGAAGGTAGAGCGGAGTCTGCGACGGCTGAATGGACAATGTCCCGAAGTCCACGCTAGATCGAAAGGTGGACCAAGTCGCGTAAAGAAGAATCGCCGAAAGCGATCCTGCCAACATTGACGCGACGCCGTCCATTCCGGCCCGAGCGCGTGGTGTCACGTGGCCACGCAGAGAATCGACGCGAAGGAACCGATCAGTACGCTGTGCATAGAGAAAACTGCAGAGCGTTATCCACGTGAACAGGTAACCGCTGTACTCGTCGGCAATCTGGGTCGAGGTCTTGAGCACGGCGCGAGCCCCGATCTCGGTACCCATGAGCGCAACCATCAGCAGTAGCATGACCGCCGACACGGCGACCAAGACGTCGCCTAGCCGGTCAAAAAATCGGCCCAGCCGCGTCCAGGTCGACATCACAACCGGATTCTGATGGTCAGCGGCATGCTTCGAGGGCGGCGCTGAGCATCTTCTCCGCGACCGCGCCGTTCTTGGTCGTCCACTCGGCCCACATCGGGCGTGTTACCGATCGGAATTTCTCCATGTCCTGTGGAGTCGGATCCAGCAGCACAACGCCTTTGTCGGCGAGCGTCTTCCGGGCACTCTTGTCCGCTTCGATCAGCGTTTGCCGATATTTGGGTGCCCACTCCAACGTCTTGTCGAGCAATAGCTGCCGCAGGTCGGCAGGCAAGTTGGCCAGCGCCTGTTCGTTGACGGCCACGATCTGGTGAGCGAGCGTCAGGTTGATCATATAGCCCATCTTCGTGACTTCGTTGAACTTCCAGTCGAGCGCGGGCACGGCCGCCGTGAACGCGCCGTCGACCACGCCGCGCTGAAGCGCCGGAATGACCTCCGCGGGTGTAATGGTGACTCCTGAGCCGCCGAGAAGCTTCATCATGTCGGCCTGTTCACGATTCCATGAGCGTACCTTCAGATTCTTCAATCCGTCGATGCCAGTCACGGGCTTGACCAACCAGAGTTGCTGGGGCGGCATCACCCACTGCATGATCGAACGGGTCTTGAACTTGCGGGTCAGGACGGCGTTCAGGTCGGCCGCGATCGCGGGGGCAGCCTTGTCGTAAAACTTGTCCATCGACGTGCAGGCGAAGGGCATTGCAAAAGCGTTTAGTTCGGGCACGTCCCCTGCGACGAATCCCAGTGCCACGTCGCCCATCTGGATTTGGTCGGTCGCCACCGCGCGCAGCACGTCGGCGGCCTTGTACGGAAGTTCGCCTGATGCGAACACCTGAATCTTCAATCGCTGCTTGCTGGCCTTGTAAATGTCGTCAGCAAATGCCTTGTGCAGTTCGGTCGGCTTATCGTTGGCGGCGAAGTAGGTGTAGAACTTCCACTCGACTTCGGCAGCCGATGCGGAGACGGCAAACAAAAGCGCAGAAGCCAAAACGAGCGCCGGTAGCGGGCTGAACGCATTCTTCATAAGACATCCTCCTGAGATGAGCAGACGCGCGTTGGAATATTTCATCTGAGTCTAGGCTCCATGTTTGCGCCTTGTCCAATACCAATGTTTCGGTCCTCCATGCATAGAAGTTATAGCCTTTGGTGGCCATCGTTTCTTGGAGATGAAAAATCGTGTGATGTCGCGTCATTTCAAGAGCCTCCACAGACGATATCCGCGTGTCCATCGCCAGTTACATTCGTGATCGAAGCGAATCAATGTCGTCCCAGCAGTATCGTTCGCGCGCCGCGCTATGGCTGTTCCGCCTTGAGACCGGCAATTCCCAGCGTTACATTCTGAGGGCGTCAACGGCTGGAGTTGGCCGGACCACGACCGTCGAAACTGGTGTTCGTGATCCGCCCGCGTGCGTCTAGACCTCGGTTTGCTCCGCGATCTCCAGCGCGTCGTCGACCTCGATCACGAGGTACCTGACCGTGCTTTCCAATCTATGTCCTGCGGGACATAGACTGGACTATCTCCCGCGCCGGACTATGTCCCGTGTCACACACGGCCACCAATGGCCAGCCATGCACTTCGCGGGACATAGGCGGCTGCGCTACAAGCCCTTGAGGAACGCGAGCAGCCGGTCATTGGGCCGGTACCGCCCGGGCTTGCCCTCCGGTGGTGTCGTCCGATCGAGGACTGCCTGCTTCATCTCCAAATCGGCGTCCAAATAGATCTGTGTCGTCTCGACCGACTCATGCCCGAGCCATAGGGCGATTGTCGAGGGCTCAACGCCCTCTTGCAGCAGATCCATCGCTGTCGTGTGCCGCAAGACATGTGGGCTCACGCGCTTGCCCTTCAGCGATGGGCACTTGCCGGCGGCCGCCGCGACGTGCTTGTTGAGCAGGTAGTGCACGCCGTGTGCGCTGATGCGACTGCCACGCGCATTGGGGAACAGCGGCTGCTCCTCGGCCCGCGGCGGCTCTCGAATCCATGCAGCCAACACGGCGCGGGTGCTCTTGCTCAGTGGCGTGCAGCGCTCCTTGCGCCCCTTGCCGATCACACGAACGTGGGCACCGGTGCCGATGTACAAGTCCTCGTGCCGAAGGCCGGTCAGTTCCGACAGGCGCAACCCGGTCTGCACGGCCAGTAACAGCAGGGCATGATCACGGCGACCCGACCAGGTGTTCTGGTCCGGTGCGGCCAGCAGCGCATCGACTTCCTGTCGACTCAGGAAGGACACCAGTGCACGCGTGAACCGCTTGGCCGGTATGGCCAGCACGCATTGGATTTGCGCCGCGTGCGTCGGCGCCTCGAAGGCCGCGAAGCGGAAGAACGAGTGCACGGCCGTCAGCCGCAGATTGCGCGTGCGGGCGGTGATGCCGCGTGCCCGCTCCATCTCGTCGAGGAAGGCCATCACCAGCGGCGCGTCAATGTCGTCCAGCGTCAATGCTGAAGGCGCCTTGCGCAGGCGCTTGTGCACGAACTGCAGCAGCATCTTGAAGGTGTCGCGGTACGAGGCGATCGTGTGCGCACTGGCCCGGCGCTGCTGCATCAGGCGCTGGGTGAAGAACCGCTCCAGAAGAACGCCGAAGCTGGGGTGGCCGCTCATGATGCTTCTCCCCACCGCTGCTCCAGCCGGGCCATGGCTTGGCTCATCAGCTCAGGGTTGCCGCTCAGGTACCAATAGGTGCCGGCCACGCAGACGTGCCCGAGGTAGGTCGAGAGCAGGGGCATCTCGCGCCCCGCGTCCTTGTCCGACTGGTACCAACGCGTCAGGGTTTGAACGGCGAAGCGATGGCGGAAGTCATGCAGCCGCGGCCCCTTGCTTGCGCCGACCGCGCGCAAGCCCGTGCTGCGCGACAACGTGTAGAAGGTCCGATGCACATGGCCGCCGTCGAGGCGCGTGCCGCGGCGCGAGACGAACACGTAGGTGGAGACTGGGTGGCAGAAGAACTGCTCGCGTCGCTTGAGGTAGTCGGCCAGGACCGCGCTGGTGGACGGGTGGATCGGCACCAGCCGCCACTGGCCGAACTTGGCGCCGCGGATCGTCAGGACGGCCTGATCAAGGTCCACGTCGGCAAGTTCGAGGTTCAGCGCTTCGGACACGCGCAGGCCCGTCACGCTGAGCAGGCCGAGCAAGCCGTGGAACACCCATGGCCGCAGCGGTGTCGACGGCCATGCCACGGGCAGCGCCAACGCCGCATCCAACAGCCGCGTGATCTCGTCCTCGGTGTACAGATGCGGCCTGGCGCGCGTGGATCGATGCGGCAACAGGCCAATCGGCGGGATCTCCGTGCGGCTGTCGGTGGCGCTGCGATGACGGGCGAAGCCGCGCACGAAGCAAAGCCGTCGGGCCCACTCGGCGGGCTGTACGGACGGACGTTGAGCCCACTCGAGCGCCAACCGGGCGCTGATATGCTCGGCACCTTGCTCTTCCATAAAGCTGATGAACCGCGGCAACAGCAACCCAGCGCAGTGCATCTTGTACCCCAGTCCCCGGCGCAGCTCGAGGTACTCCTGCAGGGCCTCGCGCAACGTGTTCATCGTTCACCTCCGGGCCAAGCCATCACCAAGGTTCGCAGGGCGGCCAGGTCCACCTTGGCGTAGATGCTGGTGGACTGCGGGCTGCGGTGGCGCAGCACCTGGCCGATCTCGGGCAACGACGCGCCTTGCCGCAGCATGTGAGCAGCCAAGGCATGCCGGAACTGATGCGAGCCACGGTGCGGCGCGTCGACCTTGGCCCGCTCGAGTGCGTAGCGCACGATCGTGCCGACGCCGTCCGATCCTTCCAGCAGACCGCGGATCGGCGCCAGGGAGCGAAGGAAGAGGTGCCGGTCCGCGCAAGGCGGCCGGCCGTGCTCCAGATACGCGGCGATGGCAGCGCCGACATCGGCGGGCAGCGGCAGCAGGCTCTGCCGCCCACCCTTGCCCCGAACCCGCAGTTGCCCTTGGTCCCAGTCGACGTCGTCCAGTGCCAGCCTGATGACCTCGCAGGCGCGCAGTCCGAGGCGGGCCAGAAGCAGCAGCACGGCACGATCGCGGCGGCCGACCGCGGTCGAACGGTCACAGCTGTCGATGGCGCGCTGCGCGTGCTCGGCAGCGATCGCCTTGGGGATCGGTGGCGTGGTCGTCCAGGTGGCGACCGACGGCACGCCGGCAGCGAGCCCGGCTTTGATCTCGCCGCGGAACTCGCCAAAGCGCAGGAAGGACCTCAGCGCGTTGGTAACGCCCTTCAGGGTCGGCGGCGCCAACCGCATCGACTCGTGCCGAACGAATGCGATGGCGTCTGTCGGGCGAAGGTCATGCAGGCAGACTTCCCTCTGCCCGAAGCGCCAGGCCAGGAACCGCCCAGCTAACCTCGTGTAGCCCTCGACCGTGATCGGCGCCAGCGCCTGGTTACGCCGCAGGTGTTGTGCGAAGTCTGCGGCAACGCCGTCAACAGCCGTGGCGCGCGCAGCCGCGGCAGCGCAGATCCCTTGTTCGCGCAGGAAGTGCAGCAGTAGGGTCAGCGCTTGTCGTTCCTGGCGGCGCGTCTCGGGGCGTCGTGAGCGGCGCCGGGCGCGACTGCGCTGGTATCTCTCGATGTCATCGTCAGTCAGTGCGTCAAGCTCAATGCCACGCCCCTCGCACCATCGGGCGAAGGCCAATGCGTGTCGCGCGACGATGCAGACATAACCGGCCGAGTATTGCTGTCGGCTCAACCAGGCGATGAACGAACCGAGATGCTCAGCAGACGTGCCACCGACCGCGCGGACCCGCACATCGGCACTCTCGTAGGAAACTTCCACGATGTTCTCCTTGCAGGCGGAATTGCCTGGCAAGGAGGATTGCAATGTCCAGTGAACTCGCCGCCTACCCGCGGTAGATCAGGCCGTCGGGCAAGTACGGGACATAGTCCGGAACGGGACATAGTCCAATTTGGTGTGGCCGAGTAGGAGCTGGACGGCGCGGAGGTTCTTGGTCCGCCGGTAGATCAGCGTCGGCTTGGTGCGCCTCATGGAATGGGTGCCGTAGGCCGCCGGGTCGAGCCCAATCGACCTGACCCACGCCCCAACGATCCGGGAGTACTGCCGGGTAGAAAGATGGGGTGACGCCGAAACGCGACTCGGAAACAGGAACTGCTCCGGCTTCAGGTGCGCCGCAGCAATCCAGGCGGCGACCGCATCGCGCGTTTGCTCCGTGATTTCAAACTGGACCGGCCGGTGCGTCTTCTTCTGCATGACGATGGCACGGGCAGCGACGTGACTGCCCTGGACCACATCGTGGACGCGAAGCCCGACCAGATCGCAGCCCCGCAACTTGCTGTCGATGGCAAGGTTGAACAGCGCGAGCTCCCGGGTCCGATGATTCATTTGCAGACGAATCCGGATAGCCCAGATCTCCTTCAGCTTCAGTGGGGGCTGCTGCCCGAGCAGCTTGCCCTTATTCCACGGCGTAATGCGCCCCGTCGTCTTCGTTGACGTATTCATGAGTCGCTCCTTTGTTGAGTGAAAGGAGACTCATGTTGATCCCGACCCGCGGGCGCTTGTCGACCCAATCCCGTCATTGGGTGGAGCCGGAAACAGTCGTCGAAGCCGACGGGAGCTGACGTTGAGGCCGCAGAAACACCCGGGCAACGTTAAGGCCAGTAGGCCCCGACATCCGTCTTCGTCGCGCCTCCATCGCCAAGGCAACGCACGAGACCGAGACCGCTCAACGTCGGAATTCACCGGCCTTGCGCGGCATTATGAGCAAGATCCGGTGCATTGGTAGGTTGGGCCCAAGGCGAACGCAAACCACACCGACCCTAGCCTTTGACCTTCTTTATCATGTGGTCGATGACATGGCTGTGCTCGTGCTGAGGGCTGAACATGATGATTTCCGCGTCCGCGTCGACCTTGACGTTGTGCCCAGGTGGCCAATAGAAGAGATCATTCGCATTGACGGTCTCTTGCGTGCCCTCCGCGTCGGTTGTGGTGAGTTGGCCGCGCAGTACGAAGCCCCAGTGAGGACACTGGCACAAGTTGCCTTCCAGCCCTTGGAACAACGGGGTCGTGTCAACGCCCGCCGAGAGGGTGAAATACTCGCCGCTGATCTTGCCCAATCCAGTTGCGTCGCCGAAATCCGTTCGCTGACGGATCACTGCACCTGGAATTTCCATCTTGACATCCACATTTTCCTTGGCAATTCGCATGATCGATTCTCCTTTGGATGAGTGGATGCTTTGCGGCAAGTGTTCTGTCAATCACTGCATCCGTTCAAGTGATTGAGGCCCAACGAGAAGTAGATCGTTTGGATGACGTTGTTGTGCCTTTCATAGCGGAGGAAACGCATCTGTCCCGCAAGGCACGGAGCTGGCGGAGATACGAGAGACGCCAGACTGCCCTAGACGCGAGAGAGACGCAATGAGAATCGCTTAAGCCCCGGTTCGTCGACGCGTCTCAGGATGACCTTCCACGGTTCTGCTACTGGCGAGTGTCAGGCATGGGGCAAGCTGGCTGGTGTGAGCCTTTCGAAGTCTGCGACTGCTTTGGAGGCGCCGCCCGTATGCCCGGTTCTGGCCGTCCGCTGCCGATCCCTCGCCACCCGTGAATGGCCGGTACCCGTATCGTGCGGAGATGCGCGCATGAATCGCAGTTCCTCGTGCGTTCACGAAGCCGCTTCCGTGCGTCTCATGGGAAGCCATAGCTGCCGCGGCACTTTCCTGCATCCAGCAACCACTTCTTTGCGTCTCGGTTACCTCCTCCCGAGCAATTTTCATTGCTAACCCGCCCCTCGTAAGCCGTTGAATTCATTGCAACGGACCTCTTGAGCGCTCAAGAGCAAAACAGAGAACAGAGAAGAATGAGTGGTGGTAAGGGGCAGAAAATCCCCATTTCCACGTCGCCGCGCTCAAGAGCGTCGCCCGAGAACCTCTTGCAAAACCAAAGGTTAATGGCGAAAAAAAAGACCAGAGAAAACTCTGATCTTTTTGAAGTGGTGGAGGTGGCGAGAATCGAACTCGCGTCCGGAAGCACTCTACAGTCAGGACTACATGCTTAGTCGAATCATTTTGCTCTCGTCCCGACGCCATTGACCGACAGACGACGGCGGAACCAGTCACCTGGATTTGACGCTTCGCCCAAGTGACCCGGGCGGGCGCGATCGCTCTGAATGTCCTCGCTGTGATTTCGCCGTTGCCGGCTACGTCACCCGAACCGAGCGCTGTCCGGTGCGAGGTCCGGCGGGGTTAAGCCGCCAGAGCGTACGTTTCGTCGTTCGCAGTTAAATTTGCGATTGTCAGAGTTTAACGAGGACCAACACCTCGGCATGCCCCAAGCTGCTTCGCAACCCCCGTCGAAACCAGGTCACCCCCGAAGTCGGAACGGCGCGCGCGATGCGCTGAGATGTGAATCTTACCACCAAGGGCGGCTACCGCCGTCTTTGCTCCTGGCCATCCCCAATCTGGGGCCGGCGGGCGCGGCTTTCAAGCCGGCTGCGACTACGCCAGCACGTCCGGATCCATCTCCCGCGACAGCCAGGCGATCTGGTCCTTGAGCAGCAATTTGCGGCGCTTCAGGCGCTGGATCTGGACCTGGTCGAGGGCGCGATCCCCGGCGAGCCGGTGCAGAAGATCGTCGAGGTCGCGGTGTTCGAGCGTCAGTTGGACGAGGCGCTGCATCAGTTCGACGCGCTTCGGATCCCCGATTCCACCGTCCACCATGAGAAGACTCCGCTGCGATCAATCCATGACTGCGGGCACCGGCGTCCGCCGCCCCAGGCGGCTGGTGACGTAGATGCCGGCGAGTATCAACGCTATGCCCACGAGATGATAGCCGGCAAGGCGCTCGCCGAGGAATATCCACGCCAGCACGACGCCGAACACGGGCATCAGATGGACAAACAACCCGGCGACATTGGCACCGACTTGCTCGACGCCGCGGTTCCAGAAAATATACGCCAATACCGACGAGAAGAGGGCGACCGAGACCAGCGCCGCGACGTTGGCGACGGTAACCACCATGTGTCGCCCGAAAGCCAATTCGGCAAGAAACAGCGGCAGCACCGAGAGATCTCCGACGCAGGCCAGCACAAACAGAAACGTGAGCAGGTTAAGGCCCGCGGGGCGCCAGCGCAGGCAGATCGTGTACACCGCCCACATAGCCATCGACAGGATGACGAGGAGATCGCCGACGTTCAACCGGAACGACAGCAGGACGTCGAGCCGGCCCTGTCCCAGAATCGCCAGCACGCCGCTGAGCGAGACGCCGACCCCGACCAACTGCAACCCCGTGAGCCGCTCGCGCAGGAAAATCCACGACAGCGCGATGATCATCACCGGAATGAACGAATTGAGGATGACGCCGTTGGTCGCCGTGGTGTGGTTGAGTCCGGCGTAGGCGAGAACGTTGTGGGTTCCGACGCCGATCACACCCAGGAACAGCATCGTCTTCCAGTGCCGGCGCACAATCGGCCAGTCGCGGCGGACGTGCGGAATCGCGATCGGCGCGAGAATCAGCACCGCGAAGAACCAGCGCAGGAAGGCCATCGTCATCGGCGGGATGTCGGCCGCAAGCCCGCGGCCGAAGATCCAGTTGAACGACCAGAAGAGCGGCGTCAGCGCCAGCAACAGATAGGGATTGGCGAACGCCCGACGGGCGCGCGAAGGAGGCGAGAACACGCGCCGATTATCGCACGCGCCCCGGCGCGTATAATTCGCGCTCGTTCCATCGCGTTCCGTTCCGTTGGCCTCCATCTCCTCCAGTACCGCGATCATCGGCTCGCACCCAGCCGCATCCGATATCCCGTCCGCTGCCGCGAGTGCCGCCCGCCTCGCCGCACTGCCGTCACTCGTTCCGCCGGTGCCTCCCTGCGGGCAGCGGGCGCGAGCCGACGCCCTTCCAGGTTCCGCCGATGCGCTGGCACTGGCACAACTCGCCGTGCGCGGCGCTGCCACCCGCGTGCTCGTCGTGGTGTTCTGCGCCGAGGCCCTCGCGGCGCAGCGCCTTGCCGATGAAACAAGCTGGTTCGCGCCGCAGCTTCGGATCGCCCTGCTGCCCGACTGGGAAACGCTGCCCTACGACCAATTCTCGCCGCACCAGGACCTCATATCGGAGCGGCTTGCCACCCTCTATCGCGTCAGTCGCGGCGAATGCGATCTCCTCATCGTTGCCGCGACGACGGCGCTGTATCGGCTCGCCCCGCCGTCCTATCTCGCGGCGTTCACGTTCTTCCTGCAGCAAGGCACGCGGCTCGACGTCGATGTCCTGCGCAGCCAGCTCGCGCTCGCGGGCTATCAGCATGTCACGCAGGTCGTGTCGCCCGGCGAATTCAGCGTTCGCGGCGGCCTGATCGACCTGTTTCCGATGGGCAGTCCGCTGCCCTATCGGCTCGACCTTTTCGACGACGACATCGAAAGCATCAAGACCTTCGACGCGGACACGCAGCGCACGCTCTACCCGGTCCCCGAAGTGCGCCTGCTGCCGGCACGCGAGTTCCCGCTCGACGACGCCGGGCGCACGCGCTTTCGCAGCCGCTATCGCGAGGTGTTCGAAGGCGATCCGTCGAAGTCGGCGCTGTACAGGGACGTCACCAACGGCGTGGCGCCCGGCGGGATCGAATACTATCTGCCGTTGTTCTTCGAGGCCACCGCGACGCTGATCGACTATCTTCCCTCCAGCGTCGTCGCGGTGCTGCACGGCAACGTCCCGCAGGCAATCGAACGCTTCTGGCAGGACACGGATTCGCGCTACAGGCTGCTGCGCGGCGACAAGGCGCGGCCGCTGCTGCCACCAGGCGACGTGTTCGTGCCGGTCGATGGCTTCATGGGCGCGCTGAAGGCCTACCCGCGGATCGACCTCGCGGCGGGAGCGGATGAGCCCACCCCCGTCGATGCGTCGCGCGGGCCTCGACCGCTGCCGTCGGTGCAGGTCGACCGCCGCGCCGACGACCCGTTGGCGGCGCTGCGCAAGTACATCGCCGCCAGCGACCTGCAGGTGATGATCGCCGCGGAGAGCGCGGGTCGCCGCGAAACCATCCAGCAGTTCTTTGCCGAATACGGGCTCGCGGTCGAACTCGCCGACGATTGGGTTTCGCACCCTGCGGGACCCGGGCCGCGCGCGCCCAGACTGATCGTGTCGCCGCTGCACGCCGGTTTCGCCTGGCCCGATGCAGCGCTCGCCTTTGTCACCGAGGCCGAACTCTACGCGGGCGTGGTGCGCCGCGGCCGCCGCGATGCCGCGCGCCGATCCAACGTCGACGCGATGCTGCGCGATCTCTCCGAAGTGCGCATCGGCGACCCGGTCGTGCACGAGCAGCACGGCATCGGCCGCTATCTCGGACTCGTCACGATGGATCTCGGCGAAGGACCCGCCGAGTTCCTGCAGCTCGTCTACGCCAACGACGCGAAACTGTACGTGCCGGTGGCGAGCCTCCGCCTCATCGGTCGCTACAGCGGCGCGGCACCCGAGGCAGCGCCGCTGCATCAACTCGGCAGCGGCCAATGGGAGAAGGCGAAGAAACGCGCGGCGCGGCAGGCGCACGATACGGCGGCAGAGCTCCTCAACCTCTATGCACAGCGCGCCACCCGCAAGGGGCACGCGTTCAAGTTCAAGGCGCACGACTACGAAGCCTTCGCCGAAGGCTTCGGCTTCGAGGAGACGCCGGACCAGAGCGCGGCGATCGAGGCGGTGATCAAGGACCTGACCGACGGCAAGCCGATGGACCGGCTGGTCTGCGGCGACGTGGGCTTCGGCAAGACCGAGGTGGCGCTGCGCGCGGCGTTCGTGGCACTCGCCGATGGCAAGCAGGTCGCGGTGCTGGTGCCGACGACGCTGCTCGCCGAACAGCACTTCCAGGTGTTCTCGGACCGCTTTTCCGATCTGCCGGTGAAGCTCGCCGAACTCTCGCGCTTTCGCAGCGCCAGGGAAGTGAAGGCCGCGCTCGACGGCCTCGCGGCCGGCAGCATCGATCTGGTCATCGGCACGCACAAGCTGATCCAGCCCGACGTCAAGTTCAGGAACCTGGGCCTCATCATCATCGACGAGGAGCACCGCTTCGGCGTGCGACAGAAGGAGCAGCTGAAGCGGCTGCGCGCCGAGGTCGACGTGCTGACGCTGACCGCCACGCCGATCCCGCGCACGCTCGCGATGTCGCTCGAGGGCATCCGCGACTTCTCCGTCATCGCCACCGCGCCGCAGCGGCGGCTCTCCATCAAGACCTTCGTGACGACGTACTCGTCGGGGATCGTGCGCGAGGCGGCGCTGCGCGAGTTGAAGCGCGGCGGCCAGATCTACTTCCTGCACAACGACATCGACACCATCGCCTCGACGGCGGAAAGGCTCGGCCGGCTGGTCCCCGAGGCGCGGATCGCCGTCGCTCACGGGCAGATGGGCGAGCGCGACCTCGAGCACGTGATGCGCGAGTTCTACGCGCAGCGCTTCAATTTCCTGGTGTGCTCGACGATCATCGAGACCGGCCTCGACATACCGACCGCCAACACCATCATCATCGAGCGCGCCGACCGCTTCGGCCTCGCGCAGCTGCACCAGTTGCGCGGGCGCGTCGGACGCTCGCATCATCAGGCCTATGCGTACCTGCTCACTCCACCCGAAGAAGCGTTGTCGGGGCAGGCGAAAAAGCGCCTGGAAGCCATCCAGATGATGGAGGACCTGGGCGCCGGCTTCTACCTCGCGATGCACGACCTCGAGATTCGCGGCGCCGGCGAGGTGCTGGGCGAGTCGCAGTCCGGCGAGATGATGGAGATCGGCTTCCAGCTCTACGCCGACATGCTGAAGGCCGCCGTGTCGGCGCTGAAGTCGGGACGCGAGCCGGACCTCATGGCCCCGCTGGGTGTCACCACCGAAATCAACCTGCACGTGCCGGCATTGTTGCCGGAGAGCTTTTGCAGCGATGTGCACGAGCGGCTGGTGCTCTACAAGCGCCTCGCGAACTGCGAATCCGCGGACGAGCTGGAGGCCCTGCAGGAAGAGCTGGTCGATCGCTTCGGCAGCCCCCCGGAGCCCGCCCAGGCGCTCCTGGCCTGTCACCGGCTGCGCCTGGTCGCCAAGCCACTGGGCGTGATCAAGATCGACGCCGGGCCGGAGCGCTCGACCCTGCAGTTCGCGCCGAATCCGCCGTTCGATGCCGGCAAGCTGATCCTGCTCGTCCAGCGCGATGGACGCATCCGCTTTGCGGGCCCCGACCGGGTGCGCATCGAGCGCGGCGCGCCGGCGCTGGCCGAACGCGTGGCGCTGCTCCGCGATTTCCTGGCCCGGCTCACGTGAGCACGCGATGGTTGCGCACTTCTTCCCGCCGCAACTCCACGTCTTCGTTCGCGACTGGCTGTCCGCGAACAACATCGTGCTCAAGAGCCGCGACGGACATGTGCTGATCGATTCGGGTTATGGCCGCCACGTGCCGCTCACCCTTGCGCTCCTGGCAACGCCGCGCGGCCTGGGCAACGAACCGCTGGCGTGGCTCGTCAACACGCACTGCCACTCCGATCACGTCGGCGGCAACGCCGCCATCGCCAACCAGTACGGCTGCCCGATCGCGATCCCGCAGGGCGAGGCCGCGGCCGTCGAATGCTGGGACACCCGCGCGCTGCTGCTCGACTACGCCGACCAGTCGGTGGATCGGTTCGCCTTTTCCAGCGTCCTCGTCCCGGGTTCCAGCCACGTCTGGGGCGACCTCGAGTGGCAGGCGCTCGCGGCGCCGGGCCACGACATGGGCGCGCTGGTCTTCTACAATCCGGAGCACGGGATCCTGATCTCGGGCGACGCGCTCTGGCACCGGGGTTTCGGCCTGGTGATGCCGCCGGAGGTGGATCCGGCGGCGTTGCCGGCCACGCGCAAGACGCTGGAAATGCTCGCGACACTCGACGTCCGCGTGGTCATCCCCGGCCACGGCGAACCGTTCGCCGGCGTCGGCGCCGCCCTCGACCGCGCCTTCAAACGGCTCGCGGCCTTCGAGGCCGATCCGCTGCGCGCCGCCCGGCACGCGCTCAAGGCGCTGCTGTCTTTCACGCTGCTCGACCGCCGCCGGCTGCCGCTCGCCGACATGGCCGATTATGTCGACCGCGTGGGCGTCTACCGCGATTTCAACGCCTTGTTCTTCAAGCTGCCTCCGCAGCGGTTCGCCGACACGCTGATCGACGAACTTCTCCGTGCCGGCGTAGTGCAAAGGCATGATGGCTGGCTGCTTTCGGCGTAAGCGACGTTGCCGTGGAAGGGAATAATCGGCGCACCGCCGCTGTTTGTGGGTTTGGCTTGCCGAAACCGCAGATTTGCGTTTCAATCGCGCCCGCGCCGTCGGGTTCATCGACGGCACCTCAAACGAACTGGATTACCGGAGACCACCATGAACAAGGCATTCAAACTGAGCCTGGGCGTGGCACTTGCCGCGGCTCTTGCGACCACCGCATTCGCACAGGTGCGACCCGACCGCGCCATCAAGTACCGCCAGGGCATCATGCAGGCACAGAGCTGGAACCTGGGGTTTCTGGCCGCGATGGTGAAGGGCGAGCAGCCGTACAACCAGGCCAAGTTCCTGCTACCACGCCAACGCTCTCGAACAGGTCTCCCATATGGCGTGGGAAGGCTACATGCCGGGATCCGATCAAGGCGCGCCGAACCGGGCGAAGCCGGAGATCTGGAAGGACGCCGCGAAGTTCAAGCAGGCGCACGAGGCATTCGAAGCCTCGACACCCAAGCTCGTCGCCGCCGCGAAGGTGGGCACGCTCGACGCGGTCAAGGGTCCGTTCAACGACGTGGCCAAGACCTGCGACAACTGCCACGACGAGTTTCCGCAGCAAGTAACCGCTGCGACCTACGGGCCAGCGAGAGCCGGGCCTGCGGCGGTCCGGCTCTTTTTTGTCCTCGGCTCTCCGGGGGCACGCTCGCCACCAGGAACCCGGCCATCCCGCGCTCGTCGTCAGAGCCGGCTGACCGTCCACCAGACCACGAACACGGACGCCGCCAGCAGGACGACGGCACGGACATGCGGCACCTTGTCGACGCCCTGCGCCGCCAGCGATCGGTGCAAGCGCTTCTTGCCGTGCAGCATCGGCCGCACCAGATTCTCCTTGACCACCAGCAGATGGAATGCCACCGCGGCGACATGCAATCCGATCAGGCCGCCGAGCGCCCAGACATTGCGATGGTGGTACCTGGTGAACGTATCCGACAGATCCTTGGTGATGAATTTCACCAGCGGCCCGTCGGTCGCAATGTCGTCGTTGGCGAACAATCCCGTCGTCGCCTGGATCAGCAGCACCGCGAGCAGCGCGACCACCGACCATCCGCCGAGCGGGTTGTGACCGATGCTGACCGGGTGTCGCCCCTTTGCGGTCGAGCGCAGGTAGTCGAGGATGGGGCCGGGACCGCGCAGGAAACTTGCGAACCGTGCGTGGCGGCTGCCGGCGAAGCCCCAGAGAATCCGGAACAGTACCAGCGCCAGGATCGCGAATCCGGCGCGCATGTGCCAGACCATCGCATTGCCGCCGAGTTTGGCGGTGATGACCGCCGCCGCCACCAGCACCACGATCGACCAGTGGAACAGGCGGACCGGCCAATCCCAGACCTGGACGACAACGATATCGTCAACCGGCGCCACGGCGGGCGCGGATTCATCCGCCGTTGAGTTCATCGTGGTTTCCTCGTCGCGTGTCGGTCATTGACGGGCAGCATCCACCGTGGAGATCTACCGCGACAGCGATTCCATGAACGTCCGCATTCCGCCGAGCAGCATTTCGACGGCCAGCGCGGTCAGCACCAGCCCCATCAGACGCTCGAGCGCGATGATCGCGCGCTCGCCCAGCACCGCCTGCAGCCGGTGCGACGCCAGCAGAACAATCGTTGTCACCAGCATGGCGGCCGAAAGCGCCGCAAACCACGCCCCCATGTGCTCCGGATCGCGCGACGCCATCAGCATCACGGTCGCAAGCGCCGAAGGGCCGGCGATCGACGGCACCGCCAGCGGCACCAGGAACGGCTCGCCGCCCGGAACGTCGCCGAATACGCCGTCCTTGTGATGAAACACCATGCGGATCGCGATCAGGAACAGGATGATGCCGCCGGCAATGCTGAGCGAGACTTCCGACAGGTGCATGAGGAGCAGGAAGCTGCGGCCTCCCGCCATGAACGCGAGCAGGATCACATACGCGGCGATGCACTCGCGCAGCACGACGAACACCCGGCGCTCGGGCGCGACGTTGTGCATGGCGGCGACGACCAGCGGGATATTGCCGAACGGGTCGATGACCAGCAGCAGCAGGATGGCGGCGGAAAAGAGTTCGGCGTTCACGTGACGAGGGACAAGGCGCAGCGGCAGTCAAGGCAGAGTATATCGCGCGGCCCGGCGTCGCCCGCGCGTTGCAGGACCCGGCCGCGGGCTGCTCCCCGCCAGCATTCACTTCCCGATTCTGAACGCCTGGTGGATGCGCCGGTCGCGAAAATCTTCGGGCAGCGTGTGCGCAGTGATGTCGGTGCAGCCGGGGTCCGCCGCGAGTTGCGCGTCGAGCCTGAAGCTGCGCAGGTTGGTCGAGAACAGAAGCTCTCCGCCGGCGGCGAGCAGCGTCCGCGCGTTGGCGACGAGACGGGCATGATCGCGCTGGATATCCAATACGCTTTCCATCGCCTTGGAGTTGGAGAACGACGGCGGGTCGAGGACGATGAGGTCGTAGCGCCGGCCCTGGTCGAGAGCGAGGTCCAGCCATTCGAGCACGTCGGCGCGAATCAGCACGTGCCGCGCGAGATCGAGTCCGTTGAGGGCGAAGTTCCGCGCAGCCCAGTCGAGATAGGTGTTCGAAAGGTCGACCGTATCGGAACTCGCGGCGCCGCCCGCCGCCGCACACACGGTGAAGCTGCCGGTGTAGGCGAAGAGGTTGAGCACCCGCCGATTCGCCGCGCGTTCGCGCACCAGCGCGCGCAACGCGCGGTGGTCGAGAAAGAGGCCGGTGTCGAGGTAGGCGTCGAGATTGACCAGAAAGCGCAGGCCGGCTTCGCCGATGGCGAACTCGCGGCCCCGGTTGCCCGTCTTGCCGTGCTGCTCGCGGCCGTGGCGCCGGCGCCGTTCCTTGACCGCGATGGCGCCGCCGGCAACGCCCAGCACGCGCGCGGTTTCACCGGTGACCGCCGCCAGCCAGGCGCGATGCGCCGTGTCCTCCTGCTGCCATCCGGTGTCGATTTCCTGCAGGTGGACGCGCAGTCCGAGTGCGGGATCGAGGGCGGCATAGCAATCGATGGCGAGCGGGAACTCGGGTATATCGCGATCGTAGACGCGCCAGGCGCCGAAGCCCCGGCGCCGCGCCCACTTGCCCCAGTGCCGCGCGTTCTTGTCGAGCCTGCCGGCGAACGCCCGCAGCGCGTCGCCTCGCACACCCGTGCGCTGGCCCGCGTCCGGCGAGCCCAACGGGCGATCGGAGGCTTGGTCAATTGCCATGGACCGTGCCCTCGCGCCGCGAGCGGCGCGGTTACTTGAGCTTGATCTCGACCCGGCGCGCCTCGGCGTCGTTGCCGGAACCCTGCGTCTGCTCGGGCTTCTTGAGTTCGATTCGCTCTTCGGGGATGCCGGCTGCCTTGAGCGCATCGCGGACCTTCAACGCGCGCTGCTTGGCGAGCTCCTGGTTCTGCTCCAGGTTGCCGGTAGCATCGTGGTAGCCGGAGATCGCGAGCGAGCCGGCGTTGGCCTTGGCCGCCGCGACGATCGCCGCCATCGTCTTGTCGCTGTCGCCCGGCAGATCGGTCTTGCCGGTCTCGAAATAGAGCTTGGCCGCGGCGGGTGCAGGTGCCGCCACTGCCGCCGGAGCCGATGCTGCGACTTGCGCGATGGCAGCCACCGGCGCCGCCGGCTTGAGCGAAGTGCCGTGCGTCTTGTCGCCCCAGACCTGGGCCAGCAGCGGAACGATCATCAGCGCGACGATGTTGATGATCTTGATCAGCGGGTTGACGGCGGGGCCGGCGGTGTCCTTGTACGGGTCGCCGACCGTGTCGCCGGTCACCGCCGCCTTGTGTGCGTCCGAACCCTTGCCGCCGTGGTGGCCGTCCTCGATGTACTTCTTGGCGTTGTCCCACGCGCCACCGCCGGTGGTCATCGAGATGGCGACAAAGAGGCCGGTGATGATGGTGCCCATCAGCAGGCCGCCCAGCGCCTGCGGGCCGAGCACCAGACCGACGACGAGCGGCACCAGCACGGGCAGCAGCGACGGCACGATCATCTCCTTGATCGCCGCCTTGGTCAGCATGTCGACGCGCGACGCCGTACTCGGGCTTCGACGTGCCTTCCATGATGCCCGGGATTTCCTTGAACTGGCGGCGCACCTCGACCACCACGGCACCGGCGGCGCGGCCGACCGCTTCCATCGCCATCGCGCCGAAGAGATAGGGGATGAGGCCGCCGATGAAGAGGCCGACGATCACCATGTGATTGGACAGGTCGAAGGTCGTGCCGAGGCCGAAGCTGTCCAGCGCATGCGTGTAGTCGGCGAAGAGCACCAGCGCGGCGAGCCCCGCCGAGCCGATCGCGTAGCCCTTGGTCACCGCCTTGGTGGTGTTGCCGACGGCGTCGAGCGGATCGGTGATCGCGCGCACCGAATCCGGCAGGTCGGCCATCTCGGCGATGCCCCCGGCGTTGTCGGTGATGGGACCGTAGGCGTCGAGCGCGACGATGATGCCGGCCATCGACAGCATGGACGTCGCCGCGATGGCGATGCCGTAGAGGCCTGCCATCCAGAACGATGCCAGGATCGCGACGCACACCGAAAGCACCGGCCACGCGGTCGCCTTCATCGAAACGCCGATGCCGGCGATGATGTTGGTCGCGTGACCGGTCGTCGACGCCTGCGCGACGTGCCGCACGGGCGCGTATTCGGTCGCCGTGTAGTACTCGGTGATCACCACCATGGCCGCAGTCAGCACCAGCCCGACCAGCGACGCGCCGAACAGGCGCATTACGGTGAGCTCCGGATACACCGCCGCCACGCCGCCCATCATCGACTGCGTGATGAACCAGAATCCGACCGCACTGATGACCCCGGCGACGATCAGGCCGCGGTAGAGCGCGTTCATGATCTTGCCGCCCGGCGTCGCCTTGACGAAGTAGCAGCCGACGATCGAGGCGAGGATCGAGAAGCCGCCCAGCACCAGCGGATAGGTGACCGCGGCTTCGGCCATCACGGGCAGCAGCAGCGCGCCCAGCAGCATGGTCGCGACGATGGTGACCGCGTAGGTTTCGAACAGGTCGGCCGCCATGCCGGCGCAGTCGCCGACGTTGTCACCGACGTTGTCGGCGATCACCGCCGGATTGCGCGGGTCGTCCTCGGGGATGCCGGCCTCGACCTTGCCCACGAGGTCGGCACCGACGTCGGCGCCCTTGGTAAAGATGCCGCCGCCCAGCCGCGCAAAGATCGAGATCAGCGAACTGCCGAAGGCGAGACCCACCAGCGGCTGGATGGCGTGGTGCAGGCCTTCCTTCATCAGGTTGGGCGCGCCGTGCGCGGAGCCCAGCAGGAACCAGAAGAAGCCGGTGACGCCCAGCAGACCCAGCCCCACCACCAGCATGCCGGTGATGGCGCCGCCGCGAAAGGCGACCGCCAGCGCCTCGTTGAGACCGTGCGCGCCGCTTCGGCGGTGCGCACGTTGGCACGGACCGAGACGTTCATGCCGATGTAGCCGGCGAGCCCCGACAGCAGCGCGCCGACGAGGAAGCCGCCGGCAGTCGCGCCTCCCAATGCCCACCAGATGACGACGAACAACAGGACGCCGACCAAGCCGATGGTCGCGTACTGACGGTTGAGGTACGCCTGCGCACCGGCCTGAATGGCGGCGGCGATTTCGCGCATCCGGTCGTTGCCGGTGCTCTTGTTCATGATCCAGCTGATCGACACGATGCCGTAGACGAGTGCGGCAACCGCGCAGACCAGCGCGAAGATGAGGCCTGTGGCCATATTGACTCTCCCTTACTCGACGAATGGCTTGAAAATCGCTAGAGCGACTGTGGCAGGCGCCTGTGTCGACGCTTCCGGCCCCCGCTCCACCGCGTGCAAACGCCGCGCAGGCGCCCATCTCCCCCGGCGCGCCCCAGACCCAAGCGCAGGCCGTGCCGGGTAAACGCGCTATTGTGCCAGCGAGCGGTCCAAAAAGTCGAGCCGGTCCTGCCCCCAGCCCCCTGTGCTAGGCCTTGAACGCGGCCGCGATTTTCTTCGCCACCATCACTTTTTTCAGTCGGACGTACTGCGGCACGCCGTCCTTGAAGGGCGGCGGATCCTCGCCGCGAATCAATGGGGCGAGATAGGCGCGCGCCTTCGCCGTGATGCCGAAGCCGTCCCGGGTGATGAAATCGCGCGGCAGCATCTTCTCGACGTTGGCGACCTTCGCCAGCGGCGCCACGGTGATCTTCCAGCGGTAGGGCTTGTCGCTCACCCGCGTGATCGCCGGCATCACCGCATTGTGGCCGGCGAGCGCGAGTTCCACCGCCGCCTTCCCGACCGCGTAGGCGTGCAGGACGTCGGTCTTCGACGCGATGTGGCGCGCCGCGCGCTGCAGGTAATCCGCCACCGCCCAGTGGTACTTGTAGTCGAGCCGATCCTTGACGAGCTTCGCGATCACCGGACCGACGCCGCCCAGCTGCGCGTGCCCGAAAGCGTCGCGCGTTCCGGCGTCGGCCATCAGCTGGCCCGCGCTGTTCTTGAGCCCCTCGGACACGCCGACGCAGCAATAGCCGAACTGCTTGACTTTCCTGTCGACGGCAGCGAGGAACTTCGTCTCGTCGAAGGGAACCTCGGGAAACAGCAACACCAGCGGGATCGGCGTATCGGCGTCCTCGGCCATTCCCACCGCCGCGGTGATCCAGCCGGCATGGCGGCCCATCACCTCGAGCACGAACACCTTGGTCGAGGTCTTCGCCATCGATTCGACGTCGAAGGCGGCTTCCCGCATCGACACCGCGACGTACTTCGCCACCGAGCCGAAGCCGGGGCAGTTGTCGGTGATCGGCAAGTCGTTGTCGACGGTCTTGGGCACGTGCACGGCGGTCAGCGGATAGGCGAGCTTCTCCGCGATCTGCGAGATCTTGAGGCAGGTGTCTGCGGAGTCGTTGCCGCCGTTATAGAAGAAGTAGCCGATGTCGTGGGCACGGAAGACATCGATCAGGCGCTCGTACTGGGCGCGGTCTTCCTCGATCCCCTTGAGCTTGTAGCGGCACGAGCCGAAGGCTCCCGCCGGCGTGTAGCGAAGTGCGGCGATCGCCCGTGCCGATTCCTTGCCGGTATCGATCAGATCTTCGGTCAGCGCACCCAGAATGCCGTTGTGACCGGCATAGACCTTGCCGATGCGGTCCTTGTGGGCGCGCGCGGTCTCGATGACGCCCGCGGCAGACGCATTGATCACGGCCGTGACACCGCCGGACTGGGCGTAGAAGGCATTGCGTTTGGTCATGATGGAATCCGAAGAAAAGGAGGCCGCCGGTGCGGCGATGAAGGATAACCCGTCAGGATGCCGGGGCCAGCGCCGCCCGCAACCGTTGCGCGGGCGCGAATGCGGAATCGAGTGTCAGCGCCCGGTCGCAGCAACGCCGGGCGTGCTCGACATCCCCTTGCGCGCGGCATAACAGGGCCAGATTGTAGACGAAGCCGGCATCGAGCGGACGAATTGCCACCGCGAGTTCCTGCGCCGCGCGGGCCGCGCGCAGGTCCCCGGCACCGCGCTCGATCATGGCAAGGAGGTTGAGCGCCCAGGGGTCGTTCGCGCTTAGCGCCAGCGCCGCCCGGCATTGGGCTCGCGCCAGCTCCCACTGTCCGGCCTGGGCGAGCGCGCCCGCCTGCTGCAACGACGGCGCGACGCGCTCGACGAGGGCATCGCGAGCGCTCGCCCACTTGGCATAGATCCGATCGCGGAATAGCGCGAAGCGCGCGTCGTCCTGGTTGCCGCCGCCACCGGCGCCGGAGTCGCCCGCCTCGGCATGCCACTCGAACGACCGCAGCGGAACGAAATGGAACGCCGTGCGCTGCGCAAGCTGGAGGAAGAAATCCCAGTCCTCGAGGATGTCGAGCGATTCGTCGAACCGGCAGCCGTCTTGCACCAGCGCGCGCGCGAACACCGACGTTGAAAGGTGGATGTAGTTGCGCTCAAAGAGCTGGATCAGCGCATGCGGCTGCCCGAAACGCTCGACGTGGCCGTCGTTGAAAACGCCGCGCGCAAACGAATGAATGAGGCCCGCCTCCGTTGCCGCGGCGCGAGCCGCCATCAACGCGGTGACGTGCCCGGGCAGGAAGACATCGTCGTCATCGAGAAATGTGATCCACTCGCCCCGGGCGGCGTCGAGGCCGGCATTGGCCGCCGCCGGACGCGTCAGTCGGGATGCCGCGGGCACCAGCCTCAACGCATGAACGCCGGCCAGCGCGGGGAGCATCGGATGCGCGGGACCGCAAGCGCTTACAACGACGACCTCGAGCGCCGGATAGTCCTGCGCGCCGATGGACGCGAGCGCGGCGTCGAGCGTCGGCCTTGCCATGCTGCGCACGATCACGGTCACCAGGGGCGGCGCAGCGCTCATCGTCGTTCGCCCCGCTGCGTTTCCGGTCAACCCTTCAGCGCCGCCAGTGCCGCCGTGGTGATCGACTCGACGCTGCCCTGCCCGTCGATGCACCGGTACCTGGGCGCGCGCGCGTCGCCCTCGGCCGCCCACTGCTGGTAATACGCGACCAGCGGCTTGGTTTGCGCATGGTAGACGTCGAGACGCTTCTTGACGGTTTCCTCGCGATCGTCGTCGCGCTGGATCAGGTCCTCGCCGGTGAGGTCGTCCTTGCCGGCCACCTTGGGCGGATTGAAGCTGACGTGGTAGGTGCGTCCCGACGCCAGGTGCACGCGGCGCCCGCTCATGCGCTCGACGATCGCGCTGTCGGGAACGTCGATCTCGAGCACATAGTCGAGGGCGACCCCCGCATCCTTCATCGCATCGGCCTGGGGAATGGTCCGCGGGAAGCCGTCGAACAGATAGCCGTTGGCGCAGTCGGGCGCCTGCAACCGATCCTTGACCAGGCCGATGATGATCGCGTCCGACACCAGCCCGCCGCTGTCCATGATCTTCTTGGCCGCGACGCCGAGCGGCGTGCCGGCCTTGACCGCCGCGCGCAGCATGTCGCCGGTGGAGATCTGGGGAATGCCGAACGCGTCCTTGATGAAGTTGGCCTGGGTGCCTTTACCGGCACCGGGCGGGCCCAGCAGTATCAATCGCATGGTGTGAACTCTTCAGGGTGGTGGTTGCAGAAGCGCCGCCGGCCAGCGTCGGCCGGCGGCGCGGCGGGCAATCGATTCTGCGGCGATTGGCGCGCCCGGTCAATGCGGCGCCGAATGCGCGCCGACGCATTCATGCGGCCGAAAAGATCGCACGCACGCGCTCGAGATCCTCGGGCGTGTCGACGCCGGGGGCCGGAGTACCGCGCGTCACGAGAACGGTGATCCGGTAACCGTGCCAAAGCGCGCGCAGTTGCTCCAGCGCCTCGAAGCGTTCGACGGGTGCGGGCGCGAGTGTCGGGTAGGCGCGCAGGAAGCTCGCCCGGTACGCATACAGGCCATAGTGGCGGTACAACGGCAACCCGGGCGGCAGGCAGTCCCGTGTCTGCGCGAACGCGTCGCGCGCCCAGGGAATTGTTGCGCGGCTGAAATAGAGCGCATCGCCACGCGCGTCGAGCACGACCTTGACGACGTTCGGATTGAAGGCCTCGGCGGGGTCCATGATCGCATGACAGGCGGTGGCGATCGCCGCATCGGGTCGCGCGGCGAGCAGATCGGCCACCGACCGTATCAGTTCGGGTTCGAGCAGCGGCTCGTCGCCCTGGACGTTGACGACGATCGCGTCGTCGTCCAACCCGAGCTGCGCCGCCGCCTCGGCCAGCCGGTCGGTGCCGGTCGGATGGTCGCTGCGCGTCATGCAAACGCGGATGCCATGCGCCTCGACCGCCACCCGGATGCGGTCGTCGTCGGTGGCGACGGCCACCGGCGAGGCTCCGGCCGCGAGCGCGCGCTCGGCCACGCGGACGACCATGGGCTTGCCCGCGATGTCGGCCAGCGGCTTGCCCGGCAGCCGCGTCGAGGCAAAGCGGGCGGGGATCAGCGCGCAGAACACGATGCGCGCCGCGCTACTCGATCTCGTGCTGCTCGAGCCGCCGCGCCTCGTCCTCGAGCAGCACCGGGATGCCGTCCTTCACCGGATAGGCGAGTCGAGCGGACCTGGAGATGAGTTCCTGCTTCTCCTTGTCCCAGATCAGCGGTCCCTTGGTCACCGGGCAGACGAGAATTTCAAGCAGCTTGGGGTCCACGGAGTCTCTCCTCGATGCGCGGGATGAGCGCCGGATCGAGTCGGGCCTCGATCGGCAGATACCAGCAGCGCCCGTCGGCGAACGCCGTGCATTTTACCGCATCCTTTTCGGTCATCAGGACCGGCTCCCCTTCGGCAAAGGCGAGATCGGCTGCGGAAAAGCGATGATGGTCGGGGAAGGGATGCTCGATCGGGTCGACCGCAAGCGCCCGCAACTGCGCAAAGAAACGGCTCGGATCGCCGATGCCGGCGACCGCGTGCACGCGCTGCCCCGCGAACGACGCCAGCGGAGTCGTCACCGTCGCGTCGGTGACGCGGGTCGGAAGGCGGGCCGTCAATGTCATCGCCAGCGCGCCGGGCACCAAGCCATCGAGCGCGCCGGCGTCGACCTGCGTCACCACCACGGCGTCGACCGATGCCAGCCGCGACGGCGGCTCGCGCAGCGGGCCCGCCGGCAGCGGCCAGCCGTTGCCGAAGCGGCGCAGCGCGTCGACGACGGCAATCTCGAAGTCGCGCGCGAGCCGGTAATGCTGCAATCCGTCGTCGGCGATGACGACGTTGCAGTCCGGATAGCGGGCGAGCAGCGCGCGGGCCGCCGCGACGCGGTCGCGCGCCACGACGACGCGCAGACCCCGGCGCGCCAGCAGCACCGGCTCGTCGCCGAACTCCGAGGGATCGCCGTCGGCCGGGACCACGCGCGGCGCGGCGGCCCTGTCCGACCCGCCATAGCCGCGGCTGACGATTCCGGGCCGCCAGCCCCGGGCCGCCAGTTCCCGCGCCAGCGCGGTGACGAGCGGGGTCTTGCCGCTGCCCCCGACCGTGATGTTGCCGACCACGATCACAGGCACGCCCACGCGCTGCGCGCCGAGCCAGCCGCTTTGGTACCACCAGCGCCGCAACGCAACGGCAACCGCAAACACGAACGCGAGCGGGGCGAACGGCAACGTCCGGGCATTGAGGCGCGGCGCATACCACGCTGCGGCAAGGCGATCGGCGAAGCGCATCTTTCCGCGTCGATGGCGCGCCGCGGCGCCCTATTTCGCCGGCGATTGCGTGGCGAAGGTGATGTGGACGTAACCCGCCGTGCGCGCGGCTTCCATCACGTGGATCACGGCCTGGTGCGTGGCGTTGGCATCGGCGTTGATGATGATCACGGGCTCGGCGGCATCGCCGGCGGCGCGCTTCAGCAACTGACTGAAATCGGCGACGGTGGTAAAGACAAAAACGGTCTTGTCGATGACGTAGCGGCCCTGTGCATCGACGCCGACGGTGATTTCCTTGGGTCGCTCCTTGACGGGGTTGGCGTCGGCCTCGGGCAACGTGATCTGCAGCTCCGCCACCCGCTGGTAAGTGGTCGTCACCATCAGGAAGATCAGGATGACGAGCAGAACGTCGATCAGCGGAATGAAGTTGATTTCGGGCTCGTCGCGCCCGCGCGTGCCGCGCAGATTCATCGCCTGGCCCCGCGCCTAACTGCGGTCGCCGTGGGCGACGTCGACGAGCCGCATCGCCTGCTGCTCCATCTCGACGATGAGCCCGTCGACCTTCGACCGGAAGTGGCGGTAGAAGATCATGCTGGGAATCGCGACAATCAGGCCGAAGGCCGTGTTGTAGAGGGCGATCGAAATGCCGTGGGCAAGCTGGATGGGATTCGACCCCGCGGCGGTCTGCGAGCCGAAAATTTCTATCATCCCGATCACCGTGCCGAAAAGACCCAGCAGCGGCGCCATCGCGGCAATCGTTCCCAGCGTGGTCAGGAAACGGTCGAGATCGTGGGTGATGAAGCGGCCCGCCTCTTCGATCGACTCCTTGACCACCGGGCGCGGACTCTTGATGTTGACCAGCCCGGCGGCGAGCAGGCGCCCGAGCGGCCCCTGCCGCGCGGTACGCGCGAGCAAATCAGGTGTCGCCCCCGACACGCGGTACTCGGCCAGCACGCGGTCGACCATCCCGACGGGTGCCACGGCGCTCTGCCGCAACGACCAAAGGCGCTCGAAAATGAGCGCGAGCGCGATCACCGATGCGAAAATCAAAGGCCATATCGGCCAACCGGCTGCCTGAATGATGGACCACACAGTGACTGACTCCGTTGTTCGTGATGCGCCGAAATGTAGCCTGACCACTCCGATTCGGCAAGGCGCCCCGCCACCGTCCTGCGCCGACGAACGGAATCGGGGCCTGAGCGCGGACGGCTATTTTCCGCGTTTTCGCCGCCGCGAAGTGCCTTCCGCCAACGTCGCCGTCACCGCCGCACCCGCCAGGACAATGACCCAGGACACGTAAACCCACAGCAAAAAGAGCGGCAGCGTCGCCAGCGCACCATAGATGATCTGGTACGCGGGCACCGATGCGATGTAGTACGCGAAGCCGCGCTTGGCAACCTCGAACGCCAGGGCCGCGAACAATCCACCGATCAACGCCGGCCTGAGCGGCACCCGGCGGCTCGGCATCAGCGCATAGAGCAGCGTGAACGCCAGCGCCGTGATCGCCACCGCCAGCGGCGGCACGATGTAGGGCATGGCGAGCGAGGTCAGGGGCAACTGCTCGACCGATGCTTCGACGAGCCAGGCAGTCGAGTATACGGCAGCGCCGATCACCAGCGGGCCGGCGACGATCCCGAGCGCGTAGACCACGCCTCGATGCAGGAGAGAGCGCGGCTCATGCGCGCCCCAGATCGCGTTGAGTTCGCGCTCTACCGTGGCGACGAGAAGCACGGCGGTGACGATGAAGAACGCAATGCTCACGCCCTGCAGGTTGCCGGCCTTGGCCGTGAACTCGGCGAGGTAGCCGCGCACGACGCTGCTGCTGCCCGGCAGAAGATGGCGCAGCAGAAAGCGCTCGAAGGCGTCGAGCCACTGCTGAAACAGCGGATAGCGCGCGACGTAGACGAAAGCGACGGTGAACAGCGGCACGACGCCGAGCACCGACGTGAACGACAGCGCCGCCGCGGTGCTCGTCATCCGGGCCGCGGAAAGCCGGCCAATGACGCTCGCGACAAAGCGACTGGCGCGAGCCGAACTCCCGCTCATCGCCCTGCGCTTCAGAGGAAGTGCGCGGCGAGCCACCACGCCAGCGCCGACATGAATGCCGAGCAGGGGATCGTCAGCACCCACGCCCATACGATCCGACCGGCGATGCCCCAGCGTACCGCGGAAAGCTTGTGCACGGCGCCAACGCCGACGATGGCGCCGGTGATCGTGTGCGTCGTCGACACCGGGATGCCGAGGCCGGTGGCGAGGAAAAGCGTCAGCGCGCCGCCGGTCTCGGCGCAGAAGCCGCCGACGGGCTTCAGCTTGGTGATCTTCTGGCCCATCGTCTTCACGATCCGCCAGCCGCCGAACAGAGTGCCCAGCGCCATCGCGGTCTGGCAGGAGATCACCACCCAGAACGGGATCTCGGCGGCCTTGAAGTCGGGGCGCAGCGAACCGTAGCTCACGAGGATCAGCGCGATGATGCCCATCGTCTTCTGCGCGTCGTTGCCGCCATGGCCGAGGCTGTAGAGCGACGCCGAGACGAGCTGCAGCCGGCGAAACCAGCGGTCGACCTTGTGCGGAGCGGTGCGAAAGAAGATCCACGCGACGGCCGTCATCAGCAGGATGCCGAGCGCGAAGCCCAGCGTCGGCGACAGCACGATGGCGAGGCTGATCTTGAAGAACCCGCTGCCGACGAGCGCGCCGACGCCGCCCTTCGCCACCGCGGCGCCGGCCAGGGCGCCGATCAGCGCGTGCGACGACGACGACGGCAGGCCGAACCACCAGGTGATGACGTTCCAGGCGATCGCGCCGATGAGCGTGCCGAACAGCACGTAGTGATCGACCAGCAACGGATCGACGACCCCCTTGCCGATGGTGTTGGCCACCGAGAGGCCGAAGAACAGGAAGGCGATGAAGTTGAAGAACGCCGCCCAGGCCACGGCGAAATGAGGCCGGAGCACGCGCGTCGAGACGATGGTCGCGATCGAGTTGGCGGCGTCGTGAAAGCCGTTCATGAAGTCGAACGCCAGCGCCAGCACGACCAGCGCCACGAACACCTCGAACCCGATGCCAGGCCCGGTCATCGCGAGCCTCCGGATCGGCGCCGACGCCCGACGGTCACTGGACTACGCTTCGTGCTGGGAACGAAGGTATTCGCCCTCGGGGCGGCCCTTCGGGCTCATGCGTTCTCCAGCACGATGCCTTCAATCACGTTGGCGACGTCTTCGCACTTGTCGGTGATCGACTCCAGCAGCTGGTAGACCTCCTTCAGCTTGATGACCTGCTTGACGTCGGACTCCTCGCGAAAGAGCTTTGCCACCGCCGAGCGAAAGACGAAATCCGCCTCGCTTTCGAGCCGGTCGATCTCGCCGCAGATGCGCAGGATGGCGTCGGCATTCTTCATCGACTCGAGCTTTGCCACGGCGTCCTGCACCTTCAACGTGCACGCAACGCAGATTTCCGCGAGCTTTTGCGCATCGGCGGTGACGGCCTTGACGTCGTAGAGGAAGAGGCACGTCGCGACATCCTCCATCAGATCGAGGATGTCGTCCATGCCGGTGATGAGCTGGTGGATCTCGTCGCGATCGAGCGGTGTGATGAACGTCTTGTGCAACAGCTGCACCGTCTCGTGGGTGATGCGATCCGCCTGCTTTTCATGCTTCTCGATCGTGCGGCTGCGCCGCTCGAGTTCGCTCAGGTCGGCAAGCAGGGCCTGCAGTTCCACCGCGGCAGCAGCGGCGAGAGCGGCGTGCTGGTTGAACAACTCGAAAAACTTGCCTTCCCTGGGCAGCAGGCGCGCCATGGTGTCGTATCCTTGAATCTGCAATGATCGCAATTATCGCATTGGATGCGCCGACGAACTTTCCGTCCCCCTGGAGATCCCCATGAGCCTGAAGGGCCGCCCCGAGGGCGAATACCTTCGTTCCCAGCACGCAGGTAGTCCAGTGAGCGCATTGCCCTCCCTCCCCCCCGCGACCGAGACCGCGATCCTCGGCGGCGGCTGCTTCTGGTGCCTGGAAGCGGTGTACGCCGAGATCGAGGGCGTGCACTCGGTGCGCCCCGGTTATGCGGGCGGCACGCTCCCGAATCCCCGCTACGAGGACGTATGTGGCGGGCGTACCGGCCATGCCGAGGTGGTCGAGATCGTGTTCGATCCGGCGATCCTGCCCTTTCGCGACGTCCTCACGGTCTTCTTTGCCCTGCATGACCCGACGACACTCAACCGCCAGGGCAACGACGTCGGCACCCAGTACCGGTCGGTCATCTTCTGTCAGTCACAGACGCAGCGCGCCCAGGCACAGGCAGTGCTGGAGGAAATCGCGCGCGAGGGCGCGTGGTCGGCGCCGCTGGTCACGGAGATCGCCGCCGCCCCGGAATTTTTTCCCGCCGAGGACGAGCACCACACGTATTTCGAGCGCAACCCGGCCGCGCCCTACTGCGCCTACGTCGTGGCTCCCAAGGTGAGCAAGCTGCGGCGCCAGTTCCGCGAGTGGCTGAAAAGGAAGCCGCCGCCCGCGTGACGCGGGTCTGCGACGTCAGCGCGTATGTGCGCGCAGCGAAAACCCGCCGAATAGCGCGAGGCCCGCCCCCACCGACCAGAACACGGGGCCGATCCCGATGGTCGAACCCACGGCGCCGAAGACCAGCGGCACCGCCACCGCCATCGACTGCACCAGCGACATGCGCACGCCGACTGCCTCGCCGATGCGCCCCGGGGGCGCGTGGGCATGCAGCAGCGACATCACCATCGGTTGCCCGCTGCCGACGCCGAGCCCGAGGCAGAACGACAGCGGCAGCAGCAGCGCGACGCTGCGCGCGAATGGAAACGCAAGATATACGGCACCGGCAACCAGCAACGCGGCGGTCAATACCTGCTGCTCCGAGAATCGCGACGCGATCCACGGAATGGCGAAACGGATGACGAAGGTCGCGGCGGCGAACGACGCCAGCACGGAGCCGATCTGCGATGCGGTGAGGCCGATGCGCGCGCCATAGATCGGCACGAAGATCATGTGCAGATCCCAGGCGATGGCGATCAGCGCGTTGATGAGAAACACCTGTCGCAAGTCGCGATGCAGCAGCAGGTCCAGCACGCTGCCGCCCGCGCCCGCATCGCCCTCCGCATGCGGGCCGGGAAGCTTGAGTTTCGTCGCGGCGAGAAGCGCGAGCGGAATCAGCGGCAGCAGCGCGAACACGCCAAACGCGGCGCCGAAGCCCGCGTGATCGATGGCGAGGCCCGCGACCAGCGGCCCGACGAATCCCGATACCGAGTAACCCAGGGCCAGCAGGCCGAAATTGCGCGCACGGTCACCCGGCCCGCCGAGCGCGCCGGTTGCGTGCTGCGTGGCGACCTGGAAGACCATGAAGCCGACCCCGAGCAGTGCGGCGCTCAGGAACAGCGAAGGCAAGCCGCGGGCGAACCAGGGAATCGCCGCAGCACAGGTGATGACCGCGCAACCCACCAGCATCGGCGTCCGGGCGCCCAACGAATCGCAAAACCGGCCGGCGGCGACCGCCAGCAGCATCGGAAGCAGCGCGTAGAGCGCCATCAGGATGCCGACCGTGAACGTCGACGCCCCCAGCGCCAGGGCATCCAGCGACACCGCGACGCGACTGCCCGCGAGCACCGAGTGATTGACGATGCCGAGGAGAATCAGCGCCGATAGCGTGCGCCCACTCGAGTCAAAGGTCGCGCGCAAAACCCCTCGCCTGCGCCGCGATGCAACCGCGAGGCATCATCGCCCCGCCGCGGCTTCCGCCTCCCGGCGAAACGCCGCAGCGCCGGGGAGGACGTGAAAGGAGCGCTCTGAGCATGGGTTGCGACACGGCAAGAAGGTGTACGAAGGGACAGTGTCGCACCGGACCGGGTAAGCATTCAAGCCGGCGCCGCGACCTTCGGGAGGCGTGCAGCGCGGGTCGCCTGTGGTTTCGGCATCCACCATCACCCGGTTTCCGCATCGAAATTTGCTTGCGAGGGCATTCCCATCTCCCGGAATTGCGCTATAGTTCCCGCCGATGGAGCAGGGTTACCCCTGACAGGAGGGTCTGCTTCAGAACGTCAGGCGTTTTGTAGAGCAACCATCCACAGGAAGGAGAATTATGGCTACCGCCAAGAAAGCCGTGAAGAAGCCCGCCGCGAAAAAAGCTGCCGTGAAGAAGCCCGCGAGCAAGCCCGCAGCAAAGAAGCCCGCCGCGAAGCCCGCCGCCGTCAAGAAGGCCCCGGTGAAAAAAGCCGCAGCGAAGACACCTGCCGCGAAGCGCAAGCCCAACGCCGCGTTCATGAAGGCAATGACGCCTTCGGCCGTGCTCGCTGCCGTCATCGGCGCTGCACCCGCACCGCGCACCGAAGTCACCAAGAAGATCTGGGACTACATCAAGAAGAACAAGCTCCAGGACCCGACCAACAAGCGCAACATCAACGCGCGACGAAAAGCTGAAGGCCGTTTTTGGTGGCAAGAAGACGGTTTCGATGTTCGAAATGACGAAGCTGGTCTCGAACCACCTGAAGTAAGCAGCTTCCTCTGCCCGCGCATGCGGGATGAGAGTCACGGCCGGCCAGGTTTCCTGACCGGCCGTTTTGTTGCCGCTGCCTGCCTGCACGCACCGCTGCGTGCGCCGGACACCCGCGATGTGGAATCCAAGACCGGGCATTGCCCGGTTTGACGCAACGCAAGACTCGGCTTCGAAGACCGCCCGCTGACGTTGATCGAGATCAAACGCGCATCACGGACGCGAATTTGCGCTTGATCCCCGTCAATGTGGCGTAAGCATTCCGCGACAGCGTGCCGCCTGCGGCAAGGGGTCACCATGGTGGAGAACCCTCGAGCCCGCACGATCGATCTTAGCGCTCAGCGTCGACCCTGGAGCGCGGCGATGCGCACTTCAAGCGGCGGATGGGTCGAGAAGAGCGCCATGAAGCCGGCCTTGTCGGCGATGCCGAAGCCACTCATCGCCTTTGGCAGTTCGCCAGGCTCGACGCCGCCCAGGCGTTGCAGCGCGTTGATCATCGGCTGCGGCGTGCCGAGGTAGCCGGCAGCACCGGCATCGGCGCGGAACTCGCGCAGGCGCGAGAAGTACGCGACGATGATGGATGCGAGCACACCGAAGACCAGTTGGCACACCATCACGGTGACGAAGTACCCGGGTCCGGTGCCGCGCTCCGTCCGGAACAGCGTCCGGTCGACGATCGAGCCCACGATGCGGGCGAAGAATACGACAAACGTGCTCACGACCCCCTGTATCAGCGTCAGCGTCACCATGTCGCCGTTGGCCACGTGCGCGACCTCGTGCGCCAGCACGGCCTCGACCTCCTCCTTGTTCATCGATTGCAGCAGGCCGGTCGACACCGCGACGAGGGCCGAGTTGCGGAACGCCCCGGTCGCGAACGCGTTGGCATCGCCTTCGTAGATCGCCACTTCGGGCATGCCGATGCCCGATTTGGCGGCCAGCCGGCGCACGGTGTCGACGAGCCAGACTTCGACGTCGTTGGCGGGCTGCTCGATGACCTGCGCCCCGGTCGACCACTTGGCGGTCTGCTTGGAAATCAGCAGCGAGATGATCGCGCCGGTGAAGCCGATGACCGCCGAGAACGCAAGCAGTCCGCCGTAGGAGACGCCTGCCTCCGAAGCCATGACGCGATCGAGGCCGAACAGCCGCAACACGACCGAGAGGACGAGCACGACAGCGAGATTGGTGGCGAGAAATAGGACGATGCGTTTCATGGCATGAACCTCGGGTCAGAGAAAACGACGCCAAACAGGGCGCCGGGGAACGTCGGGAGGGAGCAGGCGAACGAACATCAGGACCGCTGCTGGCAAGATGGCAGCGCCGAGCGCCGGAATCAAGCCCCCGGGCGCGGTTTCGCCCACGAGTCCCTGAGCGTCACCGCGCGATTGAACGCCGGACGGCCCGGACCATGATCGCGCAGATCGGCGACGAAATAGCCATGCCGCTCGAACTGGTAACGATCTTCGGCGGCGGCGCCCGCAAGCGCCGGCTCCACGTAGGCTGTGATCACGCGCACGGAATCGGGATTGAGGTCGTCCAGGTAATTGCGCTCGGCCACCTCGATGTCGATGCCGTCGTCGCCGGCGACCACCGCCGCGGTAACGGGCGCCGCGTCCCCGCCCGTGCCCCACGGATTGCGCGAGCCGGGGAAAGGCACTCCGAACAGGCGATCGTACAGGCGCACTTCCGCCGGCAGCGCATGCGCGACCGAAAGCCAGTGGATGTTGCCCTTGACCTTGCGCGCATCGGCACCCGGGGTTCCGCTGCGGGTGGTGGGATCGTAGATGCAATGGATCGCCGTGACCTTGCCGGCGGCATCCCTGTCGGCGCCGGTGCATTTGACGATGTAGCCGTAGCGCAGGCGCACTTCGGCACCGGGGCTCAGGCGGAAATAGCCCTTGGGGGGCTGCTCGGCGTAGTCATCGCGTTCGATCCACAGTTCGCGCGACAGCGGGACGACGCGCCGGCCCAGCTCCGGCCGCTGCGGATGGTTCGGCGCGTGGCAATCCTCGGCTGCCCCCGCCGGATAGTTGTCGATGATGAGGCGCACCGGGTCCAGCACCGCGATGCGGCGCTGCGCGCGGGCATTCAGGTCCTCGCGCATGCAATCCTCGAGCACGCTCATGTCGATCCACGAATCCGCCTTCGACACGCCGATGCGCTCGGCAAAGAGCCGGAAACCCTCGGGCGTGAATCCGCGGCGACGGGCGCCGACCAGTGTCGGCATCCGCGGATCATCCCAGCCGTCGACATGACGGTTCGCGACCAGCTCGATCAGCTTGCGCTTCGACAGCACGACGTAGGTGAGATTGAGCCGCGCGAATTCAAATTGCTGCGGCAACGGACGCGACAGCTGCCCGCCATCGGCCAGCTTGTCGATCACCCAATCGTAGAGCGGCCGGTGATCCTGGAACTCCAGCGTGCAGATCGAATGCGTAATCGCTTCCAGGGCATCGGAGATGCAGTGCGTGTAATCGTAGAGCGGATAGATGCACCACGTGTCGCCGGTACGGTGGTGCGAAGCGTGGCGAATGCGATAAATCGCAGGATCGCGCATATTGAGGTTCGGGCTCGCCATGTCGATCTTGAGCCGCAACACGTGCGCGCCGTCCGGGAATTCGCCCGCCCGCATCCGGCGCAGGAGGTCGAGATTGTCGGCGACCGAGCGCTCGCGGTACGGACTCGCCTTTCCGGGCTGGGTGAGCGTGCCGCGCGAAGCGCGCATTTCTTCGGCCGACTGGCTCTCGACATACGCCAGTCCCTGCCCGACGAACCACTCGGCAAAGGCGTAGAGCTGGTCGTAGTAATCGGACGCGTGGTAGCGATGCTCGCCCCAGTCGAAACCCAGCCAGCGGACAGCCTCGGCGATCGAGTCTTCGTACTCGACGTCTTCCTTGACCGGGTTGGTGTCGTCGTAGCGCAAATGGCAACGTCCCGCATTTTCGGCGGCCAGGCCGAAATTGAGGATGATCGATTTCGCGTGCCCGTAGTGGAGGTAGCCGTTGGGTTCCGGCGGAAACCGTGTCACCACCCGGCCACCGTATTTGCCCGTGCGATTGTCTTCGGCGATGATCGCGCGCAGAAAATTCGACGCCGACGCCAGCGATGCGCTGCCGGACGATCTCCCCGGAGCAACGTGGGGAGGAAACACCTGCGGCGGTGCAGCATTCATTTTGTGCATGAACAATCGGAGGCGGTCCGGCATTCTAACCGGTGGTGCATGTTGCGTCATCGCGAGCCTGCGGGGCTACGGCGCCTCGCCGTCGCGCAACCCCCGCCAGCCATGGGTTCCCGGGGGCCTTCGGTTGTCGTTCGAAGCCAGTTTTCCACATTTCCTGTGGATAAAAGTGTGTATATCTTGTACATTCCAACCGTAAGTGGTGCCCTGGTCGGGAAAATCGTTCGGCTGCCCAAAATGACACCGACTTTTTCTTGCCTCCAAACATGCGGTTAATGTAAGTTATCAAGGACTTCCGCTGTTGGCTTCGAGTGCGTGGAAGCGCCCCGCCGACCGGTCAACCACCCGCCTCCACGACAATCATGTCCTGGACAAATATACGATCGCGACTGAAATGTCAAAGCTGCGCGGCGGCGCATCGTGCCGTTCGCGGCACGCGTAACCGCGGCAGCTAACCGGATGGCGTTTCTTCGCGACCAGCCCCCGGACCCGGTGCCGCCCCTGCGCAAGGAAACCGTGTTGCCGGTTTCGCTGCTGGTCAGCTCCGCGCGTCTCTTGCTCGAACGTCATCTCGGATTGTCCTGGGTCTCCGGCGAGATTTCCAACTTCACCCGCGCGGCGTCGGGCCACTGCTATTTCAACCTCAAGGATGCGAAGGCGCAGGCGCGTTGCGTGTTCTTTCGGCACAAGGCGCAATACGCCGACTTCACGCTGACGGATGGCCTCGCGGTCGAGGTTCGCGCGACCGCCTCCATCTACGAAGCCCGGGGCGAGTTCCAGCTCAACGTCGAGTCGATCCGGCAAGCCGGGGCCGGGGAGCTCTTCGAGCGCTTTCTGCGCCTCAAGGCGCGCCTGGAAGCCGATGGCTGGTTCGCCGACGAGCGCAAGCGCCCCCTGCCCGAGTATCCCCGCGCGATCGGGGTGGTGACCTCGCCGCGGGCAGCGGCGCTGCGCGACGTCCTGACGACGCTCAGGCGGCGCTGGCCCAGCCTGCCGGTGATCCTCTATCCCTGCGCGGTTCAGGGCGCGGGGGCCGCGGCGGAAATCGCAGCGGCGATCCGGACCGCAAACCTGCGCCATGAGGTCGACGTGCTGATCGTCGGCCGCGGCGGCGGGTCGATCGAGGATCTCTGGGCTTTCAACGAGGAGGAGGTGGCGCGCGCGGTGTTCGAATCCGCACTGCCGGTCATCTCGGCGGTCGGCCACGAAACCGATTTCACGATCTGCGATTTCGTCGCCGACGCGCGGGCCGCCACGCCGACCGCCGCGGCCGCGCTCGCGTCCCCTGACCGCGTCGCAATGCTGCATCGCCTGGCGATGCTCCGTGCGCGCTGGCGTCGGGCCGCGTTGGTGGCGCTGGAACCGAAAATGCAGCGGGTCGACCATCTCGCCCACCGGCTCGTCCATCCTGGCGCGAGGCTCCTGCGGCAGCGCGACGCCGCCACCGCGCTGGCCGCACGCCTCGCGCGTGCCCTGCGCCAACGACTCGGCACGGCAACCCTGAGCCTCGACGGGTGCGAACACCGCCTGTCGTTGCAGTTGCGCGCACCGCTGCCGGGCGCCGCGCGGCTCGCCCACATGCGCGAAATGTGGTCGCACGCAGGCCGGCTCACCGTGGAGCGCACCGGGCAGCGGCTTGCGGCGCCGGAGCGCGCCCTTGCCCACCTCAATCCGCAGGCAGTCCTCGAGCGGGGCTACTCGATCGTCACCGCCGCCGACGGTTCGATCGTTCGCGATACGGCCCGCGTTGCCGTGGCCGACCAGGTGGGATTGATGTTCGCGCGCGGCGGCGCAACCGCGACCATCACCGGCCGGCGCGACCCTGGCAACGAGTAGCCGCGCCCGACGACCGTCGACGCGTCACGCTTCGTCCGGTTCCGGGTCGTCGATGGCACCCGGTGTCCCCGCGCGGGTGGCGCAACCCGCGGGTGCCTGCATCGCCAGGCGCGGCGTGGCCGTCGCCACATCGGCGTTCTGGGCGCGGTGCCGAAGCGCGTGATCGATCAGCACCAGGGCCATCATCGCCTCGGCAATGGGTGTCGCCCGGATGCCGACGCAGGGATCGTGACGGCCGCGGGTGTTGACGATCACCGCATTGCCGGCCTTGTCGATCGACCGCCGGTCGAGGCGGATCGACGAAGTCGGCTTGACCGCCAGCGTGACGACGACATCCTGGCCGGTGGAGATGCCGCCCAGCACGCCCCCCGCATGGTTGGAGAGAAAGCCCTGCGGCGTCATCTCGTCGGAATGCAGCGTGCCGCCTTGCGCGACACTGGCAAAACCATCGCCGACTTCGACGCCCTTGACGGCGTTGATGCCCATCATCGCCCAGGCAAGATCGGCGTCGAGTCGATCGTAGACCGGCTCGCCCCAGCCGACCGGCACGCCGCTCGCCACCACGGTGATCTTCGCCCCGCAGGAGTCGCCGGACTTGCGCAGGCGATCCATGAACGCCTCGAGCTCGGGCACGATGGTCGCGTTGGCGACGAAGAACGGGTTGGCGTCGACGGCGACCCAGTCCTCGAACGGAACCGCCATCGGCCCCAGCTGTACCAGGTGGCCGCGAATGCTCACGCCGTAGCGCTCGGCAAGCCATTTGCGCGCTACCGCGCCCGCAGCGACGCGCACCGCGGTCTCGCGCGCCGACGAGCGTCCACCGCCCCGGTAGTCGCGAATGCCGTACTTTTGCCAGTACGCGTAATCGGCATGACCGGGACGAAAGGTGTCGGCGATGTTCGAGTAGTCCTTGCTGCGCTGGTCCTCGTTGCGGATCAGCAGCGCGATCGGCGTTCCCGTGGTCCGTCCCTCGAACACGCCGGACAGGATCTCGACGCTGTCGGACTCGCGCCGCTGCGTGACGTGCCGCGACGTGCCGGGCTTGCGGCGATCGAGATCGCGCTGGATGTCGGCCGCGTCGAGGTCCAGTCCCGGCGGGCAGCCGTCGATGACGCAACCGATCGCCGGCCCGTGCGATTCGCCAAACGAGGTGACGCAGAAGAGCTTGCCTAGGGTATTGCCGGACATGGGGCGACCGCAGGAAGTGGGATCACAGCGGGAACCAAACTGTAGCACGCGGCCCCTGCGATTCAGGCGGACCGATTCCGGTCGCCTGGCGCGCGCCGCGCCCGACGCCTTCAGCGACGCTCGCCACGCAGCTGCAACACCGTCGCCTGCAGCCCGCCCATGGTCAGCTCCTGCGGCGCGATGGGCTTTGCTGCGACCAGCGCAATGTTTGAAAACACGCCGCGCAGCCGCCGCATCGCCTTGCCTTCGAACGAGCGGCTGAAGAAGCTTCCCCACAATCCGGAGAGCGCCATCGGCACCACGGGCACCGGCGTCGTGGCGATCATCTGCTCGACGCCGGGCCGAAACGATCCCATTTCGCCCGACTCGGTGAGCCGGCCCTCGGGAAAGATGCCGACGATCTCCCCGTTTGCCAAGGCGCGCGCGGCCTCCTCGAACGCGCGCTCCTTCATCGCCGCGTCTTCCTTCGCTGGCGCGATCGGTATGGTGCGCATGGTGCGGAAGATGAACGAAAGCACCGGCACGCGGAAGATCCTGTGATCCATGACAAAGCGGATCGGCCGGCGTATGCACGCCGCCATCACGACGGCATCCACGTAGCTGACGTGATTGCAGACCACGATGCAGGGTCCCGAGTCCGGAATGTTTTCGAGCCCCTGTTTTTCGACGCGGTAGAACGTGTGCACGAGCAGCCACGCGAGGAACCGCATCAGGAACTCGGGGACGAGGCCGTAGATGTATGCCGCGACGGCGGCATTCATCACGCCGAGGACGAGGAAGAGCTGCGCAATGCCGAGTCCGGCCCGCAACAGAACGATCGCCACCACCGCCGACACGACCATGAACAGCGCGTTGAGGATGTTGTTGGCGGCGATGATGCGCGACCGATGCGAGGGTTCCGATCGTTCCTGGATCAGCGCATACAGCGGCACGATGTAGAGGCCGCCGAAAAGCCCGATCAAGACCAGATCGGCCGCCACCCGCCAGTGCGCGGGCCGGGCGAGAAAGGCGTCGAGTCCCGCGAGACTCGTCGCGTGGAGGCCGCGGCTTGCAAGCCAGAGATCGATCGCGAACACCGATAGCCCGATCGAGCCGAAGGGAACGAGGCCGAGTTCGACGCGGCGCCCGGACAGGCGCTCGCACAAAAGCGAGCCCACGCCGATGCCGATCGAGAACAGCGCCAGCAGGAACGTCACCACATGCTCGTTGCCGCCGAGGACGTCGCGCGCGAACCCGGCGAATTGGGCGAGCAACGTGGCGCCGTAGAACCAGAACCACGAAATGCCGAGCATCGACAGCCAGACGACGCGGTTGCCGCGGGCAAAGCGAAGGCTGCGCGCCGTCTCGGTGAACGGATTCCAGTTGATCCTGAGCCCGGGGGCCACCGCCGGCGTGTCCGGTATGCCACGGCTTGCGACGTAGCCCAGCACCGCCACCGCGACGGCAACCGCGCCGGCAAGGACCGGCCCCCGGGCTGCACGGCCACCAGCACGCCGCCTGCAATCGTGCCCGCGAGGATGGCGACGAACGTCCCCATCTCGACCAGGCCGTTGCCGCCGATCAGCTCCTCGGCGTGAGGTGCTGCGGCAGGATTGCGTACTTGACCGGGCCGAACAGCGTCGAGTGCACGCCCATCAGCGCCAGCGCGACGAAGAGCGTCGAAAGGTCCCGCAGCACGAAACCGGCGAAGCCCACGACCATGATGGCGATCTCGAACAGCTTGATCCAGCGGATCAGCCGCGATTTCTCGACCCTGTCCGCGAGCTGTCCCGCGGTTGCGGACAGCAGGACGAAAGGCGCGATGAACACCGCGCCGGCGAGGTTGACCAGCGCATTGGGATCCAGCGTGGTGAGGCCCGCGGCCTGGAAGGCCACGAAGATGATCAGCGCGTTCTTGTAGATGTTGTCGTTGCCGGCTCCCAGAAACTGGGTCCAGAAGAAGGGCGCAAAGCGCCGTTGCTTCAGCAAGTCGAATTGGTTCGGTTGATGCAAGCGACCTCCGCGATTCACGGGCACCCCATGCGCCGTGGCTGCGTTGCCGAGTGCTGCTTGCTGCGCGGCACCGGCTTCACGGCTGCACAGTGTAGCGAACCGTCGCGCAGGCGCGGTTACAATCGGCGCTCCGCTGTGCCTCCCGTTGTCGCCGGCCACCCTAAGTACCCCGTTTCGCAAATACGCACACATGAAATCGCGCTTTTCGGGCCATGGCGGCGTTGCAAATCCTCGCGATACCACGGGGTATCGCTGCGGTTTGCGCCTTGCCCTGACCCGAAACGCATCGACTTCATTGCGTGTGCGTACTTACGAATCGGTGTACTAAGCTTCCCCGCCATGCGCCAGTACCTCGATTTCATGCGCCACGTCCGCGACCACGGTTTCCGCAAGGACGACCGGACCGGCACGGGTACGCTCAGTGTTTTCGGTTACCAGATGCGGTTCGATCTTGCCGCCGGGTTCCCGCTGCTCACGACCAAGAAGGTGCACACCAAGTCGATCATTCACGAGCTTCTCTGGTTCCTGCGCGGCGAGACCAACGTGCGCTCGCTGCAGGCCGCGGGCGTGACGATCTGGGACGAGTGGGCCGACGCCGATGGCGAACTCGGGCCGATCTACGGCTACCAGTGGCGCAACTGGCCGGCGCCGGACGGCCAGCATCTCGACCAGGTCGCCGGCGTGCTGGCCGAGATCCGGCGCAACCCGGACTCGCGCCGCCTGATCGTATCGGCATGGAACGTGGGCGACATTCCGCGGATGAAGCTGCCGCCCTGCCATGCCTTCTTCCAGTTCTACGTGGCCGACGGGCGACTGTCCTGCCAGCTCTACCAGCGCAGCGCCGACGTTTTCCTGGGCGTGCCCTTCAACATCGCCTCGTATGCGTTGCTGACTCACATGATGGCGCACGAAGCCGGGCTTGGCGTCGGCGAGTTCATCTGGACCGGTGGCGATTGCCATCTCTACCTCAATCACCTCGACCAGGTCGAAATGCAGCTCTCGCGCGCGCCTTTCCCGCTGCCCAGGCTCGTCATCCGGCGCAGCCCGGGCTCGTTGTTCGACTACCGTTTCGAGGATTTCGAGATCGCCGGGTACCAGTGCCATCCCGGGATCAAGGCTCCGATCGCCGTATGAGCGGACCACGGCACCTGGCCGCAGGCGGCAGCAACCAGGAACACCTTGGCAAAAAAACGCCCGCCGGGAGGAGTTGGCGGGCAAGGGGGAGAGAGGAAGAGAAATCGTCAAGCCATCAACGTGCCTGGACCCATTCTGCACGGCGCTTACCGATCGCACAGCCGGCGACGAGCGGGATTTCCCTACCGGGCGTATAAGCGCCGGTCAGCGTCATTTCAGAACACACTGCGCGCGGCATTGACGCGCTCGACCAGTGCGTCCAGTTCCTGTTGCTGTGTCGGTGTCGCAGCGTCGAAATCGCGACCCGGCGCCACGGAATCGACGCCCACGGCGGCTTGATCGAGGAACCAGAACTGCGACAAATTGGTCGGCATGGCGTTCATGTGTCGAAAGTCTTGCATTTGGGTTTTGAGCCATCTGCAAGAGCCCAAGCAAACTGCATGCCAGCCAGTGCATGCAATGACCTTCGACGACGCACATCGCTGATTGTCAAGGCAAAACCAACGTTCGTCCGCTGTTCAGGACAGTGTCATTGAACGTGAAAAAACACGGATCTGTCGCATCAGGCCGACAGCAGAATCGACAGCGGAGATAACTCGTTGTTTAAACAACGGTTTCTTTGTCTCTTTTGCACGACAACCCGGCCCGGCGCGGCCGCCGAAGGCGTACCGGATTCGCCGGAACCTCCGCAAAGCGGGCCGACATCGGCGCCAAACGAGAACGAAACCCGCCGCTCGCCGCGTCGGCCTCTCAGCTCGCCTTGCCTTCCTTGAACATCGAGGGCTCGAGCCGGTGGCGCTGCAGGAGCTTGTAGAACTCGGTGCGGTTGCGCTTGGCGAGAACCGCCGCCTGGGTGACGTTGCCGCCCGTGATCTTCAGCAGTCGGACCAGGTAATCGCGCTCGAACTCCCTGCGCGCTTCCTCGAATGGCACCAGCGCGCTGGCGTCCTCGCGCAACGCGCTTTGCACGGTCGACGCCGGAATCACCGCGGTCGGCACGAGTGCGACCGCCTGTTCGAGCAGATTCTGCAGTTGCCGGACGTTGCCAGGCCAGGGCGCCGCGACCAGCAGCGCCATCGCTTCGGGAGCAAGCGTCGGCAGCGGTCGCTTGTAGCGCTCGGCAAGCTTGTTCAGGAAGTGGGCCGCCAGCAGGGGAATGTCTTCGCGCCGTTCGGCCAGCGAGGGCAGCTTCAGCGAAACGACGTTGAGACGGTAAAAGAGATCTTCACGGAACTGCCCCCCCGCCCTTTGCGCATCGAGGTCACGGTGCGTCGCGGAGATCACGCGGACGTCGACGGCGATCGGCTGCGTGGCCCCCACCGGGCGGACCTCGCCTTCCTGCAGCACGCGCAACAGCTTGACCTGCAGCGCGAGCGGCATGTCGCCGATCTCGTCCAGGAAAATCGTGCCGCCATCCGCGGCCTGGAACAATCCCTTGTGCGCCTGCACGGCACCCGAGAACGCCCCGCGCGCATGGCCGAAAAGCTCGGATTCGAGCAACGGCTCGGGGATCGCACCGCAGTTGACGGCGACAAACGCGCGGTCGCGGCGCGGGCTCGCCTGGTGAATGGCGCGGGCCAGCAGTTCCTTGCCGGTTCCCGACTCGCCATGGATCAGCACGCTTGCGTCCGCTTCGGCGACCCGCTTCGCCTGCCGCAACAGGTCCTCCACCTGGGGACTGCGGGTGATGATCCCGGTGCGCCATCCGGCATTGTCCTGCGCGCCTTCGGTAGAGCCACCGCCGGCGAGTTTCATCGCCGACGCGACCAGCTGCAGCAGTTCCTGGCTGTCGAAAGGCTTGGTGAGAAATCCGAACACACCCCGCTGGGTGGCCGAGACTGCATCGGGGATCGTCCCGTGCGCGGTCAGGATGATCACCGGCAGCGCCGGATGCTGACGATGGACGGCGTCGAACAACTGCAGGCCGTCGATTCCGGGCATGCGCAAGTCGGTGATCAACGTTCCCGGACGCGACACCGCCAACGCGGCCAGAGCCATTTCGCCGCTGTCCGCCGTGACCACACGGTATCCCGCGGACGAGAGCCTCAAGCTGATCAGCTTCAGCAGGTCAGGGTCGTCGTCTACCAACAGGATGTCGCCGGAACCGGTTGCTGGCTTCATCGCTCGCGCCCTTTCATCAGTTACCGCCGCCGCTGCCGCCACCGCCGCCGCCGCCGCCGCCACTGCGCACGCGGTCACGGAGCAGGCTGCGCTCCATGGCGCGCAGCGCTTCCAGTTTTTGCACCGCCGCGTCCGTCTTCTGCTGCTCCTCGCGCACTGCGCGAACCCGCTCCGCAACCTGCATTTGCAACACGCCGGCGAGCTGCTTGATCGCCGGCGAGCCCGTGGTGCCCTTGACCACGCTGTCGAAGAGCTGCAATGCGCGCTGATCGTCCTGGGCATTGCGTGACAGCGTATAGAGCATGGCCAGCCGGGTGCGATTCGCATCGTTGCGCTGGCGCGTCAGAGCCTGCGTCACCACGCCAAACTCACGACGCAAATCATCTGCGCCGAGCGTGGTGAATCGTTGCAGATCCGCAACCAGCGCGGCCATCGCCTGCTCGTCGGTCGGCTCGGCCGGCGGCACCGGGATGGCGGAAGGCGCAGGCGCTGCGATCGCCACCGTTTCGGGTGGCGGCGGGCCTGGGGTCACGATCGCGGCAACGGCAGGCGCCGGCGTCGCAGCGGGAGGCAGCACTTCGACCGGTTCGAAGGGCGGGGATTCGGCCGCCGGCAACCGCGGCGCAGGGACAACGGCCACCGCGACGACGGGCGCCTGGTCTTCGCTCCGGGGGTTGACCACCGGGGGTGGCGCGGTCGCGCACGCGGCGAGCCAAAGCGCCAGCAACATCGCCGCAGGCACTTGCAACGCTTCGCGCCGGGCGGTGATCATTGGCCTCGGCCCACCGTTTTGATTTGCGCAGCCGGCATCCCCTGGCCGGCGGCCGGCGCATCCGGCACCCCTGTCGCCAACGGCAACAACAAGCGGAAGTGGGCTCCCCGCCTGCCGTCGGCCCGATCAATGACGTCGATCCGCCCCCCGTGCGACAGCGCGTACTCCCGGGCAATCGCCAGCCCCAAACCCGAGCCCTTGACCCGACCGTCGACCGGCGGACGTCCCTGATAGAACGAGTCGAAGATCCGCTGCCGCTCCCCCGGGTCGACGCCCAGACCCTGATCGATGACATCCAGACGTGCGAACCCCTCGCGGATCGACAGTTGAACGTCGATGGTGCCCGAGCGCGGCGAATGCTTGATCGCGTTCGAAACGAGGTTGTCGACGATCGTCCGCACCTTGTCCGCATCGCCGACGATGAGTGCCGGCGCAAGCTTCGCGTCGAGGGTGATCATGCGGCCCAGCGCGGAGAGCTTGTGCTCGCGCACGACCCGGACCACCACATCCTGCAACGTGACCGGCCCCAGCGTCTGCGGCTCCATCGCGCGCGTCTGGTGGTAGCTCAGCAAGTCCTCGATCAGTTTCTGCAACTGGAGCGTATTGTCACGGACGATGCGCACGATGTCGTGCTGCTCGATTGTGAGGGGCCCACCCACGTTGTCGCGCAGCAGTTCCGCTCCCTCGCGAACGGCGGTCAAAGGGGTCTTGAGCTCGTGCGAAACGTGACGCAGGAAGCGGTTCTGCTGCTCCTCCAGCTCGTGCAACCGCGTGCGCAACCATTCCAGCCGCTGGCCCAGGTAGCGCAGGTCCGCAGGGCCGTTGACCTCGATGGCGTGCGTGAAGTCGGCGGTGCCCATGCGTCGTATGGCCTGATCCAGCTGGCGAATCGGTCGCGCGATGAGGACCGCGAACAGGATCGCCAGCGCCACCGCGATACCCGCCGTGGCCAGGCCGAGATAAAGCCATTTCTGCCGCCCCTCGGTCGCCGTCTCCTGCAGGCGCGCGATCGCGCGCTCCGTGAGCTGATTGGTCGCGGCGAGCATCGCCTGCGAGCCGTCCGTCAACCTGGCGTAGCCATCGGCAAGCCGGGTCGGCGTCTCGGAACTTCGCGGCTGCGCGCGCAGCAGGTCGTACAGCCGGGATTCGCTGTTTGCGAGTCCTTGCAGCGTCGCCAGGTGGCCGCCTGCAAGCGGAAGCTGCGAGAGCTGCCGGGCCGTGGCCTGGAACTCCTGGCGCACGCGCACGTAGTCTTCGAGCAGCGCGGCGTCTTCGAGGATCAGATGCTGGCGCACGATCCGTTCAAGCGTCCCGCTCTGCTCGAACAGCTGCCGACTCGCCCGCCCGGCCTGCGCCGACTCCTGCACCGCCTGCTGGCCCTGCGACTGGAGTCGGTCGAGGGAGAGTATGAGTTCCGCCAGCGCATAGATCAGCGGCAGGCTCACCAGCAGGAAGCCCAGCAGGATGAATTTGAGGAACGAGCGGGGGTAATACAATGGAGGTGACCGCTATACTCCGCGGCGATCAGGTTGGCGCTCGTGACGGCGGCGAAAGCAACGATGCAATCTGCGGACGATACACCAGGGGCAGCCCCCGCGCCAACCTCGGCCAGGCCGAGGCTCGCCGTCATCGTGGCCGTGGCCGCCAACGGCGTCATCGGCAAGGACAATCGCCTGCCCTGGCGGCTGCCCGAGGACCTCAAGCGGTTTCGCGCGCTGACGACCGGCCACGCCATCATCATGGGACGCAGGACCTGGGAATCGCTGCCCCACGCGCTGCCCGGGCGGCAGAACATCGTGGTCACCCGCCAGGCCGATTACGTTGCGACCGGCGCCGAGGTGGCATCGTCGCTCGATGCCGCGCTCGCCGCGGTGCGCTTGCCGGCGCCCGCATTCTGCATCGGCGGCGGGCAGCTTTACGGCGAGGCTCTGCCGCGCGCCGACGAGTTGCAGGTCACGGAGATTGCCCGGGATTTTGATGGCGACGCGTGGTTTCCGCCGATCGACGCGCGCGCCTGGCGCGAAGTCGACCGGGTGCCCGGCACGGCGCATGCGGACGCGGGCTTCGCCTACGCGTTTGTCACCTACCGATGCTCGCAGCGCGAATGACGCCGCATGCGCGTTGTGCGAAACGCCGGGTTTCCGCGATAATGCCGGCTTGGTTTGCGGTCGCGCGCGCTTGCCTTCGGGCGCGTCTCCCATCGCCGGGATGGCGGAACTGGTATACGCAGCAGACTCAAAATCTGCCGGCCGCAAGGCCATGAGGGTTCGATTCCCTCTCCCGGCACCACCTGCCCTCGCCCCCGCCTCGCACACCAGGCCATGACCGCGCCCTTCGGCCACTCGCTGGCCGATTTCGACTTCGCGTTGCCGCCGGAACTCATCGCTCAGGCGCCCACCCCCGAACGCACCGGAAGCCGGCTGCTTCACGTGCTGGAAGACGGTGTGGCCGACCGCCAGTTCAAGGAACTCCCCGCGCTGGTCAATGCGGGCGACCTCTTCGTCTTCAACGATACACGGGTCATCAAATCGCGACTCGCCGGCAGAAAACCTACCGGGGGGGCGGTCGAACTGCTGCTGGAGCGCCTGCAGGGTCCCGCCGAAGCGCTGTTCCAGATTCGCGCCAGCCACGCCCCCCGTCCCGGGCAGACGATCCTCCTGCCGGGGAATGCGCGGGCACTCGTGGTCGAACGTCGCGAACGGTTCTTTCTCCTTCGGCTTGAAGGCGAAGCGTCATTTGCCGACCACCTCGAGCAGCATGGCGCGGTGCCGCTGCCGCCCTACATCCAGCGGCCTGCCGGCAGCGACGACGAATCGCGATACCAAACTGTCTATTCGCGGACTCCGGGCGCCGTGGCCGCGCCCACTGCCGGACTTCATTTCGACCCGCTGCTGCTGGCACAGCTGCGTACGGCCGGGGTTGAATTTGCCTGGGTCACGTTGCACGTGGGCGCGGGGACGTTCCTGCCGGTGCAAAGCGACGACATCCTTGCCCATCGCATGCATTCCGAGCGCTATGAAGTGCCGGTGGAAACCGTCGCCGCGATCGACGCTGCACGGGCGCGTGGTGGCCGCGTCACGGCCGTCGGGACCACCAGCCTGCGCGCGCTCGAATCGGCCGCCGACGTGGCTGGCAATCTGCGCCAGGGGGCAAACGAGACCGCGCTCTTCATCACGCCCGGATACCGCTTCAGGGTGGTGGAGCGGCTGATCACCAACTTCCATCTGCCGCGATCGACGCTGCTGATGCTGGTGTCGGCGTTCGCGGGCATGACGCGTACGCGCGCCGCCTACGGCCACGCGATTGCAAACCGCTACCGCTTCTTCAGCTACGGCGACGCGATGCTGATGGAACCCGCGCGCGGCGCCCTCGTCGCCAAATGCAAACGGTGAAAAACGTCGCCCGTTGGCGACAAAGCGCTGGGAGACTGTGATTTCCACAACGCAAGCTTCGGTGCGACGGGTTTTTTCCCTCCTTCAGCATAGCTTTTTACGCTCGTTCCCGTTACCCTCAGGCCATGGAAAACAATCTCCGCGCCGCCTGTGCGATGCGCGCTTTGGCGCAATGATGGCCCGGTGGCGTCATTGCGCCGCCATATTGTTGCTTGCAGTCGGTTTCGGGCAGGCCGAGGCGGCGCGCGTGGGCGTGCTTGCAAACAACTTTTTCAACGAAGCCGCCGCCGACTTCAACGCGCGATTGTCCGGGCACACATTCACGCCCATCGACGCCAGCGGTTCGCCGCCATCGCTGTCGAGCCTCCTCGCCGCATACGACGTGCTGCTCGTGTACGCCGACGGCCCCTTCGCCATCTCTCCCGCCGTCGGGGACGTCGCTGCGGCATTCGCCAACACCGGGCGTCCTGTGGCCCTGGGTACGTTCTACGACCAGATCCGCAGCATCGCTGCCGGAGGCAATGGCGCCGGTAGCGGCTGGGGCGCGCTCGAAGCGCTGGACCCGAATGTCACCGACGGGGCCGGAGTTCCGTACCCGGGCGGGCAGTCGCGCACCCTCAATGCCGCCGCGACGGTTCCGCACCCGCTGACGCAACAGGTCACGGCGCTGTTCGGCACCAAGTGGGCCGGCGGCAACGAAGCCAGGCCGGGGACGATCGTCGTCGCAGAGTGGCAGCAGCGCAACGCGCGCAACACGATCGATCCCGCCATCGCCTACCGCGTGACCGGACTCGCGTGCGTGATCCAGATCGGCATTGCGCCGCACTATGCGGCAACGGGAAGCCCGCCGGCGGTTTTCGGTACCGACTTCGGCGGCGATTTCTACCGGGTCTGGCAAAATACCTTCGATTTCGCGGGACGTGGCTGCGTGAGCTTCCGCGCCCGCGGTCCCCACGCTTTCGGATCTGGCAGTGGCGGCGCTGGTGCTGGCACTCGCGGCCCTTGCCTGGCGCGAACGGAAACGCGCCATCGCGCGGCGCTGAGCGCTCGCCACCGCGCCACTCCATCGGCCACGGCCGGCGCCCTGCCAATCGTCCTGCCTCATGCACTTTGAAGTCCTCGGCACGTCGGGACGCGCCCGACGCGGGCGGTTGCAGCTCGCGCACGGCACCGTGGAAACGCCGGTTTTCATGCCGGTCGGGACCTACGGCACGGTCAAGGCGATGGCCCCCGACGAACTCGTCGAACTGGGCGCGCAGATCGTCCTCGGCAACACCTTCCACCTGTGGCTGCGCCCGGGCATCGAGGTGATCAACGCGCACCATGGACTGCACCGCTTCATGGGCTGGGAGCGCCCGCTCCTCACCGATTCGGGAGGTTTTCAGGTCTTCAGCCTCGGCGCGTTGCGCAAGGTGCGCGAGGAAGGCGTCCACTTCGCGTCCCCGGTCAACGGCGACAAGCTCCTGCTCACACCCGAGATCTCGATGCAGGTGCAGCGCGCGCTCGACTCCGACGTGGCGATGATCTTCGACGAGTGCACGCCCTACCCGGCGTCGCGCGACGAAGCTGGCCGGTCGATGGAGCTCTCGCTGCGCTGGGCGGCGCGTTCGCGTCGCGCCTTTGACGATCTCGGCAATCCGAATGCACTGTTCGGCATCGTCCAGGGGGGCATGCACGAGGATCTGCGCGACGTCTCCCGGCGGGACTCGAGGCCATCGGCTTCGACGGCTATGCGATCGGCGGGTTGTCGGTCGGCGAACCGAAAGCCGAGATGATGCGGCTGCTCGATCACGTGGCGCCCAGGCTGCCGGCAGCCCGGCCCCGCTACCTGATGGGCGTCGGCACGCCCGAGGACATCGTCGCCGGTGTCGAAGCCGGCGTCGACATGTTCGACTGCGTGCTGCCGACCCGCAACGCCCGCAACGGGTGGCTGTTTACCCGCTTCGGCGACGTCAAGATCCGCAACGCCCGCCACAGGAGCGACCCGCAACCGCTCGACGCGACGTGCGGGTGCTACACCTGCCGGCATTTTTCGCGCGCCTATCTGCACCACCTGCAGCGCGTCGGCGAGATTCTCGGTGCGCAACTCAACACCATCCACAACCTCCACTACTACCTGTCGCTGGCAGCGGGGATGCGGGAGGCGATCGCCAGCGACGCCCTGCCCGCCTTCGCGGCGCGCTTCCGCGACGAGCGCGCCACGGGAGACAGCGCCTGATCCAGGGCTGCCGCGGCGCGGCAGCCTGTCCTCGGACGCGCACGCGCCGCGTGGTAGAATCCCCAGTTGCGATTTTCGCGCGGGATCCCTGGTTCGGTGCGCCCTTGCGGCAGGACCGGGGGCTGCAGCGTCTGTAGCGCTCGCGTGAAACAAGCCCATTGTCGGAGGATTCCAAAGTGCTCTCAACGCTCCTGTTCAGCCCCGCTCACGCTCAGTCCCTTTCTGTCGGCGGCACCGATCTCATGGCGTTCCTGCCCATGGTCGCGATCTTCGTCGTCTTCTATTTCCTGCTGATCCGTCCGCAGCAAAAGCGGGCCAAGGAGCAGAAGACGATGCTGGGGGCCCTGCAAAAAGGTGACGAGGTCGTCACCGCCGGAGGCCTGGTCGGCAAGATCGCCAAGCTGACCGAGCAATACGCGTCGCTTGAAGTGTCGCCCAACGTCGAGATCACCGTGCAACGGCAGGCCGTTTCCCAGCTGCTGCCCAAGGGCACGATCAAGACGCTCTGACGCTCCCGGCGGCCGACCGGCCGCCCCACAGCCGCCCGCTTCACGCCTTCCGCACGGCGAGTTCCACGGGCCGCGCTCCACCGCCCGTGCCCCCGTCCGAACCGCCAGACTCAAAGCCACCGAACCGCTCCATGAACCGCTACCCGCTCTGGAAATACCTGCTCATTGGCGCCGCGCTGCTGATCGGCTTCCTGTACACGCTGCCGAACTTCTTCCCTGAAGCGCCCGCGGTGCAGGTAAGCACATCGAAGGCCACCATCAAGCTCGACAACGCGCTGCTCGTCCAGGTCGAAAGCGCTTTGCAGGCGGGGAAGATCCCCTACCGGGGGGCGACGCTGGATGAGACCGGCGTCAAGGTCAGGCTCAGCGACACCGACACGCAGATTCGTGCCCGCGATGTGCTGCAGGCCAGCCTCGGCGAGAATTACATCGTTGCGCTCAACCTGCTCTCGTCGTCGCCGCATTGGCTGGCGGCGATCGGAGCCCTCCCGATGTACCTGGGCCTGGACCTGCGCGGCGGCGTCCATTTCCTGCTGCAGGTCGACATGAAGGCGGCGCTGGAAAAGGCGGCCGACCGCTACACCACCGACATTCGGTCGCTGCTGCGCGAAAAAAAGGCGCAATACAGCGGCGTCGGCCGCGAGAGCGGCAACGTCGTGATCCGCTTCCGCGACGAAACCGAGCGCAACAAGGCGCGCGTCGAGATCGAAAAGGCGTTTCCCGACCTCGCGTTGCGCGAGGTGGATGGCGCTGCCGGCGACCTGCGGCTCATCGCCACGCTCAAGCCCGAGGCGCAGAAGCGCATCCAGGATGGCGCCGTCCAGCAAAACATCACCATCCTGCGCAATCGCGTCAACGAGTTGGGCGTGGCCGAGCCGATCATCCAGCAACAGGGTTCCGATCGCGTCGTGGTCCAGCTTCCCGGCGTGCAGGACACGGCACGTGCCAAGGACATCCTCGGCCGCACGGCATCGCTGGAAATCCGCATGGTCAACGACGACGCAGGCGCGCTCGAGCAGGCGATGGCCGGTCAGGTGCCCTTCGGCAGCGACCTCTTCACCGAGCGCGGCGGCACGCCGGTGCTGGTGAAGCGCCAGGTGGTATTGACCGGCGACCGCATCAACGATGCCCAGCCGGGTTTCGACCAGCGCAACAACGAACCCGCCGTGCACGTCAACCTCGACGGCACCGGCGCGCGGATCTTCAAGGAAGTCACCCGCGAAAACGTCGGCAAGCGGATGGCGATCGTGCTGGTGGAGAAAGGCAAGGCCGAGGTGATCACCGCGCCGGTGATCCGCGAGGAGATCGGCGGCGGCCGCGTCCAGATCAGCGGCCGGATGACCACGCGCGAGGCCAACGATACCGCGTTGCTGATGCGCGCGGGCGCGCTCGCGGCGCCGATGGAGATTGTCGAGGAACGCACCGTCGGCCCGTCACTGGGGCGGGAGAACATCGACAAGGGCTTCAACTCGGTGACCTACGGCTTCATCGTGCTGTCGCTGTTCATCTGCGCGTATTACATGCTGATGGGGCTCATATCGGTGATCGCGTTGTCGATCAACCTGTTGCTGCTGGTGTCGCTGCTGTCGATGCTGCAGGCGACGCTCACGCTGCCCGGCATCGCGGCCATCGCGCTGACACTCGGCATGGCCATCGACGCCAACGTGCTGATCAACGAGCGCATCCGCGAGGAACTGCGCTGGGGCGCCACGCCGCACGCGGCGATCCAGGCCGGATACGAACGCGCCTGGGGCACGATCCTCGATTCCAACATCACGACGCTGATCGCCGGCGTCGCGCTGTTCATCTTCGGCTCCGGGCCGGTGCGCGGCTTCGCCGTCGTCCACTGCCTCGGGATCATGACGTCGATGTTCTCGGCCGTGTTCATCTCCCGCGGCATCGTCAACCTCGTCTATGGCGGCCGCAAGAAGCTCGAGAAGATCTCGATCGGCCAGATCTGGCGACCGGCGCCAACTCCGGGCAACCCGGCGCAACTGTAAGCACTGGCGCCCCGTCCCGCGACCTGACCCACCGACTGCGAACGCACATCATGGAATTCTTCCGCTTCAAGCGCGACATCCCGTTCATGCGGTACGCGCTGGTCTTCAACGTGATTTCCGGTATCACGTTCCTGCTGGCCGTGATTTTCCTCGCCACCCGCGGGCTCAACCTCGGCGTCGACTTCCGCGGCGGCACGGTGATCGAGGTGCGCTACGCACACGCCGTCGATTTCAACCGCGTGCGCGCGGCGATCGACAAGCTGGCCCTCGGCGAATACGCGGCGCAGAGCTTCGGCACGTCGGATACGGCACTGGTCCGCCTGCCCCTCAAGGAAGGCGTGTCGAGCGCCCAGCTGTCCGAGCGCGTGATGACGGCGCTCAAGGCCGACGATCCGTCGGCGACGCAGAAGCGCGTCGAATTCGTCGGCCCCCAGGTGGGCAGGGAGCTCTACGAAAACGGCGCGCTGGCGCTTTTGCTGGTATCGGCCGGCATCGTCGCCTATCTCGCCATGCGCTTCGAGTGGCGTTTCGCCATCGCGGCCATCATCGCCAACCTGCACGACATCATCATCATCCTGGGCTTTTTCGCGCTGTTCCAGTGGGAGTTCTCGCTGCCGGTGCTCGCCGCGATCCTTGCCGTGCTCGGCTATTCGGTCAACGAATCGGTGGTGGTCGCCGACCGGATCCGCGAGAACTTCCGCAAGATGCGCAAGGCCTCGGTGACGCACGTCATCGACAACGCGATCACCACCACGATGTCGCGCACGATCATCACCCACGGCAGCACGCAGCTGATGGTGACGTCGATGCTGCTCTTCGGTGGCGAGACGCTGCACTATTTCGCGCTGGCGCTGACCATCGGCATCCTGTTCGGCATCTACTCGTCGGTGCTGGTGATGGCGCCGCTGGTGATGTGGATGGGCGTCTCGCGCGAAGACCTCGTCAAGCCGGAGAAGAAGCGCGGCCCTGAAGGCGAGAAGATCGTTCCATAGGTGGCGATCCGGGGCCCGCGACTGGACCGCTGCACGTCCCCCGCGGCCGGCTCACTTCGAACCCTACGGCAATCCCGACCGCGATGCTGACGACGCTGCTGTACTCGCTGCTCGCGCTCGACCAGACGCTCGCCGCGCTCGCGACGCAATACGGCCCGTGGCTGTACGCGCTCTTGTTCCTGGTGATTTTCGCCGAGACCGGGCTCGTGGTCTTCCCGTTCCTGCCCGGCGATTCGCTGCTGTTCATTTCCGGAACGGTGGTCGCCTCCGCCGGGCTCAACGTGCACGTCCTGGTGGCGCTGCTGACCCTCGCGGCGGTGCTGGGCGACACGGTGAACTACTCGATCGGACGCTACATCGGGCCGCGGGTTTTCGACAAACCCGACTCCCGCTGGTTCAAGCAGGAACATCTCCGGCGCACGCAGGCGTTCTACGACAAGTACGGCGGCGTCACGATCATCATCGGCCGCTTCGTCCCCATCGTCCGCACCTTTGCCCCGTTTCTCGCCGGCGTGGCCGGCATGACCTACCGCAAGTTCATCGCCTTCAACGTGATCGGCGGCGCACTGTGGATCTCGTCGCTGGTCTACGCCGGCTATGTGTTCGGCAACATTCCGTGGGTCAAGAACAACCTGTCGCTGCTCGTCGTCGCCATCGTCGTGGTCTCGCTGATCCCCGTGTGCTCGACGTGGCTGCGTGAGCGCGCCGCGAGCCGCCGGAGCGCCGGGAAGTAACGGCGTCAGGCGCGGCGGGCGAGTTCCGCCGCCTTGCCGACGTAGGTCGCCGGAGCAAGGGCCTTCAGCCGCTGCTGCGCGGCTTCCGGAATCGCCAGGCCGTCGATGAACGCGTGCAGCGCCATGCGGGTGATGCCGCCCTTGCCGCGGGTCAGCGCCTTCAGCTGCTCGTAGGGATTGGGCACCCCGTAGCGGCGCATCACGGTCTGGATCGGCTCGGCGAGCACTTCCCAGTTGGCCTCGAGGTCTGCGGCGAGACGAGCCTCGTCGACGGCCAGCTTGCCCAGTCCCTGGCGCAGCGAAACCCACCCCAGCAGCGTGTAGCCGAGCGCCGTGCCCATGTTGCGCAGCACCGTCGAATCGGTGAGGTCGCGCTGCCAGCGCGATATCGGCAACTTTTCGGAAAGATGCCGCAGCAGCGCGTTGGCGACGCCCAGGTTGCCTTCGGAATTCTCGAAATCGATCGGATTGACCTTGTGCGGCATCGTCGACGACCCCACTTCGCCTTCGCTGACGCGCTGGCGAAAATAGCCGAGCGACACGTACCCCCAGACGTCGCGGTCGAAATCGATCAGGATCGTGTTGATGCGGGCAATCGCATCGAAGAGCTCGGCCATGTAGTCGTGCGGTTCGATCTGCGTCGTGTACGGGTTGAACTCGAGGCCGAGTCCCGTGACGAGCCTTGCCGCCAGCGCTTCCCAGTCGACCTCCGGGTACGCCACCAGGTGCGCATTGTAGTTGCCCACCGCACCGTTGAGCTTGCCCAGGAGCGGCAGCGCTTCGAGCGTGGACACCTGCCGGGTGAGGCGCGCGACCACGTTGGCGATTTCCTTGCCCACGGTCGTGGGCGTGGCGGGCTGGCCGTGCGTGCGGGCGAGCATCGGCACCGTGGCGTTCGCCTGCGCAATGCCCCGCAGCGCAGCGACGATCGTGGAGATCGCCGGCAAGAGCACCTGCGTCCTGCCTTCCGCCAGCATCAGGCCGTGCGACAGGTTGTTGATGTCCTCCGACGTGCACGCAAAATGAAAGAACTCCGCCACGCGGGCGACCTCCGGAAGCGACGCGAACCGCTCCTTCAGCCAGTATTCGACCGCCTTGACGTCGTGGTTGGTGGTGCGCTCGATGGCCTTGATGCGGGCGGCATCTTCCGGCGCGAACGACGCGCCTGCCGCGTCGAGCGCAGCCTTCGCCTCGGCCGAGAACGGCGCGACCTCCGGGATGCCGGTCTCGCCAGCGAGCGCGAGCAGCCATGCAATCTCCACCCGAACCCTGGCGCGCATCAGGCCGAACTCGCTGAAATGATCGCGCAGCGCGGCGACCTTGGGCGCGTACCGGCCGTCGAGCGGAGAAAGGGCGAGCAACGCGGCGGTATCGGAGTGGGCGGTGTTCATGGCGGAATACCTTCGTGAAGTCGCGTCATTTTACGCTTGCGACTCTCTCCCCGCGCGCACCTGCGCGCCGGGCCCGGTCGCCCGCACCCACGCTGGTATAATCGCGCTTCCGAATCCGCGTTTGCGATCACGATGAAACTCCTTGCATCACTGACGAGCCCCTACGCCCGCAAGGTGCGCATCGCGCTCGCGGAAAAGAAGATCGAATACACGCTGGTCGAAGTCTCGCCCGTGACGGCGGAGGACGTCGTGGCGGCGGTCAATCCGCTGGCCAAGATTCCGGCGCTGATCGTCGAGGAGGGGCTTCACGTCTACGATTCGCGCGTGATCGTCGAGTATCTCGACAGCGTAAGCCCGGTGAGCCGCCTCATTCCCGAGCCGTCGCGCCAGCGCATTGCGGTCAAGCGCTGGGAAGCACTGGCGGATGGCATCTGCGATGCCGCCGTAATCGTCGTGCAGGAGCGCAAGCGGCCACCGCAACAGCAGGATCCGGCCGGGGTGGAACGCCAGCTGCGCAAAGTCCGGCGCGGGGTCGACGAGCTTGCGCGCGAACTCGGCGACAAGCCGTGGTGCAGCGGTGAAGCCTACTCGCTCGCCGACATCGCCACCGGCTGCGCGCTCGGCTACCTCGATTTCCGTCTCCCCGAGATCGACTGGCGTGATGCCCATCCCGGTCTCGCGCGTCTCGCCGAAAAGCTCGGCAAGCGGGCGTCCTTCGCCGACACCGTCCCGCCGGCTGCCTGACAGGACATTCGCCGCGCGGCCGGCTTTCGCCGGTCTCGGCATCGGCGGCGCAGCTGTCCCACCTGTGCTTCGAGGATCGCATCGGCAACTGCAGGGGCGGCCGGTCGAAGCCTGAGGATCCTCGCCAATTGCGAAGGCCCGCATCGCTGCGGGCCTTCGCTTTCTATCGCCTGAGGCTGCTTGTGATCAGGTGCCCAGCGTCTGCATCGTATCGCCCACGAGGTTCGGATAGCGCACGTGCTCGACCAGCTCCTGCGTTTCCTTGTCCGGCGCCGGCGTGAGCAGGCTGACGACGATGATCACCAGGAACCCGAGCGGCACACCCCACAGCCCGGCGGAGATCGGCTGGATGTCCCACCAGATGTTGTCGGCGATCGGGCTCGTCACGCCGAACACGCCACGCAGCCAGGGCTGTGTTGTCGCCATGTAATAGAACGTGATGCCGAGCCCGGAGGCCATGCCCAGCGACGCGCCCCACTTGTTGGCACGTTTCCAGAAGATCCCCAGCACCAGCGCGGGAAAGAACCCCGCTGCGGCCAGCGAGAATGCCGCGGACACGAGGAACAGGATGTCGGCCGGTTTCTGCGCCGCCACCGTTGCGGCCACCAGCGCGACGACCAGCAGCAGGATCTTGGAGATCGTGACGCGCCGCGCAGTCGATGCGTTGGGGTCGAGCATCTTGTAGTAGAGATCGTGCGACAGCGCGTTGGCGATGGTCAGCAGCAGGCCATCGGCGGTGGAAAGCGCCGCGGCAAGGCCGCCTGCCGCCACCAGGCCCGAGATCACGTAGGGCAGGCCGCCAATCTCAGGCGTGGCGAGCACGATGATGTCGCCACCAATCGCGATCTCCGCCAGCTGCACGATGCCGTCGCGGTTGACGTCGACGATCGACAGCAGCGAGGGATCGACCCTGGTCCACGACGCCACCCACTGCGGCAGCTTGGCGAACTCGCTGCCGACCAGGAGCGTATAGATGTCGAACTTCGCCAACACCGCAAGGGCAGGCGCGGTGAAGTAGAGCAGGAAGATGAAGAACAGCGACCAGAACACCGACTGGCGCGCCTCTTTCACCGATGGCGTCGTGTAGTAGCGCATCAGGATGTGTGGCAGTGCGGCCGTGCCGACCATCAGGCAGAACACCAGCGCCAGGAAGTTGCGGCGCGAAACATCCTGCGCCTTTTCGTCCTTGCCCGGGAAGGCCTGCGCATGCCGCAGCGGAGGCGCCGCGCGCGCCGCAGCACCGGCGTCCTTGGTCCACTGCGCCTTGGCGGCCGCAGCATCCTTGGGATAGGCAGCAGCGGCCTTTTCGGCTGCGGAAACCTGTTCGCTGGGCGCGTTTTCCGCCTTCAGCTTGTCGACGTTCGCCGCCAGCTGCTGCTTGCCAGTCTCGAACGAACCCGGCAGGCCCTTCAGCTTGGCGCCGGCATCGTCCGCGCGCGCCTTGTAGATCCCGCGCACCTCGAGTTCCTTCGGGTCCTTGAGCAGCTGCTCCTCGCGCGCGGTGACTTTCTCCAGCACCTTGCCATAGATGAGTTGCGGCACCGGTACGCCGGTGTGCTTCACCGACAGCCAAATCACGGGAATCATGTAGGCGACGATCAGGATGACGTATTGCGCGACCTGCGTCCACGTGACCGCGCGCATCCCGCCCAGGAACGAGCACACCAGAATGCCGCCGAGGCCGAGGAAGATGCCGATTTCGAAGGGCACGCCGGTCAGGCGCGTCGTGATGAGGCCAACGCCGTAGATCTGCGCCACCACGTAGGTGAACGAGCACAGGATCGCGGCGAGGATGCCGATGGCCCGCGGTATGTTGCCGCCGTAGCGCGCGCCGAGGAAGTCGGGAATCGTGAACTGCCCGAACTTGCGCAGATACGGGGCAAGCAGCAACGCCACGAGGCAATAGCCGCCGGTCCAGCCGATGATGAACGCCAGGCCACCGAAGCCGGTGAGGTACAGCGTGCCGGCCATGCCGATGAACGATGCCGCGCTCATCCAGTCGGCGCCTGTTGCCATGCCGTTGAACAGCGCCGGAACCCGGCGCCCGGCCACGTAGTATTCGGCGGCATCCGAGGTTCGGCTCATCACGCCGATACCCGCGTAGAGTCCGACGGTCGCGAACAGGAAGACGTAACCGATCCAGTTGCGCGGCAATCCCATCTGCTCGGCGATCGCCAGCAGGACGACAAAGACGAGGAAGCCCCCGGTGTACCAGGTATAGATCTTCTTCAGCTGGGAAGTGAACGCCTTTTGCGTTCCGCCCGAAAACATGCCACCCGTCCGGCCGCTGCAGCCTCATTGCTCTTCTCCTTCCGCGACGCCGTATGGTCGTCGAGGTTGTTCATGTACCGGGCGTAGAACCAGATGATGACGACGTAGATGATCAGCGAACCCTGCGCGGCCATGTAGAAGGCAAGCGGCCACCCGAAGAGGGTTACGTTGTTGAGTTCACGGGCGTAATAACTCATCACGAACGTCGAGACGAACCAGACCAACAGCAGCACGCCTGTGATCACGAGGTTCTTGTTCCAGTACTCCAGATGCTTCGCGGACAATTGCATGGCAGGCTCCTCCTGAAGAACAACACCTGATTGACAGTCAATACCGGTGAATTGTGGGGCGTCACATTGTTGTTGTTGACCGGCGAGTGCGCCGCCATCTCCCTGGCCTGGCGACCAAAGTGGGCGAAGTATAGCGACATACTGCTCGACACAACAAGCAACTTCGTGTGCCGATCGAAGGCGCGCGTCGCGTGCTATCCAGTCGGCCGGCTCCAGCATGAAATCCGCGATTGCCGTCGCTGCGGCGCAACATTCCTGCGCCGACCCGCCATTCTGCTGTGCGCACAATGACATCGGACCCTCCGCACGAAATGCCGGCGCAGAAGGCGTGGTCAGAGGCGCCGGAGCGCGACGGGTGCAGCTGCCGCTTCTTGATAGTATTCGAAGCTCGAGCCCCGACCACGAGGAAGCGCCATGCCAAGATCGCCCATCAAGCTCCAGCGTCTGGTGGCCGTGTTTCTGCTGGGCATGCTGATGCTCAACTATCCGCTGCTGCCTCTGTTCAATGAACGCGGGACCTTGTTCGGCGTGCCCGCGCTGTATGCGTATATCTTCATCGCGTGGGGTGTTCTGATCGCCCTCATGGGCGCGGTGGTCGAGCGAAGCCGGCGGCCTTGATCGCATCCGCCTGCCCATCCGTCGTGCGGACATGCTGAACGCCTGGGTCGTCGTTCCCGTTGCGCTGGCCTATCTCGGCGCCCTGTTCGCGCTTGCCTACCATGCCGACCAGCGCGCCGATCGCGGCCGTTCGCTGATCGCCAACCCGTACATCTACGCCTTGTCGCTCGGCGTCTACGCCACCGCGTGGACGTTCTACGGCAGCGTCGGACGCGCGGCCGCCAACGGCGTCGGCTTTCTGCCGATCTACCTCGGGCCGACGCTGATGATGGCGCTGTGGTGGATCGTGATCCGCAAGATCATCCGCATCAGCAAGGCGCATCGGATCACCTCGCTGGCGGACTTCGTTTCGTCGCGCTACGGCAAGAGCGCGTTGCTCGCGGGATTCGTGACGATCATTGCCGTCGTCGGCGTCGTTCCCTACATCGCGCTGCAGCTCAAGGCCGTCTCCAGCAGCTACACGATTCTCGTCCACTATCCGGAGATCGTGATGCCGGCGCACGCGGCCACGGTGCCGATCGCCGCCGACACGGCGTTCTGGGTCGCCTTGCTCCTCGCCGCCTTCGCCATCCTCTTCGGAACCCGTCATATCGACGCCTCCGAGCGGCACGAAGGGTTGGTGGCGGCGATTGCCTTCGAATCGATCGTCAAGCTGATCGCCTTCCTTGCCGTCGGCGCGTTCGTCACCTGGGGCCTCTTCGACGGATTGGGCGACATTTTCGCGCGCGCCTCGGCCAGTGCCAGGCTCGCGCCGTTGCTGACGCCGCTTCCGTGACCGGTGCCTACGCGAGCTGGGCGTGGCTCATGGTCCTCTCGGCGCTGGCGATCATGTTCCTGCCCCGCCAGTTCCAGGTTGCCGTGGTCGAAAACGTCAACGAGGATCACCTGCGCAAGGCCGTATGGCTGTTTCCGCTGTACATGCTGGCCATCAACGTGTTCGTCGTGCCGATCGCGTTCGGCGGCATCCTGCATTTCGGCGCCGACACCGTCGACGCTGACACCTTCGTGCTCACGTTGCCGATGGCCCGGCAGCAGCAGGCGCTGACGCTGCTGGTGTTCATCGGCGGCCTCTCGGCAGCGACCGGAATGGTCATCGTGGAGACCATCGCGCTGTCCACGATGGTCTGCAACGACCTGGTGATGCCGGTGCTGCTGCGAATGCGGACGCTGCGGCTCGCCGAGCGCACCGATCTCTCCGTGGCTGCTGCTCGCGATTCGGCGCGGCGCCATTGTCGCCGTGATCATGCTCGGCTACCTCTACTTCCGGCTCGCGGGCGAAGCCTATGCGCTGGTCGCCATCGGTCTCATTTCCTTCGCAGCGGTGGCCCAGTTCGCGCCGGCGATTCTGGGCGGAATCTACTGGAAGGCCGCGACGCGCCGCGGCGCTCTCGCGGGCCTGGGCGCGGGCTTTTCCGTCTGGCTCTACACCCTGCTTCTGCCCTCCTTCGCCAAGTCGGGCTGGCTGCCGGACGGATTCCTGCGCGACGGCCCCTGGGGGATCGCGCTGCTCAAGCCGCACGAGTTCCTCGGGCTCACCGGCCTCGATGAGATCACGCACGCGATGCTCTGGAGCATGGTCGCCAATATCGGCGCCTATGTGGCGGTGTCGGTGCTCACCCGGCCCGGCGCGGCAGAACAGGCGCAGGCTGCGCGCTTCGTCGACATCTTCAAGCATGGCGACGAAGGCCTCGGTGCGCATTTCTGGAAGGGCTCCGCCTCGTTGCCGGAACTCAACGCGCTGCTTGCCCGTTTTCTCGGCCCCGCACGCGCGGGCGCGGCCGTCGCCGATTACGCGCAGCGGCGCGGCCTGTCCGCGCCGGCCGAACTCGTCGCCGACGGAGATTTCGTGCATTTCGCCGAGACCGCGCTGGCCGGCACGATCGGCGGCGCTTCGGCACGGATCATGGTGGCGTCCACCGTCAAGGAGGAGGCGCTGTCCATAGACGAGGTGCGGTCGATGCTGGACGAGGCTTCGCAGGTCATCGCCTACAGCCATCGGCTGGAGCGCAAATCGAGCGAACTTGAGGCCGCAACAGCGGAACTGCGCGCCGCCAACGCGCGACTGCAGGAACTCGACCGGATGAAGGACGATTTCGTCGCGACGGTGACGCACGAATTGCGCACGCCGCTGACCTCGATCCGGGCATTCTCCGAGATCCTGCACGACAACCCGGAACTCGATTCCACGGAACGCACCCGCTTCCTCGGCATCATCATCAAGGAGAGCGAGCGGCTCACCCGCCTCATCAACCAGGTGCTCGACCTCGCCAAGCTCGACTCGGGACGCGCCGAGTGGACGGTGACGGCGATCGACCTCAGGGAGATCGTCGACGAGGCGATCAGCGCGACGAGCCAGCTCTTCCGCGACAAGAACGTGAGCCTCGACACGCACTTCGACGGCAACATCCCGTTGATCCAGGCCGACCGCGATCGGCTGATGCAGGTGATCATCAACCTGCTGTCGAACGCGGTAAAGTTCGTCGGGATGGACGTCGGGCGGGTCGTCGTGGCATTGGGCGCCGTCGGGGGGGGCGTGCGGGTCGCCGTGACCGACAATGGCCCGGGGATCCTCCCGAACGACCTGTCGACGATTTTCGAGAAGTTTCGCCAGGCCGGCGATACCATGACGGCCAAGCCGCACGGCACCGGACTGGGCTTGCCGATAAGCCGCCAGATCATCGAGCATTTCGGCGGCCGGCTCTGGGTCGAGAGCGAGTGCGGACAGGGCGCGACGTTCATCTTCGTGCTCCCGGCCGGCGGCAGGCACGAGACGACGGCACGCTGAGCAGCGGCGCGACACAGCGCCTGGAAGACCCCGACAGACCGGCGGCACTTGAACCGCAGGCATGAGGACAAGGAGGAGATCGATGGGAAAGAAGGTCTTGATTGCCGACGACGAGCCCAATATCGTCGCCTCGCTCGAGTTTCTGATGCGGCAGAAGGGCTACGAAGTTCGCGTTGCCGGCACCGGTGCGGAGGCGCTGGCGGTGGTAGCCGAGTTCGGGCCTGATCTGGTACTGCTCGACGTCATGATGCCGCAGATGAGCGGTTACGATGTCTGCCAGAAGATCCGTGCCACCGAGGAGGGGCAGCGAGTCCGGATCATCATGCTGTCGGCCAAGGGACGCGAGACGGAAGTGAGCAAAGGCCTCGCGGTCGGTGCCGATGCTTACGTCACCAAGCCCTTCTCGACCAAGGAACTCGTCGACCGGGTCCAGGAGATGCTGGGCGAATGATCCGCGAGTCTGCCGCGCTCGGGCGGCCGGCCGGACCGGGCCGCCGCGACTGGATCCTGTACGCCGTCCTCCTTGGGGGGGCCTGGCTGCTGCTGATGGTCCTCTTCGCGCTGCTCCTCGCGGTCGCCGGATCGACGCTGAGCCCCGACGAGCTTGCGTTGCTGCTGCCGATCGCGCAGGACCGGATCTGGGTCGCCGCAGTCGTCGCCATCGTCATCGTCCTGCCGCTGGGCGTTGCCGTGCCGCCGCTGTTCAATCGCTACGTCGCCGCTCCGCGGCAGCTCGCAGAGGCATCGCGCATCGTCCTGTCGGCCAATTCGGCGCACCGGGTAACCCCTCGGGGATCGGCCGAGAACCGGCAGCTCGCGGCGGTCATCAACAGCTTTGCCGGCGCCTACCAGTCGCTGCAGCAGGACGTCGAACTGCGGATTCGCGAAGCGAATGTGCGCATCGAGGAAGAGCGCAACCGGCTCGCGGCGCTGATGTCCGAACTCGCCCAGAGCGTGATCGTCTGCAATGTCGAGGGACGCGTGCTGCTGTACAACCCCCGCGCGGAGCGATTGTTGCGCAAACCGCTCGCGAGCGCCGCAGCCGGGACCAAGGCGCACAGCATGATCGGACTGGGTCGCTCGATTTTCGCGATCTTCGACCGCGACCTCATCATCCACGGCCTCGAGCGCACGCAGGAGCAATCACGTCGCGGCAACGCCGCCCCGGTGGCGAGCTTTGTGGCCACCGCTCCGGGGGAGCAGCTTGTCCGCGTGCAGCTCGCTCCGGTTCTTGCCCCCCGCTCGTCGACGGGCGCAACCAACGAAGAGCAGCCCATCACCGGCTTCGTTCTGATCCTCGAAGACATCACGCGCAGCATCGGCAGGAGCGGTCGCCGTGACAAGCTCCTGCAGACACTCACCCAGGGCACGCGGGCATCGCTGGCCAACATGCGTGCGGCGGTGGAAACGGTCACCTCGTTCCCGGACATGGAGGCCGCCGCGCAGAGCCGTTTTCTGGGCATCATCCACGATGAGGCTGGCGCCTTGAGCGCCCGCCTCGACCGGATAGCCGCCGAGTATGCCGATTCGCTGACGACCGAGTGGCCGCTCGAGGAAATGCGCGGCGTCGACCTCATCGAGGCCGCCAGGCGCCAGATCGAGACCGGTCTCGCCCTTTTCACCAAGTGCGAGGAGATCGACGAGGCGATCTGGCTCAAGGTGGACAGCTATTCGCTGATCCAGGCCTTTGTCTATGTCGCGCGCAGGCTGCAGGAAGAGTTCCAGATCCGCGAAATCCGCTTTGCGCTCGCCGACGCCGGTGCACTCGCCCACCTCGACCTCATCTGGACCGGCGCCCCGCTGGACGTCGAAACCCAGATGGCCTGGCAGACGGAGTCCATGGCATCGGGCGGGGAGGCGTACCCGATCACGCTCACCGAGATCGTCGCCCGTCACGATGCCGAGATCTGGTACCAGATCAACAAGCCGACGTTCCGGGAGTTCTTCCGCATCGCGATTCCCGTGACGCGACCCGACGAGGCGACGCTCAAACCGCCGCTCGCCGTCGAGAGCCGTCCCGAATATTACGACTTCGACCTCTTCAACCAGCCGGGTCAGACCCCCGAACTGGACGACCGGCTGCTGACGGACCTGAGCTATGCGGTGTTCGACACCGAGACCACCGGGCTCTCGCCTTCCGAGGGTGACGAGATGGTCTCGATGGGAGCGGTGCGGATCGTCAACGGCCGGCTGCTGGAACACGAAGTCTTCGAGCAGCTCATCGATCCCGGACGCCCCATGTCGCGCAAGGCCGCGGAGATCACCGGCATCGACGATGCGATGCTGGTCGGACAGCCGACCATCGACAAGGTGCTGCCGGCCTTCCACGAGTTCTGCGAGGACACCGTGCTGGTCGCGCACAACGCGGCCTTCGACATGCGATTCCTGCAACTCAAGGAAGCGGCCACGGGCGTCCGTTTCACGCAACCGGTGCTGGACACGCTGCTGCTCTCCGTGCTGATCCACCCAAGCCTCGACGGCCACGGGCTCGAAGCGATCGCGGAGCGCCTCGGCGTCAACATCATCGGACGCCATACCGCGCTGGGAGACGCCATCGTCACCGGGCAGGTCTTCCTGCGCCTGGTTCCCCTGCTCGCGGAGCGCGGCATCCGCACCTTGAAGCAAGCGCGCGAAGCGTCCGCGACCACGTTCTACGCGCGGATCGAATACTGATTTCGCCGCGACAGGCGGGCCTGGCCGCGATGGATTGACGGGCGCGCGACCGGGTTACCGAGCCGTCGCCTTCAACCCCGTGTCGCGCTCGAGCTGCCGTGCCACCTTGGGCTCGAAGGTGTCGAGATGGTCGAGAATCTTCTGCGCCTCGTCGTGGTGGCCAAGGTCGCGCTGCACGCGTGCGAGCTGGTACCAGCCGTAGGGACTCATCGGCTGCAGTTTCGTGTTCTTCCTGAGCGGCGCCAGCGCCTCGTCGAGGCGATGCGTCGCGATCAGCGACAGTCGCGAGGCCATAGTGGGCGCGATCGTGCGCGGCGTCGCGGGCGATGGCTTCGCCAAACGCCGCGATCGCCGCCTCGTGGTCGTTCATCTGCTGCAGCAGAAAGCCGCGATTGAAGTGCGCATCGGCATCGTCCGGCTTGAGCGCCACCACGCGGTCGAACAGCGCCAGCGCATCTCGCTTCTCCCCCGCTTGCGCGTGCTGAAAACCCAGCGACGCCAGCGCCAGCGTATCGTCGGGATCGAGTTCCAGCATGCGTCGATACCATCGCATCGCCATCGCACGCTGGCGAAACAGCATCGACCAGGCCGCCATCTGGTTGCAGAATCCGCGCTGGATCTTTTTCAGCATGCCAACCCGTTCAATTGCCCTGCAGGCACTGCCCCACAGGGAGGCCCGCACCGACGCAGAGATTCGCGATGGCGATCATCGTCCAGACGTACCCCACCGCGAGCAGCGACAGCGCCACCAGCGGCAGATGGCGATCGGCGACGAACCTGGGCGTGATGAAGCGGGCGAGCCGGGTCACCGGGGAGCCGACGACCTCGAGCAGGCGGTAGAAAAAATTCGCCTTCGGGTCCTGCCCGAAGGCCCGCGTCAGCACGAAGACGAACCCTTGCCCCACGAGCGCCAGCAGGGGTATGGCAAGCAGCAACTGGATGAGGCGCAACCAGAACAGCGAGGATTGGATATCGGCCACGGGGAATCTGTCGGCATCACAAGAATGAAAACGGGCGGCGCCGGATCACCCGACGCCGCCCGCATTCTATAGCACCCCGCGTTCGGGAGCCCGCGCGCCGATCAGTTCACCTCCTTCAGCTGATCGAGGATCCCCGGGTTCTCGAGCGTCGAGGTGTCCTGCGTGATCTCCTCGTCCTTGGCGATCGAGCGCAGCAGCCGGCGCATGATCTTGCCCGAGCGCGTCTTGGGCAGGTTCTCGCCGAAGCGGATGTCCTTGGGCTTCGCGATCGGCCCGATTTCCTTCGCCACCCAGTCGCGCAACTCCTTGGCGATCTTGTCGGCTTCGGCGCCGGTCGGCCGCGCCTGCTTCAGCACGACGAAGGCGCACACCGCCTCGCCGGTCATGTCGTCGGGCCGACCCACGACCGCGGCCTCGGCCACGTGCGGATTGGCGACCAGCGCCGACTCGATTTCCATCGTGCCCAGGCGATGGCCGGAGACGTTGAGCACGTCGTCGATCCGACCCATGATCCAGAAGTAGCCGTCGAGGTCGCGGTTGGCGCCGTCGCCCGCCAGATAGAGCCTGCCGCCCAGATCATCGGGGAAATAGGACTTCTTGTAGCGCTCGGGGTCGCCCCAGATGGTGCGGATCATCATCGGCCACGGCCGCTTGATGACCAGGAAGCCGCCCTTGCCCCACTCGACGTCGTGGCCGGTTTCGTCGACGATCGCCGCGTGAATGCCGGGCAGCGGGAAGGTGCAGGAACCGGGCTTGAGCGGCGTGGCTCCCGGCATCGGCGAGATCATGTGAGCGCCGGTCTCGGTCTGCCACCAGGTGTCGACGATCGGGCAGCGCGAACCGCCGACGTGCGTGTAGTACCACATCCACGCCTCGGGATTGATCGGCTCGCCGACCGAGCCCAGCAGGCGCAGGCTGGAGAGATCGAATTTCTGCGGCAGGTCGGCGCCCAGCTTGATCAGCGCGCGGATGGCGGTGGGCGCGGTGTAGAAGATCGAGACCTTGTGGCGCTGGATCATCTCCCAGAACCGCGACGGGCTGGGATACGTCGGCACGCCCTCGAAGATCACCTGCGTCGCGCCGACCGCCAGCGGCCCGTAGGCGACGTAGGTGTGGCCGGTGACCCAGCCCACGTCGGCGGTGCACCAGAAGACGTCGGAGGACTTGATATCGAACGTCCATTTCATCGAGCAGACGGCGCCCAGCAGGTAGCCGCCGGTGGAGTGCTGGACGCCCTTCGGCTTGCCGGTCGAGCCCGAGGTGTAGAGGATGAACAACGGGTGCTCGGCCTCGACCGGTGTGACCGGGCAGTCGTGCGGCAAACCGGTGACGAGGTCGTTCCACCAGATGTCGCGCTTTTCGTCCCAGACCACGCTGCCACCGGTACGCCGGTAGACGATGACACCCTCGACCGAGCTCGTCCCGCCCATCGCGAGCGCCTCGTCGACGGCAGGCTTCAGGGGGATTTCCTTGCCGCCGCGCATCTGCCCGTCGGCAGTGATCACCAGACGCGCGCCGGCATCGACGATCCGCTCCTGCACGCTCTTGGCGGAGAAGCCACCGAAAACCACCGAGTGGATCGCGCCGATGCGGGCGCAGGATTGCATCGCGACCACCGCCTCGATCGACATCGGCATGTAGATGAGGACACGGTCGCCCTTCTTGATGTCCAGCTTCTTGAGGCCATTGGCAAACTGGCAGACACGCTCGTAGAGCTGCTTGTAGGTAACCTTGGTGACCGTGCCATCGTCGGCCTCGAAGATGATCGCGCAGCGATTGGGCGTCGTCTCCATGTGGCGGTCCAGGCAGTTGTACGAGGCGTTGAGCTGCCCGTCGGCAAACCACTTGTAGAACGGCGCCTCGGACTCGTCCAGCGACTGCGTGAACGGCTTGTGCCAGATGAGGTTGTCGCGTGCCAGCTTGGCCCAATAGCCGCCGTAATCCTTGTTGGCCTCGGCCACCAGGTGGTGGTAATCGGCCCGCGCCAGATGCGCCTGGGCGACGAAATCGGGGGCCGGCTCGAAAATCCGGGACTCGTTCAATATGGATTCGATCGCGTTTGTCATGCTGCCTTCTCCTCCTGGGGGTCGGCGATGCGCGCTGAGACAGGCACATCGTTCTCGATAAAAATAACGCTGCAGTCTAACCAATCGCGTGGCAGTCCTGCAACGCACCCGATTGCCGCCGAGGCGGCGGTGATCCGAACGCATGCCTGAAGCTCGCCACCTCCGCACTATATAGGGCGCACGGCTTACGGCAGGCTTACGAACCTCGCTTTCCGCCTGCCCGCTGCGCAACCGTGGCGACGACCGGCCGACGATGGGGCGGGACGGCAGTCGCCGGGCGCCGCGCCGGGGCGAGTCCGCAAGACCTCCGCAGAGTGCTAGACTTCCATGATTTTTCGAATAACAGGCTCCTCCTTTCGCCGATGTCCAAACTGCCCCTGCGCCCCATCCCCCAGTTCATTTTCATGACCCGGTGGCTACAGCTGCCGCTGTACCTCGGGCTCATCGTCGCGCAGGCGGTCTACGTCTGGCACTTCTGGGTGGAGCTGACCCATCTGGTCGAAGCCGCGTTCGGCAACCAGGCCGCGATCCAGCAGATCCTGGTGGCGACGACGCCGCCGGGCCAGGCCGCGTCCTCGATGAAGACGCCGACGGAAACGGTCATCATGCTGGTGGTGCTGGGCCTCATCGACGTGGTGATGATTTCCAACCTGCTCATCATGGTGATCATCGGCGGCTACGAGACCTTCGTGTCGCGGATGCACCTCGAGGACCATCCGGACCAGCCCGAATGGCTGTCGCACGTGAACGCCTCGGTGCTGAAGGTCAAGCTCGCCACCGCGATCATCGGCATCTCGTCGATCCACCTCCTGAAAACGTTCATCAACGCGCACGCCTACGACGAGAAGACCCTGTTGTGGCAGACGACGATCCACATCACGTTCCTGCTGTCGGCGATGGCGATCGCCGCGGTGGACCGCATACTTCCAATATCGGCCCGCGGCCATCCCAGGCCCGCGGCCGCCCTGGCCCCGGCGAGCCGCGAGCACTGACGCCCGCGGCATGTACCGGTCCGACATCGCGATGAAGCTTCTGCGCCAGGGCACCTCTCCCCTCGAGCGCGACACCATCGCGCCGGGCCAGCTGCCGCCGGTGAAGATGGGGCTGCTGGCGAAGCTCAACCTGCTGACGGTCGGCCTCATCTTCCTGACCTCCGTCGTCACCACAGGCTTCTACCTGTGGCAGCAGTGGCGAGACGAGGAAAACGTCCTGCGCGCGCAGGGTCGAACGGTCGCCACCATGCTGGCCGAGCTCTCCGAGCGCGGTCTGCAGGCGGACGATCGCGCCTCGATCAATGCGGTGCTCGACAGCCTGCCTGCCGAAGGCGACATCGCCTACGTCGCAGTGCTCAATGCCGACCGCACGCAGATCGCCGAGCGCCGCTTTGGCGACTCCCTCAATGCCTCCGCGCTGCCACCGCCCCAAGTCCCCGCGGGGGGGGCGCCCACAAGTGCCGTCGCCGCCACCGAAATCAAGCTGCAGGGCCAGCGCTTCATTGAACTGATTGCGCCGGTGCGGGGGGTGCAAACGACAGTGGCCATCAACAATGCCTCCGATCTCACCGGCGTCGTCCCCGGGCGTTTCGCGGCGTTAGGGGCCGCCCCGGTCGGCCCCGTCGGCTACATCCGGGTCGGGATGACGTTCGAGCGCCAGCAGGCGCAGTTCCGCAAGCTGCTCGTCGGCGGCGCGACGCTGGCGGCGCTGGTCGTGGTGCTGGGCATCGGATCCACGATGCTGCTGACGCGGCGCCTGGTTTCGCCGATGCGGCGGCTGATGCGCGCCGCGCGGGCCGTGGGCGCCGGCAAGCTCGATATCTATGTCCCGCCCAGTTCCTCCGACGAGCTGGGCCACCTCACCCATGCGTTCAACCACATGACGCAGCGGCTGGCCAAGTCGCAATCGGAGGTCGAGAATTACCAGCGCACGCTGGAAGACAAGGTAGCGCTGCGGACGCGCGAACTCGAGGCCGCGACGGCGCAGGCCTACAAGCTCGCCCAGCATGACATCCTGACCGGGCTGCCGAACCGCTCGCTCCTGTCCGTGCGACTGAAGCAGATCATCGCCCAGGCGCAGCGCGACGGAACCCACATTGCCTGCGTGTTCCTCGATTTCGATCACTTCAAGCGCATCAACGACACGCTGGGGCATGATGCCGGCGATCAGTTGTTGCAGGCGGTGGCGCAGCGACTGATCAACGCCGTGCGCGAGACCGACACCGTGGCCCGCATCGGCGGCGACGAGTTCGTGCTGGTGCTGCCCGGCCTCGACGCCGCGCACGCGACTTTCGAGACGATGACGGTGCTCGCGCGCGTCCGCGAATCGTTCCTGGCGCCCTTCCGGCTGTCCGACCAGACGCCCACGCTGACCTGCTCGATCGGCGTTTCCATGTACCCGTTCGATGGCAACGATCCGGTCACGCTGATCAAGCAGGCCGATACCGCGATGTACGCGTCGAAGGATTCCGGCCGCAACGCCTACCGGTTCTTCACCGCCGACATGAATGCGCGCGTGCAGCAGCGGCTGCAGATCGAGACCGACATGCGCCGCGGCCTCATCGGCAACGAGTTTTTCCTGGTCTACCAGCCGCAGATCGACCTGCGCACCGGGCGCACGATGGGCGTGGAAGCGCTGGTCCGCTGGCGCGATCCTGAGCGCGGCGTGATCCTGCCGGCCGAGTTCATCCCCATTGCCGAGGAATCGGGAATGATCCACGCACTGGGTGCGCGCGTGCTGCGCGACGCCTGCAAGCAGGTCCAGGCGTGGCACGTCAGCGGCATGCAGCTGCGGCTCTCGGTCAACCTCTCTGTGCAGCAGCTGCAGCACGAAGGTTGGCTCAACGTGGTCGAGGATGCGCTGATGTCCAGCGGACTGCCCTCGCAATACCTCGATCTCGAAATCACCGAGAGCATGATCATCACCCATCCGGGGCGTGCCGTGGATACGCTGGTGAAGCTGCAGCAGCGCGGCATTTCGATCACCGTCGACGATTTCGGCACCGGCTACTCGAGCCTTTCCTACCTCGCCCGGCTGCCGATCCAGAGCCTCAAGATCGACCAGCGCTTTGTCCGCGGCCTGGAGCAGAACAAGAGCGACGAAACCATCACCCAGGCCATCGTCGCGCTTTCGCACGCGCTGGGTTTGCGCGTCATCGCCGAAGGCGTCGAGACGGCGGCCCAGTTCGCGTTCCTGAAGGACCTGGGATGCGAGGAAGCGCAGGGCTACCTGATATCGCACCCGATGGAAGAGCCGGACTTCGCCAACTGGTGGGCGTTGCAGTCGTCCGAGCCGTGGCAGAACGGCCATCAGCACGACATGTGGCCCACGTACCAATGACGCGCGGATCTCCTCAGTCCGCTCGCAAATCCTCCCGGTAGTCGACATCACGCAGGATCCCCGGGTCGTCGACGTCGATCCTGACGACGCGTTCGCTCGCCGCCGCGAGGATCCGCCGGGCGCCTTCGTCCCCTGAAAGCTCGAGCAGGTCCGGCAGCAGCGCGCGACCGAATCCGACCGGGTGCCCCCGCCGGCCGTCGTGAAACGGCGCGGCGATCGGCGCGCCGGCGGCCAGTGCCGCGGCCACCGCGCGAAGGGTGTCCGCCAGCACCCACGGCATGTCGGCCAGCGCGACGATCCATCCCTGCGCCTGCGGCACTGCCGCGACGCCGAAGGCCAGGCTCGCACCCATCCCCCGGTCGGCGTCGGCAAAGACAATGACCTCGGCGCCGGCGTTCGAAAGGGACGCAGCGAGGTCCGCATCGTCCGGGCGCACGACAGCGATGACCCGCGGCAGCACCGAGCGCAGCTGGCGGCAGGCCATCGCGCCGACCGCGAGGCCGGACCCCGCCGAAGCATTCGGCGACGCGAGGCGCGCCATCAGCTTGGCGCCGCCGAAGCGGCGGCCGCGGCCCGCCGCCAGAAGGATGCCGGTGATCACGCGGACAGGCGCCGGAACTTGCCGTCCCTGACGGTCAGCAGCACGGCGCCGGGTCCCGCCAGCGCGCTGGGCGTGGTCGATGGACGGAGAAACATCAGCGTTCTGTCAGGGTCAGCAGGATGTCGGCGAACCACGCACAGTTGAGCCCCAGCGCTTCATCCAGGTCCAGGTCGCGCGTACCGACGTCGAGCCGCGCGGAATGAACGCCGAGCAGCATCCATGGCAGGTCGCTTTGTACGGCGTTCGGATCGGTGACGCGCATGACGACGGGCGCCCCGCTGGTGCCGCGGTGGGTGCGCGCATCGGTGAGGAAGTAGCCCTCGCCCTGAAAACGCAGGCCGAAGGACGAGGCGACGATCGCCTGGCGCACCACGGGCATGTGGTGCAGCGCGTCGTGGAAGCCAAGAGGAAAACCCACGACCAGCAATGACGTGCCCACTTCCACCCGGTCGAACTGCCCGGGCAGATGCTGCGGCGTGAAGGCCCGGTAGAGCGCCGTCCTGGGGAACGCCGCCAGGTCGATCTCGATGACCGCCACGTCGATCTCGCCGGCCTTGTCGAGACCCTGGCGCCACACGCCTTTGCCGTTGCGGTACAGCGGGATCGAAAAACCCGTGGACTCGGCAATGTTGTCCGGATTGATGTGCAACTCGATCTCGATGCGATCCGGAAAGTGCTTGCTCGGCTCGTCGTACATCACATGGCGGCTCGTCACGAGGAACAGCCGGCCATCGCGCTCGAAGAAGAAGCCGCTGGCGTTGGTCAACCCGTGCTGCTGCTCGAACGTGGAAATGCGGGCGGCGGAGAGGAGAATGGATTCGATCATGAACAAGATTCGCCAGCTGACCTGGCTCCAGCTTTTTCGCGACAACGGCCGGGAGGGCTGGGGTCAGGTCTTGACATGCAACATTTCTCTTCGGCGGTAAACCGTTGGAGTCCAGCCTTGCCGTGACATATTTGGAGAAGCCGTTTCGCCTACCAGCCCTCTGGTCGGTAGAGGTGCTGCATGTCAAGACCCCATGCCTTCCGATACCCATCGGCCACATTGGCAGGTGTGCGTCCCGCAGCATGCATTTATCCACTTCAATATCCCACCGCGAAGCACAATTCATTTTATTGTATGTACAATATGCCCGTGCGCGTCACCTGACGACCCGGCAAAGAACGACTGGAACATACGATACCGCGGCCTCGCTTTCGATTCCGCTCGAGATCTTCGATTTCGAGAACGATGCGCTAATTGCCGTCGACCAGAGGCACGAATACTGGCGAGACGCGGTACATCGCGATCGGCATGCTTGCGGCGCGGATACATGTGCTTTGCTTCGCCGGAGGCGACGGGACGGCATTCGTGTGATCAGTTTTCGCAAAGGCCAACGTGCGTCGAGGTAAAGCGATCATGTCAAAGCCATGCAAAAATCTGACTGACGCCAAGGGCGAAGTCGCGGAACTCTCCGTTGCTCGACCTCAAGGCATTCCGGCCGGCGAGAGAGATTTTTGTCCGAAGTCGCTGCGGCGCAAGCTTGGAGGGTTCGTGGCCCCCAGCGATCTCCGACCAAAGAGCGCATCACTCATTCGAGCTATCGCCCGATGTCGTTCACTTGAAGCTTTCGACGCCACGGGCGAGGGCTGGCAAACTCGTGTGGACGCCGCACTGAGGGACTGGCTGAAGAAGCATACGCCCGCATGAAGGGGGCTTGCCGACCGTGCAGTTTGGCTGGCCTTTGGGCATGCCCTTGGTTGATCACGTCGGAAGCGAGATCTGGGAAGCACCGGAAGGCTTGGGGTCAGCTCTTGACATGACACCATCGGAAGCGACCGCGCCGTCATCGCCGCACTTACAAACTCAATTCCAGCGCCACGCCTCGCCGTATTGCATCATTTCTGCTATTCTGCATTGATGAAAACCACCGTGACGATGACGAGCCGCGGCGTCATTACCCTCCCGGCCAAGTTGCGACAGGCGCTCGGCCTCAAAGCAGATGATCAGCTGATCGCAGAACCGACGGCCGACGGCCTGCTGCTGCGTCCTGCGATCACGCTGCCGGTCGAGATCTACACGCCCGAGCGCGTACGCGAGTTCGACGCGGCCGAGTCCGATCTCGCCGCGCTGTTCGCCAAGTCCACCGTCCAGTCGCCGCCGGCGCCCAAGCCGAAACTGCGCCGAGCACCCGCGTCACGCCAGCGTTAGTTCGGCAGGGCTTCCATGCGCGTGTTCCTGGACGCCAATGTCCTGTTCTCCGCGGCAAAATCCGATGGCGCCGTTCGGCAATTGGTGGTCCGCCTTGCAAAGGAAGGTCACCAATGCCTGGCCGACACCTACGTCCTGGCCGAGGCGCGCCGCAACCTGCTGTCGAAAGAGCCGACCGCCACGTCCGCGCTCGATGGACTCCTGCAGTGGATCCCGGTTCATCCAGCGCAATCCCGGACCGCTTTGATCGCGACGATCTCCTGGCTGCCGGACAGGGATCGACCGGTTCTCGCGGCTGCCATTCGCTTGCGCTGCGATGTGCTGGTCACCGGTGATCGCACGCACCTTGGCGCGGGGTACGGACAGACGTTCGGCGGCGTCACCCTCCATTCGCCGCGATCGCTGGCTGAAGTGCTGCTCGGATGACACGGTCGCCAACTGCATGCAAGAGTATCAAGTGTTGGCATGCAACATTTCGACCACCCGGAAAACCGGCAGGCGAAACGGATTCTCCGGATGTGTCACGGGAAGACGGGACCCCAACTGTCCCCCGCCGAAGAGAAATGTTGCATGTCAAGACCCCAGGCCTTTTGGGATTGGGATCCGGCCTCAAGGCATTTTCAAGTATTCCCCCGGTCTCTGCCCTTGACGCTGCTGAGTCGTCGGTGTTACTTTTGTGACACCCACTTGAAATTGCTTCGCAGGGAAACGCGCCATGCCATCGTCCACCACGCTTAAGCTCCCGGAGTCCCTCAAGTCCCGCGTTGCCGAGTTGGCGCGGGCAGCAGGCCAGTCGCCGCACGCATTCATGATCGATGCGATTTCAGCGCAAGCAGCGCTGGCCGAGCAGCGCGCCCAGTTTTTCGCGTCTGCACTGGCGGCGGAGCGGGAGGTCGCGCAATACGGCTTGGTTTACGACGCGGACGAAGTGCTCAGTTACATGGAAGCCAAACTTCGTGGCGGGAAGCCGGTCCCGCCGAAATCGCGCAAGCTCTAGGGTTCAGCAGTGACGCGACTTGTCTTCGCCCCCCGGGCCTTTGAGGACATCGACCGGATCACCGATTTTCTGCTGAAGAACGATCGCGAAAGCGCCCAGACCAACGGGATGTTGTTGCGATCCGGCATCGAGATTCTCGCCCGGCATCCCTTGGTCGGAAGGGTGATTGACAACGGATTTCGGGAACTGGTGATTTCGCGCGGGCGGTCTGGCTACGTCGCGCTCTACAAGTACGATCCTCTCGCTGATGTCGCCATCATTCTGGCCATCCGTCATCAGCGGGAGAGCGGATTCGCGATGTAGGCGATCTACTTCGATCGAGGCGACGATCTCATCCGGCAGATCCGGGTGCTTGCCGTGCAAGGACTGGCTGCCGATGATGATGAGCTGGGTGTCCTCGACGATCTTGCCGGCAGCGCGAAGGATCTGGTCAACGTGCCGCTTCTTCACGAAGTTGCTCCGTTACGGTGTCTGGCAAGAGGCCCACGTAGGGCGGCGACTGCCGCAGGCGATTCGCTTCCTGGTCTTGGCCGACCATGGCGGCGTACAGCGCGCCATTTTCGCCGCTCTCGAGAATCTTGCGCCAATCGTCATAGGCGCTGCACCAAACGCCGTTGCTTCTCCACCGCTCCAGATTTTCGAGAGAACGTCGACGAATTTCATCAACTGAGTTACTGCGCACAACCTCGAGCGCAATCTGCCGCTTGAAATCGTCCAGCCGGTCTTGCGCATTGCGCCGCTTCGGCGGCCGAATGCCATCGGGCGTAAGGTCGAGCGAGTCGCCCACTTCAAGCCCCCATCGGGCAAGGACGGGCCTGGGCACAATAACCCCAAGAGAATTACCGATTCGGCGAATGCGGATTTTCATCGTGATAGTTATAACACGTTATAACGCTCTTGTCCAGCGCACAAACCTGGGGTCAGGTCTTGACATGCAACATTCCGGCTCGCCTTCCGGAGGGTTCAGAAGAGCCGTAAGTGAAAAGTTGCCTCCAAATGTGTCATGCCAAGGTCGCCTGTCTTCCCGTGCGATGCACCTCGGCAGGAGGTTGACCTGTTTCGATGTGTTTATTATAATGCACACTGTTTATCAAAAGGTTCTCACAGCTCCATTGGAGCGATTGAATGCTCGCCAAACAGTTTGGCACCTTGGTCAAAGATCAGCGAACCCGAAAGGGTCTGACGCAGGTGGGCCTTTCGCGGTCCGCGAAAGTGTCGCGGACCTTACTGTCGCGACTGGAACAGGGAAATGCGTTGGCCGTCCAGACCGACGTTCTTGACCGAATATTCGAAGCTCTGGAGATGCGTCCCAAGATGATGGACGGTTCTGCCGTCGACGACGCCCGCAAGCTGGCGCGGCTGGAACAATGCGCGAAGCTGGAACAGCAACGTAGCCGGCATTTCCGTTTGGCGATCGACCTCCACGGCGACGACGAAAATGCCATCGCAAAAATGGTTGCCAAGGCGCGCGCCCGGGTCGCGTTATGGCGTCGCAAGCGTACCTGCAGCCCCTACTACATCGAACGGTGGTCGCAACTGCTTGCGCTTCCGCCACGAAAGATGGCGAAGGCGATGACGTCGCTCGGCGAGTGGGAAGGCGCGCTGTTCCAGAATTCGCCCTGGTCCTGGGCATGGAACTGAGCGACCTTCAGACGCTTTTTGCCGAGGCCGGGAAGCTCACGGGTCACACCGAGTTCGTCGTCGTCGGAAGCCTCTCGATTCTCGGTGTGGTGCAGGGGCGCAACGTCCCGGCGCGAATGCTGCTGTCAATTGACGTCGACTGCTTCACCCGGCAAGACCCGGGACGAGTTTTCGAGTTGGGCAAGGCGTTGGGCGAAGGTAGCGCGTTCGAGACCCGCCATGGGTTTTACCTGGACCCGATTTCTCCGGACGTCCCGACGCTCCCCGAAAATTGGCGCCACCGTCTTGTCCGCGTTCCGCTCGACGGCGGAGTAGTCGCTTACTTTCTCGACCCGAACGATGCCGCGGTGTCGAAATACGCGCGCTCCGAGCCGAGGGACCGGGAGTGGATTCGAGCCGGCCTGCAGGCGGGTTTGCTTTCAGCGCCCATTATCGAGAGCCGGTTTCGCGAGACCGTCTTCTTTGATCCGGCGGAGCGCGACCGCGCACGGAGAGCGCTTGATGAAGACCGATCGAGCCAGGCTGGGGGCGATTCTTGACGTGAGATGTCGCGCGTTTTGATCACCGACGGGTCACGCGCCGGCGACAGCTTTGCGACAAAGAAATGTTGCATGTCAAGACCGAGCTAATGGGTGACCCCGAGCCTACTCTGTGAAAAGGTGGTGTCAGACGCTCTGGTTCTGGGTGCCCAAGTTTGTCGCCACACACCGAGAGCGTTGACCGCCGGCTACGACTGGTCTAGACTGGTCTAAATTAATCGGAGCCCCTCATGCCCGACATCGGCGCGTACGACGCGAAGACGCATCTGCCGGCACTGCTTGAACGCGTGCAACAAGGCGAGCGCTTTGTCATCACCAAGCACGGCCGGCCGGTGGCTGAACTCGTTCCCGTGGCCGCGCGCGACTCGGCGCGGATTCGCGACGCCATCACCGACCTTCGCAAGGGGCGACAGGCGCTGGCAGATCGCGGCTTGCGTCTGGCCGATGTCCTGCGGCCGGGCGAAACGCTGCGGGAACTGGCGCAATCCGGGCATGGTGTTTGATTGGGCTTCGTTCTGGACAGTTCAGTCACGCTTGCCTGGCTCCTGCCCGACGAGGAAGGCGAACGGGTGGATGCCCTCGCCGATCGACTCGAACAGGAGAGCGCCGAAGTTCCGGCGATCTGGAGCCTGGAAGTCGGCAACGCGTTGATTTCCGCGCTTCGTCGAGCACGCATCGACGATGCCGTCGTCGCTTCGTCACTGCGCGCCCTGGCCACGCTGCCCATCAATCCGGACCGCGCGATGGGAGCCAACGAACTGTCTGCAATCGTCGCCATCGCGTCACAGCATGGGCTGACGATCTACGACGCCTGTTACGTTGAACTCGCCCAGCGCAGGCATCTTCCGCTGGCCACCCTGGATCGGAAGTTGCGCGAGGCCTGCGACGCGATGGGCGTCGCCGTGTTGCCGTAAGCGCGATCGGGTCTTGCGAAGAGGCCGGCACCTGCGTGCCGCAGCGCTCTCGA